>CAVYHM010000001.1:0-171055 GCA_963768265.1 uncultured Acidobacteriaceae bacterium
AGCAGATCCGGTTACTTGCAGCCAACCCACACGTCTATTGCAAGTTGTCCGGCCTTATCACGGAAGCGGACTGGCGAAGGTGGCGCCAGACAGATTTCACACCGTACCTCGATGTAACATTCGATGCGTTTGGGACCGACAGGCTCATGTTCGGTTCTGACTGGCCCGTTTGTCTGTTAGCCGCAGATTATCCCGACGTCAAGCAGTTGATCGCTGGCTACCTGCATGATTTTTCCTCCGAGCAGCAAAACAACATCTTCGGAGGGAATGCAGAGAAGTTTTATGGACTAAAGACCTCCCCTTATGAACCTGCAACTGAAAGATAAGGTAGTTCTCATCACTGGGGGAGCCAAGGGTATTGGTGCAGCTTCGGCTCAACTTATTGGTGAAGAAGGCGGCATTCCCGTCATGGTTGATCGGGATACGCAGGCAGGCGAGGGGCTCCGCGACCGACTGCGCCATGCTGGCATGCGATGCGTGATGATCGGCATTGAGCTGAACTCGGCGCCGGACTGCTCGCAAGCTGTGGAACACGCGGTCCAGGAGTTCGGACAGTTAGACGCACTGATCAACAACGCGGGCTTCAACGACCGGATTAGCCTCGAGCACGGTAGTCCTGAGCAATACCTTGGTTCACTGAAGAAAAATCTGCTGCACTATTACAGCATGGCGCACTATGCGCCGAGTCGGCCCGGGGAATTTCGCCCCGAGCCGCTCACAGAGCCGGACGTGAATCTCTCGATTCATCCGGCTCGTGCCACCCCTGAAAGGCTGCCGCCTTGCGGCAAGACAATGAGTTCCTCCGGTTTCCCGTTGACTCCATCTCGCCGAGGGTGACCTGCTCCCTTCGCTCCACGGGAATTACCCCGCTTCCTCGCTACTACGAAGCAGTTCGCCCCTGGCTTGCGCATTGGTACTTTCGGCCTCACGGGGCATCCGCTTGTGCCTTTTCCCTTACCATCGCAAACCAAGTTCTCAAGTTCCGTACGAAAGCCCAGACTAGAGTCACGCCCCCTGTACACCGGACATCGCACGGACAGTAAGTAGGTGGCTTCCGTGCTCCTCCCGGCCCTGGCAGGCAGTTCCGGTTTTGATGTCGTCCGTGTGGTGTTTCGATGCGTTATCGGAGGTTCATTTACATTCGTCTCTCTAATCCCTACATGACGTGATCGAAATGCCACGCCTTTTAACCGTGACGTTCACCACCGCAGCTTTTGGCTGAAGCAGCTCACGGCTGTTTGAAGCCTCCCCCTACAGGGTGGCTCCGAAGGGCCGACCTTCATCTTTCGTACAGCATGACGCTTGCGCATCTTCTTGACACAACCTGCCCCACCTTAAGCGATCCAAGGGCTCGATCCTCAATGTCGCCTCCAAAACCGCAGTTACGGGGCAAGGAGGCACGTCCGGTTACGCGTCAGCCAAAGGTGCGATCCTGGCGTTAACACGCGAGTGGGCGGTCGAACTCTTGCCATATAGCATTCGAGTCAATGCTGTCGTCCCAGCCGAAGTGATGACTGACATGTATCGCGAGTGGCTCGGCACTTTTCCGAATCCGGAGCAGAAACTCCAGACGATTGTTTCCAACATTCCTTTAGGAAAAAGAATGACGACGGCTGAGGAACTCGCCTCCATGATCGTTTTCCTGATATCGGAAGGAGCCCAGCACATTACCGGCCAGCATGTTTTTGTGGACGGGGGCTATGTCCATCTCGACCGCGCCATCACTTAGCTGCCGGGGCACTTTTGACCAACAATGGTTCCCGCTTTGGAGTGCCAGCTTTCCTTAGACGGTTTCCTCCGGACTGCCAGCCACATCGATCTCGACCTGCTGCGCTCCCAAGTACGGATGGAAGGCTTTGAGCCGCACTTTCCCGGGCCTTTCCTGGGCTCGAATCCAAATCGCTCCGGTTCCTCCTATCAAAGAGAACGGATTATCTCCAACGATCTCCGCTGGGCCTTCCAATTCAAACTTGACCGCGTCATTCGCAAAAGGCTGGACCGCGCCGAATTCGTCGGTAACGCGCAGGACAACTCGGGTGGAATCGGCGCCATCGGCAATTAAGTCAGTGTCGTCTAGCAGGAGCAGGAACTTCGTATCGACGCCTCTCCCCGAGAGGCGTTTCGCAATGACCTGCTTGCCCTGGATGTAGCCCTCAATCCGCAGGTCTCCCCATTTGTGGAAGAGCTCTCCCATTTCAAGAACAAACGGGGCATACCGAAGGTACGCGAACTGCTTGCGGTCCGGATCCACCTCCGCAATCAGTTTGTCGTCGATGTAGAACTTCAGGTGATCGCAATTAGAGCAAACCACTGCCTTCGAGAATCCGACGGATGCATCGCCCCGCGCCCAATGAAAAGCCGGTTCGAGCACGATCTCTTCTGCGGGGTCGCACTGCGACTTGTAGAATCCCGCGGCTGGCTTTGGTTCTCGGAAGATGTCAGTGACACCGTGATAACAGATTCGATCGCCGGAACCGAAATTCCCGTGCGTGTTGTAGTCGAAGGCGCACCATCCGATTCCGCCAGCATACTGGGGATTTGAAGCCAACTGATCGTGGACGCGCGCATGCCGTATCGTGTGCTCGGTAAGCCGTTCGACTTGGTCGATGGTCTTGGTGGGATAAGTGTGCCCGCAGAATTCCGTATTCAGATACCGCGGATGGTTCGCCGGTTTTAGGGGAAAGCCGAAATCGTTCATCGTAAAAACATCTTCCAGAAATTCAGATTCCTGGAAGTACCGGATGCCTCCCGTCTGGCGAGTTGGGTCGAGTTGATGAGCCAGCGCATTTGTGCGCATGTAGAAATCATGGTTGTCCCGCGATTCGTTAATGCGCACTCCCCACAAAATGATGGAGGGATGGTTCCAGTCGCGGCGGATCATGCGCCGGACATTGTCGACGGAAATGTTCTGCCAAGCTTCGTCACCGATGTGCTGCCAGCCGGGAATCTCTTCCAGAACCAGAAGCCCGATTTCGTCGCAGGCGTCGAGAAAATGCCGCGACTGAGGATAATGTGAGGTGCGGACAATGTTGCACTTGAGTTGGTTGCGCAGAATCTGCGCATCGTGGCGCTGCGGACGTGCGGGCATGGCCTGCCCGACCCAGGGAAAGGTCTGATGACGGTCGAGCCCGCGCAGCTTGATGACCTTGCCATTCAGCTCGAAGCCGTGATCGGTGAATTGGGCCTCACGGAAGGCGAAACGGCGGGAGTCTTCGTCCACGACTTGGGCTCCGCGACGCAAGCGCACCCGGGCAGAGTAGAGGTTTCGCTTCTCCAGGTCCCACAATTTGATTCCGTTCAGGCCCTCAAGGTGTGCTGTATGTGCGACCGGCTCGCTCTCTGCGCCTGACGCTGGCAATTGCTGCGACGCTTTCCCAACAACGTGATCGCCGTCGAGCAATTCGACCTCGACCGTCAGCGTGTCTTTCGAGGCCTCCAAATGCTGTACGAAACAATCCACGTCGACCGCAGGGCTCTGGGTAAGCACGTTCTTCGGCTGCACAAAGATGTTCTCGATGAACGTCGCTGGCACTACACGCAGAGAGAGCTCGCGGTAGATGCCACCGAACGTGAGATAGTCAATCTCGTATCCAAAAGGCGGAATATCGGGACGCTCCGTGGAATCGACATCCACAGCGAGCACATTCTCGCCATCGAGGTCGACGTGGGACGTCAATTCAAACGAAAAGGGGGTGTATCCTCCTTTATATTCTCCGAGACGCTCTCCGTTGATCCAGACCGTGGAGGCGGTCATGACGCCTTCAAAGTCGACGAAGACGCGTTTCCCCCGCGCTTCTGCCGGGAGTTTGAAGCGGCGGCGGTATAGTGACACAAACTCATAATTCTTCTCATCAAAACCATGCCATGGGAGCCGGATGTTCGTATGCGGGATCGTGACTCGCTCAAAACCTGAGTCGTCGAAATCTTTTGCGTGGCCACCTTCGACAAAACTTCGGCTGTAACGCCATTTACGATTCATGGGGAGAACAAGCCGTCCGGCCGGAGTGGTCGATTCGGCGCCATTTTCTGGAATTGCGTACGGCGCGAGGGCGGCTCCGGCGATGAGTGTTCCTGTTTGTTTTATGAACTTTCGTCGATCCATGTTCTTTGCTCTCTTCCTTAATTATCGATTGCATGCAAGAAGCTTTTTGGCTTTTGCATCTGAAGCGTGATGCTTAGACGGTCACTCTTAAATAGACCAGGCAAGCAACTGCCCGAGATCGGCGGCTGATGTGGATTCTGTCCCCCGCGGTAGCGAAGGGCCAATCGCCAGGGCTTGACCGTGCCCTTCAAACCAAACCAGGAATGACGACTGCTCAGCTCCGGGCAGGCGTTGCTGATTCAGCCAGTTGTAATATGCACCGAAGTCGCCGTCGATCAGTGACCCGACAACATCGAGTTCCGGACGGGCCTGTATCGCCGAGAGTAGTTCGTTCATCGGCTTCTGCCGCTGTCGCGGGGCAAACCGCACCAACAAGGTGAGTGGCTGGGCCCGCCGTAGAGCTTCACGCGCAGCCCACTGGGCGAAACTCGTACTGAATATCTGCGTTCCCGAACCCTCGGTCAGCAGTTTGACCTGGAATCGATCCAGCACTTCGTCTCGCGGTTTGCTCCTTGCGTTCATGCCAAGATCTGACGGACGCATCTGGGCTAAGACCGTACGCAGCGCTTCGGGACCCATGCCCGGCCGATCAAGCTCTATCTGCATTTTGCGCAACAAGCCAGCGCGCACCGGTTCAAGAGATCCGTAAGAAACGCAAGTGAGTGACGGGGCGTGATCCGCCTCATCGCCGCCATCGATGTACCAGTGGGCGTAGGGATCCGGATGCGCTTTGGCACGCGCAGCAACCGCGTCCAGCAATAGCCGCAATCCATCTTCAGCCTTGACGTGGCTGAAATATGCGCCATGGGGGCGCAACTTGCGAAATAAAGGATCATCGTAGGAGGCCACTCCCTGGCCTATGACGGAAATCCCCAGCCTTGAAACAGCAGGAGGGTCCGGCGGCACTGCGGAGCGGAAACGATCCGCATATTCGTTCGAAGCTTTGCGAAACGCGTCCAGTTGGTGTGTGCTCCAAAGATGGGCCGATAACTGTTCGACAAACTGAGCGGGCGATTTTATCCAATCAAACGTCTCGAGCTGCGGAGAAAGGCTGATTTCCGCGAATCCTCGAAACCACTCTTTGAATTCGCCAGCAGGCAGTGAGGTGAGGTGCGCCAGTTCCTCCTCGTGTGCTTTGCGCTCAGCGGGAAATTTGAAATCGTAATCGATGAGTTCGCGCAACAGGCCGGGCACAAAGCTCAAAGGCAACCGTTGCAGTATCCCCAAGTAGTTGGTGACGATTTTGCGCGCTTCGGGCGGATAGCCATTGAACTGCTCGGGTTTGAGATCGCGTGGAAGCATGAAAGTTACAACAGTTCGGTGATCGGCTTCCCCTGAGCAAATGACGCCGAAAATCCAAGCATAGATCCCAGCGTGGGCACCAGATCGGTGGATTCCATCGCCCGATCGAAGACCACGTTTTCGCGAATCCCAGGTCCGGCGACCAACATCCAGGTCGTGCGCGAAAGAGCATCGCCGGTGCGATGATGCTGGAAGCCATTCCCTCCGGCATCTTCGTCGGAGTCGCGACCGAAGTCGGGCAGGATGAAGAGAGTCGTTTTGCCCGCGTATTCCGGCTCGCTCTGAATGGTTTTCCACAAATCAGAGCACAAGCGGTCGGTGCGCCGGATTCCGTCGACATAGAGCGAGTAGGCTCCAGCGTGCGCGATGTCAATGTCGTGCATTGTGATCCACAACAGGCTGGGCGAAACTTGCCGCATCAATTGGCGCGCAATGTAAACGGAAAGCTCATCCGGGCTGGACAAGGTCTGCGCATGGACTTTGAAGTCGTCGACCGAGAGTTTCAGGATCATTTCGAGTTGCTGTAGCTCAAATTCGCTGCCTTCCAGTTCCGGCGTGTAGTACGGCGTTTCGTAGTTGTCGCGCAGCAAATGTTCGTAGTCGTTGCGGCGGCCGGAGGTGGCCGCCGTCAACAAGTGCTTCGGCAGAATCACCCGCGCGCCCAAGCCGGGGCCGTAGGAATGATGACTGCTTTCGCCAATGCGGTTGAAACCATTGCTGGGAGCGACGACCCAGGCATCCGAGGATGGACGCTTCAGCTCTTTGCGAAAGTATTCAAATACCGTGGGAGACTGCGGAGGGAGCGATGCGAAGTTATTAATGGTTTCATAAACGCCAGTAGCCAGACTCGCGGTCGCGACGTAGTGGCCGAGGATTCCACGATTGACGACCTGAGTAAAAAAACTGGCTTGCGGGATGAGTTCGCGCATCAGGTGCGGAATGTTTTCCTGACCCTCCGGCGCAAAAGTCTCCTGATCGCGAGCACCGCCGCCAAACGTGACGACAACGACTTTTCTCGTGGACGAAGAGGCTGCGGCTCGAGCCCACGAAGAGTGCAGCAAGGTACTGCCTAGAGTCACTCCGGCGGCGCTACGCAGGAAGTCGCGGCGGGTACGGGCGAGAATGTGCCCAACCTCTTTCGGATTCGACGCGCTCAGCGGGCCCGCACTCACTCGGTAGCCTCCATACTGCGGCAAGACTCTCATCTAAGGTCCATGCCGACACCCAAGCCAGCGCTGGGTCTGATCACGGCTTTGCCGGCATTTCTTCTTTCTCGGAGTAAACGAACTGTCGAATGTCCGCTATCTGTTTGTCCAGATCAGCCAAGTGTTGGGCACGCAACTGCTGGTACACCTGAAACTGCTCTTGCGCCTTGTCCTTCTGACCCGTGTGCACATAGGCCTGGCCCAACCGATAGTGCGCGTCGGCAATATTCGGATTGTTTTCCAAAGCCTTAACGTACTCAGGAATGGACGCGGCATACTGTGTCTGGTCCGAATAAAGATTCCCTAACTGCAAATGCGCGTCAGCAAATTTGGGATCGAGCGCGACCGCCTTCTGGAGCAGCGATTCGATCTGATGGAGATCGAGGCCGGCGTCTTGCGCCCTCTTTCCTTTCCACAAACTCATCGCATAGTAATAAAGTGCGCGCGCATTGCCCGGCTGCAGTTGCGAAAAACGGCTGAACCGCTGGATCACTTCCTCCGCATGGCTGGGTGTGCTGTCATATGCCTTGGATAGAAAAAAGTAGCAGCGCGGGTCCGCGGGGCTAAGATCGGCCGCCCGCAAAAGGGATTTGACCGCGTCGTCATAGTTGCCGCGCGAGTACAGAGCAATGCCAAGACCGATCGCCATCCGTGCTGAACTCGGATAACGTTCTACAGCCTGCCGGAAGACTGCAATCGCGGGCTCTAGAGTCCGGTGCAGAAGAAGTTCGCTTCCCCAATCGAAAAGGTTGCTCTCGCTCGGATCTTTGTGCGCGGCGGTTTCAAATTCTGTGGCCGCATCCACATAGTTCTTATCCTTCTCCTCGATCTGTCCCAGAAGGTTGTGCAATTCCGCGGTATCCTTCTGTTTCAAGAGATCGTGGACCGACTGCCGCGCGTCCGAGAGCCTTCCAATCTCCGCGTACGCAAGGGACAAGTCGTAGCCGTTATCGTAGGCCGCGGGACGGATCTTCTGCGCGCGCTCAAGGAAAGGCGCCGCCTCCGAGATTTTTCCGGATTGCACATAAAACTCGCCGAGATTGTGGTTGGCGTCAAAAGTGTGCGGCTCGAGCCGCAGCGCGGCCTTGAACTCTGCTTCCGCCCGCTCGGACTGGCCCAGGCGGACAAGATTTGCGGCCAGGTTCGTCCTGGCTGCGGCCGAATCCGGCTGGAGGCGCACAGCCTTGTCCAAATGCTCGTTGGCTTTGCCGTCTTGTGTTTCCGCGGAATAGGCTAGTCCGAGAAGCTCGTGGACCTCAAAGCTCTGCGGAACCTCACGCAGCAGGTTCTCCAGTTGCACCGCGGCTTCGGCGAAGTGTCCGGCGTCGTAGTCAGCCGAGGCCGCCTGGAACTTGCGATCAAGCTGTTGAGGATCCGGCGCTGCTAGCTGGTTCTGCTCGGCATTTGCTGTAGGCATCGGTGAACACGCGAGGAGGGCGGAAGAAACCGTGCACATGAGCCGATGTCGGAAGATCACAGCGTTTGTATGTTAGCACCCGCACCGCGCACGCGGGAGCACACAACCGAGTAAACAAAATCGGAAGGCGCCGTGCAGGGACGCCTTCCGGGTAAACACGATCAATCAGTAGTAAAGCTTCAAAGCAAACTGGATCTGCCTCGGATCGTAGGGAGCATCGCGAGTGGATCCGATCTCGCCAAAGTTCGAACTAGTGAAATTGCCCGAACCGGAAACCGCGACAACCCCGTTGCCGCCGAAATTTGGCGCGTTGAAGTTCGGGTGGTTCAGGATATTGAAGAACTCAGCTCGGAACTGCAGAGTGAAACGCTCGCTGAGCTTCATATCCTTGAAGGTTGAGAAGTCCAGCCGTTTGAAGGGTGGCCCGGCAAGCTGGTCCGGGGGGCCGCCCAATGTGGACAGAGGGCAAGGTAGGGTCGTACACGCCGGTGGCTGGGCAAAGGCCGCGGGGTTGCCGAAGAAGCTCAACTTCCCGTTGGAGTCGATGTGCAATCCTCTCTTCTGGCTCTGCCCAGGAACGATGAGATCATAACAACCGGTATTGGGGGCTGTGCCTGAAGGGCAACTCAAAGTTATGGGTTGGCCGCCTTGAAGCACGGCGCTTGCGTTGATGCTCCACCCACCGAACGCCTTGCTGGCAAACCCGCTGTTGCCCAAAAAGCGCTTGCCCTTGCCGAAGGGAAGCTCGTAGCCACCGCTCAGGTGAAATACGTTCCGAATATCAAAATCTGCCAATCCATAGTCATAATGGATTCCGACCCCTGGGACATCCGGGGCGCGGAAGCCTGCGTTGCTGCCGCCATTCAGCAGATCGCCCGCGTCGGTGCGCGTTTTGGCCCACGTATACGTGGCCAGGAAATTGAGCCCACTTCCAAATCGCTTTTCCACTTTGGTCTGAAGCGAATGATAAAAACTGTTGCCGGCAGTGATGGCATAACTTGACCCTTCACCGAAGTCCGGAAATGGAAGCGCCGCTACTCCGATCTGCGTGGGCTGATTGGCGTTGGGAAACGACTCCAAGTGTCGCGCTAACGAGGTCACGTACCCAGCCTGGACGGTTAAAGTCGGTGTCAACTGATACTGGAGGGTGAAGTTGCCGCTCATGGTGTAGGGAGTCAGGTAATGGAATTGAATCCCGCGTAACGCCAATCCGCTGGCGTTAACCAAGGTCGGGACGAGCGGTGTGCAAGAGAACCCCGTTTCTAACGTTGCGCCCCCGCCGGGGGACGCCACCGGACTGGTGCAACCGGCATAGGTGACGGGGTGCCCGGCATCAGGTGGCTGGAACTGGAAATTGAATTGGAAGGGGTAGTTTTCACCCAGATTTGGCGAATACCCGCGGTTCTCAAAGCCGTTGAAGAAAATGCCAAACCCACCTCTAGCTACCAGCTTCGGACTGACTTGGTAGGCGAAACCAAGACGTGGAGCAAAATTTGCCTTTTGGGAATTGCCCAAACCTTTCCCATATTTGTTCGTGATGGCAAGAGCGATGCCGTCTTTAGCGAGCAAACTGTTGAAGCTTGTGGAGAGGTTCGCAGGGTTCGTTCCGCCCGGCAGTATGTACATGGGACTGCCGGTGGGCGGGCCACCTGGGACGAAGTTGGCTTGGGCTCCATGGTGCTCATAAACCAAGCCGAAGAAGTCCCAACGCAGACCCAAGTTGACGGTGAGCTTGGGAGTTACCTTCCAATCGTCGTTAACGTAAGTTCCGTAGTAGTTCTTTCCGTTGTCGGTGAGGGAAATGTTGGAAGCGTAAATGCCATTGTGAGTTTGCCCATCATCAGCGTTTCCAGACGGGCCTCCGACGTAATCGATGCCACCAGGCACGGTTGACGCAATCGGTGTCAACAACATTTGAGCACGACCCGTGTTTCCCGATCCGACGCCGGGAATCTCGGTGTAAAGCCCGCTATAGTCGAATTCGCCACGGGACCACGGTGGCTGCAGCGTGGAGAACTTGACGTGCTGCCACTCAATACCCATCTTGAAGGTGTGCTTGCCGTAAATCTTGGTGAAATCGTCGGTGACCTGAAAAGTCGAGCTAACTTCATCCGAAGGTAGAAACGCATTACTCCCCAAGGTCGCTAGTCCGCTGATTCCGAAGGCGGGAAGACCCCCATTCTCCTTCTGTTGCGGGATGTCTTGAATTCCGAAGGAGGCTGGAAGGCCGCTCAGGTTATTGGCCTCGGGAGACACACGAGTCGTGTGCAAGTAGTTCAGTCCGGCGCGGGCAACGTTCACCGTGCTCGAGGAGAAAACATGGGTATAGGCCAATACGCTCTGCTGAGCAAGCGCCGTTTGGTTGCCCTGCTGGAAACCACCCCCGTCCGCCACTCCTCCGAAAATTCCGGGAATAAAATCTGGGTCGTCCACGTAGCTGAACCGGTAGAACAACTGATTCTTGTCGCTCAGGTCAAGGTCCAACCTGGTGTCGAAAGAATTGCGGTGTTCAAACAGCTTTGGGGAATTGGTGTAGTTCGAGAAAAGTGAAGAAGCCGTCGGAGTCGGATACAGACTCAACAGCTTGATGGCGTTTGCATCCAAACGTCCACTCGGCAGTTGATTCAAGCCACAGGAGGCGAGGGAGAAAGCGGTGGTGGTGGTGACCGGGCAGCTGCCGTTTTGGAACGGATCGCGAACATACCCAGTCGCGGTCGCCTTCAGCCCCGACACCGGATCAACCGCATTTGCCGTAACCGCCCGCGTTGTCGCAGGGTCCAAGACGGTTCCCAGCGGGATCGTTCGGCCCAAGGCGTCGGTTTGCGTGCCAGATTGCCCGGTGATCAAATCTGAAAGATTGGTAAACCCGCTGCTGCGCTCGGCAACGGTAGGCACTGATCCCGTCAAAACTGTTCCTTGCGCCCTGCGAAATCCCTCATAGTCGCCAAAGAAAAAGACTTTGTTCTTGATGACGGGGCCGCCGCCGGAAAATCCGAATTGGTTCTGCCGGAGTTCGCCCTTCTTAACATGACCAGCGTCTTCGAAATAATCCGCAGCATCAAGCTTATCGTTACGGAAGAACTCCCAGGCGGCGCCGTGGAAACTGTTGGTGCCGGATTTGATTGTGGCGTTGAGAACCGCCGCTCCGGAGCGGCCGAATTCAGCACTGAAGTCCGAGGTCTGGACCTTGAATTCTTGAATAGCGTCAACCGGGGGAAGAACAACGTAGTTCGTCCCGTTCAGGAAATCCACTGTATCGGAATTGTTGTCAATTCCATCCAGCATGTAGTTGTTTTGGGCCGGCCGATTCCCATTGGCTGCGAAAGCGCCGCTGGCGGCGTTGCCGCGAGTATCCGCTTGGGGCGTGTTCACGCCGGCGGCAAGTTGCGCCAGGAACGTGAAGTTGCGGCCATTCAACGGCAAATTATTCACGTTGCGCTGATCGACCACTTGACCCACGGACGCATCTTCGGCCTGGAGCACGGGAGCGGAGGAGGTGACTTCCACGGTTTCAGTCGTGGCTCCGGGCTGGAGGATGAAATTGAGCAAAACCCTCGCGCTCACTTCCACGACGACGTGGGTCTGCACCTGGGTCTTGAAGCCTTGCGCCGCAGCCTCGAGCTTGTAACTCCCGATTCTTACGGGACTGAACACGTAGTTTCCGTCGGATCCGGAACTCGTTGACAGGGTGACATCGGTTCCTTCGTTCACCAATGTGACTTTGGCCCCGCCAACGACTGCTCCCGTCGAATCCGTAACCGTACCCGTGATTGAACCGGTGTCGACCTGAGCATGGAGCAGCCCGGCGCCGAATGTCGTGAAGACCGCAATGGCCAATAAGCTGGGCAGGATCCAGGCAAATCCGTATCGGTTCATGAGCTCTCCTTTGAGCCTCGCTGGCTTGCATCCGGGCAAGCCTCGCGCCACCAAACACCACGGCGGCCGAGTCGTATCCCCGAGCACCGCCAAGCAATCGTTGATCGGGAACCCCAAATTAACCGCTTAACCTAAAAATACTAGTGGGTCGGGAATACCATGGCCTGAGACGCGTTGTCAAGATTTTTTTCTTGATTTCCGCGCCGTGACGTCTTTTACTCCACGGTGTGATGCACCCCGCGCGAACGGAAATCGTTTGAACTTTCAGCGGGCTGAGTACCGGACACCATGAGCGTAACTATTCGCGATGTGGCAAAGGCCTCGGGGGTTTCCACCGCGACCGTCTCGAACGTGCTTAACAAGACCGGCAAGGTGGGCCGGGACACTCGTCGTGTCGTGCTGCAGGCAGTCAGACGCATGGGCTACATCCCTGACGTTCACGCCCGCCACCTCGCCTCGCGCGATCGCCGCACCCTTGGAATCATCGTCTCCGATATCGAGAATCCGTTCTTTCCGGAAGTCGTCAAGGGCTTCGAGACGCGTGCGCGGCAATTCGGGTACGACGTTATTCTCAGTGACACAAACTATGATCCCCGGAGGACCCGAGAAGCGGCCGATCGCATGATGGAGCACAAGGTTCGTGGTGTCGCAATCATGACCTCCGAGATCAGCGTTAAACTCGTCCATCAACTCGCCCGCAGAAGAATCGCCGTCACCTTTCTTGATCTGGCGCCTGCCCGAAAATACATGAGCAATCTCCGCATCGACTACTCCTCCGGTATAAAGCAGATTGTCCAACACCTTTATGCGCAGGGCCATCGCCGCATCGCGTTCGTCGCGGGGCGACCTGGACTCAAGTCGAACACAGTGCGGTTGGAGGCCTATGAAACTTGCATGCGCGATTTAGAACTCGAACCCGGTCCCGTACTGCCCGGCGACCTGCGCTTTGAAGGTGGCTTGGCCGCCGGCCTCAGCATCGCAAAGCTCGCTGCACGGCCCACAGCAGTCGTGGCAGTCAACGATCTCACCGCGGTTGGCGTCGTCAAGGGGCTATTGAACTCAGGATTCCGCGTTCCGGAAGACATTTCGGTTACCGGCTTCGATAACACACGTCTAGCCGAATACAGCAATCCTTCGATCACCACCGTCGACGTACATCGTGAGACTCTAGGCCAAATGGCGGCAGAGGCCCTGCACGAACTCTCGAGCGCAGAGGACCCGCAAGGCCGCGAATATCAGATCGGAGCCGAACTCGTGCTGGGAGGCTCATCGGGACCGGTGTCTCAATGACATCACCCTGCTGTTGGTAGACTGGCTGAGGGCCATTTCTAGACTCTCTCGCATGTCGCATCGGAGAAAAGAAAGCCAAGCCATCTCACGCCGAACCTTTCTGAAGCAGATGCAATGGGCGCCCGTATTTCTGCTTCCTGCGCCCATCCAACGTTCCCTGAATCGGTCAGGACTACCCCGAATCGCTGCCGATCAGGTTTCGCAGTTCCCATTTGCTGATGTTCGTCTCACTCCGCACTATCCGGCGAAATCTCCGCTGGACGGAATTCTCCGCCTGGCCGCTCCTGGCGCGGATGAATACGTGATCGAAGGCTATGTTTCCGAACTCATAGGCGTGCTTAAGGATTGGAGTCGGGATCTCAAACTGAAGTCCCCGGCCGCCGTAACGCTGAGCAAGTTCGTTGACCCTGCGATACAGTTTACTTCCCTGGTTCCGGTTCGCGAATTTCCCCTGCGCCCCGGCGATCGAATCGAAGTCCTTCGGCGGGAATTTGGGCCCGGATTGTCAAGCGGCCGCGAGCGATTCGTGGAGGAGATGAAGACATACCTCGGCCCTCTGCGGCAAGTGGAAACCGCGGACTTCGAGATATACCAGTGCAGCCAGGTTGCCGACTCCCCGTTGACGCTCGAAGCCGAGATTCGCTACGAGTTTGTCAGTACGCAAGAAGACCGGGTGCGCGAGGAACGTCTTGGCTCCTGGCGCAGTCGGTGGTCGCGCGACGAATCGAACACCTGGCGAGTTTTGAAATGGAGTGCTACTGAGGAGACGGTCAGCCGCGCCTCAGGTCGCATTTTTGTCGACATCACTTCCCATGCACTAGGGCAAATCGATTCCTACAAAAAACAACTGCTTCGCGGAGTTGACTATTGGCGGACGGTTCTCGACGGAGCGATTGGAGTCGACGTTTATGGAAACAACGGCGTGGCGGTCGGCGACTTTGACAACGACGGCCGTGATGACTTGTACATCTGCCAGCCCGCTGGCCTGCCCAACCGGCTCTACCGCAATCGTGGCGATGGAACCTTCGAAGATGTGACTGAGAAATCAGGCGTAGGTGTGCTTGATTTCACAGCCTGCGCGTTGTTCGCGGATTTCCAGAATCGAGGACTTCAGGATTTGTTGGTGGTCTGCGCGACCGGACCTTTGCTGTTTCTGAACGACGGCCATGGGAAGTTTTCTCTCAAACGGGACGCGTTCCGCTTCGCACGCCCACCGCAGGGGTCGTTCACGCACGCTGCCGCCGCCGACTACGATCGGGACGGCCATCTGGATCTCTATTTCTGCCTTTACAGCTACTATCAGGGACTGGACCAGTATCGCTATCCCGTCCCCTATTTCGACGCGCGGAATGGGCCTCCGAACTATCTTTTCCATAATGAAGGGAGTGGGGTCTTCGAGGACCAGACTGAGACTGCCGGTTTGAATATCGATAATGATCGATACAGCTTTGCCTGTTCCTGGGGCGACTGCGATGCAGATGGTTGGCCGGACCTTTACGTGGTCAACGATTTTGGCCGTAACAATCTTTACCGCAGCAACGGCGATGGAACCTTCGCCGCTGTCTCCGGCGAAGCCCAAGTGGACGAGCCGGGAGCCGGCATGAGCGCCTGCTGGCTGGACTTCGACAATGACGGGAAGCAGGATATCTACGCAGCTGGAATGTGGGTCGCGGCGGGCATGCGAGTCTTTGAGCAATCCCATTTTCATGAGGGAGAGCCGGAAACGATTCGCGCCTCCTACCGGCGGCACATGACGGGCAATTCGTTATATCGCAACCAAGGGAACGGAACATTTCGAAATGTGGCGATGAAAGCAGGGGTTGAAATGGGCCGCTGGTCGTGGTCCACCGATGCGTGGGACTTCGACAATGATGGTTACCCGGACCTGTACGTTGC
Organism: uncultured Acidobacteriaceae bacterium; assembly: GCA_963768265.1. GTDB lineage: Bacteria > Acidobacteriota > Terriglobia > Terriglobales > Acidobacteriaceae > Sulfotelmatobacter. The sequence continues at coordinate 15,089 of CAVYHM010000001.1, forward strand.
GAATGGGTATATTTCTGGAGCTGGGCAGCGCGATGTCTCCAGCTTCTTCTGGCGGCAGGTCGTTGCGAAGTCGCCACCGGACTCCAGTCCTTCACCGAGCTACGAACTCGGATGGAGTGCCATGAATGAACTCATTCGTTCTGACGCGAAGTGGAACGGTCATGAGAGAAATGTTTTCTTTGCCAACAATCGCGATGGCACATTTTCCGCTGTCTCCGGCGCGGTTGGCATGGACTTTCGCGACGACAGCAGGGCATTTGCGCTAGCCGACATCGATGGCGACGGCAGGCTCGAAATCGTGCTTAAAAATCGAACTGCGCCCCAAATTCGGATCCTGCGCCTTGCAATGAACGGCATCGGCAATTCAATCGTTTTCCGTTTGCGAGGAACGAAGAGCAACCGCGACGCCATTGGCGCCGCAGTGACTGTCGAAGCAGGCGCACTTCGCCAGACGAAGTATTTGCAGGCCGGGTCAGGATTTTTGTCACAACATACCAAGGAACTGTTTTTTGGTCTGGGCAAGAATCAGGATCCTGTCCACGTAATCGTCCGATGGCCCAGCGGCCTCGCGGAGGCTTTTGACCGTTTACCGGTTAATCATCGCGTCGAGATCGAGGAAGGGGCGCGGGACTTTCTGGCCAAGCCGTTCGCGATCTCCACTCTGTCGTCGGCCCATTCGGACGACACCTCGACTGGAGAGACTCTTCCGTCCTCCGTCGGAACTTGGCTCGTTGAACCCATAAAAGCAGCGGACTTTTCGTTGCCCGACCCCAATGGCAACCTGAGAGATCTACAGGCATTACTCGAAGGGCACAGATACCTCTTGCTCAATTTCTGGGCCACGTCGACACCCGCCTGCCGCGACCAATTGCGCCGTCTTCAGCGATCCCAATCTGCCCTCGCCTCCGCCGGCCTTCGCGTGGCTGCGATCAACGTCGATGATCCATCGGACCCTCGTGCGATGCGGTCATTACTTGCCGCAGAAGATCTCGAGTTTCCGATTTTGTTCGCGACGCAAGAAGTGGCGGGCATTTATAACATCGTGTATCGGTATTTGTTCGACCGTCACCGAGATCTCTCGTTCCCAACGTCTTTTCTGATCGACGCCGCCGGGAACATCGTCAAGGTCTACCAGGGAATTTTAGAGCCCGAGACACTGTTACAGGACTTGGCTTCGGTGCCAACCACTCCAACGGACCGCGCCCGCAAGGCACTTCCCTTCCCTGGGACCCTCTATCAGGACACATTTCAACGCAACGCATTTACCTATGGTGTGGCCTTCTTTCAGCATGGATTCCTCGACCAAGCCGCGGAGTCGTTTAAGCAAGTCATCGCAGCGGAGCCCGATGACCCTCAAGCCTTTTACAATCTGGGAACTCTTTACCTCCGGCGCAACTCCCTGACCGAGGCGCGACAGTATCTTGAACAAACGGTGAAGTTGCGTCCGAATTATCCCGAGGCCTGGAACAATCTGGGGATGCTCGCCGCGCAAGCGGGCAACCCAGAGGAAGCGATTCGAGATTTCCAGCAGTCCCTGCAGTTGCGGCCCAACTACCCGATAGCGCTTTTGAATCTGGGGAATGTATACCGACGGCAGGGAAAGGTCGACGAATCGGAAAGATTTCTGATGCGGGCGCTCGAGAACGATCCCAATAATCCCGAAATTAGCTACAGCCTCGGAATGCTCTATGCCCACGCGGACCAGGCCGAGCGCGCGTTTCGGTACTTGGAGAAAGCGATAAGCCTTCGCCCGGACTACTCCGACGCGCTTAACAACATGGGAGTACTGTTCGTGCAGTCGAAACGCTACCCCGAGGCGGAAGAGAAATTCAAAGCCTGTATCCAGCAAGCCCCGGACTTTGACCAGGCGTATCTGAATCTCGCGCGTCTCTACCTCGTGCAGAACGACAAAGAAAAAGCGCGAGCGATTTTGCAGGCTCTCCTAGAAAAACAACCGCAACACAAAATGGCCCAGCAGATGCTTCAGATGCTATATTGAGGCCTCGGGAGAGGCATCGGCAGATGTTGAGTTGCGCCTCGATTCAAATCCAGACAACTAACCGCAATCTGTTATCGGTGAGTATTCTCGCTTTGGGCCTGCTTCCGCTTCCAGGGTTTGGAAACGCTTCCCAAAATTCCCCTCACGACAGCTATCTACCCCCCCCGGCGAAAAGCACTTCCCCTTTTCAGGAAGCCGAGGAACTCGTTCAGAAAGGCGAACTTGAGCGGGCGAAAGAAAAGATCGAGGAGCAACTTAAGCTGAGCCCTTCCAGCGTGGAAGGTTACAACCTTCTGGGAATTGTGTGTGCCAGCGAAAAAGATTACGACCACGCTCTCGACGCCTTCCGGCAGGCGCTAAAACTTGCTCCTGACTCGACCAAGACTCATAACAATCTCGGCAACCTGTATGTAACCCAACAGAAACTCGACCTCGCAGAAAAAGAGTTCACCGGAGTCTTGCGCCTAGCTCCGGCAAATCGCGATGCCAACTACAATCTCGGGCTGCTTCTACTTGCGAAGGGAGCGCCAGTCCCAGCCATTCAACACTTTCAGAGAGTACATCCCCAGAATGTCGAAACTCGCTTCAACCTGGTGCGCGCTTACCTTCAAGCGGACCAAACCGCTGAGGCACTGAAGACCGCTCATGATCTCTCGGCCGCGCACAAGCAGGACGTGCAATTACACTTCACGCTCGGCCTGCTGTTCGCGTCCGCGAAGCAATACAAGACGGCGCAACTCGAACTTGAACAAGCGAACGCGCTGCAGCCTGAAACCTTCGAAATTCTCTACAACCTCGGACAGGCCTATCTAAGGGCACATGAATATGTAAAAGCCGACCTCGCGCTGAATCGCGCGCTGAAGTTGAAATCCGACTCCTCCGATACTCTCTATCTCTTAGCCCAGGTTGATTACGATCAGTCGAGGCCCATGGATGCCCTTGAGTTGCTGGTGCGCGCCCACAAACTCGCGCCGCAGAACACGGACGTGATCTTCCTTATGGCCCGCGTAAGCATGACTCAGAATTATTTCGAAGACGCGATTCCCCTCCTTGAATCCGGCCTGAAAATTGCGCCGCAACGAACCGATCTCCACGCCGCCTTAGGCGAGAGCTACTTCATGTCGGGGAAGACGGAGAGCGCAATTAAGGAATTCAAGCAGCTTATCGAATTGGAGTCGTCCGCGCGCTCTTATGCTTTTATGGGACTTTCTTACCGGCATCTGGGACGATTTGATGAGGCATTGAAGTACTTCGAGGAAGGACTCAAGAAAGATCCGCGGGATACATCGTGCCTATTCAATGTCGGTTACATCGAAGAGCGGCGCGGGAATTACGTGCGGGCGGAAGACCTATTTCAGCGCACGCTCCGATCGAACGCGGATTTTCCAGAAGCCCTTCTGGAACTGGCGAATCTTCGCGCGAAAGATAAGAAATACGGCGATGCCGCTGACCTCCTGCGCAGGTTCGTGAAAGTGAGCCGCAACCCTGCCGACGGCTACTACAAGCTAGCGATGGCGGAGCGGAATCTACATCAGACCGCCGCCGCCGAGAGAGATCTGCAGGTCTTTCAGACGCTATCGAAGAATTCGGCAACCGGCCCCTATCCCTATCAACATCTCTTTGATTACCTGGACAACCGTTCCGCGCTTTCTGCCCGGGAACGTACTCAACTCGACATCTCCGAACTGAACGAGCAGATCCAGAAACATCCCGGGCAGCCGCAAGATATGTACTTACTCTCCGAGACCTATCTGAAGCTCGGCAAACCGGACGAAGCCCGGCAGACGATCGCTCAGCTTGATCAAATCAGCGCGGATGACTATCGCACCCAGACTGGCATCGGCGTCTTGCTCGCACGTTATCGTCTGTATGATGACGCCATTCAACATTTCCAGGCGGCGCTGCGTGCAAATTCCGACTCCGATGACGTGAAGTTCGATTTGGCAAATGCTTATTTCCGTAAAGGTAAGTACGGTAATGCGCTTGATGCTGCGCAGAAAGTTTCACCGACAGGCCAGCAGGATGATGCTTTCTTGGCTTTGCTAGGAGACATCGAGGCTCACGTAGGCGACACAGCGAAGGCGGCGGAAATCTTCCGCAATGCGATCACCCGCAATCCTGACAACGACCAATACTATCTCTCCCTCACTCTCCTTCAACTGCGCAACAACGATCTCACCGGCGCGGAGCAGACCTTGCAACGTGGCCTGGCGCAAATTCCCGGCTCGGGCAAGATCGTATGGGGCTTGGGGCTGGTCTCAGTGCTACGAGGAAACGCCAAACAGGCAGCGGCGCACTTGGAACAAGCGGTGGATTTGCTGCCAGAGTGGGTCGGCAGCTACTCCACCCTCGGCGTTTTTTATTACCAGACTGGACAGATCGAGAAGGCGCGGGAAGTACTCAACCGCTTCAAGGGAAGTAACACTGGGGGTTTGGACGTCGGCCGGATCGAAGAGACTCTGTCCAAGGCTCCCGCCAACACTTTCGCAGCGGGCCAACCGATTCCCGTGGCCGCCCGCCAACAACTACTTCAGTTGGCGCTGCTTATTGCGGATCGTAGTCTATGACGGGCCGCGTGAGTTCTTCGGGAGGCAAGAGCCTGGCTCTCAGTGTTATCTGTTGTGCAATCCTGGCGCTCGGAACTTCGATCAACTCAGGCATCCATATGAGTGTCTACGCCGCACCGGCTTCGACGGCGCCGGAATCGCGCATCCCCGTCCGCTACACGGATGTCCGTGAAAGCGCCAAGATCACTTTCCAGCAAGATTCCACGCAGACCGAAGAAAAGTATTACCTCGAAACCATGGGCACGGGAGTGGGTTGGATCGACTACGACCAGGACGGCCTGATGGATCTTTTCTTCGTCCAGTCCGGCGCTACCGACGCTTACAAACCGCCGCATCCCCTGCGTAGCGCGCTCTACCACAATAACGGCGACGGAACCTTTACCGACGTCACCGAGAAAGCCGGCGTCGGTGGAGAAGGCCACTACGGCCAAGGCGTTGCGGTGGGTGACTTTGACAATGATGGATTCCCTGATCTGTATGTTACTGGCTATGGCCGCGCCATCCTCTATCACAACAACGGCAATGGGACGTTTACCGACGTCACCGCGAAGGCAGGCCTGGCCGACGAAGGGCAATGGTCGACGAGCGCAGGATGGTTTGATTACGACAAGGACGGCTGGCTTGATCTTGTCGTCACCAACTACATCGAATGGAGCCCGAAGAATAATCTCTGGTGCGGCGAACACCGGCCGGGGTACCGCTCCTACTGCCATCCTGGCAATTACAAAGGCGAGCGCATCAAGCTTTACCACAACAATCATGACGGGACCTTCACCGACGTGAGCGACGCCTCCGGAGTGGGAAAGCCAGAAGCCAAGGGCATGGGCGTGGTTCTGGCGGATTTCAACAACGATGGCTGGCCTGATATCGGCATCGCCAACGATTCGTGGCCAAACTTTCTTTTCATCAATAAACACAACGGGACATTTGAAGACGTTTCACTGGTATCCGGATTAGCCGCCAGCGAAGACGGCCGCTACGAGGCCGGCATGGGCATCGATGCCGCCGACGTCGACGGCGATGGATGGATGGACGTCTATATCACTCATCTCGACTTCGAATTGAATCGCCTTTACCGCAACAGTCAGGATGGTTCTTTCACGGACGAAACATTCCGCTCGGGCATCGGAAACAAGGCGGTCTTGATGAGTGGCGTAGCCATGAAATTTCTGGATTACGACAACGACGGCTGGAACGACATCCTCCAGGCCAACGGTTCCATGCTCGACAATGTTGCGCTGTATCACGGCGAAGTTTCCTACAAAGAGCCGCTGCTCATGTATCGCAACCTGGGCAAAGGCCAGTTCGAGAAGGTATCCGAATCGCTTGGGCCTGATTTCATGCGTCCCATCGTCGGGCGCGGGCTCGCGACGGCTGACTACGATAATGACGGCGATATCGACATCGTCACCAATAATCGCGGCGACTATCCGTCGCTTTTGCGAAATGACGGTGGGAATGCCAATCATTGGCTGACGGTTCAGTTGATCGGAGCAAAATCAAACCGCGACGGCACCGGCGCCTCGCTCAAATTGGCGTCGGAAGGATTCGTGCATGTCGAGCAAGCCAAGGGTGGGGGCAGTTACATGTCGGCCAGCGACCCTAGAATCCATTTTGGTTTGGGGAAGCGCACCAGGATCGAGTCGCTGGAAATTACGTGGCCGAGCGGGCAGATCGATCGGTTGTCAAACCTCTCGCCGGACCAGATCATCGCCGTAAAGGAAGGCGCAGGAATTGCGCTACGCCAGTTTCCAAAGATCCCGAGCGGAAAATAGTGCAAGAGGCAACATCTCCGAAGAGGAGTTGTATACGACAATAGGGCTATGAATTTTCCCCGGCGGCGTTTTCTCGGCTCTTCCTTCGTGGTTCTCGGAAGCACGCTGCTCGATGCTCTCACTACGCCACTCTGGAAATGGAAGCAGCGCCTGGTACTGCAGTCCACTCCTGCACCGCCCTTAACGTCACCGGTGCAATTTGTGGACGTAGGCCGCGAGGCCGGACTTAACACTCCCAACGTCTGGGGAGGCGCCGAGCACAAGCGCTACATCATAGAGGCCAAAGGCAGCGGCATCGCCTTCTTCGATTACGATCATGACGGCTGGCTCGACATTTATTTGACCAATGGAACGCGTCTCGGCGAACCCTGGCCCGGACAGGCGCCCACTTCGCACTTGTACAAGAACAACCGCGACGGCACGTTCACTGACGTCACAGAGAAATCAGGACTGGCACGCACCGGCTGGCAAACCGGCGTCTGCGTCGGTGATTACGACAACGATGGGTGGGACGATCTCTTCTGCTGCTTCTGGGGTCACAACGTCCTATTCCACAACAACGGCGACGGCACGTTCACGGAGGTCACTCGTAAGGCCGGTGTCTACGACGAACAGCACCGTTGGGGCTCGGGCTGCACGTTCTTCGACTATGATCGCGACGGGCACCTGGATCTTTTCGTCTGCAATTACATCAGGCTCGACCCCGTGAAGACCGGTCAGCCGGGCGATCCCACGGCCTGCCAGTGGAAGGGAATCCCGGTAATGTGCGGCCCGCGCGGCCTTACCGGCGACACCAACGTGCTTTTCCACAACAACGGGGACGGAACATTCACCGATGTCTCGGAGAAGGCGGGCATCCTCAAACCGGGTCCCCGATACTCCATCACCGCGGTTGCTAGCGACTTCGACAACGATGGCTGGCAAGACATTTATGTGGCCGTGGATTCCGAGCCCAGCATCTTGTTGCGCAACAATCGCGACGGCACTTTCACGGATATCGCTGTGATGGCGGGATGCGCGTACAGCGAGAACGGACACGAACAGGCGGGAATGGGAATCGCTGTCGCGGATTATGACTGCGACGGCTGGTTCGATATCTTCAAGACAAACTTCGCCGATGACACCTGCAACCTCTATCACAACAACGGAGACGGCACGTTCAGCGATGTAACGTTCGCCTCCGGAATTGGAATCAACAATCAGTATGTCGCCTGGGGCTGCGGATTCGTCGACTACGACAACGACGGTTGGGCCGACCTGATCCAGGTAAATGGGCATGTCTATCCCGAAATTGGTGGCCACGAGATTGGCCAGACCTTCAAGAATCCGCGCCTCGTCTACAAGAACATGGGTAATGGGCAGTTTAAGGACGTGTCTTCCGCCATGGGGCCGGGCATCACCGAACGCTATTCCAGCCGCGGCGCCGCTTTTGGCGACTATGATAACGATGGCGACATCGACGCGTTGGTGCTGAATTTGGGCGATCTGCCTTCGCTGTTGCGCAACGATGGCGGCAACAAGCAGAACTGGATCAAACTCAAGCTGATCGGGACCAAGTGCAATCGCACCGCTATTGGCGCTCGCGTGCGCGTAGTGGTGGGAAATCATTCTCAGATCGATGAAGTCCGCAGCGGATCAAGTGTCATGTCGCAGAGTGACTTGCGGTTGCATTTTGGGTTGGGCAAAGCGCAAACCGTCGATCTGATTGAAGTGAAGTGGCCGACCACACAGAAGATCGAACGCTTCACGGCGGTAAAGGCGAACCAGATTCTCACCATCCGCGAGGGTGAAGGCAGTGTCGATCCAGCTAAATCGCCAACGAAAGCACCAAAATGAAAGCTCTTCTCCTCACGCAATATCGTCATCTTGAACTCGCCGACGTTGCTGTCCCTGAGCCCGGAGCCGATGAGATCTTAATTCGCGTTGCAGCATGCGGAATCTGCGGAAGCGATGTGCATGGCTACGATGGCTCTTCGGGCCGCCGAATTCCGCCCATCGTGATGGGGCATGAGGCCGCGGGAACAGTGGCAGCCTTTGGCGATGCGGTGAGCGGCCTGACTAAAGGCACACGAGTCACGTTTGACTCGACGGTGTATTGCGGCGATTGCCCTCCTTGTCACCGTGGAGAAGTCAATTTGTGCGATCGCCGCCAGGTCTTGGGGGTCTCCTGTGGTGACTACCGTCGTGCCGGGGCGTTTGCCGAGTTTGTTGTGGTTCCGGCGCGCATCGTCTATCGTCTGCCGGATAATCTCTCTTTTGCGGAAGCCGCGATGTTGGAAGCCGTTGCCGTGGCACTTCATGCGGTCTCGCTCATCCCCGTCCCTCCGGGCGCTACCGCTCTGGTCGTCGGCGCCGGCACCATCGGACTCCTTGTGCAGCAGGCTTTGCGTGTTGCAGGTTGTTCTCGCGTTTTCGTCGCCGACGTAGATCCTACACGCCTTCAACTGAGCCGTGATCTGGGAGCCACGGGTGCGTTGTCTGCCGCCTCAGAACTGACCGCGCAAATCCTGAAACTGACAAACGGAGCGGGTGTAGATATTGCGGTCGAAGCAGTAGGCAAGAACGAAACTGTAAATACTGCGATCGACAGTGCCCGTAAAGGCGGTAGCGTCGTCCTCGTGGGCAATATTTCGCCCCAAGTCACGCTGCCGCTTCAGAAGGTGGTCACGCGACAGATTCGATTGCAGGGCTCTTGCGCATCTGCGGGCGAATACCCAAAGGCAATCGAACTTTTATCCAGCGGAGCAATTCGCGTCAAACCCCTTATCACCGCAGTTGCGCCGCTCGATGAGGGTCCACAGTGGTTTGAGCGGCTCTATGCGCGCGAACCAAATCTTATGAAGGTTGTTCTGACTCCCGGGACTGACTTGTGAAGAACGGACTTGTGAACCAGAATCCAGCCAGCCAAGGACTCTTCGATCTAACCGGGCGAGTAGCGATCGTCACAGGAACCAGCCGCGGACTGGGCCAGCAATTCGCACGTGCTCTGGCGAGGGCAGGCGCCGATCTTGTTCTCACCAGCCGGAATCGCAATTCCCTTTCGGAGTTTGAGTCACAAATCAAGGCACTCGGGCGGCGCGCGCTATCGCTAGAACTCGACGTTCGGAATCAAGAGAGCATTAGCCGAATGGCGGCCGCGGCAGAAGAAGCCTTCGGACACACCGACATTCTGGTGAACAATGCGGGATGCAACGTCCGTAAACCCGCGCTGGACGTGACTTGGGACGACTGGAACCTAATCCTCGACACCAATCTGCGGGGAAGCTTCTTCGTGGCTCAGGCCGTTGCGCGCAACATGGTCCCTCGCCACTACGGACGAATCATCAATATCGGTTCGGTAACCAGCGTCGCAGGCTACGCTGGTCTCGCACCTTACGGCGCAAGCCGGGGCGGGATTCGGCAACTCACCATGAGCCTGGCGGACGACTGGGGGCCACACGGAATCACCGTTAACTGTCTCGCTCCCGGATGGTTTCGCACCCTGCAGAATAAGATTCTCTACGAAGACAAAGAATGGGTGGAATATCTCTGCGACCGCATTCCGCTCAAGCGTCCGGGCGAACTTCACGATCTCGACGCAGCCGTGGTTTTCCTTGCCGCAGAATCGAGCCGTTACATCACTGGGCAGACGCTACTGGTAGACGGTGGAATCTCCACGGGCGCAACCCGCGCTTTGCCAAAACCTCGCTGACCCTTTTTCCTGGAAACCTGGGTGCTTTTTTTTCTAACCTACTGAAGAATTCTTGCGGCCCAGCCTCCTCCGCTCGCGAGCGAAAGCTTCAGCTTGGTGCTTCGGCTGACACGCCTGGTTGTCTTTTTGTAGTCGCTAGCGTTCCGATCCGCATTTACTCCGTCCTGGTAAGCTTCCATCGTGAACGTTCCCTCAGGCAGGAACGACAGATCGATTTCGAGCGTCCGCGGGGTCCAGTCTGTCATCGCGCCGATGTACCAGTCCCGACCGTTTCTTCTGGCGACGACGACGTAGTCGGCGATTCGCGCGTCGAGCACTTTCGTTTCGTCCCACTCACTTGGAACGGGAACCAAAAATTCCATGATCTCCGGTTCCCGCATGTAGTTTGATGGACTGTCGGACAACATCTGCAGGGGACTCTCGAAAACCACATACATGGCCAGTTGGTGGCATCGCGTCCCCAACGCCATCGGCTGACTAAATATGGGTGCGAACGTCGCCTTGGTCGCGTTGCGCATCGCCCCAGGCGTGAAGTCCATCGGACCCAGAAACATTCGGGTAAAGGGCAGGGTCACATTGTGCTTCGGTTCGGTATCGGCGCTCCATTTGCTCCACTCCATGCCGCGCACGCCTTCAGTGCTGATCAGATTCGGCCAGGTGCGAGTCATGGTCGCGGGTTTCTGATCACCGTGAAAGTCAACCAGCATCTTTCGCTTGGCGCATTCCCGACTGATTCTGTGGTAGTAGTTGATCAATATCTGATCGCTGCGCTGCATAAAGTCAACTTTGATCCCTTTCACACCCCATTTTTCAAACTGATCAAGCGCCGGCATCAATTGATCGTCCAGCGTCTTCCACACCACCCACAGAATGATTCCAACATTTTTCTGCTTAGCATAGGCAGCCAGTTCGTCCATATTGATTTCCGGAACGACCTCCAGCAGATTGCCCAGCTTGTACCAGCCTTCATCGAGAATGATGTAGGGAATACCGTACTTAGCGGCAAAGTCGATGTAGTACTTATACGTCTCCGTGTTGACTCCCGCTCTGAAGTCCACGCCGTAAACGTTGTTGTCGTTCCACCAGTCCCATGCCACTTTTCCCGGCTTGATCCACGAGGTGTCCTGCAGCTGCGACGGCTTTTCGAGAAGATAGACGATCTGATTGGTTAGCAGATCGCCGTCCTGGTCGGCAATGCCGATGACGCGCCACGGAAAACTACGCGTACCCGCAGTCACTGCTAGGTAGTCGGCACTTTCCGTGACTCGGTAATCTCGATCTCGCGTCAGAGTTTCTTTCAGCGGGTAAGGAGGGAAGGTTGCCGCCAGCCCGTTACCGCCCGTCCCCCGCAACCACAAGCCCGGATAGTCGTCCACGTCGGACTCCGCGATCGCGACTTTCGCCCCTTCGCGGACGTCTACGACCGCGGGCAGAGTGGCAAGGAACTCCGGAGCAATCTCACTCAAGTTCTGCGGAAGGTATTTGCGTTCGTTGTGGGAAAAAAAGCTATCTTCCTGCGGATAATAAACAACAAAGTTCGCTGGAAAATTGAACGCCGATTCTTCGCCGTAGATCTTTACCTTCTCCTGCGGCATCGAGGTTTCGAAACGGTAGGCCGCGCCTTCGTTGTAGGCGCGGAATACCACGGCGTATCCGCCCTCCATGTTCAACCGAAGTTCGTTGTAGTGATCGCGAATTTTTGCGAACTTCTGGCGCACCACGGGTTCCACGACCTGATCGTGAGTTTGCGGCTTGGCATCGATCACCTTTGGCTGAATGCCAAGCTTTTTGTGCTCTACGTCCAGAGAAAGGGTGGAATTCTCGAGCACTGCACGGCCCTTCAAAACGACGTCGTACCGAATCGACCCAGCGGTGCGGATTCTGATTTCGATTCGCCCGTCAGGCGAGCGCAGATCATAGCTGGCTTGCGCGGCCGCATTCTCAAAGACGGCAACAAACAGGAGTGACAGCAGAAAAGGGACGTACATCCTCATCGAGACACCTCTGGGCCGATGGCGTTGTTGGGTATAGGAGATCGAATCTTACTCGCGCACACGGCGGAAACTCAAATCCCGACGGCGTGAATGGGCCGACAAGCCGCACCTTTGCGGAGTTGGTTGGAAGCTATCGCGGAATGGATGGTGGGACCGGATCTGGATTAGGCTGAGAATCCGTTGGCTGATCTTTCAACACGAAGAGGAACTGCCGCAGTTCCCGCCTTTGCCGCTCGATTGCGGCAGTTTCGGTCTTGTCGAGCTGTTTGTACTGTTCGAACTCGGTCTGCGCCTTCGCTTCTTCGCCGATCCGCTTGAAAACCAAGCCGAGCCTGTAGTGAGCCTCGCTGCTCGCGGGGTTTGTCGCAATCGCCTTCTGGTATGCGGCTACGGCTTCGAGGAAAGCACCGCGCGCGAAATGCAGATTGCCGAGTTGCACATGCGCCGCGTCAAGTTTGGGATCGATCATTGACGCCTTCTCCAACAGCGCTTCGGCATTCCGCAGTGAATCGGTATTCTCCGATCCTCGGTTTCGCTTCCAGAGGGCTAAGGCGTAGTAATAATTTGCGGAAGCGTTCTCGGGCTGATCTTGGGCAAAGCGGGCCAGTTTCTTTTCGGCGCAGGGCAAAGGGCCGGAGGCCGCTTCCTGCATCTTGCCCAGGAAAAGATACGGAGCGGGACTCGCCGGTTCCAGATTTGCCGCCTCGCATAAACGCTGGGCAGCTTCATCGGCCGAACCGCTTGTATAGAGAGCGGCTCCCAACCCTGCCAGCATTCTGGCCGAGTCCGGATGCAAGCGAACTCCTTTGCCGAATACCTCTGCAGCCGGGGTGGCCGCTCGGTGGAGAAGCAATTCCGCGCCCCACGCAAAGTAATTTTTCTCACTCGAATCCAACCCGGCAGCACGCTCATATTCTTGCGCAGCGCCCAGAGGATCACCCATTTTTTCGTCGAGATCACCGAGCACACGGCGCAGGTCCGCTTCGTCTCGCTTGCCAAGCGCCTTTGCATTCGCAAGCATCTGACTCGCGTGATCGCGAGCTTTTGAGTTTTCCCCGCAAGCCCTCAGAGCCAGTACTAGATCGATGTCATTTGCATGATCTCCAGGCTCGAGCTTATATGCGGCCTCCAGAAAGGGAATTGCCTCGCGACACCGTTGCGAATGAAAATAAAACGCCCCGAGCTCGTGATTCGTCGCGAAACTGCGCGGATTCTTCAGCAAAGCAGCCTGTAACGCCTGCTCCGACAAACCCGTTTCTGGACCTGATCCATCTTTCGGAGCTGTGGTCGGCTTTGCCTCAGATTTACTGGACTCCAGATTCAGCGTGTCCTTCGCCAACGTCTCGCCGGTCCGCATCCGGGTTTCCGATCCGTGGCCGCCCGAACCGGTCGAGTCCGTGATACCCGCGACCGTGAAGTTCGGCCGATCGTCAAGTTCAATTCCGGCCGCTAGAGAGGAAGCAGAGCCTCCCGATGCCCGAAGAAGAAATTCGCAATGCTTCTTTTCTGCAGGAGACAGATTGATGGAATCTTCAATCGCATCACGAAAGCCGGATTTCTTGGCTGTTACTCTGTACGTGCCAGCGGCAACCGCAGAAAATGAAAAAGCTCCGGCCGCATCGGTCGTAGTCTCCGTGGGACTTGCGTCCTCTTTACTGAGAAGAACCGAGACCCCCATAATCGGCTTTCCTGCCGAATCACGGATAATGCCGTCGACCTCGGCCACTGGCGATTGCGGGGTTTCCTGAGCCGGCGTCAGTTCCAGGACAAAACTCACCAATAGAGTCAACAGAACGGCCAGAAACCGCAAGTGATGGTCAGTCTTCAATGAGAGTGGCTACTCCAATTCACAGTTCTCAACAAGCTGCCTCGCCGCAGTCGCGGGAACGTACGATCGCATGGTCCAACAAATACTAATTCTATCCCTCAACCGGCGACCGCAGCCCGCAAACAAGTGAAACATGCGAAGTGACTCGGTTGGAACAACTGCTCCGACGAGCCGGTCACCTTTGTGAATAAATTTTCATTGATTCGTAATCCGGCCTCAACATTGTTGGTTTATCCATAGTTTGGCCTTTGACTTCAACTCTCGAACCCAACACCTGTTTTGAGCGTTCGTTGGTCGCAGTTATGGTCAATCCTGCCACTTTGCCGCATCCGACGCACGACGCAGCCTGGTGGGAAGCGAAAACCAAGGGTTTCGACTTCAGCGCGGAAGACCGGATCGACTCCGCCGCATTCAACCGGATCATCTGGGAAGGCTAATTGGGGGGCGAGCCCTATCCCAACACGCGTTCTGGTACAAGTCTGGGCCACACCAGCACGCGGCAGCCAGAGACTCGCCAAGCCAACACCGGCGGGGCGAGTAAATTACGCGAGAGGAACCGCCAACTGGGGGCTCAAGCAAGAGGCGCCTCCCTTTTTCACAACACAATACAAAGTGCTAAGTTAGATGACATTCAGGAAGGACATGAAGAAACTCACCTGCCTCATTGCCCTCATGGTCGGCATGGTCCAGACCGGCCTCCACGCTCAGACCACAGTGACCACCGGGATCATACGGGGAGTCGTGAGCGATAGCTCCGGGGCCGTGGTTCCCGGCGCGACCATCGTTCTTCTCACGCGCGAGACCAGTCAGCATCTGGCACGTACCACGAACGGTGCAGGCATTTTTGTGTTTCCTTCGCAGCCTGTTGGTCTGTACGCGCTGGAAGCGTCCGCTGCTGGCTTTCTGGGACAGCGGGTGGAACCAGTCAACGTCGAAGTCGGGCAAACCACAACGGTGAATCTCCGCCTTGAGCCCGGCACCGACAGCGAGTCCATCACGGTCAGTGGCGAGTCTCCCCTGTTACGCACCGAGGACTCGAATCAGAGTTCCGTGGTCGGCCGTGATTTCATGGATAGCCTTCCACTTAGCGGCCGGCGATTTCTTGATTTTGCGTTGCTCGAACCAAATGTTACCGCCGATGGCCAGTCAGGCCTCATCAGCTTCGCGGGCGAGCAAGGGGGGGAGGACACAGGGTACGCGAACGCCAACGGTTCCAATTCGTTTAGCGTCGATGGCGCGAGCGCCACCAGCAATTACTTCGGCAACGCACGCGGCGGGGAGCGCGTCCCCTATATCTTCGGAGAAAATGCGATTGAAGAATTCCAGGTTGCGGTTTCACCCTACCGCGCCGAGTACGGCGGCGCCGGAACTGGTTTTGTGAATGTGGTTACCCGCTCGGGAAACGACGCGCTCCACGGCAACGCGTTTTACTACAATCGAAATTCCGGAACCGGCGCCAATGACGCAGTCAGCAAGGCGAACGGACTGGCTAGGCCAGTCAACATTTTGCAGCAGTTTGGCGGCGCGATCAGCGGTCCCATCCTGCCCCACACGACCTGGTTCTTCGTGGACTATGAACAGCAGCGGCAGAAGGATCCGATTTCGGTGATCAATCCGGGTTTCGCCCACCTGGACCAGACGGACTTCGGCGTGCCCGATGGTGTCGAACTCCCGGCGCCGAATGGCGCGTTTCCGGTCCCAGGGAATTTGGCCGCCGCCGATCCTTCGAACCCGCAATACACGCTAAATGTGGCCAACGCTCTGCATGCGATTCAGTCGAATCTGGGAATCCGCCAGCGTCTCCGCAACGACTGGTCGCTGTTTTCCAAGATCGACTATCGTGACTCGAAGGATGACAGGTTCTATCTCAGCTTGAACTGGAACCGCTTCGATTCTCCCAGTGGAATGATCGTGAATGCCCAGACTCCGCTTTTCGGCATCAGCACGCTGGCCAACAGCTTTGTCCGCGACTATCACGCCAGCGCTGGTTGGAGTCACGCCTACGGCAGCAACCTGCTGAATGAAGTTCATGCCAGCTTCTCTCGCGACGATCAATACTCCACTCCGACCGGGCTCGTCGATCCGTCCCTGCCGACGGTTCTGCTGGTTCCGTCGGGTGGAGAGTCGGACAGCGGCAGCAACCTGCAACTGGGCAATGCTGGCTTTGCGGGCGGCCGCACCAATGAAGCCATGTGGCAACTCTCCGACCACGTGAGCTACTTGCGAGGAAAGCACACCTTCAAGATGGGGGCGGAGTACACACACACACACCTCACCGACCTCGCTTTTGGCGGCTTCGATCCCGACGCACAGGCGCAGAATGGGACCTTCCGCGGTACATACACCTTTTCGAGCTTGTCGAATTTTGCCTTGGGTATTTACGACAATTTCTTTCAGAGCACCGGTCAACCAAAGTTCTCGTTCAATGTGCCGTACCTGGGTTTCTACGGGCACGACACTTGGCAGATTCGTCCCCGCCTGACATTGGATTTGGGCTTGCGCGAAGACTTTCAGGTGTACCCGCAACCGAAAGAGAACCCTGCGTTCCCGCTGACCGGACAATTTCCCAACCAATATCAGCGGGTGGCGCCCAGATTCGGATTCGCCTGGCAACCGTTCGAGAAAACGGTGGTGCGCGGTGGGTTCGGGATGTTCTACGAGAACCTCAACGGTCTGAACTACCGTAATTCAGTCGTGTCCAATGGACTCGCGTCACAGCAGGCTTCAGTTTCGGTCAACTATGATTCCAGCCTCGCGCCCAACCAGCAGGTTGCGGTTTTCCCGCACCAGATCTCCGATCTTTCGCAATTCTCCGCACCCGACATTTCCCTGGTCGATCCGCATTTCCGTTTCCCGTTAATTCTGGAAGGAAGCTTGCAGATTGAGCGCGAGATCCTGCCTGACACTGTATTCACTGTCGGAACGACCTGGACGCACGGGGTGCACCTGATCGCTTCCAGCGCCTATGATCTCAATCTGAACCCGCCAGTGGGAACCACCACGTACATCGCGACTGACACAGGACGCTCGGTCGTGCTTCCGAATCTGGATTCGGGTCTTCTCACCGAGGGGCGGGTCACTTCCAGTTTCGGCCAGATCAACGCGCTGATCACCCCCGGCATCAACAACTACAATTCGCTGTTCGTGCAAGCACAGAGGCGCTTCCGGCGCGGGCTGGCCCTTCAGACAGCCTACACGTTCGCGAAGAACATGATGTCGCGCGGCGTGGACTTCAACAATCAATTTGACTTCAGCAACACCCATGCTCCTTACCTGCTCGATCAGCGCCATCGTCTCTCAATTTCTACTTTCTGGGAGCCGAAATTGCCGACCCATCCGGATTCCGGCTTACTGCGTAGCGCTTTGGCCGATTGGACCATCAGCACGGTGATGCAGTTCTCCTCGGGACGGCCTTACGCGGCTTTGCTCGAGCCCGGCCCGGGAAACAACAGCATTAATAACACCGCTGCAAACCAGAGCACGGCCAACTCCGCCCTGGGCATTAACGCAGGTAGTCCAAGTCCCTTCGTCGGCTTGAACTCGTTCTATGGTCCGTGGACGCAGCAGATCGATCTAGGCCTGGCTCGCCGTATCAACATCACTGAACGTCAGGTGCTCACCTTCCAAGTACAAGCGTTCAACCTCTTCAATCACGCAAACTACTATGTCCAGAATGGCACGGGAGTGAATGCTTATCAGGACAGCCCGTCTGGAACCACGTGCGGGGATGGCCAAACGCTCAAGCAGACTTGCTATCTCACGCCCTCGACCGGCTTCGGGGTGCTGAACACAATCAATGCCCTGAATGGTGCTCGCGTGCTGCAGTTCGCGCTGAAGTATAGCTTCTGATGCGGATGATCTGATGCCAAGTCAGCCAAGCGGGAGAGCAGAGTCAAATCGCTGACACTCTGTTCATATTCGGTGCTGATCTTCACGGTCGGTGAACAACCAGGCTCACGCCATGGCCAAATATTTCTCTGAGGTACCCTCTTTAGTCGGTCCTGCGGAGGTGCAAACACAGCGCTAACCGATTAGCGCCACCCTCGACGGCACTATCGATCAAGTCTTCAAGATCGATCAACCCCGTCGAGATTCTGCAGTGTCGATCTAATTAGAACTCCCGCCGGCCGTGTTGGACTGTGACCCGCTCACTGCATTGGGTGAGAGGAGGGAAGCGAAGATGTTTGCACAGGCTTACTTGTCAATCATTCCGTCGGAGGTTTCCTCCGCCCGGCGCGGCTTAGGACGCGCCGTACCTTCTTGGGAGAGACGGACAGGCGAGTTGCCACACGCGAAATCTTCCGGCCCTCCCGTTCCCAAACCTTGGGAATGATAAGTTCCGCGAATTCCTCTGTGATCTGCTGGAACGTTTTGTCTCCAACCGAACCTTGGGACCAGGCACGCAGTGTTGGGTTCACCTTACCGCCGCGTTGAACTCGGGCCTTCAGCGTTTGCAGATCGTCCCATGCGCCCTCGGCGTGAACGCCTTTCGAAAGCGTCAGGGCTTGGTCGTACCAGTCTCGCGCCGACTCGGTGTCATTAAAGAAGCGATTGCAGTAAGTCAGTCCCTGCCATACATAGGCATGGGCCAAGAGGCGCCGGTTCTCGGTATGCTTCGCCAGTTCGATGGCTTCCTGGACGTAATCCTGGGCGAGCCGAGCATGGCCTCCGGGTTCGGTGCTGTCTCCGATCCCTTCTTCGACCCGGGCGTTTTCGATCATGCATCGCAGCAACTGGGTCCGTGCCATGAGGATGTGGTCACGCCTAGATTCGGCGAGATGAAAAGCCGTCTTCGCCTCCGCCTCCGCATCTTCCATATCTCCGTTGTCCAGATGGAGGAATCCGTAGTTCAAGTGCACGCCGCCCAATCCATGATGATTCGCATGTTGTTCATAGATGGCCGCCGCTTCGCCAAGTTCAGCCAACGCCTCCTCATGCAGTTGCGCAAAACGACTACGATAAGACAACTTGTCTTTGCCGTTGCGAGCGCCGCCGCGCGTGGCCGCCTTCCTGCGGCGTTCTGCTTCCGCATCAATTTTGCGTCGCAACTGCAGGGCGATGAGTCGCTTGACGTACGCCATGTTGTTCAGAGAGCGCGCCACATTGCGATGCTGCGGATCGAGCTTGCGGTAAAACGCAATGGCGGTCGTGAAACTTTCAATGGCGTGCTGATAACGTCCCTGGCGGCGGGCAATGCGGCCATAGGAAGAATGAATGTTGCCCAGAGTGAGATAGTCGTCCGTCTTGCTCAGGATGGTTTCGGCGGCATGCAGAATCTCGAGGGCCTGCTTGGCATTGCCTTTCTGGAAAAAGAGCCAGCTCTCAAGTACTCGCATGACCGCCGCCATGGGCGGGTGGCCGAGCTTCACGGCCAGATCTCTTCCCTTTACCGCGAATGCCAGAGCCTGATCGTATTCTCCCTTCATGCGCAGACAGCGGCTTTTCCAGAAGTTGGCGATCGCAAGAAGTTCCTGGTCGTCCGTCTCCTGTTCGAGACTCAGCACAAGTTCAAAGTGCTTAATCGCCTCATCCTTGGACTCCTCCGCCATAGCCACCATTCCCTCTGCCATGCGCAGATGCAGATAGTCATACAGAGGCAAACGCGCGCGAGCCGAGCGAGAGAACCGATCGACGATTTCCTTGACCAGTCCGGGACGTTGGAATCCAACGTCCACCCACTGGGCTAAATAGCCGGCGAACACAGCAGCATTTTCATTTTCGGGGTCAAACGAGGTCAGCAGATGCCGGTGCTCTTCCAGTCGTGCCAAGCCACGCCGGACGCGCCGGCACACCAGGTCTTCCTTCAGTTGCGCGAGAAACTCATCGGAGATCTCGGCGGATTGGTGGCTCATCTTCCGAGCAGGCGTGGTGCCTGTTTCTAGTCGATGTAATCATAAGCCACCAGCGTCAGGAATTCCGCGAAATCCGCGCTGGTCATCATCCGCTCGAAAATCTCCGCCGCCTCCGTCATGCGCCCGCCCTTCAATTTGTTTTTCTGCTCGGCAATGGTTTGGCGAACTATCTCTTGCGTCACGGGGCGGCCGTCGCTGAGCCGGGCGCTGTGTTTCACCCATTGCCACACCTGGGAACGACAAATTTCCGCCGTCGCGGCGTCCTCCATCAGGTTGTAGATGGGAACACAGCCCGAGCCGCGCAGCCATGACTCCAGATACTGCAATCCGACGTCGATGTTCCAGCGCAGCCCCTCCTCGGTGATTTTGCCTTCCGTGACGTCGAGCAGATCTTTCGGTTTTACCTGCACATCATCGCGGCGCCGGCTGATTTGGTTCGGCTCTTTCATGTGCGTGTCGAAGATTTCCTTAGCAATCGGCACAAGCCCCGGGTGCGCAACCCAGGTGCCGTCGTGCCCGGCATTTACTTCCCGAAGTTTGTCCTGGCGCACTTTCTCCAATGCTTTCTCGTTCGCTGCCGGATCGTTCTTGATCGGGATCTGCGCCGCCATTCCACCCATGGCGTGAATGCCCCGCCGGTGGCAGGTTTGAATCAGAAACTCGACATAGGATTTCAGGAAATGCTTCTCCATGGTCAGAGTGGACCGGTCGGGCAGCACAAAGTCAGGACGGTTCCGGAATTTCTTGATGAAGCTGAAGATGTAGTCCCAGCGGCCACAGTTCAGTCCCGAAGAATGCTGCCGCAGTTCATAGAGAATCTCGTCCATCTCGAAGGCCGCCAGAATCGTTTCGATCAGCACGGTGGCTCGGATTGTGCCCCGCGGGATGTCGAGTTCATCTTGAGCAAAACAGAACACATCGTTCCACAAGCGCGCTTCCAGGTGACTCTCCATCTTTGGCAAATAGAAGTACGGCCCGGTTCCTTTGCGGATCAGCCGTTGCGCGTTGTGGAAAAGGTAGAGTCCGAAATCAAACAAGGATCCGGAGATGGGCTTCCCGTCCACCAGAAAGTGTTTTTCGACCAAATGCCAGCCCCGAGGGCGCACCAGCAACGTAGCCACACGCTCGTTAAGCTGATAACGCTTCCCTTCCGGGCTCACGAAGCTGATCGTACCGTCGATCGCATCGCGAAGATTCGCCTGCCCCTCGAGATTGTTCATCCACGTGGGAGAATTCGAGTCTTCGAAGTCTGCCATGAACGCGCTGGCGCCAGAGTTCAACGCATTGATGATCATCTTGCGGTCGACCGGGCCGGTGATCTCCACTCGCCGGTCGAGCAAGTCCTTCGGTATGGACGCGACCGTCCATTCCTCTTCGCGGATGTGTGTCATTTCCGTGAGAAACCCGGGCAAAGCGCCGCCGTCGATCTCTTTCTGGCGAGTCTGGCGGCGCTCCAGAAGTTCTTGCCTTCGCGATTCGAACCTGCGTGCCAGTTGGGTCACGAATCGAGTTGCTTCCGGGGTCAGGATCTGGGTCTGAACGTCATTGGGGGTCGCTGTGGTAGCCATGTCGGTATCGTACCTCTCTTTCCCGGAACCCGCACACGCCTGCTGGGACAAAACGGACGATCTGGCCGAATCGGGCGACCTGGTTTGTAGTCCTTCATGAGATGGGGTCTACTCGAACCTGACAAACGGCCCAGGAGATTTCTGACATGCGCACTCACGACAACCTAGAGCAACAGTGGAACACAGACTCTCGCTGGAGAGGCGTCAAACGCCCCTACAACGCCCAAGACGTCACCAAGCTGCGAGGCTCGATCCAGGTCGAGCACACCTTGGCTCGTCTCGGCGCGGAGCGGCTCTGGTGGCTGCTGCATAACGAATCGTACGTACCCGCTCTCGGAGCGCTTACCGGCAACCAGGCCGTGCAGCAGGTGCAGGCCGGTCTAAAAGCTATTTACCTTAGCGGCTGGCAAGTAGCCGCTGACGCCAATGACGCCGGCCAGATGTACCCCGATCAGAGCTTGTACCCGGCCGACAGCGTTCCCAATGTGGCTCGCCGCATCAACAATGCCCTGATGCGCGCCGATCAGATCTACCACCTCGACGGAAAGAACGGTATCTATTGGATGGCTCCCATTGTGGCCGATGCCGAAGCCGGATTCGGCGGCACATTGAACGCCTTCGAATTGATGAGAGCAATGATCGAGGCCGGTACGGCTTGCGTCCATTTCGAAGACCAGCTTTCCTCGGCCAAGAAATGCGGACACCTTGGCGGAAAGGTTCTTGTCCCGACCTCAGAGGCGATCCAGAAGTTGGTCGCCGCGCGTCTGGCTGCCGATGTGCTTGGAGTACCGACACTCATCATGGCGCGCACCGATGCCGACAGCGCACACCTGCTGACCAGCGACATCGACCCGCGCGACCGGGAATTCATCACCCGAGAGCGCACCTCGGAAGGCTTCTTCCATATCCGTGGAGGTTTGGATTCGGCAATTGCGCGCGGCCTGGCCTATGCACCTTATGCCGACCTGATTTGGTGTGAGACTTCGCATCCCAACGTCGAGGAAGCTCGCCGCTTCGCGGAAGCGATCCATGCCAGGTATCCCGAGAAGTTGCTGGCCTACAACTGTTCGCCGTCTTTCAATTGGAAGAAGAATCTCGACGACCGGACCATTGCCACCTTCCAGCGAGAGCTGGCGAAGATGGGATACAAGTTCCAGTTTGTCACGCTGGCTGGATTCCATGCCTTGAACCTGAGCATGTTCGAACTGGCCCGCGGATACAAAGACAGCGGCATGACGGCCTACTCCCGCCTGCAGGAAAAAGAGTTCGCCCAGGAAACGCAGTATGGATACCAGGCCGTGAAGCACCAGCGCTTCGTGGGCACCGGATACTTCGATGCCCTCACGCAGGTGATCGCCGCCGGCACGTCGTCGACTACGGCGCTGGAAGGGTCGACTGAGCAGGAACAGTTCCATGGCGTCAAGCTTCAAGTGCACCCGAAACACGGCCCGGATGCTGCCTGCCAACCGATTTTGGGCGAGTGCCCGTCCCTGGTTTCGGACGTCATGCCGATGGAAGAGTCGCTCGTGCCTTCGGGAGACTAAGTCGGGCCGTCGGCGAAAACGAGTCCGCTGAGAACGCCGATGTCGCTTTGGTGCGAACTGCGATCGATATCTACAGGGCTGCGGTTGGTCGTGGAGCAGCACCCTATTCGTGTCGCAAAGCTTCGATTGGATCCAAGCGCGAGGCGCGGAAAGCCGGGATCATACCGCTGACGAGTCCCACGGCACCGAGAATAAGCGTCGACGCGATTAGCGTCCCAGGGGCGATGATCAGCCGGATGTCGCCAGCCTCTGCGTTCTTGGCAAAGGCGCTGTACAAAGTCAGCCTTCCCACCGAAAGCGCCACCACGTAGGCCAGCATCACTCCCAGCACACCACCAATGAAGGTAATGGTCAGAGCTTCGGCAAGGAACTGAAGCAGAATGTACCTCCTCCGAGCCCCCAGCGCCTTTTGCACACCGATTTCACGAGTGCGCTGCGTCACCGAAACCAGCATGATATTCATCAGGCCCACACCGCCGATGCCGAGTGTAAGCGTGCCAATGAAACCCATCAGGATCTTCAACCCGATCGTAATGATTTCGAACTGATGCACCTGGGTCATCAGGTTGAAAACCTCCACGGCCTGGTGGTCCGTCTGGTTGAACTTGTGCTGCGTTGCCATGATGGCGCGAACGGTTTGCTCCAGGCTCTCGTATTCAGGAGTCTGGTAGGTGAACCAGATGGTGTCAAGATAATGGGTCGACTTCAGATCACTTATCGTGTTGAAGGGAATGTACACAACCCGGTTGATATCGTCGTTTCCCTCCTGCATTTTACCTTTCAGGACACCGATCACTTCGAAGCTGAGGCCGTCGAGTCGGATGTGCTCGCCGAGCGCGTTGCGCCCGGAAAACAGTTTCTCTTTGGCTTCCGAACCGATCACTGCCACCCGGGCGCGCTGGATCTCGTCCTCCGGGTTATAGAAGCGGCCCTGCCCAACCTTGAGGGCGCGGACGTCAATCACGTTGGGATAGTTGCCGGTGACTGGAAAAGTGAAAACTCGGGTGTCATACTGAACGCTAACCTGCTTGCTGACTTCTGGCGTGATGTGGGTGATTTGGGGAAGGTTGGTGGTCAGAGTGTCTACATCTTCCTGGGTAAAGCGGACGAGCATCCCCGCTTTTTGACCGCCGGCCTGCATCGAAGTTCGGCCCGGAACGACGATCACAAGCTTCGTGCCGAAATTCGCAAAAATGTTGGTGCAGGCCTGGCCAAAACCGTTGCCATAGGCAAGCAGCATGACCACCGTGGCGATGCCCCAAGCCATGCCTAGCATGGTCAGGGCGGTGCGTCGGCGATTGTGACGCATGGCAGCGTAGGCTTCCCGAAGCAGATCACGGAACATCTCATCACTCCTGCCGCAGCGCTTCCACTGGTTGTAGCATGGCGGCTTTACGCGCAGGATAAAGACCCGCGACCACTCCCGCCAGAGTCAGGCTGCCAATCGCCAGCACTGCCGACATCGGTACTAGCTTGGGCGGATCAAACCCGCCCGGCCCCTGCACTCCTCCCATCAGCGACATCAAACCGCCAGCCAGACTCATGCCAATCAGTCCGCTTCCCAGCGTGAGCAGCAATCCCTCCAGAAAAAAATGCAGCAGAATGCTGCGGTTGGTAGCGCCCAGGGCCTTACGCAATCCAATTTCGCGGGTGCGTTCAGTGACTGCGACCAGCATGATATTGATCACTCCGATTGCACCTAGACCCAGCGTGACCATTCCCACCGTGCCCAGGAACATGTTCATAACGTCGAAAATGGTCCCCACCATTTTTGATTCTTCGATCGAATCCCACTCGTCGAAGGCGTTCTTGTCATTGGCATCGAATCCGTGATTGCGGGCGATGATTTTGTGGACATCGGCCTGCGCCAATGCATGCTCAGCGGTCACGCTGGGCTGATATTCAATAAAGGAAATCGAGTTCTGGTGATTTTCACCCTTGAGCGGGAAGTTCGTGGCCATCACCGGGAACGGGATGTAGCCGCGCATATTCAACCAGGTATTATCGCCGCGCCCGAGGTGCGGCATGCTGCCAATCACTTCGAACCTCAGGCCATTCAGCAGGACGAACGCGCCCACCGCTGGCCGCCCGGGGAACAGGGTCTTCACCAGTTCATTCCCGAGGACGATCACGTTGCGTCTCTGCGCTAGGTCCAATTCATTCAGCCAGCGTCCTTCCTTCAGAGGAAGATAGCTGATCTCGTTCAATTGCGGCTCCACGCCCAGGATTTCAACCCCGGCGCTCGCGAATTCGCTCACCTGTTTCAGGTCGGTGCGGGAAAGCAGAGGACACGCGTTGCGGACATGTGGGGCCTGCGTACGAACATCCACATAGTCCTGGTAGGTGAGCAGATAAGGACGGGCAGAGTTCATGCTGCCCTGGACCGCTGGCGCGCGCCCGGGAAACAGGAACATGATGTCCTTGCCGAACTCAGCCAACTCGCGCTTGTTGCCCGAGCGGAAGCCTTCGCCCACACCCACCAGCAGCAGCAGCGATCCGACACCCCATGCGATCCCGAACATGGACAGAAACGAGCGGAGTTTGTGCGCCCAAAGATTGCGGAAGATCTGCGCGAAGATGTCCGACACCGTCCGCATAACCACAAACATTGTACATTCGAAGCAAAATCGAGCCCCCGAGATGCCCCCTGCGCAGCAGTCCCGTGTAACTACTCAGGCGGTTGTTGGGCTGTATCGAATGGCCTCTTGTGCCGGCGCGAATCCAAAGTCCTTTCGGATCTGCGGATTTTGAGCTCCGCTTCGTCTCAATTTAAACAGTTGAAAACAATGATATTAATATTCAACTATCGCAAAAATGTGTAAGTTTCCAGAAAATCTCCCGGCAGCCGAAGACAACCTACGATTCCGCTCGTGTGCGCCGCCCGAAACAGACGGGTTCAGAATACGTTGAATTGCGCGTATAGATTTGCCTCATTTGCCGCTGGTAATCACCGGTGCTCTGCCTGCGGCGGCGAGCCCTCCCGGCCACCAGTTCCAATCGCCCGCCACGCGAAGCAGCGCAGGTCCAATTACAATGCGAACGAGGGTTGCGTCAATAAATACGGCTACCGCCAGCGTAAATCCGAGCATCTTGACGACCAGGAAGCTGCCGAAAGTAAATGCTGCGAATACGACGATCATGATCGCGGCGGCGCTGGTAATGAGTCCGGCGGTTCTGGCCAGCCCCTCGGGGATTGCCTCCAATTCACTCATCCCGCTCCGTCTCGCTTCGAGGACTCGCGCGACTAGGAACACTTCGTAATCCATGCTCAGTCCGAAGACGATGGCAAAGGCGACGATCGGCACAATGGGAAATATGCTGAGCGTTCCCTCAGGAACTCCCAGGAAGCGGCATCCGTGCCCGTCCTGAAACACTAGAACCAATGCTCCGAAGGAGGCCGCGACCGAAAGCAGGTTCAGAGCAATTGCCTTCACCGCGGCGAAAAGCGACCGGAAGCCGCCTAGCAGCGCCACGAGCGTCCCTCCTACGACCAGCGCTATTACCGAAACGAACCGGTCCCGCACAATCGTCTGGTAATCGGCAGTTAGCGCCGGGATGCCTCCAATGCGCAGCGTGGCGCCGGGTACTCCCGTGAGAGCTACCGCGCCGGTCTTCCGCAGCTCCCGCACCCAGTTGACCTGATCGTTCAGTGAAACGGAAGTCGCGGGTAACACTTCAACCAAAGCCGCCCGCCCATCGCGACTAAGGAACGTTCGACGCGTCTCACGCGAGAGGTTGCCGAGGCCAGACCGGTCACTCTGCGCGATCGATGTGAGGGAGATCACGCGATCGGAACGAGGGTCGCTCGCGAGCCGCTTGCTGAAGCGATCGAGTGCAGTCCAGCCCGTATCCGTTTGCACGATGGAATCCGTTGGAAGTTCGAAAATCACGCGCAACGAGTAGACAATGCCAACCCGATCCATTCTTTCAAGGGTGTGAAGCGCGCGAACCGATTCTGCCTGTGACGGCAGCCAATCACCTCTGGGGACGCTGGTATCGAGCCGTGCGGCCTGCGAGGCGAGCAGAAGCATGGGGGCGCCTGCCAGAAAGATGGCCAGCCAGGGATGGGCGACAATCACTTTCCCCCATCGCCTCCAGCGGTTTGCTGTGCGAGCTGCCCGATGCTCATCAAAACTTGCAATAATGGGCAGCCGGCCAGCGTTGATTCGGGGACCGAGAGCCGCCAGCAGTGCCGGAACCAGGGTATTTGCGAGCAGCAGACTCGTTCCTGCCACCAGGAATCCAGCCACACCGATGGAACGGACTTCGCTGATGGGGACGGTCCACAGGGCCAGGAATCCGATGGCGACAGTCGCGGCTGAAATCAGGAGGGTACGACCCGCCTGGTGTGCCGCGATGACCGAGGCTTGGAGTCCGTCTCGCTCGGCGGCAATCGCTTCCCGGAACCGGCTAACCATGAGGAGTGCATAGTCAATTCCCAAGCCTAGGCCAAGCATCGTGGACAAATTCTGAACCAGGATGGACAAGTGCCAACGCCGGGCCAGGAACCCTGCAATCGCCAGAGCGCTCGCGATGGCAAGCTGGCCAATCGCTACAGGAATCAGGGCCGCTACCAGGCTTCCGAAAGCCACCAGCAGAAGTACAAGCGTGCCCGGAATCACGAGACTCTCGGCGTGTTGCACGTCGTCGGCGCTGGCTTTCCGAATGTCGAAATTAAGCGGCGTCTCTCCCGTCAGTTCGAGCTTTAACGCCGGATAGCGGCCCCGCAATTGGTTTTGAAGAGAGTTCTCCAGCTCATGAAGCTTGGGGACGAGCGACTCCACGGGACCGTCGGTCGAGGCGAGTCCCACCAGAACAAATGTTCCTCCTCCCTTGCCCAGGAAGATCGGATCGCGAAAATCGAGATGGGAAACAACTCCAGACACGCCGGGTTCCTCTTGTAGCGCCTTTTCGATTGTTGCTAATGCTTGCTCACCCTCCTCAGAGTCAGCAGCAGGGAGTCCCTGAATCACCAAGACCACGCGGTCAGCGAATGGCGAGCGAAAGCGAGTGGCCAGTTCCTCCGGGACTCTTCCCGCTTCGCTACCTTCGATGCGCGTTGCAGTCTCCAGATGGCGCTCGGCGTGAAAGGAAAACGGAAGCAGCACAAGGATGGCGACAAGGATTACTCCGGCCAGCCAGAAACGGCGCACATGCATGAGATTCATAGTGTCAGACGAAATCGGATAGTGGGCGAATTTCTTCTTCGTTTCGCATGTCTCGTTCGAAATCCTAGAGGATCGGCGGAAAAATCAGCAACAAGGAACCAGCCCACTACTCAAAATCGTTACCTGAGGGAGATTCAAGTCTCGCGCGGAGACCGCTTCGCTTCGTATTATTGTGTGGTAAAGGATATAGAGTTTTCCAGGAGGACCATTGCAAAAACTGGCGTTGTTCGGCTTGTTTGCCGCCCTTCAACTTGGTGCCGCAGACCCCCGCATCGGCTCCTGGACACTCATCTCTGCCAAGTCTTCCCTGGATCCCCCCAACAAACTCTCCATCACAAGTCGACGCGATGAAGTGCACGTAGTGATTTCAGGCGGCACGCACATCGATTTTACGGCGAAGTTGAATGGCCATGAAGGGTCCGTACCAGGCAATTCGGCATTTAATCAAATCGAGGTTCGGAGGGTCGATAAGCATCAAGTAGAAATCAAAGAGAAAAAGGACAGAGCCCTAGTGGCGACGATTCGTGACAGTCTGTCGCGCGACGCTAACGAGTTAACGAGCACGACTTCCCAGAACGCCCACGCCGACAGGATCACCGTGTGGACGCGGACCGGGGGAAAGAAAAGTGCCAGTGACTTATTCGCAGGCGAATGGACCGAGGACCTGAGTAAAACTCGATTGCGGCAGGGCATGGCGCTCAAGATCGAGGCGGACGGAAAGGATGGGGTCCGCTTCTCGGGTGACTTCAGCTACAGCGCCCGATTTGACGGCAAGGAATACAATCTGAAAAACTCCAGCAACGACACCGTAACCCTCCAACTTGTCGACGCTCACACGGTTGATTCGATTTACCGGCGAGGTGACCAAATTGCTCAAAGAGATCGGTGGGTGGTTTCCGTTGACGGAGTGGAGATGACGTTAACCACGACAGGCACGCTGGAAAGCGGTCAGCAAGTAAAAGAGACAATGGTATTTCGGAAACAATAACGTCGGTGTGACACGCCCGATGCGTCCGCGCGGGTGAACCACCTACCGGCAGTTGCCCACCGCGTTGAACTCCCGAGCCGCAACTGAGATGATTCCCTTTCGGTGCATGAATCGCAGGATGCCATTGACGGTTTCTTCGAGGGACGGATCCGCCTTGCCCCATGCGGAAGCATCTCGAGCCGCCTGATAGCAGGAACTGTCGTAGCGTTTGAATTCCATCGCCGAGATGTTGTCCACGGAGTTCACCAGAAAGTCCAGCAGCGGGAAGAGCAGATCTTCTTTCCTGCATCTCCTGATCAGTTCGGGGACGAAGTCAGAAAGACTAAACACTTCGAATTGCCGGCCCGTCGCCTTCGTAATGAGTCCTGTAATATCTAGCATGTTCGCGTAGTCATCCCTCGTCACGTGATACGTCTTATTCTCCGTGGCGGGAGTTGTGGAAATCGCGACGATATTGTTTGCCGTGATGTCTGCGGGAACGAAACTTACCTGGTTCAAAGCATCGACTCCAATGCCGTGATTCACCATGAACGCCACTAAACGTACGGCGATGTCAAAGTTGTTTCCTCCGCCCGTAATGGACGGACTCACCAGAGCGGGCCGGAAGATCCGTGTAGTAAGCCCCCGGCGGCGTGCATCCATAACGACTTGCTCTGATACCCACTTAGATTGGCTGTATCCAAAATCGAGAAGTTCCATATTCTCGTTGAAGTCGGTTTCGTAGAGAACTTTCTTAACCGCCCAGCCAAATATGAAGGTAGTCGAGATGTAATTGAAGCTCTTGGCCCGTCCCTCGAACGCAAGTCTCAAGACCTCATTCGTGCCCAACACGTTCGCGTCACGCATCCGGTCGTAGTTGAGCAGGTAATTTACGGTTGCGCCGTTGTGGAACACCGTATCGATTTCGCTCGCGAGGAAATCCCAGTCCTCCCGTGCCAATCCCAGGTCCTTCTGGCCAAGATCTCCGCACACGGGCATCACGCGAGTCTCGAACATCTGCAGCAGTTCCGCGGCGCAAGGCCCCATCGATTCCATCGCTGCCTTCAGTCTTTGCTTGCCCTGACGCTCGTCGGAAGATCTCACCAGGACGTGGATCATTGCACGGGTTTGTTCCAGCAGACTTTTCACCAGGAACGGTCCAATGAAGCCGGTACCGCCGGTGAGTAGAACATGATTGAAGATCGGGGCATCGGGCAATGGCGCAGGCGCTGGAGGCTCAAAGATGAGCTTCCTGTCGTTTCGCATCATCTGCTCTTCCGCCGTGCGCTGCTCTTCACGGAACGCGGCCAAGGACTGCCGGAGTGGAACCAGGGCCTCTTCCGGAGCACGCTCCAACTGTTCGGCCAGTCGAAAAAGCTCGGCTACGCTCACACGCTGGATAAGACCGATATCCACCTGTCTTGCCAGCATCTCGGCGTCTTTATTCTTCAGTAGTTCCTTGATCTCGTGCATGAACACAACCAGATCCATGGAATCCAGCCCGGCTTCGACGAGGTTGTACGATTCATTTCCCGTCAGGTTGTAACGGGCTTTCAATACGTCGAAAGGCGACTGGCATGCAGAACCGGAGGCGGACGTTTCAGCGTCCTTTTCCCGCGAAAACTCCGAGAGAACGGTAAATTGACCTTGCAGCCACATATGCTTGGTTTTATGGCGCATGATCTTGCCCGAACTGGTTCTCGGTATGGCACGGGGCGCGATGAAAGAAATCAGCGCCACTTCCACGTTGAGGTAATTCCGGACGGCGGCTGCAATCTTCAGCGCATCCGGAAGCGCTTTTGGATTTTTCACCTCGGCAACGATCGCCAGCGCCGGCTCTGTGTCTTCGTTGATCTGGAACGCGGCAACGCAGTTCGCCCGGACCAGGCCGGACGCTTTCTCTACCACTGCCTCGATGTCCTGCGGGTAATAGTTTTGCCCACGAAGAATAATCATGTCCTTGATACGGCCGCAGACGAAGAGTTCGCCGTCGTGGAAGAAACCCATATCCCCGGTCCGAAGGTAACCATCGTCATAGGGACTGTCGTCCACCAGCCGGGCGTGAAACAACTTGTGCGTCAGTTCCGGATTATTCCAGCAACCCAGGCACTTACTCCCTCCAGCGATCCAAATCTCGCCGATTCGACCCGGCTCAAGAGCAACGTGCTTCTCCGGATCCACGATCCTAACCGTGAGACCCGGCAGCGGAGTTCCGCAACTGACAATCTGAGTGGCCGCGCCGATTTCGGAAACCTCCGTGGTCATGCGGGCCTTCCCCAGCGCGACGGCGTTCTTGTTCACCGAAATAATATTGCGGCCACCGAGCGAAACCGCCAGGGTATTCTCCGCCAGCCCGTACGCAACAAAAAAACTTTCCGACTTGAGTCCATGGGGCTGAAAGGCCTGCAGAAACCGTGTATAAGTGTCCGGTTTGACGGGTTCCGCGGCAACCATCAGCAACCGGAGCGAGCTAAGATCGCAACCCTCCAAACTCTCCTTTGAAAGCCGCCCGGCGCGCAAGCAATAGTCGTAAGCGAAGTTGGGCGCCGCTGAGGCGCTGGCCTCATAAGTCTTGATCGCGTCGAACCACAGGGTCGGGCGCTGAATGAAATCGTTGGGAGCGAAGCCGTAGGTCGTGCCGCCAGTAAGCGCGGGATAAAGGTAGCACCCAATCAGGCCCATGTCGTGATACTGCGGCAGCCAGGACACGACTACCGGTGCGTCATGGTCGATCACCAGCGGGCAGTTATGCAATATGTTTTCGTGCGTGACCATCACGCCTTTAGGATCTCGAGTCGATCCTGACGTGTACTGGAGAAACAGAATCTTCGAAGCACCGTTGAAAGTTTCGTCCGAAACCGTATCGACGAAGTCTTCCGTTACAACCCAACGGAGGCCGGAAATGTAGTCGACGTCGACTCCGCATGCCGAGACTCCGCTTCGAGCAAGATTTGTCTTCAGGGATCCGAGATAGTCTTTGCTGGTTAAAATGCCGGCTGCCTGGCAGTCCTTTGCGATGTGGACCATTTTGTAAAGGGCGCCCTGGAAGCCACGAGAACTGGGGGGATAGACGGGTACAGGGATCAATCCGGCGCGCACGCAGCCAAAAAACGCGCAAATCATTTCGAGCCCCGGTGGGTACGCCAGGAGAAGACGGTCCTGGGACACGAAACCGAGCTCCTTGCGCAAATGTCCGGCGATCACCTTCGTCCGGTGGAGAAACGACTCGTATGAGTAGCCTCCAATCGGATGGCCGTTCACGTCAATGTACGAATAGAGAACTTTGTGTGGGTGCTGATCCCCTAGACTATCCAGCTTGCCCAAAATCGAAGCCATCATAGGTTCGGATCGGTCTCATGGCGGTGGCACCGCCATTCGCTAGCCTCCTGTGCTGAATGAGAAGACTCCGTAATAAGAAAACAAATGTCTCTCGCTGCTCCCCATACACTGGGGGCAGACCGACTTCGAGACAGAGGCACAGCCATTCCTAAGACCATGCGTCTCTCGGTCCAATGAAGACGAGCCCCGCCCGGGCGTTGGATCGCCCGACTCAAAGCGTCTTGGTTCAATAGCACTGAGCGGTTGATGGTAACAGAGATTTGGAAAGCTGGGAAGAATTTCTACCTACGTCCTTCCGAGAACATGCTCCGCTACGGCGCGTCCGAGTGATCTGAAATTCCCTTGATCTTCCTTAAGTTTTCGAGCTAGCATTCATTTCTAACGCTAATTTCTGACGATTGTGCCGGAGGCGGTGTCTGGCCGACAAAGTCCGCGCTGGCCTGGTCGACTCTCGGCAAGCCGGGCAACGTCAACCCGGACCGACATCAACTGCGCAGGTAACGTTCGAGACGAGGCGGATATTAATCTGAATCCGGAGATTGATGATCTCGTACCATCGGAGGCCGCGCTGCGGCACTCCGTTTCCGACCCCGCGTGTGCGTCTTCATTCCCAAAAGTCCTGCGTCGCCGCCTCGACGATTTCTTTGCCGACGGAAATATTTCCCCCAAGGCCGACCGCGCCATGTGGATCAAAATCGCCGTGGGGTTGGCAGTGCTGGCTGGCAGTTGGACTGCTCTGTACGCGCTCAAGCCGGATTCCTGGAAGTTTGTCGGCCTCTATCTTTTGAATGCGATCGCCCAGACATTTCTTTTGCTGAACATCGCGCACGACAGCAACCACAACGCTATCTCGTCAGTGCGGACAATAAACAAAGCCCTGAACTACGTTTTCGATGTCTGCGGAATCAGTTCGTACATGTGGCGGATACTCCACCATCGAGGTCACCACTCCTGCATCAATCTCCACGGGGAAGACGACGCGCTTACCGGACGCGGCATCCTTCGGTTTACGCCTCACGAACCCCTGGCGCCTCTGCAGCGGTTCCAGCACATCTATGCGCTCTTCCTTTACGCTCTATTTTCTCTCGATTACGTGTTCCTGAGGGACTTTGAGTGCTTTTTCTTTCCGTTCCACGACTACCTGAAACAGACGAAGCATCCGCTGCGCGAGTACGTCATCCTCTTTGCAGGTAAAGGATTCTACCTCACCTACATGGTCATCTTGCCGGTCGTGTTGCTGGGAAAATCGCCTCTCCTGGTCGGCGTCTCTTTCTTGCTCGCCCATTTGATCATCGGTTTGAGCGTGGCCCTTGTATTCCAGACCACGCATTGTGTTGACAGCACTTACTTTCCTTTGAGCCGCAGCGAGTTTGACAATGGGATCTATCACATTTTCGCGACAACGGCCGACTACGCGACGACTAAGCCGCTCGTCGGTTGGCTGGCTGGCGGGCTCAACCACCATATAGTCCATCATCTGTGCCCTTTCGTGTGCCACACTCACTATGCTTCGCTGACCCGGATCGTTAAGGCGACCGCCGAGGAATTTGGCGTTCCCTATCGGCAACATCCCACAATGAGGCGGGCGATCAAACATCATCTACTACTCTTGAAACAGTTGGGAAACAAGGATCATGTTTTTCTTCTGAATCGGCGGGATAGCGAGGCGTGACCTTGCCGCGAAGCGTGCCCGCCGTCTCTCGATTCCAATCCTTCATGGATTCGCGCGCGATGGCGCACAATCCTGTGCAGGTTCTAACGAAGTACACCAAACTCCATGGCGACACTTTCCAGTTCTATTTTGGCGGCGTCAAGGAGGCCATTGTCACCATCAGTCCCACCGTCATTCAGCATGTGCTGAAGACAAATTCAGAGAACTACTACAAGTCCGAGATCCAAAAGAAGCGGATGGGGCACTTCCTGGGCAAGGGCCTTCTCACCACTGAGGGGGAAGCCTGGCGCACTCAGCGGCGCCTCATCCAGTCGGGCTTTGAGCGAAAGCAGCTAGAGGTTCTGTCCTCGATCATGCAGGACTCCCTCGCTGACTCGCTCCGGGACTTCGACAAGCAAGCCCTGCTGGGCCCTGTCGATATCTACCCCCACATGATGAAGATTACCTTCGCGATGGTCGCTAGATCTCTGTTTGGCGCGCGGCTGAAGGAGGAAGACATCGACCTCATCAGCCTGGCCATCTCGACCGTCCAGGAATTTATGGTTCGCCAAACCATTCAGCCCTACCTGAATCCCTGGTTTGCCGTCTCGGGTGAGTTACGCAGGCATGAGGAAATGCGAGCCCGCGCTTTCGGCGTTCTGCTGGACTACATCCAGCGCCGGCGCAAGGAGGCCCCCGGCCACGACCTGCTGCAGATCCTGATGGATTCCCGCTATAGCGACGGCCATGGCATGAGCGACGAATTGGTCCTCAGCGAGAGCATGCAACTGCTGGTCGCCGGCCACGAAACCTCGTCGAATGCCTTATCGTGGTTTCTCTACCTGCTGAGTTCACGTCCGGATTGCATCGACAGAGTGCGGCAAGAGTTCGATTCTGTATTGGGCGAAAGGCCTCTGAGTTACGCAGATGTTCCAAAGTTCGAGTTTACAACTCAAGTGATGCTGGAGGCGCTGCGTTTATACCCGCCGTTTTGGATGGTCGACCGAATGGCCCTCGCGGACGACCGCGCAGGCGATCTCGCGATACCCAGGGGCTCAACGGTGGTCGTGTTCATTTATGGCGTGCACCATTCGCCGCAGTACTGGGAGAACCCTGAGAGTTTCGATCCGGAACGCTTCTCCAAAGCGAAGGAGAAGCTTCACACGCCCTTCGCCCACTTGCCCTTTGGAGCCGGCCCTCGGGGATGTATCGGCGGCAATTACGCCATGCTGCAGATGCTCATGATTCTGAGTGTTCTGCTCAGAAAATACGATTTCTGCCTGGTTCCAGGCCAGACAATCGAAGCGCGCCCCATGGTGATTTTGCGACCTGAAAACGGAATCCGCATGACTTTCACCGAGGCAGTCCCTCGCGGCGTCGGCAGACTGTCCGACTGTTCAGCCTGATCTCTTTCTCGGGGTCAAGCCTTGATCTGACATCTCCTAAGTTGTACTCTCGGGCTCACGCCGATGTCGGTGCCTGCCACGAGCGTCGCTACACTTACAGCGGTCACTTGGTTCTACCTCGCCTTTGCGCGGGGGGCCTTCTGGCGAATTAAGAGCGCTAAGCCCGATGCGAGTTTTAAGCC
This sequence comes from uncultured Acidobacteriaceae bacterium, assembly GCA_963768265.1. Lineage (GTDB taxonomy): Bacteria > Acidobacteriota > Terriglobia > Terriglobales > Acidobacteriaceae > Sulfotelmatobacter. The sequence continues at coordinate 50,620 of CAVYHM010000001.1, forward strand.
AGGATTTTCGGGCGGCGTCGTTGCCGTGGTTCCGGCCCGCAATGAGGCAGAACTGATCGGGCCGGTCGTCACATCTTTATTAAATCAGTGCGTGGCTATGACGGTCGTCCTCGTGGATGATGAGAGTACAGACGGCACGGCGGACGTGGCGCAGCGTGCTTCAAAAAAAGCAGGCAAGGCCGATGCGCTTATTCTGGTTCAGAGCAAGCCCTTACCGGTGGGATGGACGGGAAAGTTGTGGTCGATGCACCAGGGCGTTGAGCGCGCACGCGCGTTAAATCCCGCATGGCTCATGCTCGCGGACGCTGATGTACTGCATGGTCCAGAGACAGTAGCGAATCTGGACGTCATTGCTTCGCGTGGCGATTACGATCTGGTCTCGTTTATGGTGAAGCTGCATTGCGAGAGCCTTCCGGAAAAGCTGCTCATTCCCGCCTTTGTGTATTTCTTTTTCATGCTCTACCCGCCGGCCTGGATTCGCGATACCCGGCGCTCGACCGCCGGTGCGGCCGGGGGCTGCATGCTGGTGAGAGCAGAAACTCTGGAACGCGCCGGAGGACTGGAATCCATTCGCGGCGCCGTTATCGACGATTGCTCCCTGGCCCGGCTCCTGAAGCAGCACGGCGGGAAATTATGGATGGGATTAAACGATGAGAGCCAAAGTTTGCGACGATACGGGACCTTCTCGGACATCGAGCACATGATCTCGCGCACGGCCTTCAACCAATTGAAGCACTCTTCGCTTCTGCTACTGTGCACTATTGCGGGCATGGTGATCACCTATCTGGCGCCTCCCCTGTTGTTCCTCACACACAGCAGGCTGACGATCTTTATGGGCGCTGCGGCTTGGGCGGCCATGACGATCACGTACTCAACCATGGTGCGCTACTATCGATTGAATCCCGCATGGGCATTGACCCTGCCGCTAGCGGCTCTGTTTTATCTGGGCGCGACAATGCATTCGGCGGTTAAGTACTGGAACGGCAGTGGCGGCGACTGGAAAGGGAGAGTGCAGGACGCTCAAGACCGACATATCACCGAAACTCCGCTCTGTTAGATCCCTTTCGATTTTGCCCCCGACGGATATGCTAATTCGCCGGTACCTTCGGAGACGATAACTGCAAATGCGTCAGTCTCCTCCGTGACACCAAGAGCAACCCGGTACCTTGTTCCAAATTGCCCTGTAGACGTGGGATTCATGGAGAGCGGCAAGAAACAAGCAAGCTGCTGCGATACAACCCTTTTGAATGATGACAGCCGCGTCGTGCAAGGGGCCCCTTGGGCGGAAAATCGTCTCGAGCAAATCGAGGTGAGCTGCGCTCCTAACTTAACTCCGCTCTCAAGACATTTCTCTAGCGGGCGTCCGCGAACCCCCATATTACTTGCCCAGCGCTCTCTGCGTTGACGCTATCCGGCCCTGGTCTACTTCCGAGCGAGTGCAAGCGCCTGAGAATATCGGCAGGTTCGCAGAGGATTCACTTAGTTAAGTCCCCAATCTGTACCTGGTACGCCTGCACCAGGTTTCCGGTCGAATAGTCAAGGGCAGCGACCGCGTTTTGATAATCGATTTGCGCCTGCAGCAGACTGGCTCTTGCCGTCGTCACCCGGGTTTGCGCATCGAGCAGGAAAAAAACGGTCTCCGAGCCGAGTTCGTATTTGCGCTGGTCGGCTGAAAGCGTCTTCTCCGCCAGATCGAGCGCCGTTTTCCCGGCGGCGACTGTCAGCTTTGCAACCTCAAGCTGGTGCACGGCATTGCTCACGTCCAGGGTGATCTGCTCGCGCACCTGCTGGCTCGAGTACAAGTCGCGGTGGCGCGTTACCAGCGCCGTTCCCAAGTCGGCCTGGGCGGCGCGGTTCTTGATGGGAACGCTCAACGTGAGGCTGGCGCCGTAGCCAGGAAAGCCGAAAGTGAAAAGCTGGTTCAGAGAGGTTCCGACGCCTCCGCGAGTCGATACGCCTGCGAAATTCACGTTGCCGCCGACTCCGCTGCCCTGGTAAAACGCAGCGAGTTCCAGATCGGGCAGAAGATGGTTGCGCGCCAGGCGGATGCTGGTGTCGTCGCCTTCCAGCGCGCGTTGTGCCGCCTGAAGCTCCGCGCGTTTGGCCAGCGCTTGTTCGAGCGCCGCGCCGGCGTCAATCGTCCGCAGTTCGCCCTGAGGATCTGGCTTCTCCGTCAGATCGAGATCGAGCGCTTGAACGTAGGTATCCTGATCGGCGCCGATCGTGAACCGGAAAACATCTTCCGCTTGCTTCAATGCATACTCCGCCTGGATCACCTGCACACGACGTGATGCCACTTCCGCTTCCGAACGGTAGATATCGAGCGGCGGGAGAGCCCCTAATTCAAGAGCCCGCTTGTCGTGCGCGTAGCTCGCCCGAGCCGCTTCCAGGGATTGTTGGAAAACATCTAGATTCCCACGCGTGCGGACCACATCCCAATACCGCGTAACCGCCTGCAGCAGAGCTCCGCTCACCTGCGCTTCGAAGGTGGCGCGCGACTGCTGCAGGCTCTTGCGGGCGACGATCAGCGGAGCGCGATTCTCGAAGCGCCAGCGGTTACGCAGCAGCGGCTGAGTGATCTGCAAGTTCAGGAACGACTGGTCATAGGGATTCAGAAAGTTAAAGCCGCTGTTGCTGGAATCCTTGGTGCTGTTGAAGCCGACCAACACATTCGTGCCCGTTTGGAACGTTTGGGTGAAATTAAGTTGCACAGATTGATTCAGGTCGTTGAAGGTTCCGGGCCCTTGAATCTGGCTGAAGCCCGGATAGGAGATGCGGGTCGCCCGTAACACGGACTGGAGTTGTGGATCGAAGGGCTGATAGGTTCTCAGAAGAGCGAACTTCGCGGTTTCGACCTGCGTCTCCTGAACCTGGATGGCGCTGTTGTTTTGCAGCGTGAGAAGGATCGCATCGTTGAGGTTTAGCTGGAGTTTGCCATCGCGAACATACCGGCGCAGATGTTGTGGACCGGGAAGTTTGGGCGAACGCACTTGCGGCGTCAGGAGTCCGCGATAGCTTTCGCGGGTCTGTGCCCAAGTGAGAAGCGGCAATAAAAAGCAAAGGACCCCAAGGCGAAGTTTCATCGAACTTCCTCCAGGAAATAGTAGAGCTGACCCTACTCGTAGTGAATGGCTTCAACCGGATCCAGCCGCGCAGCCTTGACCGCAGGATAAATTCCGAAAACGAGTCCTACCGTTATGGAGACAAGAAACGCCAGAACAATGGAAGTGACGGTAACGATAGTGGACCATCCGGCGAGCCAGGCGATCAGACGCGACATGGCGACGCCGAAGATTATGCCAAAGCTTCCGCCAACGAATGAGATGATGGTGGCCTCAGTCACGAACTGGCGGATGATATCGAACTGCCGAGCTCCGACTGCGCGCCGCACCCCAATCTCGCGCGTGCGTTCGAGAATGCTGGCCAACATGATGTTCATGATGCCGATTCCGCCCACCAGCAGAGAGATAGAGGCGATGGCTACCATGACGGCGTTGAACAGGCGCTCGGTGCGGCGTTGTTCGGCCAGGAGTTGGGCGGGTACGATCACGCTGAAATCGCCAGCGGCGTGATGAGTCGAATCGAGGATGGCACGCACCACCTGCGCAACCTGCGGTACGTTGGCTTCATCGCGCAAGTGAAGATAAATCCCGTCAATCTCATCGCGCGCGCCGCTGTAGCTGTCTTCCAGACGGAAGATGGCGGCGTTAAGGGGGACATAAATGAGATTATTGAGATCCTGCGCAGGCACGCCCACGACTTCCGTCTGCGAACTGAGTTGCGGGCTTGCGACTCCGATCACCTGAAACCACTGCTGATTCAACTTCACCCAGCGACCGAGAGGGTCGTCGGTTCCAAACAAGTTCGATTTCGCGCCCGCCCCCAACACGCAGATCGCGCTCGCACGGCTTTCCTCACCGGGCGCGAAGAAACGGCCCTGCAGCAGATGCAGTCCCATAATATCGACGTAGTGCGAATCGACGCCGTAAACCGTCGGCGGTTCCTGCTGCGCCTTGGGAATCGTCTTAGAAGGCGTGAATCGCTTACGGGGAGTAGATGCGGTAATATCGTTGACGTCATCCCGGATGATCCTGTAATCCTGAGAGGTGAGGCCCGGGGAAATCTTGCGAATCTTCATGTGAGCCTGCCATTCCGTGGTCTCCTTGGCTTCGACGATGAGGTTGTGCACGCCCATTTGTTCAATGAGCGCCATGACTTTTTGCCTTGCACCCGCCCCGATAGAAAGCATAGAGACGACCGCGGCCACACCGAAGATCATGCCCAGCATGGTTAAGAGTGAACGCAGACGATGGGCGAAAAGGTTTTCCATGCCCATGCGCAGATCGGGCAGCCATTGTTTGTAGCCGGTGAGCACGCGACCCGGTGTGGGTGTGGTGAGGACGGGCATTAAGGAGTTCCTCCACCAAGCACCGACGACACCAGAGGGGACGCGGCCTTTCTTGCCGCCGTGGGATCAATCAACGCTACGTCATCTCCGTCTCGTAGTCCTTCAATCGCTGCCCGGCTCTCATTTTCGAAATCCACCTTGATCGGCAGCTGTTTGAAGCTCGCGTCTTTCTTCACAAAAACTGTTTGCTTACCTTCCTTCTGAAAAAGCGCCTGGCGCGGGATGTAGAGAGCGTTAGTTTTTTTCTCGCCTACGAGTACGACTTGCGCGGTGAGTCCGGGGAGAAGCCGTGCGTCGGAGTCAGTGAGCTGGATGGAAATGTCGTATTTGCTCCCCGAATCCTCCCAGAAAAAGCTTCGTTGCACCATTCCGCCAGCCGATTTCAGAATGCCATGGAAGTTCCTGCCAGGCATTGCGTCGAACTCGACTTCCGCCGCCTGTCCGATAGTAATGTTGGCGCGGTCGAGTTCGCTGATCTTGGCCGTCAACTCCATATCGCGGGAATCGATTACTTGCGCGATGGCGCTGCCGGGTTGCGCCTGGTCGCCTTCGTGATAGTCGGGAAGCGACATGCCGTCGAAAAACATGCCGCCAGTAGAGTCAAGATTCTTCTGGATGGCGACTAATCCATCGATGGGGGAGATGACCCGCATTTTTCCAATGTTCTGTTGTGCCTGATCCATAGAGAGCTTGGCTTTGTTCCATTTCTCCCGTGCCAAATCCATGCCTGTCTCTCCTGTGATGCCGTGCGATTGAATGTCCTGTTCCAACTCCGCTAGTGCGCGGTTCGCCTGTTCCAGGGCGAGTTGGTTCTTCTTTACGTCAATGGTGCTGACCAGTTCGTTTTTCTGCACCTCCAGTTCAGCGCGCCGCACGTCAAAGCGCGCCTTGAGCAACGCTACTTTATCTTGCGCGGCCTGCACGGCGGCGTCGGCTTTGGCTTTGATGACGTCCTGCTCGGCCTGTAGAAGCTCGGAACGGCTCTGTTCTAGCTTGTAATGCTGTTCGCTGGGATCGAATTCGATGACCACGTCGCCCTTTTTGACCGGGGTTCCGGTGTGAAGCAGGCGGGTGATCTGCAGCGATCCTCCACCAATAGGAGGAGCGGCGAGCATCATGGAATGGTTAGCGCGCAACTCGCCAGTTGTATACACCTTCAGATCGAGTTCGCCGTGCTTGACCTCGGCAAATGGAATATCTTCACCCGAGGCGCTCACGTCCGTCCGCCGCGAAACTGCGAATCCGATGCTAGCCAACAGTACGCCAGCAACGATTCCCCACGTTATAAAACTCGTGCGCTTCATCTATCACTCTTTCGCAGTCGGATCCTGCAGCGCTACTCGATCGCCCGGCTGCAGGCCCTTCGATACCACAATGCGATCACCGCTCCTTCGACTCACTTCAATCGCCTGTTCGCGAAACTTGGAACCATCCCAAACGTAAGCGAAGGTTTCTCGTTCCCTTTGAAAGGAGGCATGAACCGGAATGATCAGCACATTCTGAATTCGGTCAACCACAATCGTGATCTGAGCGGTCATGCCGGGTCGAAGACGTGGATCAAGCTGGTCAAGGTTGATTCGCAGATCGAAATCCCGCGGAATAGGCCAGCCTGCGTTGAAGTCTTCTGTGGCGATGGTGCTGATTTCCTCGATTTTGCCAGTGAATTGCTGGTCGGAGATGGCCTCCAGGTGCACAGTCAAAGGTTGACTCACAGCGAGACGACCGCGTTCCGTTTCATCGACGCGCGCTGAGACACGCAGCGAAGATGTATCCGGCAATTCGGCGATGGGCGCGCCCGGCCATGCATGATCTCCAGCCTTGAACGGAGCTGCACCCTCCGGATGCCATACCGGCACCAGACTCACCATGCCCGCTGTCGGAGCCCTCAGCGTCATCTTGGAAAGGGCAATTTCGGCCCGCTGTGCATCGAATGCCGCCTTCTTGCTGGCTCCAATCTTGCCGTCGACGGTCGCCTTGCTCGCGGCCCGATCCGATTTCAGCTTCTGCTCGGCTTCCCTCAAGCCCTGTTTCGCATCGGCGACTTTCAATTCCGCTTCGGCACCTTCAATCTTGGAGACGATCTCCTGCTTGCTGGCGTCCAATTGGGCGGATTGAAGATCGTAACTGGCTTTGCTCACGGCAGTCAGGTCTTGTTCGTCGGTCAGGCGCGCCTGCGCGCGGGCCTGCTCGATATCGGCGGTCGCATATTTCAGAGACGATCGATCCTGCGCCAGGTCGTGCTCAGTCTTGGTTTTGTCGAATTCCACGATTGAATCGCCTTTTTTCACCTTGGCACCGTCGGTGGCCAGCTTGAGGATCTGGAGGTCGCCAGCCTCTGCAGGGGCGGTGACGGCAATGGATTTAAGCGCTGTGATTTCGCCGCGAACTTCGAATGAGTCTAAAAACTCTCCGCGTTTGACGTCGATGGTGGGAATCGCAGGAGCGCGATGGCTGTAGCGGATCGCCCCCAGAAGAAGTACGGTGCCGGCAATGAGAACGGCGGCAGTGATCACCGGATTGCGCCGTGTCCAAAGTTGTTGCAATCTGCGGATCATAAGGTACGATCTCTGGCCATTATGGAAACGCGCCAGCCCCGCCAGTTCGGCTTGCTGGGCTCACGTCCACCGCGGCGGAAAGGTCCGGCATTAGTCTGGCATCGTTACCGTCGATCGAAAACACCACGGAGAAGGTACGCAGCTTTGGCGAAAAATCTCCGCTGCGGGCAATCGGCGCCATTTCCTCGAGCTTGCCCGAGAAAAGCATTTCCGGGTAGGCGTCGAGGCGTATGCGGGCCGGCAGACCAATTCGCAGGCCCAGGAAGTCCTCCTGATTGACGGAGGCGCGTACTTGCATCTGCGAAGGGTCGACCACCTGCATAAATGTGACCCCGGCGCGAACCTGGTCTCCTTCTTGTACCTCGCCCATCTTGCCCTGTTTCCAGATTGTGTTGAGCACAACGACGCCGTCGATGGGGGAACGAATCTGCATCAGCGCGGCATTGGCCTGCGCATGATCCATCACCTGCATGGCGCGATCGCGCTGAATTTCGAGCAGCCGGATGCCGGCTTGCGCCGCCTGCCGCTTCAGCTCAAATGTCGTCCGCAGCTGTTGCAGCGTGGCCTTGGCTTCCTCTAACGTTTGCTGGGCTTTTTCGGCATCGATCTTGGAGAGCAACTCGACTTTCTGCATTTCGAGTCCGGCCTTGCTCCACCCACTCTCCGCCTGCCCGATCTCGGTTTCGCCTTTGGCGCGGTCAGCGACTTCCTTCGCTTGTGCCGACGCAGTCTTATTCGCAAAATCCATGTATTCCGCCTGTTTGTCCATAAACTGCCGCATTTGAGCTTGGCGGTCGAATTCTGCCAACAGGTCACCCTTGCGCACTTGTGTTCCGCTCGCAGCCAGACGGGTCACGGTTAGAGTGCCAAAGCTCTCGCTGGCCAACATAGGCGCTACGATTGCGCGCATGTGGACTGCCTCGGTTGTGCCGTTTAGGCGCAGCGCCGATTCTGGGCCGACTGCGGAAACTGAACCTGGAGCTGGAGACCCGCGCGAGCTCGCACCGTGACGAAAGACTGCCACCAGGACCACAGACACGAGTAATAATGCGATCGCCGCGATTGCCGGAACGCGAAGCGAACGGGTGGGACGAGGCTCGGGGATTGAACTCGGTGGCGCAGTCTCCGGTTTCCGAAGACTGACCTCAGTGGGCGATAAATGCATGAACGGACACTCGAGTGTTAGCTATTAGCGCGGGTTCGATAACTGAGTCCTACAATTATGATCGCAATCTGGCTCAATCCCTGCGTTATTTTTGTAAAGCTGCTCTGCACTTTGAGGCAGACGGGATCCCGCTTCGTCGGTTAGCAGCCGCGGAGGTCTCCGAAGAAGATGTCTGCGTCCGCCATCACTGTTCCGCCGCCTATTTTGTGACTTGACGCTCAACGCGGTTTTGTTGTCATCGATGCGCGATGTCCGGTGGTCGTCTCCCAATAATCGATCCACCGCATGCGGATGCCGTTGGCACGCTCTAGAAGCTCGAGGCTCGGGGGGTGCCCGTGTTCCACGACAACGACAATCCCCGTGTTGAACTTCTTTTGGGAGTGATCGATGTCGGGTAGGCGTGGACCCTCTGCTGTAATCACGTCTTCAATTGTTACCTTCGTTCGATCTGCCTTGAATATGGGATGTCCGTTCGCATTCTTGCTGGCTGGCACGAGATTCTGCAGAATGAAGAAGTCAGGCACCTCCGCGGAAGAGATCAGGCCCATCAAATACAGATCAAGATAGGAATAGCCTGTTGCTGGCACATAGTAGTCGTCGTCGAGCTGGGTGTAGGTTCCATCGAAATTATCCTGCCAAACGCTCCCGCCCATCGCAGACGCTTCCGTCGGACGCTGGTAGGGAAACGCTACCGGGGCGTGCAATCCACGGGCCCAGTGAACCGGACCGAGCTGAATTGTTCCACCGTTGACTTTCGCAGACACGAAAGCAGCCCAGCGGTGACCCATCTCGTGCCCGATTTGCGACATCGCATAGTTATAGGGGAGGATCTTTCTGTCCGGAGAACGCTCTCCAAGCTGGTGTAAATAGAACGTTAAGTCATGGTCGCTCCCCCCTGGCGCTCCATCCGGGGGCCGTTCCTGCATCTGGTTCGAGCCAACGTAGACGGGCTGAACGTACCCCCACTGAAACGTGCCTTCGGTGCAATAGCTCTGGAGATCGTGCATGGGTGCGCCAATCCCGGTGACGTTGCCTCCCACCGGGCCGTCGCTGGGAGTTCCCGCTTCCTGGTTATCGATACGGAAATCGGAGTAGTAGGCGAGGAAATCAAACTTATCCCCAAGAGCCTTAATCACTGTGCAGGAGAGATCCTGAGGTCTTGGCAAATTCAAGTAGTGGAACGCTTCGTATACGACTCTTGACGGGCCATCCCTGCGCGTCAGAGAAGAAAGGTGAACTTCAGGATGACGAATTCCCGATAGGCGGATGACATGAGGCGAAATCCTGGCAACAGGCTCGGGATTCCCAGGCGCAGCGACTTCAGCCGAGACCGAGATCTGCTCTAATCCGCGGAGAGAACTTGGCAGAACTCCTTCGAGCGTGACCGTATTCCCGGTAGCTACTACCTTGCGCGAAACGCCCGGCCCGAATGCGACATACCTTGAGGGACGTTGATGCCAAGCGATGCCGCGCACCGTCCATGCAAGCTTTGTATCAGCAGCATCTGCATTCGTCGAAATCGGCCTTTGCGCATCAAAAAATATGTGGTAAGTAAGGCCGTCGACCGCGGGGTCGCCTTCGCGCGGCACTGGCCCACGCGTTTCGAACGTCACCTTCAGTCGAATGCCATCTTCAATCGACAACTTGAGGTTCCGAACATCGAGATATGCAGCCAACGGTGGATGTGGGTCTGCACCCACCGTCGCCAAGGCCTTTCCGGCGCCCGAAAGTTCGGGATAGACGCCAACGATTGCGTCCTTCGCCGCGAGTTCCTTGTACGACATCTCAATCAATCCATCGTGGTGAAGGGCCACCTGAAACCGGTTGATCGTTTTGAACCAAGTGAAGTCCTGGATGTTTCCGAATGGCTCGGTAGTATCCCAAGTAACAACCACCCGATCGGGGAGCTCTTTGACGTAATGAGGTCCTGACATTCGAGGCTTAAAGAAGACGCAGATGGCCGGCGCCCGGTCGATAAGAGTGCTGGCGGCTTCCGCCAGCGGTTCGAATCGACCGATGGAAATACCTCCTTCGGGGCGGCGAGAACCGTCGGGGCTGTCGTCTTTTTCTCGGGTGCCAAAGCTGATGGATCCGGTCGTTCCTATGAAGAATGAATCCCACTTTTTGTCGGAGAATGGGAAAGTAAACTGATGAAGGGTAACTTCCGCGCCGGTAAGTTGAGTGCCGAAATCTGAATCCCAGTTCAACGGTCCATGGTCGACACGATACTGGGAGCCATCTGGAGTGAAACGGAGCGTCTGGCCGACCAGGTCAAACAGGTTCGCCCTCCCAAGCGCACCATCATCTAGCTCCATAACAACCAGATTGCCATCGGTCGATACTTTGCCAATTGAATGGCCTGGCTCGATTCTTTCGTCTTGTGCGTGCGATAGATTGTGATAGCAAAGCAACGTACACAAAACCAAGATGACAGACCTCACGCGACATTCAACGCCACCTCTTCTCACGTCTCCCCCATTCCGTCGCCTCGAGTCGGTTCCCGCTCTTCCGTAATCGCGCGAGGGTCCGTTCAGTGTGCTCCCAGTCCCTGAAAGCGCTGCTGATTGAAACCGTGTTCGTGGTCATGGGGGGATGATTTTCAATCCCTGTTGATGGTCACAAGAGAGTCCCCGCTCGGCGGAACTGTAACTTTCACGTTCTTCTCTTCACCATCTTCGACGACCCATTTCGACGGCGGCTTTCCCGCTGACAATACGCGATAGCTACCCGGAGGCAACCCTTTCAACGTCAGCGTTGTCTCGTGTTGATCGTGGGAACGATTTTCAATAGTGAAACTGAAATGGTTTAGAGATTCGCTGAAAGCAATCGGTTTGCCTTCTTCGAAGCCGTCGCGATCCAGTCGCATTTGGAAGCGTGCGTTTCCACGCACCACGTCAAACCTGTCGCGCAGACCATCTCTAGGAATCACTTCTATCGAAGCGCCGTGCCGCGTCAATTCGCCGCCATAGGCATACAACCCAAATATTGGATCATCGCTCACGACCGTCGCCGCAGTGCGCAATGCTGCGCTGAAGCCTAAGTCAATTTCGCCCGAGTACCACCATGAAGTGTGTCCCATTTCCTTGTTCCCCAGCCAAGCCCGGCCCCAGGGCCGTGGCTCAAATCCTCCACCCGCGCCGCCGTCGTTCTCCTTGCCGGGAAACCAGTAACCGTAATTCGACTCGGCTGTGCCGGAGTTGAGCAGCGCCCACGAACTCAGATAAGATGCATACCCCAGGCGCAGATACGGAACTGGGTCCCGCGCATAATTCAATGCATAGTCTTCGACCGCCCAGCCTCCCATCTGAGACATGTAGCTGAGCGTGTAGGCGGTGTTGCCGCTTGCCCGGTAGTCGCTTCCCAGCCAGAAGTACGCAGGCTCCGTGCCGCGAGCAGCAACGTTCAAACGCATCTGCTCTTCGAGAAAGTCATTGGCATCAGAGGAGCGCACGGTCTTGCGAAACTCAGTTGCTCCCGCCTCTTGCTCCCGCTTAACCGCGTATGTCGCCAATGCGTGCGTCGATTCGAATCCAGTCGAGTCGAATGGATATTCCGACTGAAACAGATCAGGATGCTGGTTGATGAAGAATGCCGCCTTGGTTTCCCAGTGCGCGCGGAGTCTGTCGGCTTCGCTCGTCAGGCCATTCTGTTCGAGCACACGAATCAAGTCCGGAATCACCAATTCGTTGTACGTGCCGGTTTCATATGCGGACCACTTCACGATCTCCATCGGTACCATGAAGAAAGCCATGGCCGTGCGATAGGCGCGTTCAAGGTAAGCAGACGCGTCGAGATAGTGCACCATCGCCGGATAATCCTTCGCAATGAGATACATGTTGTAGTAAAGAGAAATCACATGCGGATAATCGTAAATTCTCCAAAGGTGCTTCTTGCCGCGCTCGTTGTCTTCCGGACTCTCGCGATTGACTTTCCAGTTCGGTATTCCGTAGATTCCGTACGGATACGTTTCTTTGTCGGTGCGCTGCAAACCGCCCCAGACATAATGCTGAATATAGCTCTCGATCGACGCGATCTCGTCCTTATCAGGGAAGAAGACATTCTTGGCTGCGAGATAGGGGGCTTTGCCGAGCGCCGGATCATCGCAAGCTACAGCGTAGGATTGCAGCCCGTCGAGATCATCGGGGCTGCGCAGGATCTGGTGCTTCATGTCCCATTGTGAATACAGGCCGTTGTACCAGCGCTTGGGATCGTTCCATTGTTCGTGCGTCATCAAGAAGCGGGCACGCTTCTTAATGAGGGTCTCCAGCGGCTCGGTAACGAAAAACTCCAGCGACAAATATTTCCCGTCGTCGTATTGCACCTTCAACCTGTTCTCGCCGAGGCGCGAGAAGCTGACGGAGTAAACCTGTGTATCTTTGCCGCGCTCTCCTACGAGCTTCAGAGAAGTCTTATCAGGAAATTCGGGCACGATGCTGCGAACCTTATTGGGCGTACGCAATGAGAACATCGTCGGTAAATCAGTTGGAACGGTCATGCCTGGAACAACGTTGACGTCAAACCCGCCTTCCTCGTAAAGCACATCACGGACCGCGGCGTAGTCTTTCGCCCAGCGGAGCTTGAAGCTGTACTTCGCGGAATCGGCCGCCTGTCCTTTTGGCGCCAATGTGAGCATCGTATTTGGCAATCGCCATTCGCCGCCCTTCGCCGCCAGATCTGCACCACGAGCGGCAGAATGAACATAAGCAGTGAAGCTCCGCTCTTCTTGCTGATCGTAGTACTCAAGATGTGTTCCCTCCTCAGGAACCATCACCAGAAATGGCCCAATCCCATTGCAGCGCATCCAAAAAATGTAGGAGCCGTCACCTCCTATGAAACTATGCCGGATGAGCCGCTTGGTGTAGGTCTCGGTCTTGTCTGGGACGTATTCGGTGTTGAAGGGGAGAGCGACGCCGAGATCTCCAACCTCGAGCGGCTGTGAAGTCTGATTGCGAACCTCGATCGTCCAAACGAGAGCATCTCCATCCAGGCGGAACGCTCCTGTCGCGGCAATGTCCGGGACAGACTCGACATCCTTCCCGTGTTCGGTATTCACACGCCATTCGTAGATTCCTGACGTTGCATCCTGCGGAAGTTTTGCCAGAAGTCTGAGAGCCGGCGTCGTCACCGGCTCAAAACTTACGTGATTAAACTGATCCGGAGCAATGCCATACTTATCCGACGCGTGAACGTCCTTCCACTGATCGCCATCGCGATATTGGATCTTCCAGGACACTGGTAAATCCCACTTGTAGTCCTCGTAGGAACCAATTGCCCAGTACACTTCCACCGACGATACCTGTTTTGACGCGTGGAAGTTGTATTCCACCCACTCCTCGGTTCCGTGCCGGTCGCCCCAGGCAAAAAATGGAATTCCTTTGTCGCGCGAATTCGTCGGCTCGGCCTGGTCGTTGAGCGCCCTCACTCGCCAGGGCCCGATGGAGGAGTTCGCGCGGCTCGCTGTAGCAATGGTCGGAACCGCGCGGCCGATCTTATATGTGACTTCTCCAGGGGAACGGTGCGAAACGGAAGTCGCGCTCGAGATTTCTTCCCAGGCTTCTCCGGGCGCACGGTAACGCACCACCAGGTCCCCGAGACTTCTACCCCCAAGAATGTAGTCCGTATCGAAGACATCCTGCGCCCGTTTCAGGCTGGTGAGACCGGCCGGGGAAAATTCGATCTTGAATTGATCGTTCTCGAGATGCTGGCTCAACGCAAGAATGCCGTGTGAGCAAACGATTATGAGGATGAGCTTTCGCAATTGCGCTTTTTTCGTGTCAAGCACTCAAGCCACTCCGTAGGGACCGATTTCGCAGAGGTCGACGGTTAATCGCCTGAATCACAGGTTGGGCAAACGTTTGCCACGGTTTGTATACTTTATGCGCTCTATTTGTCAACAGGAACTCAAAGTCTGGTTCTCTGCTCGCGAGACGCCGGAGGCATCGGTTTTTGCGCTTGACAAATAGATGTGATTCAGATTATCAACGCTCTCTATACATTCTGCATACAATATCCCGTGCTCGCGCAGCATGAACGGCCTGGCTGTTTATAGTAAACGTTTCCTTCGGATCGGGGAGGTACACGATGAAAAGCAAGCTCTGGCATTTCGCAGCCGTTGCCGCAGCGATCTTCACGACCGCAGCGTTCTTGAGTGCCCAAAGCGGATCTCAGGGCACTGTCACCATCACTGTACTGGATCAAAGCGGCGCTGTGGTGCCGGGGACGGACCTCACCCTCCAGGATATTTCCACCAACGAGACCCGCAAGGCTGCGAGCCTGACGAGCGGCGTGTACAGCTTTGTGGGACTGAGCGTCGGGACTTATAGGCTCACCGCTTCGAGGGCCGGATACGCGACGGTGGTCTACGATTCCGTCTCCGTGCATGCTGGCTTGGTCACGGACATCAACGTGACGCTGAAGGTAGGCGCCGTGACGGAAAAAATTGAGGTGACCGCAGCAGCAGCGCCCCTGGTGGAGTCCACCTCCAGCGTTGTGGGCTCCAACGTTGACATGAAGCTGATCGAAGACTTGCCGTTCGGCACCGATCGCGACCTGACGGCGTTGGCGGCTCTCGTCCCAGGGTCTGCGGGCAGCATCGCTTACAACCCGGGAGTTTACGGTACCCCGGCGGTGACATGGAACGGGCTGCCCGGCGCCGCGCAGGTGACCAGCGTTGATGGAGTGATTGGCCAATCCAGTCGCTTCAAGGATTTCGGCAACGCCGTCCCCGGTTCTACGGCGGCTTCGCCGCGCATCCAGAACGTCCAGGAAATGGCGATTCAAACCGATCAGCTCGACGCCAACCAGGGATACGGGCAGGGCAATATGCAAGTCACGTTCGTGACCCGGAGCGGTACCAACCACTTCCACGGGCGTCTATTTGGAGACCTGCAGAATTCTTCATTCAACGCGAACTCATGGCAAAACGACTTTTCCACGGCCACCGGAAACCCTATTCCCATACCCCTGTATCACAAGACCGACCTCGGCGGCAGCGTAGGCGGGCCGATTCTTAAGGACAAGCTCTTCTTCTTCTTCAGCTATGAGCGGGACGGCATTCCTGGCCAGCAGCAGGTGGGGGCCAACGGAGGGTTTCCGTTCACAACCGTCATGACGCCCGCCGTTCAGCAGGGAAACTACACGTATCTGGGCTCAGACAGCGCGATGCATACTGTCAACCTTTTTAATTTGGCCAGCGCGCAGCCCGGTCTCGCAACCACCGTGGACGCTTCGGTGGCGAATCAATTGGCTGCCATTAACGCTTCCGAGAAACTTGGCACCCTGGTTTCGACGCCTGGTGTCTTCAACGCGCAGACACTCGAATTCCGTGAGCCCAACAATCAGTACTTCTACTACCCGACCTTTCGCGTAGACTACAGCGCCACGCAAAGCTTGCGGGTGAACCTCGCGTTCAACGAAAGCAAGACCAACCAACCCACTGCCAACGCGCAAGAATTCCCCGGTCCGACTTTCGCGTACCAGACCGACGGGAATAAATCGAACGCCTACACGGTGTCGCTGGGTTTCGACTGGACCATCAGGCCGACGTTGATCAATCAGTTTCACGGCGGGTTCCTATACAACTGGGCAGTCCTCAATCCCAAACAAGGTGGCGATCCCGAGAAGTATGGATACATAAATTATTGGGCTGGACCGGATAACCTCAATCCAGGTTCAGGAGCGTTTTTCTACTCGGCAATCTCAAATTTCTATCCGTTGATCAATCTTTCGGACAACGTGGTATGGCAGCACAAGTCTCATAACATGAGCTTTGGCGCCAGTTTCTACCGGGAGCAGGACCACTATTGGAACCCTCCCCAGGGCTATGACAACGTGGTTTTTGGCGACGCGAACGGCGATCCCATGAACAACGTTTTCAACGTCAGCAACCCAAGGCTGTCTACGGCAACGCCTGGCCAGATCGGGTCCATGCAGGGTTATTACGCCATCCTGACGGGCGATATCACATTCGTTGGCGGAAGTCACCCCATCGACCCCAAGACGCACAGCTATCAGAAATTCGGCGCCCTCAACCTCGACGAGTTGCAGAAGGCGTGGGGGCTGCATTTCCAGGACTCGTGGCGGGTGCGGCCGAATCTCACGGTGAATTACGGGATGCGGTGGGACTTCACCGGAGACGACCACGACTTGAACGGCATCTATTACAGTCCCACGCAGGCCGGGCTCTGGGGGCCGAGTGGTCTCAACAATCTCTTCCACCCCGGGTCTCTTCCCGGCGACCCGAATCCGGCATACATAGCCCGCAGCCATGCCTACAGTCCGTGGAACGTAAGTCCGCAACCAAATCTGGGGATTGCCTGGAGCCCGCAGTTTACGGAAGGAATTCTGGGCAAGCTGACTGGAGGGGGCAAGACCGTGTTTCGTGGCGGATATTCTCTGCGCCGCTATACCGAGCAATACCAAAGCTTCTGGCAATATGCTTCGAACTTCGGGTCGTTTTTCTATCAGAACTACCAGACGCAGGGGGCATCGTTTGTGGCTCCAGGGGACTTTCAGGCAGGAACAGTGCACTTCAACCAGTACGTAAACAACCGCAGTTCAATACCCCCCTTCCTGGTTACGCCGGCCAGTTATTCGGCCCAGATTTCCGAGGCTTCGCAGGCGTGGCAATCTCCATTCCAAGGCATGAATCCGAATATCGCGCAACCCTACATCCAATCGTGGAACGTTGGCATCCAGCGCGAACTGGGCAAGAGCAATGCCATCGAAGTTCGTTATGTGGGCAACCGTGGCATTCACGAATGGGTGGGATTGAACCTCAATGAGGTCAACATTTTTGAAAGCGGGTTCCTGCAGCAATTCAAGGCTGCACAGAAAAATCTGGCGATCAACCAGGCCAATGGGATCACCTCATTCGCCAACAACGGCTTTGCCGGTCAGCAGGCCACACCCATCTTCGATGCGGCCTTTGCTGGCGAAGGGTCAGGCGGACCCGGTGTGGCCCTTCTCGACTACGGCCCAAACAATCCGTTCATTCAGGAATTGCAATTGGGGCAAGCCGGCACCATGGCGGCTCAGATTGCGGGTCCTTTTGGCTTCAATGGCAACTATTTTTGTAACCTTATTCCCACTACCTCCGTGGCCGGTGGCGCATGCCGAAACAACTTGCAATACAGCGGAACCGGCGGAAACTATCCAGTGAATCTGTTCCAGGTAAATCCGTATAACGCGGGTAACCCCGTGGGATATCTCACCTCGGCGGGGTACTCCAATTACAACGGCCTTCAGGTGGAGTTCCGCCAAAGGCAGTGGCATGGCATGCAGTTCAACGCCAACTATACCTGGAGCAAGAATCTGGCCATGACGCAGCAATATACGCTGCGAAACTTGCGGTTGGCCTACGGCCCTAACACTACCGATCGCCGCAACGTGGTGAACGCCTATGGCACTTACGACCTTCCTTTCGGAAAGGGAAGGTCCTTCCTGAGCAACAACCGCCTGCTGGATCGAGCAGTCGGTGGATGGACAATAGGAACCGTTGTCACGTACACGAGCGGCTTCCCGTTTCAGTTGGTTGGCGGTAACGACACGTTCAATGATCGCTTCGACGGAGGAATTGTTCTGAACGGTGTAACAGCATCCCAAATCCAGCATGCGATCGGTGTTTATCCAAATCCGGGTTGTTCCAATGGCCAACCTTGCAATTCGAAGGCCTGGATCAATCCCAAGTTCATCGCCGCCAGCGGGATAGCTTCTACTCTGATCACGCCCAACACGGTGCCGGGGTCGATCGGCTATCGTCCGTGGTTCTACACGCTGCACCACATCACAACAAATATGTCGGTAACCAAGGCAATTGCCATCAAGGAAGGCCTGAGGTTCAACGTTCAGGGCGTATTCCTGAACGTGTTCAACCACCCGGAGTGGGACGTTAACACCGGAAACGATGGCCTCCAAGGCAGTGCTTTTGGACAAACTTCAAATGTCGTAGGAGCCAGAGTCATCGAGGCTCGATTGAACTTCGAATTCTAGTCTGTCGGAACGGACTCAAACGTTGGCCGCAGAAGTCGTTTCTCTTGCCGCGGAGCAACGATAGTTGAGAAAGGGTTGGTCATGGTCATGAGACTCGTTGTGTTGGTGGCTCTGGAATCCGTTATGGCTTTTGCCCAAGTGCCGACTCATGGAGCCCCCAGTCCATCTCAGCCCGCAAGCAATCCCGGCCGGCCTGAGGCCGAACCCACGAACGAATTGCAGACGAAGTCGATCGAACAGGTGCTGCACGACGATGCAAGACTCTCCGCCAAACTACAAGACATGTTGCCCGCGGACATGAGCCCGCAGCAGGCTTGTGCCGGGTTCAAGACGCTGGAGCAGTGCATTACGGCAATCCATCTGGCGCAAAACCTGAAGCTCCCATTCGCCGATCTGAAAGCTAAAACCACTGGCAAGGGTTCGGTTGGATTGCAGAAAGCGATCGAGCAAATGGCCGCGAATACCAACGCCAAGGATGAATTGAAAAAGGCGAAAAAGCAGGCAGCCGATGACATGAAAGGCACCAATCTGTTCGGGTCGCTATCCCTTCAGGATCAGATGGTTCCACTCTTGAGGCCAATGCCAGAGTAAAGCAGCTTCGAGTTGGTTTTGTGCTATCCCCTTCTGATGATGTTAAGGACGATTGAATGAGTATTCACGAGAATGCCGCACCAGGTGTAAATAGAAGAGGAACCATGGCGGTAGAAGCAGCATAACCCTACAAGTGCACTCAAGTGTGCAGAGTCGAGTCCCGAGGTCCGCAGAATGTTGAATGCCGCGAAACTGTGCTTCGTAGGTAATGGCGTGAAGACGAATGTCCTCTCTATTTGTTTGTTGGCGTGCGTAATGACTCAAGGGCAGGCACGCGCCCAAAATGAGAATCCCGCTCAACTGGAGAGCAGCAAGACGATCAAGCTGCATCCTCTACCGCTGAGTCATGTAAGGCTCACGGGAGGTCCGCTCAAAGCGGCCCAGGAAGCCGACGCGAAATATTTGCTGGAACTCCAACCCGACCGCATGCTTGCGTTCCTTCGTCAGCGTGCCGGACTCAAGCCCAAAGCGGAAGGCTACGGCGGATGGGATGGGCCCGGACGAAACCTGACGGGTCACATCGCAGGGCATTACCTCTCGGCTGTCAGTCTGATGTGGGCGGCCACCGGCGATGTCCGATTCAAAGAGCGAGCAAACTACATTGTCGAACAATTGAAAGAGATTCAAGACGCACAGGGCGACGGATACATCGGTGCTCTCCAGGATGACCAGGGCGTCGATGGGAAGCAACGCTTCGTCGATCTGAGCAACGGCGTTATCCGGTCGGGGGGCTTCGACCTCAACGGTCTCTGGTCCCCGTGGTACGTCGAGCACAAACTCTTCGCCGGCCTCAGAGATGCATACAGGTTCACCGATGATGCAACTGCTCTGCAAGTGGAGATCCAGTTTGCGGGCTGGGTCGAGAAGATTCTGTCAAAGCTGAACGATGATCAGCTGCAACGCATGTTGGCGACCGAGTTCGGCGGAATGAATGAAGTCCTCGCCGAGCTATATGCTGACACCGCGGAGGAACGCTGGCTCGCACTGGCTGACAAATTCCATCAGAAGTCCACGCTGGATGCTCTCTCCGAAGACCAGGACGTCCTGGCCCATACTCACGGCAACACGCAGGTTCCCAAGGTCTATGGGGCGCTTGTTCGCTACGTGTACACGGGCAACCAGGCGGATGCTGAAACGGCAAAGTTTTTTTGGGACCGCATAGTGAATCATTACAGCTTCGTCACTGGCGGGCACGGCAAGAACGAGTACATCGGCGAGCCCGACAAGCTGAGCGACATGGTGGACGGCCGAACAGCGGAGACGTGCAATGTCTACAACATGCTGAAGATGACTCGCACTCTCTTTTCCGTTGCCCCCGACATCCGCTATGCGGATTTCCACGAACGGGCATTGTTCAATCACATTCTCGCCTCGCAGGATCCGAAGGACGGAACCGTCAGCTATATGCTTCCCGTCGGCCGCGGAGTGCAACACGAATATCAGCGCATGTTCGAGGATTTTACCTGCTGTGTGGGGACGAGTATGGAGAGCCATGCACTGCACGGGGCAGGAATCTATTACTACAAAGGTTCCGAAGAATTCTGGATCGGCCTCTACGCTCCCTCGATCGCGCGCTGGGATTCCGCTGGAGTAGAAGTGGAGATGGCCACCGATTTTCCCATCGGTTCATCTGCTTCTGTCAAAATCCGAACCAAGACCCCGAGGGAGTTCGCGCTCGCTTTGCGCAGGCCCTATTGGGCTGGAGACGGTTTCAGCGTTCGAGTAAACGGCGAATCTCTCAAGGACCTTTCGCCGGCTGATTCCTACGTCAAAATCACCCGCGTGTGGCGGCAAGGCGACGTTGTTGACCTCACTCTTCCGAAAGTCCTGCGCAAAGAACCTCTGCCCGACAATCCAAGCCGGATGGCGTTCATGTGGGGCCCGCTCGTACTGGCCGGTGACCTCGGACCGGAGGTCAGGGGAGACGATGGTGATGAAGAGAAACCGCGCGCGCCCTCGGCTCCTCCTATTGTAGTCGGCAATGAACCTCTGGGGCACTGGCTCAAGCCGCAGTTCGGAAGACCAGGATGGTTTAAGACTGCCGGTGTTGGTCTTTTCCGGGACATCGAATTTGCGCCGTTCTACGAACTTCCGCGCCGAAAATACGCAGTCTATTGGGACGTTTTCACTCCGGAAGAATGGAGCAAGCGCTCCGCCGAATACAAAGCGGATCAGGAGAAGCAACACGAGCTTCAGGCAGCCACCATTGCTTTTGCCCAGCCGGGCGAGATGCAGTCGGAGCGCGACTTCAACGAGCAAGGAGAAGACTCTGCTTCGCTTCTCTGGCGGAGCCGCCATGGGCGCACAGGCAAAGGCTGGTTCTCCTTCGATATGCCGGTCGAGAATTCGCGCCCGATCGTTTTGTTCGTGACGTACGGCGGCGAAGGCCAGCGGAAGAGTACATTCGACATTCTGATCGACGGAAAGAAGATTGGCGATTACATCGCGCTGCCACGCAGCCCCGAGCAGGAGGCCCAGTTTGTTGATGCTGATTACGCGATCCCGGCGGAACTGATTGAAGGGAAGACCACAATCACAGTGCGTTTCCAGGCGACAGGTGGGAACGAGATCCGGGGTGTTTTTGGTGTGCGGACGGTACGGGCTGACCAAGCGCGATAGCTCGACAGCTGGAGATCAGAGTCGATTCCTCCTTGGAGTGTGCGTGCAAAAGGAGCAGCTTGTTGAGAAGGATCTGAATCCGTGTGCTTATCCTCTGGCTCCTCCGAAATCGCTGCAGAGCTCGCGACAATCACGGTCGACGTAAAGCAAAGGCCCTCCAGTTCGATGGGTACCTGTGGGTTCGTCCCACGAGTTTGCGTACCGAAGTACTGCCGAGCAAAATGTGGTGCGGGCGGAGGGACTTGAACCCTCATGGGCCGTTTAAGCCCTGCGGATTTTCATGCCGTCTACGGCTTTCGCCGCCCCGACGTGGCGCTCTCACGCCAGGTTTGCGGTCTGGACTATCCCTTCACCCTCCTCCGAAAGATTCCGGAGCTTAGGTGCTGCCCGTCTAGTCTCTACACCTTCCCGGCTGGTGTCTCTCCGGGCTTGGCTCGGGATTGCCATTTGAGGTTTCCCCGAATTTGAGCAGTTCTGCATCGCCGGTTTCCCGGCGAGCACTCAAGTATTCCTTAAGTCCGCTGCGTATGCCATTCCGCCACGCCCGCGCTGTTGTTTCATTTTCAGTCGTCTATCATAGAGCACACAGCGAGAATTTACACATCAGCTTCATGCGTCAGACATCTTGCATTAATCTGGAAGTTTTCCGGCTGGTTTTGTTTCTTTTTCGATTTTGGTCTGATGACGTTGATTGTGGCGGCGAGAAGCTGCGTCTTGACATTTTAATCCCGTGCGGATAGCAAAATATTATTGAAAAAAATAACTTAGATTGCACAAAGCATTGTGTAAGCAAATGTGCAAGTTTGGGGGGTTCTCCACTGGTCAGGTCGCAAGAAGTACCGCGACGGCCCGCTCTTTTCGGCGATTCTTATCTGACCGTTCCGAGCGGCGCAAGGGCTGCCTTTTCCCGTTCCCAATGCATTCTGCGTGGAATTGCGAATTGATAAGGTACCGCGAGACGGCCGGGCGGAGGGGAAAGACAAGCGCATCAATTCCCTACACCTGCCGGACTAGTTGTCTCCAGGGCTTGGCTCGGCCGCCACATAAAATGAGGTTTTCCCCAAATATTGTGTAGTTCTGCATCGGCCAGTTCCCCCAAGGAATTAAGCTCTATAAATTCCACTGCGTCTGCCAATTTCGCCATCCCGGCTCGCGATCATTCTACCTTGGAGGGGGGACCACGCTGGGACAAACCATCTGGACAACTGTCTGGATAGTCTAGTGAAACAATCGAGGTCTGTGCAGTTGTAAGTTAGGCGTGGGCTGCGGCCGCCGCGCCGGTGCTCTCGGGGGGCGGCGTCGCTCGTTGGTTGCGAAGCGCCTCGTGGAACGATTCCTCTGTAAGAGGCTCGCCGTAAAACAACTGGAGTAGCGGATCATCCGTCTCCCCGCCATGGGGTCTTTTTGGGCTGGCATCGGACTCCAGTCCTTCCGGCTCGACCAGTAATTCGGGTAGCAACGTGCGGTTGTCGCTGAGCACCCCCAAGAACTTTTCCACCGCTGCGCGATGTTCCGGCGTGGTTTGCGTGAACTCCACGCCCATGCCTTTGTCTTGGTGCATGACCCGCACCACGCCCTGGGCCCGCACTTCCACGCCCCCGGCCCGCATCGAGAGCATCACGCGGCTGGCTACAGGGAATGGCGACGAAATCTCGAGGTAGCATCCCCCCAGGCTCAGGTCGGTCAGCTGGCAGCTGATCGGCGGATCATCCTGATCGACGTCGGGAGAATTCTGCTTCAGCCATTCGCGCAAGTGACGCGCCGCCTCCGGCGGGATTTGCTGGAAGCGCAGCCCCGCCTGGGATCCGGTTCCTTCCCAAGCGAATTCGGCCGGGATTTCTACCGAAGTGCCCATCCCTGGCAAGTTGAACACCATTTGCCAGCGCCCCGTTGGACGACGCTGTCCTGCTACGCTGACGGCCATACCACCTTCGCTCAAGTCGGTGGTTGTCACCTTCATGTTGGCGCCGCCATCCAGGTTCCGCATTACGACGGGGATTTGAACCGCCACTCGCGTGTTGCGCCGACGTTCGCTCTTCATTAGGGCCCGGGCGGCTCGAAAGCTGGATTTTGCCCGCTCGCTTGAAACCGGCTTGTACAACACGAAGTGAGCCCCAATCTTGAACACCGCCTTCAGCCCAATGATGGGCTCGACGATGGCGACGGCAACCGCTTGCTTGTTGCAGGGAGCAATTCGGGCACTGCGGAGAACGTCCGAGGCACCGTCGTCGGTAGTGTCGACGATGATCGCCTCAAACCGTTGCCGGGTCAGCTTGCGCAACGCGGCGTCGGCGTCGCGGCAAAGATCGACCGCGATATCAAGATCGCCCAATACCCGGCGCAATACTCGCACGATCTTCTCGTCGGAACACAGTAGCAACGATTTCAGACTCATGAGCAGGCCGACTTCGGAGTAGCAAACTCTCAGGGTTGCCGAATGATACCCGGATCCCGAAAGTTGCAGGGGCAGAGCGGGACAAGCTCGGGGGACCCCCTGCCTGCACTGTATGTCCATCTCGATCGAGGATCAACGGCTGTCCGCGCAAATGAGTTACCGGCGTAATCGCGGTTGTGTTCTTTCTCGATAGTTCGCCGCGATTCAGAGCGGAAAAGCGTTTTCCTGCGGGATCTGTCCAAGCGGTGCCGAATCCAATGTCGACAAACGATAAATCTATTATTTACATAGCTTTAGATTCGATTAGCCAATGTGTTTTTACTTAAATTCCCCATTGACTTTCAGGCAGTTTAACCCTAGTATATTGAGTCTCCGATCAGCTTTGGGCTCGTGTCTAGGTCACTGTAAGGTGTTGACTTGTCCACAATAAGGGCGTGGTTGTTCCTGCATCCCGAAGACGATACGGAGAATCATATTGTTAGTGAGTTAGCGGTTTATTTCCCCCTGAGGTGGAAAGGCACTTTTCATGGCCAAGCGACGCGGAAATCCGAACTGGGGCAAGCCCGAACCGATCGGGCCGATCACCCCTACCATCACCGAATTTGAGCAGGTTGTGCGCGAATACAAGCTTTCCCCCGATCAGTATCTTCGATCGACTCGTCTGCGGGAGTGGGCTCGCCGCAACAAGAATTCGAAATACATCCCCGAGCCTCTTCTGGAAGCCTGGGGCTTTGAGATCGAATCCACGCTTTAAGCCAGATGTGACAAGATCAGCGTGGCAACGCTTTGAGGGTCGCTCCTAGTCATCAGACGAGCGACCCTTTCTGTTTCTGGACGCTCACACGGGTTCTTTTCGACGCAACGGTTGCAGTTTGCAACGGACAGCATGCTCGATGTTCTCAAGATTCCGCTCAGTGAACTGTTCGCCCTGCTGGCAGCAATCGGCTTCGCAGCCGGGCTGAACCTGTATGCCACGGTGGCCGTCCTCGGGCTGCTGGCGCGATTTTGGCATCTTCCTCTGCCGCCGGGGCTGCAACTGCTCGAGAGCTGGCCGGTAATTGCTGCAAGCGTCGCGTTGTTCGTAGTCGAGTTCTTCGCTGACAAGATTCCAGCTTTCGATCTGATCTGGAATGCCCTGCACACCTTCATTCGCGTCCCAGTAGCCGGATTGCTGGCCTACCAGGCGACGAGTCAGCTTTCGCCCGAGCACCAATTGCTGGCGACTCTGCTCGGCGCAACCGTCGCGTTGGCGGCGCACGGCGGCAAGACCGCCGCTCGGGCTGCGGTCACACCCTCGCCGGAACCGTTCTCCAACATAACGCTGAGCCTGGGTGAAGATGTTCTCGCCATCGGCCTGACTTGGCTGGCGACGCGCCATCCCTACATTGCCGGCAGTCTGGCTACGATTTTCCTCGTGATCATCGTGATCCTGACGCGCTGGATAATTCACGCCCTGCGCGCCCTGTTCCGCGGCGCCGAACACGAATTGGCCGGCTAGTGTGGGACGGACACTCCTGTCCGTCGCCTTTGATGTCGCCTTTGATCTGGTTCTTGTTGTTGATGTTGCAACTTGTGGCTGCAATTACCGGTGGAAAGCGGCGTTTCACGTCGCGTAGAGCCTTGGGATTGATTTCAGCCTTCTAGCCCCAGAAAAGCTCGGATGCGGTCCAACTCCGCCTCGAGTTCGCGTTTAAAGGCGCGGCCGGAAGGCTCCGAGTCCACGTAGCCGAACTCTGATTTCAGTTCATCATTCTTCACCGAGAGATTGGCCCAGCCAATGACTCGGTCACGCCAGAGCAGTGGCAGAGCATAGTACCCTCGCTTGCGCTTAGGCGCCGGCGTATAAGCTTCGAAGCGGTACACCCATCCCCACAGGAGATCGAAGCGCGAGCGGTCCCACACCACCGGGTCAAAAGGCGCAAGCAAGCGCACCGCGTCTTGTGGGGCAAAGCGCGCCAAATCCTCGTCTGCGGGCCAATGCCAATCCACTCCATCGAGCCGGGCGTGAGCCAGCCGTTGTTTGGCCCGCTGTAAGGCGCTCGGCAAATCACCGTGCCACTGTGGGGTGGCAAAGCGAAACCGCCGCACCAGGAACCTCAGGCTCGCTAAAGGCATCGGCGCGTAGATGCGGACAGCCACATCGATCAGCGTGTCGAGCCTTGCCTGACGCGCGGCTTCATCGGCTGCCTCAGGTTCATGCTGGTGCGCGGCATAAATACGAATGCCCCCTTCGCGCCGAACAACGCGTAACTGGCCTTGGTAATGCATCGCGTCCAACAGGTGAGTGGTAGCGTTCGATGAGCCTCCCCAGTAATTCGTCACCGTGCCGTGCGAGAAATGGTCGTCGACCTCGCGCGGATGCACGGAGCCGCGTTCCCGTATGAATTCCAGCAGGAGTTGGGCTCGCTTACGGCGTGCCGCAGGCCAAGGCTGACGGCTCTCCGCCGGGACACGGCTGTCAGAACGCGGATGCATCAGCGCCTGCACTGATCTCGTCACAAAGCCGTAGTTGATGAAAAAGTCCTCCTCAACGCCGAGCTCCGCGAAGCGCCGTTCGAGGTCACCGACCCGGTAGTTCTTGACCCGATGTCGCAATATGAGGTCCTGCGCACGCGCCGGCGCACGGATCGGGTCCGCCTGTACAAAGCCCAGCTTATCGAGGGCCCGTTTGAGAGTCGTCGGAGTGAAGAGGCTTCGGGCAACCGCAAAGCGCCGCATTTCGGCGAGCGTAGTCGGCATGCCCAAATGTTACCCAATTCGATGGTGGCGGATGTGAAATCGACTCCCTAGGGTGCCCCGTCCAAGCTTTGCTTGGGCGGGGGGTTTGTGGTCTCAGAGACCCACAGAGTCACGCGAAGAGGCGCCAAGCGCCGAGTGTAAGCCGTCTGCTAGAATCGCCTCAATATGGCCCCCCAGCCCCCATTCACCGATGTCCCCGACGCCATCGAGGAAATCCGCGCCGGCAGGATGATCGTGGTGGTCGATGACGAAGACCGCGAGAACGAAGGCGACCTCACCCTGGCTGCCGAGAAAGTCACGCCGGAAGCCATCAACTTCATGGCCAAGTATGGTCGCGGCCTGGTCTGCCTCGCTATGACCGAAGAGCGCCTCGAGCATCTGCGTATCGGACCCATGACCGCCGAGAACACTTCGCAGTATGGAACCGCCTTTTGCGAGGCCATCGACGCTCGCCAGGGCGTAACCACCGGCATCTCCGCCTACGATCGCGCCCGCACAATTCAGGTGGCCATTGATCCCGCCACCAAGCCTTCTGATCTGGCCCGTCCGGGACACGTCTTTCCCCTGCGCGCGCGCAAGGGCGGCGTGCTGGTACGCGCCGGACAGACCGAAGCTTCCGTCGACCTCGCGCGGCTGGCCGGCATGGTCCCTGCGGGCGTAATCTGCGAAATTATGAAGGACGACGGCAGCATGGCCCGCGTCCCCGACCTGATTGAGTTCTGCCGCGAACACAACATGAAGATGCTCACGGTCGCCGAACTCATCCGCTACCGCATGGCGCACGAACGTTACGTGCATCGCGTGGGCGAGGCGCTGGTCGACACGCGCTTTGGGGAGTTTCGTCTGATCGCCTACGAAAGCGAAGTCGACGGCGGGGAGTCGCACGTAGCTCTGATTCGCGGCGAGATCGAGCACAGCACGGTTCCTGTGCTTGTCCGCATGCACGCTCACTGCCTGATGGGAGACGTCTTCGGCGCAATTGGCTGCGAATGCCATGCTACGCTGGAAGGGGCGCTCCACCGCATCTCGCAGGAAGGCGGCGCCCTGATTTACCTGCATCAGACCTCGCAGGGCTTTTCAATCGAAAAGGTTGGAGACCGCACCGCGCTTAGCTTTCACCGTGGACGGAAGTTGCCGTCCCTGTTCGAGACGGAGAAGCAGATCCAGCGCGAAGTGGGAATCGGAGCCCAGATTCTGTCAGATCTCAACCTGCACCGCATCCGCCTACTGACCAATCGCCCCAAAAAAGTGGCCGCCCTGGAAGGATTCGGTATTGAAATCGTCGAACAGGTCCCTGTGGAATTGAAAGCATTAAGGCTGTGAGCGTGAACTCGTGTGGAGTGGGCATGAGTGCCCGCTCCACACGATGTCTCTAGAAGGGTTTGCGCACCACGACTTCTGCGTCGCGGATGAAGAATTGCGCCGAGCAGTGTTCTGAACCGCAGATGACTGGCAGCAACCCGTTGATCTGTTTGCGCGTGATCAGGCCCAGCATCCCGCAAGACGGGCAGGAAAGCACGGCCCAGTAAGGATCTTCCTTTTCGCCGATCTCTCCGGCGTTTTCCAGCACAAAGACGGTACCTGGCTGCATCTGTTCCGGAATCCACTCGTTCAGGACGTCCAGTTCCCCGACCATGACTTCCTCCCTGTGCCTTGATGCTCGCTCTTAACTCAGATCCCGTCTATGAGGCCTTTTTAGCACGCCGCCGGTGATCTAGCGACGTTACTGAAGTATTCGCCTTCCCGGAGAGGACCCCAGCCCGCACCTGCCGGGCAGCGTCGCTGAGGCAAACCCCGAGAATCGGCTGGTTGGAATTCTTGAGGATATCCACAATCTGCTGTGCCGAGGTCTCTAAATAAAGATGCGTTCCGTCCGTCAGGAGGTGGTATTCGGAACTCTGGCCCACGATTTCCGCCAATCCCTTACCCAACTCGCGATCCAGAAAGCGCAGGACCTTGCGCACCCCCTGCAGCGAGAAGCCCTTGCGCCGCAATTCGCAAATTACCGCCACTTCGGTCAGTTGGTTCAGCGAATACAGGCGACGATGCCCTTCCCGTTGCGGCTTCACCACCCCGCGCTCGTCCCACCATTGCAACTGGCGAGGTGTGAGCCTAGTCAGTGTCATCACTTCGTGCGATGTAAAGCGATCCTGCATCGAGCGGCCTCAAATTTGTTTGAAACAATCTTTAAGCAAAATGTTTCAAACATTTTAGGCGCGAGCGGGGGTGAGTCAAGCAGAGATTCGGTGAAAATGGGGTGACTAAGGGAGTTCCCAGCAGACTACAGCGTGATACCGCCGCCCACGAAGTGCACCATTTCCAGCCGATCGCCTTCCTCGAGCCGAGTCTCAGCCCATCGAGCTCGCGGAACGATGTCGCGGTTCAGTTCGATGGCCACGCGGTCGGCCTTCATTCCCAGGATTTCCACAAGCGCCGCCAGGGTAAAGAGATGGGGAGCCTCAGGGAAGGTTCTTTCTTGCCCATTGATCTGTATTGTCATGCGGCGGCTCGTCGAGCCTGGGAAGATTGTAGCGCCGGCGCCGTCAATCGGCCTTGCGCAGCACAAACTTTCTGGTCGCCGTGCGTCCCTCGAAACTAGCCTGGACCAGCAGAGACGAGTCCGGCAGCGCGGCTTCCTCGACTTCGATCCTGATCTCCGCCGACCCACCCGAATCGGCGACGGCTTGGGTGTAGAAAGGCACGGCACCAGGACGGGCGAATCGAAAAGTCAGGCGCGCCCCGGGCGCAGCGGAGCCTCCCTCGGTAACACGCAGCTGCATAGTCAAGTTGCGATCGGCATGCACGGATTCGGCGTTAGTCCATTGCACATCGAGTTCTTTCACCGTGGCCAAAACTTCTGGTTCGCCGTGATCCAGAACTGCGTCCAGCTTCCCTTCCCGGATGGCGTCGAGCACGAGCCGGTGCTGCTCGCGCAGCTGTTGCTCTTTCTGCGTATCTCCGAAATGGGCTTCGCCCGCCTTCCCGGCGTAAGAGGTGGCCCGTTTGCCAACGCAGCGTCCCCGCACGAAGACTTGAGTCTGCAGCAAGCGCTCGCTCTCGCGCGCTTCACTCTGCACGTGATAAATCGTGTCGCCGTGCTTCACATCGGTGTTGAAGCCAAAGATCATAGCAATTTTTGTATTTTCGAAATCGGGTAATTTGGTAATTTGCACCCTAAATCCCGCAGTCAGTGCTCTGAGGTGCAATTACAAAATTGCGCGATTACACAATTACCAAATCTTCCGCTGGCTGGCTTGACACTGTTGAGTGTAAGCCCATAATCTAGAACGTTTAAGTATTGCTTCGCGCGAATTATATATACCTCGTCCTATGCCCGACAATTACTTCGCACGCTACCTCCCGTTTTTGATCCATATCCTGCTGGCGGGTGGGATTGCGACGGCGATTGTCGTGCTTTCCTGGCTAATCGGGGTACGCAAACCAACCCGCGCCAAGCTCTCTCCCTACGAATGCGGCATGACCCCGATCGGCGACTCCCGCGAGCGCTTCTCGGTGAAGTTCTACCTGGTGGCCATGCTGTTCATTCTGTTCGACGTAGAGGCGGTTTTCATCTATCCGTGGGCGGTGATTCTACGCGATCTAAAGCACTTTGGCCTGTGGGAGATGTTCGTCTACATCGGAATCTTCCTCGTCGGCTTCTTCTATGTTTGGAAGAAAGGCGTTCTGGACTGGGGTGAGACCGCAACCGCACAGGGGAAGCGCTGATGCCACTAACTCCGGCCGTCTCCGATCTGGAACATTTGAAGTCCCATCCAGCAGTCGCACGCTTGCTTTCGTGGAATGCCGCGGCGGTTCAAGGCGCAAAGTTCGACCGCAACGAGATGACAATCTACATTGATCGGGCGAACATCCGCGAAACCTGCGTCTTTTTGAAGGACGACCCCGAGTGCGTCTTCAACTTCCTTTCCGACGTCACCTGCGTCGACTGGTACCCGGCCGAACCCAGGTTTGAGGTCGTCTATCACCTGCTCTCGATTCCCAAGAAGGAGCGCGTCCGGCTGAAGGTTCGCCTGAACAGTTCCAGTCCGGCGGTCGAGTCGCTAACCTCCGTTTGGCCCGGCGCCAACTATTTCGAGCGCGAGGTTTTCGATCTGTTTGGCGTTCGCTTCACCGGACACCCTTATTTACGCCGCATCCTGATGCCCGAGGACTGGGAGGGCCACCCCCTCCGTAAAGATTATCCCGTGGAGGGCTACCGCTAAATCGAGATGGCCCACCTGACTCCGACGCCCGTGTTGGAACCCGGCCAGGATCGCACCATGATCCTGAACATGGGCCCGCAACATCCGTCGACCCACGGCGTGCTGCGCGTTCTTCTGGAAATTGACGGTGAAACAGTCGTGCGCATGATGCCCGACATCGGCTACCTGCACACCGGAATCGAGAAGACTTGCGAGGCCAAATTCTATCAGCAGGTCGTTCCTCTCACCGACCGCATCGACTATCTGTGCCCCCTGACCAACAACCTCTGCTATGTGCTGGCGGTGGAGAAGTTGCTGGGCTTGGAAATTCCCTCGAAAGCGCAATGGCTGCGCGTGCTGCTTAACGAACTGACGCGCATCAACTCGCATCTGGTCTGGCTGGGCACACACGCGCTCGATATCGGCGCGATGACTGTCTTTCTGTACTGCTTCCGCGAGCGCGAAGAGATCCTAAGGATTTTCGAAATGGTTAGCGGACAGCGCATGATGACCTCGTATTTCCGCGTGGGCGGAATCGCGCTGGAGCCGCCGCTCGGATTCTTTGATCGGGTCCGCGACTTCGCCGGTTATTTTCCGGAGAAGATCGACGAGTATGAAAATCTCCTGACGGGCAATCCCATCTGGATGATGCGCACCAAGGGCGTCGCAGTGATGTCGGCCGAAGACGCGATCGGACTGGGCGCAACCGGCCCCACCCTGCGGGGCAGCGGTGTGGACATCGATCTGCGCCGCGACATGCCCTATTCCAGCTACGAAAAGTTCCACTTCAAAGTGCCCGTTTCGCAGGAAGGCGACGTCTTCGCTCGTTACATGTGCCGCGTGCAGGAATTACGGGAGTCGACCGAGATCGTGCGACAGGCGCTCGACGGCATGCCCGAAGGGCTGATCAAGGCTGACGCTCCAGGAGTAGTACTTCCTGACCGCGAAAAAATGAAGACGCAGATGGAATCGCTCATCTACCACTTCAAGATCATCACGGAGGGATTCGCAGTACCGGCAGGCGAAGTGTACCAGGCAGTCGAATCGCCGCGTGGCGAGATGGGCTACTACATCGTAAGCGACGGCACGGCCAAACCATACCGCGTGCACATGCGCTCCGCCTGCTTCGCCAACCTGCAGACACTTCCGACCATGTGCGAGGGACACCTGCTGGCTGACGTAGTGGCGGCGATCGGCAGCATCGACATCGTGTTAGGAGAAATCGACCGCTAGGGTCATGCGTACCACAGCCTCATAGGGGCGGAATAATTTAGCCCAGGGCGTAAGCCCTGGGTAGTCGGAAAAACCGCACGAGCCCCGTAGGGGCGACAGAACCAAGGATGAAATTCTCCGAAGAATTCGAAACGCGTTTCGCCGAGATGGTGCCGCATTATCCGACCAAGCGCTCCGCGCTCGTCCCGACGCTCCTTTATGCGCAAGACGAAATCGGCTATCTCTCCGACGAAGTTATAGCCGAAATCGCCGCTCGCCTCGACCTGACGGAACTCGAGGTGCGCAACGTGATCAGCTACTACTCCATGCTGACAACCAAGTCACGCGGCAAATTCAATGTACAAGTCTGCACCAACATCAGCTGCATGGTGCGTGGAGGAGAGGAGATCCTGCATTACTGTGCCAAGAAACTGGGCATCGGCCACAAACAGACCACGCCCGACGGCCTGTTCACGCTCGAGGAAGTGGAATGCATCGGCGCCTGCAGCTGGGCCCCAGCCGCGCAAGTAAACTACGACTTTCACGAGAATCTAACGCCCGCCAAAATGGAGCAGATTCTAGACGAGTATAAGAAGAAGGGAACGCAGTAGGATTTAAGATTTCAGAGTGTAGATTTCAGATTTCGCCGCAGGTTTGAAATCTGCAATCTAAAATCTTCAATCAGCAATCGCTCTCATGGCTGACTTGGTCTCCCATCCCGACGAGGTAAGAGTCGTCTCCCGGCGTTTCGGCCAGGGTGCGGCCAACATCGACCGCTACCTCGAACTGGACGGCTACAAAGCCGTGCAGAAGGCCCTCGCGATGGAACCGGACGCAATCATTAATGAGGTCAAGAATTCTGGCCTTCGTGGCCGTGGCGGCGCCGGATTCTCCACCGGCATGAAGTGGTCCTTCGTTCCCAAACAGTCGGCCAAGCCCAAGTACGTCCTGTGCAATGGCGATGAAAGCGAGCCCGGCACCTGCAAAGATCGCCTGATCTTCGAACACGATCCGCACTCGGTGATCGAGGGGGTCATGATCGGCGCCTTGGCCGTGGGCGCGAAGAGCGGATACATCTATATCCGAGGCGAATATCGCTACCTCTCGATCATCATGCAGAAGGCGATCCGCGACGCGTACGCCAAGGGATTCGTCGGCAAGAACATTTTCGGTAGCGGCCGCGACCTGGACATTTACTGGCACGGCGGCGCCGGCGCCTATGAGGTCGGCGAGGAGTCGGCGCTGATGGAGTCGCTCGAAGGCAAGCGCGGCATCCCGCGTATTCGGCCTCCCTTCCCGGCCGTCGTCGGCCTCTGGGGTGGGCCTACGGTCATTAATAATGCGGAAACCCTCGCCAACGTTCCCCACATCATTCTTGGCGGCGCGGAGTGGTACGCCAAGCTGGGCACACCGAAAAATGGCGGTACGCGCCTGTTTTGCCTGAGCGGCAACATCGCCAAGCCCGGCGTCTACGAACTGCCCATGGGGTACAACCTGAAGAGGATGATTTACGAAGTGGGAGGGGGCATTCCCAACGGTCGTACCCTCAAAGCGGTGGTACCGGGCGGAGCGTCGTGTCCGTGCCTTACCGCCGATGAAGTCGACGTTGCCATGGATTTTGATTCGGTTGCAAAGGCTGGCTCCATGCTGGGTTCGGGCGGCGTGGTGGTGATCGACGACGCGCAGTGCATCGTGAAATTCGCCCTCCGCACGATGAAGTTTTACCAGCACGAAAGCTGCGGATGGTGCATCCCCTGCCGCGAAGGCACCGATTGGCTGAAGAAGACGCTGACTCGATTCCACGCCGGCGGCGGTCTGAAGAAAGATATCGACAACATGCAGTACCTGGCGGAAAACATGCTTGGCCGGACTTTCTGCCCTCTCGGCGACGCGGCCGCGATGCCGACGATCGGTTTCGTAAAAAAGTTCCGAAAGGAATTTGAAGACCACCTAGAAGGTAGGTCCTGCCCCTACGAAAAAGAGGGCGTGGTGGAGCAGCTTCCGGTGCACGCGTAGCGCCGGCGTCTCGCGGCCCGAAGTGCGGGCGAATGCCCGCAGGTGTCAGATTGCTGATGGCAAGCGAGGGCGAGACGCCCTCGCGACAGCCGGCGGGACGCCGGCGCTACTGATATGGCTGATGTAACACTCACTGTCGACGGCAAGAAACTCACGGCACCCGCGGGCACGCTGCTCATTGAGGCGTGCAAGAGCGTAAGCATCGAAGTGCCCTCGTTCTGCTACTACCCGAATCTTTCCCTGCAGGGCGCTTGCCGCATGTGCCTTGTGAAAGTCGAGAAGATGCCCAAGCTCCAGACCGCCTGCACCACCGTGGTCGGCGAGGGCATGGTCGTCATCACCGACAGCGACGAGATCAAGCAGGCACGCAAGTCGATGCTCGAGATGCTGCTTGGCAACCATCCTCTGGATTGCCCGGTTTGCGACGCCGGTGGCGAGTGCGAATTGCAGGACATGACTTTCTCCTATGGCGCCGCCGAATCGAAATTCATGGAGGCGAAGAACCACAAGGACGAGCAGCAGTGGTCTCCCGTGGTTTTCTTCGACCGGCCGCGCTGCATCCTCTGCTACCGCTGTGTTCGGATTTGCGGCGAGGGCATGGACGTCTGGGCCCTCGGCGTGCAGAACCGCGGCGTAAGTTCGATCATCGCTCCGAATCAGGGCGATCACCTGGAGTGCGAAGAGTGCGGAATGTGCATCGACATCTGCCCGGTCGGCGCACTCACCTCCGGTGCCTACCGCTATAAGACGCGCCCCTGGGAAATGAAACATGTGGGTACCGTCTGCACGCATTGCGGTGATGGCTGCAAGACGACGCTAGGCGTGCGGCGCTCCGACACCGGCATGGAAATCGTGCGCGGCGACAATCGCGACAAGAGCGGCACCAATGGCGACTTCCTCTGCATCAAGGGCCGCTACGCCTTCGATTTTGCCAATCATGAAGAGCGCCTGACGCAACCGCTCATTCGCAAGAACGGCAAGCTGACTCCATCCACGTGGGAAGAAGCTTTCGAACTGGTGGGAAAGAAGTTTGCCGAATTGCGTGACAAAGACGGTGGGACCGCGATTGGCGTGATCGGTTCCACGCGCACCACGAATGAGGAAGCCTACCTGCTCTCCAAGTTCGCGCGCACGGTGTTGAAGACCAATAACGTGGACCACCACCGCACCGCCGACTTCCCTACTCTGGCCGCAGCCCTTCGGGGCAAGCCCGACGCAACTGCCAGCATGGCCGACGTCTTCACCGCGCCGGCGATTCTGCTGATCGGCAACGATCCGACTGAGCAGCACCCGCTGCTGGCCTGGCAGATTCGCAACAACGTCCGACTGCACCGGGCGAAGCTCTACGTGGTCAACTCGCGGCCCATTAAACTTCGCAGGCAAGCCAGCGTGTTCGCACAGGTCAGTGAGGAAAACGGCGAATCGTCGTTTGTTCACTTCCTCTCTCAGAACGATCCGGCTCCAGCGCCATTAGGCATAAACGGCACGAGTGCCGAGCTTCTGGAAGAGCTTCGTAAGACCCTGCGCGGCGAAAAAGATCTCGTGGTTGTGTTTGGGTCGGAGATTCAAGGGATCAACATTTCGCAGTTAGTCATTGCTTTGCCCCAAGCCAAGTTCATCTGCCTCGCGGACTACTCCAATTCTCGCGGTGCTGCCGACATGGGCCTTTATCCGGATCTGCTCCCCGGATACCACGCGGTCAGCGGAAGCACTCCGTTTCACGACGAATGGGGAATCCCACAGACGGCGGGCCTGCACACTTCCGAGATGGTAATCGCGGCGAAGGCCGGCAACCTGAAAGCCCTTTACGTTGTCGGATCGAATCCCGTCGGACGCCTGAACATCGACCCGTTCGCCTTCTCGAAGAGTTTCGTTGTGGTGCAGGACATGTTCCTTACGGAAACGGCGGCCGTCGCCGACGTGGTTCTTCCGGCCGCCAACGCCTACGAAAAATCCGGCACTGCGACGAACACCTGTGGCGACGTGCAACTCGTCAAAAAAGCCGGGGAGGTGTCCGGCATTAAGACTGATTTCGAGATGATCGTCCGCATCGCCGACGCCATGGGCTTTGACGTTCGCAAACTTGTGCCTTTTGGCCACGGCACCCGCGCTGACATGGGACAGTCCCGCGGCGCGCAGTCCGGTGAAGCTGACCGCCATGCGGTCTGGCTTGAGATGCAAGGGCTAGAGCCGAAACTGAGCCCGCTTGATCCCATGGCTATTCTCGACGAGATTCAGCGCCTGGTTCCCGGATATGAAATCTCGCGCATGAATCTTCTCGCCGGCAACACCGAGCACACATCGCTCACAAACAGCGGGGGAGCGGTGACGCCGTCGAAGGCAGAAGCACCGACGCTTATCGCCCCTGCGAATGACACGCTGTTCACGTCGGGTACCCTGGGACGCTACTCTCGCGCTCTGAAGTCGGTGATGGAGAGTCACGAAATCCAACCCGCAGACGTCGCGGCGGACTGATCTCGAAACTAGCAGTATTGATGAGGAACGCACACGTTGCCGATTTGGCTCTACATCCTCGTGTCAGTGATCAAGTCGATCGTAGTTCTGGTCGTGCTGCTCACGGCCGTCGCATACACCGTCTGGCTGGAGCGCAAAGTCGTCGGCCACATGCAGAATCGCTGGGGACCCACACGGGTCGGCCCGTTCGGCCTGCTGCAACCCGCGGCCGATGGCATCAAATTTCTTTTTAAGGAAGATTTGACTCCGCCTCATGTGTACAAGCCACTTTTCCTTGCGGCGCCGCTGATCGCAGTAATCTTTGCGCTGACCTCCATCGCGGTCATCCCGTTCGGTAACTCAGTTACGATTGGCGGCTACAGCATTCCGCTTCAGATCACTGATGTGAACACGGGATTGTTGCTGATTCTTGGTGTCACTTCGATCGGCGTTTACGGAGTCGCGCTCGCGGGTTGGTCCTCGAACAATAAGTATTCCCTGCTCGGCGGGTTGCGAGCCAGCGCGCAGATGGTGAGCTACGAAATTTCGCTCGGCCTTTCGCTGGTCGGCGTGCTCATCATGGCCGGCAGCTTCAGCCTGCGCGAGATCGTTGATTCTCAAGCTGGACACTTCTGGGGTTTCATCCCCCGCTGGAATATTTTCCACGGACAGCTCATCGGTTTTTTCTGCTACTTGATGGCGGCTTACGCGGAGACAAACCGCATCCCCTTCGACCTTCCGGAAGCCGAAACCGAATTGGTAGCCGGGTATCACACTGAATACAGCGCCATGAAATTTGCCATGTTCTTCATGGCCGAGTACGCAAACATGATCACGGTCGCCTGCCTGGCGACGCTCCTGTTCCTGGGTGGATGGCACGGACCGCTATTCGGCCCAGCGATCCTGCAGGCGGTGCTGCCGTTGTTCTGGTTCGGGGCGAAGATTTTCGCATTTCTCTTTCTGTATATCTGGGTGCGCGGCACGCTGCCGCGCTTCCGTTACGACCAGTTGATGGCGTTTGGCTGGAAGTTCCTGCTGCCGCTTTCGCTGGCGAATCTGATCGCGACCGCGATCGCAGTAGCGTGGTAGTCGAAGAAACTCGATGCTTAGCGTTCATCTGATTCTGTTCTTGGCCTTCGGGGCGGTTGCGGTCGCAGGCGCGGTCAACCTGCTTGCACAGACGCATCCCATCAACAGCGCGCTCTCGCTGATCGTGGTAATGGCCGCGCTCGCCGGAGAATACCTGTTGCTCGGCGCTGAGTTCCTTGCCGCTGTGCAGGTCATCGTCTACGCCGGCGCCATCATGGTGTTGTTCGTCTTCACCATCATGCTCTTGAACGCCGGAGTCGAGGAACATACGAAAGGCAGCCGTGTCGCGGTTTTGTTCGGGATCCCCGGAATGCTGCTGGGAAGCATCCTCGTGGCCTGGGTTTTGCTTAGGCATTCGGGCACCGAAGCCGTGGCCGCTGGCGCTCTGCCCGGCTCTCCCAAGGCGATCGGCCCGCTGCTCTTCCACGAATTTTTGCTGCCCTTTGAAATCACTTCCATTCTGATTCTGATCGCCATCATGGGCGCTGTGGTGCTGGCCAGCAAGCCGCCGACCTCCCCGGTGGTCCCTCCGGCAAGGAAGGTGAACTGATGGTCCCACTCTCGTATTACCTGGTACTTAGCGGATTCCTGTTCGCTTGTGGCGTGACCGGATTCCTGATCAAGCGCAACATCATCACGATCTTCATGTCGATCGAGTTGATGCTCAACGGAGTGAATTTGTCTTTTGTCGCCTTCGCCGCGCACTGGCACGCCCTGGCGGGGCAGGTCTTCGTCTTCTTCGTGATGGTGGTGGCGGCGGCGGAAGCGGCCGTCGGACTCGCAATCATCATCGCCGTCTACCGCACCCGCGAAACTCTGAACGTGGACCAGGTGAACCTGCTCAAATTATGACGTCATCTCTCAATCTCTGGCTGATCCCGGTTCTGCCCTTGGCGGGCGCTGCGATCAACGGCTTCCTCGGGAAGAAATCTTCGCGCACCGCGGTTAGCACGATCGGGTTGGTGTTTCCCGGCGCAGCGTTCGCGTGGGCGCTGTCGGTCGCCTTTCGCTTTTCTTCCCTTTCGCAGATTCCCTACCAGGAATACCTGGCCCACTGGATCCGTTCCGGCAGTTTCAGCGCTGACTTCGCCTTATATCTCGATCAACTATCGCTGGTCATGCTACTGGTCGTCACCGGAGTGGGATTCCTGATCCACATCTACTCCGTCGGATACATGTGGGACGACCCCAGCTATTACCGCTTTTTCTCCTACTTGAACCTGTTCATGTTTTTCATGTTGACGCTGGTGCTGGCCAACAACTACCTGCTCATGTTCATCGGTTGGGAGGGCGTCGGCCTGGCGTCATATCTGCTGATCGGTTTCTGGTTCACGAAAGATTCAGCGGCGTCGGCGGGAAAGAAAGCATTCATCGTCAACCGCATTGGAGATTTCGGATTCCTGATCGGCCTATTCCTGCTGATCCAGCACTACACGTCGCTGGACTTCACGAAGGTTTTCGACTCTGTCGCTCATCTCCCTGCAGGAGCCGAAACCGAAACCCTTCTCACCATCATCGGAATTCTGCTGATGGTCGGGGCCTGCGGCAAGTCTGCCCAAATCCCGCTCTACGTCTGGCTTCCCGACGCCATGGAAGGTCCCACGCCGGTCTCCGCGCTGATCCATGCGGCGACCATGGTGACGGCCGGTGTCTACATGGTGTCACGTTCGCACGTCATCTTTGAGCGTGCACCCGTGGCTCTGATGGTCGTCGCCATTATCGGCACGCTCACTGCGCTCTTCGCCGCAACCATCGGCATCACGCAGACCGACATTAAGAAGGTCCTCGCATACTCCACCGTCTCGCAACTGGGCTATATGTTCATGGCCTGCGGCGTGGGAGCGTTCTCCGCTGGAATCTTTCATCTCATGACGCACGCCTTCTTCAAGGGCCTTCTGTTCCTAGCTGCGGGCTCGGTGATTCACGCCGTCGGCGGCGAGCAAGACATGCGCAAGATGGGAGGCCTCCGCTCCTACATCCCCATTACAGCCGCGACAATGGGCATCGCAACACTGGCCATTGCCGGAATCTGGCCGTTTGCGGGATTTTGGAGTAAGGACGAGATCCTGTGGAAGGCATATCAGGCGAACTGGGTTTATTGGTTCATCGGCCTGGTCACGGCCCTCATTACGTCGTTCTACATGTTCCGCTTGTTGTTCATGACATTTGCTGGCGATTACCGCGGAGCGCATGTCGACGAGCACGGACACGGCACCCACGGCGATAGCCACGATGACCACGGCCACGGCGAGCCCCATGAGAGCCCCATGGTCATGCTGGTTCCGCTAATGATCCTTGCGCTGCTCTCGGTGGTCGGCGGGCTGGTTGGCATCGGCAACGGTTTTGAGCATTTCCTTGCGCCGGTTTTTGGGTCTATGGAAGTAGCCGGAACCGCCGGGGAAGGCGCAAGTCACGGCACGGAAATCCTGCTCATGGTTGTGTCGGTAGCCGTCGCCCTCTTGGGCGCCGTGCTGGCGTGGGTCCTGTACGTCAGCAAGCCCTACCTCCCGCAGAAAATCGCCGACGCTCTCGGCAGGTTCTACAATGCGGTCTTAAACAAGTACTACGTGGACGAACTCTACGCCAAACTCTTCGTAAAACCGCTGATCGACGGGTCGACGAGCATTCTGTGGCAGGGTGTCGACCGCAGAGTCATCGACGACACGGTCAACAACGCCGCCGAGGGGGCCCGCCATGTCTCCGACGAAGTCCGTCAAATGCAGTCCGGCAACCTGCGCTCCTACGCGGGCTGGATCGCGGCCGGTTCCGCCGTCGTGATTGCCTACATGATCTGGCTGGGGGTAGGACGATGAACATCGACAATCTCAGCCCCTACATCTTGAGCCTGGTGACCTTCGTTCCGCTCGCTGGCGCGTTGTTGCTCGTCCTGCTACCCCGCCGGGACCGCGATATCCGCATTTTTTCTCTCGTCATCTCGCTGCTGACCTTCGTGCTTTCAGTGCACTTGCCCGTGCATTTCCGTCGCGGACAGCCTGGCTTCCAGTTCGACATCAACCACCCATGGATCTCGAGCCCCAACATCCACTACCACATGGGCATCGACGGCATTTCTCTCTGGCTGGTCGTGCTCACCACGTTCCTCACTCCGCTGTGCGTGCTGATCTCGTGGAAGTCCGTTCACGACCGGGTCAAAGAATTCTTCATTCTTCTGCTCATCCTTGAAACCGCGCTGATCGGCGTCTTCACCTCCCTCGATCTTTTCCTCTTCTATTTCTTCTGGGAAGCGACTCTGATCCCGATGGCGCTGCTAATCGGCGTCTTCGGCCACGAGCGCAAGGTCTACGCCGCAGTGAAGTTCTTCATGTACACCATGATCGCATCCGTGTTCATGCTAGCAGCGATCCTATGGCTCTACGCTCACACCGGCAGCTTTGATTTCGTGGAGATTCGCGATCAGATCGCTCGCGGCGCGGTGCCGAACTTCCCAGCCGCAGCCCAGTGGGTCTTCCTCGGCTTCTTCGTAGCATTTGCAGTCAAAGTGCCGCTATTCCCCTTCCACACCTGGCTGCCGGACGCTCACGTAGAGGCCCCCACCGCGGGATCCGTGCTACTGGCGGGCGTTCTGTTGAAGATGGGCACCTACGGCATGCTGCGCTTCAACTTGGGCCTGTTCCCCGAACAATCGCGATACAACGCCCCTTGGATCATGGTTCTGGCCTTGATCGGCATCATCTATGGCGCACTCGTGGCTATGGTGCAACCCAACATGAAGAAGCTGATCGCCTACTCTTCGGTCAGCCACCTGGGATTTGTAGTGCTAGGCATCTTCAGCTTCACGCAATTGGGATTGAACGGCGCGATGTTCGTCATGCTCGCGCACGGGGTCTCGACCGGCGCCCTGTTCATGCTGGCGGGAATTCTCCATGAACGTCGTCACACTTACGAGATTACGGAATTCGGCGGCCTCGCCTCGCCCATGCCGGTTTACGCGGCTTCATATCTATTCATTGTGTTGGCGTCCCTCGGGCTTCCTCTGCTCAATGGATTCGTCGGCGAGTTCCTGGTGCTGAGCGGCGCCTTCCAGGCGCGGGCGATCTATGGAATCCTCGCCGCGACCGGTGTGATCTGGAGCGCCGTTTATCTCTTGTGGATGTACCAGCGCGTCTTCTACGGAAAAGTAACCCATCCGGTGAACAATTCCTTGCCCGATCTTTTCGGATTCGAGAAAGCTGCCGTCTGGCCCTGCGCCGCGGCTGCTCTCGTGATGGGAGTCGCTCCGATCATGTGGTTGGGAGCGATTGACCCCGCCGTACAAACGGCGCTCGTTCCCTTCACACAAGTCGTCAGCAAGGTGGTGGGCCAATGACCACCCAACTGTTGGCCCAAGTTATTCCGCAGGGTGTGGACTACGTCCGCATCCTGCCCGAACTCATTCTGTCAGGCTTCGGCATCGCGATCATGCTGCTGGATCCTCTCGTCGATGAAGAGAAGAGCCAAAAGACGCTCGGTCTGATCGCCTTCGCGGGTGCGATCGCTGGCCTCCTCTCCACCTGGTATATGTCACAGAGTCCCGGCATCGCCTTTTCCAACATGGTCCGGGTCGATAGCTTTAGCGTTTTCTTCCATTTCCTGGTCATTGCCATCGCCGCAGTCGTAATCCTGAGTTCCTTTGAATACATGGCCGTTCAGAAGATTCGCGCCGGCGAATACTACGCACTGATCCTTTTCAGCGCAGTCGGCATGGGATTGATGTCCTCCGGCGT
The DNA here is from genome assembly GCA_963768265.1 of uncultured Acidobacteriaceae bacterium. Lineage (GTDB taxonomy): Bacteria > Acidobacteriota > Terriglobia > Terriglobales > Acidobacteriaceae > Sulfotelmatobacter. The sequence goes on from CAVYHM010000001.1 coordinate 92,779, forward strand.
CGAACTCGTTCTGATTTTCATCGCGCTCGAGATCTCCTCGATCTCCACCTACATTCTGGCCGGATTCCGCCGCAACGAGGCCTCCAGCAGCGAATCCTCTCTCAAGTATTTTCTGCTTGGCTCCTTCGCGACCGCGTTTTTCCTGTACGGCGTGGCACTGATGTTCGGCGCTACGGGATCGACCAACATTGAGACCATCAGCCACACCTTGCAGACTGGTCCAGCCGAGGTGCTGGTTTATCTGGCCATGGCGCTGATGCTGGTCGGCCTTGGATTCAAAGTGGCTGCCGCCCCGCTTCATGTCTGGACACCCGATGTCTACGAAGGTGCACCTGCCCCGATCGTCGGCTTCATGTCGACGGCGCCGAAAGCAGCCGCATTTGCCGTCCTGCTGCGCGTGGTGTTCGCCATCAATGCGCCCGGCCGTTTTTGGCCAATTTGGGTCGCTGCGGCGCTGTCCATGACCCTGGGCAACATAGGGGCTCTGGTTCAGACCAACATTAAGCGCCTGCTAGCCTACTCCTCGATCGCCCACGCCGGCTATCTGCTCGTTGCCTTCGCCATGACCACTTCAGGAGATTCCGCTACAGGAATCTCTGCCGCCATGTTCTACACTGCGGCGTATGCCGCCATGAACGTCGGCGCGTTTGCGGTGGTCGGTCACTTCGCCAATGCCGGCGAACGTTACGTAACCCTCGAAGACTACGAAGGTTTGGGCCGGACGTCTCCGTTATTGGCGGCGACGCTCACCATTTTCCTGCTCTCTCTGATCGGGATCCCAATGACGGGCGGATTCTTTGCGAAATTTTACGTCTTCAGTGCTGCCCTGAAGGCCAATCTCATCTGGCTGACGCTGATCGGCGTCGTAAACAGTGCCATTGGCGCCTACTACTACCTCCGTATCATCGTGGTGATGTATATGCGCGAGGCCCGCAAGGAGGTTCCGGTCACTCCCGTTCCCCTCGGGTTGGGTGTGGCCCTCGCCGTCACAATCGTGGCCACCCTCTATCTCGGCATGCTCCCAAACCGCGTCCTCCAATGCGCGCGTCAGTCTGCGCAAGACCTACTGCCTCTGCAAGTTTTGCCGGTCCCGGTCGGCGCTGCCCAGGTTCTGCCAGCCGCCAGCCCTTCCCGCTGACAGGTGACCCAAGAATGCCATTTGACAAGCCTCCGGAGGAGCGTGCATTATTGTGTGCACTAAATGCGAGTTCAGTCCTTGCCTATCAAAGGAACTGACAGCTGAGGAGAGAAAAAATGTCCAAACTGATTTCTGGCCTTTGGCGTGACGATGCGGGACAAGACATCGCGGAGTACGCCGTAATGTTGGCGGTGATTTTAGTTCTGGTCGTTGGGACAGTCCGTTTGATCGGGTCGAATTCCAACAACGTATTCTCCCAAGCCGCCAGTTCGATTCAATAAGTGAGTTGTCGGGCCAAGGTTCGTCCAGTTTTCTGTAGAGTAATTCGACGATGACACGATTTACCCCAAATACCGCATTCACCGCTTACTACTGGTTCCCAGGAGTAGCGGCTGCGGCTAGCTAGGGGTACGGATGAGCCAGTAACGGCCACCCAGACTTAGAGCAAACCTCAGCCGCGATCCCAGGATCGCGGCTTTGCTTTTCAGGAGAAAAAACAAGGAGAACCAGCCATGATCGTCAATATGTCCGAGAAGGCCACCGAACAAGAGATCAACCATGTGATTGAGCGCATCCGCGAAGCCGGCTACCAGCCTCATGTCACGCGCGGAACCGAGCGCACCATCGTTGCCGCCGTCGGCAGCGGGCGACGTCACGAAATCGAGGCGCTTCAGGTCGCGCCCGGCGTCGATAATGTCGTCGCCATCGCACAGCCATTTAAGTTGGTCAGCCGGCAAGTGCGCCCCGAACGATCCGTGGTCAAAATCAATGGGGTATCGATCGGAGGCCCCGAAGTAGTGGTCATCGCCGGCCCCTGCTCGGTGGAGTCGCGCGAACAGTTGCTCGACACGGCACACGCCGTCCAGCGCGCTGGAGCCTCCATGTTGCGCGGCGGCGCCTACAAACCTCGCACCTCGCCCTATGACTTCCAGGGACTCGGCATCGAAGCCCTCAAGATCCTGCGGGAAGCAAAAGAGCAGACCGGTTTGCCGGTCGTCACGGAAGTGATGAGCACCGAGGACATCGACATCATCTGTGAGCATGTGGATATGCTGCAAGTGGGAGCGCGCAATATGCAGAACTTCGCCCTGCTACGCCGCCTGGCTACGATCCAAAAGCCGGTTCTGCTGAAGCGGGGCCCCTCGGCCACGGTGAAAGAGTGGTTGCTCGCCGCCGAGTACCTTCTATCGGGAGGCAATCATCAGGTTGTCCTCTGCGAACGCGGCATCAAGACGTTTGAGACTGAAATGCGGAACACTATCGACCTGGCGGCCGTCGCGCTAGCTCGCGACCTTTCGCACTTGCCCGTGATCGCTGATCCCTCGCACGGCACTGGCAAGCAGAGCCTGATTGCCGCCGTCTCGCGTGCCGCAGTCGCCGTAGGCGCGGATGGGCTGATCATCGAAGTGCATCCCTGCCCGGAGCGCGCGCTCTCGGATGGCCCCCAGTCTCTGGATTTCGCGGGCTTCGAGAAAGTCATGCATGCCCTGACCGAGCCGTTGCGGAGGACTGTCCATCGATCGGAAGCCGTAGCGGCGGTTTCTTAGCTTTGAGCAAACCAAGACGGATCGCCGGGCCCGCCGGGGACGTCTCTCCGCCGGCGGGCCTTAGAGTGGTCCGGCAAGCCGGGTTCTAGTCCTCTGGAGCGAGGCGATCAAGGGCCGCTTTCATTGCCACCATACCTTGCTCCATCATCGACTCAATCGCACTGGCCGCCTCATTGGGGAGGAGGTCCGCAGTCCAAACGACCCGGGTGTGAGCACCCGGGTCGGCTAGAGCCTGGGCCGAGGCATTGGTAGTGCGTTAACAGCCCACCGATCGCGGACCATACCAGTCGCCGCGCTTCCTATCGCTCGATGGCTTAGCCGGTCACGCGGAGATTCACTCAGAGCGCGACTTGGATCTCAATGAGCCGCTCGGCTCGAGGCGGGCTGTTTGACTATCATCGCCGGATCGCCAAACAATACAAAGGTTCGGCGCACATTCATATCGCTGATCTGCGATTTCGCTTTGAGAATCGATTCTCCCAGCGTCAGTGGCTCGGCTTGCAGCGCGTTCTGCACCACCAACTTGTCGAGCTTTGTCTGCGGACCGGGCTGGTTCAGGCCAGTCGAGGCCAGTACTGCAACCGCTCCTCCATTGGGCGCCAGCAGCAAACTCACGCCCAACGGTTGCGAGTAAATGTCGATGAAGAATCCGTTCAGGCAGTTCATGATCAGGAAGACCGGAAGTTGCGATCCGTTGGTCAGCAAGGTCACCGAACCCGTATCGAAGATGTTGCTCCCCGACCACTGCTCTTCGGAACCGTGCCCCATGTAGTTCACGAGCAGTTGACCTGAGTTGATCCCGTTAACTATGTCCTGCTGGGTCGTGGTCGTTCCCAATGTGCCGAGGAAGACGTCGGTAGCTTGAATTGTGGCTGGAAGTTGCGCCTGCACCTTTTCACTGTCCGCCGTGAAGCTCTCAGTATCGTCTTTATCGGCGACCATGAGGGCCTGGGAGGTCCAAGTACCGTTCCTGGCGCTCCCTTCGTAACCCACAATCTTCGCAACCACGGTGTTCGCTTCTGCCACTGTGGCGACGGGCAGGCGCCCGGTAGGGATCGTCGCCGTACCGCTGCCGGAGAAATCCGAGAACCAGTCGTCGGATGCAGTCATCAGACCGCCCGCCGCAAGAATCTGCGTCGGCACCAGATCGAGGTTCCCTTGGCCGAGATAATTTCGTGGATCGAACGAAGCGCGTCCGTTCAGCAGTAGGTAGCTCGGGGCCCTCTTCCAGTTCTGGGCAGCCGTCTGCAGGAACTGGCGCATTGCGAACGGACTGTGCTCGCCGAAGTTGAACTCGTCGTACAGATCGGTAACCGGGACGACGGCAGACGGCTTCCCCTCCGCCTCATGCGCCCGCACCAGTGGAGTCAGAGCGTCCGCAAACCCCTCGTGCGTGATCATCGCTATGTCCGCGCCCGGCTGCATCCTGTGCCAGTGCGACGGATGGTGCGGTTGCACGCCGGCCGACGACGCAACCCGGTCGTCCGCCACGGCGAGTAAAGTGTGGCGCACCGGAGCTGCTGGATTCGTGCTGGTCCACGGTACTTGCAGCGCGACATCAAACTTGCCATTGCTGGTCGTGACTTGTGGCGTAAGCTGTACCGGCCGATTCGGATCTGTGATGTCGAGAACGACCGGGGCGCTTGCGAATCCACGCACCTTCACTTCTTCACCTGCGCGGCCCGTGAACTTCAATTCATCGGAGTCGGCAGCATAGAGATGTGGATAGGTGATGCGGATGGACTGAACGAGACTGGTATCGTAGTTTCCATTCTGCGCCATCAGCGTGACGATATTGTTCCCGCTCTGAAGCAGGCCGGGCGGCAGGTTCACGCTGAGTCTGCCTTTTTGCTGGCCGGTAAATATCACATTGCCAATCTGATTTCCGTTGAGCGCGACCAACACGTCGTGGGGGAAGCCCACGATGACGCCCTGCAGCACTACGTCCAGCCGCGCCAGTCGGCTCGACGCCGTGTCGAGATGTGGCACGACAAGCACCTGCTCCACCGGCGGCGCCGACGAGACCAGCTCGCCGAAGAAATTGTCCCCGTCCGGCGTCAAAAGCGCCTGGAAGTAGATTGTGTGTTGCCGCAGTTCGACAGTTGCTGGAAAATTCTGTGGCGGCAGGTTCGACCCCGTAGAAGCATGCAGACGCGGAATTCGCTCTGGCCGCGATTCGCACGTCGCAAGCCAGTACACTCTCGCGCCCGTGTAAACCGTATCGATACCGGTGCCGTAGAACTTGATGGCTGCTTGCGGCCCGAAGCCGCCTGGACCATTCGTCGCGCCCGTAATCTGTATCGACTGTTCGACTGCCTCCGCGTACAGGTGCAACAGCGCCGGATCCACGTTCGGATCGAGCCCCGCTTTCACCAGGTCCGGTTGGGTCACGCGATGCCACCCCTCATGTTGCAGCAGAATCTTCACTCCAGGACGCGCCGCCAGCTCAAACTGCTTTTGAATCTGGCTCGATGTCGGCGCGGAAACCTGCGGCAAGGCTTCAACCATGTGACTCTGCTGGCTCCCGGGAGGCGCAGCTTGCGCCTGACTCAACTGGCTGAGCATCCGCGTCTCCGACGCTGACAGATCGCTGCCTAGTCGCGCTTCTGCCTGGATTGAAACCGGCCCGTGCATGGTGCGCGTTCCGTTCACATCAATATCTTCCAGCCAGTACGACACCGACAAACCTCCCGCAGACGGGTCAATCCAGGCGTAACTCCTTCCCGCGTGCTTGGGCAACGCCCCGTTCATCAGCAGCGCAGAACCGGCGATCACGGATGAATTCATGCGCACGCGGTTCCCCCCTTGCTCGCGGTACACATTGAATCCCAGGTTGTGAGCTTCTCCGCCTGTCTTCCACGTCACCATGACTCGGCGAGCTCCGTTCTTGTCGATACCAGTGTGCGCCGAGAACGACTGCAACGCGATCTTGGTCGGAGCCGTAATGGTTTCGGTCCACGTCGACGAATTGTTCGCCTGGTTCGGATCCGTCTGGTCCGCCGTGACGGTTGCGGTATTCGGAACCATGCCCGGCTGCCCCGGAATGGACAAGATCGAAATAGTCGCTGTGCCTGCGTTGGCCATCGTGCCCAGCAAACACGTCACGATTCCATTGGCCTCCGAGCACGATCCTTGTGTTGACGGCGTTACCGTCGAAGAAAGATAGGTCAGGACCGAAGGCAGACTATCCATGACTGTAACGTTCGTTGCCGACGCTGGGCCGTTGTTGGTGACCACGAGCGTGTAAGTGAGCGGAGTTCCTTCCGTCACAGGATTCGGCGTCCCAGTTTTTGTGATCGCCATATCAGCGCTGTTGGCATTGGCGACCACGACGGTGGCGCTGGCACTATTGGTCGTAAGACTTGGCACGATATTGGCCGCAGTCGCGGTATCGGTTTCCGTGATGTTCGTGCCTGAGGGCGTACCCGCATTCACCTGTAGTACGAGGGTGAAGTTCGCCGTCGTATTCGCCGCCATGCTGCCGATAGTGCAGCCCGGCGGCGTGGTCGCGATGCTACAGGTCCATCCTGCAGATCCTGTCAACGAAACGACCGTGGTGTTGGGGGGACCCGGATCGGTGAACGATACGGTCGTCGCCGCGACCGTTCCCAGATTCTGCACGCTCTGCGTGTAGGTGACGTTGCTGCCAGCCGCCACGGAGGTCGGCGAGGCCGAATTCGTCGCGACCAGATCTGCCTGTGTCGCAGTCGCCACCACATCGATTGCGGTCGCGCTGTTGTTCGCCAGATTTGGATCAGCAGCCGTGGAACTGACGCTCACAATATCCTTGATCGCCGTCCCGGGCGTCGCCGCTCCGCTCACAGTGACGACAAAGTTAATCGTTGCTGGCGAACCGGCCACGAAACTGGGATTCGTGCAAGTGAAGGTGACGACATTGCAGGTCCATCCCGGTGGCCCGCTCAACGACACCGCAGCCGTATTCGCAGGCAGAGCTTCGCTCAACGTCACATTGGCCGTGCTCGGCCCAGCGTTACTCACCACTTGTGTGTAGGTGATGTTGTTGCCCGCCTGCACCGGAACCGGGCTCGCCGAGTTCGTCACCGAAAGATCCGCTGAATTGGCTACCTGCACGTTCACGGTGGCGCTGTTATTCGCGCTGTTCGGATCACTGGTCGACGAGACAGAGTCCGTTTCGGTAATTGTGGTGCCTGATGCTACGTTCGCAGCCAGCTTCACCACAAAAGTAAAGTTGGCCGTCGCATTCGCCGCCAAGCTGGCGATGGTGCAACTCGGAGGTGTGGTCGCGGTGCTGCACGTCCATCCTGCAGGCCCAGTCAACGAAACGACCGTGGTATTGGCGGGAACCGGATCCGTGAACGAGATTGTCGTCGCAGCTGCCGGACCATTATTCGTCACGCTTTGCGCGTACGTAATATTGTTCCCAGCCGCCACTGGATTCGGACTGGCCGAGTTCGTGACGCTCAAATCCGCCTGCGTCCCCGACGCCACGGCAATGTTTACCGTCGCTGAATTGTTGCTCAGGTTTGTGTCGGTTGACGTCGTGGCTACTGTCGCCGTGTCGCTAATGATCGTTCCAGCCGTCGCGGTACCGCTTACCGTGTATTTGGCGGTAATCGTCCCCGTCGAACCCGGCGGCACACTGGAACTGGTGCACGCCACAGGCGCCGAGTTCGGGCACGTCCACGTCCCACCGCCAGCGTTCACGACCGCTACCGATACGAACGTCGCGTTGGCTGGCGTCGCTTCATTGAATGTCGCCGTGCTGCAGTTGCTCGGACCGGAGTTGGTCACGACCTGCGTATAAGTAATCTGGCCGCCCGCTGCCACCGGGCTCGGCGTCCCACTGTTGGTCACCGCGAGATCGCAGGCCACGGTCACCGGCGTGACCACAGTTGTACTGTTGTTTGCCGAAGTGGGATCGCTGGTGCTCGCGGTGACTGACGAGTTCGCCGTGATCGAGCCCGCAGCCGCCGTCGACGGGACATTTACGACAACGACAATGTCGGCCGTCGCGTTCACGCCCAGCGTGGGATCGGTGCAGTTAACATTTCCTGTGCTGCCGACCGCCGGTGTTGTGCAAGTCCAGCCCGCCGGAGCCAGCACGGACTGAAACGTCGTATTCAGCGGGGTTGCCTCGGTGAAACTCACAGCCGAAGCTGCCGCCGGGCCATTGTTGGTAATCGTCTGCGTGTAAGTAATGTTGTTCCCGGCAAACACTGACGAAGGAGTGGCCGCTGTACTCAGCGCCAGGTCCGCCTGGGTTGCCGTTGCAACCACGACGGTCGCGGTAGCGGAATTTGCTCCAAAGGATTGGTTAGTCGCGTTGACCGTCGCCGTGTCGGTGATCGTCGTTCCGCTTGGCGTGAGCGCGTTGACCGTATATTTGACGATGAATGTCGCAGACGCGCCTCCCGCCACGCCAGCTGCATTCTGGCAACTCACCGGCGGAGGAGCCGGCGTGCAAGTCCAGCCCGCTGGTGGGGTGATCGACACGAACGCCGTATTCGCAGGCGTCGCCTCGGTAAACGTGGCGCCAGTTGCCGTCGATGTCCCGGTATTCGTCACCGCTTGGGTATAGGTGATGGGGTTGCCGGCCTGCACCAGAGGGCTCGGCGAGGCCACGTTTGTCACCGTCAAATCCGGACCCGTCGTGCCCACCAGCGTGCTCACTGTTGCCGTGTTGTTTGCGGAATTCGGATCAGCCACCGACGAACTCACCGACACTGAATCCGCGATCACCGTGCCGTTCGCCGTCGCGCTGTTCACCTTCACCACCAGCGTGAACGTCCCGGCCGTCAACCCTGCCATGTTGACGTCGGTACAAACCACATTGCCCGTTCCTCCCGTCCCCGGCGTGATGCAACTCCATCCCGCCGGCGGCGTCATTGACACCAATGTCGTATTTGCGGGAATGGGTGCGATAACCGTCGCGTTGTCAGCGGCGCTCGGCCCGCCGTTGGTCACGACTTGCGTGTAGGTAATATTGCCGCCCGCCGCTACGGGGTTCGGCGACCCGCTGTCCGTCACGCCCAGGTCGGCGCTCGAGCCCACGCTTGCGGTGTCGGTCGCGGTGTCGTTCAGAAGGTTGGCCTCGCCACCGCCCCCCACGACCGCGGTATTCGTCAGTGTCGCAGGAGCCGACTGCGACACGAGGGCAGTCAGCGTAATCGCTGGATAACTGCTGCTCGCTCCCAGCAAATCGGATCGAGTGCAACTGATCGTCTGTCCTGAGATAGAACACGCCCATGATAGGGGGCTCCAGCCTATGGGCGTGATGCCGATTGGAAGAGTGTCGTTAACGGTCACAAGCCCGCTGGTGCTACCGTACGGACTCACGTTCGAGGCGGTAATTGTGTAGCTGGCATTCGATCCGCGGGTGAAGTTGCCAACGTGAGTCTTGCTCACCGTCATATCAGGAGTGCAAAGCGCCGCCGATTGTATACCAGTTACCTGCCCCAGCGTCGCGTTGGTTGCGGTCGTCCCAGCGTTCCCGGGCGTGGCACCATAAGCCACCGCCGGCGTATTCAACGTCAAGCCATTTGCGCCTCCGCTAACGCTGACACTGGCCGGGGCGCCAGACACGAACACCGCACCACCACCACCACCGCCACCAGGACCGTGGCGTTGCGTTAGGGCGTAGGTCTGGGCCTGCCAGGCATTTCCACCGTTGCCACCGTTGGCCTGGAACGTAAGGCCGCCTTCTCCGCCGTTGGCGGCGAGCACTACAATCGTTCCACCCGCGCCGCCACCACCACCAGCGTCGTTGGCCGTCCCGTTGTAGGCGTTCGCTCCGTTTGCAGTCAGCGTCGCGGTTCCGATCAGACTATCAGCGCGGATAAAGATGATGCCACCGCCGACCGAGCCACCGCTGGCCTGATTGTCACCGTCGGAATTGTTTCGCGACCCGGCGCCTCCTCCACCCCCCATCGCGACGCGGTCAATCGTCGCCGGGAACACCGCCCCGCCTTCCCCTCCGTCACTAAAATTGGTATTCCACGAGTCGCCGCCAAATCCGCCCGATCCGCCGTTGCCGCCGCCACCGCCGCCCGCGTTCTGAGTGTTCGCGGCTGCATCCCCATCCGTTCCGCCTCCGCCTCCATTTCCCGGCGCCCCGCGCCCCATACTGCCATCGGCTGCGCCATTGGGATATCCGATGGTGGTCGTGGTTTGCAGGAACGTCCCACCCGACTCAACCCACTCCGGCGTACCGGCAACGCCCTCACCTTTGGAAGCGTCAATGCCAGTCGCACCGCCGGCAGTTCCTGTATAAGTCGTGGGGGATGTTTGCCGGTAGTCCGCGTTCGTGGCGCCACCCACTCCTCCAGTCAGCTGCATCCCCGCGCCACCGCGGAAACCCTTTCCGTCGACAAAAGCCGTCCCCCCGTTCAAGTTCAGTTGTCCCGCGACATCTAACGCGAGAATCCCCCCGCTTGAGCCGTTCCACGCGGCCGCCGTGAGGGCTCCCAACGTAGCTGACGTGTACTGCGGCACCAGCACCACCTGGTACGTGCTTTGCCCCTTCGTCCCCGAAGCAGCAGCCGCCGTGTACCCAAACACAAGTCCATTGCCGGGCCCCGCTCCTTTGATGGGCACCGATCCGCCGCTCACGGCTCCCGTCGCGGTCACAAATTCGTAGTTGCCTGCGTTATTGATGGTGGTGAAACCGGCGCCCGTACTTCCATTTCCGTATGCCACCGTATTGGAGGTGCTGATGCTGGCATCCTGCATCTGCATCACCAGAAGGAGGCTCCCGCTCGCAATCACTCCCGTCCCGTTCGCAGTCCCCACAGGAATCGACGTAGCGCCTTTCGCCACATTCGCTGTTCCCGGGAAATATGTATTCACCACACCGTTGAGAGTTCCGCCGGCCGTCAATGTGCTCGTAGAACACACAACACTCACCACCGGAGCCAGTGCGACGTAACTATTGTTCCCAGTATTGGGGTCTGTCGGAGGCCCCGGATTCGACACTGTCGCCGTATTGGGATAGAAACCCGCGGCCGTGGTCGACACAACCACGGTTAACGTAGCGGTCGCTCCACTCGCAAAGGGCGATGGAAGCGTACAGTTGATCGTCGCGGTTACGGTGCAGGTCGTACCGGCACTCGGCGTCTCGGACACTAACGCCAAGTTGGTAGCGGCAAAAGTATCCGTGAACGTAGCGCCGATCGCCGCCGACGGACCGTTGTTCGTCACCGTGATAACGTAGGTGGAATTCTGCCCGAGTGGGACGGCGCTGACTTCAGTGGTGACCCCAACGTCCGCCGTACTCGGATTAATTGAGACCGCTCCCAATGACCAGTTTGACGTGCCGCTGAACGTTTCCGAGATCGGCACGCTCGGTGCGCCCGTGCGGCTGCTGCCGGTCGCAGTCACATCCGGAGGATCCGTGCCCCCACCGCTCGTCAAATTCCACCGCGACACTTGTGGCCCGGACACTGTGACCGCTTGATTGCCTCCCGTGGCCAGCGTGTCCAGTATCATCCCATTCACCGTGCTGGGCACATCCATCTGCGAGTTCGTGCCCGCCGCGCCGTTCGCCGATACGAATGAACCCATCGGGACCGTCTGGTCAACGCCTGTGAATGTGGTGGCACCGGCCGCAATACCCACAGTCGCTCCTGCGACCGGAATGTTGATGGAAACGTTCAGCGCCACATTGGTGCCGGACGCGGGATTCAGCAGAGACCACATTTCTACGCGGCGTGTGTTTGCGGCGTCGTTCTGCGCTCCGAGCAGACTTAGCGGGGTGCCGCCATAGGTAATGCTGGTAACCGCAGTCGTAGGTGCGTTGGTGATATTCATCGAGACACCAACGATCAGGAGCCGGTTCGCCGTGGCGCCCGTAGTATGAGTGAAGTTGTCGGTAACCGTCCCAGGGCCCGTGCGTTCTATCGCCCTTGAACTCGTGGTGTCTACGGCGACTTGAGCGCCCAGAAGTGTCGCAGTGAGCAACAAGAACAGCCCCAAAATGCCGGCGCGAATCCGGGACAGCTTCACAGCTGGCCTTGAAGAACCAGGTCCGCCAAACAACTTGCCGGCGATAACCTGGGACCGTGCCGCGCATCGCAGCACCCATCCGCCCACGCTTTTAAATCTGGCCTGCAAAATTCTCCGTCCTACCCGCACTCCCTTGGCCCGAGCCAGGCCAAGAATCTGCGCCCCCCTCAACACCGGATCGTTTTGCTGGCCGCAGTCACCTCGGGTGAGAAATACATCCCTCGCGTGATCCGCATGCACGATCCGGTGAAGCCGGAAGCCATCTTTAGATTTTGCTAAGACAATATCGTCCTTTCGTAATTTGCTCACGATTACGGGAGTAACCTCGACCACCTCGCCATTGCGGATTGCCGGAGACATGCTCGCGCCACGCGCCTGAAAGCGCGCACTCAAGCCCTGTTCCAGCAATTCGCGGACGACGTCTTCAAACAACTTCGAGTCAGACCCGCGGTCAGTCATGCAAGTTGAGGATCGCATCTACGGCCCGCTGATCGGGCTCAAAGGCATAGCGGTAAACGGGAACCGCATTCACCACTTCCTGCAGAAATGCCAGCGCTGAGTCGACGTACTCATGCTTGTGAAACGGCACAAAGCTCCGCGCAAATAACTCCGCTACCCCTTGGCTCGGTGAAAGCCTGGTCAGCACATTCCCGCGTCCATGCTCCAAAACAAAAATCCTCGCCAGCGACGCGCTGCTGGGCGAGGCATACATCGCTTCGCCATGCCAGGGCGTGCCGTACATCCGCATTTTTTTGTCATTCCGACCCTCAGTAGAGCGAAGGGGAGGAATCTGCTTTTGCGCTTTGTCATCCTGAGCGGAGGGATTGCTCCGCGAAGCGGAGCAATCACGGAGTCGAAGGATCCCTTTCCCATTAGCGGCATCCCCGGCCCCAAAGGGCGTTTTGACCATTGTTCCGCCGGCTGGCTCCGCATCCCGAACTTCATCCCGTCGCACAATAATCCGGTCGTCGCTCAGGATCTCGACATCTTCCATCTCGGTCCACAGCCGTGTCGTCGTGCTCTTCCCCGCCCCAGAATGCCCAACAAACAAATCCCCCGCCCCGTCCCTGCGCACGATCCCACACCCATGCAACTCAATCGCCTTTTCCTGCGTGAGCCGATGCATAATCAGCAACTCATCCAGCGGATAGTCCAGTGGCGCGGCGGAAGGAAAGGCGGCGAAAACCCCTTGATTTATGTGCAGTTCAGCTTGAGAAAAACCGCCGTCCACCAACAATCTCTTGTAGGGCTGCCCGCCGAACACTGGAGCGCTAAAATCAAACCGAAAACCAGCTTCGCTCTCATACAACTGCCAAACAGACCCCGAGTCGAATAATTGAACACCCGGAGAAGCAGTTAGCTCGTCGACCCACAGCACTCGAATATTGATGTCGGACAGCCCGAGTTTCCCTCGAAACGGCGCCAGAGAAGGAACTAAAGCAACCGCCGCACTGTCTTCCCCAATGAGTCGTACCGACACGCCTCCCACGCAAAATCGGGCACTGTGCTCATGGCCCGACTTACAAGTCACCTTCGTTGGTAACGGTGCAACCTCACATCTCATGCGCACTTGTCCGCACTCAACGACGAACCTTAGGATCCGATGCTGCGACAACCAGCCAGGAGAATGTCGCACGGACCGGCCGTTTGACTCGGACCGCTTCCGCCAGACATCTTGCAATGCCCCAGAACCGCCTCCTCGGGCCGCAGGCTGACTGCAACCAGCCGTGGGGGTACATAGGGCTTCTTGCCGTTGGCTTGTCCTACCTCACAACTCATTCGGCCTCCGCCATCTTCAATGCCCCCCGCACGCCCCGCAGCCCCCAACCGTAACTCCTGAATTATTCAGGATCGGTAAGACCTGCCGCGGTCCGACCCAACCATCCACGTCAATTTCTTTGCTCGCGATGCGGCGTGCCGACTCCATCATCGCGTCGTGCTGACCGCCGCCCACGCAAAATTCACATTGCCCATGCGCCGGAATTTCCACACCGACAGTGGCGGCGCGCAGATGAGCCACGTGGCAAAGAAATTCCACTGGACTCTCTCGATCTCCGCTTTCCATCTCGCCGTTTGCCGGGCACATTGCGCACAGCGACTGAATGCGACACTCAATGCACTTTGTGAGGCGCGTCCGCTTCCGAGTCCGCAATTCCAGCAGAGACTCTTCCCATACTCGCCTCACCCCGGTCCCTCGAATGCTGAACGTCTCTTGCTGCGAGATCACACAGATGCCCACCTCACCCCATGCGTTAATGGCAAACCCATTCATGCCGCCACCGCAGTAGTACACGGTGTCAATCTGCGCCAGATTCGCGGGCCTCACCAGATCGTGCTGGGCCAGTCGCCGGTACTCGCTCATTCCCTTCGGGGCATCCATATCCAACGCCACCACTTCTTCCGGCTTAAGCCGCACCGCCAGCGGACTCTGCGAGCAGTCAATCCGCGGATTGATCTGCCCGTCCATCTTGAATTCCACCCCCAGCTCTTCTTCGGCAAAGCGTCGCATCGCCCCGACTTCATGCTTGTTGATGCTGGTCGCCACTGTCTTCAACTTCAGCGGCAGCCCTCGTTTCTTCAGCAGCTTGATTCCCCGCAGGCAGCGGTCATACGAGCCCGGAATCCCTGTCAGCGCCTCGTACGTCTCTTGCGTGCGCCCGTATAACGTGATCTCAATGGCAAATGGAGGCCACTCCGCCAGGTAGTCCGCAATTTGTTCCGTTATGATCGTGCCGTTGGTGAACAGCGTGATCAGGAATCCTTTTTTCTTGGCGTAGGTGTAAATCTCGAGGAAGTCCTTGCGCGCGAAAATCTCGCCGCCGGTATAAAGGAGCCAGAAGCAGCCCATCTCCACGAGTTCATCGAGCACGCGAAAATGCTCTTCCTTGCTCAACTCCCGTCGTCTGGCGTCCACATCGCCCATGGGCAGGTTGTTGTAGCAGTGCAGGCATTCCAGGGGACAGCGCCGCGTCACTTCGATCGAAACCTGCAGCGGCACACGTTCGCCAGACTGGCGCTGATGAAGGTCCGCACTGAACGCGCCATAACTTAGCTGCTCCAAGAATCCCTCCAGTCTGAAAGCAGCGGACGCGCTCTCACGCGCCCGCTGCTGCCAGTCCTTCCCGCCCCACTGGTCCCTCAGTCCCCCGCCATCGCCACAGATGCAGTGACCTCGACCAGACCAACCACCTTCATCTCGCCGACAAATTCCTCCACGTCGCGCTCGGCCTGCGCCAGATCTACCTCATACTCCCGCTCCACCGTTGCCGACAGTTCCTTCAAGGTTCTCGGAAACTCCAGCAATCTCCAGATCAGCGATCCTGTTCCGTTGAAGCTGTAAATCGATGCCAGGTCGCCCACCTTGGCCCGCACCGGCACGATGAGCGTCTCTCCCGCGACCACGCGTGACACCACCGACTGCGAACGAATAAACGTCTGTCCTTTCCCCATGGTCGCGACGCTTTGTGCCCCCATTTCGGATTTCATAAACAAGACGCCCTTCGAAACCTCAGCGCTTTCGTCCCATATTGAGATTACGGCAGAATTCCGCTAGGGAAGCAATTCGACTAGGGCCGGGTATTGGGTTGGTTATCATCCGCAATGGTTCCCCCAACTCCCAATAAAGGCACGGGTTAGTGATCAGACTGGTGACTCCGCAAGGGCTTCCGCACACCTGCGGGTCACTCTCGACTTGGCTATTCAGCCCGCGTCATCGCTTGCACCTTTCCGGTGGACAAACGAAACAAACCGCTATAAAAAGAAATCCGGCAATAAGCAACAGCAGCGCCGAGGAAGATTCGCCAAAAGCTATTCCCATGCTCAACGAAGAACGCCGTCGAGCCATCCTTGATCTCTTGACTCACCAGGGTCGCGTGTTGGTCGCGGAACTCTCACGCCAATTCGAAACCTCGCAGGTGACCATCCGCAAGGATCTCGAAATCCTCCACGCCCATGGCCTCGTGCATCGCACGCATGGAGGCGCGCTGCCGGCGCGCGAAGGTGCTCTCGAAGATCCCACCTTGCGCGAAAAGGAAAAACTTCACCATCAGGAAAAGCAGCGCATCGCCGAACTCGCCACCGCGAAAGTTAACGAAGGGCAGGTCTTGATCCTCGATTCCGGCACTACGACCACCGCGATTGCGCGCGCCCTGCGCAACTTCCGGAATCTCACCATCATCACTAACGCGGTGAATATTGCGGCTGAACTGTCGGGGACTTCCGTCGAGGTGATTCTCACCGGCGGAACGCTGCGGAAGAATTCTTTTTCGCTGGTAGGGCCAATCGCCGAAGAAACTCTTCGCCGGCTCAGCGCCGATTTACTGTTCCTCGGGGTGGACGGCTTCGACGTCCACTACGGACTGAGCACGCCTAATTTGCTGGAAGCGAAAGTGAATCGCGTGATGATCGATATCGCGCGCAAGACCATCGCAGTCTGCGATTCGAGTAAATTCGGCCGCCGCAGTTTGTCGCTCATCGCGCCTTGCTCGGCTTTGCACGAGGTCATCACCGACCGCGCTATTCCGAAAACGGACCTTCGCGTGATGAAACAGGCTGGAATCGAAGTGACGCTCGTCTAACTGCCGGTGAGCGCCGGCGCCGATCATTGGTTAATCAGCGCTTTCAGCATCTGTTGAATCTTCTGGAACTAAGCCGGAATCTGCCAGCCTCGCATTTTGGCTCACCGAATCTCCGCGAGCGAGTACTCCAGCGCGCCGCGCTTGGGAGTGGGCATAGCTCCGACTTCGCTGGCCACCCACGCTCCCACCAGATTGGCCACCTCATTCATCAGATCCAACGAGGCTCCGTGCAAATACTCGTGCACCAATCCGGCCGTAAAGGCATCTCCTGATCCCACCGTATCCGCCACGTTCACGCGAAATCCCGGATGCTCGCTCCGTGCGCCATCCTGCACAAGCAGACTTCCCCTCCCGCCCCGTGTCACGCACACTAATTTCAGATCATAGGTATCGACGAGACGCTGCGCCGAAGACCGATCATCCCCCTGTGGAAGGCCGATGAGGCTCATGATCTTTGGCAGTTCCTCATCATTTAATTTAACGATGTCGGCAAGCCTCATCGATTCGGTCAGAACTTCCCGCGAATAATACGACTGCCTCAGATTCACATCAAAGATTCTCGCTACCCCCGACGTCGCAGCGCCCACGAAACGTCGAATCGTCGCCCGGCTCTGGTCTGACCGCTGTGCCAGCGAGCCAAAGCAGACTGCGTCCGCCTTCTCCGCGAGATGCTGCCAGTTCAGCGTCCACTGCAGAAAATCCCAAGCCACCGGACAGGCGATGTCGTACTGCGGAATCCCTTTGCTATCGACCTTCACGTTGACGGTGCCAGTTGGATGCGCGCGATCCGTTTGCACGTGATCGATGTCGAGCCCCAATTCCTCCAGGCGCCGGAGCGCCTCCACGCCCAGCGAATCCTCGCCCACGCAACTGGCCACGATCCCCTGATCGCCCATTAGCGTCGTGATATAGGCAAAGTTCGCCGGGGCGCCGCCAAGACAAGTCCGCTCCGGCAAAATATCCCACAACACTTCCCCTAGCCCCACTACTTTCTTCTTCATGGGTTGAGTACCCGACTGCCGGAGATTCTCCCTCGTCACGAAACCATCGATTTTTCCCAGCGCCACTACAAAAAGAGGGATCCCCGAAGGAATCCCTCGCAACTTATCCGCTCGTGCTAACTAAAAATCGAAGCGGATTGCGAACTGAAGTTCGCGCATGGTGGTGCCGCCTTCGAGGTCCGTGATTTTCCCGTTGTTGCCACCCTGACAATCAATACACCCGTTTGCACCGTTGTTCTGGCTAAAGGCGTATACGGGGTGATTGAAGATGTTGAACGCATCCATGCGGAATTGTGCGTTCACTCTCTCGTAGATGTGGAACTTCTTCACCACGGAAAGATCAGAGTAGAATCCGGATGGTCCATGGAAACCGTTGCGGCCAATGTTTCCCAGGTTTCCGAATCCGGGATCAATGAAAGCTCCCGGAGTGGTGACGATATTGGGAACAGGAGTAAAGTAGGTCAACTGGTGCGTCGCCGGATTGATGCCGCCCGATAGTCCCGGATGGAACGACCCCGTCCCTCGGCTGGGACGACATACGCCAACGTCTTCCTCGGGGCCGCACTCGGCGAAACTAGGGGTCCAGGGCAAACCGCTGCTCCAATTGGTGGTGTCGCTCAATTGCCATCCGCCTACGAGATAGTCAAGCGCCCGGCTGGAATTTCCCAGGAACATCTTGCCTTTTCCGAAGGGTAACTCATAGATCGGGCTGAACACCCACACGTGGTTGCGGCTGAAATCGACCGGTCCCCACGCGATCCGGTGATCGATAGCGTAGTAGTTACTGTCGTAAGCGTCGGCATGGGAGTACGTGTAGTGAGATACGAACTCCAGGCCCTTTGCGAAGCGCTTCTCTACCTTGACCTCAAAAGCGTTGTAGGTGCTTGCTGCGTCGTTTCCATAGTAGTTGCCAAGGTCGAAACCGATTTTTGAACAATCTCCTATAGCCTGCGTTGCGGTCTTAACCGTAATCTCCGGACCGCAGAGCGGACGACGCTCGTTTTGGGTGAAGAGAGTGGTTTTTCCGTTCGCCGCTGTCGTCAACGGGTTGACCGCATTGTAATTCACCATTCCAGAAGGATTGATATCATAGTTGGGGCCGTCGCCTGCGAACCCGTGCGTGCCCTTGCTGCCCACATACGCCACTTCCACGGCGATCGTACTCGTAAGTTGGTGTTGAACCGTAGCGTTCCAGGCATCAATCGACGGCAGGACCTGCTTCACCGGTCGAATGTGCGTCCCCGACAACTGCGCGGTCAATGGGATGAAGCCATTGGAAGGAATCGCCGGGAACGCGTTCGCGGGATCAATCCCCGAAACCGAATTCGGCCCGGCATCCAGATTGAACAGCTGAGTCAGGTTCGCAGAAGCTCCTGCGGTGAAAGAGCTAGCATCGTAGTTCTGCTTCAGCAATACGGGCAGGTTCTGAGTAACCGTGTGCCCAAAATTTGAACCAAACACTCCGATGTCATAACTGCGCCCATAACCCATGCGAACAACGGTCTTGGGAGCCACCTGATAGGCAATACCGATGCGTGGCGCAAAAGCATGAAGGTCGTTCTGAACGTTGCCATTCAGTCCATACGGACCGTAGCCTCCTACCCGGATTCCACCCAGGCCGCCATTGTCAACGATGTTGGCGAATCCACCGTTGCCTTTCCCGTTAACGCTCTCGGGGAAATAGATCTCCCAGCGCAAACCGAGGTTGAGCGTGAGTTTGGAGGTGAATCGCCAAGTGTCTTGGCCGTAGAAAAACCACCGCTTCTGGCGTTCGGCGGCACTTCCACCCAAATTCGGATTGTTCACGTAACGCGCAAATGAAGTCACGTCTCCGAGTAGGAATGTCGCCAGATCCAAACCGCCCGCTCCGGCGAGCGATGTCCCTTCCGGACTGAAGTTGTATTCGCCAGTTCGGTTGTTGTCACTCGGAATGCGCAAGTTCATGGCATACCGAATGTCGGCGCCAAACTTAAACTGGTGGTTTCCTTTTATTTTCGTCCAGTTGTTCACAAACTGGAACTGCTGCTCGCTCTCGGTCAAAGGACAGTTACAGCGGGCGATGCCCAGACCGTCGCCAAAGCTGGAGATCACGCATCCGGACCCGCCGACATTCTGAGTGCAGCCTTGGCCGCTGATGGGATCTGGTCCCAAGAAGAACCCACCCAGTCCTCCCGTCTTCGGATCACTCGTATTGGCGCCTGGGATGCCGAAGTTCGTCATAGGTGTTCCGTTATCGGGCTTCTGGGTCTGCGGATTGTACTTGAAATAACCGAAACGGAAGTCCATCAACAGCGAGGAACTGAATGTCTTGGTAACACCTGTTGCCAAGCTGTAGTTATGGGTAATCGAGCTCCCAGCCAATCCAAGCAAGCCATTGCCGGGGCCTTGCATCGTGCCCAGCAGTCCCTGACCCGAGAGCTTGAAGTAGTCAAGGCTGAACCGTCCAAACACGTTCACACTCTGGCTGGCGGCGAAATCAATGCGAGTATCAAAACTGTTCTGTTGATAGGGACCCGAACCAGCCCCAACAAAGTTGTTGAGGACGCCCGCGCTGGTGGGCACTGTCGGAAGTGCCGCCAGAATCTTGCCCGCCGCAGGTGAAATGCGGGCGATCGGGATCTGATTGTTTGGAAATGCTGTTCGACCAACAGCTGTTAGCGCATTCCCAGTTGCTGGATCGTATACTTGACCGCCTCCACTCACGCCGGCCGTGAGGTATTGACTCAAATCGCAGAACCCTGTGGTGTTCGTAGCAGGATTGCACGACTGCTGAATATTAGACGTCGGGAGAGTGAACAAGCCGCTGACGCCGTTGGTTTGCCGCGTGGCCTGGTAGTCACCGAAAAAGAACAGCTTGTTCTTGATAATTGGGCCACCCACAGAGCCTCCAAACTGCTGCCAACGCGACGGCGGGATTAACCGGTGGGTGATCGGGTCCGGGGCAAATTGCGTGAAAGGATCTCTCGCTTGTTGCGCGTCGGAGCGCCGGAACCAGAAGGCGCTGCCGTGAATGTCGTTACTTCCCGACTTCGTCTGCGCGGTGACAACGCTAGACACCGCCTTGCCAAATTCCGCGTCATAATTCTGCAACGATACCTTGGCCTCGGTAACCGCATCGAGGTTTGGGTTGACAACGATAATTCCCAAGATGGGGTCCTGATTATCGGTACCGTCAAGTTCAAACGCTGTGCCGCTGAAGTGCTGGCCTTGAGTGAAGATCTGCTGGCTACCTTGCGGGTTTTCCGTAGCCGCATGGCTCCACCCAGTCATCTTTTGTGAACCGGGCGCCATGAGCTGAAGCGTCGTGAAGTTTCGATTGAGGATCGGCATGTCGGCAACGTATTTCGAGTCGAACTCCGTCGCCACATCCGCGCGATCAGTCTTTAGTTCGGGTGCGGCGCTCGTGACTTCCACGGTTTCCGAGGCTCCACCCACTTGGAATTGTCCGTCCACCTTCGCAGCGGCATCGGCCGATACCTGAATGTCCTTCATCTCCAAGGTCTTGAAGCCAGCGCCTTCGACGCGCACCGAGTAGATGTCAGGAATAAGGTGCGTTACCGCGTAGTTGCCACTCTCGTTAGTGGTAGCCTGCGTAGAAACATCCTTGGTCTGGCTAGTGACGGTCACCTTCGCATCCTTCACAGCCGCGCCTGTCGGGTCAATCACCGTTCCCAAGATGCTGCCGTACACGGCTTGACCGAGTGCATTCGGCACCCATACACTGCACAGCAAGCTCAACACCGCCGCAGCGGCCCACGCTGATCTTTTCATGGACTTCCTCCTCAGACTTGCCCCAAATACGGTTGTGCCCCGGAAATGCAGAAGGAGACTTCTTGTGATGGTGTGCAGTCATAGTACAAAACAATTATCTAGATTAAGTTTCACTAGGTCTGATACCGTTACCGATGCAGAAACGCCTGTTGATGCAGTAAGATACGTTGGGCTGTTACGTCTCTGTTAAATGGCTTTGTCGCATACTTTCGCGCTTGGTCGGGAGCATTGCTTCCAGCAAGTAGAGAAGCTTACAAATAATCATATCCTCCGAGGTTCCGAATCCCTGTGCAAACTCCTTCGCTACCTGGCTGAGCACTCGCTCGATCACCCCGGGGTCGCCCTCAAGGAATATCAGATCGCCACTGAGGTCCTGGGCCGCCCAGCTGGCTTCGATCCTCAAAGCGACTCCACCGTCCGTGTCCAAGCCGGACGCTTGCGTATGAAACTGGCCGAGTACTACGCGCATGAAGGGCCCGGCGACCCGATCGTCGTCGAACTCCCGCGGGGCTCTTACGCGCTCACCTTCCATCTGCGCGCTCCTGGAACCGAGGTTCCGCCTTCGTCCCCTATCATTCTTGACGCCTCGCCACTCCCCAGGCAGGCGCCGCCTTCGACTCGTGGCTGGGCCATCGCGGTTCTGGTGCTCTCAATCCTGCTCGCCAGCGTCTTGGTGGCAACCGCGATCCTGCTCTCGCAGCGCCCTAAAACTCAGAACTCTACCGCCCAACCGGTTGCCCCCGTCTATCAGATATTCTGGAACCGCTTCGTTACTAGCCCGCAACAGCCCTGGGTCATCTTCAGCAATGCCAGCTTTGTCGGACATCCCCAAAGGAACATGCACTACTTCAACCCCGCCTCCGATTCTCGGGGTGTGATTCTCGATCACTACACGGGCGTGGGAGAAGTGCTAGCCGTCCATCAACTGGACCGCATGTTCGCTTTGCTCAACCGCCAGATTCGAGTGAAGCGGGGCGCGCTCTTTTCGCTGGATGACGCCAAGAACAACGACCTGATCTTTATCGGCTCACCCGCCGAGAACCTCACGCTGCTCGAAATTCCAGGTACTCAGCAGTTTGTTTTTCGCAAGGCGCCCGCTCCCCGCATTGGTGATGTGGAGGTAGTCAGCGTACATCCCGATCCCGGTGAGTCTGAGATCTACCTCGCGAGTCCTTCTAACCAGCCGATCACGGAAGACTACGCGGTAATCGGCCTTGAGCCAGGCATCGATCCCGTACGTTCCATGCTGATTCTGGCGGGGACTACGACGATGGGAACTCAGGCTGCCGCCGAATATGTTTGCCGCGAAGACTCTCTTTCCGAACTCTTGCGCCGACTGAGAGTCACCAAAGCCGAAGACCTGACGCCATTCGAAGCGTTGCTGCGGGTGAAAGTCTCGCGCGGCGTTCCAGTCAAGACCGATCTGCTGGCGGTGCGTAAGCGCTCCAACTGAAACGGTGGGCGCAGCCCTACTGTCCCGGTGGCGTCAAGTGTGGGTCGAGTTCTGTTGCTCTGTGGAATTCCTTGTTGGCTTCGGCCTTGTCGCCCTTCTGTTTCAAGGCCAGCCCGAGCTGATAATGCGCCGGCGCATAGTCCGGAGATGAATTGATCGCCGAGCGGAACTGCGTAGTTGCTCCCTCTACGTCTCCTGCGTTCAACAGCCTTCTCCCTGAGTTCGTTGCAAAGGTTGCCGCTTGCAACTTGTTGGTCGTTGCAGCGATCCGCGCTCCCGCCCTCGCCTCCTCGGCGGCCCCTGGCGCGTCGCCCAACTGCCGCAACACCGCGGCCAGCGTGGTGTGGGCTCCGGCAAAATCTGGCTGCAGCCGAATTGCCTCTCTCAGCTCTGCCGCGGCTTCCGGAAGTTTCCCCTGCTGCTTGAAAACCGTGCCCAGCGTGTAATGCGCCTCCGCATAATTCGGCTGGCCTTGAATCGCCTTCTGCAACTCCTCGATCGCCTGGTCAAACTCTCCCTTTTGCCAGAACAACACTCCCAGCGTATAGTGCGCATCCGCCAAATCTGGCTGCAAGGAGATGGCCTTCTGGAACTCGGGGACCGCCTGGTCAAGTTGATCCTTAAGCTTGTAGGCCAGCCCCAAGTCGTAGTGAAGCGAGGCGTCATCGGGCGCAAGCTTGATCGCAGCCTGCAGTTCAGTGACGGCCGCATCGAAGTCCGCTCGCTGCAGGAACGCCATGGCCAGGTTTCCCTGAAACCCGCCATCGTCGGGACGAAGTTGTATCGCCATTCGAAATTTCGCGATCGCTGCCTCGGCTTCTCCCTTCTGCAGGAGCGCCAGCCCCATATCGTTGAACGCCTCGGGATCCTGGGGATGTAACTTGACTGCCTCGCCGAATGCCTCCACGGCGCCTTCGGCGTCACCCGCGCGCTGGCTCGCCAGGCCTAACTCGATCTGCAACTCAAACCAGTCTGGCTTCAGCGCGGCAGTCTTGCGCAATTCCTGCAACGCGTCCGCGCTCTTGGACTGCGCCGTCAGCGTCTTGGACAAGTAATAATGAGCCATCGCATCCTGAGGGGCCAACTCGGTCGCCTTTGTCAGTTCGCTCGCTGAGTCGCCGAGTTGCTGCTCCTGCTGAAAAACGACTCCCAGATGCAAATGGGCAGGCTCGAAATTGGGCTGGAGACGCAACGCCTCCTTGAAAGCAGCTCCCGCATCCGCAAACTGATTTTGCTGCGCCAAAATCGCCCCCAAATCGTCGCGCAAGTCGGCACGCTGCGGAGCCAGTTCCGTCGCGCGTCGCATCTCCGACAACGCCTCAGGCTGCAAGTTCCTTTGACTCAGGATCCGAGCCAGAATGCGATGAGGTTCCGCCTGGCTGGGTGCGACCTGCACTGTCGATCGCGCCTCTCGCTCAGCCTCTGCTGCTTTTCCTAGCTGCATCAGCACGCCCGCCATCGTCAAGCGGGCGTCAACAAATCCGGGCTTTGCCCTGATCGCTGCCTTCAGATGCGAAAGCGCTGCATCCGGTTCTCCTTGTCGGGCAAGCACCCAGCCCAGCGCCGACTGTGCCTCCGCGCTATTGGGCGCCAGTCGCAGCGCCTTTTCAAACTCCGCACGCGCCTGCGCCAGGTCCCCGCTTTTGATCGCTTCCTGCCCCTGCTGCAGCGCGAGGCGCTCCGATTCTCCGGGAGATGCTTTTGCCCGCGGTGTCGTTCCCGGTGTTGCCTGTGCTTGCGTGCCGGCGACGACTCCGAGCACCATTACCGCAATCAAAAAAACGAACCTTGAGATTTGCAGGAACACAATAGATTGGAGGATATTCGATTTTTCCTGCATTATATCTAACGCGCATTCAACATTATCTCTACGACATCAACACGAACGCTCTGCGGGAGGTGCCTGTGCCGCGCGCGAGACCTCGAACCATGCCATTTTCTCGCCGATCATTCCTCCGAGTTTCAGCCGCCGCCACTCTGACTTCCCTCCAGGCTCGCTTTTCATGGTCCACCACCGACCCATCCAAGGCTGCACTTTGCCGCCAACTCGCAGCCGATCTCTTCGCCCGCAGTACCATCTGCTTCCCGCCCACAACTGGATGAACGATCCGAACGGTCCCATCTTCTTTCGCGGCCAATATCACATGTTTCACCAATACAATCCGCAGGCCGCGGTCTGGGGAAACATGAACTGGGCCCATGCCACCAGTCCCGATCTGATCCACTGGCAGCCCGAACCGATCGCGATCTCACCCACTCCCGGCGGCCCCGATTGCGACGGCGTTTTCAGCGGCAGCGCCATCCTCGATAGCGGCAGACCCACCGTGATCTACGCCGCCGTCGCTCTGCCCGCCAACGACTCTCAACCAGTCCGGCAGCCGCCAACTCCACGTGAACAAGGTGACCGCCCCACTTCCAGGCGCAGTCGGATCACAGATACACCTGCATATGTTCCTCGACGGATCGGCGCCTGAAGTTTTCGCCAGGCGCCCAAGCCTGCCCTGAGCGAAGTCGAAGGGACTGTCGAGTCGAGCGAAGCTCGAATGCGACACTTCAGCCCGCCGTGCCAACCCTCCGTGCTATGCTGTTCTCCTCTCGCGAATGCTGCAGTTCCGTCGCATCACGACGCAGAAGCGGTTCATCCCCCAAATCGATGGATTGCGCTTCGTCGCCATCGCTTCGGTGGTCTTCTTCCATATTTATGCCGCGCTGGAGATCGGCGCGATTCCGGTCCCCATCCCGTTCAACAGCGATCTTGCCAAACGCGGTGTCGAACTCTTTTACGGAATCAGCGGTTTCATCCTCGGTGTCCCGTTTGCTTCCCGTTACCTGTTGCACACCCCGAAGGTAAGCTTAAAGCAATACTTCCTGCGTCGGCTCACCCGGCTTGAACCACCTTATTTCCTGAGCCTGATCGCGTGGGCGGCCATGCAGTTCGTAGTAGCGCATCGCCCCCTCAGCAATATGGCGCCCCATCTAGCCGCCAGTTCCGTCTACCTGCACAACCTGATTTTCGGGGGTTTCCCTGGCGCCGTGAATACGGTCGCATGGTCCCTCGAGGTCGAGATCCAGTTTTATGTGCTGGTTCCGCTTTTGTCGATGTTATTTGCCATCGGCGACGCGCGCCTGCGCCGCAGTGTGATTCTTTCCGTGATGCTGATGGCCGGCTTTCTCAGCAACCCGCTCTATCGCAGCACGCACCTGCATTACTCCATCCTCTATTACGCAGCATTTTCCCTTGCCGGCTTTCTCGTGGTTGACTTGCATCTGACGCGCACAGAATCGAAACCGTCGTTTCTCTGGGACGCTCTCGCCTTCTGTCTTTGGCCCCTGGTGTGGCTGCTTAGCCGCCACAGCGGTCATATCGTGCTTCCCTTTGTGATCGTACTTCTGTATCTCGCGGCGTTTCGCGGGCGAATCTGCTCCGCGATCTTCAGCAATTCGATCATCACCAACATTGGCGGGATGTGCTACAGCATCTACCTGTTCCACTTCATCGTCATCTACGGGGTAAAACACTTCTCGGCAGGCCTGCACTTCGGCAGGCCTGCACTTTGGAGAGAATTTCTGGCTGTACTTCACCTTGCAATGTTGCCTGATTATTCCGGTCGTGCTGCTTTCCTGCGGAACCTTCTTCCTTCTGATCGAGCGCCCCTGCATGGATGGAGAATGGCCCATGAAGTTGTGGCGGCAGGGCCAGGCGCTGAGGTTATTGGCGGCGCGGCAGCAACAATCCTGAGGCGCTCACGCCTGGAGAGTCCCCGCCGCCTCAGAGAAATTTAGGTAATCAAGAAACGGGCCCATTAGCGCGAACGTGCACACACCACAAGCACAACTCCAGATCTCGTCTGTAGAACAGCCAGCACGTTTACGGGGCGATTTCAGTAGGCATTCTTGCTGCTGAAGATGCGCAGGAAGGTCATGGTGATGATCTGCAGATCGAACGTCAAGCTCCAGTTGCGGAGGTAGTAGAGATCGTACTCCACGCGCTTGGCGATCGAAGTGTCTCCGCGCCAACCGTTCACTTGCGCCCAGCCGGTGATGCCGACCTTAAACGTGTGGCGGAAATTGTACCGGTCGAATTCTTCCAGGAACCGATCTACAAAATGGGGCCGCTCCGGCCGCGGACCGACGATGCTCATGTCCCCCATCAAGACGTTAATGAACTGGGGCAATTCGTCGAGATTCGTCCTTCGCAAGAAACTTCCTACGGCGGTCCGCCGGGGATCGTTGGGGGAGGTCCAACGAGTATCCCCTTCTTCCCGGCTACCTACTCGCATCGTACGGAACTTCAACATACGGAAGATCCGACCATTGAGTCCCACCCGCTCCTGGACGAAGAACACGGGCCCACGACTCGTGACTTTAACGGCAAATGCGATGAGTAAACTGAGTGGTAACGTGAGTAGTAGAACGACGGCCGAGAAAACCACATCGAAGATGCGTTTCTGGAAGAGGTAAGGACCAGTCTCCGCCAGGGTCGGCCGCAGATCCAACATGTGAATCCCGCCCAGGTCGATTAGGCGATCACGGATACCCACGCCTTCCCCAAGATCAATCACAACCCGGGTCGGCACACACAGCTTTTCGAGGGCTGGTGCGATTCGCTGCACGTCCCCGAGCCGGGTGGCCGGCAGCGCAATGATCACATCGTTGATGGAATGTCCGTTGGAGAAGGTGGGAATCTGATCCGCTTCATATACCGGGCCTTCCACGACAATTTCCTGATCCGGCAGCCGTACGAAGCCCACCACTTTGCAGGGTAGGACCTCACCGTGCAGCAGAGATGTTGCCACTCGGCGAGCGAACCGGTCCGTTCCGACCATCAGAATCTTGACTTCGTTTCTTCCGTTCCGGCGTAGTAGTTCCAGGCATACCCGAAAAACGATGCGAGCCATGGTTGCCAAGACAAACAGAGCGACGGCGCTTAAGCCGATAACCAAGCGCGAATAGCTGGCCTGCCGGTACATGAACCCCAGCGCCATCACGATCGCGTAGGTGAATGCGAGTGCTTCGAGCAGTCTCCGACTCTTCCGCCCCGGCGCGTACAATTGCTCCACATTCCAAAGCCCTGACTCTTCAGCGGCCAGCGCCCATACGATCGTAGTCAGCAAGGTAATGCCCCAATACGAAGGCAAACCTCCAGGGGCATTCCGGGAGAAAAGGGGATTGAAACCGAAACGCACCTTGATCGCAATGAAGTAGGCACACGCAGGCAGCAACAACGTCAAACTTTTCAGGTAGAGTCGGACGTAACTGAGGCGACTACGAATCATACGAATCAGCTTCTTCTAAGCTCAAACATCCACCAGGTCCCGGCAATGCGCTCAAGTACAAGCCGCAGGTAGTTCCGGTTTGTTCCCACCCTGAACTGCCCGCGTTAGGCTGCGCCATTACGAATACCCTCGCCACTTCGACCTTTCTCGTTCCAGATCCATCATCGAACCACTTATTAATTTACTATGCCCTTGAATAGCAACTCACTCGGGGATTGCCGCTTCTTGTTTGTAGTGGAAAACAAGTGCGCAGCCTGACCGCCGCTGATAACGGCTCGCCCGCGCAAAACGCGTCGAAGGGAAAGCAACGACCATGGCCCCTCACGGAAACCGAGAAGTCTGTAACCGCATTCATGAGACCTGTCGCTGATTGAGCCGTAATCTACAGGGCTTAGCCCTCCCGTGTCAATCAGAAACCAGCCTCCTGTATCGCCCCTCATACCCAGCGTGATCGGAATCACTGCCATCCGGCATCCTCGCCGCCTTAAAGTTCCCGCCATCAGCTCCTGAGTTTACCCAGTGGTATCACGGAGCTGCCTGTTGCGAACAGTTTTTTTGTACTGGTTCTTACGCCTTCTCCCATTAAAGAACGGCAAAGACCTCTCAGGGAATGGCGTATGAACCCTGCCCTAACGAATGGCTGGTCGCTTCGGCCTCGTGTAGCAGCCATTTCATCAGACAACGGAAGATTAAACCCAGCGCATGGTCTCCAGCAGTAAAATCGGCATTCCGATGCAAGTACGAGCATCACGGCATTGCGTTTCCTGGTTCGTAGTCCGATATGAGTAACACACAGTCGATCCCGGTTGCAAACACACTCGCAATCACAAAGTTGCGCGAGAAAAATTCACAGCCTCAGGCTTCATGCAAAACTGACATCGCCCACCGCTTGCAACACAGGTGCAGATCGGTCACGCCACCCTAGGCGTCACACCTCTCACACGGCGGAGCCTAGATCGGCACCTCCGGCTCCCGACCCAAACCAATCGCCGATCCGCAAGCCGATCATCTCCCGGCGTCGGGTCTAAACCAGAAAGCCTTCCGGATCTCCTCCATCCAGTCGGCTGCTTTCCCGTTTAGTTGTTCAACCGAACAATGAGGTTGCCGTGCGGGGCAGTGCATTCTCCGCAAGGGGTTCCCTCCGGCGAAGCCAGGTTATCGGACGAAGGAACGACTTCCTGGAAGCCGCTTTCGTCACTGTGAGAACGTAGTCCGGTCCGGGGCTTGCAGCAGTCCTAAGTCCTCGATTCATTGCGGAGACGCGCTTCCCGCCCACGGTGAATCCAGCCCACCGCCGCCCAAGTTGATCACTACCTCAAATGTGTGACGCAAATCACGGGCGTCCTTGCCCGGTTTGGGGGCGGCGCTGAATGGAACCGTTCAGTCAACCGTACTTCTGCTCGACAACGGCGATGGCACTTTTCAATTGGCGTCTTTCCCCCAGCTTAAACGATTTCCCGGTGTTGTCTATCGGCGATCTCAACAATGACGGCAGGGGAGGCTTGGTCTCAGGCGCCAGCCAGTTTGCTCTGAGCAACGGTAATGGCACGTTTACTGTGCTGCCCGGTGTGGCTGGTAACCTGTACGCAACCGCTGACTTCAAAGGCGACGGAAAGCTGGACGCACCTGCTGCTCAGGTGCGCCGGCCGCGGCCGAGATGCGGGAAAAATACTATTTATTCAATGAACATAATGGAGGGGCCGGCCCAACCCTCTCAATGCGTGTGTACGGCTGGCCAGAAGCTGAACTCAAACGACACAGCCACGTCCGATTGGCGATTCGTGGCCAACAGCGGAATCTGCCAGCGCTCGTACTGTACGTTGCCCGAAAAGCGGAAGCCGGGGCCTGTGAAGATATCGGCATTCACAGCCACGTCATTTTGAGTTCCACCTTGGGGAAGATATTCCCGGTCAACCTTTCTGTGCCTGAGCTCAACACCGATTTTCTGCCGAGGCCTCAGCCAATAGTTGGCCCGGATCAACTCTCCTTGCGACGCACGTCCGATCCAGGTCCCGATCAAGCGGCCGTCGTTGTTGAACCCACTTATGTATTGCGAATTGGAATAGAAACACGAATTACAGAACGTCCCCTGTACCGGGCTGGTCGTGCCGCCCTCGAGCCTCAGGTCTAGTTTTGGAACCATGGGCACCTTCGCTAAATAGAGGCCGCCCTGGAAGGCGGATTTTCGCATAAAAGGAATCGGTGAGACCTCATCTTCACTGAAGGCCTCGCCATACCAGGTGAGCCAGTTGCGGAGCCCAGGAACCCGGTAGGAGAACTCGGCCACCGACCTTCCGTCGCCCAGGACGTCGCCATGGACGTGCCTTCCGAAGTTGCTATCCAAAAAAGTCTTTACCGTCAGCGGGTTTCCAGGTCCTCCGTAGACCGTCGTTTTCGTCATGTCGAACTCGAGGTTCGGCGTCAAGTTGAAGCTGATTGTTCCGCCGCTCAGATACGGCTGAGGATGCAAGTTCTTCCCGTACTGTCCAATCAATACGGGGGTAGTTGAGCCGGTATAGACAGTGGTTTGAAACTGCAGTCCTGACATGTGTCCGATAAAGCCCTCGAAGCGGATCGCCCCGAGATAGCGGAAAAACCATGGCAATCGAAAA
This sequence comes from uncultured Acidobacteriaceae bacterium, assembly GCA_963768265.1. Taxonomy (GTDB): domain Bacteria; phylum Acidobacteriota; class Terriglobia; order Terriglobales; family Acidobacteriaceae; genus Sulfotelmatobacter. Next base: position 123,136 of record CAVYHM010000001.1, read on the forward strand.
GGAGTAACCCGATCGACGGTGAGCATGTTGTTGAGCGGAGACACGTTATTCGTAAAAGCCATGGTCCCGCCTTCGCTAGGCCCCAGCCACATGCTGCGCCTTCCATACGAGATCTGCCAGTTGGCAAAATTCATCCCCACGTAGGTATCCAGCAGCTGGAAGCGGCTGATGGATGCGACGGCCGGGGCAGGAGAAATCGGCCACGTATCGGTAGTGGCGAAGAAATTGACCTCCGCTGCCGAAAGCGCCGGAGCCGACGGCGCCGACTGATATTCTCCTCGCGCGTAGATCACGAACGGACCTTTCGTTGCCCATCCCGAAGCCCCACTCGCCGCACTGAAACCCTGCTCGTAAGGCCGACCGTAGTCATTTAGCAACGTCTGTCCGAAATGAAAATTGTCAGTAAGTGGCTTTCCCGAAATTTCGAGTCCACGGGCGTAAACGGATTCGAGTTCGACATCAGAGTGATGTTCACCAGTCATCTGGTCGGATTCATGAGTAAACTCTTGCGAGAGCGCATCGTACAATCGCTGAACTTCCGCGGGAGTATCGCTTTCCGCCTTGCGATCAGTAGCTTCGCCGAGAAGGCGCGCACACTCCAGACGGGTCCACGGACGCAGACCAAGAGAAGCCCCTTCGATGTAGCCAAGGGCAGCCAGCCGCTCCATTGCGGGATAGACCCAACTGTCCAGTGGAACGTAACTGGACCCTATGTTTCGCGTGTTTCGAGCGCTCTCTGCTTCCTCGCTTTCCACGCCTCTGTTGAAGGTGCCATATTTCGCAATGTCGGCGCTGCTGTAATGAGAGTGGGACTGAAAAGCCTGATGTCCCATATACCAGCCGAGAGCAGCGCCGATCACGACATCAGAGGCAAAATGTTTCTGGCCGGCAAGACGTGCAGCGCTTACTCCTCCTGCCACGCCGTAGGCTAGCACTTGTGTGAGGGGGCCGGGATACTCGTGAGCGATGACACTGGCAATGGCCCAACTCACGGAAGAGTGCAGCGAAGGAAAGGAGTCTCCCCCCACAAAGAAGCGTCCCGGGCTCGTGCCTGTGAATGGCCGTTCGCGCCCCGCGGCATACTTAAAGATTTCCGTATCGATGAGCGCGCCGATGGCGGCTTCTCCGGCGAGAATGCCGGTTTCGCGTTTCTGATCGTTGTTCTGGATGTGTCCTAGCAGAAACAATCCGGCGCCAGCCCCGGTCAAAGCGGCGACCCCTGCATTGGAAGCAGTAGCCGCGTGCGAGACCGTGCTCGAGTTTGTGGGAACATGTTTTTCGATGGTGTTGTCAGCCACCACCAGTCCGGCGCCAGCAATCACCAGCGGGGCTGCCCACTCCCACTGTTTTTGCGTCATGTGCGCGGGAGCTGTCCAGAATGCCTTCTGATCGAGAAAAAGATTTTTCGGCAGCGATTTGAGATCAACGGCATCGCGCGAGATTTCGAGAGTCTGCGACCCCACTTTCCCATCTGGAGCAGACGCATCATTTTTTTCCGTCGCCGTCTGCGCACACGCCGTGACATTGCAGACCGCTAGAGCCGCCGCCAGCAGCCATATCGGGCACAGCATCTTAGGACGTTCACCTCCGGTTTCCGCCCCGTCAGCGGCCCTTTGAGCAAATCTCATTTCACCTTCTCTCGATGCCCAAGGTGCATTCATCAGTTGTCTATGCCGACTTTCAAGATCAGACCAATCGTGTGTACTCGGGGCAGTTCTCTCATTTGTCCTAGCAGATGTTCGGATGTACCACCCAATGACCGTCTCTTTTAGAAGAATACACCAACGTTGTAGGCTGTCCGTACGTGATCCTCAGTTGCCTTTGATATCTGCTATTATGTCCTGTTTGCCATCGGATACGGGCGCAGGGGGCGGATCTAATGCGAAATCCACCTTCGGTGGATGCAGAGTTGTCAAAGCTTCGCGTCGCTATCATTCATTACTGGTTTGTGGGTCGGGCTGGGGGTGAGCGTGTCGTTGAATCCTTAGCGGAGATTTTTCCGCAGGCTGACCTGTTTTCGCTGGTCGCCGACCGTTCGACGCTCGCGCCCATTCTGCAAAACAGAAGGTTGCAGACATCCTTTCTGCAACGCATACCAGGAGCAAAGAAATTCCATCGTCATTTCCTCTTTCTTCAACCCCTGGCTCTGGAGCAGTTTGATCTCAGCGACTATGATTTGGTGATTAGCTCCGAATCCGGGCCGGCAAAGGGAGTGATCACATCTTCCAGGACTTGCCACGTTTGCTATTGTCACTCGCCAATGCGATACATATGGGAACTGTATCCGCAGTACAGGCGGTCCATGGGATTTTTAGTCGGCTCCGTCTTTTCACTGACGGCGCATTACATGCGGCTGTGGGACCACGCGAGCGCTGGTCGAGTCGATTATTTCGTGGCCAATTCGCGATTCATCGCTTCGCGAATCCTGAAGTACTACGGACGCGAAAGCACGGTGATACATCCTCCGGTGGACGTTTCATCCGGCAAGATCAGCAGTGAGCGCGGCGGGTACTACATCGCGATCGGTCGACTGGTTGACTACAAAAGGTTTGACCTGGCAATCGCAGCCTGCACGAAGGTGGCAAGGCCATTGAAAATCATCGGTGTCGGTCCGCAAGAGAAAGCGCTTCGCCGAATGGCCGGACCTACCGTTGAGTTCCTAGGGGGAGTCAGCGACAGTGAACTTCGCAAATATCTTACGGGTTGTCGAGCGCTACTCTTCCCTGGCGAGGAGGATTTCGGGATCGTTCCAGTCGAGGCCCAGAGCTTCGGAAAGCCCGTGATCGCCTACGCTTCCGGGGGCGTATTGGAAACAGTTCGCGGCCTCTTTCCCAATGGGCCTCAGCTGGAAAATCCCACCGGAGTTTTCTTCAAAGAACAATCCCTTTCCGATCTCACCGCTGCCATGCTGGACTTTGAGTCGATGGAACTCGAGTTTCGTCCTGAAGTCATTCGCCAACACTCCCTTCAATTCGATAGTGTGATATTCAAGCGACAGATCTCACAATTCATAGCCTCTGTACTCAGGGACTTTCGCACTCGAAATCAGGCCGACAACCGTGCCGAAGAAGTGTTGGGCATCTCCGCGCGAGCGTAAGCGACTCATCCCGCGCCTTGCCGCGGGATTCTATAGCCAGAACCTGGAATTCCTCGAACATCGCTGATAAAGGTGAACAGGCGCTGACCGCCAATCAGAAAAGCAGGCAATCCAATGCCAATGACAAACCAGATGATGAAAATACCCTGGCGAAACAGATCCAGCCTCCACAATTCCGCGGATCCGTACAGAATCGCACCACACGGCAAAAGAAAGACGGTTTTGCCAAAAGACGTGAGAACCCCAAAGACAGACCCCATAAACAAACATACCAGCGCTATGTACGGCCAGCTATAGTAGCCAATTTGCTCATGTAGATGAACAAATGCCGAATTAGTGTTCAGATTCATCTCCACATCAACGAAATCACGGTAAGTCTGATCTCCCCCGGCGGCCAACTTGTCAAAGACTGGAGCGGTACCCAGCGAGACCTGAAACGGAGAGCCCAGATACGCAACAATCTCAGAAATCCCGGCCAGCCCAAAAGACAACTTATTGCTCTCGTAATAGTCTTTGTTGCGCGAATAATTCAGGGCTGCCAGGACCAGGAAAAGAAGAGTCGCCAGCGTCGCCAATTTTGGAACATTGATTCTTATCGATCTTTTGCCAAAACTCAGCAGGAACATGACGGTCAGAAGTGTGGCAATGAGGGTGAGGCGAGAGCCTAATAGAAGAGCACTTACCGCCAGCAAGAAAACATTGAAGATATTGATTAGCGCAAAGGACTTGTGTCGAGTCATTCGATATAGCGCGAGTGCTGCGGGATAAAGCACCACGTATCGCAACGAAACAAAGCCTGTGCTGTAGTCTTCGTACAGTGCGCCCTTTAGCTCGTTCGCCTGTCCTAGGACAATGAACACCATGGCCTGTTGCAGAGACAGGAGCCGAAATATCCTAATCAGGGTAAAGGCCGTCCCAACTGTGCTGAGCAGAGTAAAAGCATAGTAGATAACCTTTGAATTCAAGTCCAACAAACCCTCCGTTGGGGTACTCCTTGGAGGAACCAGCGCACCCCCCAGTTTCTCTCCGACGGTGAAACTTATAAATATCAACAAGTACCAGCAGGCCAGAACGACGAACGCGCCAAATTCAGGGCGTGCCACGCTGTCAAAACCTTTACGCAGGACCCCGAAGCTTGGAAATAGCCACGCCCCAAAACTGGCAGACACAGCAGCCATTGAAACAACAGACGGCTTGAAAATGGTCCGGGGGCGCAGCGCTATTCTCATGGTCGTAGCTTTAGGGTCGCTTCCAATGTGACGACTCTTCGCCTGGCCTGCTACCTAAGGCTGAATCGCAAACCGCTTCTGAGTCGGGCGAGTTTGATCGCATATTCCGGAACCTGCGCGGCGCGGCGCACAGCCTGCGTGGCGACAGCGAATAGGTACCCAACAAAGAGTCCAATGAATCCGCACCCCAGCACGATGTACAGTCTGTGCGGGCCCGACTTCTTGTCGGGAGGAACAGCGCGATCGACGACCTGAATGATCGGAGCGGCTTTGGCCTCATCGATGCGAGCGGCTTCGTACTGCCTGGCCAGCAACTCGAAAAGGGTTTCATGATACTTAACCTCACGAAACTTGCGGGCGTATTCAAGGGTGATTGCCGGCACCTTCCCCGCCGGAATTCCCACCGAACTTAATTCGGGATTGCGCGGGTCTTTTTCGAGCTTGGAAAGTTGATCGCGCAGCGAGTTGATTTCCTCTTGAATCATGATTGTCTTGGGGTTCTGGTCCGTCGCAAAAGTACGCATCGCGCTGATCTGAACTTCGCGGCTCGCGATTTGCGCTCGCAACTGGGCGAGGGTATGAATCAGTGTCGCCGCCTGGCCGCTCAGTTGTATCACTCCGGTCTTTTCCGAAGTCTGCTTTAGATCGTTTTCCGCCGCCGCTAGCGCTGTTTTTTCACTCGCCAATTCCTCGTCGAAGAAGACGCGCCTCTGAGCCGCCTCCGTTATCGCCAAGTGGGAATTCATTTCGTAGAGTTCGTCGACATAAGCGTTCGCCATTTCGCTGGCGCGGTTGGGATCGTGATCTTCCACGGTGATGTGAATCAAACCATCTTTGCCTGCCAGAAAGCGGGTATTCTCCTTAAGGCTGGTGCGAGTATCCTCCATCTTCTTGGTTTTGTATAACTCTTGGAGATGAAATTTGGTAATCACGCGATCGGCGATTGTCCGACTCCCCAGTATCCCGATGTACATGTCGGCCGGGGTCTTGACCTGGCCGCCGCTGGCAAGCGACACTGCCGGCGCCAGAGCACTCAACTGTCCCATCAACTGCCCCATCACTGACGACAGCGACTGTCCTTGCTGAGGCGGCAAGATAAGCGCGGAAGCACTAAACGTCGGTTTCATCAGGAGGGAAACCACTACACCCAGAACCATACATATCAACGTCGAATAGGCGATACTCCTCCGAGCCTCGGAGAGAACGAGCAGAAGGTCGAAGAGATCAAATCCACCATGCTCGGTGTTCCCCTTCAAGTCTTCTTGTTCAGCGCGTTCTAAAGTATCCATAGCCTCGCATGATCGTAGTGCATCGAGACGGCACGGCGCAACCGTGGGACGTTGTCGCTGGAGACCTCTTTTTCATGGGGTCCGCCCAGTTAGTAAAGGCAAACGGGCAATCACGTGGCTGCAACCGAGTCCCCAGTCCGCGACGAATCAGTTGTCGCGCTGGACGCCTAGCGAGCAGACCCGGCACGATGCCAGTTAGCCGTGCGGCGGATGCACTCTTTCAGGTCGATAATCTCGCGGAGGCCGAGCACTTCGCGGGCACGCTCGACCGAGGGAACGTACCGCGCCGGAGCGACTCCAGGGACAACCGGCCTGGCGACACGAATTTCGGTCTGCGGCATCAGGGTCGTGGCAACCATTTCTGCCAACTCCAGAATACTCACATCGTGCGCTGACCCCACATTGAAAGGGACGAGTGCCGGCGCCCGGAATAGGATTGTCCACACCCACGCTGCCAAGTCGGCAGCATACAAGTAAGATCTCCTCGGAGTTCCATCTCCTTGAACTTGAATTGGCCTGCCCGCAAGCACGTCCCCTATGAAGTTGCCAATGGCAAAATGCCGATCCAAAGGAAGATGTGGACCGCAAAAAGCCCAGCAGCGCGCTATTTTGCATTCGAGGCCGCCTGATTTTTGATACAGCGCGCACAGGAGTTCGGCAGTCCGTTTCCCCTCGCCGTAAGCGTTCCCAGACTCCAAGGGATTCGGCGCTCCGCTGTAGCTCTCCGGGACGTGGGTCAATTCGGGTGGTTGTTTCCCATAAACGGCACCGGAACTGGTGAGCAGAAACTTCCCAGCGCCACAAGCGGCCGCGAACTGCAACACGCGCTCCGTCCCGTCGACGATCGTCGAGAAAGTGTTCAGCGGAACCTCGGCCCCCTCTCTCGCGCTCGTTTCCGTGGCTGCATGGAGGACGCACCCGAATCCTCCCTCCGGAAACGTGAAACTCCGTACGTCGCCTTTGTACAGTGCGATGGCGGAATCGCCTGCGAGGTGCGGGCATTTTGCTGCGAAGGCCGCAGGGGCGCGGCTGAGCACAACCATGCTGGCGCGCAAGCCGAGAGCCCGATTGATATGGCAAAAGCTCTCCACCAGCCAGCAACCAAGAAAACCTGTCCCTCCAGTCAGAAAAATTCGCTCACCACGTACGTCTCCCCAGAGAGAAGCCGTATGCTCCAAGATCAAATTGAGATCTTGCTCGGAAAGGCGTTTCGCTGGCTCCATCAGTCTTCCAGAGGATAAACCCTGGGCCGCCTCGCAGGTGAAGATTTGTCGTCGCGTCTCGGGCGCAAGCCGCTGGCTCTTTAGCCCAGTTGCACTCCTATGCTCAAACGAGCCAGCCTGCGGGGTTGAATGACATCCTTATTTGTGAGGACGGTTCCGAAATCAGATCTACCAGGTTTTCCAAGGCGCTCTTCCGCCGGCCCAGAGTTCTTCCAGCCTTTGTTTGTCTCGCAATGTGTCCATCGGCTGCCAGAAACCGCGATGGAAATAGGCCTGCACCTGCTGTTTCAAGGTGAGGTTCTGCATCGGCTCGCCTTCGAACATCGTGGAATCATCACGGATCTCATTGAGGACCGCCGGGGAGAGAACGAAGAATCCTCCGTTGATCCATCCGCCCTCGCCCTTTGGCTTCTCCTGGAAGGCGGAAATGGTGGTGCCGTCAATGCCCAATCCGCCGAATCGAGCGGGGGGTTGCACTGCCGTCACGGTCACATTGCGGCCGTGACTCTTGTGGAAGGCGATGGCTGCGGAAATGTCGATATCGCTCACACCGTCCCCATACGTCATGCAAAAAGCATCCTCATCCTGAAGATAATGAGCGACTCTTTTGAGCCGTCCTCCCGTGCCCGCACTATCTCCGGTGTCGACCAGAGTTACGCGCCACGGCTCTGCGACGCTCTGATGCACCTGCATGCGGTTCTCTTTCATGTCGAAAGTGACGTCCGACATGTGCAAGAAATAGTTCGCGAAGTACTCCTTGATGAGATACCCCTTATATCCGCAACAAATGATGAAGTCGTTGATTCCGTGTTGCGAATACATCTTGAGAATGTGCCACAGGATCGGTCGACCGCCGATCTCGACCATCGGCTTTGGGCGTGTGACCGTTTCTTCACTAAGCCGCGTCCCGAGACCGCCCGCCAATATGACTGCTTTCATTCCCGTCCTCTCCTGTTGCCAAAAGCATTCCGCCTCGTAAGCCGGGAGCGTTTCCCGTTATCTCTGAGACATTGCCTTCAGGTCATACAGTACACGGACAGGTGCCCGATTGTGTATGCTTACTTTGCGACCTCGACGGAGATCTGTGGCAGTGCTTCGGGTCAGACTTGGCGGAGCATCTCCAGCGACGGTATGTGAATCCAAGCACCGCGCCGTTCCGGTATCCAACCAGACCTGACTGACACCAGTGTTCTCGACGCGGTGGGAATCGGAGCAGTAGCCCAGGAGCAGACATGTCGCCTGCGTTTGATCCATCTTCGGTTTTTTGTCAAGCCATCGAAGACCATCTCGCGGTTATCGATTCGCTGCGCGACCAGCAATCCGTGCTGCAGGGGATAGCCGAGGAAATGACCCGCGCTATTCTCGCCGGCAAAAAGGTACTCTGGTGCGGGAACGGGGGCAGCGCCGCCGACTCTCAGCACCTGGCTGCGGAGTTGATGGGGCGATTCCGGCGGGAGCGCTGCGCCTTTCCCTCGATTGCGCTAACGACCGACACATCAATCTTGACCGCCGTCGGGAACGACTACGGGTACGAAAGAGTCTTCCAGCGCCAAGTGGAGGCACTCTGCACCAAGGGCGACGTGCTGGTAGGCATCTCAACATCCGGTTCAAGCAAGAACGTCTGTGCAGCGCTCCAAACGGCGCGGCAGATCGGCGCATTCACGGTTGCATTTACCGGACAGGGCGGCGGGGACATAGCCGCCATCGCTGATGTTGCTCTTCGCATCCCTTCGAAAGATACCGCTCGCATCCAAGAGGGACATATCCTCTGCGGACACATGCTCTGCGACTGGGTGGAACGATCCGTCTGCGAACGGCAGCCGGAGTTGGCGAAGGGTGAGTCCGCTAATCAAATGCGTTAACGTGATCGCCAGACTTCACGGTCTGGGCGATCGAGACGGTGACAGATATAATATTCGGCTGCGAGGGTGGCCGCGAGTCTTGCGCGAACCCGTTGACCAGTATCCAAAGGAGTTTTTCATGAGTACAGTCCGGATTGGCAATCGGCTGATCGGAGACGATCACCCATGCTTCATCATTGCGGAAATCGGCATTAACCACAACGGAGATGTTGATCTTGCCAAGAGACTTATCAGCGTAGCCCTGGCTGCCGGCTGCGACGCAATCAAATTCCAGAAGCGGACCGTTGATGTGGTTTACACGCCGGAAGAGTTGGCCAAGCCCCGCGAGAATCCCTTTGGCCCTACGAATGGAGACCTCAAGTACGGCCTCGAATTCGAGCAGGAAGAGTACGAAGAGATCGACGCCTTCTGCAAATCGGTCAAGATGCTCTGGTTCGCCTCTCCTTGGGACGAGGGTTCCGTGGATTTTCTGGAGCGCTTTCACATTCCGGTTTACAAAATCGCTTCCGCGTCGCTTACCGACGATCGACTGCTGCGCCACGTCCGTGCCACCGGAAAACCGATCATTCTCTCTACTGGCATGAGCACTTATGCCGAGATCGACCACGCGGTCGAAGTTCTGGGCAAAGAGGATCTTGTTCTGATGCACGCCACAAGCACGTATCCGGCGTTCTACCCTGAGCTGAATTTGCGGGCGATACCGACGATGGCCGAACGTTACGGCGTACCCATCGGCTACTCCGGACATGAGACCGGGATCCCGACCAGTGTCTGCGCGGCTGTGCTTGGAGCCTGCTGTGTGGAGCGCCACATCACGATGGATCGCTCCATGTGGGGCTCCGATCACGCGGCCTCGCTGGAGCCAAACGGCATCTCGCGGCTGGTGCGCGATATCCGGCTGTGGGAGCAGGCAAAAGGCGACGGAATCAAGCGCGTCTATGAGCGCGAGGTTCCCATCATCAAGAAACTCCGCCGCGTGGGCACCACGGTCTAACTGCATGGCGCCGGAGAATTCCGCAGCGGTCGGCCTGGAGACGATCCGGGCGGTGGCCATCGATGTCGACGGCGTACTCAGTGACGGCGGGCTCTGGTGGGGACCTGGTGGTGAAGAGTGGAAGCGCTTTTGCTTCGCCGACATCATGGGGGTTTCTCTGGCGCGCCGCGCCGGACTGATCCTGGCCTTAATCTCAGGCGAAAACAGCCCGCTAGTCGATCGCTACGCCGAGAAGATGCTCATACGTCATGTGGTCAAGGGATGCCGCGATAAAGCTGCGGCGCTCCGCGAATTCGCCGCTGCCGCTGGGGTGAAACTCACAGAAATCTGCTTCATGGGCGACGACGTTAACGATCTGCCGGCAATGGCAATTGCGGGTTTATCTGCCGCTCCCGCAAATGCAGCATCGGTGGTGTTGGCGCGCGCGAACTTTATTGCCAGAGCTCCCGGGGGCAATGGGGCGGTGCGCGAGTTGATGGACGCGCTGCTAGCCGCGCGGGGTCTCACCGCGCAGGAAGTGTTCACGAGGGATTGAAGGCTTCGGCATTCAATGATCTTTCCCGAATCCCGTTTACGATTGGACCAATGAAGCTTTCCGACTACGTAGTCCGTTTTGTCGCCGAGCAAGGGGTGAAGCACGTCTTCCTGGTCACCGGCGGCGGTGCGATGCACCTGAATCACTCCCTCGGCTCCGAGGCCGCGATCGAACCTGTCTGCAATTCGCACGAGCAGGCCAGCGCCATGTGCGCCGAGGGCTATGCCAAAGCCACCAATCATCTGGGCGTTTGCATGGTTACAACCGGGCCGGGTGGCACCAACGCCGTCACCGGGGTTGCGGGGGCATGGTTGGATTCGACGCCGACGCTGTTTTGTCTGGGCAGGTTAAGAGGCCGGATCGCATGTTCGATAAGGACGGTCGGCCACTGGGCATGCGTCAACTTGGCGTGCAGGAAGTAGACATAGTCTCGATCGTGAAGCCGATTACGAAGTATGCGGTCACGGTTCTCGATCCGAACGACATTCGCTACCATTTGGAAAAGGCCGTCTATCTTGCCTTCCACGGCCGTCCTGGTCCGGTGTGGATCGATATCCCGCTCGATGTCCAGGCTTCACCGATTGAAGCGCCGTCTGCTTTGCGCGGCTTTGATCCAGCGGAGCTGGCAGAGCCTCCCGCCGATGCGTCGCTGAAGAACGAAGTCAGGCGCCTGCTTCAGAAGTTGAACCAAGCTGAACGCCCCTTGCTCTTCGCGGGTAACGGTATACGCCTGGCGCATGCGGAGAAGGAATTTGAACAGCTCCGGACATTGCTTGGAATTCCCACGGTGGCGACATGGTGCGCAGCCGATTTGGTTCCGAGCAATGATCCCTTATATGTCGGCCGACCGGGCTCGGTGGCGGCTCGCGGAGCGAACTTCGCCCTCCAAAACTCGGATTTTCTTCTTGCCATCGGCGTACGGCTGGATTTTGCGATCACTGGATACGCACCCCAGAACCTGGCTCGTGGCGCACATAAGGTAGTCGTGGATATCGACGAAGCGGAACTTAAAAAGCTCCATCCGCACGTGCAGCAGCCAATTCACTCGGACGCAAAGAGATTCCTGATGGAGCTTTTGAGTCAAAGGGACTCGATTCGGCTCTCGGATCATTCTGCCTGGGATGCGCGTTGCGCCGATTGGAAGACTCGCTATCCAGTGGTCACAGAAGAGCATCGCAAGCCGGAGGGACCAGTTTCGGTATTTCACCTTGCAGAGGTGATCGGCACCGAAGTCAAACCGGAAGACAGGCTGGTGGTTGGAAGTTCCGGATCGGCCATCGAGATCTATCTCCTTGCCTTTCCGACACTGCATTCCCAGCGCCTTTTTCACACGGCGGGGCTCGGTGCTATGGGCTATGGCGTCCCGATGGCGTTAGGAGTAGCGACGGCGAATCCGGGCCGTGAGGTAATCGCGGTGGATGGCGACGGCGGATTTATGTTCAACATCCAGGAATTGGAAACCATCCGCCGCCTGCAGTTGCCGATCAAGTTCTTTGTGATGAATAACGATGGTTATTCTTCGATTCGGGCATCGCAAAAGGCCTATTTTGGCGAAGCGAAATTGGGTTCCGACAAAAGCAACGGCCTCACCGTTCCCAGTCTGACTCAAGTGGCTGCGGCATTTGGCTTGAGTTCCACTGTGATCAAGAATCAGGAGAATCTTCGCAGCTGAGGTTCGCCGGGTTCTGCAACATGAAAGGGCCGGTGGTCTGCGACGTCAATGTGCTGCCGGATGAGTTGCGAGCGCCACGTCTGCAGTCTTACCAAAAACCGGATGGCTCATTCGTTTCGAAACCTCTGGAGGATTTGTTCCCGTTTCTTCCCCGCGAAGAGTTTCTGGCAAACATGATCGTGGAGCCGTTGCCCGAATAAGGGTGGGGATCAGCGGGCGCAAAGCTCGAAGTATCGAGGACCTCAACGCCCGGTGCTGGTCCTAATTCGGAATGCAGTAACAGACGCACTCGTACCCGTCTGCGTAATAGGTGCGCATCGTAAACCGCGAATTGGGCAAGATCTCGTTCAATAAGAGCGGGATGCTCCACAAGTGATCCGGGCAGTGATAGAGGCAAACAGCCATTTTCGGGCGATGCCGCGCAATGGTTTCCCGACCGCCCTTCAGCGTGTCGGGCTCACTCCCCTCAATGTCGAATTTCATGCAGGTTGGCGCGATCCCACGCAGTGCCTCGTCGAGCGTAACGATTTGAACTTCGCAAGTTCCGTCTGAGGAGATCCGTGAGCTTGTGCCGCCCATAGTGAAACGAACAGTTTCGCGCCGCGAACCTGTCGCATATGGGTGAAGCGTAATTCTTGGATCGCTGTTGACGGCCGACTTTAATGCTGCGAAATTCACCGGATCCGGCTCAAATGCAACAATCCGATCAAAATGATCGTCGGTAGCGCGCCGAAATTGGGCAATGGTATCCCCATCAAAAGCGCCGCAGTCAACGAAAACCTCGTTCCGACCGAGTTGGAGAGGTGGGAAATACTGAACCCCCGAATTGATCACTTGACCAGAGACATCCCCCAATCGGAGTCGCATCTGACGGTCAAACTCCTCACGCCCCTCGCCGTCCAGCAAGACTCGTGCACGACGAATCTCTTCATCCCGGTCAGCATAATAATTCGGTCGCTCCCAAAACCCATGTGGCAGCAAAAGATCTCCGTAATCAGCGAACAACATTGAGAACGGGATAATATTGGACGCCCCGAGAGTCCTGAGCTGGTTGACTCGGGCCATCATTCCTTCGGTGCGGCTCGGGTGCCAGATAGAAACAACAAATGTGCCGTGCGGGTAGCGCTGGACAGCCTTTGCCGGCGACTCGACGGGAACGCCTTCACAAACGGTACCCCACAAGGCAGAGTTGTTGTCGCAGAACAAGATTGGGTGTACGGCCTGGGCGACACGTCGGCCAAGATTACCGGCACCAAAACAGATAGTGGGAGAAAGATGAGTCATTAGCTTCAAGTATTCTCGGCAGACTTCTTGCCGCAGATTGACAACTTTCCACCGAGCATAACACAGGGTATTAGGCACGTTTTAGCCGCCGATCTGGAATTGCATAGCAAACACCTTCCCAGCACTCCTCGGCGTAGCGGCGCAAAAATAACTTGTATTCAGGCGCTATGGACCGGATGAGATTGGGAATTTGCCACAGGTGCTCAGTTCGATGATAGGTGCAGACCGCGAGGATTGGGTGATGTCGTCGAAGCAAGTCAGTCGCTCCGATTAGTGCGCGCGGTTCCGCCCCTTCAATATCCATCTTGATATAAGTTGGCGTCAGCGGCCACGAGATATCATCCAGCCTTCGACACTCGAGGGAGAGTGATTCCTCCCCACCTTCCACAATCTGCGACGTTACTGTACCAGTGGATGCAAAGGACACCACGCCGTTCTGTTCACCGACTGCGTAAGGGAGGACAGTGACTCGGTCTGCCAGGCCCATGTTTCTGGTCGTCGACACTAAGGCCTGCCGGTTCTGAGGATCAGGCTCGAGTGCGAAAATATGTCGAAATCTGCCGTTCCAATGAGAAGTGAAGCTTGGGAGTATGTCTCCTTCAAAACTGCCGCAATCGACAAAAACCTCATTTTCAGAGGGCACCACAGGTCCATCGGAAAATATGTCTCTGCGGGATCCAATGGCGGTGGAAGAGCGTCATCGTCCAGCCAATAGCGCCATTCGAGTTGGCCAGCGAGTTCGCGTCGCGATTCCCCGTCCGCCAGGACCTCACGGCAGGCTCTGATCTCATCGGCATATGCGGATAGCTTGTGTGGGAGATCGATTCCAAAATTTGGAGTAAAAACATCCGCATATTTCCAGAATAAAGCTGCAAAAGGCGCAATATGTTTGCAGCCTAAGCGTCTTTAGTTGGCGTCGAGCTGGAGACCCGTTATAAACCGTGACTACGAAACAAGCTGAGTCGCGATAGACGATCCAATGCGGTAGAGGGCGGAAGGACAGGCACGCCCCCGATTTCCGTGTGCCATAGCCGCTCGTTATTGTCGGCAAAGGCAATCGGCGGCATTCCCGCCTCTTCAAGCCCTTGGAGCACCAATCTGCCAAGTGCGCCCGCGCCGAAGAGAACAAGACGTTCTTCATTTGTCCGGCGAACTTAGCGAAAGTACTTTTTTCGCGTGCACGCACAGCCTCGAACGACTCCGACCCGATCCTTTGCAGAACGACTTCACAGAAGTGATCTACGTTACCGTCGTTCTGTCATTCGCCCGCCTATCCTTCAGCTCTTGTTGATGCAAAGTATTCTGCCTCGAGGCAATTGGCGTTTCGATCGGTAAAGTGTGACCGCTAAATAATGGGATTCTCTGACCACATACAGTCGTATCGTGCCTCGCCTGGAATGCAACCTATCCGTTATGCCCCGCAGGGTCAAGAAACGTCAGTCTTCGCTTAATCGGTTCGCATGAAGGCTGCGCCGGCAGTGTCCCGCATCGCAGTCTCCGCCGTGCGCTACGGTTGGGGTGGCCCGCAACGCTATAATCCTGTAACGTGAGAGATTGATGTTGAATGCGACCATCGGGGGCCCGGACAGGATCACGCCTGAGAAACGAGACCTCCGCGATAGGGTCTTTTCAGGTCGTAGTTTTTCTCAGTTGGCGCCTGAATCCACTCAAGTTCTATCGATTGTCTATCATCCGACTACATCTTCCGGTCGCACGAGTTGGCTTCTCAGATTGGAAAGGCGCTGAATGTCTGACGGTTTCCAAGAAGTCGCCCCGCTCCCGTTGAATTCATCTGGCGATCGCCCGTATTCGTCACTGGCTACGAACCGTTCTCGGGCTGGACCGAGCCGTCGGGATTCACCGTACTTGCGAGATTCTGGGGCAGCGCCGCCGGTCTTGTAACCGTTCTGCTGATCGCACGATTCCTGAGCCCCGACGAGCAGGGATATTACTACACATTCGGAAGCCTGGTCGCGATGCAGATGATCTTTGAGCTGGGCTTTTCTTATGTGATTCTGCAGATGGCGAGTCACGAGCGGGCCCGGCTATCCATCTCACCTGACTATGAAATTATCGGAGATCCGATTGCCCACGCCAGGCTGGCATCGGTAATACAGAAATCGGTCCGTTGGTATTCGGTGGCGGCTGTGCTTCTGGCCGCGACATTGGTTCCCGTTGGCTTTTATTTCTTTTCCACACACCAGCATGCGGGCCGGCCGTTTTTTGGCGTTTTCCCTGGTGTTTTGCCGCGCTCATGGCGGCACTCAACTTCCAGATTGATCCGTTTCTGTCTTTTCTGGAAGGCTGTGGATACGTTCCGCAAGTTGCCCGTCTTCGCTTTATGCAGTCCGTCACGGGAAGTCTGCTGGCGTGGTGTGCTCTGGCAAGCTCATCATGGCCTCTTCGCGCCTTCCATGATGTTACTCGGAATGGCCTCGAGCGCACTCGTGTGGTTGGTCGTAAGCATAAACTGCTGCTCGGATTACTGAGGTATCACACGGGAAGTCATCGGATTCGGTGGAGTGAGGAAGTCTGGCCATTCCAATGGAGAATCGCCGTAAGCTGGTTCTGTGGCTACTTTATATTTTGGCTTTTCAATCCGGTTTTGTTTGCCTATCGCGGTCCCGTGGAGGCGGGCCAGATGGGAATGACTCTCAGTCTGGTAAACGCGATTCAGAACATTGCTGTTTCCTGGGTAAGCACAAAATCTGCGCCCTTTGGAACCCTGATAGCCCGCAAAGAGTATGGACATTTTGGATCACACATTCTTTCAGGCGCTCCGGCAAACCTTCGCCGTCTCACTCGCGGGGGCTCTGACGGCATGGCTCGGATGTATCTATGTGAATATCCTGCATCTTCGGTTTGCCCAGCGTCTCCTCGACCCTTTTTCCCTCGCGCTTTTGCTCATTTACATGATGGTCAATGTCATGGTCTTTGCGGAAGCCTTTTACCTTCGTGCGCATAAGCAGGAGGTATTCTTCACCAATTCGCTCGTCGGAGCGGTGACTGTCACCATATGCACGTTGACTTTTGGGCGCTACTACGGAGCAAGGGGGATCGCGGCGAGTTGCTGTATCGGCAACATTATCGGGCTGGTGTGGTCGACCTACAAATTCCGAAAGTACCGAAGACTTTGGCACACTCCTGAGGACGCTACGGCAACCAGCGCCTAGCTGAACTCCGATGAGGTTCTCAGTTAGAGTCTGCGTTTCTTTATCTCTTAGCCAAGCTGTGCGAGGGTCGGCTGTTTCTCTCCCCGCCGAGCCTTGGCCTGGCCGATGAATTCAGTGATTGTCCTAGCCACGAAGTCGAGCATCGGCGGCGTCAGTCCCGGGTATACGCCAACCCAAAATACATTGTTCATCACAAAGTCTGTGTTGCGCAGCTCTCCGGCCACGCGATACTCGCAATCCTGGTAGGCAGGCTGCCGCAGGAGATTGCCACCGAAGAGAAGGCGCGTACCGATTTTGTTCGCATCCAACGCGCGAATCAGGTCCTCGCGCCGAAATGGAGCATCCTCGCGCACGCCAATGGGAAAGCCGAACCATGACGGGTCGGAATGCGCTGTCGCTTCAGGCAATATGAGATATTCCTCGAGCCCGGCCAACGCCGTCTTGAGATGATGAAAGTTCGCTTTCCGGCGAGCGATAAACTCAGGCAGCTTGGTGAGCTGTGACGCTCCAAGTGCGGCCTGCATATCGGTCGCTTTCAAGTTGTACCCGATATGCGAGTAGATGTACTTGTGGTCGTATCCGCATGGCAGGGAACCCAGTTGCCAGTCAAAACGCTTGCCACAAGTGTTGTCCTTGCCGGGCTCGCACCAGCAATCGCGACCCCAGTCGCGAAACGACTCAATCAGCACCTGTAGCGCAGGTTTATCTGTAAGGACGGCTCCGCCTTCTCCGGTTGTGATGTGGTGGGCAGGATAAAAGCTCAACGTGGCAATATCGCCAAAGGTACCAACGTTCCGTCCTTTATAGGTTGAACCCAGCGCGTCGCAGCAGTCTTCGATCAGCCATAGATTGTGCTTGCGCGTAAAGGCTATGACAGCATCAAGATCGAAGACGTTTCCCAGAGTATGGGCGAGAAACACCGCCCTAGTTCGGTCACTGTGCGCCGCTTCAAGCTGGCGTACATCGATCTCATACCCGGGAACCGTGACGTCCACGAAAACAGGGACCATGCGATTCTGGAAAATCGGGTTCACGGTGGTCGGAAAGCCCGCGGCGACGGTGATCACTTCATCTCCCGGGTTTAGCCGCCGGTCACCGAGTTTCGGCGATGTCAGAGCACTGAGGGCAAGAAGATTGGCCGAAGAGCCCGAATTCACCAGTGACGCAGACCGGACACCGACAAACCGCGCCAGATTCCGTTCGAAAGTTTCGCCGAACCGGCCCGTCGTAAACCAAGCGTCGAGAGCTGAATCGACCACCGCGCTCACGTCGTCTGCGTCGATCACTTTCCCGGATACTGGGATGGGCGAGACCCCGGGGATGAAATCTCCCGAGTGGCGATGATTCAAGCCAATATCGGGCAGTTAAGTCCAAAATCTGCCTGCGAAGCTGGGCCGCAGTATTCGTCATAGGTTCGCGCGAAGGTACTCAAAATCATATCATTCACGCTGCAGCGGGGACCGGTTTGCTATGCGGATAGCTTATGATGAGGCTTCGGCATCGCTGATTCCGCAAAATGGTCACTCTTATAGATAAGCGGGGAAGGCGAACAGCTGTGGCCGGCGGGAGGGCACTCTGGAAGAGGTGGTGAAAAACTGGCGCGGACGGCGCGTTTTTCTGACCGGTCACACAGGTTTCAAAGGGAGTTGGCTCGCGCTCTGGCTGAGCAGGCTGGGTGCGCAGGTTCGAGGATATGCCCTCGACCCCTGCACCGAACCCAACATGTTCACCCTAGCCGCCATCGGTACCGTCATGGACGATGTTCGCGGCGACGTCCGCGATTATGCCAAGCTCCAAGCCGTCCATGACCGAGTTTGCGCCTGAAGTAGTCTTTCATCTCGCGGCGCAGCCGATTGTTCGCCGCTCGTATTCAGATCCGGTCGCCACCTATGCCACGAACGTCATGGGTACGGTGCATGTGCTGGAGGCTGTCCGCAAGACTCCAAGCGTGCGCGCCGTGGTATGTGTCACCACCGATAAGTGTTACCTGAACCAGGAATGGATTTGGCCCTATCGGGAGAACGACCCGCTAGGCGGGTATGATCCCTATGCGTCCAGCAAAGCCTGCGCGGAAATTGTCAGTGCGGCATACCGCAGCTCATTCTTTCCCGCTCGACCGCCTGCACGAACACCATGTGGCCCTCGCTACAGCGCGCGCTGGCAACGTCATTGGCGGAGGTGATTGGTCCGAGGACAGGCTCATTCCGGATCTGATCCGCGGATTCAACTCTGGACGACCCGGCTCTGATCCGGCGGCCCAATGCCATCCGTCCTTGGCAACATGTCCTCGAACCCCTGTACGGATACATAATGCTGGCTCAGCAACTCCTCGCCCAGCGCGCAAAGTTCGCCGCCGCCTACAACTTCGGACCGGGTGATGAGGACATCTGGCCGGTCGAGCGTATCGCGACCAAACTCGTGCAGATGTGGGGCAACGGCGCGTCCTGGATTCGTGATTCGGTTCCCAGCGTGCACGAGGATCATATTCTCAGACTGGATGCCAGCCGCGCTCGCATCGACCTGGGATGGCAACCGAGGCTCAGATCGGAGCCGCGCTGGAGTGGACGATGGCGTGGTACCGGGCTTGGAAGCAAGCGAGGAAACATGGCGGAGTTCACCCGGAAACAAATTAAAGAGTATGAAGAGGCTATGTACGCGCTGATTGCAGGTTTCTTACCCATCCGTTCTTTGGAGGCATCGTGAGCGAAGGCTATTCGCTCGCCCGCGCTTCTAGGATGTCGCGGAAGAAACACTTCTCATTTAACGGATTGGCACATTCGACTTTTGTGCACTCTCGGCCGTACGCCATGGCATCGATCGTGGTTAGGGTCTGGAGCCTCGAGAACCGATAATTGACAATGCATCCGAGCAATATCGCCACGTCTGGATCGGGTAGTTGATAGAATGACATCTTTGGATGCTGAGTTTCGAGGCCGTGCTGAGTCCTGAATCTATGATGCGAGAATTACGACTGCTTGCGTTGTTCCAGGTTCTTTTGGTTGGAATGTGTTTTTCGCAAATCCCGAACCCTTCTCCGCAGAACTGGCACTACTCCGAGAGTGGAGCTCGATTGCTCCGATCCTTCGCAGGCGGAGAGCCCCGAGTGTTTAGCACAATCTCAGAGCCTCAACCTCCAGCAAGGACAAGATTCACCCAGCGCCCTCCCGCAGTTGAGAGCACCATACGACACGGGTCAGACCCCTCCTCACACACCACCGCCCAATCCCTCCCAGAATCGGCAGCGGAAGACCATCCCGTGGCCGGAAACTGAATTCGAACAAATGGTTGCCGACACCGTAGGACGACCCTTGCCCCTGTTCGGTCAGTCGTTGTTCGAGCAACCTCCAAGTACGTTTGCTCCCATGGACCTGCTACAGGTGCCCAACGACTACATCATCGGTCCAGAAGACCAACTGCAGGTCAGGATCTGGGGTCAAATTCAGGCTGATTTGCGCGTATCCGTCGATCGCGCGGGCCAGATTTACATTCCCCAGGTGGGGCAGATTTCCGTAGCCGGCATTCACTATGGGGACCTGGAGCAGCATCTAAGACGGGAGATTTCGAAGATCTTCAAGAACTTCAATCTCACTGCCAACGTCGGTCGGCTTCGGTCCATCCAGGTGTTGGTCGTTGGCGACGCCCGCTACCCGGGAACCTACACGATCAGTTCGCTCAGCACGCTAGTCAATGCCGTTTTCGCCTCCGGCGGCCCGGCGCCGCTGGGATCATTGCGGCATATCCAGGTGCGGCGCGATGGCGCAACCATCACAGACTTCGACTTTTACGATCTGCTGGTCAAGGGCGACAAGTCTAAGGATGTCCGTCTGCAGCCAGGCGATGTTCTCTACTTCCCTCACGTTGGCCCTTTAGTGGCAATCTCAGGCTCGGTGAATATGCCAGCCATCTACGAAATGAAGGCGGGCTCCTCGTTGAGCGAGTTGATTGAGATTGCCGGCGACCTGAGCACGCTTGCCGACACCGGTAAGGTTACGGTTGACCGCCTCGTCGATCACCAGGCGCGCAAGACTTTGGAGTTTCCCTACGACGAGCAATCCCGGGCGCTGCCCCTCGAAGATGGCGACATTGTTCGCGTGCTTTCCGTCATCTCGCGTTTTGACGACACCGTCACCTTGCGGGGGAATGTCGCCAATCCCGGTCGTTATCCGTGGAAACCGGGAATGCGAGTTCGCGACCTGATTCCTGATGCTCAGGCGATGCTCACTCGCCGTTACTGGCTGGACCGTGCCGCTATGGTCAATGGCCGGGCTACCGAGTATCCGATCTTACCCCTGCGTAATTTTCGATGTCTGCCCAGTGGGCAATCGACCAATGCCGCCACGCCCGCCGCTCCCGCTCCGGGCAGCACGCCCGGCACCCCCACGGCCACCCCCAACGTCGACACCACGCCGGATACTTTGAATTCTCCCGACAATACGGATATCACGTATGTCCCCTGCACGCCCAGCGAGCAGGCGCCTTCCGAGAATACGGCCAATCCGGCCTCGAAAACCGCCGGAACCACACCACCAGAAAACAGCCAGGAACGCTCTCGGCGGTACGGAGAAAATGCCTTCAATGAAAGAACTGTGAGGAGTGTGGCTGACGAGTTGCGACGCTACGCTCCGGGCATCAACTGGGACTATGCGACCATCCAGCGCGTCAATCCCATCGACCTTACCTCCAAGCTCCTCTTTATGAGTCCTCGGAAAGCAATCCTCGAGGACGACGAGGAGAGCAATCTGGAGCTCAAGCCGGGCGATATCGTTACTATCTTTTCTCAACGGGACATCAGTGTCCCCCAGACCGAGCGCAGTCGGTACGTGATCATCGAGGGCGAGGTGAGGCGCCCGGGTGTGTATGAACTCGAACCCGACGAAACTCTCCGCTCCGTATTGCGCCGCGCCGGCGGGTTGACGCCCAACGCTTATGTCTATGGGTCGCAATTGACCCGTGAATCAGCGCGTCGAGAGCAACAGAAGAGCCTAGACGAACTGGTTCGCGACATGGAGGTGCAAATCCGACAGACCAGTCTGTCCATCGCTGCCTCCGCCTCCGGTGGCGATGCTCAGCAACTGGCGCAACTCCAGGAAGGAATGATTTCACAGCTTCGCGAGGTTCGCGCGAGCGGACGAGTTGCGCTGCCCGTTAAACCCACCGATAAGCAGCTTACCGACTTCCCCGACGTAGCACTCGAAGACGACGATCGACTCACCATTCCCCATCCTCCTTCCACCGTCTCGGTCGTAGGCAACGTCTACAACCCCGGGTCGTTCATTTTCGATTCCCATATGAGCAGTGGGAGATACATCGAAATGGCGGGTAAGGGAAGGCCCCATTCCGACTTCGGCCACGCTTTTGTGCTGCGCGCGAATGGGGTCGTGGTGGCCGCCAATAGCGTCAATGGGCCTTTCACAGGCGCAAAGTTCAGCCGCCTAAGGCTGTACCCTGGCGATCAGATCGTTGTGCCCTACAAGCTTCCCACTGGCGCCTTCGTACGCGGACTGCGCGACTGGAGCCAGATCGCGTCGGCGCTGGCCCTGACCGCTGTCGCCCTGGCCGTGGTGGTGCCGTAGTGGATGATCGCCCCGAATGCAAGGCGCTCGGTCAAGCGTGGGGACCTCGACGCTTTGGTGCCAGAGTCTGCGGTAGCCTGCCATGATCTATGCGGATCAGCGATGGATTGGCGACCACGGCATTGGTCGCTTTGCGCGGCACGTCCTTGCCGGACTCAAGTATTGTCCAGTTCCACTGGCCTCGAACCCTGCCGCGCCACTGGATAGTTGGTTCCTGGCCCGGGCTCTTGGAGAATTGACTCCCAACGACCTTTTCTTTTCTCCAGGCTATAACACGCCGCTCTTTTGTCCCTGCCCTTTTGTCTTCACAATTCACGACCTCGGCCACATTTTCTTCCTGGCGAATGGAGGCCCCTCCATTCGCCTCTACTATGCAACGATCATGAAGCGGGCGTGTCGTCGCGCCAGCCTCATCCTCACTGTTTCGGAGTTTACGCGTGGCCAAATAATCAATTGGTCCGGAGCACCGGCCGAAAAGGTTCACAACGTTGGGTGCGGTGTTGACCCCGCCTATAAGCCCGAAGGCAATTCATACGCATTGCCGTTTCCCTACCTCCTGTGCGTTAGCAACCGCAGGCCGCACAAAAACGAATTGCGGGTCGTGGAGGCCTTTGCGAAAGCCTGTCTCGATCCGCGACTACATCTCGTCTTCACCGGCGAGCCCACGGTCGATCTTAAGCGCTTCATAGAAACCCACCGCGTGGGGCCGCGTGTCGATTTCGTGGGCTTGGTCCCGGAAACAAAATTGCCGTCCCTCTACCGCGGCTCCGAGGCTTTGATTTTCCCTTCCCTCTTCGAAGGCTTTGGTCTTCCCGTGCTGGAAGCAATGGCTTGTGGCACTCCCGTCGTGACCGCAAGCGTCACTGCCCTGCCCGAAGTAGCGGGAGACGCGGCCTTGCTCGTGGATCCGAGATCGGTGGAGCAGATCGCAGCGGCAATGGAGCAAGTTGTGAACGACACTTCATTACGCCAGCAACTTCGGGAGAGAGGCCGCGCGCGCGCGGCTCTGTTTTCATGGGAAAGCTCAACTGCCAGGGTACGCAAGTTGCTGAACGCCAGTCAGCCAAACGAGTGCTGTGGTTCGTGAGGGGATGCCCCAAAATACCACTTGACAAGAGCATCGGTAGTTAGAAAAATGCTTTCCCCTGAGTTTTTTACCGTACGAATGGAGGCTCACGTGAAGCTCTCGCGGGGAGCACTGTGCTCCGCTGCCGTGATTCTGTTGACGCTTGGATCGCTTGGCTGTGGGACGGTCGAGTTTACCCAACCTGTCACGGCGATTTCTCCTACCTCGCACCCGCTGGTTGCGCAATACAGCATCAAGCCTTTTCACCTTGGATTGAACGCGTGGGTTGAGTTTGGCCCCACCACCACCTACGGCCGCCAGACTTCCGTTATAACTGGCGGGGATGCAGTGAGCGACTCTGGCAGCGGTCAAGTGCTCAACATTTTGGTCGCCGGCATGAAACAGAAGACCGTGTACCATATGCGCGCGCACGTGGAATGGGCAGGCGGCTCATGGGTCGATCAGGATCGGACATTCACCACTGGTGCGATACCTCCATCTCTGCTCCTCCCTCAAGTCACTGTCACTCGCCCGACTTCGACTTCTGCAACGGCTTCACCGTCGGGAGGCGTGGAAATGCTCAGCCTCGTCAATACCGCGTTGCAGGGCGTGGTTACTGATCTTGATGGCAACGTTATCTGGTACTGCCCCGGCGAAGCGATCCCCTTCAAACCGATGGATAACGGCCACTTCATATTCATGCGTGGTGCAGGATTGGAGGAGGTTGACCTAGCATGCAAGACAATTCGCTACGTCAGCGTCGAGCAAATAGATCAATCGCTTGCGGCTCACGGCTATGTTTTCCCTCCCCTCGACGCCCTGCACCACGATATGCTGGTTCTTCCCAATGGACATTGGATTGCGCTTGGTCAGATTACAAAGAGCGTGTCCGCGGAGGGCTATGGAACCCTGGACGTACAGGGAGATGTCCTGATGGATATCGATCCTGCCGGAAACGTTGTATGGGCGTGGTCGGCTTTCGATCACTTAGACATAAATCGACATCTCTTTGGGTTGCCGGATTGGACTCACAGCAATGCCCTCGTTTACACCCAGGATGGCAATTTGCTGCTCTCCATGCGCGGCCAAAGCTGGATTCTCAAGATCGATTACGCCAAAGGCACCGGCTCGGGCAACATTCTATGGAGACTGGGACAAGACGGAGACTTTACACTGTTGGGCGGGGATCCGAGTCAGTGGTTCTATGGGCAGCATAATCCGAGTATCGTGACTGCGAACGGTTCCCAAACGACGCTGGCCGTCTTCGACGACGGAAATTTTCGGATCGATTCCAACGGTGTCTCCTGCGGGTCGTCTACCACGGCACCGCCTTGTTATTCTCGCGGTACGATCTTTCAGATCGACGAGAGTACCAATGTTGCCAGCTTGCAGTGGCAGTATCCCCCCGGCTACTTTACTTTTTGGGGAGGCAGCATTGGCGTTCTGGACAACGGAAACGTGGAATTTGATGGTAGCGAGCCTTACAACCAATTCGATAGTACCGGGGCGTTCAACCCTTACGAGTCGCTGATCATAGAGGTGACTCAAGCTGACACTCCGCAGGTTGTGTGGCAAATGACGGTTACGGGTAACCTTGGCGGAAATGCCTATCGTGGCAGCCGCATTCCGAGCCTTTATCCGGGCGTGATGTGGCAGAACTGAGACATAACGATTCAGCGCTTGTCCGTGCTTCGGTTCACCCGAACCACGGAATGTGCTGCGGCGAGAAGTGGCGATCTTTTTCGCAATCAGGGCTAAGACGAATCGCTAAACGCTGTGCCCTTGTAGGGTTCGTTTTCAGGTCAATGCTTCGCCCTGATTTCAACGGCTAGTGGCGGCGGGCGATTATGCCGCGCCTAAACATGTCTCCAATCGGGAAGATATCCCCAACGGAACGGAACGAGACGAGACGATGCTGGCGGAGCTGCGATCCAAACATCGGGGGTGTCAAAACCACGAAGGTTCCACCGGCTGAGTACATATTGCTCCCTCTGATGTTACTGAACGTATCCGCTGAAACCGTCGTCACTCCGGAATCGGCCTGAATGCCGTTGCCGAAAACTGATTCGAAACTGGTGTTAAGAACACTCCATGCACCATAAGTTTCAATGCCATTGGTCCCGATATTCGAGAACTGCGAGTTCGTCACTGTAAAGTCATTGAAGGCGCCCGGTGCTGGCAGATAAGGAGCGATACCTGCCCACATATTCGAACAACTCAGGTTGCTGATCTTCACGGCGCTGACGTGCTGCACGAATTGCATGCAGTACTCGCTGGAGGGACTTCCGCCCTCATAGCCGATTAAGATGTTAGAAAGGCCTATGTTGCTCGCAGATGTCGTGGAGTCTACACCTTGGATATAGATTCCCCACGCGAGTGGACTATGGATTTGGACATTGGAGATGGTTATTCCTGCGATGGGGGCGGCCACTCCGATAACGCTAATACCCTTGGTGTCGCCCGGGTGGAAGAGCGGCTCTATTGTGATATTCGAGAGATTGTCCTGTGAGGTTGGCGCGTAGTCGTCCGACTTGACGATGACCGAATCAATGCTATGACCTCTTGCAAAGACTCCGTCCACAACGGAGTTCGTTCCTTTAAGAACGAAACCATGCAAGTTCATTACCGTGACAACATTGTGCACATAGGCGTGATTCACGTTCTCAACCAGCATGCAGTGATCAGGGGCAGTTGGGCTGTAGCCGAGGCAAGAGACGTTTTCGATTTCAGGGGACTCGAGTTGCGGAGCGCCAACCACCGCTCCGTTATTGACGATCGCAAGGGCATCTGTTGCCACGCCACCATTGTGTGCATCGACGTAGGCCGGACCAACGTCGACGCCGAGGTCTCGGACCGTAAAATAATCTGCTCCGGACGATGCCACCAAGTGCCCGAGCACGATAGTCCCTCCCGACATTGCTGTGAAATCCGCTCTGAATCCGGCAATGCCTGAGCCTTGAATCGTAACGTGTGGCTTTGCTATGAAGTTTGTAGAGTCATAGCCGCTGTTCCACATCCCAGGTCCCAAACACACCGTTCCTCCTGTCGGCGGAAGACCGTCAACTGCGTCCTTAACCGTTTGGCCCGGCTGCGCTTGAACGATTGTTGCGGTCTGAGCAGTGTTATTCAGGGTTTTCCCACATGGGTTACTCACGGTCTTCCCACATGCCAAACCAACAACTAGCGCGCTTCCAGATAGCAAAGGCAGAATTACATTGCGCATGATTCCCATTTTGGCATGCAGCCACCGTAGTCGTGGCCCGAGGATCTGTCAAAAGCTATGCCACTGCTGGCGGCGAGACGGCAATCGAGGGCGGTGTCCCAACCGAGTTCAGTCCGGCTACAACCAATACTGAGAGCCCGATCGGACATCGCCGGTCCAAAAATTTGTCTCGAGCTGAGCCCGCGCTGGGTACGTGGCGAACTCACCATGGTACTCGGCTTTCTTTCGAATCATGAAGAAGATCGTAAATGCGAAGGTCGGAAATAGATTGGCCAGCCACCGCGCCACCGGCCCCGGGAACGGATAGAACTGGGCTCCCCGAAATTCAGCGAGTTCGTAACCTCCCGGGAAGCAATTGTTCAAAAAAGCCAGCGTGTCGGCTTTCGAAAACGGTCTCACATGCGCCGAGCAAACCTTGTGTTGCGTAGGTTGCTTCCCAATCAAAAGCAACAAGCGATTGTGGAGTGAGCAGATGTTAGGAACTCCGAAGAGAAAATGGCCGCCTACCTTCAGAGACCGGGATACCTCGTGAAAGATCCAGAAAATCTCCTTGGTATGTTCGAGAATCTGATTCGCGATAATGAGGTCGGCTCGACAGTCTGCAAGTGGCAAAGAGTCGCGCTCAATATTCTTTATCGAGATTTCGTCGGCTTTACCCGCCAAGGACTGCGCATATTCCTTACCAGCTTCGATGGCGATGAGTTTGGCTTGTGGGTGAAACCGTCTAACGATCGCCAGATCTCTGCCGGAGCCTGCTCCCAGGTCAAGCACAAGCTCGATCCCTTTCAGCTTGCGAACCAGCTGTTCGACAACGTGGGGGCCGTAAGTTTCTCGCTGATCGGTAAATCTAGCCAGCGGATGTGACCCGCCTGCGCTGCCAAAGAGAGGCTTTTCCTTTTCGAGGGTATCCATCCAATTTCGCTGTCGGCCAGAGCGCACTTGCAGAGCTCCGGACGTTCTGGGATTATACACTCCCTAGATTTGAGGGTTCCCAAACACAATACTCTGTACATCCGACGGATTTTTCTCGATAGGATCTTTTTTCGCTCGCACCTTCAGGCGTGGCGTTTGGGGATTGTGTCACGATAATGCCCAGCGGCACCGTCCCGTGAGCTAAAATTGAAAGAGGCTCCATCGTAAACTACTCGACAATGACGAAAATTCGGACCGGTATTTCCAGACGGTTTGAAGCGAATCCCGCTGGAATAGCGCTGTTGCTTATTGCTCGTCGGTCCTGGAATGGTCTGACTAGCTCTATCATGGCCTCCTTCCTTAAGGCTCCGGGCTTGTACCTTGGGCCCGGTTGCCGGGTCATCGGCGGACGCTACATTTCCTTTGGAAAGAATGTATACGCCGAGCGCAATCTCTGGCTGGAGGCCGTCACCTCCTATCAGTCGCAGCGTTTCAATCCGCGGATCACGATTGGCGACCACGTCTGCTTTTCCGATGGAGTCCACATCTCATCGATAGCGAACATCACAATTGGCGATCATTGCCTTTTCGGCAGCAGGATATACCTCTCCGACCACAATCATGGAATATACCGCGGAGAACACCAGAGCAGCCCCGAGGAACCCCCTGCACATCGGCTGTTAGGAGGTGGGGGGCCTGTTGTCATCAGCGAGAATGTGTGGATCGGCGATAACGCAGTTATTATCGGTCCGGCTACAATCGGCCGTGGCGCGATTATCGGCGCAAATTCTGTAGTTCGCGGCGTGGTTCCTTCCAATGCCATCGCAGCCGGTGCTCCGGCAAAGCCCATCAAGATTTTTGATTCCCAAACCGGCTCATGGGATAAGGCGTGATCCAGCCTCGTAAGCTTTTCTCCGTCTGTATTCCTGCCTTCAACCGGGCGCACCATCTCGCTCCCCTCCTGGAGTCAATTCTTACGCAGAATTTTGGCGACTTTGAGGTCGTCATCTGCGAAGACATGTCTCCCGAGCGTGACCAGATCGCGGCCATTATCCGTGACTTCCAATCGCGATACCCGGGAGTGCTGCGGTATTTCGAAAATGATGAAAACCTTGGCTACGACGGCAACATTCGCAATCTCGTCGAAAAAGCATCGGGCAAGTTCTGCTTCTTTATGGGAAATGACGACCTTATGTGCGAGGGCGCACTGGAAAATGCGTCCAGCGTAATCCAACGCTACCCGAATTGTGGCTTGGTACTGAGAAGCTATGCGTGGTTCGACGAAACGCCGGAGCAGGTGAACCAGGAAGTTCGCTATTTCAATGAAGAAAAAGAATTCCCGGCCGGCGTCCCTTCGATTCGGTTTGCGTTTCGCCGATCCGGTGTCATCGCCGGATACATCGTTCATCGCGATAGCGCAAATGCCGCTGCAACCGCCAAGTTTGATGGCACTCTGTACTATCAGTTGCATTTGACGGCTAGGGTTCTTATCGACAAGACAGCAGTCTGCTCCCCTAAAGTGCTTGTACTCTGCCGACCGGGCAAACCAGACTTCGGACGCAGTGCCAAAGAAAAGGGAAAGTACATCCCCGGGAGTTATACCCCGCAAGCTCGCCTCAAGATGATCAGCGGGGCGTTGTCAATCATTCGAAATCTCAAGGACACAACGGGAATTGACGTGGTGGAAGATGTAATCCACGATTACGCCAACTATTTCTATCCCTACATAAGGGATCAGTTGGCCCTACCCGTGGCGGAGTTTTACAGGTTGTACCGCGGTTACGGGCGAATGGGCTTTGCCAGGTACCCTCTATTCCATATGTATTTTTTCCTAGGTTATGTTCTCGGCGAGAAACGATTTGATGTTTTGACGGCCGTCATTCGAAGGCGACTCGGGCATACCCCTCAACTGGGGAAACTTGACTGATCGGCAAAGTCCGGTAGCGGTCGGCAAGGGAAGTGCATTGACCTTCCAGCAAGCTCCCGGAATTCTGAAAGTCGTTACCGATTGGCAGACTCGCTGTCGAAAGATCGCCTTGACGCCATCCCACATACGTCTTGTATCCTAATGGACTTCTGGCTGCCCGCGAATCCGCGTACTTCATGTCGATGAGCACTGGTCTTTTCATAGAATTGAAGAAATGGCATCGGCCGTTGCATCCGAAAGGCACCACCAGCATCGTGCCTAATGGAAGTCGACGATGCTGAAGCCTCGAACCGGATCGGGTCGCCGGGGAGTACGTGCGCTCTTTCGCCTGGCTGCTCTATTGCTAGCCACAGACTTTGTGGCGAGCACCGCTGCTCAGTCAACTGCATCCCGGCCGCAGCCGAATGCGGATCAGCAAACCCCGATTGGGCACGAGGCGATAGTGAACAAAGCCGAATCCACAAACAGAGCTCCCGCCCAGATTTTACCCTTGGAACCCTCTACTGTTCTCACGGAATTGTGCGCGTCAACGACTCCGTGTGCCGACTGGTTCTCTACCCCAGTACGATTGGCCCAGTCGGAGGCGCCTCAATCGCAGCGACCGAACCCAGAGAATGAAAAGAGCGCGGGCGAGTCTTCAAGGCCACCAGCTAAAGTCGTACACCCTTCGAAACCGACTGAGTCCCATGAAAGCGTCTATAACAGGAATAGTCTCGAATTCGCACTTGAAACGGGATGGCATCCCGTCAACATTCCGTTTGTGTACGACTTTGCCGTTGGCGGCGGCTATAACATGACACCCCTGAAATACACCCTGGTGCCTGTGATTGCTTCGTTGCGCTGGCACGTGAACGATGTTGGAGGGCCTTGGATTTTACGCGGCAACTTTGATTTCACCTTTAGCGGCTCCATCACACTCATTCCAAGGGGACCCGAAACCCGATACTTTGCTTTCATCTTCGGTATCCGACGGAATTTTGTCCACCGCAAGTGGAGGATCGTACCCTATTTCGACGAACGCGGCGGCATCGGGTACATTGATGCGAAGGAACCCCTGGGTGTGCTGTTTGCCCAGGGACAAGACCTCACGTTCACGTACACCATAGGAACGGGCGTCCGTTATCACTTCGATACTCGGTATTCAATTTCGGCGGGTATGAACTATATGCATATATCGAACGGTTATTTGTCCGAGCCGAAATTCATCAACTACGGTATCAATGTTTATGGTCCCATGGTGGGGATGGACATCCGTTTGGGCAAGCCCCGCCATGACGCCTCACAGTAGAGGACACACCGCAAGTTCTGTGATTGTTTCCCGTCGGCCGACGTGTCAGACGCGACGGCGGGCAAATTGAGGATAAAAATTGTCCAACGCAAACCTAGGTTGTGTACCCATCCACGCGAGATGTTCTGGCAAATCTGCTCGTCGTGGACCATGCAGTCTGCTGGCCGCGCCGCGGCGATGGGCGATGAGCGCAGCTATGGCGGGATTGATAACATTGGGCTGCGGCGCTCACGCAACCCTGGACATCGCCGCTCCCTCCAGTGCGGCCGCAGGTTCACCCTTCACCGTTACGGTTACCGCGATGGTGGGCAGCACCCGCGACACGGTTATCAACAGTCCTATACACTTCACCAGTTCCGACAAAGCTGCAGCCCTTCCGGCTGACTACTATTTCACCGCGAATGATGCCGGTTCCCACACGTTTACCAACGGCGTCACCTTGATGACTCCAGGCAGCCAGGGCATAACCGCCATCGTCATCGGGGCGCCTGGTATAAACGGCAGCGCGAACGTCACAGTCGACGCCGCCATCGCCATGCAATTCAATGCAAGCGCGCGCCCTCGCGATCTTTTCTGTCTACTGCACCTTGAGCCGGACCGAAGACCGCCTGCTCCATGCGGGAGGTTGAGCACACTGTCTCGTTGAAAAGGCGCGAATCAAGGCTGCCGATAAGGCTCGATGTGACCTTTGTTTTTTATTGAAGGCAACCCCGTACTCGCCGAAATGTACGGTACTCCGTCTGCCATCACCGCATCGGGAAACTCCCAGCCGGTTGCCAGCACTCCTGCCCCAGAAACAGTCCCAATGCTCGAGAATCCGCCCGGCTGACACGGGAGCCATGGATGTTGCTGCTGCCATGGAGTGCAGAACCAATTCCCCGATTGATCCCAACCCGATGTCGAGCAGCTCTGGCATCGGGGAGCTAGACTCCTGCATCCTGCAGCTCAAACCCGTTGAACGCCAGATATTCGATCGTCGAGTTGTTCTCGAGGATCCACGGCGGCAACTTGGATATTCCGGATTCGGTAGATGCTGCAATTGTCGAAAGTGAGACTCGATCCGAACGTACGTGACATTGCCATACAGTGGGGACGGTCGCAAAAACCCGCAGACGTGGTTAAATTGGGGTGAGACCCAGACAACCTTTGATTGGTCGGGATGAAGATAACGTTTCTGAGCACGATGGTCCCGAAGTTTTCCGCGATCCGAGTATAGTGGGGGCGGTCAGGCTGCAATCTGAGATGGTCAAAGAGGCGACGGAATTCGGACGGCTGCCATTGGTCAAGCCGATCAGAAAAGCGGCCTCTGAAAGCGTGCCGCTGCAATTGCTCACACTCACCGTGTCGATCTGAATTTGTTAGGGTACCCATTCGTCGTATAAAGCCGCATCAGAGACAGGCTATTGAATGTGCAGTTGGTGACTGCGACTCGCGAAATGTTGCCCGAGTAGCCCTCCGGGCAGTTCAGTGCGATCGAGTCGTCGCCTGTCTTGAAGTCACAATTTGAAATAGTAATGTCGTTCGCCGGCCCGTCAAAATGGAGCCCATCCGTGCTCAACCCATCGCTCTCCATCACACATCCGGACACCGCGACATGGCCAACATTCGAAAGCCGTATGTGGAATGCGGAGGTCTTCACCACAACCACATTTTCAATAACAATGTTGTCTAAGTTCGTCAGGTTGATGCCGAAGTACCAAGCTGTCTTCACTGCCCTGCCGCGATTCCGCTCGTCGAATTTCCGTCAAAACCGTTCCCTTGGTTGCCGTTCAGCGTGAAGTTCCTGAGCGAGACGTTCATTCCTCGCGCGGGAGCTGGCGGTCCCGGGATTGTTCGGCACTGCGCGGCGAGAGGGCCATTGTGGATGCCGTCGTTGTTGGTGCCTGTCTTCACGAAAAATCCCGTGCCGCAGCCCAGTCCCGCGATGTTCCAATATCCGCCCGCCGGAAGGAACAGGCCCGAAATCAGCGCGCTCCCATCGATGATGAGCGTGATGGGATTGTCCGCGCTCGCGCCAGCCATCACCGCATTGATTGCGCGGCCCATCGTCAGTGGCACTTCCGCCCGAGTGCTTGTTGCGCCCGTTTCTCAGGTCGCAATCGAGGGCGCAGCCCGATCTCCGATGCCCGAACGTATGTCATTCCAGAGACAGGTGTCGGCGCCGGAGCAGGGCCCAGGCAGGGTATAACGAACTCGGAATCGCAACCCATCAGGGAGCATCCAAAAGCCGAACCTGCCGCCAAAAGACTCGCCTTCTGAATGAAGCAGCGTCTGTCTATCAAACTTGTATCTGCATTTTGGTCTCTTTTCACAGAGTCTTTACTCCGAATCAAAGCCTAGCTGCGCTCTTGAGGATGCTTCTCAAACTGAACCGCATGCGGGAGTTATGGATCAGGGGATCACGCAGAATAACCTCTCGCGAGACAAACCGCAATATGGCTCTGACTCATTTGTCAAGACTGATTAGAAATGCCCCCTTTTTGTGGTCGAGTTGTCGTTGGGATGCGCATCGAAGCGAAGCGCTGTAGTTTAGGGTGAAGCGTAAGTGCGCATCCCAACGAACGGCGCTCCGATCTGCTCCTTGGGAATCGGTGTTCGCATAGTCTGGTAGCGTTGGCGCCACGGATGGTTTCTTTTCGCCTTCCTCACCACCATGGGCCCGGTGCGCTGGAGCGGGTGTAGGTCGTGTTTGGACTGGGTCCAGCCACAGTGTCCATCTCCGCTCCAAGTGGACACTGATCAGGTGTCCACTCCATGAGCATGGCTCTCAATTACGCGCCTGTCCAGACGGCCATCGGCGTACGCTTACGAATGTAATGACTAATTAGAAATATAAAGGGCAGGGAAAGAACTCGCCATTGGAAAGCGAAGTACCGTGGGACGGAAAGTGGATACAAAGAAGAAGTTGAAACAAATCGAGGTTTGATTACACAAGCGAACTTCCGAATGACCGATTAACTCCCACTTGGCTCATCACGACAGTTAAGCATGGGAAATCCCGCGGCTTTGTCCACACGGTTTAGAACCCGACCTGCAAAAACCCAGGCTGCAGCCAGTGAGGACGGCAGTACGATAACCGGATAAGCAAAGGCCCAATATCGAGCGTTATCCCCAAAGACTGGAGTCAAGACGGCTAGGGGCCCGGCTTCTTCAGCGAAGTCTTTCGCGCACTTCTTATACCTGAGCAACATTAGAGGCCAGAATCGCTGGACCGTTCCATTCATCACAATCCCACGCAGGCTGGCGGACTTCAGCCAGTTCTTGGTAATCCTCTCCAGGGTAGGTCCGAAAACCTGCAAAAGCTTGTATCCTCCGGTATTGTTGTCGCGCACAGCAATCAACTTCTCGCGGATGTAGAGTCCCCGCACGAATCCGTTTAAGGCTGTATACGTCCACCCGAGTTGCACAAGAATTCGTTCCGATCAAAGAGGAAAATGCCCTCGGATTAGCGGCCAACACGCGATCCTTATTGATAATGTTACCTGAGATGAACGTGAATAAGACGTGGACACGTTTGGCGTACTCCCTCGGATCTGAAATTGTAATCGCGTCCTCGCCCGCCTCAATCGCACGATGTTGGTGAATCTCTCGAAAGGGATAGCCGCTTACCCAAATAAGGTCGTATTCACCCACCTCGCAGTAAGCGAGAATCTTGGCAATCGCACCGGGAATGATCAGATCATCATCGCTGAAAAGCCAAACGTATTTTCCACGGGCCTGCTCAAAACATTGAAGGAAGTTCGCATCGCCCCCTATATTCTCAGCATTCCGCAGGTAGCGAAGGCGAAGCCCCTGAGCCACAAAGTCCTGTACAAGCGACGGCGTCTCATCCGGAGAAGCATTGTCCGAGATGATCAACTCAACCCGATGCTCATCCTTAAGCTGCCTCACAAGCATGGAAAGAAGGTCCTTCAAACTCCATGCCCGGTTGTAGGTCGGGATCGCAATCGTCAGCAAAGGTCGTTGCTGCTGTATTTCAATACCCATCAGCGTCTGGGTTCCTCACTATTGGAGTTGCATCTTGCCCGGGAACACGGCGTTGCATTAGGATTCCGCTCACCGTTCAGAGTCCTGTCCGTACGGAAGTGAGCGGCCGAATGAGGGGTTACAGCCAAGTTTGTCGCGGGACACGGCACAACTTCACGCTGGTCGTAAAAAAAAATGGATGGTGTTTGATTTGGCACGAGTAGCTCAATCAGCCAGCCATCTAGAAGATAGCAACTGCTAGTGCCAGACAAGCTCTGTGGCCCCGCCAAAAGGCTTTGAGCGAAGAGTGCGAAGACATTAGCACCGATGGCGCCGATTCCCGACGCGATGGTCTCGTTCAATCTCAGTAATGATATCATAGGATCGATATGTCGCTGAGCGTGTTCACTGAGATCCGAGCCACAGGTGAAGTCCCGATAGATCTGAAGCTGCTGAGGTCGAGCCGGGAACTGGAGACCATGTGGTTAACGATCGACGGAGCTGCTGGGAAATCTGCGAATGCTACGTTCCTAGCGAAATCTACTACCAGTTGGGTCCGGAGAAATACTCGGTAATTGGAGTGGTTCGACATCCTCTCGAATTACTGGAAATGGATTGTCGTTTCTGAAGGGCTAATGTCCGAAAGATCGGCGTGGCCGAGCAGGTGGTTCAGGAGCCGAGGAGCCGAGCTTCTCGACCCGATTCTTCGCTAGGAGACAGCGATCGACCGCACCTCCGCCGCGCGCAGGACAGATTCGAGCGTCTGCGGCAAGGTCGCAACAGCGAAACGGTTCTTCCTCCGTCAGCGTGTGTCTGACTCAGCGACTCGTGACACGTGCTCTGACGAACAGTGCAATCCGCTTTGGCCGCTCAAAGTGGTCAGACCTCACGACACTGAAAGCGCTGCCATCGTCGACGGCGATGAATTTGCTGCCCGACAAGAAGGCTGATGCGAGCACCTCGGCGTCGATTAGAATAAAAAGCATCCCATCGCCACTGGTGACGTTTCATGAGAAACGGTGGAGCCAACACTGCCCGCAGTGATCAGGCGCATGCGTGTCGAAACCTCGATGACCAACAGCAGGGATCCTTTTGCTCGCCTTTCATTCCATGGAGCACGGACTTTGCCTTGACCCCGCCAATTGCATCAGGTCGGCGGAACGAGGAATCACCCGCCGCTGCCGTTCTACCGCAGCTAAAGGCAGCCGAAGGCGGATCACCAAAGGTTCCGCTTTGTGTCGATCTCGACGGCACACTGGTCAAATCCGACACTCTTGTGGATTCTGTACTGGTTCTCGCTCGTCAGAATCCGCGTGCTCTCCTCTCGATCCCACGCTGGCTCGTTAAAGGGAAGGCGGCGTTCAAACATCACGTAACCGATGCGGTGACGATTGAGGTGTCAAGCTTGCCGTATAATCGGCCGTTGCTTGAGTACCTTGTGCAACAGAACGCCGCCGGGCGTCCACTTTTCTTAGCAACCGCGGCTGACCGCAGGCTCGCGGAACGCGTCGCGCAGCACTACAGGATCTTTCAGGGTGTCCTAGCCTCAGATGGTTCCCACAATCTCGTTAGCGAAAACAAGCTGCGAGCATTTCGGCAACGGTTCGGCGGAGCCTTCTCTTACATCGGGAACTCCAAGCCTGATCTGCCGATTCTGACCACATGCGTCGACCCGATGGTGGCCAACCCAAGCCCGGCACTAAGATCTGGACTCCGATTGGCAGGGGTTGTGCCAACAAAGGTGTTCCGAGACCGTGTTTCTCCGGTAAAGGCTTGGCTCGCAGCAATTCAGCCTCATCAGTGGGCCAAGAACACGCTCGTTTTTCTCCCACTGCTGCTTGGGCATGTCTGGAACTCGACGGTTCCGCTCCGCCCTATCGTAGGGGCGCTGTTTGCGTTCTTCAGTTTGGTCTTTGTACTTCCGCCACCTGCATGCTGATCGATCTTCTAGAGCTAGCAGCCGATCGTCGTCACCACTTAAACCGTGGTCGCCCCTTCGCCGCGGGGAATCTCTCCGCCATGACCGGTGTAGCAGTCATCATCTGCGTCTTGGTTGCATCCGTCGTACTTGCTATACTTCTTCCCCACGCCGTTGCCAGTTTCGGCGCTCCGCTTCCCGCACCCTACGGCGTGCTCGAGTGGCTCACGATCTATGCGCTGAGCACGATCGCATACTGCCTGGTTGTCCAGCGAATCACCTTGGTTAACCTATTCGTACGCTGCGCTCTGTATATAGTTCCATACATCGCCGGTTCGGCCGCAACCGGAATCGGCATCTCCGACTCGCTCGTCGGTATTCGGCGGCTACTTCTTTCGGTGTAAGGCCTCCGCTAAAATGTTGCGTTGAAGGGAAACCCGCATCCAGAAGCCGAGCGGGTTCCGGCAGTCAAAGCAGTGGACTTGCCCCGAAAAATGAGACAGCGGGTTGAGACTCAGAATCCAATAAATGGAGAATCGAGTCATGTCTCGCAGGCAGTTCACTGGGAGTTCAAGTTGGCCGCGGTGCCGCGGCTGGAGGCACGGGTTCGGTTACGGAGGCGGCGCGGGGTTTGGAATTCAACCCCAACATGCTGCATCATTGGCGGTGTGAGTTGCCTCCTGACCCAAGAACCCAGAGATTAGATTCTTCAAGAGTCACACTGAGATCCCAGCTACTCCTCAGGAAAATGACATTGTCCGCGTGACAGTCGGCCGTACCGTGCATGTCCTTTGTAGTGGGAGTTTAAGTTCCCTCCGAACGGCAAACTATGCTTTGAGATCTTCCGGCCTGGATCCCGCTTCGACCTTACCCGCGCACTTCACCATCGGGACTTAGGAGCGTGTTAAAATGTGGTTCTTGATCATCGCGGGTATCTTTGTACTGGCTCTGCCTTTTAACGAAACTAGGGGAGATGCGAGTACGGGGAAAGCGTGGGCGGTGACCCCAGAAGTGCCCGTTGTCATAGCCTGATTGAAGGCAAAACGTTCGTATCACCGCCCAGCAACATGGGGCAAGTATTACCCGACCCTGACGCGGGGAGGGACACAGGAATCTTTGGTCATGGTTTCTTCTGGTGCACTGGCGGGCGCGATTCCTACGTGGAGGCAGCGTTTCGCCGCTCATTTGAGAATCGCACGCCTCGATCATTCTATCAAAAACATTTTTGTGGTTCCCGGAATCATCATTCCCCTTAGTCTGCTTCGCTCAGTTCCGCCCAATCTATGGCGTAATCTGTTTCTTGGCTTCCTGGCAACTACGCTCGTAACTTGCAGCAATTATGTCATCAATGAAATTCTTGACGCACCGTTCGATCGGTTACACCCAGTCAAGAGAGACCGTCCCGCGGCACGAGGTTTGGTCAGTATTCCGGCAGCCTACGTACAATGGATCGCAATGATGGTCGTGGGTGTCGCCATTGCGATGCAGGTTTCGTCGAAGTTTGCAGCTGTAGAAGCAGCTCTTTGGTTGATGGGCTGCGTATACAATATTCGCCCGCTCCGTACAAAAGATACGGCCTATCTCGATGTTCTATCCGAATCGGTAAATAATCCTCTGCGAATGTTGCTGGGTTGGTATATGGTAGCGCCCCAACTAGTCCCACCTGTCTCTCTACTTTGCTGCTATTGGATGCTTGGGTGTTATCTGATGGGTCTAAAGCGCTTCAGTGAACTTCGGGAACTAGGCAGCCGGGAGGTAGCTGGTTCGTATCGCAAGTCCTTCAAACACTACACGGAGCAATCCCTGCTGCAATCGGTAGTTTTTTATGCGTCGTTCGCCATGTTGCTATTTGGCGCCTTCATCATCCGCTATAGGATGGAATTGATTTTTTCGTTCCCCTTAGTTGCTTGGACGATGTGTACTTATTTCAACCTAGCCTTCGTACCGCAAAGTTCCGTTCAGAATCCGGAGAAGCTCTATAAAGAGCCGCTGCTCATGATCGAAGTTATTCTTTGTGTGGCTGTCATTCTCCTTCTACTTTTTGTCGATATTCCGTGGCTGGCTACTGTTTTCACACCATCGATTCCGATTCGCACTGCACCATAGCCATAACTTTTCCTGTAGCAAAAGAAGTGTGTTGCAGCGCTGAGTACACGAACGTCAATTGCGGCTATTTCGCTGGAGGCAGCAGAGAATCGTGGTCGCTCTTGCCCGTTAATTTGGCCGATGCGTTGCCTGATTTGGATAAGTTGATGCTGGCTCGTGACCTAGGGACAACCCGGACGCGTTACTTTCTACTCCTCTATGCACTTATCGGATTAGCGGTCGTATTCTAGGCTCCGTATTATGTCCCAATGCAACCAACGGCTTCTACGTCTTACCATTTCGGTTACAGCAATCGGGCGGGCATCATCTTGTTGACGGTCTTTCTTGGGTCGGGCGCAATCTGGACGGGGGGTATGGGTATTTCTTTCAGTCCGCCACTAAATCCCAGCCGGTTCCCCGAAAAGTGCTGTTTGTGTCGTTACTTGCGGTGCTTCTCGGCTGCGTGGCTATGTATGCATTCGCGGGCAGGTTTGGCGGCTTTGGGGAATCCTCCTATAATATCGACCGGGCATGGCTGCTATTGCAAGGCAAAACGCCATATGTAGACTTTGAGTGGCCGTTCGGCATTTACTTCCTTTATGCTCCCTTGTTCTTGTGCCGTGCATTCTCTCTGGATGTCGTTCGTGCGTCCTACATCGTCTGGGGGATAACCTTCCTCTGTGGCACGTGGCTGCTGTTCGCTGTGGTCAACATGATTGACTACCCGACCACGAAGAAAACCTCGATTTTTCTCTTGCTGATGGGCGCAGCATATCCAGACCTGGTGTCGATGGGGACTCCCGGCGCCCTGCTGCGGCATATAAGCCCGATCTTTTCTATCTTGCTCGTGCAACGCCTAGTCAACCGCGGCGGGAGCAAGTGGCGAATCTGCGCGGCCCTTTTCGCGGTAGTGTTTACAGCTATCCTGCTGCTGATTTCACCGGAAATCGCCGTGGCGCATGCATTTGCCTGCATTTGCATATTCTCGCTCGACGCGGAACGCGACAGAGCTAGTTCGTTCGCATGGAGTGCGGGGCTGCTGGGTGCATTTGCCCTCATATTCTGGACGGCGAACCGCTTCCACGTACTGGACACGATGCTTGCATCTGCAGGCGGGGCTGACAGCCTTCCGATCATTCCGGCGCCCCACATACTATTGTTCTTGGGCGGACTCTTTTTGTGTGCCTGTTACATCTATAGACGCCTAGCGGATAGCCGCGGCAATGACAACACAATCGGCATCATTGCCTACTCCGTTCCGATGATCGCCTCGCTCTCGGCCGGTGCGACGCTCCCGCATGTGTTCTTGAATGGACTAGGCGTATTTATCGCGTGCCTCTTCTATGTCTCGCATTGCAAATTTCTTTGGAGATGGTGCCGTACCGCATTCTTGGCCTGCATTATCATCATGCCAACCATTGCCGAGTTGTGGCTGTACCGGAACCTTTTGGTTAACGTATGCTTGAACAACATACAAGAAGGAAACAACTCAGAGTTCATCGACGAGATGATCTCTTTTGGCCAACGTTACGTAGCTCCTCATCTAAGCGAGGTCAAGCGCTCCAAATTGCAGAGGCGGTTGGAAATGATGCGACTTCATTCTGGAGTTCCAATCGATGTGAAACTGGTAGAAGTCTACCCTGAGTGGCCGGGTGAATTCGCAGCGCCGTTTGGATACCGCCCTAACCATATCGGGACATTTTTAGATAGTCGGATCGACTATGGATTCTACGAGGCACTGGAGAACGCTAACACTCCAGCAGCGGTTGGTAAGAAGATCAACGACCTCGGGCGCCGGCCGCAAGATGCCTTGTTGTTGCCCATTAACTTTGATGATAACTGTCTAGTAGACGATTCAGGAGAAAGACAGTTAATCAGCATTCTATTCGTTTTTCCTTACCGGGCTAGAGCCATTCATACGGACAGTGTCTTCCGCCCTTTATCCAACTATATTCACAAAAACTACATTGTGGAAAATGACCTGGCGCTAAGCGGGGACAGCTATAGAGTCTAGGGTTCGAAGCCCTCTGGCGAGGCCCACTGAGGTGTCGGCCAGAGGGAGCAGGAGAGCAGGATGTGTGATGTTTTGCTTTGTGTTTTGGGAATTCAGGCTCTGTAGTGGGTAAGCAGAATTGGAAGAGGGCTCTTCCTTTCTCCCGTAATGGCTTCGCACCGGCGAAGCGCCACGGCTCCGCCGTTAGCTTGGCAGCATTCGCGCGTAGTGTTGCACGGCCCTTACTCATCGAGGATAATCCGTGCACTCGATTTGCTATAGGAGTACTCTCAAAGGAACAACTTGCGATGAGGAACTTTCTGCCGGTCGTAGTTGCGATATTGTGGATTCTTTGCCTTCTTGGTTCCTTTGCGTGTTCGAGAGAATGCGCTATTGTTCCGCTAGTGTCGGCTCCGGTTAGCATCATCTACGACGATGATTGCGACGGTGACATCGATTGCGTGACCACGCAGGTGCTCATCAATAACTGGATCGACAAAGGATTTGTGAAGATGTGGGGCATGGTTTCGAGCGCACCCTCTAAGCTCGGTGCTCCTACCATGAAGGTCTTCCGGCATTACTATAACCACGACGATCTCTTCTCTGTTGGAGCCTGGACGCCGAACTGTGGATCGCGCAACTCTGCCCCTTGGGCAATCGCTCTGGTGGAGAAGTTCGACATCGGCGATGTCTGCACCAATTACCCGAGTTGCGGGGAGATCTTAAGAAAATCAATAGCAAACTACGTCGCTGGCGGCGGCGCGACGAAGGGCCTGGTTTACGTGATCACCGGGCCATTGACGTGCGAGGAGGAGTTTCGCACAACTACGGCAGATGCTGTCAGTCCTCTAACCGGCGTAGAGATGGAGCAACAGTACATCGAGAAGTTCGTTCTAATGAATGGCTTTGCCCCAGATGGCTTAGAGTCAAATTGTCTAGTGAACGCTCCTGCCTGTAATGCATTCTTCGCTAACGTTACAAGTGAGAACGGCTACCCTCCCGTATATGTAGTTCCCCTCAACACAGGGGCGACAAATGTGGTCACGCAGATTCCGGCTAGTGCTCTTCCCTCGACCAATCCTTCCGCTTACGCTTTCGTGTCGACTGGTAGCTCCGCACAAACTGTAGATGAAGACGCGCTCGCGATCGAGTACGGCGTGTTTGGTGGCACTGGATGGAGGCTTAGCGCAAACAGCACGAACACCGTAGATGCGACATCGGGAGCGAACCGATGGAGTAGCAGCACTGCATCCGGCCAATACTATCTGACTCCCACAAACGGCCCTCAGTGCTTTGAGAAGATGTTCAATGTTCAATGGTTGTCACCGGGATCTATGCGATCTATTGGAACTTCTACCACCGGTGAGTCGAAAACGGGCAACTAGCAGTCCGTGGTGAAAGTCTGGATTCGTCTGGGCAATAAAGATGAGTGGTCCACAGCAAGAGTGCGTACACTGCGGGCATGGCGATGGGACGACGACGGAGGCAGGGGCCGCAGCAGGAAGAGTTCTGGGTGGCGCACAGCGAGTTGCCGCGGACGGTGGCGCATCCGTTCTACCAGCGGTTGAACCAAGTGCTAGAGGCGCGTGGGTTCGACGGGTTCGTGGAAGGGCAGTGTGAGCGCTTCTACGCTGAGGCGATGGGGCGTCCGTCGTTGACGCCGGGGCGGTATTTCCGCTTGCTGCTGATCGGATATTTCGAAGGGATCGAAGGCGAGCGCGGCATCGCGTGGCGGGCGGCGGATTCGCTGGCACTACGCCATTTTCTGGATCTAAAACTGAGCGAGGCGCCCCCAGATCACTCGACGATTTCACGAACCCGGCGGCTGATCGATATAGAAACGCATCAAGCGGTATTCCGCTGGGTGCTGGATTTGCTAGCTGAGAAAGGGCTGCTCAAGGGCAAGACCGTAGGCATCGATGCCACGACGCTGGAAGCGAACGCGGCCATGCGCTCGATTGTGCGGCGGGATACGGGCGAGGGCTACGAAGAGTTTCTGCGGCGACTGGCGGAGGAATCGGGAATCGCAACGCCGACGCGAGAGCAGTTGGCGAAGTTGGATCGCAAGAGGGCGAAGAAGGGATCGAACGACGATTGGGTGAATCCGCATGACCCAGAGGCGGAGATCACGCAGTTGAAAGACGGGCGCACGCACTTGGCCTACAAGGCGGAGCATGCGGTGGATCTGGAGACTGGGGCGGTGGTGGCAGTGACGGTGACGGGCGGCGCGGCGGGCGACACCGAGACGATTCTGGAGACCTTACCGCTGGCGGGGGAACACATCGCGGAAGTGGCCTGCACCACGAATAACGAAGAAGTCGGGGAACGAGTGCATCCGGAAGGTCCGATCGAAGCCGTGACCGACAAGGGATATCACAGCAACGACACGCTGACGGCGCTGGCGGAAGCAGAAGTTCGAACTTACGTCTCGGAACCCGATCGTGGACGGCGTCGTTGGCAGAATAAGCCGGAAGCGCAGCAGGCGGTGTACAGCAACCGGCGGCGCATTCACGGCGAGCACGGGAAACAGCTGCTGCGCCGCCGCGGAGAGTTTCTGGAACGCAGTTTCGCCCACGCCTATGAAACGGGAGGCATGCGACGTGTGTACCTGCGCGGGCGAGAAAATGTTTATAAACGGGTCCTGATTCACCTGGGTGGATTCAATCTGTCGCTGGTGATGCGGCAGGGGTCGGGAAAGGGGACGCCGCGCGGCTGGCAGGGATACTCGGCCGAAGCGTTGCTGATGGGATTGCAGTTGTGGATCGCAACCCTGGAGCGCGCCGAACAAGAAACCCCATCGTCGCCGATGTGCGGACCGTCACCTGTCGTGGGCGTCACCATTGTTATCTGGTTCGCGGCGCACTGACAAAACTACTTCTGCCACGGGCTGCTAGCCATGCACGCAAACAGCGTGCACTGTTTGTGGCGCTCCGCTGCCGCAGCTCGCCTTCCGCACCGCCGCGGTCTGGTTTGATCGAA
The DNA here is from genome assembly GCA_963768265.1 of uncultured Acidobacteriaceae bacterium. Classification (GTDB taxonomy): domain Bacteria; phylum Acidobacteriota; class Terriglobia; order Terriglobales; family Acidobacteriaceae; genus Sulfotelmatobacter. The sequence continues at coordinate 166,424 of CAVYHM010000001.1, forward strand.
AATTCCTTTCACTTGATTGACCAAATCCTCACGGGTCTGATTGAAGTGCCCCGGTTTGCTCGGTACTAGTTCGAATGTGAGTCCTCGTGAAGTGCCCCACTGACGCAGCGACTGAAACCTACTAGACAATGTAGAACGTGAATTCTCAATCTTGCGAAACAAAGCCAAGAAGTCCTTTCCGAAGTAAGCGTCCGGAGTAGACCGTGTTGACAACGTGTTTGGGTCATCCTAAGTGTCCGCGAAGGAAGGATGTGGCAGTTAGAGTTTAGGAATGGCTCAAGGCGGGTTGATTTCGTCAGTGTAGATGTCTTCGGTGAGTGCTTTGTCGATGGCTTGATCGAGGCGGGTGAGCAACTGAGCCAGAGTCTCGCCCCTGCGGCGTACGAGCATGGCCAGGGTGCGATCTTCGTCGCTGGCCGTGGCGACACAACCAACTGGGCGGAGCACGCCGATGGTGATCTCGCCGTAGGCAATCAACTCCGCGATGTTGGGCAGGGATGCGGGAACCAGGGCGGAGTTCTTCTGGGCAGCAGGATTTTTTACGCTGCGGGTTCGATTACGGGCGGCAGACTGGCGGCGACGTTCCAAGGCAGTAACTCCTCGATGCGATTGATGGGGTGGTCGGCGATGCGCGACAGCACCTCGCGCAGATAAGCTTCCGGATCCAGGCCGTTGAGTTTGGCCGAGCCGATCAAGCTGTAGATGGCCGCGGCGCGCTCGCCTCCAGCATCGGATCCCGCAAACAAGTAGTTCTTCCGGCCCAAAGCGACCGCACGCAGAGCGCGTTCCGCCGCGTTGTTGTCGATCTCGATGTGTCCGTCGTTCGAATAGCGCAGCAACGCGTCCCAGCGCGAGAGCGCGTAGCGAATGGCCGCAGTCGTATCCGACTTGCGCGAGAGCTTCGAGAAGCGTCGCCTCGAACCACTGTCGCAGAGAATCGAGCAGAGGGTCGGGCACGGGCGTTGCGAACTTGTCGGCGCTCTTCCGCTGGCCGTCCGCGAATCTCTTTCTCGATCCCGTACAGGGCTGCCGATTCGCTCCAGGGCCTCGCTCGCCACCGGCGAAGCATGCGCCTGTTGCAAGTCGTAAGAACTTGCGCCGCACGTGCGCCCAGCACGCCGCTTCCTGGATGCGGCCGTTTTCGTAGAGTTGATGGAATCCGGCGTAGGCATCGGCTTGCAGCGTGCCGCGAAACTTCTCCAGATGACGCTCGGGATGTTCGCCTTTGCGATCCGGCGAGTAGGCAAACCACACGGCTGGCGCCGCCATGTCACCCGCGGGACGATCATCGCGAACATAGGTCCACAACCGCCCCGTCTTGGTCTTGCCATTCCCCGGAGCCAGCACCGGCACGGGCGTGTCGTCGGCGTGCAGTTTGCCGGCGGCCGTCACATAGCGACGTAGCACTTCGACCAGCGGTTCCAGCAACCGGCTGGTTCCGCCCACCCAATCGGCCAGCGTCGAGCGCTCCAACTCCACCCCTGGCGCGCGTAAATCTCCGACTGGCGATATAACGGCAAGATGATCCGCATACTTCGCGACCAGCACGTGGGCCAACAGTCCGGGCCCCGCTACGCCTCGTTCGATCGGTCGGCTCGGCGCTTCCGCTTGCACGATGCGGTCACACTTCGTGCAGCTCAGCTTGGTCCGCACATGGCGAATCACGAAGAAACTGGCCGGCACATACTCCAGCATCTCGGAGACATCTTCGCCCAGCTTGCGCAACTCGCCCCGCAATCCGGACAAGCCGTTTCTTTCGGCTCATGCGTGTGCGTTTGGCGCGGCAGATGCTCGGGCAAGGCCGACGCGTCGGTTTCGCAGCAGTGTTAATCGAAGGAGGTGTCGTGGCCGCAGACTCGCTCTCCGGCTGGCTTGGGCTCTTCCGCGCGGTTTCGATTCCAGATCTTCCAGCCGCAACTCCAGTTGCTCGATCTGCCGCGCCAGCTTCTCCGACTTCCGTCCAAACTGCATGCGCTGCAGCTTGGCGAGCAGCAGCTTCAGATGCTCGATCTCGCTCTCGCGCGACAGAGCAGTTGCTCGATGTTGTCGCCAGGATCAGCGCTTTCAACGCTTCCGCCGGAAGCAAGTTCAGATCCGGAAGCGTCGTGACTGACATGCGCGCAGTATCGCATGATAACTTCGCTCGTTCCATCTGCTCCGCGCAAAAAAAGTTGTGCAAAAGAACCTCGCGCGTTACACCGACACTTGCGGGTCCCAAGTGCGCTCCGGCCGCCGCCAGTCAATGCCTTCCAGCAGCATCGATAACTGTGCTCGCGTCAGCGCCACCGTGCCGCTCGCCGCTTGCGGCCACACGAAACGTCCGCGCTCCAGCCGCTTGGCGAATAAACACAACCCATCGCCATCGTACCACAAAACTTTGATCAGATCGCCCCGCCGCCCGCGAAACACGAACACATGCCCGGAGAACGGACTCTGTTCCAGCTTGGTCTGCACCAGCGCACTCAGCCCGGTGAAACCGCGCCGCAAATCGGTCACTCCCGCTGCAATCCAGATCCGCGTGTTGGCCGGCAGCCCGATCATGCCCGCAGGCACTCCAGCAACACGCGCAACAAAGCCGGATCGGCGCTGCCTTCGATGCGCACCTGCGCCTGCCGCAGTTCGATGTGAATCGTGCCCGACTCAGGAAGTCGAGCCGGAGCGCTCACCGCTGGGCGACGTCATCGGCGACGGCTGGGCTCTCGCTCACCTGACCGGCAACAACTTGATCGCACCGCTTCGCCCCCCAGTCGTCCTGCCAGATACAGCCTGCGCCAGCTGAAAACCTGGTTGGCGTTGATCCCATGCGCCCGCGCCACTCTCGCCACCGACGCTCCCTTCGCCAACGTCTCTTCGACAATCCGTCGCTTCTCCGCGATGCTCCGCCGCTGCCGCAGTGGCGCGACCGAAGCTTCTTTGCTTCTGACAACGACTGCTGCTTGTTCGGAAGTGTCCATCTTCGCTCCAAGTGGACACTTATCAGAAGTGTCCACTTCACGAGAATGGCTCCCACTCTTGCGCCTGTCTAGACGGCCACAACCGTACGCTTACTTTCCGATCATTGCCAACCCCTCAGCACGGATCAAAAAACTCGTTCTCGTTGTGAGCCTGACGGGAACTCGAGCCGCGAAGTGAAAGGGAGGACACCCCGATGCCATCCGACAATGTCGGCGGTGAAAAAGGCGGACCGCCTTGCGGTCCGCCTGAAATCGTCCAAGTAAAACACGCAAAACAGTAGGCCCCGTTAGGGGTTTACGACCTGCTTCAGCACGGCGGAGATGCTACCGTTGAAGTTTGCGCTTCCACCGTAAACGGCGGTGATGGAATGGGTCGCCACCGACAAGGCCGACGTCTTGAAGACGGCCTGTTTGGTGACCGTGTTCACCGCACCCGTACCCAGTGTAGTGGCTCCGTCCTTGAAGGTCACAGTACCGCCCGCCGCCCCGCTAAACGCAGGCGTGATGGTCGCAGTGAACGTCACGGCTTGGCCCTTCTTCGATGGATTCAGCGAAGACGCCAGCTTCGTGGTGGTGTTCGCCTTTTTCACCGTCTGCGTCAACTTCGCTGAAGTGCTGGTCAGGAAGTCAACGTTTCCGGAGTAGACAACCGTGATGGAGTGGCTGCCCACGCTCAGGGCACCGGTGTTGAACGTAGCGACTCCCGCAAGCAAAGTTACGGTGCTCAGATTGGTTGCACCATCCTTGAACGTCACTGTTCCAGCCGGCGTGCCCGTCGTGCTGGACTTCACCGTCGCCTTGAACGTGACGGATTGTCCGAACGAAGACGGATTCACCGATGACGTCATCAAGGTCGATGTTGCAGCCTTGTTCACTGTGTGCGCCAGTGCGGCCGAACTGCTGGCCACATCGTTGCCACTGCCGCCGTACACCGCGGTAATGGAATGAGCGCCCGCCGCAAGAGTTGACGTAGTGTAGGCAGCCTTGCCGGCGATGAGCGCAACTGCACCCAGAGTGGTCGCGCCGTCCTTGAACGTCACAGTTCCGGTGGCCGCACCGCCAAACGCTGGCGTTACGGTGGCCGTGAAGGTCACGCAACGCCATACGTGGTCGGATTCGCCGAAGCCGTCAGCGACGTCGACGTGAGCGACTTGATCGTGAACGAGGTGCTCTTATTGACCTCCACGTTGCCCGCCACATCGGTACTGTGGAAGACAATCGTGTGCGCTCCCGTGGCTGACACCGAGAAAGGACCGGCGTAGGTCAGGAGTAGCTCCGCCATCGATCTGGTAGTAGGTTGCCGCGACACCGCTGCCGCTGTCGCTTCTGGACAGCGTCACAGTGACGGCCGAAATGTAAATGCCGCCGCTCAACGTGCCGCTCAAACTAGCCGTAGTGACCGGCGCAATCGTGTCATAGCAAACCGGCCCATAGGCCACGTCGCCCGACGCCTGGCCCATGTTGTTCCAGGCCTGCACGTGCGCTGTATGGCAGCCCTGGCTCACGGCGTAGTCCACGAAGTCCAGCCATCCACTCGTAGCGTTGGGAAACTGCGGACCGCTATAGAACGAGTTTCCCGCTCCCGGAGTCGGCTCGCTGTGGACGTCGCTCGGAATCGAGTCCCAGCCCTGAGTGAAGCCAGCGATGCCGGTCCCTGGATAACCTCCGCCATTGTCGG
>CAVYHM010000002.1:0-17714 GCA_963768265.1 uncultured Acidobacteriaceae bacterium
TCACCAACATCGTTAACCTGTATTGGGTGACGACCGATGTAGCTCTGAGTGCAACAGAGAGACTTTTTTTCGCGGTACGGATTACGGTACGTAAATGAGTTGGCTTGTACGGACTAGCAAGGACTTAGGTGGCCGCCCGCCTCTTGCAAGTCGTTGTATTTCCTTATCGTGGTTGTTCTTTCACGGCGGTACTCACGCATTGCAGTTCCGCGAAAGAGCTGCGTCCTGGCCTCAAGCGAGACTTCTTCGACCAAGGGAATTCCGGTCGCATATCCCGAGTCAGTTCTGCTCTAGGATTTCCTAGTAAAACGTCTGCCGAAATCGCCCCAGATCACCCGAAATTGTCCCCAGGTCGTTTTCGTGCAGTTTGCCGAAAGGCGCGCAAGACCCGCATCAACATTGAACTTTGTCGAGTTAAATGGTATTCTCCCGCAGCTCTTGGAAATGGTGGGAATAGATTCCCCCTCCCGGCACCAGCACAAATCAATGAAAAACAATGGTTTACGTGCCTCGACGACTGGATGGCTTTGAGGCGGCGTAAACGTAGGGGATTTGCGATCGACGTTTTTGTCAAAAGCCGCATAATCTGGCAGTTTTCTGACGGACACGAGCGACACATAAACTGCGCTCGTCGTTTCCAAGAGGAGATCGTGCGTTCAAGCTGTGATTCGTCGACGTTGGCGAACGCAGAATCCTCTTGAAAACATGTTTCTGTCCCCATAAACCGGAGTCACCGCAGGGCGTGCCTCAATAGATGAGCTTTAGCGAAAACTGAATTTGCCGTGAGGTTCCCGCGGTCTTGCTGATCATGCCAAACCCTGTACCCTCGATGAGGTTCGCAGGTAGCCCCATGTTGACGATGTTAAACAAATTAAATAACTCTGCGCGGAATTGCAGGTCCGCTCGCTCCAAACCGCTTTCTCGGTGGCCAATCGGAGTCGTCTTGATGAGCGCAAAATCGAAATCATAGTATGCCGGGCCGCGAAACGCATTACGGCCGAGCGTTCCAAAGCGCCCGGAGTTTGGTCCGGTCCCGCCCGCGATCCCGATGGGAATCGAAAAGAAGCTTCCGTTGTTCGCGCCCCGCCCAAAATAGTCGTCGCGCGGTCGCGTTGAACTGCCGGCGCTCGAAAGGTCCGGTGTTCCGGCCTCGTCCGGCCGGTCTGCGCCAATCGTTCCCGCACCCGTCTGCTGGATCCCCGAGTACACGGTAAACGGCGAACCACTAGTGATCGTCGAGATGCTCAGCAACTCCCACCCCTTCGTCAACAGCTTGGTTCGATCCGACTGAAGTCCCAAATGCTCGAAGTGCAAGCCTTGGGCTGCGCTCAACGTGAAGGCGTGCGTCACGTCAAAGCTCGACGGCCCCCTCTCGGCTTGCGTATCGAAAGGGTCTTGTGGGCTAAACAGCGTCACAGCGCCGGTGGACCCTGTTCCTCCCAGGATGCCGCTGACATCGTCCAGAGATTTAGCCCAGGTATACCCTGCCTGCAATGACGGGCCGCCGTGTCCGACATTTCCCGACAAGGAGGTCTGCAAGGCGTTGTACGACGAGTGCGACGTCCCTGTCAGCACGGACTCGAATCCGAAACCTCCCGTTACCGCTCCGCTGCTGTCGAAGTTTGTAAACCGCGCAAATTCCGAGTTCGCTCCGGGATACGCGTTCGGATATGACATTCTGGGAAGTCGAAATGCCGATGTCCCAACATACACGACATCGGCCGTGAGGGCGCCGAAAGCCCGTTCCAGCCCCAGCGTCCAAGTTTGCAGGTAGCCATTGCCGAAGCGCCGGTCGATCCCGGCCAGACTCAGCAGCGAGAGCTGATGACTCGGCGCCAGCGCTGCCAAATCTTGCTGGTATCGATTTACGTCCATCACCGTGTTCGCCGGCACTTTTTTCGGATCGCCGCTGGCCAACACGTTCACGCCAGCGGCGTTATAAACCTGCGGCAATTCGTCCGGTGTGATTTGGAACCCATACGAAATCTCCCCGTTTTGCGCCGCGTTGACCCGTGGATAAACAACGTAAGGCGTTGACCCTGTCAGAAGGTTGTCTTGCCAGATGTTCGGCGGAATCACCGTGATCGCTCCGCCCATGTGCACATGCACTGCCTGCGGCGCATTCCAGTCCACTTGCACACGAGGCCCCCAGCCGTTCCAATCGGTCTGATAAGTCGGCTGCGGATTGATCAAATATTCCTGCCCAACGCCGGCGGGTGGGAACGAATTCAGAAAGCTCGACGTCCGCCGCGCCCGCTCCGAAATCGGCGTGTAGAGTTCATATCGCAGCCCATATTCGAGCGTCCAGTGCGGATTGATTTTCCATGTGTCCTCGACGTAGGCGTTCACGTCATTCCGATTGATTGCCGCCGGCCCAATGTGCGCGCCATCCGATGCGTAGGGCGGCGCCACTGCGATCGTGTATCCATACGGATACCCGAGTAACAGACTGCTCAAGGTGTCTGGCAGAGGCTGGCCAGGCTTAACGTCGTGCCGTCCACTCGCAGAAGGGATGAAAACGGGCGAATAAACTGTTCCACCACCAAAATCGTACTCGCCATTGGGACTTATACCGAAGTATGTCGTGTCCCGGTTAAGGCGTGCTTCCGCCCCCCACTTCACCGCGTGCCGCCGGCTCGTCCAGGCAAAATTCAGTTGTCCCTGGAACAAATTCCCGAACGCTGACATCACCGAGCCCGCCGCGCTGTTGTACGCCTCATACAGACCATCGTTGAACTTGAGGGCCGGATCGGTGTGGTTCGGCGTCACAAACGAAGGCGTCGTTCGCGTGAAACTCACCGACGTCGACCAGAGAAAGTTCGGAGACGCGGTGCGCGTATAGGTGATGACCCCGTTCCGCTGCCGATCCACGTACTGGACGCCAAAGCTCGAATCGAGCAGCGTTTGATCCGGATTTGTTGTCGGTCCCGTCAGATTGTCGTAATTGAATCGACCAAACAATTGTCCTTTTGCGCCAACTTTCTGATCGATGCGGATAGAAAACTGATCCGTGTCCGTGTTCACGTTTGAAGGCGCAGCATAGGTTCGCGCACCATACGCGCCGGTTGGGTGGTTGGGGAGTGGATAGCGGGCCAGCACCGCAGCAATTGCCGGATTCACCGGTACCTGCAGCGTGTCCGTGCTGCCGTCCGGGTACTTCACGATGTCCTGACCCGCTCGCTCGGCTGCGGTTGGTACAGCCAAGACCTGGGTCGTTCCCAGCACCTGCCTGAATCCCTGATACTGCACAAAATAGAACGTGCGGTCTCGACCGTCATATACATGCGGCAATACGACCGGTCCGCCGTTCGTAAATCCGAACTCATTTCTACGGAATGGAGGAATTCTGCCCGGCTCCGCAATCGATGGGTGATCGAAATAATTCCGCGCATCGAGAGCGGAGTTCCTTAAGAATTCGAAGAACGATCCGTGAAAACCGTTTTTCCCGGATCGTGTCACGATATTTGTAAAGCCCGCCGCACCGCGCCCGATGTCCGCCGGCATCCAGCCCGAGCTTGACTGTAATTCCTGAATCGCGTCCACGTCGAAATTCGTGAACGTGCTCCCGCCCATCTCTGGATCGCTCACATCCGCACCGTCCATCGCGAACACGGCCTCAACGCCGCGCTGTCCGTTGATGGCGAACTGCTGGGTGAAATTCGTCTGCCCGTTCACGTCGGTCATAGTGCCGGCTGCTAACAACAACAGCGTGCTGAAGTCGCGTCCATTCAACGGCAACTCATTTACCTTTTGGCTGGAGAGTTTCTCCTCGCTTGTTCCGCCGGCTGCATTCGAAGTTGTGCTCGGGTTCCCGTTCGAGACTCCTGCTGCAGGAGTTTGCGGGTTGGCTGCAATCGACAGCACGTTTTGATCGGATACCGTCAGCACAACTGCTATGCCGGTAATATCCACTCCAGTTGACGCTGTCGGACCTCGACCGGGCAGTTGCACGCTCACGGTATGTGGTCCGGGTCGAATGTCGGCAATCGCGAACCTTCCGTCGCTTCCCGTCACTGCTGTCATTTTCTCTTTAGCGGCCGCCGTGTATACCGTTACCTTCGCTCCGGCCACAGGTTCACCGGCAGCCGTGCGTACGACACCGGCCCACGCTGGCGCAGATGGAGAACTCTGTTGTGCCTCAAGCGAGACCGCGACCATTAGTCCCAGCAGCAAACACCTCTCTACCAGTCGGAAGGCCTTATGAAAGGTTCGAGCTATTGCGTGTTCCTTTGCGTAGCGGAATTCATACATGACAAATTTCCTCGAGTGAAGACGGAATGCAATCGAGCGCATGAAGGACTTCAACGAATGAGAAGACTTCCTGCTAGGGCGCGCATTGTCCGAAAGATGCCAGGAACAAGCGGAACGATCGAGAGCCCAACCGCTTCGGTTTACGTAATTGTGACCTCTATGCCTTGGGAGCGGTAGGGATTCAGGACATCTTCGTCTGATGCATTGGTGATCAAACGTGTCAGTCGGGAAGCAGGACCGACCAAGTAAGGCAGAGATGTCCCCATTTTTCCAAGTGAAATCAGGCCAACCACTTCCGTTGAAGCCCCTATCATCGCTTGCTTCACGTACGCTTCTTCTCGGTCGCCGACGGTTATTCCGACCTCCGGGTGCAAACTGCACATTCCGAGAAAACATAGATCAGCGCGAATGGATTCGACTCGACGAATGGTCTCGATGCCTGTCGTGACCCGCTCCTCTTTAAGAAAATTCCCTCCGAGCACCAGCACGCTCAACTTCGGATGATCCGCCAACGCCAGCGCAAGCGGTGGGCTGTTGGTAACAATCGTTGCCGAACACTCTCTTGAAAGGTAGGAAGCAATTCTCAGGTTAGTGGTACCTCCATCAATCAGCACCACCTGACCGTCGCGGATCATGTCAGCCGCCGCTCGAGCAATTCCGATCTTGCTCTCCATGTCGATTTGTTGGCGAGACACGAAAGGAACGGCCTCGGCACGGCGAGGCAGGGCGCCGCCGTGTACCCGTCGGATCTTTCCCGAACTCGCCAATTCGCGCAGATCTCGACGAATCGTGTCTTCAGAGACCCGGTATCGACTGCTGAGGTCCGCGGCGAGGACTCGGCCCTCACTGCCTAGCAGCTCCAGGATGTACTGGTGGCGTTCTTCCTTTAGGGCGATCTGATCTGCTTCCGCTTCTGGTTTCACTCTTCCCATTGCATGAATACACTTGGTTATACGTGTATATACGTGTATTGTCCTATTTGTGCATGATACCGCCAAGCGTTAGCGCCACACAAGGTCTTTCGCAAAGGCGTTCGGTTCGGGCAGTCGTCTTCGATTACGAAAACGTTCTCTGCCTCGAGCAAACGCTGGCGGATATGAAAGATATGGCGCTCGCGACAAGGAACATCTGCACGAGGACGTGCCCTTCCAGTCGGCGGACGAGATTCTCGAACGCAGGCGCGGCGGCGACCTCTTCCGCTACTTGCTGGAGAAATTCGCGTCCTTCTCCGGGATCAGCGGCGTGCAGCCCAAAATTCTCGTGCGCGACGAAAAGGCTTTCGCCGAGATGGAGCACACGGGACACCACCTCTCGCAAAGCTACAGAGGCGCGACCCACATTGTGAAGCTGTGGGAGTCCAACGAATATCCGCAACTGGCAGCCAACGAGTATTTTTGCCTCACCGTAGCGCGCAAATACGGACTAGACTTGCCCCCCTACCGCCTGGGCCGAGGACGGCATGGCGCTGGTCATTGACCGTTTCGACCTGCGGATGGACGGGACCTATCGCGGATTTGAGGGTTTCTGCGTGCTCAACGGCCGCAGGACCGACGAGAAATATCGCGGCAGCTACGAGACCTCGGTCATGAAGCGATTCGGGCAGTTTGCAAATTCGACGCATGTGGGCGAGGACATGGAAAAGCTGTTCGCCGTGATTGCCCTGAATTGTGCGCTTCGCAATGGTGACGCGCATCTCAAGAACTTCGGGATTGTTTACGACGACGTTCAGGGCGAAGCGAGACTTGCACCCGCCTATGATCTTGTGATCACTTCCGTCTACCTGCTGCGCGTCGGTGCTATGTATACTTTGTGCCTGAACAATTTCCGTTAGGGCGAGGCGCGTGGGGCGTTGTCGCCAGGAATTCACACAAATGGATTCGGCGATTCGCACCAGCAGTCTGCGCAAGGTCTACAACTCTGCTCCTCCCGCCGGAGCGGGGCGTGGGGACGGGTCTGCGCCGCGCGGAAAACGGGGCAAGGATTCCAAGCCGCAGATCACCGCGCTCGACGGGATTGATCTCGAGGTCGCGCCGGGACAGATCTTCGGGCTGCTCGGACCCAATGGCGCGGGGAAGTCCACTACCGTGGGCATTCTGACCACACGGGTTCGCCCCACCAGCGGCACTGCCTGGATTGGCCCACACGACGTCTGGCGCGATCAAACTGCGGCCAAGCTCCTGATCGGAGTCGTGGCCCAGCGCCCGAACCTGGACTTCTCCCTCACAGCCCGCGAAATCTTGCTGTTCCACGGAGCCTACTTCGGGCTCAGTTCGCAGGAACGCTCGGAGCGCGCCAACACTTTGCTGGAGCGCTTCAAGCTCACCGATCGCGCCAATCAACTCGTTCGAGGATTTTCCGGCGGAATGATGCAGCGCGTCTCCATCGCGCGCGCCATGATGCACGACCCCCAGGTACTGTTCCTTGACGAACCCAGCGCAGGCCTCGATCCGCAGACCAGGTTGCTGCTCTGGGAGATCATTCGCGAGTACAACCAGAAAGGCCGCACCATCCTGCTGACTACGCACAACATGGAAGAGGCCGATGCGCTCTGCCAGCATCTCGCCATCATCGATCATGGACGCATCATTGCATCGGGCACGCCCAGTGAGTTGAAGGCTTCGATCCCGGGCGGATTTCTTCTGCGCCTGCGCTTCGGACATCATTCTGCTCCGCTTCTCGAACGCCTCGCGACTCTTTCCGGCGTCACGGAAGTGCGCGCCTCAGGTGAAAGCGGCGCCGATGTCTATTCCAGCCGCGGCGGATCTCTGATTCCTGAGATCGTGAATGCGGCTTCCGCCCTGGGTGTGGAACTCTCGGATGTCCACATCTCCGAGCCCAGCCTGGAAAACCTGTTTCTCCATCACACCGGCAGGAGTTTGCGCGAATGAACTGGAAGACGTTCCTGGCACTACTGGCCCGCGATGCACACGTGGCGCGGCGCAATCTCGTTCCCTTACTATTTCAGACTTTCTTGCAGCCTCTGCTGTTCGTTTTTATTTTTGGGCGCGTGATGGTGGGGAGCGGTTACATGCCGGCGTCTTACAAGAGTCTCTTGCTTCCCGGCATCATGGCCATCAGCATGGTATTCACGGGGATTTGGGCCGTCGCCATGCCGCTAATTGGGGAATTCCAGTTCACCCGCGAGATTGAGGATCGCCTCCTCGCTCCCATCGACATCTCCTGGGTCGCCGTAGAGAAGGTTGTCGCGGGTCTGATTCAGGCGCTGGTGACGGGTTTGATCGTGATTCCGCTAGCGTGGCTCATCCTTCGGCCGGGGCTGGAATTGCATGTGGCGAATCCAGTTCTCTTTGCCTGCATCACCCTGATGGTCGCGAGTTTCTCCGCCTGCGGCGGACTGGCGCTCGGCTGCAGCGTCGACCAGCAGCATATTGGGCTGATGTTCAGCATGGTCCTGACTCCAATGATATTTTTCGGTTGCACCTACTATCCGTGGAGCGCGCTCAGCAATTTCCCCATCCTGCAGAAACTTGTCTTGATCAACCCGCTTGCTTATGCCAGTGAAGGACTGCGCGCAACCCTTGTGCCGCAGTTTCCACACCTGTCGCTTCCGCTCATTCTGGTAGCTCTGTCGGCGTTCGATGTCTTGCTTTTGGTCGTCGGTCTTCGGCAATTCCGAAAGAAAGCGGTCACCTAGAGCGGTTTCTCAATCCGACTGGTTTGAAAGGTCAGCTTTCTTAGGAGCCTGCGGCTTTACACGCTGCGGAAAAAAATTCGGCCCGTGCAGGTTTTGGGAAGGGCACGACTTTCAGTCGTGCCGTTAATCGCCAGAATGAGTCCGCGCTTTAGCGCCTGAGGGTCGCCTTTTGCTTCTTGTGCGGGCTTTCCGCAGCCTCGGCCGCTGCAAGAGCAGACCTCAGGGCCTAAAGGCCAACCGTATTTCCTACTCCAATCGGCACGACTGAAAGTCGTGCCCTTCCCGAACACAACTTCCCGAATACAACTAAGCCGTGCATCAATTCGTCACTTCGCACCTTCCGGGTGGGGTGGGGCCACGAGCGGAGCGAGGCTGCTGCCGACCAGTGTCCGGTTGAACGCGGGAAGGTCCTCTTTCATCGCTTTCTGGTAATCCGCGTCCACTCCGGCCATCTCCGTTTCAAACCCCTGCAGCAACTCCATCTGGGTATCAGTGGGGGCGAAGTCCGCGCCACCGGCGACGTCACCGCCTCCCGTGCCGACTTCTGCGTTCATCCAGATCAGATTGAGATAAACCTTATACGGTTCGACGAAATACTTGTCATCGCTGTTGAGCAGCGCCGGCGAGGCCAGCCTGTTTTCGATCGCCAGGAGCTTCTTATCCAGGTCCTCAGCGGCTTTCAAGAGTTCGGCCTTGTGTTTTTCCTGAGCCTCGTCCGAGGCTTGTTGCGGAGCGTCCGCTGGTTCATCGCCTTCGTCGTCGTCTTCATCGAACACCTGCTTCTCTTTCTCTTTTTTCTTCGGCGGACGCAGCATGGTCTCGATCACCTCGAGTTGTTTGCGAAGCCATTCGATCTGGTTCACGGTGTCGGCAGCGCGGCTAATGTCTCCGCTAATGCGCAGCAGAGTTTTCACCGAAAGTTCGATGTCCGCATCGCTCCCCGGTGCGCGGGGATCGCGCAAGACCGTAAGAGGCTGCGTGTACGATTGGTCCTCGACCTTGAGGCGCACCGTATATTTTCCGGGCGTTACGATGGGGCCAACTTCTGCCGGCCTGCTTCCCCAATGTGTGATCGGCCGCGAATCCGAGTCGCGGAATCGCGGTTCGTCCCAGATGTGCGGATTATCCGGGGCCACCGTGCGCAGTGCAATCAATCGCGGAGATTCATAGCGCAGATCCCAGGCCACTCGATTCATGCCCGCCTTACCCTTGGCGTCGAGCTTTCGGACCACCTTGCCGTCAGAGTCAAGGATCTCAAGCTCAAGCGGTTTCTTCGGCGCGGTCTTCAGTGAAAAATTGAGCATCGCCTGGCCGCCGCGCGTAAAGCGGTAGGTCTGGCGCGGCTCAAACAGCGTGGCCGCCGCGTCGGGGTGATTCTTCGCCATCTGTTCCAGCGGCGTTATGTCGTCGAGAATATAGAGTCCGCGTCCGTAGGTGGAGATCACCAGGTCATGAAACTCTTTCTGCACCACCGCCCACGTGACCGGCGAGTGGGGTAATCCGGTATCGAGCGCAATCCAATGGCCGCCGTCATCGAGTGAGTAATAAAGACCATTCCCAGTCCCGGCAAACAGCAAGCCCGCGCAGTTCGGGTCTTCGGCAATGGTGCGCACATAGGACAAAGAGTGTTTGGGCAGATTGCCGGTCACCAACTTCCAGGTCTTCCCCAGGTCCGTGGTCTTGTAGATGAAAGGATCACGATTATCCATGAGGTGGAAATCGACGCTGACGTACGCAGTGCCCGCATCGAAGCTCGAAGGCGCGATGCTGGTAACCGTGCCCCAAGCCGGCAGTCCCGCAATATTCTTCGTGACGTTGTTCCAGTTTGCTCCATCGCTGGTGTACCAGACCTGGCCATCGTTGGTTCCCGCCCAGATGAGCCCTTTCTTGATTTTGGACGGAGCGATCGCGAAGACAACCTCTCCGTAGAATTGCCCGAGATTGTCCCCGACAATTCCTCCCGAGGGAACGATCCGCGCCGCATCCTGCGTGGAAAGGTCCGGGCTGATGACCGACCAACTCTGTCCGCCATTCGTGGTCTTGAAGATTACCTGGCAACCGTAGTAGACCGTGTTGTGATCGAAGGGATCGATGGCTAGCGGCGCCGTCCAATGGCAGCGATACTTGATGGCGTTGGGTGGTGAGTCCAGAGTATGCATCCAAGGGCTGACGGAACGCGCATGCTTGGTGCGGGCGTCCCAGCGCGTGACTTTATTGCCGTAGCAGGTGGCCCACACCACGTTCGGATCGGTTAAATCCGGAACCGTGAATCCGGACTCGCAGCCGCCCATCTCGTGATCCCATCCGGTTTCGCGAGAATCGACGGGCAGACTGGGGCCGCGCATATTTCCATCGTCCTGCATGTTGCTGTAGAAGTAATAGGGAACCTGGTTGTCGACGTCGACGTGGTACATCTGGCCAATAGGGAACTGAGCGCGGTGGAAGCCGCGGCCGTGTACGGTCGTGATGCTTAAGCCGCCATCATCGGTAACCACGAAGCGGTCGGGGTTCGTGGGGTCGATCCAGATGTCGTGAGTGTCTCCGCCCCAGGGGACTTCCTTGAAGTTCTCCCCTCCATCGAGTGACTCGTGGAAGGAACTGTTCGCCACATACACTTCATTGTCGCTTCCCGGCGAAACCGCCAGCCGGACGTAGTAGCCCGCGCGTCCAATCAAGGCGCGTTGAAAGTTGATCGCCTTCCAGTGTTCTCCTGCATCATCAGATCGCCAAAGCGAGCCCTGATCTTTGGTCTGAATCAGCGCGTAGACGCGGTTTGAATTGGTGGGAGCGATCGCGACATCGATCTTCCCCAGAGGACTGTGGGGAAGCCCATGCTCTTCGACCCGAGTCCACTTCGTTCCGCCGTCATGAGAAACCCAGATTCCACTGCCCGGCCCGCCGCTGAACTCACCGTAGGTGTGCAGCTCTACTTGCCACATGCCAGCGACTAGCATGCGCGGATTGTGCGGATCCATCGACAGCCCCGAGCACCCCACATTTTCTCCGCCAAAGAGGACACGGTCCCAATGCTGGCCGCCATCGATGGTGCGGAAGACTCCGCGGTCCTGTTGAGGTCCGGTCGCGCGTCCTAAAGCGCAGGCAAATACGATGTCTGGATTCGAGGGGTGAACGATGATGCGTCCGATGCGGCCTGTCTCCGGCAGTCCCATGTTCGTCCAGGTCTTGCCCGCATCGGTCGATTTGTAAATTCCGTTGCCCATCACGTCGCTGTCGCGGATCACCCACGCCTCGCCCGTCCCAGCCCACACGATACTTCGGTCCGAGGGCGTCACCGCGAGAGCGCCGATAGCGGCGACTGGTTGCTTGTCAAAAATCGGCGCCCAATGATTTCCGCCGTCCGTCGATTTCCAGACTCCCCCCGAGGCTGCTCCCGCGTAGTAGGTGCTTGGATCTCCCGGCACTCCAGCAATCGCCGCGATGCGGTTCCCGACCCGTGGCCCAACGAAGCGGAATCGGAACGAGCCTTCCTCCTCCGTGCTTGGCTGTTGCGCATTCGCTGAAATCACGCTGCCCAAGACTGCAATGCAAGCAAAGCGGAACATCAGTTTTCTGATGATCATTCCTCGAAGCCTCCGGCTGAAGTGGCAGGAATCGACAAGCGGGAATCTTACATGTACAGGGGCAGGGAGCCAAGTCCAGTGCCCGCAGTACGGTTGGACGTCAGCCAAAACCACCCCTGGTGGGTGCCCCATTTCTCGCGCGCTCTTTGCGCGAGAAAGCCTGCTCTGAGCTTGTCGAAGGGTAGGGGTCTTCGCCAAGCCGGTTGTGAGAGAATCAGCGAGCCCCGAGCAGGATGTCCACTGTTAACTGGTCAAGGAATTCGTAAGGCAGGCGTTTTTTCAAGATCGCATCCTTATCAAAAGCGTGCGACAGCAAAGCGGCTGACCCACTCTTCGAGTAGGTACGCGCCTCGGGAGTTCCTGATGGTGCAGCGGAGATCTGCTTTAGAATCGCCTGAATCTCACGGTCAGCATTCCACTGCGCGGCTTTTTCTTTAAGAATGAGATAAGTCCGCATGCAGCCACGGGCAAAATCCTTGACGCCCGCGCAATCTTCCGTGCGGTAGGCGTGCGCATCGAAGTGCCGCGGACCGTCGTACCCCACGTCTTCCAAAAACTTCACCAGCCAGAATGCGGCCTTGGGGTTGGCCGAGCCAAAGCGCAGATCCTGGTCGTATCGTCCCGGCATCTGATCGTTCAAATCGATGTGAAACAACTTGCCCGCCTCCCATGCCTGCGCCACGCCATGCATGAAATTGAGACCGGCCATCTGTTCGTGGGCGACTTCCGGATTGACGCCCACCATCTCTGGATGATCAAGCGTGGGAATGAATCCCAGATAGTGCCCGGTGGTCGCCATATAAATGTCGCCGCGAGGCTCGTTGGGCTTGGCTTCCAGGGCGAACTGGTATCCGTATTTGGAAGCGATGTTGTACTCGCAAAGATAATTGACGGCATCACGCAAGCGTTTGACCGCGTCGTCGGCACGGCGGCAGGCGTCGGTTTCGACGCCTTCGCGTCCGCCCCACAGAACAAAAATCTTGGCTCCCAGTTCCGCGCCCAGGTCCATGGCGCGAATGGTTTTCTGCAAAGCGTAGGCACGCACCTCGGGATCATTCGCCGTAAACGCGCCGTCCCGAAACACGGGATGATAGAACAACGATACCGTCGCCATGGGCACGACGATCCCGCTCTCCTGACACGCGGTGCGGAATTCCTTGACGATCTGGTCGCGTTCGGCAGGCTTCGCGTCGATCGGCACCAGGTCATTGTCGTGCAGGTTGACGCCCCAGGCTCCCAGTTCGCCCAGCACAGAGACGATCTGCGTTGGCGGCATGGTGGGGCGCACGGCGTCGCCAAATGGATCGCGCCCGCGATTGCCCAGTGTCCAAAGGCCGAAAGAAAACTTGTGCTCAGGTTTTGGCTCGTAGTGTCCGTTCTTATGGCTCATTCTCTCCTCATTGTTTTTGATCAGACGGATTCAATGCCGGAGGGGAAGACGAAATCTTCCCGACCAGGTTTTCTTCTGCTTGCTTGTGCAGTTCCTGCACTTTGTGGAGTTCCTTCCCGGCGTCCGCGGTATCTCCGAGAGCCTGGTACAAGCGCCCCAACTGGTAGTGAGCATCGGGTTGTGCGGGATCGAGCGCGACCGCGCGCAGCAACGCCGCCTTTGCATCTTTGTAGTTTTTCTGCTGCATACGGATGGCGCCCAGATCGATATACGTGATGCGCAGGGTTGGATTGATTTTCTGGGCTTGACTTAGCAAAGGCAGTGCGGCGTCGGGATGGTTATTCTTCCATTCGATGTCGCCGAGGTATGCCAGCGCTTGGGCGTGAGCCGGGTCGACAGTAAGCTCGCGTTCGAATTCCTGTTTGGCTTCGTCATACTGCTGCGACTTCCAATGCAGGTAGCCGAGACCGAAGTGGACGTTGGGTTCGCTGGGGGAAATCCTGGCAGCTGCCTCAAACTCGGCAATCGCTTCGGGAGTTCTGCCCAATCCGTCGAGCGCCTCTCCGAAAAGGACGTGGGCCGGCGCCGAATCCGGATTCTGCTCGAGAACATGGTGGAACTCCTCCTGCGCGCAGGAAAATTTCCGGGCCCACAAGCAACTCTGCGCCAGTACCTGATGAAGCTCGACATTACTGGGGTCCGCCTTAGCGGCTGGTTCCAGATACTGCGACGCAAGATCGAATTTCTTTGTCCCGTAGTAACTCAGCCCCAGCAATGTCCGCGCCTGAATGCTTGCAGGGTCCGCGGCGAGCGCCGCACGTAGAGCGATCGCCGCGGCAGGGAACTGTCCCTGCTTAAATTGCGCCAAGCCCAGGTTGAGTTCAACCCCGGGCAGCTTGGGGTTGAGTTTGAGCGCGTGCCTGTAGGCCGTTACGGCCTCGGGATACTTCTGCTGTTTCGACAGGACAACTGCCAGTCCCGCGAACGCAGCCGCGTCGCTCGGATTGCGCTCGGTCACTGCCCTCCAGGCTCGGGCGGCCTCGGGCAATTTCCCCTGTTGCTCAAGTGCGATCGCATCGGCGGGAGTCTGAGCCCGCGCCGACACCAAAGTCGAAAAAAAGGCGGTCAGCGCCAGGAGAACGAGTTTGTATCTCCAGTTCTTCATCTGCACTCGCGTACTTTTCTAGGCTGTCATTCTGAGCAAAGCGAAGAACCCCCCTGGCAAGCCCGCGCAACCAGCGACCTCAATGGGAGTTTCGACCACAACTTTGGTTTTCGCGGCGCCGCGCAGTGACTAAGGACCGTCCGCCAGCCGCTGAGGACATGGTCAGCCCCGCAAATAATAAGCCCCGCTCACAGGATGCTTACTGCGAGCGGGGCCGATAAGCGAACCATGCTGGATCAGAAGTACAGCTTCAACCCCAGCTGAATTTCGCGTGGATCATGAGCTGACGTGATCGCACCGAAGTCACCGTTGGTGAAGGTGTTGCTGACGTTGTTGAACTCCGTGTGGTTGAAGGCATTGAAGAACTCCGCACGGAATTCCAGCTTGCTGCCACGGCTCTCGCTGAACATGAAGGCCTTGAACAACGCGAGGTTCCAGTTCTGGCGGCCAGGACCACGAATGCTGTTGAACCCCAGGTTGCCGAAGGTTCCAGCCGCAGTTGGGGACAATGCGGACGCGTTGAACCAGCTCTTCACCGTCTTCGGGTAGCTGACGCTCCCGTTGACGTTGGGCCGATTATCGGCATTGGGAATGATGCTGGTGATATTCCCAGTGCCAATCAGCGAGCCAGTGCAGCTCGTCGGAAGCGTCGCCTGAGCGCAGTTCGTGATACCGCCTTCCGAGATATGGATCGGCTCGCCCGAGGTCAACGTTACGATGCCCGATACCTGCCATCCACCTATGGTGGACTTCAACAGCTTGTTAGAACTGTCTTTCAGGAACGGGATGTCGTAAATGAAGTTGACGAACGCAATGTTTGTGCGGTCCAAGCCGGAAGGGCCGCTATCGTAGTTCAAGTTGTAGGGGTTGTCATAATTGTTCAAGTCGCCCACGCCGTTATTGCCTGTCGCAGGATCGATTGCCCGAGACAAGGTGTAAGCTGCCTGAAGCTGGAGGTCGTGACGGATCTGACTGTGCAATTCGGCCTGGAAGCCATTGTAATGTGACTTCTGCTGGTCCCACGTCTGTTTGATGGAGTGGAATCCCAGGTACTTAACGCGCTTGTTGTAGTCTGCGTTGTTGTTCGCGAAAAGCGCTGGGATCTGGGTGGTTAAATCGGGCAAGTTGGTTTCGAGGTATGCGTTCTGGTTCCGGTTCTGGTTGCCAACGTATTGGAAAGCCAGCACTGTGCGTGATGACAGTGCCCGCTGAACACCGAAGCTGTACTGATAACTCACCGGCAGCTGGTTGTTCACTTTGTCCAGGCCGGTGATGCTGGCCACCGTAATCGGTGCAACCAAGGGTACTCCGTTGCTCAGCTGCGTGCCGGGGTTTTCCAGTTCCACGTTGCTGAAGTTAATGTTGGTGCTGAAGGGAACGTTGGGGCCGGCGTTATACATGTCGTTGCCCTGAATGCGCTCGTACATGACGCCAAATCCACCGCGGACGACGGTTTTGCCCGATCCAGTCAGATCATAGGCAAAGCCAACGCGAGGACCAAACGCTGCCCAGTGATTGTCGACCAGACCCTTCGGAACTCCCGGCGTCTTGCCGGGGATCCCGATACCATTCAGATAGAACTGGGTACCGGCCAGGATGGGATTCGGACTGGTGCCCAGGCCCTGACTCGCGGAAGAAATGTTGTTCCCAGCTGCGTCCGCGAAGATCGGAGCCTCAGCCGCATTGTAGAGGTTGGGATAGAAGTTGCCCATGCGGTTGTTCGCTTCATAGGTATGCGGCACACCGTCCCAACGAATACCAAGGTTCAAGGTCAGGCGGTGATTGACGCGCCAGTTGTCCTGAACATAAGCGGCCCAGGAGACGTTGTTCCAGAAGCCGTGATCCTGGACAGCCAGTTCGTTGTAGCCCGAAGCGGCTCCCAGCAGGAAATCACCAAAGTCATTGCCGGTGAAGTTGTTGTTAAAGGTAAAGGAGCCCTGCGTGTTGCCGAACAGATCCTGAATCTTCTTGTAGATCGCCCAACTGCCGCCCATCTTGATCTGGTGCGCGCCCTTTGTCCAGGATATGTCGTCACGGATTTGGTAGTCATCCGCCTTGTTGCGCCACGGCCAACTTGCGTTGGTGTAATCCGTGTTGGTCAAACCGGCAAGGTGAATTTCCGGGATACGGTTGTTATTGTTCGGTCCGCTGAAGATGCGGTTCGAAGTGAACCCGCTGGGACGGCCCAAAACGCCGGTGGGCAGAATGGCGATGCGGTTTCCGTTGTAATTGAAGGCCACCTCGTTCAGCAGCGTCGGGCTGATCACATACGTGGTGTGGATTACGCCGCTGTACGAGGGGTTGCCGAACGTATTGCTGGCTGTGGGAACGTTGTCACCGCTCCACATCGACGTGCCGAAGTTCTGCGCGATCTGCTCGGCAAGAAAGTGGCCGAAGACCGAGAACTTGCTGTTGAACTGGTGGTCGATGCGGACGATCTCTTCCTTTACATTGGTCGGTACATTATTCCCGCCTTGGAAAGCCGGCTTTCCGCTACTCACACCGTTATTGGCGGGAAAAATCCCCTTCTGCAGCAGGGCGGCGGAGTTGGGATCGATCATGCAGCTCGGGATTGTGTTGCCGGGGAACGGGCTGCCCTGCACAATTCCAACTGGGGCGACTTTGCCAGGGCAATTCCTGAATAGAAAACTAGCCGTGACGTTGGCAGCGCTGGGAACCGAGATCGGGATGCTCGCCGCCAGCGCACCGTTGTACCAAGCAGTGTCCGGTACCGTCTGGTCCAGGGTCTGGCCCTGAATCAGCCGGCGCCATTCCATGTTGTAGAAGAAGAACGTCTTGTGCTCCTTCGCCCAGAAATCAACTGGACCGCCGCCGTTGAAGCCGAAGGTGTGGAAGCGGAGCTCGGCGACTTTTTGCGGGGATGGGTTAAAGTAATTGCGCGCGTCGAGCGCATCGTTGCGCAGGAACTCCCATGCGCTAGCGTGGTACTGTTTGGTTCCAGACTTGATGACCGCCGTCATGGTCGCTGACGACGAGAGTCCGTATTCCGCGCTGTAGTTCGATGTCATTTGGCGGAACTCGGCGATAGCGT
Organism: uncultured Acidobacteriaceae bacterium; assembly: GCA_963768265.1. GTDB lineage: Bacteria > Acidobacteriota > Terriglobia > Terriglobales > Acidobacteriaceae > Sulfotelmatobacter. The sequence continues at coordinate 17,095 of CAVYHM010000002.1, forward strand.
CCATTGAAGGCATTACGTCAGACCCACCCGCGCCACCGCGGTCGTCGCTCTCACCGCCATCCAGCAGGTAAAGGTTGTGGCTTTCTCGCATGCCGTTGAAACTTACGTTGGCATCGCCGCCGACTGGCGTGGGAATCTGAAAGTCCCCTTGGCCGCTGGAAGCTCCCGGCGTCAACGAGATCAGGGAGTACATGCTACGCCCGTTGGTAGCCAACTGACTGAGCTGTTGTCCAGTGATGACGTCGCTGACTTCGCCGGTATCAGCTTGCACGGCGATCGCCGCTGCCTCGACTGTGACCTCTTCTTTGTTGCTGCCGACTTGCAGCTTCATGTCGACGCGGGCGCGATCGCCGACCGCCAACACGACGTTCTTCTGCTCGGTGACCTTGAATCCCGCTACCTCAGCTCGGACCGAGTAGTGGCCGATGTGAAGATCCGGCGCCACGTACTCGCCGCTGCCACTGGTGGTCAGGGTGCGAGCCAGACCGGTCTCGAGGTTGGTAATGGTAATGGATGCGTTCGGGACTGCGGCGCCCGTCGGGTCCGTCACAGTGCCGACGATGGTCGCTTCCTGAGCGAACGCCGACGTGGCGAACACTGCCAGGAAGAAACATGCGAAG
>CAVYHM010000003.1:0-205454 GCA_963768265.1 uncultured Acidobacteriaceae bacterium
CAGCGACTGTGAAAACGGCCAAGTCTAGAACTTTGAAGCTGCCCTAAGCGAGTTTCTCTTTCACCAGCGCTTCCACTCGACCCAGCACTTCGTCCTCGCTCAGCGCAGTTGAGTCGATGACTACGGCGTCGTCGGCCGCCACCAGCGGTGATGTCGCTCGCGTACGGTCGCGGTGGTCGCGCTCGCGCAGTTCGGCGGCTACGCTGGCCGCGACCTCACCTTTGATTTTCTGCTGCTGCATTCGCCGCTCTTCTCGGACAACGGGATCGGCATCCAGAAAAATTTTCAGGTCAGCGTCGGGAAAAACCTTGGTCCCGATGTCGCGGCCCTCCATCACCACGCCCCCGCCCGCGCCCATTGCGCGTTGATGATCCACCATCCACTCGCGAACCTTGGGATGAACCGAGACGCGCGACGCCCCCTCGGTGACATCGCGCTCGCGAATGCGTGCCGAGACATCGCGCCCGTCGATCAGGGTGCGATTCCCGCCGATTGTGGGCTCGAGGCGAATGCGCAAACCATCGGCTATTTTCACCAGCATGGTTTCGTCGTCCAAAGACGCATCTCGTTCGATCGCCTTCAGGGCGAGGGCCCGATACATGGCGCCGCTTTCCAGGTTCACATATCCGAGTTTGCGTGCCAACCGGGAGGCAATGGTGCTCTTGCCCGCGCCGGCGGGCCCGTCGATGGCGATAATCAGCTTGCGGGGAAGGGATTGGTCGCTGGGATGGTCGGTCATCGTGAAGCACGATTGTACACGCGGGGGCGGTGGGCTACCGCGTGGATGGAGCGCTGTGAAGTCGCTTAAATCCAGCGATGAGCTTACAGTTGCAGGAGGCAGCTCTTCACATCCTGCTCGGCTTGGGCCAAGTCTTCCGGCTTGCCGAGATCACGCCAGTAATAGGCATCAGCACGAAAAGCCATGATTTTTTCTCCCTGTGCCGCGAGGCGCAGATAGGAAGTGATAATCGAAAAAAACCCTTGCTCGGTTATGAGGGGAAGGAAGCGTGGCGAAATTACATGTACGCCAGAGAACGCGAGCATCTTTGTTGACCCGGACGGCCGCACCATTTCCGGGGGGTGATGGCGCCCCGTCTGCCGGCCGCACAGCCGATGTTCCTCGTCAAACAGCAGGTATCGTGAGGTCTCGCGGTCCTGCACTGCGAGCGTAGCCAGAGCCTGGTGCTGGCGATGAACTTCCACCATGCGTCCGAGATCAATTGTGCTCAGGACATCGACGTTGTGGAGCAGAAATGGTTTGCCATCTTCTGCGTCTTCGGAGAAGAACCATGACGCTTTCTTCAACCCGCCACCGGTATCGAGCAATTCCTCTTCGCGCGAGATTGCAACTTGCATCCCGAAGTCGTCATTCTTTTTCAGGTAGTCGACCAGCATGTCGGAGAAGTGATGCACGTTGACGATGACTTGACGAATCCCGAACTCACGCAGGCGGCGAAGCGTAATTTCCAGCAGCGTGTGCCCAGCCACTTCCACGAGCGCTTTGGGACGATTATCGGTGAGCGGACGCAGGCGGGTGCCGAGACCGGCGGCGAGAATCATCGCCCTCATCGGGTGATGCGCTCCGCTTCCTGCCCTTCGGCGACTGGCGACGATTCCATCCTCTCCAGTTCGCGGTGTTGCACGACCACCTCGACCCCACTGCGGCCGCGCAGTCGCTTCGCCAGTTGCTCAGCCAGATAGACCGAGCGATGCTGGCCACCAGTGCAGCCGAAAGAAACCATCAGGTGTTTGAAGCCGCGACTCTGATAGTTGCTTACGCTGGCGTCGACCAGGGACATGACGCTGGCAAGATACTGGTGCACGCTCTCCTGCTGGTTGAGATAGTCGATCACTGGCGCGTCTTTGCCGGTGAGAGTTTTGAAGCGCTCTTCGCGCCCGGGATTGGGCAGACTGCGGCCATCAAAGATGAATCCTCCGCCATTTCCGCTGTCATCCTTCGGTAGGCCCCGATGAAACGAGAAACTGCAAACTCGCACGACGAGACTGTCTGCCTCGGAGGCCAGGCCCTGCAGTTTTTCCGAGGCCAGCATGCTGTGGAAGGCCTCCAGCAGCGTGGGCAGGGCGATCGGCAGGGTTACGTTGTGCTGCAGCCAGCGCAGGTTTTTCAGCGCGTACGGGACGCTCTGCAGAAAATGCGCCTTGCGCTCGTAGAATCCGCGAAATCCGTATGCTCCCAGCGCCTGCATAATGCGGATGTAGACGTAGGCGTAGTAATGCTGCATGAATGCGTCGCGCTTGATGTCGCTGAAAGCGGTGAGCGCGTCGAGGTAGTGATCGAGCAACTGCCGGCGAAGTTCCGGCGGCAGATCCGCCTTGGCGTCGTATAGAAGGGAAGCAACGTCGTATTGCAGGGCGCCTTTGCGCCCACCCTGGTAGTCCAGGAAAAACGGTTCTCCCTCGCGCAGCATGATGTTGCGCGACTGAAAATCGCGGTACAGAAAAAAATCCCGGCTCGCGCTCAACAGAAACTTGGTTAAGCGGCTGAAGTCGACTTCCAAAGCCTGCTCACTGAAGGGAATGCCTGCGAGCCGCAGAAAATAGTATTTGAAGTAGTTCAAGTCCCAGGAAATTGATTGCCGGTCGAAGCTGCCGCGTGGATAACAGACTTTGTAATTCAAATCGCGCGCCGCTTCGATCTGAAACCGCGGCAGAGTGGCAATGACGCGACGGTAGGCTTCTACCCCTTTCGGCGCGATGGTGTCGGCGGTGCGGTTCTTGGAAAGAAACTCAAACAGTGAGGTGTCTCCCAGGTCCTCTTCGAGGTAGGCGCCGTGGTCCAGGTCGTCGGCGTAAATCTCGGGTACTGACAGTCCATGGCTGCGGAAGTGGCGGGAGAATTCTAGGAATGCGACGTTCTCCTCCCGCACCTCGTAAAGAATGCCGATTGCGCTGACCTTTTCTGCGGTCAGCCGAATGATTTTCCGGCCCGAGCCGCCTAGTTGTCCTTGTAGCGGCTGCGCCTGAACGACCGGCGTGTGAAAATGTTGCTCGAACAGGTTTGCCAAGATATCCATGAATTACGAGTCCCCGGGCCCAAACTCGGCTGCGTCCCCACAAAGATACCATCTTGATCCTGACTCGGTTGCGCACCGAAGGAATCGATGGGGGGAGATCCTCGCTCCGCCTGAAGAACGGCTCCGCTCAGGATGACACCCCTGTAGAAGAAGCTAGAACCAACATGAAGATGGGCTACTTCTTGCGCACCTCCAGTTGCACTGGTCGGGCGACCGAGTGGACGTCGGGATCGTAGTATTCGTAGACTCGCGACTGGAACGTGCGAGCGCGAATGGGATACTTGGCGCGCAAGCGAAACCGCAGCGTGACCGTGTCTCCGGCAGCAAATGAATCGAAGTAGAGGATGGCCTGAGTCGCAGTCATGCTGAATTTTTCCAGGCGGCCGCTTTTCCTGCCTGCGCTCTTTCCCAGATAGGTTTGCAGGTCTTCGCTCAGAAGGTCGAATCCGGGAGGAATGCCGAGGTCCACCATCACCATATTCGCGGACTTATCGAGGCTGTTCTTGATGGTGGCTGTGGCGGTTGCGATATCGTCTTGCGCGAGATGCGTCCGATCATATGCAACGTCGATGGACAGGGGTTCAGTAGCCGGTTTCTCGCTCCACGGCAGGAAATAGCTTCCTACCACCTGGTAAGCCAGGCCGCCTTTGCCATCGAAGCGGATTGACACCGTGTGGACGCTCCTGGAATCGATTTCCTTGAAAACGAACTGGTGGAGGAGGTCGTTGTTCTCGGGCGTGAGAACGAGCTTCTCGACCGCCTTGCCATTCAGCAGGACTTCTAACGTGCCGCGAACGTCTGCGGTGCCTTTTTCTGTGGCCAGCAGCAATGCGCGCAGAGCCATGATGGTGGCTTGTGTCGTGCCCCAGGTGCCGGAGGCGTCTTTTTTCAAGGCCAGGTAGCTGAGGGCTTTGCGGGCTGTGCCCGAAGCCTGTCCCCACTTGAGCAGGGCTTGCACGGCCAAGCCTGTAGTTTCGACGCTGGCACTGGTGCCGGTGGCGTAGACGCTGGTTTCGTCCGCGCTCCACCACACTTGGTCGCCTTTTTCCGTGCGCGCGTCGAGCAGGAGTTCCATGGCTTCACGGGTGAAGTCGCGGTCTTTTCCGTAGTCGGTGGCAAAGTTGGCGAGAACGGCTAAGGTGTATGTGTCGAGCTTGGCACTCATGTGTTTCTCGATGTACTGCCGAGCGGTTTCCACGGCTGGTCCCTGATAGCCGGAATTCTTCAGTGACCATGCAATGTAGGCAGTAATGCGCAGCACGTCGGAGTTGTAGCGGTTCGTCGCGCCCTCATTGATGAAGGACGTGTCCGGCTTCCAGCTTCCGTCGGTCTGCTGTTGCGCGGCGAGCCATCCCTGGGTGCGAAGGATCAGCTTCGGGTCCACGTCGTGGACTTGCGACATGTCGTAAAACTCCATCAGGCCGTATGCGGTGAGGATTTTGTTGGCGGGAGCCTGGCCGAACCAGGAGAAGCCGCCGCCGGGGACCTCGAAGGTCAGCAGGCGTTGATAGCCGTTGGCAATGTAGCCCTCAGCCTTGGCGTGTACCTCGGGGGTCAGCTTCTTGGTGCGCTTCATGTAGTCGAGCGCCAGGACGTTGGGATAAGTGCTCGACGATGTCTGCTCGAAACAGCCGTAGGGCATTTGCAGAAGGCTGTCCATGCCTTCGATGACCTGGCTCAGCGGGCCGGGGTAGAGGCGGACAAAGATCTTGCTGGCATCGGGAATGGACTCTGCAGGGAAATTCAGGTCGTGCTCTACCTCATTTTCGAGGCGACCGTTGAAGACCAGGCTCTGCTCGCGCCCGTTAGGGATGACTTCGATTTCCCGCACCACGATGTCGGCGCGATTGGCCTCGCCGTGCATGTGCGCAGAGAGCGTAAGCTTGAATTTTCCGATGCGCTGAGCCTCCAGAGTGAACTGCGATCCGGCGACTTTGGCGGAATCCACGCTGACGGATTTCTCTGCTACATCATCTACCAGCGAGAACCAGGCGTCGGCTTGAAGCTTCAGACTCACGTCGCCGTGTGCGTTCGAGTAGTTGTAGACCGCGACCGGGAGGGAGACGCGATCTCCTTGCGTGAGAGTGACAGGGAGATCGAGATCGACGAAGAAATCCTGAAAGACTTTGAGACTTGAAGTGGCGCTGCCGACGGCACCGTGCGCGGTGGAGGCCAACATGGCCATGCGCCAGGTAGTGATCGAATCGGCTAGCGGAATCACGACGCTGGCGTGGCCGTCCTGGTCGGTGATGATTTCAGGATTGATGTAGAGCGCCTCAGGGAAGTAGGATCGCACATGCGTCGGAGCTGAATCCGAGTCGGCGCTCTGCTCCTTCTCATTGATGAGGATTGCACTGTTGGCGGGCAGTGCTTTCGCCACGGACATCGGCATTGCCGCCGGGGTTGGGACAGCAGCAAACTGGATAAAATTCCGACCTTCAGCACGCAGGTCAGCGACGACGCCTCCCATGACGCCGCCAGCGACGCCACCCGGCACGCCACCAATAACTCCAGCTCGCGCCATCATTGAAACCCGGGTCACCAGATGCTCATTGACGGCCACCACGGTTTCTGGCGCGTTGAGTCTGAAAAGAACCGAAAGATTCGCGCGATCGCGAGGGGCCAGCGTCAACTTCTGAATAAGGCGATCCGTTCCGTAAAGAATGGTGACGTCATAGTCGCCCGCCGGGAGCGCTGCCATGCGGAACTGTCCATCGCCATCTGCCATGGCGTTGCGCCACTGTCCTGACGCGCCGGAATGCAGCCGAATTGTGACGTCTCGCAGTGCTCCACCCCATTGGTCAACCACCGTACCGACGATCTCCGCGCCGCCGCTGTAGGAGCCGCGGTCATGCTCGATGTGGGCGTCGATTCTACTGGGACCTGAGGCTGGGTGCCCGACGATCTTGCTGCGCCGGACTTCGAAATAGGTCACAAGATCGTCGCTATCGTCGAATTGCTTGTCAGGGCCAGCGCTACGAAGAAGATAGTATTTCTTTTCGCGATCCCAGCCGACCCGGTCGAGCCTGAGACTGGTATCCCAGGCATCGCGAAGGTCCGGACTCCCCGCCCGCTTCATACCCGCGAAAACCTGGACGACGTCGCCAGGATCGGGATCATGACCGTAGGCCGCACTGATCGCCTGCGCCACATTTCGGGCCTGCGATTGGAACCGCGTCCGGTAGCGGCTGAAATAGTCGACGTATTTCGTCATTGGTACAGTCCGGCCAAATTCCGTCTGAAATTCGTTGGAGTTCACCATTTCCGTGGCTGAGAAAAGGGCTCGGGCGGCGCGGTTCCGTTGCTCGACCTTTGACTCCTCCACCGGTTCGACGATTTCCGGCATGCCGATGGAATGGATCTCGTAGCGGGGCTTCATCACTTCCTGCTCGAGGTAGAAAAACACTTTGGCGAAGCCGGGCTGCTTTTCGGCCAAGGCAAAAACCGCTTCGTCGACGACTTGCAGTCCCAGCGCGGCTTGCACACCTTCGCCATGCGAATTGGTCACGTGAAAGAGGATGCGTGCCTCACCGCCCGGCTTGTAGTCCGGGGAGTCGGCAGTGGCTTCGATTTTGAGTTCGTCGGCCGGCTGTACGAACACTAACCGGTGGTCGCCCACGGGGCGGGCGTCGCGCCCGAAGAGATAAGCGTTAAAGTCGACCGTGCCTGCCATCTCGGGTGTGGCGACGAGGGAGAGTTCGGCCTGGCCGTCTTCGATATCGAGGTCGCGGGTTAAGACCGTCTGTCCTTCCTTCACCACGTCGATGTATGCGGTGCCGCGCTTCTTCGTAGAGAAGACCCTCAGTTGAATTCGATCTCCGGCGCGATAGACGGCGCGTTCCATGCGCAGAAGGATCTGGTCTTCGCCCGTGCGAGACTGCAGTTGCACGGAGGCGGAGGCGAGGTTGCCTTCGCTGTCGTGGGCGTCGATGTCGAGCGTTTCGGTTTTGTCAGGCGCGTTGATGTGGACCACGGCGATTCCGCCATCGTCGGTTGAGACTTGCTGGTCCGGATTCTCGGAAGCTAGCACCTTGAGATCCGCACGGGCCGGAGTTCCGTCGGGGTAAGAGGTGAGGACGAACACCTGGTTCTCAAGGTTGGGAACCAATGTGCCTCCCTCGGGCACCGCGGTGATTATTAGAGGAGCCGGCGAAACTGTGATCGGTTCGCCACGAGTTTCGGAGTGGCCGGCTGAATCTTTGACGGTGGCTTCTACCAGCACACGGGCGGCGCCATGATCGAGCGGACGCCCGGCGAAATACGACGGCAAAGTGAGGTCAAAGCGGTATGCGCCATCGTGATCGGTCTTGCCTTCAACGGGGCTGATCTGGAACATTGCGACATCCATGGCGGAAGCCTTGACGCTGATCTCGGCGTCGTCCACTGCTTGACCGAAAAAGTAATTCGCGTGAACGGTGCCGGTGACGTGATCGCCCGGGCGGTAGCCACGTTTCGCTTTCGCGCCATTGCCGCCGAAATCGACGGCCACTTTGAATTTTGGCAAAACGTATCGTTCCACGTTCAGTGCGATCTCGGCTGTACTAGACGGGGCTTCTGCCTCTCCCATCAGAGCGCGCAGGTGATAGGTGCCGAGGTTCACTTCGTCGGCCAGCGCGAATTCTGCCGAGGCCACGCCAAACTTGTCGGTCTGGGTTGCTTTCTTGAACACCTTGTTGCCGCGAGAGTCTTCCACTTCGAAGGTGAATTTGCGGTTCGCCGCTGCCTCGTGATTCGCACGATCCAGGACGAGTGCGCGCGCATGAATGGTCTGCCCTGGTTGATAGATTGGCTTTTCCGTGGTCAGGAGAATCGAGACTTTCTCGTCGAGCTTTACGTCTTGCGTGAATTCTGTGGAGCCAATCGAAGTATCGACGACGTAGCGCAATTGGAAACTGCCCGCCAGCCTGGAAGGAAAACGGAATTGCGCTTCGGTGGTTCCGCGGCGATTCAGCTTTCCGGCGTAGAGTTGGCGCGGCTTCTGCTCAGGATTCAGCAGTTCGATCCGCACGGAACCCGAGCCGTTGATCATTTCATTGTGCGAGTCGGTCACGATGACTCGCACTGCAGCCTCCCCGCCACTCAAATACGATTGCTGGCCGAGAATATGGACCACGGGCGTGCGCAAGATCTGCGAAATGGACTCCGCGCCTTCGAGGGCTGCCTGCTTTGAATCGCCGTACTCGAAGCGATAGCGCACGCGATGCCAGACCAGATCATCGAGTGACAATGCCTGGTCAAGCTTGATGTCTTCCTGCCACGATCCTCGGGTCCCGGCAACATCGGCGCCGTGCTGCGAGCGGCCCAGAACCTTGTCTTCAGGGTCGACGACTTCTATGGTAAGAGTGCCCGCTCCGGAATGAGCGTCACGGTAAGGAATCGTCACATGCAAAATGCCATGCGAGTAAGTAGCAGCCGTTACCGACGCTCCGCTTGCGGTTTGAAAAGGTTGAACTGTGACTATCGCGATAATCAGGAATACGGCGACGAAGAAGACGCACAATTTTGGCAGAGTCGTGCGTCCGTGGCGGTCGTTCATAGTGTCTCCGTGAATAGCTTTGAGCGCTGCCCCTGTGGCTTTTTCTTGCGCTCAGTAAGGGAACGCGCCGCGCGCCGGCTCTTGCACTTTGTCGGCGGCCCGCTCAACTTCAATAGACACCGCCTCGTCGGTCGACACCTGCTCATGACGTGAATAGCTAAGCGCAAAGATGCTGTAGCGGAGGAGAAGGACCTTTTGGACGCAAGCTGGTGTCTAAAGTAATCAACATTTGGTGACTAGGCAGTCGTGTGCGCACCGTCACAATGTCGCTCATGCGCGGTTGCGCGTGCTTTCCCAATGCGCAGGGAGACGACTAAAATAGAAACATCATGACCAGCAATTCTTTTAAATCTCCTTCAATTGAGGAAGTGTGCGCGAGCGTAAAACGCCTGGGGTATGGGGCCAAGCAGCACATTCGACTTTACGGCGAGGAATTTGAAGTGATCTCGGATCCTTTTCCCCAGGCAGGCGGCATTGCAGTCAGTGTCAAGACGAAAAAGGGCAATCGCGTCCGAGTCATACAGCTGCCGGCGACGGTGCTTCAGAGTGTGATGGGGCCATTGTCGACTGCGGCCTGAGGGTCAATTTCAAACATAACGCCAAGTTGAATACTTCGCGGAACGCGAACCTACCTCCGCGTTAGCATCGGAGTGCGTTGCATCACGCCCCGGCTGACTTACGAGGGCCGCGTCTACGACGCACGAGGTGCATTCAGTCCGAGAGGAAGGGTCCGTTGCTCCAACCGGCTGTCACGGAAGCGGAACTCCAGCATTTTTTCCGGGCTCTCAGACTCCGTCCAGAAGCAATCGATCGGCCCGAAGACAGTGCGCAATTCGCTCGTGACGCAGGTAGGCAGATAAACTCGCAGCACTCGCGGATCGTAATACCGGAAAACGAGGCGCCTCCCTCTTTCATCGCGCACCACCAGGAATTCTTTCAGATGCCGCCTGAGATTTTTGAGGGAGGTATCGCTTTGGAAGAAGACTCCCATACTTTCGCCCCAGGCCCGCCTGATAAACCGGCGGGTGTCGCGATAGGCATGGTCGAGTTGTACCAGATAGGGCGCGGCGATTTCGAGATCGGGGCTCAGCGGTCCACTATAGAGGCACGTATATTCGAGGTGGCACTCGATGAGCATGCGGAAGACATCGATGGTACGAGCGCCATCAACGATCATCCACACGTTCTGACGAGGTCCGTCAGGCCACAGGATCTCCTCGATACGCGCTAGAAACTGATCCGTCATCTCGGTTCAGTGGAGGCGGCGACCGCCGCCTTCAGTTCTTCTGTCACTCAGGACAAAAAGGTACTCCCATGGCGGCCGCAGCCACCAGAGCTGCTGCTTGCGCCGCAAGGTCAACGTCGCGGGAAAAGCTCGGTGGATCAAAGACCGGTGGAGGCGCAGATGGCTCGCGCGGCTGCCGCTGCGAAAGCGGAAAGGGAACGTGTTTCTCGAGATCTCCCGATCCAGATTGAACTACCCTCTCTTTCTGGTGAAGATGCAACCGACCGGAGATCAACAACTGCTCCACGCACCGGACGAGCGAAGCATCACTGACGCGAAAAAGCGCAAGCGTGATGTCGCTTCGAACCAAGTCTCGCAGAATGCATTTTCTAACCTGGTCACTCTTGAGTTCCTGGAGCCAGCAGTGAATCAGGAATTGAGCCTGGAGACCAGAAGCCCGGTCGGAACTACTGCAGTTTTGTTTTTCGCAAAACCAAAACTCGTGTTGGCGCAGTGGGAACACGGTGGAAGGAAGAGAGCCCATTTCCAAGTCCGACGTTCGCGAAAGGCCCTCGCGGCAAGCAGAGTCTCTCAACTCAGCGTCGAAAGATTTGATCAAAGGGGCGAGCGAGTGTCAAGCTGATTCTCGCCATTTCCAGTGGTGGAGTGAAGCGCGTTCTCGACTTCATCTGCAAGCGATTTTGACCCGCAACGACAAACCGCACTCGGTCTTTTTCCATGGCTTGACTTCACTATTGCACCATCCCGACAGCCTATTGACAGCGCCCGGCGATGCTTATACGATGGGCGCCCGTTCTCCCCCGAGTTCGTTGTTTCGGCTTTCCATTATGTCTGCCACCCTCGTCTCGATTGCACTTTTGCTGTTGCTGCCTGCCTCACTTCTTGCGCAGCGAGTCGGAACTTTGACCGTTGTCGAAGGTGACCTGCGCGTCATTCGCACTACGGCAGTTCTTCGCGCATCCCAGGGCGCTCGAATTGACTGGGGAGACATCCTTGAAACGGGAGGTCGGGGCTTTGCCCAGGTGGAGTCTGATACGGGAGCGATCGTCGCGCTCGGTTCTGCGAGTCAACTCTTTTTCTTCAGTCATTCTGGATATTCGGGTGCAACTGGCGGCGAACTGGTTTTGTTGAGCGGATGGTTGAAGGCGGAAACGACTGCGAAAGTAGGGCCTTATCTGTACGACGCCCAATTGCTGGCAGGCAAGACGAAAGACGGTACGCTGGTTTTACACGCGGGCGCGGAATTGTCAGAAATATTCGTCGAGTCCGGCTCGGCTGGAATTGCCGAGCTAAGCGGCGGCGGAAGTGGGAGCGAATTTCGCCCGGCGAAAGCCGGGCAATTCTTCTCACGCAGCCGGGGTAAAAATGTTGTAGTGAGCCCCAGACCCGCCGCGGCGTTTATAGACGCCATGCCCACGCCATTTCGGGACACGCTTCCCTCGGGGTTGTCTCATATCAAGGGAAAACCACCGGAGCCTCGACGCGAGCGCGAGGTCAGTTACGCCGATCTTCGTCCCTGGTTGCTTATGCCCGCGAGGTGGCGCAGAGATTTCGTGACTCGTTTTGAGTCGCGTTTGGACGACCCCGAGTTTCGCCGGGAGCTTGAGTCTCATATTCGAGAACATCCGGATTGGGAAGCAGCGTTGCACCCGGATAAGGATCCATCAAAAAAGTGACTTTGCGCAGAAGAGGTACCGGAAAATGAAACTGCTTGTGAAGTTCAATCTGGTTATGTGTCTTGTGTTCCTGGTCGGCTTTGTGGCAGCTGGACTGATTTCCGAGTCGCTGCTCGAACGGAACGCACAACAAGAGATCTTCGAGAACGCCAGGATCATGATGGAAGCTGCCCTGGCCGTGCGCGGCTACACCGGCAAGGAAATCAAACCACTGTTAGACACGCAGATGAAGTATGCATTCCTGCCGCAGTCGGTTCCCGCGTACTCCGCGAACCAGTACTTCACTCAGCTACGAACCAAGTTTCCTGACTATTCCTATCGCGAAGCAACGCTCAACCCCACGAATCCTGCCAACCGAGCCAATGATTGGGAGGCCGATATTATCCAGTATTTTCGCCAAAACCCCCAGGTGACGGAGAGGATCGGCGAACGAGACACTGCCACCGGAAAAACCCTCTATATCGCGCGCGCTATGAAAGTGGGACCGTCGTGTCTCTCCTGTCACGATACGCCTGACAATGCGCCCCGAACCCTAATCGAGCGCTATGGCAACGACAACGGGTTTGGATGGAAGGTGAACGACATCGTGACTGCGCAGATTGTTACGGCTCCTGAGAAATTACCTGTTCAGAGGGCCCGAAACGTATTTGCGGTATTTATGGCTTCTTTGGCGGCGATCTTCGTAATCGTGTTCCTGGCGGTCAACGCTATGTTGATCGTGCTGGTCACCCGGCCGATTAACCGTCTGTCTACTGTGGCAGACGAGTTGAGTTTGGGGAACCTCAATGTCCCAGAATTTCACGTTGAAGGAAAAGACGAAATCGCGAAACTATACGACTCGTTCAATCGCATGCGAAAGAGCTTGATGGAAGCGATCAAAATGCTCGAGGCCTGATTTCGCGGGGCTTTGGATTTCGTCAACTCTAATCCGAAAAGCCAGAGTCTTGCAGGAAGCGATCTCGCTCCGCCGGGCTGACGCGTTCGGCGAGCAAAAGGTAGAGTTCCCTAACGCTGCGAGTATTTTGCGCGGCTCTCTTGACCAGAACAGTAGAAATTGGTCCGACGTAATGCGCCAGAATGCGAGTCGCGCGGTCCGTTGACTCGCGATCGATCTCGCGATCGAGTGCCGGGTTCCCTCCTTCGGCGCGGAGCGGTGAGAGTTCGTCCGCAATCGCGGTCGCTTGACCACTCGCCGCCGGGCCGCCGAAATCGGGTCTGGCGGCAAGAAAAGCCTTCCGGTCGGCCGCGCTTGACAGGCGTGCAGCGAGAATTGAATAAAGCTCATCCAAAGTCGTTGCCTTTGCTAAAGCTCTCTTGATAAGAACTTTCGCGAGCGGACCGATGTGGGTGGCGAGCTGTTTCTCGATTCTTCGAATCGCGTCCTCCGGCAAGTTCGAGGCCGGCGGAGGAGTGGCGTGCGATGGAACTTCCGCTTCGCGGACTTGAGACAAAGATGCGCCAATCGGGACGGGGGTAGCTGCAAGAGGACTCTCCAGCACCGGCACCGGAATCCGGGGCTCAGGTGTGGGATTAGACGGCATTGCCTGAGGCAGTGCAGGAGCGGCAGCCCCTGCCACGAACAAATCGGTGGCGGAAGCTTGGGCCACGCGTTCACGGGCTTCGGCGGCTGCCGTGAACTCAATCACTCTTGCGCCCTGCCAGTCGCGGTCGTCGCGCTCCTCGCGCTCCGCCGGAGGTGAAGATACCTTTGGCTCCGGGACGGTGCTTTTTCTCCGATCGGGCTCGCGAGCCGACATGATCTGATCTTGTGGCAGGTCAATCGTCGGCATGTCGGCTGCCTCCGTCTCCGACTCTGGCTCTTGAGCTGTTTCGGGTTCGGAGCCGCCCAATGTTGAGACGGCACGTCGGACCTTGTCGATCCACCGGGCTGAGGGCAGAGCTGCGTCATTATGTTTCTCGCTGGGCGCGTCAACCCCTTGCAAATCGGAAGAGATGTGATCTGGCTGCACAGGGGAAACGGGCCTGGCGGGTTCGACCAAAGCCACATCAGGCTCGCTCGCAGCAATCTGCTCCACCAGATCAGGAAGGGGGAAGGTGGATCCGATTGCGGAGAGTTCGCGGAGAAATCGCTCCGGGAGGCCAGAATCCTCCTGGCGGGAAGCGCGACAAGAGTTGACGGCGTCCTTCATCGCCGGTTCCCAGATGACAGGATCGTTTTTCGCAAACCGGCAGGCGCTGATGATGGCTTTCCGTCCGGCTTCCCAACGGTGTTCGGCGAAGGACGCGCGGGCAGAGTCAAGATATTGCTGGGCCTTGATGCGCAGCCGAATCCCGGCCTGTACCCTGTCCTGGATCGACATCATTTCATCGTCCCAGGGGTTTTCGGCGATGGCCGGCTCCAGTAACCGGGAAGCGGCCTCATAGTCATAGGCTGCCAGGTGATCTTGAAGCTTTTTGATCGTCTCTTCACGAGAAAAACCGCGAGCCTGATCGCGCAGTTTTTTAAGACGCTCTATGTGAAGATCGATTCCGGGGTAATGACGGTAGGCAAGGCGCAGAGCCTCCCATTTAGCCAGCGCGACGTCGTATTCTCCGGCCTCCTCCCGAGCGGTGGCGGCTTGCGCCATTTCAGAAATGCGTTGCGAAAGGTCGCGCAACTGGTTGATCCGAGGCTCTAGTCGTGCGTCATGCGGGTATTGCTGGATGGCCTCCTTGAGAATGCGGGCTCGAACGTCGAGGCTGGTTTCCGCGTCTGCGCGCCGGACAACATCCTGCACGCGAGCATCGTGCTCTCTGAGCGCTCTTTCGTGTGCCTGCTGTTCTGCCAGTCGGCGGGCTTGCTCGGCCGCCTGTTCGCGGTGCACTTTCTCTTGAATTTCGCGCAGCAAAAGAGACCCTCGCACGTGATGGCGATCCAGTCTTAAGACCTGGAGCACCTCCTCCTTTGCTTTGGAGAGTTCATTCCGCTCGAGAAGAGCGCTGGCGTCATGGAGATGCTGGCCGATCATCTCCTGGCGGGTCTGGTCTCGTATACGTCGCAGATCTGCGGAGAACTCTTCAGCGTCCGAGTAACGCTCATCGCGCTCCTTGGCCAGCGCCCGTAAAAGGCACGACTCCAATTCCGGTGGATACACGGCGACAAATTTGCTGAGCGGCGGTGGTGGCTCGTGGACGATTTTGAAGAGAGTCGCTGCAGTATTCGGCGCTTCAAAAGGAAGGGAATTCGAAAGAAGCTGATAGAGAACGATCCCCGCGGAAAAAATGTCGGTGCGCGCGTCGAGCGGCTTGGAGTTTATCTGTTCCGGGGACATGTAATTGAAGCTGCCGATCACTTGCCCGGGAAGAGTTACTTTTTTCCCGATGATGTGGGCGATTCCGAAGTCCACAAGTTTCACGGCGCCGGTGGGCAAAACCATGATGTTGCCTGGCTTGATGTCCCGGTGGATTACCTGGCGCTGATGCGCATAGCCCAATCCTAGGCAGACTTCAACGAGAATCCCGAGCTTTTCGACGAGGTTTAGAGGCTGGCGGGCGGTGAGGATCGCGTCCAGGCTGCAGCCTTCCAGGTACTCCATCGCGAGGTAGGGATTTCCGGAGTAGTCCCCGAGTTCATAGACCGTAACGATATTGGGATGCTGCAGGCTGGCCGTTGACCGTGCTTCGCGAAAAAAGCGCTGGACCAGTTCCGGATCTTCCCCGATGCTGGCAGTCATCATCTTGATGGCAACCAGGCGGCCGAGTTGCTGATCCTTCGCCCGGTAGACGACACCCATCCCCCCGCGGCCAATTACGTCGACGATTTCGTATTTGCCAATCTTAAATGGGGCGCCGCTTGTCATAGGAGTCTCGTACGGCGAGCAGACCCGGGGGAACTGCGCTTATGCGATAAGCTTTGGGAGCGCTCTCGAACCGAAAAAACAAGTCTCGGCGGCAGCCCGATTCCCGCAACCGTCAGAAGATGCGGCTTGCCACCGATACCAGCGGGCATTATTTTGCTACGAAGATTGAATCCTGGCAACCGTTTCTACCAAATTCCCAGTAAATCCCGGGATTCTTGGAGCCAGATGGGCACAACTGAGAATACTAGCGGTGGAATGGGAAGCGCTTCGTTATTTGCTTGACTTTCCACTGGATTGCGCTCGTATTCCGGCCACTCAGGCGGATTCGACTGAGTTTCCCCCTCGGCCCCAGTCAAGATCAACGTCTTTTCGATAAAGAGAGCATGGGTAGACTCTCGCGAAGAACCGAGAACTTTCGCGTCATTCCCTCGGCCATCCGTGTCGCCTTGACCGTCGCCGCAATCGTAACGCCAGTCCCTTATGCCGGGTTCACTCCGCCCCTTGCTGTCCTCGGCAGCCAGCGCCAGGCCGATCACCTATGCCGGTTTTACGATCACGAATTGACAACTTGGCTTTTGCCGCCGCCCTGCCGTCCTATGCGAAGGTATATTGGTGGGCCCACCAGGATTTGAACCTGGAACCAACAGATTATGAGTCTGCTGCTCTAACCGTTGAGCTATAGGCCCGCGAACCCCAATCTAGCATATTCGCGTACCCCCAGCCTCCAGGTCCAAAATTCCGGGTGCCCCATTTCTCGCGCGTTCTTGGCGCGAGAGGTGGGGATTTTCGACAGAGTGCAGTCGAAAGATGGGGCTTTCGCCTGCCGTGGATCCCTGATTCCTGATTCCTCAGCACTGCTCTCAGTGCGCCGTAGCTTTCTCCGCGCCCAGCCCGGTATTGGACCGAACCAGCAGTTCGTTGAACTTTTCCTGCGACGACGGTTCATTACTCAACAGCGTGCCCAGGATGGCTCCAACGAACCCCAGCGGAATGCTCAGAATGCCAGGATTCTCCAGCGGGAACCACGCCCTGGCCTGAATTAAATGCCGCGCCGTGCCCACAACCGTGGGTGGATCGACCGCCATCAGGCTCGGGCTCACCAGAATCAGCCCGATCGAGGCCAGCAATCCGACCGTAAGTCCCGCCACCGCCCCCGTGGTGTTGAACCGCCGCCAGAAAATCGAAAGCACGATCACTGGCAGGTTCGCTGACGCCGCCACCGCAAAGGCCAGCGCCACCAGGAACGCGACGTTCGCCGTCGGCCCCAGCACAATGGCGATCAAGATTGCCACCGCTCCCACCACGAACGCCGAAATCCGCGCCACCAGTACCTCTTCGCCCGGCTTCCGCTCTACCCCGTTGTGGATCACGTTGGTCCAGAAATCGTGCGAGAACGAAGTCGTCGCACTGATCGTCAGCCCGGCCACCACTGCCAGAATCGTGGCAAATGCGATGGACGAAATGAACGCGAAGAAAATATTCCCCGCCAGAGCCTGCGCCAGCAGCGGCGCGCTCATGTTCGTTCCCCCGTGCCCCTTGATGAAATCCGGCCCCACGATCGTCGCCGCTCCGAATCCCAGGAACGTCGTCATGATGTAGAAACTGCCGATCAGCACCATCGCCCACACCACGCTGTTCCGCGCCGTCTTCGCATCGGGTACGGTGTAAAACCGGACCAGAATGTGCGGCAGTCCGGCCGTGCCGAAGATCAGCGCCATCCCCAGCGAAATCAGGTCCAGCGGCCCGTACGGCGGTTTGTAGCGCAGTCCTGGTTGCAGAAAATCTTTCACCACCTGCTGCCCCTTGGCGTCGTGATAGGTCACCTGCGCAATAGCGCCGAAGAATTGCCCAAAACTGAAATGGAAGTGCGCCATCACCAGAATGCTCAGCAGGACCGTCCCCGACATCAGCAGGATGGCTTTGACGATCTGCACCCACGTTGTGGCCAGCATCCCGCCAAAAACCACGTACACAATCATCAGGATTCCGACCCCGGTCACCGCCTGGTTATAGTTGACATATCCGCCCAACAGCAGTTTTACCAGCGCTCCCGCGCCCACCATTTGCGCGATCATGTAGAACGTGCTGACGGTCAACGTGCTCAGCGACGCCATCGCCCGCACCGGCCGTGGCTTCATCCGGTACGCCAGCACGTCGGCCATCGTGTACTTTCCCGCGTTGCGGAGCGGCTCCGCAATCACCAGCAGCACCGTCAGGTAGGCCACCAGCCATCCCACCGAGAACAGGAACCCGTCGTATCCCTGGAACGCGATGATCCCCGCAATCCCCAGAAACGACGCCGCGCTCATGTAGTCGCCCGCCACCGCGATCCCGTTCTGCCAGCCCTTGATCTGCCGGCTGGCCGCAAAATACGCGCTCGATCCCGCCGATCGCCGCGAAGCCCAATACGTAATGCCCAGCGTGATCGCGATAAACAACAGGAACATGAACAGTGAGATATTCATGGTCTACTTGCCCCCTTTGGCGCTCTCGGCCTTATCCAGAATGTCCTTGGCCAGACGGTCGAAGCCGTTGGCCGCCCGGACATAAAGCCCGGCGATGATCCAGGCCACGAAGAACTGCGACAAGGCAAATAGGTAAGCAAGATTCACGTTCCCAATCTTGACCGACATGAACTGGGGCGCATATCCAACCAGCACCGGCAGCGCAAAGTAATAAACCACGAAGAATATGAACGCCGGTACGATGAAGATCTTCTTCGTTGCCATCAGATCCTGAAATTCCTTGCTGGCTGCAATCTCGTCCCAGGTGGACTTCGATGCCTGGTACTGCTTCGGTTGAGCAATCTCCAAATTCCTTGCGGCGTTTGCCATAGGTTCCCTCTTGAAATTGACGTTCGAAACAACCAAGGCTGACTTGCCGGATTCCGGACTGATCCTCTAAGCCTATGAGACTGACGCAGGACAGCTTACTCCCATTGTCAACTTCCGTGGAACAAATCCATCCCCGCCACCCCCGCCTCGCGTCCCTTCCGTCCGGGCTTTGCGACCTCGGACCGTATCTCGCTGAACCCAGATGTTGACCCAATTTTGGGAACCATAGGACCTGGCCCGAACCGGGCGCAATGGGAAGACACAGTAGGATGGAACCGGACGCGAAGATGTGAGAGAGCGCACTCGTCGGTGTGATTTGCATCACGGGCCGCGTTTACCACATGCGACCGACGCTTGCCAGCATGAAAACTTACAATCAGAAGAAAGTTCGATTCTGCTTGCGATTTTCGCTAGGCTTCGTCACCATGATCCCCGCGAGGGTTACATGCGATCGATTTCTCCGTGGGCTTGTTGGGGATGATTCCGCCAGTGTTGGAACACACTCAGTTGTGATCCTAATCACTGCCCATCGCCCGCGATAGAATCAGAATCTTCGTCATCGTTGGGCCCAACCCTTCGCTCCCGGAGGCTGCAATGAGCGCACTCCCGCTCACCAAACCCGAAAACATCTCCAACCTGCTCAACATGGATCAGGAATATGCGGCGCCTGCGATCGTCGCCAACAATGTGCTGCACAAAAACTGGAACGCGGAACGGGAGCATTCCCTGGGAGATCCCGAAGCTTTCTGGGCCGACTACGCTGCTCGCTTCGCCTGGACCCAACCGTGGAGCAAGGTTCTCGAGTGGGATGGCGTCCACCACAAGTGGTTCACCGGCGCCAAGACCAACATCACCGTCAACGCTCTCGACCGTCACGCCAACTCCGACCGCTGCAATCGCGCAGCGTTCATCTGGCTGGCAGAAGACGGTACCGAGCGCATCGTCACGTATGGCCAGCTTTACCGCATGGTCTGCCGCTTCGCCAACGGACTGCGCTCCCTGGGCGTGGTCAAGGGAGACCGCATCGTCATCTACATGCCGCTGACCATCGAAGGTGCCGTAGCCATGCTGGCTTGCGCCCGCATCGGCGCCATCCATTCCGTCGTTTATGCCGGACTCGGCCACACCGCGCTGCGCGACCGCATCATCGACGCGCAGGCCAAGATCGTCATCGCTGGCGACGTCGGCTTCCGCCGCGGGAAGACCGTCGCCCTCAAGTCCATCGTCGACGAAGCTCTGGAATCGCTCGACTTCGTGCAAAGAGTGATTGTGTTTTCGCGTGCGAAAACCGAGATCACCGCCCCGCGCGAAATCGACTTCAACGACCTGCTCAAATTCCCCCCGCACTGCCCCGCCGAACAAATGGACGCCGAAGACCCGCTCTTCCTGCTCTACACCTCGGGTTCCACGGGCAAGCCAAAAGGCGTCGTGCATGTCCACGGCGGCTACATGGTCGGCACCACCTATCATCTGGAAAGTTTCTTCGACGTCGGCGAGCGCGACATCTTCTGGTGCACCTCCGACATCGGATGGGTCGTCGGTCACTCCTATATCGTCTATGCCCCGTTGTGCGCCGGAGTGACCACGCTCTTCCGCGAAGGCGCCATCGACTTCCCCAATCCCGGAGTCGCCTGGGAAATCGTCGAGCGCTACGGCGTCACCAAAATGTTCACCGCCCCCACCGCCCTGAGAATGTTCATGCGCTATGGGGAAGCCTATCCCGCCGCGCACGATTTAACCAGCCTGCGCGTGATCGCCTGCGCCGGAGAGCCTCTCAATCCCGAAGCCTGGCGCTGGGCGCAGACGCACCTCGCCGGTGACGGCAAATGGGGCTACGTCATTGACAATTGGTGGCAAACCGAACTGGGCGGACCCGCGCTCGGCACCGCCCCCTCGATGGCAATGCGCCCCGGAAAAGTAGGCGTAGCTGTCCCCGGCGCCGAAGCCGACGTCGTCGACGAGGACGGCAAGCCCGTGCCTCCCGGAGTCGGCGGACGCCTCGTTCTCAAGCGTCCCTTCCCCTGCATGCTTCGCACCGTATGGCGCGACCCCGCCCGCTACGAGCGCGACTGGAAGTTCTTCCCCGGCTGCTACGTCACGGGCGACGTGGCCATGAAAGACAAAGACGGATACATCGCCGTCCTAGGACGCTCCGACGATGTGCTCAACGTAGCCGGACACCGTATCGGCACCGCCGAAGTGGAAAGCGCCCTGGTGTCGCACCCGGCCGTAGCCGAAGCCGCAGCCATTGGTGTCCCCGATCCGCTAAAAGGCGAGTGCATCAAAGCCTTCGTGCAAGTCCGCATCGACCACGTCCCCTCCGAAGCTCTCGCCGTAGCTCTGATCGAACACGTGCGCCGCGAGCTAGGCCCGATCGCAACACCGTCGTCGCTGGAATTCGTAGCCTCGCTGCCCAAAACCCGTTCCGGCAAAATCCTCCGCCGCTTCCTGAAAGCCAAAGAAGCTGGAGTCGACGCCGGCGACGTCTCCACAATGGAAGGCTAGAAGAAATGGGGAGGCTGGAGACTCATGTGGAGACGGCCGCCTTCGGCCGTCTCGCGAAGCCGAAGGCGAGCCGCCTCGTGCACACTGATTCAATCAGGTAAGCCGAGTGTGTCTGTAGCCGAGGACTTTTCGTCTCGTCCCAGAAACCAAGCGCCGTAGGCGCGCCCGAAAATTGCCCGCCAGTTCCACTGGCGGGTAACCGCAGAGCAAAAGAAAACGCCGTCCCGTTAGGGACGCCTGAAACCTTAGCCGGATTTCCCAACTGAAACGCCTACGCCCCAGCCCCGCGCCCCATCTTGCTGCTTGCCGCCAACTCCGCCAGCGGAGGCACCGACTCCGGTTCCGTTACCTTGCGGTCGGGCGGCATCGCACCACTCCTGATCGCCTCGACCACCATCTCGATCGCCAGATCCGTATTCGGGCGAATGTAAATCGTCGCCGCCAACTGTCCGTTGCGCACCCAGGCCTGCCCCGTTTTCGGCATCCCGTCGCATCCAGTGAACGGCAGCTTCAGCCAGCGCTCGCGGTCGGCCACGCTCAAGTCCCCAAACGCCTTCCGCGCTCCCATCGCCATGCTGTCATCCTGCGCGCCAACCAGGTCAATGTGCGTCTCCTGCGAAGTCCGCAACCGCAGCCACGAACTCACTACCCGGTATGCACTCTCCTCGGTCCAGTTGGCTCGCATCGACTTCACTTGAATGTTCGAAGGCTTTGTCTGATTCATCCCTCGTGTTCGTTCCTTCGCGGCAGAACTGTTGGCCGGTCCTTCGAGGTAGAGAATGGTTCCTCCGTTCGGCAGCAGCGCGCCGAACTGCTTGCCTTGGATCTTCCCAACTTCTTCATGATCGGAACTGATGGCGAACACCGGAACCTTGGTCCCTCGCCGCAACTCCAGAATGTAGTCCACCTCGTGATTCAGCACCACCCAGCCAATTCCCGCCGCCACCGCGGCCCGCGCCACCTGCGGAAAGGCGGTTCCTCCCGCCGGTTCAAACAGAATCGCGTCCGGCCGCACCACCGACGAATCCTGCACGTAGTGCAGCAATTGCTGGCTCTGCGCGACGGCATCGTTGTTCGCATGAATGATCTTCACCTCCACGCCCAACGTTCGCGCCGCTTTCTCCGCCGCCGCTGCCTGTTCCTGCTGATAGTCGTTATCGTTATTGGTGAGCGAAACCAGAAAGTTGAGTTTCTTCATGACAGGGTCCCTGCTGCTCGGATCATAGTCCAAAGTTAAAGGCTACCAATGTGACTGGAGTAACCTATGCTGGGAAGTAACTGGTGCCATGGACTCCACCGCTCGGAATCCGCAGTTTGTCATTCCGACCGGAGCGAAGCGAGGGATGAATCTGCTTTTTTGTCGGGCTCCACGACTCTCGTGCGTTGGGATGAACTCCTAACCGTTGCGGAGGCATCCGAGATTCGTATCACGGCATCGCTTCTACAGCCTGCGGAAAGACTCCGTCAGCGAGCATGATCGGGAAGGGCACGAGTTTCACTCGCGCCGTAAATCACGACAGAATCAATTTGGCTTTAGCGCTCTGAGGAGCGCACTCACTGACCAGGGCGACTTTTCCTGCAACCTGTTCTAGCAATGCCGAAAGTGCCGCAGAATAAGTGCCGGCTTTAGCCGCTGCCGAGCGCCTTCGCTGGCGACAATGATTTTTCCAGAAAATGGTGAGCGGAATTCGGGGAAATGCAGCCACCAGGGGTTGGTGCCTTCAGGCTCCGGCCGCCGCACCCTTGGCGGTCTCTCCGATGATGGATTTCAGATGCGCGTCCAGAGTCTCGCGACTGGCGTCGCTCAGATTTACAAAGCGGAAGGGCTGCATCCACCCCTGCGTCGCCCACATGGGAAACAGCATCTGCGCCTTCTCTCGAATCGTTGCCCCTTGGATGTGGAAGATCAGATTCACTTCGATCTTCTCGTCCAGCGGCTTTTCCAGATGCACCACGCCGCCCGTCACCGACAACTGGTGGATCGCTCCACGCACGTCGCGGCGGTTCGGCAGCCGCAGCAGCAACAGCACTGAGCCCCGCAGCTTCACCCGAAACGGTCGCGTGACGACAACCTTGCGCTCCTCACCAGACACTTCAGGCGCCGTCGATTCGGCCTGTTCATCCATACGCCATGAGTATGACAGCGTGAAGTAAGCCGGCGAAGTTACGAAAGGACGCCCCCTTTTGTCTGTAAGTTATTGACTCCTCGTGGGTTCAACGGTTTGGGAGAATCGTAGCCCATCGGGATTATTTAAATTCGCCCCAGTCGGTACAAATATAGGACGGTGCAAAACGTTGCAGTATTCGGGCAGAAAGTTTCTGTCAGACCGCGCCTCAAAAACGACGCTTAGAGCAAAATCCCCAGAAGTCTATACCCGTCAGAAAATTCAACCAAAACGTCATACCACTTTCACCCGCATGAACATTGGCGATTCCCGTGCATTGTAGTTTGTCAGGTTGACAAAATGGAATCGATAGAAAAATTCTGGACGCCCGAGGAACTGGCCCAACGCTGGCGGGTTTCGAACGACACCGTCTTGAGAATCCTAGAGGAGACTCCGGGCGTTCTCAATCTGGGGAATGCTCGATCCAAGCGCAGAGTGTACCGCGTATTCCGTGTGCCCGATGGCATATTAAAAATCCTTGAGCAGAAACGAGCGATCCAATGATGATTTCGGGTGGCCACTTGTTTCAGCCTACGGGCGAGGCGTGATGATCTTCATTTTGTTAATAATCGGCATTCTCGCAGTGTCGGGCGACGGTGACTCAGCATTTCGCGGGTTTGTATTTCTTGCATGTCTGGTGATAGCGCTAATCATCGCGCTCGGGCAACTGTTGTGAGGGCGGACACAGGAGATGGAGGGCTATGCAGATCGTTTCGGTAAGAATGGCGCACGATCAACACTATGCCGTCCCTGCTGAAGTAGTCGAAATGTGGGATGGCGGAACAGCTCTCGTCCGATTTGCGGCGGGCAACATGCGGTTCGTTGATCCCAATCTGCTCGTTCCGGCTACTGACGCTGACCGAAAAGAGTTTACGGACTCGCAAGCGGCTTGGACAAATTAAGAATTGAACTTGGAACGGACGGAGGACAGAACAAATGAGATGCCCCAAGACAGCCCGACACAGAGAACTGTCGGACCATGCTCAAGAATTCATCGTAGTTCGTTCGGGTAAGCCAGAACCCGATTTCGACGCTGAAGAGGTAGACAAGTTCCTAGATGCGTACCCGGACATTTGCCTGAACTGCCGAATCCGGCAGGGCCCTAGCGATTCATCAAGTGTTATCAGATCGTAGTAAGCGATTCTTGCGAAAGTGGAAAAGCCCGTACCTGCGTCACGTCGGCGAGATGAGTGGCGGCCCGTGTACGGGATACAGCAATCCAGCGACCAAGAAGTCTGTGCGGAAAAAAGGCGAGGGCTTTGTCCAAGACTTTGACAAACCTTCTTTGAGGCCGGAACACACGAAACTGCTGGAGGAATAACGTGAAACCAAACCCATGCTCGAAAGGAATCAAGGTTGTCGAAGTTGCGGACGCGATGGCGCACCGCTGGCTCTGCGTTCACGAGGACGATGGACGGGGAAACATTGCCGGTCACACTTTTGGTCTGCCGTTTCATCGCCCTGCTCTACCGCCACCCGCCCCTAAACCTCGCTCGAAAAAGAAACCTAGCAGATGACCAACGGGCAAGAGCGGCATGAACGCCCGAATTGGTGCAACTCCTGTAACCTAGTTATAGGGGGGAGATTCATGGCGAAGTCCGAGATATTCCGACAGATCGAGCGGGCAAATGATGAGGCTTATAAATGGAACTTACGGGCTATCGCCAGCCGGAAGGCCGTACGGAAACCGTACTAATAGGCGTCGAGCCGCCCGAAATAGCTGGCCCGAGCCAATAAGGCGATTCTTTTGCCTAGAAAATCGTTCCGCTAAGCCCGTGGCTAACGTTACATCGTCAGATCGCCCTGCGGGTCGATAGAAATCCGAGCCTCTAGAATCGAACGCTAATGCGTGAAATTGGTCAATATACGGAAAATGTACGTAGTTAGGCGGGCGTGCTAACCTTTTCGAGCTTGGCGCGTCTAACACAATAAGCAACCCGGTCTAGGCTTGCCCGCATCTAATGTAGGAGGTCGATTTTCCTCGGCCTGCAAATACTTATTGACAGCCTGCATTAGCAATCCCAATCAATTCTATTGTATGTGTCTAAATTGACACGCAATAGGTAGTATGTATTGTGTAACTGCGATCTACCGATTGTGCCTGCGAGCTAGCCGACATCTATAACTAGCGGCTTGACGCTATACCGTAGATATGAGATAATGTAATAGTAGGGAATAGCTGTAAAGGATGTCGTCGGGCTACAGGTTCAGTCTAGCATTGGCTTAGCATGTGCTAACCGCCCGCTACGGTCGGACGCCCGAAGTCGGGCAAGCAGTGCTAGAATCTAAATAGTAGTTTATGCCGGGAACCGCAAGATAGTTTTCCGGATACCTAGTAAGGTGAGTTACAACCGCTCGGTTGTAGCTTCGAGTCTAATAGGCTCGACAGGCTTCGTAAGGGATTGCTTCGCTACCTGCCCTCAAGAATTCCAAATCCCATATTTTCCAGTTAACACCGCCGCAGGCTGACCCCTGTGTTTTTGGGCGGGCAATGTTCGGGCGTATACACACTTTCTCGATCTTCGTTCGCCCGAACGAAACCCGCCGCGCCTTTCCGAACTAGTCACTCGGGGAGCGCGGCATTTTATTGCCCGGACTACGGTCTTATCCGTTTTCCGTATAGCTCGTTATGACACTTACATCTTTCTAGAGGAATAACCGTGAGAGAAATAAATATCAGTCAAGTCTTGGAGGAGCTACAGAAGCAACGCTTCTGGGGCTCAGTCGAGATTGAACTTAGGGACGGAACACCCGCCCTGCTTCGAAAATCAGAAACCATCAAATTAGACGGGGCCAAGGGGAACAACCATGCCAAAGACATCACCAGATAGCCCCGGCCCGTCTCCCGCCCGCAAACCCCGATCCTGCTTCGCGCACGACCACATGACCGTACGTGAATACGGTCTGTATAGCCACATTCAAGAACTAACCCACACGTCCGGAGTTCTTTATGGAGACGACCGCGAACTAGCGTCCCATTTCGAAAACACGGACAAAATGAAGGTCTATCGCGACCGCCGCTCTCTTATAGCCAAAGGCTGGTTAGTCGTCATAAAGCCGTCAGAACGGGGGGAAGGCGGGATGTACAGCCCCGCTCAGTACGTGTCTTTAGATCACGACAAGTGGGCCGAAAAGCACCCCGGAGCCTGTATCACCTGTGCAACCAGTCTCACGGGTGAAATCGACCAGTATCACCCGCGAAATCGACCAGTATCACCAGTGATACATAAGTCTGTAGGTTCTAAGTCTGTAAAAGCAAGTGTGTGTGAGAAAGAAAATCGACCAGTATCACCAGTGATACAGGCGGAACCAAAAGCCACACACACTCTTTCTGATAGTCAAAAGCTGGCGGGCAAGATCGAAGCTCGTATCTGCGCAGACTTCGATACTACAGGCAACCCGTATCTCCGATCCCGAATCTTGTCTGCCTTGGATTCTGGACGCCCCCCGAAAGACATATACGCGGCCCTCCAAACCACAAAGATTGAATGGAACGACAACATGGTCTGGAAAACCTTGGCCGACAACCTCCCCACGGCCCTTATTCAGTTAGAACAGGCTAGGGAAAAAGCAGAGCGCAACAAGCGGCAAGTCGCGGAAAGTACGGCCTTCGAGCAAGCGGGGGTTGCCGCAGAACAACAAAAGAGGTTAGCGGACGAAGCCGCCGAATTGGAGTTGGTAGAGGACGATCTTGGACCCGCTATTGATAGCTTGCCCGAAGGTAAGCCACTTTATCCGCAGTTTACGATTCTCGACATGGTTCCAGAACTCAATACGGCAGGAGACTGATATGACACTACTCAAAACATTCATCGAAGATTTCAGGGAAGGTTTTCGGGCGATGCAGGAATGCCGCGATTCTTTCTGGTATCTAAACAACCATTTCATAACCCCGACCGAATGCTTGCAGCTTGAGCATCTTGAACAATCCCAAGGGAGCCTGACAAATGTTGCGAGTTAAGCATTCGAAGTACGGCGTCGGAGTGGTTCTCGCGGAGTTTGTTTCGGGCGGTGGACAGAAGGTCGCTACGGTGATTTTCGACATCCGTCCGGAGGAAGAACGAACGATCCTCCTATCTTGCCTGTCGGAATCAAAAGAACCGATGCCGGATGCGGCCAAGTCGAAGCCAAAGGCTCGGCCAAAGAAGATCAAACCCGAAAAGATTTCGGATCGCTTGCTCGTAAAAGAGTTGGACGAAGCTATTACGGGCCGCTACGACTTCCGTTCGGGCTACGAGGCTCCGGAGATCAGTACGGAAACCGTATGAAGACCGAGCAAGGCACACATAAGCAAACCCAAGAAACTAAGTTACGCCGCGAAACAATCTTTTGCCAGATGTGCGGCGAGTACCACCGTTGGCGAAAAGCTACGGGCGAAGAATTCAGGCCCGCAGCAGAACAAAGTACCGAACGATAACGAATCTTACTCTCCCGGCTCCCGGTGCCGTGTAAAGAAATCGGGTGGGCAGCCTAAGCCCGTAAATAGAAAGTCAATGCAGATGTCTAAGCCTACACAAGCAGCACGTAAACGCGATTTCACGAAGTTCAACTCAGTTTTTGCCCGACTTAATCGAGACAGATACATTGCCTTTGATGGTCGGTATGAGGGTCCAGAAAACAGCTCAACTCTCAAGAAAGTATTTGGTACAGACGCGGCCCCCGCGTTGTCTCCCGTTTATACTAACTCCCCTCACACCCCGTTGCCCGACAATCAGACCACCCGGAAACAGATGGTGGAAGATCGGCGGCGCAATAATTTGTTCCTGTGGCTGTCAGACCGAAACCACAAGCCCCGAAAGGCGCTGAATTACGCAACATTTGCCCGAGAGGATGAATCTTGTTGCGTCAAATATACACAGCGTACCCCGTTTGACGAACTTGAGAAAGTCTTGGACCCCGCCTCGTTTGTCGAAGGCGGATTCCAGATTAAGAAAACCCGTCGCCCCGAGCACGAAGTTCCTGCTTGGATCACGGACAGCAAGCAACTCCGTCTACTCGCCCGCAATCTTCGGTATGACAAGCGGGGCATCAACATGGGGTTCTCGGTGGAGCGCTCTCTGTACATTGCTTATCTGTATTATCGATGCGCTTTAAGCGCTGGAGAGATAGCAGGCTGGATCAATAGTAAGTACGAATTATGGAGACTTACCGAGTCACCTGATATTTCCCAAGAGGCGATTGAAGGTGTGATAAAGCGGGTAAAAGCACGGGGAGACAGATTTTTCAACACGTTACAGGCATATCCCGCCCACCCTGAAACCATTATAGGAATTCCGGAGGACGTAATTAGTCCCGAGGCTTTCGACAAGTGGGTAGCGGAATACATACCTGAATTAGACGACTGTCAATATATTCAATAGGTTAGCAGAGTTTCCCGACTACCCACAAACCATTATAGGAAAGATATCTGCATGGGGCGATGGTTAGGCCCGTCGCCCATCATTTATCCATTTCCCGTACTTTCCGGCATCTGCCGAGTTACCCGCCGCGCTTACGGTCGGGGCTTTCATTTCATCAAGGGCAAATACCAACTTTATACTTTCTTTTCCCGGCAGGCTTAAGCACCCTTCCGCGCCCTTGATGACCGATCAGCCCCGATCTACTTCACTGTAGGTCGGGGTTTTTCTATTTCCGGATACTTTCTCAGGAGATTCAATGCCGTCGCTCGATAACTTGTGCGCCGTGCCCGAGTATTTAACCGGGACAATCATTTCGGTTAAGCCGATTGCAACGGGGCATGTCTTTGTGATTATTGACGACAGCGGGGTCAACCTGCTGGGTAATAGGCGGAGATGGGTTGCTGACACCAAGGCGCTCACCAAGCCCGCAGATATCCGCAAAGGAAGCCTCTGCGAATTCTTGCCCGGAGTTCCAACGAAGCCGGGTGCAATGCCCCGCGCTCACCACGTCACCATATTGCAGAAAAGTGGGCCAAACAAACCCGCTATCGCAAAGCGAGCATAACGCTCGCGACCGCACTACTCGGGCCTCGTCGGGCAACTGTTGGGCAACAGTCCGGAACCGGGGCCGATTAGTACGGGGATCAAAGGAATCAATCTGTGAACGAAAATGAATTTGTATCGGGCGATGCTCGAATCATTTCGCTCTTCTCCATCAACGGAATTCACCC
Organism: uncultured Acidobacteriaceae bacterium; assembly: GCA_963768265.1. Taxonomy (GTDB): domain Bacteria; phylum Acidobacteriota; class Terriglobia; order Terriglobales; family Acidobacteriaceae; genus Sulfotelmatobacter. The sequence goes on from CAVYHM010000003.1 coordinate 28,928, forward strand.
GATCCGGAAAGAGACGAAAAGGAGGCCGGACGGAAAAGTCAAAGCGCTGTATAGCTACGAGAGAACATCGAATCTACTTTCTCTTCACGGGCAATTTTTAGCCGGAAGCCCTATGTCGATATCACCTTACAAATTGTTGAACGCCTACCAAGAAGCGATCCGCGAAATGTTGGCGCTCGCGAGGGATCACAAAGATTAAACCCCGATTCTTGCCCGTAACGATCCTAACTCTCAGGTTTGAAGGCGGGCAAATGCGGAGTAAGCCGAAACTCTACTGCGTTCTTTCGGATATCCACTATCCGGAACATGATAAGAAAGCGCTGAACGCAGTATTCGATTTCCTCAGCCGCAACAAAGTAGACGGCCTGATTCTGAACGGCGATTCGCTTGATTTTAGTTGCTGCTCTCATCACGTCCCGAAACAAGCCCGCAAACGCGGCGGCCTGAAATCTGATCTTGATGGGTTCGACAAGCAGATTCTCCGGAAACTAGAGAGCCTGATTCCTAAGAACGCCGAACGGAAGTTTGGCAAAGGCAATCACTGTAGGTTTTTGGACGATTACATCAGCGAAGAGAACCCCGAGCTTGAAGGAATCCTAAGTGTTGAGGGTCATCTAAAACTGAACGAACGCGGCTGGGTGGTTGGGCAACTCGGCTACAGCTTCCAGCTTGGCCGCCTGAACGTAATCCACGGCGATCAGATCGGTAGCGGCCAATATGCGGCGAAGAAGGCGCTCGACATTGTAGGCGACAACGTTCTGATGGCACACGGGCATCAGATGCAGTCCTTCTCTAAGACGAGCCCAATCAAAGCCAAACGCAAGATTTGCTCGTGGATGTGCGGCTGCCTGTGCAACCTCAACCCGAATTATGGTCGGGGTCGGGCTAATGCTTGGGTGCATGGTATGGCCCTCGTATATGTCAATCCTGACGGGCAGTTTGCGTGCTATCCGGTCGCGATAATTGACGGCAAGCTCATTTGGAACGGCGAAGTATATGGAGCGCGATAAGCCTCCGAGCCTGTTGCTGGAATGGTTCCACCAGCAGAGTCAATATCGGCATGGAATGAACCGTGAACCTTGGACTCCTCTAATGTGCCCTCGCTGCGGGCAGTTACTTCGCTGGCACGGTAGCGGCGGAACTTGCCCGCCTCAACCCATCAATCCAAGTTAAGACTTACACACAATAAAGGACACTAAATGGCAACAGGAATAGTGAAGTGGTTTGATCTTGCGCGAGGAATCGGATTCGTTGCCCCAGACGAGCCCGGACGAGAATGTTTTGTTCACTATCGGGATATTCTGGCCGAAGGCTTCAAGGCTTTGTACGAAAATGACATCGTAACTTTCGACGTTGAGCAGACACCAAAAGGCCCGAAAGCACGCAACCTCCGAATTCTCCGAAGCGCCGAGCAGTAAAGATGTCTAAGCCTCCTAGAAGTCCTCGAATTCTGAGACTGTTAGCCGCACTCGAAGCGATCTATTCGGGCGACGCAACCCCGGCAGAAAAGTTAGAAGCCGCGAGACTTGCAACCAAGCTACTTGGCAAGAAACCTTCGAAGCCTCGGAAGAAGAACGTTAAGATGCCCGCGCCCTCGACACCGTCGTTCAGTGGGCACGGATTTGGGCACGGATTTTTGGCTCCCGCTACACTTGAACCGTCGAAGCCCGCCGATGTGTTGGGGTATTTCGACGGTCTGGGGAAAAAAACGATGATGGATTTAGATAAAGTCCAGAAGTTATACGATTTGCAGACTAACCCATCCGCAACGCCAGCAGAACGGGAGCGGGCGAAAGACACAATTTCGAGGATTGCTACTGACGTGCTGGCCGAATACCTTTCGCGGCCCGAATACCAAGAAACAGGCATCTTCAAATATCTGAAAACAGGGCAGCCTTCAGATCATTACAAGGTGTTATATGCCCGCAACGTCATTGAATTTTCTCATAGCAAGATGCACGACATTCCCGTGGAACCGCTTCCGCAAGAAGACGACATAGTTGGAAACATTCTGATGCATTGTCGCTATTCCCCGAAAGTTAGTACGGAAACCGTATAGTTTCTGCGTTGCTAGGCGGTGACGCAGATTGAGCCCGGTAGCTTGGTTCCTGTCGGGCTTTGGGCGGGTTCAACTTAGAGTGTTTCCCGCCCGTAATTTCAAGTTCTGTTTTCTCGTCGCATTCCTTCAAAGGTCGATGGGAGAGCGGAAGGGCTGACTGCCATCAGCCTCAAAGGGCAGCGGGCTTCAATTGGATTACTCGCTGCCCGCCTTCTAAACGACACTAATCAAGGACATCTGGAGAAATAACAAATGAGTATCAGCGCGGAATTCGTAGAAACAGCGGGTCAAGCCCTCGCGGAGCATTGTCCGAAAGCATCGAACTCGCCCGAAGCCGTTGAACGGATCAAAGCCAAGATTCTTGGCTACGACTCGAAGATCGGGCAACCGAGTGTCGATACTGTTCTCAGTTGGGGCCGCGAAGAAGAACGGAAACTACAAGCGGCAATTGACGCCGACAACGCAGCGTATGAGGCGGAACGATCTCAGATCGCCGCTCGTCGCAAAGAGCGAGAAGAATATCTATCGGGCTCGTCAGTTGCCCGTGGCGAAGTCTTCCAAGAACGCGGACAAAGAATTGCAGAACAGCCGAAGCGCCTGCCCTTCAAGCCTCGCAAGAATTGGTCGCTAGAAGAAATCGACGCGATGGATTCCACAACTTATGCCCGCGAGATCATGGGGATTGATCCGCCTTCTGAGCGTCAGGCACAGGGCGACAGCGTGACTACGTTTTTGAAACCTGAAAGGCCCGGAACCCGTAAAGGACGAACCGCCAAATTGCCCGCCGAAGAAATTGCTTCGCGAGAGTATCGAGAAAAGGTGATTCAGGCGGATAAAGATGAGCGGAAGGCGCTTCAGAAAGCCCTACGGACAGCGACGAAGAAAGAAGGCCGCCAATGAGTGGATACGATCCGGTTGTTGCCGCATCGCAAGCCTTCGTTGCCGCTAATCCCGACTATAGGCGGAACGCCAAAGTTGCCGAAGACATGATCGACTTCATGCTCGAAAACGATCTGCCGCAGACGGATGCAGAAAGCTGGCAGAAAGCATACGACCAAGTGTGCCGGGATGCCGTGGCTTACGACACTGGCAAGTTCAACGGCGATGGAACTCGGGAAATCTATTTCGATCAGGAAGCAATTGACAAAATGCCCGCTGATGCGATGAAGGATCGGCTGAAACACAGCGTTTTCAGCAGGGGCGTGAACATCTTGCTATCCGAGACAAAACGATGAAGTTCATAGACCTAAAAGGACAACGGTTCACTCGGCTTATGGTGATTGAACTAGCAGGCAAAACCAAGAGTGGAGAGTATATGTGGCTTTGCCGTTGCGACTGCGGAAATACAAAGAACGTTCGGGGACACTCTCTGCGATCCGGCGTTATTCGAAGTTGTAAGTGTTTGCAAAAGGAAATAGCTCGACGGAGCGTTGCGAAGGCACAACAAGGGGCAGTCAAGCACGGTCATTCGTCGGGTGGAGAGCTATCGCCTACTTACAATTCGTGGCGATGCATGATAACTCGATGCACATACCCCAATAACGACAACTTCGAACACTACGGGGCCAAGGGCATCACGATTTGTCTGCGCTGGCGCGATTTTCGAAGCTTCCTTGCGGACATGGGGGAGCGGCCCGACAATACGACGTTGCATCGCAAAGACGAAACAAAGGGATACGAGAAAGTTAATTGCGTTTGGGCGGATTCGCTAACTCAGCGGCGAGAAGGCAAGTCAAACGTTAAACTTACGATGGATAAGGCTCGGCAGATTCGCAAGGCGTATTTATGCGGAATGCGGAACAAAGAGCTGGCGATATCCTTCGGTGTATCGAACGGTTTGATATCCGAAGTTGTTCACAACACGAAATGGCAAGAGGCAAACCAATGAGTGAAGTTGTTTACGACATGACAGCGGTAGTTCCAGAAGTAGTTACGTTCTTCAAAAACCATCCTGAACTCCCGCCGATTCAAGAAGTATGGGACGTAATATCGGAATTCATTGAGAGCAAGCACCTAACCGCGTCTTTGTCCAACATTGAGTTCGCTTTTAGAGCGGTGCGAATTGAAATCGACAAGGCTCTTGATGCAATTCCGCCTAACGTGTGGAAAGAGAAAGTTGTAATCCCAGAATTCAAGAAACACCAGAAATCACAGCCAAAGACAGCGAGTTCCAAGCCTTTGGGCGTCTCGACAACGCAGTGGCTTAATTCGAAATAGGACAATATGCCGAAACAAATCTTTCCCGCAATTCCGGGATATAGCGGACAAGTCTATAGCGACGATTCTGGAGCGCCGACACAATTGAACCTCGATCACTTGGCCGAGAGTTTCAGAATGGCGGATCTGTTGAAACAACTCGGCCACGATGACGCTTCGCAGTGCGTTCGTCCCGTCCGCATGTTAGGCGGATTCAAACCCGCTGCCCTCGTCGCGAAGCTCCATGAGTACGCTTCGCAGTGCGGCGGCTTAGCCTGCATTGTGTGCATCAATTCCGAACGCTTGCCCGAATTTATTTGGAGCTATGCGGCGGCGAACGGCGTTAATGATCTGGTTCGTCTCAAATTAGCTGGCGGGCATGTCCTTGGTCTCCTCTGTTTTCCCGCCGCTGGCGGCGTTACGGCTTATCCGGAAAATGGCCCCGAGCAAGAACTGTACCTGCTAATCCTCAATACCTTCGCTCGCGGCTACGCAACGAACCCGCAATATCTCGCAGCAGACGAACTATTAACGCTGACGGGTGATGAGAACTTCGAAACACAGAACGTTGAAACGACCCTAGATAGGTTTAGTGCGTGGACGGACAGAAACCCTGTCAACGTGCACGACGAATTCACGTACGGTAACCGTACAAACGAGGTCAGCAATGCCCGATAACACCGATCAAGCACCCACGACCGCAAGCGACGTTTCCACGAATCAATTGCCCGAGTCGTCTAGCTCGGCGCAGCCCTCTTTGTTTCAGCAGGCAATGCAGAGCGCAGTTCAGCCCGCGCCAATGCAGCGGCCTGCGGCTCCGCAGCCGACTTCGGTTAATCCGCAGAGCGATCCGACTCAGCAGCCCGACCCTCGGGACTCCCACCCGATGGTTCAGGGAGCTAGCCTTATCCGGCGTGCTGGCGAAGTCCTCGCCGGGGGCAAGCCGTACGACTTAGTAATTGATCCTGAGACCGGGGAAAGCAAGCGAGTCCCGAAGGAACTTGATAGCAAGCACCTTCTTCTCGGCGCTTTGGCTAATGTCTTAGGTAGTGTCGGGCAAGTTAGCGGCAATCTAAGTGCCCGTATGCAGGGCCGTGCTCCACAACCTATTCAGCCGTTGCCGACTCAGCAGGCGCAAAACCAACGAGATCAGATGTCGGATGACGAATTTAATAGGGTACAAAATCAGAAAGTGCGCCAAGCAAAAGTCCTCAACGCCAATATGGAGGCGATGAGAGCCGCCTATGCCATAGGCAAGGAAGATGATGCGGCTAAGGACAGTGTTATTGCTAATCACGCCGATGATCTGGCCAATTGGAATAAGAGCGCGGCAGTCGAAGCCTCAAATATCCCGTCCGACGAGTTAATGGCTAAGGGTTTCGATAAGTCTAAGTATGTGGCAATTCCGGATGGAAAAGTTCCCGTTTACAACAAGGACGGATCGCGGGCCACGAATGGCGGCGGTGTACCACTGAGTCAGTTGACCTATTCGGTTGTGGATGGCACCACGCAAGCACCGTTAACACAAGACAAGTACGATCAGCTCGCCCGATACGGACTCATGACGGCCAAGGAGAATTTCAAGCTCCCGGAGGGCGCAACAATCTCGTCGGCACAACTGGCTTTGATGAACCACAAACTGGACTTGCTTTTTCAGACGCAGAAGGAATTGGACGAAGTTCACAACGCGGTTGGAGGCGAGAAAGTCGATCTTGCGTCCCAGATTAAGAAGAATCCCAAGCTGTTGTCTGCTATCGAAAGTTTCCACAATGATGGGGCGAGTATTGATCCGGTCAACCAGCTAATGGCCATGCGGTCATCGAATAATCCTAAGGTTCAAGCGTCGGTGGGCTCCATGATTTCGCTTTTCGGGCAAGACAATCTGAATAAATGGACCGCAAGGAATCAGCAGCCGCCCGATTCGATGGACCCGAATAAAGCGCAGCAGATCGTATCTGATCCTCGTACGGACAAGAGTTCGCCCGCCTACAAAACTGCCTCGGCATTTCTTAAGGATACCGAAATCCGCCAGAATACGCAGAAGGAAACTCAAACCCGTCTCGATGCCGCTGCCAAGACTCAGGCCGAAGGCAAGGATGTCGAGGCCATGTATAAGAACGGCGTCAATCCAATCACCAAAGAGAAGCTCTCTTTGGATAACTCTCCGGATGAGTTCTTGGTTGACCAGCGCACAGGTAATCCGATCCCAACGGCAATGTTGTCCACAGTCAAACCCACTATGCAGGAAATAAATCGTCATGACTTCGCGACGAGCGTCCTACATTCCCTAGATGAGATTGACAAATTGCAAAAGGCGGGGAAACTGCCGAACGGCCCCTTATCCGGATTGACGCAGCAAAAGTTGTCGAAGGCGGGCATGAGTACGGAGAATGCTCAAGAAGCCCTCAACTTCATCTCATTTGCACAATCAGCGGCTACAGGTGCCCACGTAGGCGGGCGGTTCAGCTTGCCTGTCATGGAAAAGATGAACGGCATGATTGGACTCAATATGAACAGCAACGAGTTCAAAGGTGCCGAAGAGTCGATTCGCGACGTTATGGGCCAGTACAAACAAAATGGCGGAAGAATGACCGTTGCCGAGTTCAAGGCGCTTCCGCCTGATGAGCGGCAAAGGCTTGCAGGTGCCGCGCCCAGTACGCAAAACGTACAGAAGCCCGCGACTCAGCCAAAGAACAATCAAGGCGGATTTGATTGGAACAATCTGCCAAAGGTGCAATAACCGATGCCCGACAATAACTCAGTTCCCATGCTTGCGCCTGATGGAAGCGTTCGTCAGGTTCCGCAAGAACAAACGGCGGCGGCTGTTCAAGCTGGCGGAAAACTCGTAACCCAGATGGTGTCTCCGCAGGGAGAAAAACATTGGGTTCCGTTTGATTCTGTGCACGACGCAATTTCGGCTGGCGGCCAGCTTGCTCCCCCAGCTTTGACTGTAGGTGCGCCTCAGAATCAACCCGCAATGCAGCAAGTCGATGTGGCCGGAAACCCGCAGAAGCCCAGTCAATTTATGGGTGCTCCCGCGATTCCGGATGCACTTGCTCCGGGAGACAACGCTGTGACGGACGCAATGGCAGGTGTCGCCCGTGGAATCGTTAAAGGCGCGGGGCAGACGATTGCTCCCGGCCCGAGAACTGCGCAGGCTATCAACACAGCGACAGGCATGTCTGTTCCCTCTACAGCTACACCGGAACTCCAAACGCAGGGTCTAGCAGAAGGTGCCGGGGCCACTGGTGAGGGGATTTTGGAATTCATCATGGGCGATGCGGCATTGAAAGGGCTATCCCTGTCCGAGAAGCTGGCCGAAGCTGCCAATGTGACGAAGTTGCTGGAGAAACCCGGACTTACTGGCAAGTTGATAAACGCGGGTCTCAAGACGGTTCGTGGCGCTGCCGTATCCGGCGCTCAATCTTACCTTCACGATCCATCTGCCGCTTCTGCCGCAACGGGGGCTGCATTTGGGGCTGGCGGGGAGGCGACTTCGGAAGGGTTGTCATCACTGTCACAGTATCTCGCTCCAAAGGCTTTCAAAGCAATCAAGGCGTTAGTTGAAACCAGAAACTTAGAGGAACAGGCTTCTGTTATGGAGGCCGAAGCCCGCGCAGGAAATGCCTTTGAAAGTGCTCCCAAGAATTCGGTTAAGAAAGTTTTAGGGGCCATCCCGACTGATGCGGCTGGCTCGGAAGTTCCTATTCATACCTTCAAGGATGCGGCAGATGTCATTCACAATGAGTCCAAGAATCTATACTCCAAGATTGACGATCTGACGGACGGTAAGTATTCAGTATTAAAGAAGTCAGCCGATGATGCTTATAGATTGATTCGTCGGGCGGCCAACCCCGAGGACCTTCAAAAAGCAGAAACCGCTTATCAATCTGCCCGCGACGGAATGGACGATATGTTGGAAAACACCAAGGGTTTGTCAAAGGACGATGTTTTGCAAGCTAAGAAAACATGGAAGGCGCAGAATGTTCTAAACGAAATACATGGCAAGATTGATAAGCTCTACGGTCTTCCTCAATCTGCCGCAGAAGTCGCAGGTATACCAAAAGGTGCAAATATAATTCCGGATTTTTCTAGAGCCCATGCCGCCCTTCGATCTGCTTTTCGCTTACCCGAAGCAGATTTAGGTCTGGTGCTGGAGCCGAAAGACATCCTCAATCTGAATAACACAGTCAGCTTTGCGAATGCCGCAAACGAGAGAGCGGGATTAGTTGCTAAGGAAGGCGCTGCAAATATTCGAGCGGCAGAGGGGGCGCGTAGAACTAGAGGTTTGATGTTTGCTGGAGGAGCGCCTGCAACGGCCATCGCCGGGGCATTTTTCCACCCGCTATTAGCTGCGCCCGCAGTTCACACATTATTTGCATATCCTGAACTTGGAGCGCCCGTCTTTAAGGCACTAGGCAAGGCTTCGCCAATTGCAGCACAAACCGCGAAGCAGGTTATCGGAAAAGATATTACCCACGCTTTTGATCCGGAGAGCGGAACCGTCGAGCCCGTGTCCGACAATCAGTGATTTCACCGTTGGGTGAATCACGTAGGGCTTGAATTGCTGCGACAAAGATTCCGATTACGCCAATCACCGCAAATATCTGAACCATTCAATCCCTCCCGATAACGACTCTGATTATCCGCTTTCCGTACTAACAAATCAATGGCCAGTTTGTAACTATTACCGGGCCTAGAGGTTAATAATGGCTTCTCCGCTATCTACTTTGTTATCAGGGGCAAGGAACGTATTGTCCGACCCGAGCGACGAACAACTTGCTGCGGGCGACGGCGGTCCTATCGGTCGTCCAACAGCCGCCCCCGTATCAAAACCCGCTCCTACGTCTCCGGCAAAAGCCCCGGCTCCGGGTGTTGCGCAGGTAACCCGACATTCCAACGGGGATGTTACGGGTCTCAATACCAACAGTTATTCGACTTCGACCGACGAAGATCAGCCTGTACCGAAAGCGGACAAGATCGGCGTTCAAATGCCCTCGGGCCATGTTCTTAGTATGCCGAAAGATTGGCCGAGTGATCTAGTAAACAAAGTCGCTAGTACCTTCCACGAAGTTCAGAAACAGACCGGAAATGCGATTGGCGCACTAGCAGAAAGTTTCGGATTGCCGAGTACCGCCGAACAAGTCGATGCCGCGAACAAGATGCTGCCGGATCAACTTGCTTACCCGGTAGAGACCGCGAAAGGCGTTGCCAAGAACCTCGCGGAGTTGCCCGGACAGATGGCCAAAGGTCAGGGACAGTTACTCAAGAAAGCACAGGATGCTTGGAAAGATGGTGATCTTGGCTCTGCCGCATCGCATTTCATCAATTATCTCGTGCCTCTTATCGGGCAAGCCTCGGATCGGGCTGGCGATGAAGTAAAGAACGGCGAATACGGCAAGGCTGTTGGACATACGGCGGCTGTAGTCCTGCCTATGTTGCTCGGCAAGCCCGGAACTCCTGCCGCCGAAGCTGCCGAGACTGAAGTCGCCGCGAAGCCGTCGATGAAGGTTACCCCCAATTATGATGTCAAGCCTGTCGCTCCTATGACCGAAGCCGAGCGGGCGGCGGTGGCTTATTTGAATAAGCTGGGCAATCCGGAAGTTGAAGCCGAAGAAGCGACCTCGCCCGTAAGCGCAGACACGGAATCAGACTTGCCCCGAACCAAGAAAGGCCCGGTAGCAAAAAGCGAGTCAGTATCTCCTGATGAGGCGAACAAATTAGCTGAAGATTACATTTCACAACTGGAGAAGGAATCCCCGAAGGCGAAATCCGCCGCTGCGGGCTCCAGCTACAAGATCGGGTCGAAGGGCGACTACGGCAAACCAATGCCCAAGGGTCTAACGGGTTCGAATCGCATCCAATGGCTAAACGATAATCTCGATCCTGACTCGAAGCTCGATTCTGCCCGCCATGAGCTTGCACATTATGACTACGCGGCCAAGGCGGGTCATCCGACGAATGATATGTTCTTCACGGTCGGTCACGAAGAAGTCCCCGGAGGCGGCTTTTCGACCGGGCGAGTCGGTACGGTCAATACCTTCTGGCAGAACTTGATGAAAAGTGCGAAGACTCCCGAAGCCCGCGCAAATGTAGCGACAAAATATTTGAAGCAACTATACGCACCCGAAATTGTCGAAGAAATGCAAGGGACTTCGCCTGAGGATATCGAACACGTTACGCAAAACGACCGGGCGACGGCTCAGAAGTTTATGGAGAACAAGATGGGGTTGGAGCCGGACGAAGCGGAGGGTGTTAGAAATCAGATTCTTGGCCAGCTTCGTAAAGAGATCACTCCGAAAGCGATGGCCCGCTATACGCAAGCGGCGAAACAATTGACCCAGCACCATTACGGGCAATTTGCGTCACCTTGGGTCATAGATCATTACCTAGACGACGGAACACATGCGCAGATTGCGGACAAACTAGCGGCTGAAGATGCGGAATTAAACAAGGATTACTCTGGACCTGAAGGCTCGGGAGTTGATACCATGCTCGACAATATGTTCGGGAGGACACGATGAAGAATACTAAGAAGCCTGCTAAATTCCCTGCTAAGTGGGCGGGCAGTGTTGACGATTTCGATTTCAATCCGGGCGGGCGTCCTGCTCAAACAGGTCCGCAATCTAAGAGCAAGCCCGCATCTAAGAAGGACGCGCTGAAAGAAGCCCTGAAGCACGTTCTCGGAGAGCCGTAGCAACGCGAGTCACCCGCTGTATCCCTGATCCAATAAATTTCATTTTTCATAGCACGTCGCCGCGATCACGCGGCTGTCTGTCTAATCACAAAGAGGTTTTCATATGGCTGGAGCAATCCAACTCGCAGGCGGGTCTACAGATAAACCGCCCCGGTACGTACCTTTATACCAATCACGGTGGTACAGCGGAATCGTCACGCAGCGGTCTCCGCTCCGCAGTGTGGGCTCCGCATACGAAGAACGGTATTTGGGTTCGAGGGGCGATGCGCTCATTGATGGCTCCAATTGCGAGATCACGCCGAAACTGACACTTGCCCGTCGTCCGGGCAACCCGGTTTACAACTCTAATACGTTTGCGGCAATCGACGCCTTCTACTCGTTCCGGGAATTCACTACGACCTCTGAACAGATTCGGGTGATGGCGGACACTGCTTCAACTCTGTACGACGCCACGGCTGGCGGGCAGATTGCGGTTTTCAGCAAGTCTGCGGGCAGCGGACAGACGTTCATGCAGTCCGTGGGAAACACGCTGTTCTTCGCGGACGGCATTGACCAGAAGAAATGGGTTCAGAGTTTATTTTCACGGGCGACCAGTGGATCATTGCCCGTCATTGCAAACAACACCACGTTGTCTGCGGCCTCGACCCCGTTCATCTCGACATATTTGATTGATTCGAACGGCAACCTTCAAGAATTGCTGGCGACCAAACAGACGACCGTTTCCAATGTAACGTATGTCAATTCGACAAACCTTCTGACGCTGACGGTCGGCTCGACTGCGGGCATCACCCAAGGCGAGTTGATGATTGTCTGGGACGCCGTGACCGCGACTTGGCTGAACGGAATTACGTTTTCTGTACTGACGGCTACGGGCGTGACCGTGACGGCGAATCTCGTGGACGCCCGTCATGCCGATTACACTTCGGCGGCGGAGACCGCTACGGTGACTTTGGCTTCGGGCGGGACGCCCGTTACAGGCGGCAGCGTTCCGACTTGGAATACACAGGTTCCTTCTTCGGGCAACAATTTCCAAGGCGGGATCACGGTTGACGGTACTGCTGAGTGGATCAATCGCGGGAACCCCGTAGAAAATTGGGGGATTGTGGCAGGAACTACTTCCCCGACTGTATCCGTAGGTGCCAGCGGAACCGCGTGGAAAGCGAACACATTCTTTTCCTTGGCCGGGGCGTTAATTGACACGCAGTTCGGTGTGCAAAAGAACGTATGGCAGGTAACGGTTGCCGGAAAATCTGGTGGCTCGAATCCGTTTACTTCTAACCCGACTTCAGGGACCACTACGGTTACTGATGGTGGTGTAACTTGGAAGTCTGTAGCCAGCACCCATTCGGGCGACTCCGCATGGGCTGCAAGCACCGCGTATACCGCTGGGCATCTGATCGTTGCGAGCGGCGGAGGTACGCCTTCCCTATTTGAACTCGCGCCCATTACGACTCCGTACGTCAATGGAACGATCAATGTTACGGGTTGGAATAGCACTTCAAACGGCGCGTTCAACAAGACTTATCCCGCAGGCGCGGGTGACTTCACATTCACGGCGGACTCTCTTAGCTGGCACGGAAACGTAGGCCAGAATACTCAGGTTGATACCATCGACGGCGCGGGTACGGTAACCGGACAGACGGACACCGGGCATTACGAAAACTGGGAAGCTGCGATCTACGGTAACCTGCATATCCGTGTTGCCGGACAATATTCGTTCAATCTCTCCCACGATGACGGAGCGATGATCGGCTTCGGCGGAGCTTCGCAGAAGATCAGCGGCACAGTTATTAACAACTTTGGGTCTCTGCAAACCGCTGTCAACGGCTACCCGTTGATGGCCGGAAATAACAATTCTGGAAGTACGACAAATGACCCGCTGGTAGTGAACTTCCCGGCAGCGGGCGACTACCCGTTCGAAATCAACTGGACGAACTGGGAGCACGCCTCCCGGATGCTCCTGACTTGCAACGGGCAGACGATTATCACCACGAATACCCCGATCAGCGGGCCTTCGTCCCCGATTTTCCCGGCATTCTCGACCGCTTTAGCCCCAAATTACGCGAGTGTTACGGAATCTGCCGGACAATTTGTGTGGAACAATCTCGGGCCGATCACCGACGCGGTGTGGCAGGCAGCAACGAATTACACATTGCCCGATACGACCATTGTTGATCCGAATAACAACACCGAAGGGCCGTTCCGGGCGGGAGTGTCTAGCAACAAAATGCCGACATTTGCTACCGGACTTAACCAGCTTACCAACGACAATGCCACCCTTGTCTGGATTAACCAAGGTGCTGCTCCTGCGCCTGCGGCGGGCACGATTAGTGCGTTCAACGGCGGGTATCAGTATTATGTTGCGTTAGGGAACTCAGCGACCGATACAGTATCTAACGCCTCGCTCGCGAGCACGTCTACGGGCAACTTCCCGAGCGCAACCGGAATCACGGTCACTGGCGGCTTACCTCTTACGGCCAATATCGACCCCCAGTCAGACTTCGTTCTTATCTTCCGGACGACGGACGGCGGCGCGACTCCGTTCTTGATTCCGGGGACGACAAATATTCCTACGTTTACCGTACCGCTGCCCGACTATTTAGTTAACGGATATTTTGATAACACGCCCGATACGGGCTTGAACAACCTGATTGAAGGGCCTATAGCCGGAGAGCAAACCCCTCCGGCTCTCGGTGCTCAGAATCTTACTTTCCATCTGAGTCGGATTTGGTTCTCGGTCGGAAACACCGTCTATTGGACTTCCGGACCCGACACTCCCGTTGGAAACGGCGTCGAAGGTGTTCTGCCAACGAACTTCCAAGTCTTTCCCTCGCTCGTAAAGAGAATCGTTCCGACTACCGTTGGCGCGTTCATATTCACGGTGTCTGATGTTTACCTCATCATCGGACAAGGGACGCCTACCAGCCCGATCCAGCCTGCATACCCGTATGCTCCGGGTCTCGGACTTCTGAGCTATAACGCTCTCGACATCTTCGGATCGTCCATCGGGTTCTTCGCCACCGATAATACGTTTAACGTACTGGACATTTCGTCGGGCGTGACCGAAGTAGGCTTCAACATCGGGGACAAACTCCAAGCCAGTTCTTGGAATCCATCGAATGCCTATGTGACTTGGCATTCTTCGGGCGAAGACAAAGCATGGTTCATATCGGACGGAGCCACGGGCTGGTACAGAATCAGCGTTACTCCAAGCCCGGAACAAGGCGTAACTATCTCTCCATTCGCAACTATTACGGGCGGGTGCAAAGCCGTTACGTCAATCGAGACCTCGCCCGGAAAGCATCAATTGCTCGTGGGGCCAACTAGCTCTGGGCCTATTCTTGCCCGCAGCCTGACGAACTTCGAAGACAATTCGACTGCTTATACTTGGTTTGCGACGATGGGCTCGCTTGTCCTTGCCAACCCCGGACAACTTGCGCAAATTCCCTTCATCACTACGGATTGCAATGCTGTAGGAAGCAGGCTCTCCCTAAGTGTTCTCTTGGACGAATGCGTTCCGACATATACCGGAGCGTTCGACCCGATCAACGAATTCGTCGAAGACCCGCCAACGCTGGCCCCGTCACAATCGACATTCGCACAGCGCTTCTATTTGTCCGAGACTCAAGAACCCGCAGTCTGCCGTCATTTACAAATCCGGTACGATTTCCCGGCTGAGAACATCAAAAACGAGGTATACGCGATGTCAATCTACGGCGCTCTTAAATCGGAGCAATAACATGCCCTCAGTCAAAGATACGCTGAACGCTGATTTGTCGAATTATGTAGACGCGCCGAGCCCTCCACCTACGTCGCTCGATACCGCGTTGTCTCTCGCACCCGTCCGGGATCATAGGTTACGATTCAGCGCTCCATACCTACCCGGAACCTTCCCATCAACAGATACCTTGACGGGCTATCATCTCGGCGGGAAGATTCCGCAATACCGGATGCCCGTTCCGGCTCCCCCGAGCGCGGGCGGTGCGGGCGGATCGTCGTCGTCCGGAGTATTCACAACTTCCTCGACAAGCACGATCACCACCAACAATCCGCCAATATCCCAAACGGCGGTGTTTACGGCGGCGTCAGTTCTGCCGGGAAATAATTTCACAGGAATCATTACGATGGCCAAGACCTTTACGATCCTGTCTCTGACAATAAATGCGGCGGCTCGTATTAGGGTTTACTCGACAGTAGCGGCGATGAATGCAGATTTACCTCGCCCGATAACTCAAGCACCGGGGTACGCTACGGAGCAAGGTCTTGTCGGGGACATATACCTCGACACCCCGCCTTACACTTGGCAGCCAACCCCAAGCATAGTCGGCTCAAACGCTGATAGCCCGCAGAGCCAACAGGCGTATGTAGCACTTACGAACATATCGCAATCCGTCCAGTCCTATAGTTTGTCCGTTGTGTTCGTCCCCATACAAAGCTAGGAGCATAAAATGCCACCCATCAAAGACCTACTCAATGTCGATCTATCAAACTACACACGAGTCCTGCCTGACAGGCCCATTAACGCGCCCGAGAATGAACCGGACAGAGAACTACTCGCCGCGATTCGGCGAGTGATACGCGAAGAGTTGGCCGCAGCGGCCAAGATAAGCGAATACGAAAGACAATATGGCAACTCCTAACGTTCAAATTTACGGCGGCGGGTTCCAAAGCATCTCCGGAGGTCCGCTTGCGAATGGATACTTGATTGCATCTTTGAGCCACGACGCTCAATTTGCGAGCGGTCCTGATCAGATCACGGCAGGAACCAAGATTAAGATCAGCCTAGACAATACGGGAAACATTCCAACTAGTCCCGCCGTTTATTTGTACAGTACGGACGTGCTAAATCCGAGCGGCACTTACTATTTGGTACAAGCATATGAAGCAGACGGGACGACCGCCTCCACCAGCCCGCAAATCTGGCAATTCGACGCCACTCCCGACCCTCTTAACGTCGGCTCGATTGTTCCGCTCTCACCCCCCGGCCCGAGTCTTACGTCGCCCGTCGTCATCGTCACCGGAAGTTCGGCGGGTGCTAACTATGCTTTGCTTCCGATTTCAAGTATTGTCAAGGTCGGAACCAATGTCCAAGGACCAACTTATCCGCTAGCTCCTTTTGAGCTTAGTACAGCACCAACCGCGACCACCCCAGCACTCTCTGTCCTTCCTAGTTTTCTATCCGGACCAATAGGAACAGCTACGGCGTGGAGTATTGCCTCAAACGTTTTGACTGTAACGGTCGCGAATTCGTGGACGACTTCACAAGATGTGTTCTTCAGTGGTTTTACGACGGGCGCATTTCTGAACGGGACAGGCGCTCTGCTAACTAATGCTACATCGACAACTACTACATCATCTTTTACCCACGCGAACACAAGCGCAACTGAATCCGGCACAGTTTTCCCGATTGACACCGGTTTTGGCGTAACTAACTGCACTGCTTGGTCGGTTGCCAGCAATGTTCTGACTTTGACTGGACCAAATTATCCAATCGGCGCAACTGCGGTCATGGAATTGTTCTCAACGGGAACTTTTCTCAACGGGCAGACTTTCCAAGTGACGTTCAGTGCGGCGGGAAATCTAACTGCGTCTGTGACACATGCAGACGATTCTGCCACTGAAGTCGGCTACCTATTTCTAAACGGCGTAGGGAAACTCGTTATCAGTGGTTGGGCCATTTCTAGCAACGTTTTGACGATCTACACCGCAAACTCAAACGTCCCAAGCGTGGGCCTAACCTTTACGGTCGGCGGTCTCTCGCACGGATCATATTTGAATGGACAATCCTTCACTGTCTCCACGTCATCGAACCGATCCATATCCAGAGGAGCGTTTGTTCATGCAGATGCAAGCGCGACTGAATCAGGAAAATCTGCTGTTTTAAACACGTTTAGCTCGGTATTGGCCTCGACCGCAACGATTCCATTTACTTTGGGGCTGCTGAAAACTTATAGCGTGGTCGGAGAATTGCAGTCTGTAAGCAACGGTCGTTTTTACATTGGTCTCGCGGACAGCGCGTACCTTACCAGCTTTGCCTTCAATCAAAGCGGTGCGTACTCGCATTACAACGGAACGGTGATGGCAAATGATACTTTGCCCTTTAGCTTTGTCGGATTCCGGTATTCGCCGACCAATGCTGGCGATTCGAAATGGCAGTGTATCTGTAACAACGCGGGAACACAGACCGTTGTCAATTCGAATATTGCCGCAGATACCAGCGCCCACATCTTCGGGATTGTCCCGAGCGGCGGTTCTGTCGCGTTTACGATTGATAACGTTACCGTTGCCACGATCAACACCAACGTGCCTTCGACATCCGTGCCCTTAGTAGATGCGCTGTGGGCGGACAACTCTGGGGCGGTTACGAACTTCTGCATATTGCTTGCTGCTGGGCTGTTCTGGCAGTTGACACCATGAATAAGCACTTCCCGATTCCAGTGAGCTATGTACCGGGCCTACCTCCAAACAGTGGAACGCCGATGGTCGGAAAGAAGCCCGGAGCCCGGAAGAAATGAGAAACCATGTCAACATTTGATTACCTTTTCCGAGGCGACCCTAACCCGCCGCCGATTGAATCCACCTTTCCGACAACGCCCGGTAGCCTGTCGAATCCACTCTTGCTTTGCTGGACGATCCGTCGAATTCTTTACATCAACACCGGGGGCAGTCCGCTTTGGACTCCGCTGGCAACGGTCTCCCCTGATTCGGTGGTTCAGCAGCTTCCGCAGCCATTGCTTACAACCGTAATTCAGAAATTGCAAGCCGATCCGATCAACGACCCGCTGTGCCTGCCATTCGCTAGGGTGCTAGCTCGCGGGTATTAGCTAGTAAAGAAGATTTCTATTATGGCAACTACAACTCTCTATCCTAATCAGTCTACCTACAACACCGTCGTGGCTGCGGTACTCGCCGGAAATACCGCCGTGTTGTGGGTCATCAACAACCGAGCCGCAATCCGATTCCAGCCGAGCGTTGTTGTCGGAGAAAAAGTCGGTGTCTGCAACCCGAGTGTGGCCGATGACTGGTCCGGTATCGTGGTCAAAGGCGGCAACTCCGGGCTAGCTAGCGTTGACGGGTCGTACGATTTCGTTTGGAACCCGAAGTCGAATACGCAGGACGATGCGGCGCAAGCAGCAGTCCTCAGCCCGACAAGTCTCGTTCTAAGTTCTACCCTCTACTCAGTTTAGCGGTGCGGAAAACGAATAAGGAGCTATGACAATGATACCTACACACGACTACATCAACGATTGCCCCTGCGAAGATTGCGTTCGCCAAACGCTCGTAAACCGACACGGAAGTTTGCAGGAGCACGAAATTATGAGCGCGGGCCAGCAGATCGGGAACGTAAGCACTAAACATGAAGTAACGGGCAACCCGCAAAGCCCAAGGCCCCGATCTTCCGGTTATTGCCGCGATTAAATCATGCCCGGAACTGATCCCAGAGATTAACTCGTTCGTTTTCCGTACAGCCGGAAGCCCGCCATTCGTGAGCGCTCGAAACTAACTAATCTGCGAGACAATGAGAATATGGCCTTTATAGATATTACTGGTAAGAAATTCGGACGCTGGACGGCTATGTGGCCCGCAGGAAAGAGACAAGAGGGAGTTGTATGGATGTGCTCTTGCGAATGCGGAGTCTATAAACCCGTTAGTGGGACGACTTTGCGAAACGGGAGCAGCATTAGTTGCGGCTGTTATCGCAAAGAATTGTCTTCGAGGCGGGCACCCCGAACAACTCACGGATATTCATACAGCCGAACGTATAAAACGTGGGTCGGGATGAAGTCGCGCTGCAATAACCCTAACTCTTCAGACTATCCCCGATACGGCGGCTCGGGCGTCTCGATTTGCGACCGTTGGCGGGATTTCCGAAACTTCCTTGCGGATATGGGGCCTCGACCCGAAGGTAAAACGCTCGACCGTTACCCAGATAAGACAGGCAATTACGAGCCGGGTAACTGTCGGTGGGCGACGCCCGAAGAACAATCCCAGAATCAAATTACAACTAAGCTAACGCCTGAAAAGATTGTTGACATACGCACCCGGCGAAAACGGGGCGAATCCAATCCTGCGCTTGCAAACGAGTACGGCATCAGCAAAGAAATGGTCAGTTTGATTGCCTGCCGGAAAGTGTGGAGGAATGTCGCTTGACCGGAATAGACCCACAGTCCTACATCGGTCAAACTATTAACGGCTTGGAAGTCCTCCAACTCTTGCCGCTGAATTCCCACGGCGTCCGTAAACTGTGGCTGCGATGTTCCTGTGGTCAGGAGTTCTCAGCCGGGTATTACAATGTTCTTCGGGGCCAAACGAAGACCTGTGGGGCGAAGATTCACAAGATCGGGATGGGGTATAAGCGCCAGCCGGACGATAAGTTGATCGCCGCTTATTATCGAAATCAGGCCGAAGCGAAAGCAATCCGCGAAGCGTTCGAGGATCGGGGCTCGCCATTGCCCGCCGAGTTATGAACAAGCAACCCATTTTCCTGTGTAGTTGTAGCAAGGCTATTCGGCAAGTCATCGCCGCCCGCTCTGCACAATGGGTACACGCAGACGGATCGCCTGCTTGTTACTACGGCCAATATCCAGCGCTACCCGAGCCAAGTACGGAAACCGGACAAGCTCGCCCTTAACACAAACCACATGGGACGAAAACTCGAACTCGACGGGCAGCGCTTTGGCCGCTTGGTAGCTATTGACCGAACATCGAAGAGAAGTAACGGGAAAGTGTTATGGTTGTGCCGCTGCGATTGCTGGAATTACCTCGTCACGGTCGGCTCACGTCTCGTATCGGGCCACACTCGCTCCTGCGGCTGTTTACAGGTTGATGCCGCCCGCAAGACGGGTAACTGCTATAAGCATCTGCTCGTACACGGTAAGCGGACGCCCGAATCTAAGCAACAGGCGGTATAATAAGTTATACCTCTCTCGCAAGCCCGCTCGGAATTACTCCCGCTAAACCAATAAACAAGACACTGCAAAGGAGAACGATGGATTACAGTTTACAAAATGTCAGTCCCCAGACTTGGAAGAACCTGTTCAACGGCACCGCGCAGCACGCCGCCATATCTGCTACGACCCTGCTTAAAGCCCCCTATACCGGAGAGTTTGACGTTAAGTGGCGGGCCACGATCACCACGGCATCGGATAATAGCTCGGTTCTTGGTGGATCGGCGGGCTTCCAAGCTATCTACACGTCCCCGACCGATAGCGTTGTCAAGACCACGGTCGCGGGCAACAGTGTGACTAGTTCCGCCAATACAACCAAAACGGCTGTCGGCGGCGTAATACCGATTTTCGCGGCAGCCCGGACTAATATCCAGTTCAGTTACGACTATTCGAACACGTCGTCGGTCACAGCGATGCAGTTCGAACTCCACGTATCAATCGCAGGCTACTAACTACGTTTTCCGTACTAACCCTCGCCCGTAACAACTACCAACAACCAGACACATTACATCCTAGTGGAGAACACTCCAAAGGAATCCCAGATGAATAACAAAGAAATCATCGCCGAACTCTTGGCCGATTTACAACCCGGTTTCTACGGCAGCGTGGAACTGAACTTTGTAAAGGGTCGCATCATGCAATCCAAGATAACCAGCAGCAGAAAATACAATCCAGAGGCGAAATCGCCAGAGGTCATCAATGACTACACCCGCAAGTAACCCCGCAAGCAGCCCCGCCCTAATTCCTGCCCGAAACCGTCCCTTCAAGAAATTCTTCTGCGATGACAAAGAAGTCTTCAGGCTTCCCGGCGTCGCGTTCAAAATCTGGATGTATCACTACGCCCGAGAGGGAAAAGCCCGTCAATCGTGGCCGACCGTGGATACGATCTGCGAAGCCCTCGATATCAACAAAAGCACCCTTCAGCGCTGGCGTAAATTCCTAGTACAAACCGGATGGCTTGAAAAGGTCGGAGAACATCGTCGGCTAGACGGCGAGTTTAACGTGCCTATTTTCAAGGTTAAACGAGGAGCCGTAGACGAAATAATCAGCGACGGCAGGCGGGATAACTGCGTTCACCGCAGACGAAATAATCATCTCCCGACCGAGACGAATAAATCATCCGCGACCGGGACGAAAATATCGTCTCCCGACCGGGACGAAATAATCATCCACGAAGTAGATACAGGGTTACTAGATTCAGAGGAAGTAGAGTCAGGGGTATTAGAGTCAACACCCGCCCCTTCTCACTCTCTTTCAAACCCAACCCCAAAAGCCTCGGGCAAGAAGAAGCGACTGGAAGACTTCCCGCCCGTACTGGAAACCCGAGAAGAACGCGAGGAGTTCCGGGCTTGCCTGCGGGAGATGCGCGAAGCCATGAACACGACGCCTGTACGGAAAATGGACGAAGATATCGGAGATGTCTCCGAGTTGGACGCTATCCCCGAGCTAGATTTGGATTCGATTCCTGAATTGGACCTAAGCAAAGTTCCGTCATTGACTGCCTGAGCCAGTACGGAAACTTGACAACATACGGAATCCGTACAACTCCTCGCCCGTAACAAATCCCAAGGAAATCAGAATGAGTAAAGCGAAAGATATGCTCGGTTACAAGGCCGAATTCTTTGAAGTCATCGGGCGATCCGACAAGATTGACTCGTCGGCCTGTGCCTACTGGCTATGCCGCTGCAATTGCGGACGGCTTTTCGAAGCTCGCGGGCTTGATATCAGACGCGGGCGGCAAAAGTCCTGCGGATGCAAGAGCGTTCGCAAGGGCTTTCCCAACCCCGCCGTCCGTAAACACGGCGCATTCGCCTTGGACGCCCGTCCCGAAGCCCGTAAGACGTATGGAACGTGGAGCAATATGCTTAATCGTTGCCTGAATCCCAAGAGCACCGGGTATCGGTACTACGGGGGCAAAGGAGTCAAAGTCTGCGACCGCTGGAATCCGAAGGCGGGCGGATCGTTCGAAAACTTCGTAACCGATATGGGAGGATATCGCCCGAAAGGCCGGACTATCGGCAGATCGCTCGATACGGGCAACTATGAACCCGGCAACTGCTGCTGGCAGACTCGAAAACAGCAAGGTGACGAGAGGATTTATAAGCGGCTGATTCTGAAGTTAGGCACGGATTACTCGGAACTGATCCCGGAAATCCCTTTGTACGGTTTAGTGACCGGAAGTCCACAACTGACCGTGTAGCCCGCCAGTACGGAAAATGGACAGGCTAACTGTACGGAAAGCGTATAAGCTGGTCGCCCGTAACCCATTCTTGCCCGTAACCAACCTTCGAAGCCCGGAACCAAGTCCAGTGATCTAAGAGGAACGCAGAGAGCATAGATACGACAAGAGTGTGGAGTCGGTTCAGACTGGACTATCAGAGACGTGTACGGATAATGTACGTTCGCGGAGTGCCGTAGGCACGGAGCAGGCAGCGCCGAGCATCCGATCATTGTCCGGAAACCGTACGGACGCCCGAAACCAATCCTCGAAGCCCGAAACCAAACCTAGACGGTCTAACAGAGAGTGGATATCAGGGAATACCCAGAGAGCAGACAGCGTAGGGCCAAGGTTAATAGATAGCGGCTGTCATGCAGGACTGCTACAGCATCCGCGAGCGTCGTAAGACGCGAGCAGGGGCCGTCAGAGTTGGGTCAGTACGGAAAACTTACAACTCAGGATCAAGCCCTATTCTTGCCTGAGACTAATCCAGACTTAGAACGGACACCACCACGCTCTTTCCATCCACGACGAAAAAGTGGTTGAAAATCACCAGCACTGGTTGAAATTCACCACTTTTATCGTTCTGAGATGCTCATTTAACGGGCAATTATATCAACGGCTTACGACTACCTAATAGTTAGGCCGAAAACACTCGATTGCGGGCAGTTATTGACGCGCTATATGCACGCTAGCGTGTGTTCCGGGCGTCTGGGAGATGACGGACGATTTCGACGGGCCGGTGGGCAAGAATAGCGCCAGAATTGCACTGCTATTTCAGTCTAGACGAGGAATTGAAATTGAGATAGAGCGGCGGCGATCTCGGGCGATCCGGAAACCGTACGAGTAAGAAAGTCTCGATGCTGCCCGCTAAGAAATGTAAGGAAATGTCCATACCCTCACATTCTCGCCCTAGCGAGCTACCAATCTAAACGACTTATCATTGGCTGACGGACTACCCTGCCCGTAGCGTAACCTTACATTGTTCGTGCCCGACGGGCCGGGTATGGCACTTTGGTGCTCTTGTGAACGTACGAATAGTTATCTATTCTTACCTCATGGAAAACCTAACCTACGACGAGCTTCTAGACGTTCTCAAGCTGGCCAAGGAACAGAGCACCCGGAATTGGGCTATGATCCTGACAGCTTTCTCCCACGGGCTGCGGGCGACCGAGGTCTGTGACCTGAAGTTGTCCGATCTGGTAGACGGGCATCTGACGATCCGCCGTCTAAAGGGCAGCCGGACGACCTTACATCAGCTTGCGCCGCATCGAGGCGTCCCGCTACTGGACGAGGTTAAGGCTATGAAACTGTGGCTTTCCGAGCGCCCCACAGACGCGGGCGACGCGCTATTTCCCTCGAATAAGGGCGGTTGCATGAGTTCCACGCAGTTCTATCGCATCTTTCGCGCAATAGCTGAGGAATCGGGCTTGCCCGCCCGCAAGCGGCATCCGCACGTCCTGAAGCACACAACCTGCACGATGCTAGTCCGCTCGGACATGAATGTGGCCAAGGTCCAAGCGTTTGTCGGACATGCAGCGATTACGAGCACGATGCGGTATGTCACCATAAGTGACGCCGAAGCCAGCGCGGAAGCCGTCCAACGACTTATGCGGATAAGTTAGTAACTTAGTTTGTTTTCCGTACAACCGCCCTATAAGTCGATTCTGGCGCTACGGGCTTCGAACGCCCCAAACCTCGATAGCCCCTGAGAGGCTCGTCAGAATGCCTAGGAATAGCGGGAAACGTGGTTTTAAGCGAGGTCTTAGTCCGGGCAGGCCGTCCGGAAACCGGATAGGTCGCTCGTAATTCCGTTATTGCCCGCCAATCAAACCTGACTTCGGGCTCCAAGGAAATCAACGGTCGAAATACTTCGGGGGGAAATCGCCCCCTATGCGTCCGGGGAGAACCGTTTGCGCGGGCTCGGCGCTCCGGTTAGAAGACGCGGTTGAAAATCCTGCTAAGTACCTAAGGAACCTTCTAATTTGGTCGTTGGGCTCCGGGCACTGTCCCCTCGGTACTTGTTCCGGTCGGCTGGCCGTTGCGTGGCAGAAATATAAATATGGGTTCCTATCTAGGGTCCCCCTATTTCCCGGATATGCCGGGGCATACGTTCCTGTTACGGGCCTGCTCCTAAGGAATGGGAATACTCGAAGTTGCGGCTGTCTTTGTATAGAGCAATCCAAGCTCAATCTCGACTGCATCCATAACCACGAACCCAACCGCACCCATGGTTGGTCGAATTCCTCTACCTATCGAGCGTGGACGGCGATGAAAACACGATGCTACAACCCCCGGTCCACGGATTACAAGAGTTATGGCGGGTCGGGCGTCGCCGTTTGTCCGCGCTGGCAGGACTTCCAAACCTTCCTTGAGGATATGGGGCCTCGGCCCGAAGGCAAGACGTTGGGGCGAATCCTCGACATGGGCAACTACGAACCCGGAAACGCCTTTTGGATGTCTCCTGCCGAGCAAGGGTTAGCGCAGAGAAACAAACGGGCTTTATTGAAATGGCAGTCTATGCGGGAAGCATCCTTCCGTAAGCCGCCTACGAGCGTCGGGCTCGAACAGATAGCTGTAGCCTGATTGCGGGCGACCAGTACGGAAACCGGATTAGCCCTTAGCCTTCTTTGCCGCTTTGACCTTTGCCCATCTCGCTTTTTGAGCTTGCCGTATTCTCTCCCGGCCTGCGGCAGAGATTCCGCGAGTACCCTTCGGGCGTCCGGCCTTCTTAGGCCCGCTGCCGTCAAATGCTGCCACGGCGTCTAAGAGAACATCCAATTGCTGTATCCGCTTTGTGAGTTGTTCACGTTCCTGCCTGAGTTTGCCAATATCTAATGTCCGCATAGTGGGCGAAATTCTAACATACGGTTTCCGGACGACGTTTAACCGGGCTCGACGGGTTTCGGAAAGAACAGAATAACGCCCTTCTTTACTTCGGTCCTTTCCTCTCCGAATCCGTACATGGCAGCCTGAAAGACTTGTTCTTCCTTCGGGTTCAACTCGCGAGGAAATCCGTTCTCGACGGCCACGACGTATGCTCCAGCGGACATCGATTGGGCGCAGACCACAGCGGCGATCACGATGGGATGTTTGTGGTCACAGCCAATCAGACAACCGGAATCGGTGTACGCGGCGAAGTAATAACGGGAAGCCATCTTTCTCCCCTGTCTCAGAACGAGACCGGCGTCTCGCGAGCCGTCTCAATTGTGATACGCGTGAGATTTGTGGGCGGGCAAGGTCACGAAGGTAACTTTGCGGGGTTACGTCCGCCAGAAACAAAAATCCCGCCCGAGTTGCCCCGAGCGGGTGCTGAACCTCCGGCCCTGTTTACTCGTTGCTTTTGATGAACCGCTGTAGAGCCGCGTCCACCAATTCCTGTATCGGGCGTCCCGTCTGCTCTGCCCGTTCCTTCAGTTGGTCGAAAGACTGCTTGCTAATTTTCGCTTCTGCCATCATCCGGTTTGTGTCCTCCAAAACGAAAAAGTCCCTTCATTGTTCCTGCACGGCAAATGCGCCTGTTGGTCTCGGTCCACAGGCTGAGCCGCCGAGCACGAGATTCCCCGTTGCTGACGAACCCGAATCTTTGCCCGATAGCGTGATGGTCTTACCGTCGCTAGTTTGTATCGTGAACTGCCCGTTCGAAAATATGGTTCCGGATACGGGATAGCTGAACTCGCAATAGACCGACGCCGCCGTCCCGGTCAAATTTCCCGAGGCGTCCTGATTAAGCGTCAATGTCAGATCACCTCTGAGTACAGTCCAATTCATATCCCCGCCCCAAGTCCCCGCCATGCTCGGCAGATTGGGTGCGGGCGTCGGTGGTGTTGGTTGGGTCGATTGCGCTGGCGTAGCCTGTTTCTGTGGCGTCCCGCAAGCCATCTCGAAAAGTGCAAGAATCAGAGTCAAGATCAATAGCCGTTTCATAATCGTTTTACTCCGCCGTTGAATTCCCGCCACCAGAACCATTCCGTGCTGTCATCGGAAACCGTATTTCTAGTCTTCCTGAAAAGCTCTAGACTACCCCCGTGGTGCATCCCTGTAGTGTACACCTAAGGTGCACAGTTAATCAAGCAGTTATTCTCAAAGGCGATTCGGGCGGGCAGACTAGCGGGGATGGCCCACGAGCGAATCAAGATTCCGGTTTATCGCTGTACGTGTGAGAGATGCGGGTATGTGTGGAATGCTGAGAAATTGCCCATCAGGTGTGCTAGATGCAAAAGCCCTTATTGGGATAAACTCCGACAGACTGACCTGAAGGGGCCTGCTAAAGCGCACGTTCGGAAAGCGGACCAATAAACCTTGCCCGGAATCCCAGTACAATCCGCAAATCAGGATCGGGTTTTTCGTGGAGGTTTCTTTCCTGACGTATCAGCCTTGACCCGCAGAACCTTCCCGTTCTCAATCAGGATTTGTTTCTTGCATGATGGGCAGGATCGCTCAGAGGACGTAATCAACCGTTGCATTGACGTGAAAACAATTTCCGCCGAGCAATGCGGGCAAGTGAACGGATGATCGTAGAATTCGAGCTTTACAGGGCGCACGGCGGGTAAGTATAAACCAGCGAAGCTCCAAATAAGCACGGGCGAAATAAAGGCGAACGGTCTATAATGCGCCGATGCACAAGAACAAGATCAACCGGGCGAAAGTTCTCGCCGCATTGAATACCGTTTGTCCGTCGTGCGGACACTCGATTTCTCCGGCTGAAGTTGTGCGGGTTGATATGCAGCGGATGGTTTGCCCGAAGTGCGGATTACTGTTCGACGCCAAGTCCGAGACTGCACGGAAAGCGGATTAGTGTCCGAGGAACCGTTGCTATAAAATTGCAACATTCAAGTCGCTCAAGATACGTATGGGCGGAAAATGGTTCGCCAATAGAGGCCAGATCGTCCAGACGCTCGCCGCAATCATCAGCACTTGCCTTGCGGGCGTTGCGGTTTATTTCGTTCTAAAGAGCAATCAATCCCTACCGCCAAAGACTTCGGTGTTTTATGGGTTAACAGCAGTCGCCATCTTTCTTCTGGGAATCTGGATCGGCAGGCTTTCCAAGTTCTCGCGTCCCGTGGAAGTCGAGCGTCCCGTGGAGTTGGAGAAGCCGGAACCGAAGAACAAAGCGGAGGCCGCAGCTTCTGGCGGTCATGCGCGTATCGGAGACATAAACGTCTACACACACCCGCCTGCGCCAACCCCGAGTGATTTCAATAGGGAAGAAATCCAGCGCAAGAAATTTGACGCCGTACCATCCATCGATCTAAGCGAGCTTGCAGTTGTTTGGCTTGATAGAGATGAATGGAACGTCTTCCATATTCATCGCGGCGATCCGCCCGGAAACATAAGAGGGGCGATAATTTCTGCTTACTACGACCCAAACAAGTCATTATCTAAATCAGAACTCGAATTCATCAGAGCAACCGCGAAGTTAACAGACAAGAAAACCGGAGAGATGCTAGTAGTCCCTGCACTCTTTTGGATCGATCAAGGTTTGCAATGGACCAACCTTCGAGCAGGCGATGAGAAACATTTGATCGTTTTACTTATCAATAATGAGGATGCATCCGCATTCACGATTGCAAATAAACGCCGTTCCTACCCAACTACGTGGAATGAAGTCAGCACTGAAGAAGAGATGGTCGAGGCACCTCTTCCAGATGCAGAATACGAACTACTGATCACATTCATCTGGGGACGCAACGACGAGCACAGGTTGCCGCGAACTATCCAGTTACCAAAACCGTCCTCACTGCTGTCAGAATCCTCGCCCGACCAAACGCCGTCAGAAGGCTAGCCCGGTAGCTCCATATTGCCCCAAGCGGTTTTGACAGCAGCTTCCAGTTTTGTCTGACGCTCGGGCACCCAAGCGGCATAATGCCGTTCAGTCACGGCGATGGACTTATGTCCCAGTAGTCGCGAAACCGTCTCCAATGGCGTCCCCGCTATCAGCATTTCACAGGCAAACGTGTGGCGGAACCTGTGCGAATGGCCGCCCTTAATCCCGGCAGTCTCGAAAACCTTGACCAGACTCTTGGCGTATTCGTGGGCTATTAGGTTCTTGCGAGTAGTGTTCCAAGAGAAGAAATAGCCCGGATTGTCCTCAGGCAATGTCTGAAGCGCCTTCACTACAGCCGGGGGCAGCAAGACCAACGTATGAGTTTTTGTCTTGGTACGGTTGATACCGATCCGGCCTTGATTGTCCAGAGACGCCCGACGCAAGGTCACAGAATCCCGGATCGCCAGTCCTGACCAGCGCATCAACAGAATGAGCGCCGTAACCCGCCGAGACTTGCCCGCGTCCCACCCGCATTTAGGAACCGCGTTCAAGATCACTGTCATTTCGTCTTTGCTGAACGGCTGAACCTGTAGCCCTGTGGTTTTGAATCCCTTGAGTTTGGCCGCTTCGTTCGTCGGGGTCCAGTTGAACGTATGGCCGTGCTTGAAAAACGCAGCGATGATCGCCCAATGAACTTTCCAGCTTGCGGACAAGCTGCCGTCCTCGTACTTCTTGAATTTCCACGACAGCCGCCAATCCTGTAGATGGTCGGCGGACACGTCTTTCAGGTAAACGAGACCTCGTGAAGTGCAGAACTCGGTTAGTCTGGCCATCATGCCCTTGATCTTGACCAGTGTGATGTTTTGAAGCCCCTCGGATTCCTTGACCGCCAGATATTTGACAATGGCGTCCGCGACCGTAATCGGGGAGGGCTTCTGCGGAGACTCTCCCGCCTCTAAACGTGCTTCTAGCTCCCGAGCCTTCTTCGAGGCAGTCTCCCAACTTCTGGTTTTGGCGGTCACCCGCACTTGACGCCCGTTAAGCTGATACTGGAACCATTTCGGACAATCACAGCGTCGGCTGTAGCGGTCATCCTGCTTCGGGCACGTAATCGCGTGCCGGGT
Organism: uncultured Acidobacteriaceae bacterium; assembly: GCA_963768265.1. GTDB lineage: Bacteria > Acidobacteriota > Terriglobia > Terriglobales > Acidobacteriaceae > Sulfotelmatobacter. Next base: position 57,937 of record CAVYHM010000003.1, read on the forward strand.
GTAGACCAAAACTGTCATGCGTACGAATCTAGGACAATTTTGGAGACATAGCAATAATAATCAGTGTTTATGCGGTTTCCCGAAGGTTACGAAAGTTACGAAAGAACAAGACCGGAACTTCTCCTGTTGGAAATCTCTGATCAAGACGCCGCCGCAGTAGTCGCTCGTGGAAGAGCGACGATCCCTGAAGCGCCACCCAAAACATGGACTCGGTACGATCGTTGCAGACGGCGGAAAAACTCCGGTAGCGGATAAACTCCCGCGGCCGATGATCGGGAAGGGCACGAGTTTTACTCGTGCCGTAAAGTTCGCCAAGATCCATTTGGCTTTAGCCACTGAGGGCCGGCTCTTATTGACTCAAACCAATGCTTCCGCGGCCTCTTCAGCGATGCCGGCCGTGCCCGCGAGGCCAGTTTGCCCGTCGTCGCTCTACCTTAGATGCTGGACGCGGACTTACTTCCGCCCAGCATGGGCTTCCGCGCTTTCAGAAAACAGATTGTAAGGCCAGGCCTTCTTGCTAACCTTCAGCGTGGGGACCACGCCGTTCTCTTCTGGATCCGCCACCGGCGTACTCTGCGCCGCCATCGTCCAATCCTCCGGAGGATCCACGATCCCCCAGACATTTCCATGTGTGTACAGCGCCGCGCCGATTAGAAAATATTTTCCGTCCTTGCCCAGCGGTAGACAATTCGCCACCCTCGCCGTCACGCTGCCGCCTCCAGGAAGGCCGCTCAGCAGGATCGGAGTCTCCAATTGCAACTCCTCCGTACTTCGAAAGCCGCATCCCTGCGCACTTACCACCAGCACCACACACTTCTCGCCAAACGGCCGCTTCCGATCCAGGCTAATTACGCTGACCGGAATCTGCACCCGGAGTCGCGTGCTGCGTCGCGTCGATTTAGGCGTCAGTAATCCCATACCAGAGGCGTGCTCCTACACCATGCTTTCATTAAGGGGGCCCTTCCATTGTGGCAGGTTTACCTGAGGGTAGAAGGTGACAAAAGTAACCCACCCCCGCACCCAGCGTTCAGCGCCACTCCGCACTCATGGCTCTAGCACGCAATTCCCTTTGTCATGCTGAGCGCAGCAGGGAGGAGTGCGAAGCAATCCTCCCTGCGGAGTCGAAGCATCCCTACCTTCACGAGACCTCATCCACGAGCACCGACCGACCCCGAGTCAGCGACCGCCTCACCGGCTGGCCAGTCCCCCCGCCGTCTCTCCCCCGTCCATGGTGAACACATGCCCCGTCGCGTATGCCGCATCTTCCGACGCCAGATAAGCAAACAGCCCCGCAATCTCCTCCGCCCGCGCATGCCGCCGCAGCGGAACCTTCTGATTCACTTCCTCCAGCATCGCGTCGGTATACTCCGCGCGCTGCATCGGCGTCAGCACATATCCCGGAGCCACCGCGCACACCCGCACCTTCGGTGCCAGCTCCAGCGCCATCGTCCGCGTCAGCTCAATCACCCCGGCCTTGGTTGCGTTGTAGTCCGCGTAGTAAGGCTGTCCCACCATCCCGTTTGTCGACGCCGTCTGCAGAATCACTCCACTCCCGTTCTCCCACATGTGCCGCGCCGCCGTCTGCGCCACGTAAAACACCCCAGTCAGATTCACCGCAATCACCCGTTCCCACTCTTCCGGGGTGATGTCGAGAAACTTATGTCGGACGCTGATCCCGGCATTATTGACCAGCACGTCCACCCCATCCATCAACCGGATCGCCTCCGCAAACGCCGCCTCGACCTGCATCAGATCGGTGACATCCGCAATGATGGCCTCTCCCAGTCCCGGCAGTTGATGCCGAATCCGTTCACACGCGGAGGCGTCGCGATCCAGCACGCACACCCGCGCCTCCTCTTCCAGAAACCGCGCCGCCGTAGCTGCCCCAATCCCGCTAGCCCCGCCAGTAATCAAAACGCGTTTATCCTTCAACCCTCGCATCAGGTCTCCTTATTCGTGTGAGGATGGGTTTGATTGTGTGGGGACGGGTCTATGACCCGTCCGCCGAGCACAGCTCGGCGGCTTTTTCCTACCACACGCACGACCCTCAGCATCCCGCCGTCCTAACCGCAATGGTATGCGGCACCACCCGCAGAAGCCGCATCAACTCCTCATCGCACGGCCGGTTGATGTCATAAATCGCATACCCCAAGCTCCCGCGCGTGCTCAGCACCTGCCGCTCAATATTGATCCCCAAGTCCCCCAGAATGTCGTTAATGGCCCGCAGAATCCCCGGCACATTGTGATGAACATGCGTCAGCCGATACGATCCCTCCTCATACTCCAGATGACACTGCGGCAGATTCACGCTCAGCGTCGAATCCCCGGTCTTCACATAATCCAGCAACTTCGCCGACACGAACTGCCCAATATTCTGCTGCGCCTCCTCGGTACTGCCTCCAATGTGCGGTGTCAGGATCACATTCCCGAGCCCCTGCAGCACGCTCGTAAAGCCCGCTCCAGTCTCCGGCTCTTTCGGAAACACATCAATCGCCGCCCCGGCAACCTTGCCACTCTTCAAATACTTCGCCAGCGCCTCATGATCCACCACAAACCCGCGGCTCAAGTTAAGGAAGCACGCTCCATCCTTCATAGCCCGGAATTCTTCCTCGCCAAACAGATTCTGGTTCTGCGGCTTGCCGTCCACATGCAGGGTGACCACGTCGGAAATCTCCAGGAGTTCGCGGAAGCTGACCCCGCGCGCATTCCCTCGCGCCAGCACATGCGCCACGTCGTAGAAGACCACGCGCATGCCCATCGCCTCGGCCAGTTCCGAAAGCTGCGACCCGATCTTCCCGTATCCCACAATCCCGAGCGTGAGCCCGCGCACCTCATGCGCGCCCGCCGCCGACTTGTTCCACACCCCCGCGTGCATTTGGGTTGACGAAGAAAAGATCCGACGCAGCAACAGGATGATTTCCCCCATCGCCAGTTCCGCCACCGACCGCGAGTTCGAGTGCGGGTCGTTGAACACCGCAATCCCGCGCTCGCTCGCCGCCTCCCGATCAATCTTGTCCACGCCAATGCAGAACGCTCCGACCACCACCAACTCCGGCGCCGCCTCAAGCACCTTCGCCGTGATCCGCGTCTTCGACCGCACGCCCAGAACCGAGGCTCCGCGCACCTTCTCGACCAGTTCCCGCTCCTCGAGCGCCGCCTTCAGCGACTCGACCTCATATCCCGCGCCGCGAAACGATTCCACCGCCGCCGCGCTGATATTCTCCAGCAACAGTACTTTCAAGCATCCTCCCCAAATGTGTGGATCAACCAAGGATTATCTCAAACCGGCGGGAACGCCGATGCTCTGTCATCCCGAGCGGAGCACGTCGGAGAGCGAAGCGAACCGACGGGCGCAGTCGAGGGACCTTGCGTTTGAACCGTTGTGGTCCGGATGGGAGTTTGTAGTTGGGACGCCTTTATGAAGGCGTCATCCCGAACCGCGGCGCAGTTCAGCCGCGGGAGGGATCTCGGGTGCCACCGCTTCGTATTCAGCGCACGGGTTCAGTTGTACGGGAGATCCCTCGCTCCGCCTGAAGAACGGCTACGCTCGGGATGACTCCGAGGTTGGTTGGGGTGGGTTCCGTAGTGGGAAAGTCTACTGGTTGGGATCCCCCCTTCCCCCCTGGTCTGTTGGAATCATCAACTTAGCGAGGGCAAATTTATGCCTTGGCACGGGTCGCAACCTCTGTCACAGTGGCCGCCCGGCAGCAGAGCAGCTTTGCCTTCTGCGTGCCGAGGCAAGGGGCATGGCTGAAGACTACGGAGTTTGGACAGACTGGCTATTATGCCTGGCCATTGCCGCCTTGCTCGAATTAAGGCTACCGAATATGGGTAGGCCCATCACTGAACAATACACCGCCGCTCCTTCAGGCGCGTGGCACGAAAAGAATCTGTTCTGGGGATCGGCCGGCTTATGCATCGGGTTCATATTGCCCGCTGTGGGTTTTGGCGTGAACGGGAACAATACACTTGCGCATGTATTGTTCTTGCTGGCATGGCCGTGCGGGACTCTAGCTTGTTGGTGCATTCTTAACCACTACTTCCGAAAGAAGAGAGTTGTTTCTATTTTCTCTGGTCTAGCTCTCATCGCCATAAGTGCTCTGTTATTCCTCGCGGATTCAGCGTCAACTAAGGCGAACCGCCCACACATTCATATCATTGGGGTTGATTTACTACGTGCGTTCCCTGGAGTGGTAATCGAGTCGAGAGTACGCTTTCAAGATGACGGAAACGAGCCTATAACCCAGCTGCGCAATGTCATAGTTATGGCAGTTTGTCCTTTCTCTAGTGACACCAAATTTCAATCGGAAACCGAGGAGCAGTTATTCGCTCAGCTGAAAGGCAAAATTGATGTCGAGATGCTGCCAGAGAATAATGTTCCTGCCCACTCGATAGAGCTAAACTCGGACAATAAAGGCACGACGCCGCTAACGCTCCCCATGCTCGACGAAATTCGCACTGGCCGATCTGCAATTTACTTGGTAGGGACGATCTATTACAAAACAACGGGAAATTTTGTAAGAAACTGTGCCATACCGATTACTGCTACTTCGCAAAAGGCGATGTAAACGGCATGAAGATATGCGCTGTGCATAATGACGAGCCATGAAGCTAGGAGGGCTCCGGGGATTCCGCTTTTTTCCACAGCTTTCCACAACAAAAATTCCATCCGTGTGACGAACAACCTTGACTGAGAAATCTCAAAGCACCATTTTGGGACTATGCACAAACGCTCCACCAAGAGCACCAGCCCCACCCAGCCGCCCAATCAACCACCAGCGCCGGTTAGCCAGAAGAAAACCGCCTCGATTCCCAAATCGGGAGAGCTCTCCACCACAGCCGACCGTATTAAGTCCATTGTCCGCAATATTTTACTCGCAAGTCCCGCGTTTCCAAGATTATACGCGGATGTCGTCCTATCCTCGGCCCTAACTCCCATGAAGCCCAGATCTTAGCTCAGAACTACAAAACAATTTGCGAGAGCACCACCAGGACTAATATGCCAGTCAACAATTGCACCCACATCAAGGTCACCGGAGTCCGTTGCGGCTCCCCCGCTCTCCGCGGAGAGCAGTTCTGCTACTTCCACCAGGCCATGCTCCGCGGCATCAAAGTCCCGGACTCGCGCGTCCATCACGCGGCCCTGCTGGAAGACGAGGAAGCCATCCAGGTCTCGCTCATGGAGGTCGTCAACGGCCTGATCCGCGGCACCATCGAACTGAAGCGCGGAGAACTCATCCTCCGCGCCCTCAACACTGCCGTGCGCAACATCCGCCGCGTCAAATTCGGCCTCCACTCCGACAAAATGGTCCGAGAAGTTCCCCCCGAACCCGCGCCACCCGAGCCAAAGCCCGCTCCCGCACCAACCCACGAGCCGACAGCCAGCGCAGCAGCCGCCTACATGGCCGCCGTCGCAAGATCCGAATCGAGTGGAGATAGGTTGTGTGGGGACGGGTCGAAGCCTGTCCCGAGGGGAGTCGAGGGAACCCGTCCGGGCGGCCCAGAAGTACCGGGCCGCAGCGCAGTTGCAGTCTCTCCAGCAATCAAGTCGCCCGCGATCGATCCCACCCGCCCCAAGCGGCCATCAGAAGTGAAAGAAGGAGCAGCTCCGAAGGAGCGGAAGATTGCAGCCCACCGCGCAAGCGGTGGGTGAGATCACCAACGAAGAACAAGCCCCGCGAGGGGCGAAAGAAACCGTGCGGCCCGATAACCCCGGGCTGCACGGACGGGTCAAAGACCCGTCCCCACATGGTTCGGTTGAGACGCCCTTAGATCGGTTTGCCGCGGAAGAAGTAGACCAGTTCGATGATCAGGATGACGACCACCATCAGTTCCAGGACGAAGGCGCGGCTCTGGTTGAACTGCTCCACCATGAACTTGTAGAGGTCTTCGGCGGTCTGCAGCTTTTCTTTGACCAGGTCTTTGTAGTCGGGCACTCCGACCTTGGAGGCGGCCAGCTTGTACAGGCGCGCCGAGAACATGTCGCTCAAGAACTTGATGGCGTTGTCGGCACGCTCGGTCAACTCATTCACGTCGAGCAGGACGGTGTGCAGTTTGGCGGCGGCGCGGGCCGTCCGCCAGCGCGACCATACGTTGGTGCCTCCGGCGTCGAGGAAGTCGTAGACGTTTTCCAGCTCCGTGGTGAGCAGTTCGTCGTAGTGGCGGAACTCGAGCAGTTGCGAGTTGGCGTACTGCAGAAGCTGGATCGCGGTCTCGGCGCCGGCGGGCGTGTCGTAGATGAAGGCCGCGTTCCATCCGATCACGGCCAGATCGTGGGGATAGTAGGAAATGCGGGACTGCAGAATCTCCTGACGCTCGCCTTCGGAGAGCATCGACATCTCGCCGCGCACGACCTGGGCAATCTTGTCTCCGTCGGCGGCGAGCAGGTCGTTGGCCGAGGGAGCGCCCTCGATCTCGCGCAGGTGGAAGATGAAGTAGTCCTCTTGCAGCCACTCGCCGTTCTCCGAACTGGAAACGCCGGGCTTGGCCAGATAGGGCTTGATCATCGCCGGGGCGGCGCGCTCCAGCTTTTGACGCGCGATGCGCGTGGCTACGGACTCGAAGTTCGTGTCGGAGGTCCAGCGGCAGGAAACCTGGATCAGGTCTTCCCAGGTGCCGGAAAAGGGCAACTCGAAGACCAGGCTGACTACTCCGTAATCGTAGTACTTGATCTCTCCCTCAAGGCGCTCACCGCTGTCGAGGATGATCGGATCGAGCGTCTCCTCGACCGGGGTGCGCTGGTAGCGCACGTAGGCTGGGGCCTTCTTGAAGCTGGCTTCGGCGGTACGGGCGCCGAAGATCTTGCGCAGTTCGTCCAGGCGGATTTCTTCGCAGACGTCGAACTGGATCAGAACCAGGACCGAGCCGCGCAACGGGGCGGGTGCGGACGAGGTGGGCTGCGTCGACGTCGCTTGCGCGACATCGTGGGCCACCATCGTGGTTGTAAGTTTGCCATCCATAAGATTGACGCTGGCGGTTAGAACCGAGCCCGGAAGTCGCGAGAAGGAGCGACGGAGACTAAGTCTATTGTCCCAGAAACGGGAGAATCAGGCCATAGGAGGCGTAAGTGCTTGACAGATCAGCGGTTCCGGGCGAACTGCCAAAGGAGGAGTGCGCCCGCGGCTAGGGCTCCCAGGCCCATTCCGGCCACCTTCATCGAGGCTCGGCCTTCGGCCTCACATCGTCGAACCGAGGCGGATTCGGGAAAGGGAGCGGGGGCTTGTTGGGACTCGGGGTTTAGCGCCATCTGCAGGACTTCGGCCAGGTGGAGGGCGTGACGGTCCGTGCCCTGGGCGATCTGCTCGCGACAACTGAAGCCGTCGGCGATGATGAGCCAGTCGGGCGGGGCTTTGCGAACTGCGGGCAGGAGTTCGAGTTCGCCGATGGCTGCGGAGATGTCGTACTTGTCGTGTTCGAAGCCAAAGGAGCCTGCCATGCCGCAGCATCCTGGCGCGGGAGACTGGAAGTCGATGCCGAGGCGGCGCAGGAGCGACTCTTCGGCGGTCATCTTCATGATGGATTTGTGGTGGCAGTGGCCGTGCAGCAGCGCTTTGCGCTCGAAGCGCGGCAGCGGGGCGTTTCCGGAGTGGCGGACCAATTCTTGTTCCAGGAATTCGCTGAGCAGGAAGGTTTGGCGGGAGAGAGCTTGGGCGCGCTCGTCGTTGGGGAAGAGGTTGACCAGTTCATCGCGGAAGACGGCGACGCAGCTGGGCTCGAGGCCGACGATAGGGATTCCGGCTTCAATTTCGGGGGCGAGTTCGTCGAGGATTTCTAGCAGCAGGGACTCGGCGCGGTCGAGCATGCCGAAATCGTAGAGCGGGCGTCCGCAGCAGAGATTCGCTTGGGGAACGACGACGCGGAATCCGGCGGTCTCGAGGACTTCGACGGCGGCGCGGGCGGTTGCGGGCAGGAAGTAGTTGTTGAAGGTGTCGGCCCAGAGAAGAACCGCAGGGCCCTCAGGGGCCGCGTCCTTCTCGGTCGATGCTCGCTTCGCTTCGCGGGGCGGACGAATGCGTCCGCCCCTACGTGTACGACGGAACCAGGACTTGAAGGTCTCGGGAGCGAAGGCTGGAATGCTGCGCTGGGCTGGGATTCCCGCGACCATCTTGGCGAGGTCGCGAAGGAAGGGCAACTGCGTGGTCAGGTTCACCAGGCCCGGGGCGTTCGAGGCCAGGCGCGCCCAGAGATCGATGTGACCAAAGGCATAGGCGCTCACCGGACGTACGCGGCCTTCGTAGTAGTGCGAGAGAAACTCGGCCTTGTAGGTGGCGACATCGACGCTCACCGGGCAGTCACTTTTGCATCCCTTGCAGGCCAGGCAGAGGTCGAGGGAATGTTTGACTTCTTCGCTGCGCCAGCCGTCGCGGATGACTTCGCCCTGGGTCATCTCCCAGAGTAGGTGAGCGCGGCCGCGGGTCGAGTGCTCCTCTTCGCGCGTGGCGCGATAGCTGGGACACATTACGCCGCCTTCGTCGCGGCGGCACCTACCGACGCCGACGCAGCGGAGAGTTGCTTCCGACAAGCTGCCGTGATCGTGGGGGAAGTGGAAGTGTGTGTCTGGCTCCCACGGAGCATAGTTGGCCCCGAGGCGAAGATTCTGATCGAGTTTGTACGGGTCGATCACTTTGCCGGGATTCATCTTCCAGTCCGGGTCCCAGGCGGACTTGAACTGGCGGAAGGCCAACATCAGTTCGGGGCCGAACATTTTTGGGAGCAACTCGGCGCGGGCTTGTCCGTCGCCGTGTTCGCCGGAGAGTGATCCGCCGTAGCTGACCACAAGATCGGCGGCTTCTTCGACGAAGCGGCGGAACTTGGCGATGCCGTCTTTCGAGCGCAGGTCGAAGTTCAGACGGGTGTGGACGCAGGCGTGGCCGAAGTGGCCATAGAGCGAGCCTGTGTATCCGAAGTCGGCCATCATCTTGCGCAGGTCGCGAAGGTAGCCGCCTAGTTTTTCGGGGGCGACGGCGGCGTCTTCCCAGCCTTCCCAGTTCATGGGCTCGCCGGGGACGTGGGAAGTGACGCCGAGACTGGACTCGCGAACCTCCCACACGCGCTTGGCCTGTGCTCCGGAATAGAGGCGCGCGTTGGGAGGATTCGGGCTGCGATTGAGCGCTTCGATCAAGCCGCGAGCTTGGGATTCGGCTTCGTGCATCGTCTGGCCGCCGAACTCGACCAGCAACCAGCCATTGCCTTCGGGCAGAAGGGCGAGGCCTTCGGAGTTAATGCCTTTCTTGCGCGTGTAGCCGACGAGGACATCGTCGAAGCCCTCGAGACCGATGGGCTTGTGCCGCGCCATGATTTCGGGAACGTGGTCGGCGCACTGATAAATGTCGGGATAGGCGAGGACTAGCAGGACCCGTTCCGGCGGACTCTCTACCAGGCGGCAGGTTGCTTCGAGGATGGTGACGCACGTTCCCTCCGAACCGACTAGAGCTCGGGCGACATGGAAGCCATTTTCGGGGAGGAGGTAATTGAGGTTGTATCCTGAGACGCGGCGCGGGATGTTGGGGAATTTCTGGCGGATGAGGTCGGCGTATTGATCGGCGATTTGCTTGAGCGAGTTGTAGATTTGACTTTCACGTCCGTGGTCGCCGCGGCCCGATGAACCTGGGCCGCCTGGACGGACGAAGGCGTCCGTCCCCACACGATCAGTGCGGCCCACGGTCATGCGCAGGCCGTCGTAGGTGACGATCTCGAGTTGCTCGATGTTGTCGTCGGTCTTGCCAGCCATCACCGAGTGAACTCCGCAGGAGTTGTTGCCGATCATGCCGCCGAGGGTGCAGCGGTCGTGCGTGGCGGGATCAGGCGCGAAAGTCAGGTGATGTTTTTCAGCGGCGTTGCGCAGGTTATCGAGCACGACCCCGGGTTGCACGCGGGCGATGCGGCGCACGGGATCGATCTCGAGAATCTTCGCCATGTACTTGGAGAAATCGAGGACGACGGCCACGTTGCAGCACTGGCCGGCGAGGGAAGTACCGCCTCCGCGGCAGAGTAAGGGGGCTCCGAACTCGCGACAAAGAGACAGAGCGGCGAGAACATCGTCTACGTCGCGGGGGAGAACGACACCGATCGGAACCTGGCGGTAGTTGGATCCGTCAGTCGCGTAAAGAGCGCGGCTGCCGTCGTCGAAGCGGACGTCCCCTTGCACACTCTTACGGAGAGCTTCTGCCAGCCCCAACGCATCGGTTGTGGACGTCGGGGCGGGCACGGAGTCTGCGACTTGATCTGACATGGAGCCGATGCTTCTCAGTTGGAGGAGGCAGATTTCTTGCTGACGTTGGTGATCTGGAATTTCGAGGCGTCGCCGTTCGGCTCGATGTTGATAGTGACCATGTTCTTCTGGTCATTGGAGACGATGGTGCAACGGTTCTGGTCAGCCGTTGTTGCCATGGCGTTGGGGAACCGGGATTTGTAGAAAGCGCAAACTTTGTCGACCGAGTCACTGCTTTCGAAATTGGCGGTGACGGTGTGAATGCTTCCAAAAGTGGCGGAGGAGGCGCCATTTTTCTGAACCTCGGCTCCGGGATAAACATCCACGCCCATGTCCTTGGCTGCTCTTTCCGGATCCTGAGAGGTCTCGACATTGCCGAAAGGTGTTTCCACACTGACGTGCTTGCCTTCCTGACGAACGTGAGCGTTCTTGGCGATGCGATAGCCAACGATGCCGACCGTGGCTATGCCGAGGATTCCAATGCCGACAATCACAGCGACAACGATCAGGATAACTTTGAGAGCGCTGCTGCCTCCGGCAGGAGTCGGGGCAACTGACGTTACAGCGGGAGCGGTCGGTCCTCCGGAAACGACGGCACCGCATTTATTGCAGAACTTTGTTCCTGGGCTCAGAGTTGCGCCGCATGAATTGCAGAATGCCATAAATCACCTTCCGAGCAAGTGATGGTGAAGCGACGGCGCGAGTATACCGCAAGTTGGGGGTTGAAACAGCTTTGCGGCAGCAGCGCCTGAAGGCGATCTCCGTTCCATGTATTTTGCAGCATCGCTGAACAGGCTGCGGAAAGAGCCGACCTCAGCGGCTGAAAGCCGCATTGATTTTGCGCGACTTACGGCACGAGTGGAACTCGTGCCCTTCCCGGTTATCTCCTAGCTCCACACGCGGGTGCCGTAGTCGGCCATGGAGAGGGCGAGGAGGATCAGCAGGAAGAACACGGTCGAGATGACGACCAACTTGAGCAGCTTTTCGCTGGCTCCTTTCAGATGCATGAAGAAGAGCGCCACCAGAAGCGCCTTGGTGGTGGCGATGATGAGGGCGACGGCGGCGTTGAACACTCCAAGATCGATTTTCGCGGCCTCGTAGGTGAGGAGCGTGCCCAACAGCAATGCTCCCCAAACCATGAAGTAGGTTGGGAGCGGCGATGATTTGGAATGGTCTGACATAACAGGCCTCGATCTACGGATGCCGATCAATCAAGTAGAGTAGCGGAAAAAGATAGATCCAGACGATATCGACGAAGTGCCAGTAGAGGCCGCCGATTTCGAGCGGCGTGTGATATTGGGGGGTGAACCGACCTTTCCAAGCCATGACCAACAGCCAGGTGAAAATCCCGAGCCCTATGACCATGTGCAGCGCATGCAGCCCGGTCATGATGAAGTAGAGAGCGAAGAAAATCTCAGCGTGGCGCGGGTTGGCGTACTGGCCAGGATGGCCCGGAATGGATGCGTGCTCGAAGCTGAATGATGCGCCCGGAACGTGGTGCTCGTCGAACTTGTCTTTGTATTCTTTGCCCTTGATGCCAAGGAAGGCCAGGCCAAAGAGCATGGTTAGTACGAGCATGGCGACCATCAAGGCGCGGCGGGCAGTCTGCGCGGCCCAGATGGCGAGCACGACGGTCAAGCTGCTGCAGATCAGGACCGCGGTGTTGGTACCGCCGAGGGCAGCATCGATGGACTTGCTGGCAGCGGCGAAATCCCCGAAATACCAGCGGCGATAGATAAGATAGGCACAGAACAGTCCACCGAAGAACATGACTTCAGTGGCCAGGAAGATCCACATGCCGAGACTGGAGGCATCGCGTTGCTGCTCTTCGGTAGCGAAGTGGTGCAGAAGAGCCGGATTGTGAGCTTCGCCATGAACAGCGACTGCCTGGCTATCCGACAACGGGGACCTCCTTCTTAGGGCCGGCGTCTATCTCCTCGTAGTTATAGGCTTCCCAGGTTACCACCGGCTCCTCTTCGAAATTGAAGGTCGGCGGCGGAGAAGTTGTCTGCCACTCCAGGCCTGCGCCGTTCCAAGGATTGTCAGGCGCTGGCTTGCCATAGCGCATCGACCAGAGAAAGTAGATCATCGGCAACAGATAGCCGACGCCCAACACTGTGGCGCCTGCGGTCGAGAGTACGTTCAGTACCTGGAATTCCTGCGGGTACTGGTAGTAACGTCGCGGCATGCCTACGTAGCCGAGGATGAACTGGGGGAAGAAGGTCAGGTTGAAGCCGAGGAAGACGATCAAGGCTGCAAGTCGTGCCCAGCCTTCGGGGTAGAGTTTGCCGGAAATTTTCGGCCACCAGAAATGCATTCCGCCGAGATAGCCCATGAGCGCGCCGCCGACCATGATGTAGTGGAAGTGGGCGATGACGAAATAGGTATCGTGGACGTGCATGTCGACGCCGAGGCAGGCGAGGAAGAGACCGGTCAATCCGCCGATCGTGAACAGACCCACAAAGCCGAAGGCGTAGAGCATGGGCGCGTCGTAGCGGATGGAGCCCTTGTACAGAGTCGCGGTCCAGTTGAAAACTTTGACGGCGGAGGGAACGGCCACCGCATAACTCAGCAACGAGAAGACCAGCGCGGCATAGACCGAGATGCCGGCGACGAACATGTGATGCGCCCAGACCAGGAAGCCGAAGACGGCGATGGCGATCGACGACAGTGCCACGAAGCCGTAGCCGAAGATGCGCTTGCGCGCGAAGCAGGCGATGATCTCGCTGACGATTCCCATCGAAGGGAGAATCATGATGTAGACGGCGGGATGGGAGTAGAACCAGAACAAATGCTGAAACAAGAGCGGATCGCCGCCCAGTTTGGGGTCGAAGATGCCGAGATGCAACGCGCGTTCTGCGACAACGAGCACGAGAGTGATGGCGATGACCGGCGTGCCGAGAATCTGGATGACGCTGGTGGCATAGTGCGCCCAGATGAATAAAGGCAAGCGCGACCAGGTCATGCCCGACGCACGCATGCGATGGATGGTGACGATGAAATTCAGGCCGGTGAGGATGGAGGAGAATCCGGCGACAAAGATGGCGAGTCCGGCCTCGATCACCTTGGTGTTGCTGAAAGCCGTGCTGAAGGGCACGTAGAAGGTCCAGCCGGTATCGACGCCACCGGTGAGCATGCAGTGCAGCATCATGACGCCGCCGATGATGTAGAGATACCAGCTGAGCAGGTTGATGCGAGGGAAGGCGAGATCCTTCGCGCCGATCATCATGGGCACGAGGAAGTTTCCGAGCACGGCGGGAATCGACGGGATGAGGAAGAAGAAGACCATCACCTGGCCGTGCTGAGTAAAAAGTTTGTTGTAGGTGTCGGCCTGGACCAGGTCGCCGGCGGGGGTGAGCAGTTCGAGACGGATCAGCAGGGCGAAGAAGCCGCCGATGAAAAAGAATAGCGTGATCGAGATCAGGTAGAGGAGCGCGATGCGTTTGTGGTCGGTGGTCAGCAGCCACGAGCCGACGCCGTACTCTTTGTTCAGGTAATTGACGCGCTCAACGGGTTGAGCAGTTGCTGTAGCCATACTCATTCCACCTGACTTCCCTTGGTTGGGGTCTTGCTGTCTTTGGGCGCGGCATCGGCGGTCTTGGGCCCTGACGCTCCGGGATTTGACAGCGATTTGACGTAGGCGACCAGAGCGTTCAACTGCTCTTCGCTCACGATTCCCTGGAATGTGGGCATAACGGGTTTGAACCCCTTAACGATTTTTGCTCCGGGATCGAGGATGGACTCGCGAACGTAATTTTCGTCAGCGGTGACCGTGCGTCCGTCTTCCAGCAGCACAGGCTTGCCGAAGACACCTTGCAGGTTCGGGCCGCGGCCTTGCGTGTCGGATCGATGGCAGGTGACGCAGCCGAGCTCGGCGAAGATCTTTTCTCCCGTGGCGGAGAGCGGGCCGGTCGAGCCGCCGCTCATCCAGGCTTCGTATTGCGCGGGTTCCTGCACGATGATGGAGCCGACCATGCCGGAGTGCTGCGTGCCGCAATATTGGGTGCAGAAAAGATGATAGGTGCCCGGCTTGGTGGCGCGGAACCACGCCACGGTGTAGCGGCCGGGCAATACATCCTGCTTCATGCGGAACGCGGGTACAAAGAAGCTGTGGATCACGTCCTGCGAGGTCATGATCAGCTTTACGTCGCGGCCGACGGGGACGTGCAGTTCGTTGATTTCGCGCTGGCCTTCGGCGTGTTCCAGCTTCCACATCCACTGTTTTGCGACGACGTAGACTTCGGTCGAGTCGCGGGGAGGAGTGCGGCCCTTGAAGTAGACCACGGCTCCCCAGAAGAAGATAGCGAGAAAGACGCCCAGTGGGATAATCGACCATGTCAACTCCAGCGGAGTGGAACCTTCGATCTGCTCGGCCGGAACACCCTGCTGCTGGCGGTAGCGCGCGGCGAAGTAGATCACGGCGGTGAAGATGAGCAGGGTCATCAACCCGGACACGATGAGCAGGAAGATGTAAAGGGCATCCACGTTGCCCGCCGCGGTGGAGGCCCGATCCGGCCATAATGGAAAATTATCGAACATAGCTTACTTAGTTGACTCTAGTCTTGCGAAGTGCACTTAGGACTCATCTTCACCTATAGCGTGAACCAAACGACGTTGTCATCCCGAGCGAAGCGAGGGATCTGGGTCCTTGCCCGCGCCACCAGTGTTCCCCATGCCAGCAAACACCTAGATCCCTCGCTTCGCTCGGGATGACAGATCGCTCTGGGATGCAGCAACTTGGTCCCGTTTCGTGGGTTGTGTCCAGATGGCCGAGGGTGAGGCTGACCCTCAGGCGCTGAAGCACAACCCGTTTTGAACTGGCTAACGGCACGAGTAGAACTCGTGCCCTTCCCGATCCCAGTCCTTCCTGATCTCAGTCCTTCCTGATCTCGGTCCGCTCGAACGCTCCCGCACCTTTCTAAGTTCTGGTCGCGTGGTTCTGATTCCAGGTTCTTCGCGCCGCGATTTTTTCCAGCCGGAACAAAATTAACAGGAGGCCACCGAGAAACACGATGGTGACTCCTGCGCCTAGCCGCAGAATGTTGCTTACGATCGCGCCGTACTTTCCGGTCGCCGGATCGTAGTGATAGCAGTAGAGCAGCACCTGATCGACGGCGTTGCCGATCTTGCCCTGCGAGGCCTCGACCAATCCCATGCGCAGATCTTTCGGTGGAAAATCCACGCCGTAGAAGTAGCGTGAGATGCGGCCTTGCGGCGTCAGCACCATGATGGCGGTGACGTGCGCGTACTGATTGATTTTGGGGTCGTACTGATACTGAAAGCCGACGGCCTTGGTGAGGGCGTTGATCGACTCCGGCGGCCCGGTCAGGAAGTGCCAGCCGGAGGCGGCGCCGGGACGGCCGTAGCGCTGCAGATAGTCTTTCTTTTTGGCGGCGGCGATTACGGGCGTCTCCTGCGGATTGAAGCTGACGGTGACGACTTCGAATTCCTTGCCCACATCGAACTTCACCATCTTCATGGCACCGGTCAGGCCGGCGAGCGCTTCTCCGCAGAGCATGGTGCAGTTGTAGTAGACGAGGTTGAGGATCAGGGGCTTTTTGCCGAAGTAATCACCGAGCTGGACGGTGCGGCCGGTATCGTCGACGAACGCGAGATCGGGCGGCACCTGGCCGTCGAGATGCTGTTCGATGCCGACATTCTCGAGATACGGGGGGCGAACGCTCGCGGGCGGAGACATGATGCCTTGCGACATCGCCTGGCCCCAGGCGGCCGTCGCCAGGAGTGCGAGCAATAGCACTTGGCTCAGCTTGCTTCTTAGCCGGCGCGAAATTCCTTGCTGGGAGATCCCTTCGGCAGGCTCAGGGCAGGCTCTTCGCATCGCCTGAAGAACGGCTGCGCTCAGGATGACGCCTCGGTAGAAATGGCTGCTGTGTTTCCAAGCTGACATCGGATTGTGATTCTGACTGCTCACTGATTGGTTTCCTTTGTCTTGCTTTTATCGGCGCTCTTGGTCGCTGCTTCTCCGTTTTGGGCGCGCACCGGGAGGCCGCGCTCGGCGATGAGGTCCATGGCGCGATCGATCGGGATGCGGACGGTGCCGGCATTCTGGTCGATGTAGTCGTACGTGCTCAGCGTGTTTTCTTCGGCTAGCCGGATCTTGTCGAGCTGGTTGCGTTCATTGACTTCCAACTGCGGCGATGGGAAGTTTTCCTTTAGATATTTTTCGTAGTCCCCGCTGTATTCCTTCGGGATATGGCGAGTGTCGGCCGGCGCGTTGGCGACCAACGGACTAACCGGCGTTTGCTGGGCCTCGTTCTGCTTGTCAAGATAAGAAAACAGGCCGGTCACGATGAAGTGGACGATCAGGCCGGCGAAGGCCAGGCCTGCCAGAAAATACAGCACTCCAGCGACGCCGATGTCGCGGCGCTCGAAGCCGTCGTGGCTGGCCGAATTCGCGGGTTTGGTCTCGTCAGTCATACTTTCGTTCTCATGCGCCGCCGTGATGGTGGGCCGGTTCCAGAACTTCTCCCACGGACGGATCATAGGCCGGCAGTAAGGGCAGCGCGCCCAGATTGTTGAAGAAATAGGCGAGCCACAAACCGCCGATGGCGACGGGCACGACCGCGTCTGCCACCGTCACTTTGAAGGTGTGCGAAAAATTCGGTTCGATGATCCAGAACATGTCCACAAACCGCATCAGGATCAGCCAGGTCGCCAGCCAGACCAGCCGGCGAATGTCGCGCTTAAACGGGCGAGAGAGCAAAATCGTAAACGGCACGGCGAAATGGAAGATCACGATGGTCAGGCCGACATATCCCCAGCCGCCGTTCAAGCGCCGTAAATAGTACGTAATCTCTGTTGGCAGGTTGCCGGCCCAGATGATGAGCCACTGGGAAAAATTGAAGTAGGCCCAGACCATGGTGAAGGCCAGCATCCATTTGCCATGGTCGTGGACGAAGTCGGGCTTCAGCATTTCCGACATGGGCTTGTAGTTGAAGAGAATGCGTTCGACCACTACCGCGAAACACATGGCCGCCAGGACTTCGCCGATCAAGATGACCAGGCCGAAGATGGTGGAAATCCAACTGGGGTCGAGCGACATGACCCAGTCGATGGCGGCGAAGGAGATGGTGAATCCGTAGAGGATGAGGCCGGGGCCGGCGATTACCTTGAAACGGTCTGTGTTATCGGGGGCGCCGGCGTGATCGGTTTGCTTTGACCACTTCGACAGCAGGTACGAGAGCAGATTCCAGATGGCGAAGTAGAAGACGGCGCGGAGAATGAATCCACGCGGGGTGAGATACGTTTTTGTGATGTCTACCAGGTGCTCGCGCAGATGTTTGTCCGCGACCTCATTGAGAGGCCGGTCCCAGATATAGAGATGCTTCATCCCGAGAATCACGGGGATAAACAGGACCGCGAGCAACGGCACCGTGCGCATGGCGGCGCCAAGGATGCGGCGGATCACCATGCCCCAGCCGCCGCCGGTCAAGTGGCGGATCATCAGGATCGCCATGGAACCAAGAGCGACGCCCAGCCAGCACATGAAGCCGAGCAGGTATGCGCGAAAGAACTCCTCACGACCATTCGTAGAAACAAAAGCGCTGACGACGGCGATCACCGTGAAGACAACGCCAACGACGAGCGATCGCTGGGAAATCCTCTTCACCACCAGTGGGGCGGTCAGATCGAGTTGGCTTGCGGTCAGCGCGGTCATTTCTGGTCTTCCTTCGTCTCTTCCGGTTTTGGCTCGAGCGCCGGGACGGGCAATGTTGCTCCTGATCCGGGCTCGCGGAACTTCGGCGGCTCCGAGGGAATCTTCTGGCCCTCGGGCACATCAGCCATGGTGGCGTTCTGGCTCAACTGCAGCGCGCGAATGTAGGCGACGATGGTCCAGCGGTCATTGGCAGGAATCTGCGAGGCGTATTCGGGCATGATGCCGAAGCCTTCGGTGATGACGTCGTAGATGTATCCGACGGGCACCTTTTGCAGGCGGGCAATGTGGAACGATGGGGGCTTGCGGGCAAAACCGCGCGAGGGCACGAAGCCGTTGCCGTCTCCTACACGAGAGTGGCAGGGGGCGCAGAATATGTTGTAGCGCTCGCGGCCTCGCGCCAGAATTTCTTTGGTCACGGGGAACGGCATTACATCCCCGGGATTGTTGCCGATCTTTCCGGTGTAGAAATAGGTGTCTTCGTGCAATTGGCCTCGAGCTATCGTGCCTTCGACCGGCGGACGGGCTGAGCGCTGGTCGGAGAAGAAGTCGCTGCGGGAGAGAGGATTCTGACGGGGCTGCACATGCATGTCGATGCGGCAGGCGGTAGAGAGCGCGACCAACACTAGTAGCGCCGCAAAAGAAGCCGCCATCGAGCTGCGCTCGACCGGACGGGCGAAGGCGCCCGTCCCCACATGGTCATTGCCACTACCTGGATTCACTTGGCGGAGGGACGGCATCTAGCTGGGCACCTCCGAGATTGAGCGCGGGGCTAAACCTGCAAGGAACTGGCGCGTGCTCGCGGGATCGTACTTCTTGTCGGACGAGAACACGATCAGAAAGAAGCGGTCTTTCGAGGCGGAAGAGAAACGCGGCACGTTGAATACCGGGTGGTAGGGCATGGGCAGGCCGTTCAGGGCCAGCATGCCGAGCACCGCCGAGATGCCGGCAAACAGAATCGTCATTTCGAAAGTGATGACGATGAAGGCCGGCCAGGAATGGTAGGGCTTGCCGCCGATGTTCAGCGGGTAATCTACGGCCGACATCCAGTACTGCATCAAGTACCCGGACAGGCCGCCGATGATGCCGCCGATGAGAACCACCAGCGGGACTTCGTCGTGATGGAAGCCGATTTCTTCCGCCAGACCCTCGACGGGGAACGGGCTGTAGGCATCGATCTTCTTGTAGCCAGCCTGACTCGTGGCATGGGCGGCATCGATCAAGGCCTGAGCGGAATCGAACTCCGCCATGATGCCGTAGATGGGATCGCGCTTCGCCATTACTCTTTCACCTCCGCTTCGGGCAGGAGGGTGCGCATTTCGAAGATCGAGATCGCCGGCAGCACGCGCAGGAACAGGAACATAAGCATGAGGAACATGCCGATGGTGCCGATGTAGGTCATCCAATCCCAGCGCGTGGGGTAGTACATGCCCCACGATGACGTCAGGAAGTCGCGGTGCAGGCTCATGACGACGATGACAAAACGCTCCAGCCACATGCCCACCAGAATCACGCCGGAGATGAAGAACAACGCGACGGGGCTGGTGCGCAGTTTGCGGATCCAGAGAACCTGCGGGATGAAGATGTTGCAGATGAGAAGCATCCAGTACGGTCCAGCGTAGGGGCCGTGCAGGCGGTTCCACAACGTGAAGGCGTCGTAACGATCGCCGCCGTACCAACCCATGAAGGCCTCGATCATGTATCCGTAGCCGACAATGAGGCCGGTGGCCAGCATGACTTTCGCCGAGTTCTGCAGGTGGCGTTCGGTGATGAAATCTTCGAGGCCGTAAATTTTGCGAATGGGGATGGCCAGCATCAGAACCATGGCGAAGCCGGAGTAGATGGCCCCAGCGACAAAATAGGGCGGGAATATGGTTGTGTGCCATCCGGGGACGATGCCGACGGCGAAGTCGAAGCTCACGACCGTGTGAACCGAGAGAACCAGCGGCGTAGCCAGGCCCGCGAGCAGCAGGTACGCGGTTTCGTAACGATGCCAATGACGCGCCGATCCGCGCCAGCCGAACGAGAGCATGCCGTAGATAATTCTCAGCGCGGGATTTTCGGTGCGGTCCCGCAAAGTCGCCAAGTCAGGAATGAGGCCTATGAACCAGAACAACGCTGAAATCGTGGCGTAGGTGGAGACGGCGAAGACGTCCCACATGAGCGGACTGCGGAATTGCGGCCAGACGCCCATGGTGTTGGGAATAGGGAAGAACCAGTAGGCGAGCCACGGACGGCCGACGTGGATGGCGGGGAAAATTCCGGCGCAGGCCACGGCGAACAGCGTCATAGCCTCGGCGAAACGGTTGATCGAATTGCGCCAGGATTGGCGGAGCAGGAGGAGGATGGCGGAGATCAGGGTGCCGGCGTGGCCGATACCGATCCACCAGACGAAGTTGACGATGGCGAAGCCCCAGCCGATGGGGATGGTGACGCCCCAGATGCCCGTGCCTTTCAAGAACAGGTAGCCGATGGCGAACAGCAGCATCATCGTGAGCATGAAGAAGAGGCCGAAACCGACGAACCATCCGTTGGAAGCGGGACGGGTCAGCACGATGGCGCTGATTTTTTCGGTCACCGTGCCGAAAGTGTGGCCCGGTTCGATGACCGGGGCGCGGTCGGCGTCGATCGTCGATTTGTATTGCTCGTTCATGCGTTCTTGCCAAGTCCCTCAGGGGCTAAAACCCCGGCTACAATCGGCTCTTATCGGCGCGGCTTAAAGCCGCGCCTTTTCAAATCTTTCCTTCACCCTTCCAGTTCGGGGTTTGGGTTGCGAACTTCTGCCAAGTATGTGGTGCGCGGGCGGGTGTTGAGTTCGCCCAGCAGGCTGTAGTTGCGGGCCTGCGCTTTCAAGTTCGACACTTTGCTGTTTGGATCGTTGATGTTGCCGAAGATGATCGCGCCTGCGGGACACGACTGCTGGCACGCCGTCTGCAACTCGGTGTCGTTGATCTTGCGGTCTTCGCGTTCGGCGTCGATGCGGCGCTCGTTGATGCGCTGCACGCAGTAGGTGCACTTTTCCATGACGCCGCGGCTGCGCACGCTGACGTCGGGATTGCGCATCATCTTGTATTGCGGCGTGTCCCAGTCCTGGAACAGGAGGAAATTGAAGCGGCGCACTTTATACGGACAGTTGTTCGAGCAATAACGCGTGCCCACGCAGCGGTTGTAGACCATGTCGTTCAGGCCTTCGGTCGAGTGATTGGTGGCGCCGACGGGGCAAACCACTTCGCAGGGTGCGTTCTCGCATTGCATGCAGGGCACGGGCTGGAAGAATGCGCGGGGATTGTCGCGGTCGCCCTGGTAATAGGCGTCGACGCGAATCCAGTGCATGTGGCGGCCGATTTGCGTTTGCTCTTTGCCGACTACGGCAATGTTGTTCTCCGACTGGCACGCGATCACGCAGTTGTTGCAGCCCACGCAAGAGTTCAGATCGATCGCCATGCCCCAGGCGTAGTCCTCTTTGTCGTAGGGGTAAGGGGTGTAGAGCGTGAGTTCTTTTGGCTGCTCTTCTTCCTTCGCGAACGTCGGCTCTTTGCGATATTCCTCGAGCGTGGTTTCGCGGACCAGCGGGCGATGGCCGCCGTCGGGCGTGTCCATCGACTGCATGCCCTGGGTCGAGGCCAGCTTGTAGGTTTCGCCGGTCTTAGTGATTTTCAGGCCGGTGGCAATCCACGGAGCGGCGCTGGTGCGCAGGGCGTAGGCGTTGAAACCCTGCGCGGTCCCGACGCGGCCGGCGCGGGTGCGTCCGTAGCCGAGCGTGATGGTGACGGAGTTGTCGGGATGGCCGGCCTGAATCCAGACGGGGCCTTTGACCTTTTTCCCGTTCAATTCTAATTCGACGACGTCTTCGGTCTTGATGCCTTGCTCCTGCGCCATCTTGGGGCCGATGAGTATGGCATTGTCCCAGGTGAGCTTGGTCATCGGCTTGGGCAGTTCCTGCAGCCAGCCGTTGTTGGAGAATTGACCGTCGTAGATGGTGGGGTCGCGGCGGATGTTGAGCTCGATGGTTTTGGGGTTGCCGGGAGGACCCGGAAATTTGTCCTGCTTCACGGTGACTGACTTCGGGGCGAAAGCAGTGCCTTCAATCCAGCCGTCATGGAGCGATTTCCGCCAAAACTGTTCGAAGGGTATGCAGGGGAAGCCGCCGCAGACGTCTGGGTGCAGTTTCTGCCAGTATGCTCGCACTAGATCGTAACCGGTTGCGTCGGCTTGTCCAGACAGCAGCGCGACGAATTCCAGTGCGCTCTTGCCGTTGTACAGCGGCGCGATCAGCGGCTGGATGATGCTGACGGTGCCGTCATAGGCGCGGGCATCGCCCCAGGCTTCGAGTTCATGCGCTTGACTGACGTGCCACTGGCAAAGTTCGGCGGTTTCGTTCTGATAGAGACCGTGGTGAACGCGCAGCGGAATTTTGGTGTTCTTGAGGGCGTCGGCAAAGTTCAGGTCGACCGGCGCATCGTAGGCGGGATTTCCGCCGAGAATAACGAGCAGGTCAACCTTCCCGCCGCGCATATCGGCGACGAGGTCGTTGATGGAGTCGGTCTGGTTGACCGGGTTCGCATCAACCGGCTCTGAATAGAAAACCGTCTTTCCGATATTGCTCAGCTTCGCGTTCATCGCATGGGCCAGGGCATGCACGGACGGCGGTTGGTGATCCCCCGCAATTACTGCAGAAGAGCCCTGATGAGCCATGAGGTCGTTTACGACCTGGCTCCCGAAAGTCCCGGTCCATGTTCCGGATTCTTGGCCCCAAACGCCAGCCAACGAGGCGAGAAAGCGCACAAAGCCATCGAGCATCGCGGCCTGCATCGGATACCGGTGGTCTGCCTTGGCGCCGGTTGAGGTCGGCGTGCACTCGATCGCGTAGAGGCGATTCATGGGCGCGTCGGGATTGCGGCGGCTGGCGAAATCGCGGATGTAGCGGGTGTTGCCGGGGAATCCGGCGTAGAGGAAGTCGGCGTCGAGGGAGACGATAACGTCGGCTTTCGAGACGTTGTAGCGAGTCTCGACCGGCTGTCCGAAGGCCATTTTCGCGCCTTCGAGGACGTTGTCGCGGTTGATTGGCTCGTAGACGTGCCACTTGGCCTGCGGATAAAGCTTCAGGAAATTGCGCAGTTGATCGGCGAGCGTTGGCGAAGAAATTGTTGGAGTGAGAATGCGGATGCCCGCTCCCTGCAGCGCTTTTTGCGCGCTGAGCGGGCCGCGGACAGCGCCTAGAAACGCTCCCCACGAGCGCACATCGCCCATCGAGGTGACCGTCTGCGAGCGATCGGGATCGTAGAGGCCGAGGATCGAGGCTTGGGTGAAAATGTCGGTGCCGCCTAGCGAGGCGGGATGAAGGTCGTTGCCTTCGATTTTTGTCGGACGGCCGAGGTGGCTTTCGACTAACACCGGACTCGCGTATCCGCCCAGGGTGACCGCTGTAGCGTAATACATGGGCCGGCCGGGGACGACATTTTCCGGTTGGCGGACGTAGGGGACGATGGGCTCAAGCGGCAGGCGGACGCAGCCTGTCATGCCCGCGAGGCCCAGGGATGCTCCCATGACTTTGAGGAATCCGCGGCGGGAGACCGAGTCGACCCATTCGGAGGCGCCTTTGGGGAATTCGCGGTGCAAGGCTTCCTGGAATTCTTCGCTGCCCGCGAGTTCTTCGAGGCTGCGCCAGTATTCGGGGCCGGTTTTTTCGGCGGCGTCGTGGGCGGTGGCCTGGTCGATCTTTTCGCGGACCGCGTTCAGGTCCAGCGCGCCCTTCTTGCCGGGGCAGATGTCCTCGCCCTTCGCGTGATTTTTATTCTCGATCATCATTCGCGTCTAAGTTTGTGAAGCTCTGTCGTCCCTACGGGACTTGTTCCTCTTGTTTGGCGCCTACCCGGCACTTACGTGCCGGGCTTTAATATTCCGCCCCTGCGGGGCTGGTGTCTGCCGCTACTGGAGTACTTCTCGCCTTACGAACTCATCTGTGGCACGTGCTGCATGTCGTAATGTCTTTCACGCTGCGCACGTTGTATTTCTTTACCAAATCCGTGCCCAGGTCGGCCTGGTCGGTATAGCTGTGTCCGTCGACTATGACCGGATTCGCACTTGTGGGCTGCTGGTAGCGCATGTTGAATACCTGGTCGCGCGGGCGAAGATTCTTTTCTGGGGCGCGATGGCAGCCCAGGCACCACTCCATCTGCAGGCTTTCCTGCTGGTACATGAGCGGCATCTGGTCGACTGGACCGTGGCAGGTGTTGCAGCCGACTCCCTTATTGATATGAATGCTGTGATTGAAGTAAACGAAATCAGGGAGCTGGTTGACCCGCGTCCACTGCAGGGACTCGCCGGAGCGGTAGCTGGCGCGGACGGGTTCGAGCAACTGAGCGTTGGTCCAGATCTGCGAGTGGCAGTTCATGCACGTCTTCGTCGGGGGAATGCCGGCGAAACTCGAGGTTTCCGCCGACGTGTGGCAGTAGCGGCAGTCGATGCCGAGTCCGGTGACGTGGTGCTGGTGGCTGAAGGGCACTGGTTGCGGTTTGCGGACTCCTGCATAGGTAACGTAGGGCGAGCGCTGGACTTCCATCGCCACCCAGGACAGCGCGGCAATTACAAACACCGCGCCAAAAATTGTGGCTCGGGACAGGGTATTCGTGCTGCGATGAAAAATCTGCGCCATTCTCGTGCGTACGTGAGACCTGGTTGAGGAGACCCCGCGGATCGTCCGCTCGTATTGATAATGCTTAGTTAGTTAGAGCAACAGTGAAAAAGAAAAGCCACCCACTGGCTTTCCGAGTTGGTTGTGAAACTGGAGATTATAAATAGTCGGCAGATTTTTGTCGCGTTTTTTGGAATTCACAAAAGAAAAAGGATTCGAACAGGGCGATCTGAGAGAATGTTGAATTTCTCAACGTGAGATCGCGCGCGTACCGAACGCTCGAATTTCAGCGCAGGTTCATAACCAGCAGTTTGGGTTCGGTCATTTCTTCAATGGCGTAGCGCAGGCCTTCGCGGCCGAGACCCGAGTCCTTCACGCCGCCGTAGGGCATATGATCGATGCGAAACGAGGGTACGTCTCCGGCGATGACGCCACCAACCTCGAGCTCATCGTAGGCCTGAAACAAGAGTTTGGCATCGCGCGTGAAGATTCCGGCCTGCATGCCGTAGGCCGAGTTGTTGACCATCCGCAAGGCCTGGTCGAAATCTTTATAGGGCTCGACCGTCACAACAGGGCCGAAAACTTCCTGGCTGTTTACTTTCATGTCGGGCCTGGTGCCGGTGAGCACGGTGGGTTCGACTATAAGACCGTTCCGGTTGCCGCCGCAGAGCAGGCGGGCTCCGGCGCGGACGGCTTCATCGATCCAGACGGCGGTGCGGACAGCGTCACTCTCGCGGATCAAGGGGCCGACGTCGGTCGAATCGTCGAGCGGGTCGCCCACTTTCAGTTTCTTCACGCCCTCGATCAGCAGATCGACAAACTTTCCGTAGACCGAATGTTCCACCAGGATGCGCTGCACAGAAATGCAGGTCTGACCGGCATAGGCGAAGCCCCCGGTGAGGCAGCGGTCCGCGGCATAAGCGAGGTCGGCGTCACTGTGTACGATTACGGCTGCGTTTCCGCCCAATTCGAGCACGACTTTCTTTTTACCGGCGCGGCGCTTGATGTCCCAGCCGACGGGCACGCTGCCGGTGAAACTGATCAGCTTTATGCGGTCGTCAGTGACGAGGAGTCCGGCGTCGTCATTGGATAGAGGCAGAACGTTGAGACCGCCGTCGGGCCAGCCGGCTTGCTGCACGCACTCGGCCAGAAGCAGCGAGCAGAGCGGCGTTTGCGGTGCGGGCTTCAAGATCATGGGGCAGCCGGCAGCGATCGCCGGGGCGACTTTGTGCGCGACCAGGTTGATGGGGAAGTTGAACGGGGTGATGCCCGCGATGGGGCCGAGCGGGAAGCGGCGCACGATGCCCCAGCGACCCGCGGTAAATTCCTGCCAGTCGAGAGGAAGATACTCACCGTAAATGCGCGTGCTCTCTTCGGCGGCCACGTTGAAGGTGAAGATGGCGCGCTCGACCTCGATGCGCGCCCCCTTGATGGGCTTGCCGGCTTCCTGTGCCAGGGTACGCGAGAATTCTTCTTTGCGTTCGGTGATCGAGGCGGAGATGCGGCGCAGAACACGCTGGCGTTCGAAGGCGGGAAGGCGGCGCGTGGTGCCAAAAGCCTTGACCGCGGCGGCGATGGCGGCTTCAGCGTGTTCCCGGCGTCCTTGCACGACGCGGGCGATGAGGGTGCCGTCATAGGGGGAGCGAATGTCGACTACGTCGCCGTCTTCGCACCACCTTCCGTCTACGAAGAAACCGTGGGTCGCAACGGGCGCGATCGTCATCTCTGCCATGATTTTTTCTGGCCCCCAGTAAAACCGACACGGATGATTATAGGACTTTTCGACGGGGACCACTGACTGAGAGGGCCTAATCGCGGAGAGCACGCAGAACGCAGGGGAACTGACCGTTCCCGTTACAATGGGTGCGCCCTCGCGATGACTTCGTTCCATTCAATTTCTGATCTCTCCCAGCGTTTGCGGCGAAGAGACGTCTCTCCGGTTGAGATCACTCGCGCTTATCTGGATCGGATCGAGCGGCTGAATCCGGCGCTCAACGCATTCATCACGGTTACGGCTGACTCTGCGCTCACCGAGGCACGGACGGCGGAAGGGGAGATTGGGCGCGGGGAGTGGCGCGGGCCGCTGCACGGCGTACCAGTGGCGTTGAAGGATCTCATCGACACCGCGAATGTCTGCACCACGGCGGGCAGCGCTCTGTACGAGGGTCGAGTTCCGGAGCGCGACGCCGAAGTGGTCCGCAGGTTGCGGCAGGGGGGCGCTGTGATTGTGGGGAAGAACAATTTGCACGAGTTTGCGTACGGCGGCAGTTCGCTGGTCAGCTTCTTCGGTGATGTGCACAATCCCTGGGACGTGGCCCGCATTACGGGAGGATCGTCGGGAGGATCGGCTGCCGCGGTCGTTGCCGGACTCGCGTGCGCGGCCATCGGCACGGATACGGCGGGCTCGATTCGGGAGCCGGCTGCCTTGTGCGGGTGCGTGGGCCTTAAGCCGACTTATGGGCGGGTTTCGAGCCGGGGAGTGATTCCGCTTTCGACGTCGCTCGATCACGTGGGCCCGCTGGCGGCGACTGTTGCCGACGCGGCCATCGTGCTGCAGGCGATCGCGGGATACGATTCGGGGGATATCACTTCGTTCGATGTTCCGGTGGCGGATTATGCCGGCGCCTTTCGGGAGGACGCGAGGGCTCTGCGAGTGGGTGTGGCGCGTGACTATTTCTTCGATGATCTTGATCCGGAAGTGGCGGCGGCGATGGAGCATGCATTAAACGGAATCACAACTCTGGTCGCGGAGATGAAAGAGGTGCGGCTGGAGGTTCCCACCGACCGCACGCTGCAAGCTACCGAGTCCTACGCGTATCACGCCGCGAACTTAGCTGCGAGCCCAGAGTTGTATCAGCCCGAGACGGTGCGGCGTCTTCGAACGGGAGAGAAAGTTACGGCAGCGGAGTACATCGAAGGGCGACGCGAGTTGGAGGCGGCGCGCCGCGCCATTGGCGCGGTATTTGCAGGCGTGGATGTGCTAGTGACCCCGACCACGCCCCTGCCTGCTCCGTCGATTGCGGATTTGAAGGCGAATCCGGATGCGCTTCGTCCGGCAGAACTGAAACTGCTGCGCAACACGCGGCCGTTTAATGTGTGGGGATTGCCGGCAATCTCGGTGCCTTGCGGCTTCACGCAAGGCGGGCTGCCGATGGGGCTCCAGATCGCGGGACCCCACTGGCGCGAAGATCTCGTGCTGCGGCTGGCCCATGCCTACGAGCAGGCCACAGCGTGGCACAAACGGAAGTGCCAATGAAAGCCTATGTCAGGCTGCGCCGATTTGCTTGAGCAACTCCAGCATGCTCATCTCGACCCAATGTTCTGCGATCTTCCCATCACGGATCCTGTAAATGTGGATCTCTGTCCAGCGAATCCGCTTATTGGTCACGGGCTCATTCATCATCGAGGCACGATGGATAGCGACCGCCGAACTTCTCTCGACTACCTTGTCTCCACCGGCGATCAGGTCCTCTTCGGTGACCACCACGTCGGGAAACACCCGATTCATCATGCGTCCGACTTCCCTGAAACCTGCGAGGCCGGGAGGCAGGGGCTGTTTGAAATGGTGTTGAAAGTCGGTCGCAAACAAGTGATCGATTCCTTCTACGTTATGTTCGTTCTTGAAAGTTCGCGTAAACTCTCGCACGATTTGCTTGTTCTTCTCGGTCGCATCCATATTCGATTTTGCCTCCTTAATGGACCCGGGGTTCAGGGTTGGTTTGCGGCCACCATCCGATAGTCCGTGAAAACGACATCGCCGCCGTCGAGTTCGGGCCGATATGCAGCCTCGAAGCGCTTCACGGCTGCTGAATGGCTGTGAACCTCATGGGCGGCTTCGTTCTCAAAAATGAAGAGGTGGACGAAGCGAGTGGGATCGTCTTCCTGTTGCCACGCGAAATACATTCGCGTGTCTGGCTCGTTGGCTCGAACATACTCGACGAATTCCTCGATGGCCCGTTTGACCTTGTCAACGCCAGCGGGCCGAACCTGATATTGAGCAATCGTATAAATTGGCATGCCGTCCATCCTTTCTTACCTCTGCTTATGCTCTCTTCTGTGAACTGTGACGCGCCAGGTAAGCTGCGAACTTCTCCGCGATCGTGTTCCACCCATTTTCATAGCGTTGGGCCAGATCGGGCTTGGAGAACCGCTCGTGAGTCAGCACAAGTTCGCTCTCGTCGCCGTGGGGAAAGAATTCCACGGTCACCAGCGTTACGTCTTCGGGATTCTCGGCTCCGGCCCAGGTGAAGACCAGTTTCGAGGGCGGCTCTACCACGTGATAGGTTCCGATATGCACATGGTCTTTGTCTTGGCCTTTCATGACAAGACGGTACGAGCCGCCGATGCGTACATCGAGAGTCGCTTCCGCGGAGACCGCGTCCCCGGGACACATCCACTCACGAATGCCCTTGGGATCGATCCAGGCCTCAAAGACGATCTCGCGCGGCGCGGGCATTCGGCGCCGTGTGACCACGCGGTAGCGTCCATCAGTGGAGCTTTCCATGCACCATTCCCTTTTTTGAAGCCTTGAATTTTCGCGCGACATAAACCTGCAACGCATCCAGACGCTGTTCCCAGAATTGGCGGTAATGCTCTAGCCACAGGTTGGCTTCCGCCAAGGGATCTGGAGCAATCCGGCAGTGGTGCTCGCGGCCTTTGATCTCACGGTGCACGAGACCGGCGCGCTCCAGCACCATCACATGTTTGGAAATTGCATTCAATGAGACAGGGAAAGGCTTGGCAATTTCGGTGATGGTGGAGGGACTCCGGGAAAGCGCTTGCAAGATTGCGCGACGAGTGGGATCAGACAGTGCGGAAAAGACCCGGTCGAGGCCCTCAGCTTGAGGATATTCAACCATACGGTTGAGTATTAAACGGCAAACTGATTTCTGTCAAGGCCGGCCAGACGGTAGCAGCCGGACTTCGTCCGGCGGACAGCCGGGGGCGGCTGTCCCCACATGTTCTTTTTCTTATTTAATCGACCGTTCTCACATCATCCGGAAGCATCAGGGAGAACTCACATTTGCCGTTCGTCACCGAGCAGGAGAGCGTGCCGCGGCGCAGGATTTTTACCGGGGTGTCGTCGGGGAAGGTGAGGTGGTAGTCGGAAGTGCGCAGGGCCTCGGTGTAGGACTTCAGCTTTTCGTCTCCGCTGACAAACTTTACGGCGTCGACTCTGGACTGCGAACCGGCGCCGCCACTGAGCAGGATGAAGAAGTCGGCGTTACCGGTCTGCGTGGATTTGCCCAGGTCAACGCTGCTGAGGTGCTGGAGTTCTTCTTTGTAACGGGCGGCGGCGGCATCGGCTTTGGTTGCGCCTCCTGCCAGCGAGGCCAGTCGGTCGCGGGTTTCGGGAGTGGGGCGCAGGCCGTTCAGCGACAACGCGTAGGTTTGCAGGGCACGGTCTTTGTCGCCACGTTTTTCGTAGATCTGTCCGAGATGGTCGCCGACTTCGCCATGGTGTCCCAGGTCCCACGCGGCGGCCACGTACTTTTCGGCTGTGGCTAGATCGCCTTCGGCGAAGTGCACCCAGCCTAGCGTGTCCCAGTATGCGATCAGCGAGGAGACCAGGGGCAGCTCTTGCTGGGTTAGGCGGTCAAGCGAGACGTTGCGCAGTGCGGCCGCTGTGGCCGAGACCGCGGACTCGGCATACTGCTGCGCCTTATCGAGATGAGACTTCTTCAGCGAGAGTTGATAGGCGATATTGTTCCAGACCAGCGGGGTGGCCGAAAGCTCAACGGCGTGATCGAACGCGGCGAGCGCCTTATCGTCCTGTCCAAGATTCAGGTAGGCATCGCCCAGACTTACCTGCAACTCGGCGCTGTCGGGACTGAGCGATGCGGCTTTCTCCAGTTCAGGTGCGGCTTCGTCGTACTTGTGCCACTCGGCATACATCGAACCCAGGTTGCTGTGGGCGAACTTGTCGAGAGGATTGTTCTCCAATTGCTTGTTGAAGGCTTTGACGGCTTCGTCGTACTTGCGCTCGTTCCAGTAAACACGGCCGAGGTTGTTGTACGCGAAGTCGTCGTAGGGGTTAACTTCGATCTGCTTATTGAAGGCGGCGATGGCGTGCTCGTCGTCGCGCATACCGAAATACGCCAGGCCCAGGTTGTTCCAGGCGAATTTGTTTTTGGGATCGACTTCGGTGGCGCGTTTGAGCAAAGCGATTCCGACGGGCAGGTTGCCGTTTTGAATCGCCGCGCGGCCGCTTTCGACCAGGTCGTCGGCCTTCATATCGGCGGGAGGAACCGGAGCACCCGCGACGCTGCTTTCGACCGACAACTGCTGTGCGAGATCGGAGCCGACGGCGCGGCGGAACGACTGGTAGTCGGAGGCGCGAGCCGGTGGAAGCTCATCCTGACGGAGAGTGAGTTTGCGGGAAGCGGTGAACACGCCGTTCTCGACCTTGTAGGCGGCTTCGTAGGCCGCATAGTCGCGCTTCAGGGTGAACGCCAGCGGGGCATGGGCGGTGTACTTGGCGGGCAATTCGAGTTTGATGTTGTAGGCATACTCGGCCTTCGGTCCCAGCTTGAGAGGCTCGGCATCGCCGTCGGTATCGTCGTCATCCACGTCGGGAAGACTGAACTGGACCAGCGGCAATACGATGTCCGTCTTCTTCTTGGACCAATCGAGAAAGTTCACTTTGGAGACGTCATAGGAGAGGGTGAAGGGTTCGCGGGTCGCAGCCGGGTCGCTGACTTTGAGATTGGTGACGTCGCCGCCCAGGCCGGAGTTCACGTTCTCGACCACGCGCTGCCAGTTGGCTTGCGGAACGCGGCGGAAGACGGAACGCAGCAGCAATTCCTCGTCGCCGCGAAACTGGTAGTGCACGTGGGCTTCGAGCTTGCCGATATCGTTGATCTTGCCCTCGATGTCGGAGACTTCCGTGTCGGGCATGGGCGTGTCGGCGGGCGTTTCCTCGAGATGCGGTGCGACACTGGAGGGCGGATCGGCAGGAGGAATCACCAGCGCTTGTTTTTTGCGCAAGGTGAAGGCCAAGAGGCGGAAAGGAGCCACCTCCGCAGTGGTGTCCATCCAGACTTCTTCCGTTTCGCTGCCCTTAGTCACCTTCATGGGCAACATCGTGATGACGTGATCGAACTGCGAGGGCGAAGGGACGTCGGGGTCCAGCTTGCGGCTCGAGTTGATCAGAACAGATGAGGCGTGAAAGCCCTCGGCCTCGAGCATGGAGGCCAGGAGGGTGTGCTTGTCCTTGCAGTCGCCGTACTGGTTGTGGAGCACGTCGGCGGAGGCATGCGGTTGGTAGCGGCCGACACCGAGCGAGAGGCTGACGTAACGGAAATTCCTGGCGACGAAATCGTAGAGGGCTTCGACTTTGTCGATGTCGCTGTCGAGGCCCTTGGTCAGCTCTTGTGCCTTGGCCTTTACCTCGGGTGAGGGAGCGCGGCGGTCCTTCTCAAGGCTGGCGTACCAGCGGCCAATCTGCTCCCAGCTTTCGAATGTCGTGAGTTGAATGTCGGGGCGGTCGTCGTCGGGTCGAGGTCTCTTCTTCTTCTTGTCTTTGTCTTTTGCTTTGTCGTCGTCTTCGCGTTCCAGGTGAGAGCTGGTCCAGTGATAGAGGCGGCGGCCCTTGTCTTCGCTGATGGCCGGATCCTTTCCTGGCTTGTCCTTCAGCTTCAGCGGGCGGTCGGCGGGTACGTCCACATCTACTGTCTCGTCGAGGACAATGCTGTTCTTGTCGAACTCGTATTCGGTCCAAAACTGTCCAGCCGCGAGCGGCGTGTGAATGATTGTAACCAGGTCGTACTCGAGGACTTCACCGGGGCGCAGCCCGGGAACGGTAATGTGCTTCTGGCGGTAGTCGGTATAGACGGGAGCTTCGCGCTCGACGGGGGCGCTCAGATCCTGCACGGCATCGTCGCCCGCCTTGACGATGGTGCCGTCTTCCTTGAGGACGCGAACGTAGGGAATTTCGACGCGCTCGTTGGCCGAGTTGTATCCGACCTGTATTTGGCCCCACTGCTGCACGCCCGCTTCGCTCTGGACGCGGATGCGGGCGGTGAGTTCCTTGCGGCCGGTGCCATCGGCTTCAAAGCGATAGCGCGAGTGCATCTGCTCGATGACGAAGGATTCCTGGGCGTAGTCGTGAGCCTCTTCGGGGAGATTGGATGCGACATCAGGCTTTGGGGGGGGGCCCTCGATGGGGTTCTTGTCGGCGTTTTTTCCCTGGGGCACGGAGTCGGAAGTCCCATTCGGCGAGGGGTTTGATGGAGATGGGCTCGACTGCTGGGAACCTGCGGTGCCGGCCAGCAGCGAAAACAGGAGAAGGGCGAAGAAAAAATCACGCATAGAGAGAAAATAGAGACCCCACTCATTATCCCATGGGGCGTAAGAATAGGCAGGATCGGTGGAGGATTGGCACACCCGCAGGGCTTCGGCCCGGCGGACAGACGGGCGGCTGTTCGCACACGTTTTTGGTTGCGCCACATTGATTGGCTGATGGTTTTCTTGTTGTGCCAATCAATTTTCATGACAATCCCGTGATTCCGGTCACATTTTTCTCTTCTGAACCCGCCAATCCGGGGTAAAATCGCGGCAGATGGTCCTGCTTCGCCGCGTTGCGAGGCGGGCGTGACGCATAACGTACGTGCGCCACGATCTTTCCGTCGGAGGTTTTTTGGCATGGAAGATCGGGCCCCTGCAGTGTCTCCTACCGAGCAGTCCTCAGCTACCACCAGGCAACATGAAGGCCGCGGAGCGTGGGTCCTCACGTGCTACGGCATCTGTGGCTTGGCGCTGTTCGGAGTTCTCGCCTACTTTTTCTCGGACTTCATCGCTCATTAGTCCGGCCCGCAGTCACGAACGGGCGTGCGCGTCCGTGGAAGATGTTGAAGTGTATCTGGCCTCCAGCGAGCCAAACCCTGCGCGAACGTCTCCGAAGCCCTTCGGTTGGACGTGCTACAATGAGCGGCCTTAGGAACAGTTGATTCAGCGCCTGGCATTAACCCCTCGCAGGATCGAGAACATTCGCGGAAGAGAAATCTGTGGCCAAGACTCCCCCGTCCAGCCCGACACCGATCACCTACGCCGATGCCGGCGTAGACATCAGCCGCGCCAACCGCACGAAGCAACGCATCAAGTACCTCGCACATAAGACATTCACACGCGGCGTGCTCAGTGAAATTGGGGGCTTTGGCGGGCTCTTCGCGGTGGACAAGGTTAAGTACGTGGACCCGGTACTGGTTTCGAGTGTGGACGGTGTCGGCACCAAACTGAAGATCGCGTTTGAGATGGACCTGCACTCCACGGTGGGCGCCGACCTGGTCAATCATTGTGTCAACGACATTGCCGTGCAGGGAGCGGCGCCGTTGTTTTTCATGGACTATCTGGCGACGGGCACGCTGGATCCCACCATTGCGGAAAAAGTGGTGGAAGGAATCGCCGACGCCTGCAAGCACAATGGTTGCGCGCTGATCGGTGGTGAGACGGCGGAGATGCCCGGCTTCTATCCCGACGGCGAATACGATCTGGCTGGCTTCATCGTCGGCGTGGTGGACCGCGAGCGCATCATCACGGGCAAAGACGTACAGATCGGCGACATCATCCTGGGCCTGGCTTCGAACGGCCTGCACACCAACGGATACTCGCTGGCGCGGAAACTTCTTTTTGAAGTGGCGCGTTACTCGCCCGAGACTTACGTCAACGAAATCAAGAATAAGGTCGGCAACGAACTGATGCGGACCCACAAGAGCTACTGGCCGGCGTTGAAGAAACTGATTGACGCGCGATGCGTGGCCGCGCTGGCGCACATCACCGGCGGCGGGATTACCGAGAACCTGCCGCGCGTGCTGCCCCGGGGAACGGCCGCGGCCATCGAAATGGGCACGTGGCCTGTGCTCCCCATCTTCGAGCACTTGCAGCAATTGGGCAACGTTCCCCAGGACGAAATGCTGCGCACCTTCAATATGGGCATGGGTATGTTGCTGGTGGTTCCGGCGGGGCAATTCAAAAAAGCCCAATCGGTGCTGGAGCGGGTCGGTGAGAAGGGCTACACGATCGGCCGGATCGTGAAGGGCGAGCGTAAGGTCACCTATAGCTGACGACTGAAAGCTCTAATGAAATCCCTCGGCATTCTCCTATCCGGGCGCGGCTCGAACTTCGTTGCGATCGCGGACAGCGTCGATGCGGGCCGCATTCCCGACGCCGGGATCGCGGTGGTCATTTCGAACAAGGCGGACGCGCTGGGAATCGCGACGGCGCGCCAACGCGGACTCAAGGCGGTGGTGATTCCCTCGAAGGGGCGTTCGCGCGAGGAGCACGACCGTGAAGTCGTTGCCGCACTGAACCGGCACGGCGTGGAACTCGTCTGCCTGGCGGGCTACATGCGGCTGTTGTCGCCGTGGTTTGTGCAGCAGTTTCCACGGAAGATTTTGAATATCCATCCGTCACTGCTGCCGGCATTTCCGGGCCTGGAAGCGCAGGAGCAGGCTTTCGCCTACGGCGTTAAAATTTCTGGCTGCACGGTTCATTTCGTAGACGAAGAACTTGATCATGGGGCGATCATCGTGCAGGAGGCCGTGCCGGTGCTTGAAGACGACGATGAGCATTCGTTGGCGGCCCGCATCCTGGAGCAGGAGCACTTGGCCTACACGGAGGCGATCAAGATTGTGCTCGAAGGGCAATTTGAAGTTGTCGGTCGAAGGCTCGTGCGCAAGTCGCCGCTATAATCAAAAGGCATGCCGAACTTCGCTCCTGTCGAGGAACAACTCACATACCTGAAGAAGGGCGCGGCGGAAATTATCCGCGAAGCTGATTTGCGCGCCAAGCTTGAGAAGTCCCGCGCAACGGGAAAACCGTTGCGCGTCAAACTGGGCATGGACCCGACCGCGCCCGACCTGCATCTGGGACACACCGTCGTGCTGCGCAAGCTCAAGCACTTTCAGGATCTCGGGCATACCGCAATTTTTCTGATCGGTGACTTCACTGGGATGATTGGCGATCCGACCGGGCGCTCGGCCACGCGGCCGCCGCTTAGCCCGGAGCAAATTGCGCAGAACGCGGAAACGTATAAGGCGCAGGTCTTCAGGATTCTTGATCCGCAGAAGACGGTCATTGATTTTAACCGGCGCTGGTTTGGCCCGCTTAGCTCCGACGATTTTGTGCGCCTGGCGTCGAAATACACCGTCTCACAACTGCTCGAACGCGAAGATTTTCATAAGCGCTTCCAGGAAGAGAAGCCCATCTCGGTGCATGAACTGCTGTATCCGCTGGTGCAGGGATATGACTCGGTGGCACTCGAAGCCGACGTGGAACTGGGTGGGACCGATCAGAAGTTCAACCTGCTGGTGGGACGCGAACTGCAGCGCGCGTATGGGCAGGAGTCGCAGGTCGTGCTGACGACGCCGATTCTGGAAGGCCTCGACGGCGTGCAGAAAATGTCGAAGTCACTGGGCAATGCGATCGGGATCCACGAGCCGCCGCTGGAGATGTACGGGAAGATCATGAGCATCTCTGACGAGATGATGTGGCGGTATTACGAGTTGCTGACCGATGTGCAGGTGGCCGGGATCGAAAAGATGAAGCGCGAAGTGCATCCGATGCGGGCGAAGAAGGAGCTTGCGCGGAGGATCGTGGCGGATTTTCATTCAGCGGAGGCGGGAGCGAAGGCGCGGGAGGATTGGGCGAGGCAGTTTCAAAAGAATGAGGTGCCGCAGGAGATCGAAGAAGTCCACGTGCAGCTTGCAGAGGTCGATTACCGTCCCGGCGAGGAACTGGGACTGCCGGGAGCTATTCCGGATCCTTGGGGTGCCACTCAAGTTTTCATTGATTTGGCCAAGCTCCTGGTGAGGTGTGGCTTGGCAGATTCCAAGAGTGACGCAGGAAGGAAACTGAAACAAGGTTCGGTAAAGGTCGACAACGCGGTGGAGACCGCGCCCCGCAGGCCATTCCAGCGGCCCGCCGCAGCGCAGCCACTGACTATGGTGTTGAGAGTGGGGAAGAAGATCAGGAAGGCCGTGATCCATCCACAGTGAGGCGAAGCAATAGCCATGTGTGGGGGCAGCCGGCCTCGGCTGTCGGGGCGAGCGAAGCTCGCCTTAGGTTTCTGGGCACAATTCCCAGGGCGGAATTCCTACATACCAACGGCAGTGAAAAACATGAGTACGGGACTCGGCCTGCTAGCATGAAAAGCAGCGGGGCTTCGTTCCGCCGGACAGCCGGGGCTGTCTCCACATTGGCTCAGCTAGTTTGGCGAAGCTACAACGTCATCGTAGTAGTTAACGATAGCGGCGCGGGGCTTAGTCTTCAGCCCCTTCAGGGGAATCTTCTGCGCGATTGAATTATTCACCGAAATTTTCGCATGGCCAAGGTACACCGTGTTCCCATCTGCCAGTTCCAGATAGAGGGGCACCAGCATCCTGAACTTCTCGTCTACGTTGGACTGCGTCATTTTCATGTTGAACACGACGTCGCCATCCGCCCCGATATCGAAAGAGGACTCCAGTTTGTAGGACGGCAACTGGGTTCCGTAAACGTATTCGTTGAAGAACCAGTCCATCTTGTGGTTACCCTCCATGTCCATGTCTGGCGTCATGTGTTTCTCGACCATGGCTTTGAAGTCTTCCGTGGTAGCCGCTTTGCCGGAGTACTTCTTGACGAAGTCCTGCATCATTTCCTTGAAATGCTGGTCCCCGGTCCGGTTATCGCGCGTCATCATACGCAGCATGTGCATAACGTAAGCGCCCTTGGGATAGATAAGGCGACGGGTCGTATCAAATCCGGTGCGCGAATTGCTGGTGCGGTAGCCCATGGTGAGCGGTCCTGCATCAATGGCGCGAAAACCCTGCGGATTCCCGAGTTGGGATCAATCTCATAAAGCTCTTTGTCGTTGTGGTGCTTGCCGTGGATGAAAGCGATGAATAGGGCCCGTGGTTCCCGGGCTGAGCACCTCCTCCAGGAGGCGCGCCTCCAGATTGTGCTTGAGCTTATGGCGAGTTGTGTTCTGGCTGTCTTTCAAAAG
Organism: uncultured Acidobacteriaceae bacterium; assembly: GCA_963768265.1. GTDB lineage: Bacteria > Acidobacteriota > Terriglobia > Terriglobales > Acidobacteriaceae > Sulfotelmatobacter. The sequence continues at coordinate 95,435 of CAVYHM010000003.1, forward strand.
GCCGGCGTCGCAACCGTCTGTGGCAGGACGGCCGCTCTGTTTGATTTCGTCATAAGTGGAGTCTGTGAAGCGCAGCACGAGGTGCTCGAACTTCTCGCTGAACTCGTCTTCTTTGGTCAGCAACTTCAGGCCCTTTGCGTTCGACCTCCTGCGGGGGATCGAGCACGAAATTGCCCTCACCAACGAATACTGCGCCCGTAACTTTTCCATTCACGAGAGCGACGAAGCAAACCGTTCCGGAGTGCAAGTGCAAGGTTCCGGCATCGCGCTTTAGTTCGAAGTTTGTGACCGTAACCGCCTCGCTACCCAGGGTCAGGGTGCGCAGAGCTTGATAGGTTGGATCGGAGTTGGGAGCGGGAGTGGCGTTCTGGGCGAGACTGGCGGTGGCTAGTAGAATGAACGGCGTTGCTAATAGAACTGCGAGCGCAGGCGCGGCGGCCAAACACACTACCGCGGCAGGGGGCGGACGACGAAGGGCATGGAACCTCCTCGGGGGAAGAGGAATGGTAATTATCGACACTCCTGCCAAAAACGCAAGTGCCGGGATCACAGCTTTGTTGGGTTTTTCGGAAGTTGAAACCTTTTTCACTTTCGCGGCTCCAATCTCGGAGCCAAGGGAATTCGTAATCTGGGAGGGGGAAACATGACTGGATCTTCAGTTCGCCTTGCGTGGGTTCTTATCGGAACACTGCTTGCCGCTACGTCCTGCACTGCCAAAGCGGGCCCGCGAGCGCCCGTTCCCGCGCCCGAGCTCGACGCCAAGCGTCCCTCGGTTGCAGGGCAACAGACGGCCGTTGTCGCCGGAGGATGTTTCTGGGGAATCCAGGCTGTGTTTCAGCACGTAAAGGGCGTAATCCGCGCGACCTCCGGCTACTCCGGAGGCTCCGCCAAGACTGCAGAATATGAGGTCGTCAGCACGGGCGAAACTGGACACGCCGAGTCGGTGCAGGTCGTGTTTGATCCGTCGCAGATCACCTACGGCGAACTGCTGCGGGTGTTCTTCTCGGTCGCGCACGACCCCACGGAGTTGAATCGTCAAGGTCCGGACGAGGGCACGCAGTATCGCTCCGTGATCTTCTACGGCAATGAGGAACAGAAGCAGATCGCCGAAGCCTACATTTCGCAACTCGACAAAGCGGGGATTTTTCCTCATCGCATCGTGACCCAGGTCGTCCCGTTGCAGGCGTTCTATCCGGCGGAGGCGCATCACCAGAACTACGCTGCCCTGCATCCGAATCAGCCTTACATCATGTTCAATGACGCGCCCAAGGTTGAGCATCTGCGACAGGAATTCCCGGACCTTTACACGGGCAAGTAGGAGAGAGGCATGTTTGATTCCGATCTGGACCGCCAAGGGCCGTCCAACGCTCGACGCCGTGCGTTCCTGGTCAGTGCGGGCGCGGCTTTAGGGGGACTCGCACTGTGGCAATGGAGGAAGCCCCACGTAACGGAAGCTGCGGCAGCCGTGGCGAGCGAGCCGAAAGATGTTACGGTCGTGCTTTTTTCCGACTCCGGCCAGCGCCTTAAGACTGTCCGCATCCCGAAGGTTGTAAAAAGAGCCGAGGAATGGCGGAAGCAGCTTCCCGCCGGAGTCTTCGACATCACGCGCAACGCCGACACCGAGATCGCATTCACTGGCAAGTACTGGAACTTGCACGACAAGGGAATCTATCGCTGCATCTGCTGCGACAATGCGCTGTTCGATTCCGCCACGAAGTTCGATTCCGGCACCGGCTGGCCTAGCTTCTGGCAATCGATCGCGGCGGAAAATGTCACGGAGTTACGGGATACAACGCTCGGCATCGTGCGTACTGCTGTGTCCTGTACGGAGTGCGATGCGCACCTTGGACATGTCTTCGACGATGGGCCGGAACCCACGCATCTTCGCTACTGCATGAATTCGGCGTCGCTACGATTCGTGCCGCGGACCTAGCTAGAAGGTGCTCATAAACTAGTGCCGTGGTCCTTCGGGAATAGTGACCACCAGACGTTACTTTCTGTCATCCCGAGCAACGCGAGGGATCTAGGTTCTTGCCTGCGCCGCCGCTCCCTTCGATGCAAACAAACACCCAGGTCCCTCGCTTCGCTCGGGATGACAGGCCGTTTGATTGAAAGACAAAACGACGGGCAGAATCACAGCCAGAACAATGGCATCAGGCCGGCGGCGGCGAGGGCGACAAGGAGGGGCAGGCTCTGGACGCCGGTTTTCCTGTCGGCGAGGCTAAACGAGTACACGCCTTTGACCAGGTTGTTGCTGGCCGCCGCAATCAGAACCGCAGTGGCGGCGGTTGGCACCGGCGTTAACGTTCCGGCAGCCTGAGTCATGCCCATGATGAACGGGTCCACGTCCGTAACACCCATGACAGCTGCAAGGATACGAATGCCTGCGCGGCCAAGGTACGTCACGGCTAGCTGCGTGATGACCAGCATGGCCACGAAGAAAGCCGCAAAAAGAAAAGCGGCGCCCAGTTCGAGCGGATTGTGAGGCTCGAATTCGCGCTTGATCTGCGAATCGACCGGGTCGGCTCTGCGGGACCAGAACCAGCCAGTTGCGATCGCGACGGCCGCGAGCGCGAGGAAGGCCGGCGCCAGCAGGATGCCGAGTTGCCGATTAAAGAGCGTCAGCAAAGCGACCAGGCGCAGATACATGACCCCCGAAGCGATCAGCATCCCTCCGGCGAACAGGTGCGGACGCTGCTCACGAGCCGCGCGACGCGACATCGCAACGGTTGTCACCGTGGAAGAGTAAGCTCCGCCCAGGAAAGCGGTGAGCACGACCCCGCCATGTTCTTTCGTGACTCTTTGTAGGACATAGCTGCCGTAAGAAATGGTGCTTACCGCGACCACCACCAGCCAGGTCTTGAAGGGGTTCAGGTGGAAGCGCCCGAATTCCTGATTGGGCAGGATCGGAAGAATGACCGCCGTGAGCAGGAGAAACTTGGCGAAGGTGAGTATCTCAAGTGGAGCGGTGCGGCGGGCGATGAGTTCGAGACCCACCTTCAATTCCAGCAACAGGAGGCTGGCGACGCTCAGGGTCATGGCGATCCAGAAGTGGTCGTAGTAAACCAGCGCCCCCACCAGATAAGTCGTGAGGCCCGACATTTCGGAGGTGATTCCCGCAGTATCGTTCTGAGAAAGCTTGTGCCAGTAAGATAGCAACAGAAAACCGCCCACCACGAGAAAGCCCAGGGTTACCGGCAGGAGCTGAGTGCCAGAGAGTAGAGCGATGGAATACCCGATGAAGCCGAGGAGGGGGAAAGTGCGAACTCCGCCGAAAGAATAAGAGCCGGCAGCGGTTTTGCGTTCCTCGCGTTCCAGTCCGATGAGGAACGACAGGAACAGAACGAGAACGATCTTCACGGCCTCGGGTGGAAGCCAGCGGTAGAGTTCCACTTACGGTTCGGACTCCTGATGGGAGCAGTATAGATCGGAGATCAGGTTAGCGCAGGAGGGAAGGCAGATTCCTCGCCCGGTCGGCCCAGATTAGGAATATGGAGTGGGAACGACAAGCACATGCGCTCGAAGGGACGTCCCATGGAATGCTTGTCATCCCGAGCGCAGCGAGGGATCTGGGTTCTTGCTCGCGAGAGCGGCGCTGCCCGCGCAGCCAAACACCTAGGTCCCTCGCGTTGCTCGGGATGACAACTCAAGGAACTGAAAGAAACTGAAAAACCCCTCGCTTGCGCGAGGGGTTTTTCGTGGGGGAAGGGCTTTGGGCTTGGCGCCCAATGAGTCCCGTACTTACTTCGGCTGTTGAGCCTGGTCGCCAGTTGAGGTGGAGGCCAGCTGCTCGAGGTCGTTCTTCAGGAGGCTGATCTGGACGCGGCCTCCGCTAACATGCTTCGTTTTCGTTGTATCGTCCGTCGCGGTGGGGGCGTTGCCCATGCCGACGAGGTAGATGCGATAGACCGGAATCTCGTGGGTAAGCACCAGGTAGCGCACCACGGACTCGGCCATCTTTTGTGAGCTGGCAATGGCGGTTTGGCCCTTGCCGGAGGAGAAGCCCTGCACTTCGAAGATGTAGCCGCGTTGTCCTTTAACTGCGGTGGCCATCTGGTCGATCGCGTCCTTGGCGTTCTTGCTTAGGGCGGTCTGGCCGGGGCGGAAGCGGATCTCGGTCTGATTCGAAGCCTTATACTGGTCGATGTTGCTCACCACGGTTTCAACGGTCTGCACACGGCTCGTGACCTGCTGCGCGGACGCCTGCGCGGCGGTCGCCTTGTTGCCGGCGTCGATAGCGTGCTGGTCAGCTTCGTTGGCCTTATCGGAGGCCAGTTTGATTCCAGCCTGGGCGCGATCGTCGGTGTCTTTGATCGACTTGGTGTTGGCCGAGGTCAGTTCGTCGAGTTCGTTAACGCGATCCCGGATGGGCTCGGTCTGGCGCTTTACGTAGTTCTTGCGCGCGAAAGGGTTGATGCGTCCCCAGAAGCCTTCGCGAGACGGCGGCGCCAAGGGCGCCTTGCCAGTGGCGTTATCCGTCGAAGTCGCGGCGGGCTGGTTAGACGACGTGGTTTGCGCAACTACTGGCAGTGAAAGTACGGCAGCCAGCGGCAGGGCGATGAGTAGACGGTGGTTCATATTGAGCTTCCTCCATGTTGGGGGAGCGTTTGGGCTCCACTCCGGCACGCCTGGGGCGTGCTTTAAAATCTGATTGCGTCCCCTGAATAATGAAAGCGGCAAGCTGTTTCATTATGCGGGCCGGGCGTCGACGCAACACCTGACCTTTAGACCTGGGCACTCCGGTTCGTAGCGCCTGTACTTCCCATTACATGTGGAATGCCAAAAACCGGGTTCACCCCGAAGCGCTAACTGCTTGATATTCAAGGACATTGTAGTACCGTTTGGCTGTGGTGACCAGTTTGGCAGGGTAATTTTGGGAAACCTGATATAAAAACTGCGTGCAAAAAAGGTGTTCTGTAAGGAGGCGGAGTTTGCGAGCCGGGAAACCCGATTGGGAGCGGCGCTGGAGGCTCAATGTGAGCCGGTTTGGCGTGTTACTGGGACTGACGATTTGGACCCTGGGTGTGCCGATTCGCGCCGAAGAGCCAACTGCAGCAGTCCCACCGGTGGCGGGGACAGCCTCGGCTCGTTTGTCGCCCGAGCACTTGCGCCAATATTCCGATCTGGCGGTGACCTGGATGCAGGAGTATTTGCGCATCGACACGACCAATCCTCCCGGCCATGAGATGCGGGCGGTCGCGTTCTACAAGAAAATTCTGGATGACGAAGGGGTTGAGAATCGCGCCTTCGAGTACGCCCCGGGACGCGGCGATCTGTGGGCGCGCATTCCGCATACCACCAACGAAGCGAAGCGGCCTCTCATCCTGCTCAATCACACCGACGTGGTAACAAGCGATGCGTCACACTGGAGAGTGCCACCCTTCAGTGGAGAGATCAGGAATGGCTATATCTGGGGCCGGGGTGCCCAGGATATGAAGGATGAAGGCCTTGCGCAACTCGTGGCCATGGTGATGTTGAAGCGGGAGAACGTGGCGCTGGACCGCGACGTGATCTTTCTCGCCGTCGCCGACGAAGAGGCAGATGGCAGCGGCACCGACTGGTTCGTTGCGAATCATCGGGATTTGCTGGGAAATGCGGAGTTCTTGATCAACGAAGGCGGCGAGAATCTGCTGGAGGACGCTCGGGTCAAGTACGTCGGCGTCGATGTGGGCGAGAAGACTATCTACTGGCTGCATGTGGTGGCTCATGGACAGCCGGGGCACGGGTCGCGACCGAATCCGGATTCCGCTCCCAACCGGCTGGTCCGTGCTCTCGATCGGATTCTGGCCTATCGCACGCCGTTGCGAGTCCTGCCGGTGGTGGAAGAGTTCTTACACGACATGGCGCGGTATGAACCGCCCGAGCGGGCTGCTTCCTATCGGAACATCCGAAAGGCAATCGAAGACAAGGATTTCCGGGACGAAGTCGAGCGCGATCCCTCGCTGAACTTTCTGCTGCGCGATACGATTTCGCTGACCATGCTGGGAGGATCGGAGCAGACCAACGTGATTCCCCCGGAAGCCTGGGCCAATCTGGATGTGAGGATTCTGCCGGGAGGAGATCCGAAGGCGGTGGTGGAGGCGCTACGGCGCGTCGTGAATGATCCGAATGTGACGGTCGAACCGCTGAGCGGGGAATTCCGTGTAGCGAATTATTCAGGCACGGACAACGCTCTGTTTGCCGCGATCCGCGAGGTAGCGGGAAAATATTTTCCGGGGACGCCGGTGGTACCCCACATCACCAGTGGCTATACCGAGAATCAGCGCTACCGGCCGCTGGGCATAGTTGCTTACGGATTCGACCCCTACACCGCGACGGAAGAAGAGGGAAACACCGAACACGGAAACGACGAGCGAATCCGCGTGGACGAAGTGCGGCGGGGCCCAAGGATTCTGTTTGACGTGGTGGCGGAAGTCGCGGGGAAGTGAAGCGGTCAGGCACCTTAGGGCTAAGCCCCTGAGAAGTGTCGCCGAGAGCCGCCTGACAGCTAGTTCAACAAGCTCGGTCCGAAGATCGGATGTTCGCTGCAAGGATCAATCCCCATGGAGAGACCATGCCCTCTGCTTCTGCGGCACCCGCGCCCTCGATTTACCAAAATATCGACTCGATGAGCCAGAAGGAATTGGATGCGCTTCCTCATGGAGCTATTCAACTCGACGCTCAAGGCAAGATCTTGCAATACAACGCTTTCGAGGAGAGGCTTGCTGGCCTTACAAAAGAGCAGGTTGTGGGCAAGAATGTCTTTAAGCAGGTCGCGCCATGTACGGACGCGCAAAAGTTTTACGGGCGCTTCCGTGACGGGGTCGCAGCCGGCAAACTACACTGCAAGTTTCGCTACCACTTTGCGTTCGAACACAACCCCGTGGATGTGACTGTGACCCTGTTTTACAGTGATCGCGATAAGACGGTCTGGGTTTTCGTCCAGCCGCTCGAATCAGGGAAATAGCCCTCTCGGCAAAACCCAGCAGCGCGCCTCGATGGTCTGGTGTGGAAGCGTGCGTGTGGGGTTTGGCCGTCGCGTCCCCACAGTCGCTGACTGTTGTAACCAAGGCCTTTACACTCAGCCAGCAAGTCTTGCTGTTGAGAAACTCGCTTCACACGCGACGCACGAGCCACACGATCACCAGAATCACAATAATTGTTCCGAGCACACCCATTCCTAACATAGTCCCTCCCGGTTCGAACACGTAGGACATCAAAGTTACCCAGCCGCATGAGGCCGTCCCAACTGCGGCTGGACGATTAGTTAGTGCTTGTCTTGATCGCCATGGTGCTTCTCTTGATCATCTGGATGACTGTGGCGCCAATTCCAGTATTGGTCCTGCTGGTCGGGGTTCAACTTGTTGTATTCACGAAAATCCTGTTGATTTTGCCCCAGGTACTGGCGGTAGGAGCGATCTTCGTTCTCATTCCAATCGTGGTAGTCCTTATGGGTGCGATCGTAGACACGGTTATTGTTTCTGTCGTTGCGTTGGGTGTCTTCCTGGCGTTTGTCTTCTTGCCGTCTGTCGTCTTGAGCGGCGGCGCGGATCGTGATTGCCGCGGGCGCGAGAAGTGCCGCGGTCAGGGCAAGAAAACTCAGGTGTCGGTATCCGGCTTTCATGTGTTGGCTCCTCAGAATAAGAAATCCAACCCCCAGCCTAGCGGCTGGCCGGGAGGCAATCTGAGCAGGATTGACCACATCAAGAAGATTGTTTTTCCGAGCGCATCACCAGCTGAAACTTCAGCAGTGGTGACGCTCTGCGAGGGGACTTTAGCTTGTATTAGGGCTAACGGCGCAATCACCTTTACACGCATTGACCCGGTCGACCTATCAGCGGCGCTGAAGCGCTGCGTTACCCCAAAAGCGTCTGGTTACACCCGGCCACAGTGCTTTTCGTATTGTTCGAAGATGAAGTTGTCGGTCATGCCTGCGATGTAGTCGCAGATCACTCGCGGCAATGAGTCTTCTTTGGCTTTTTCACGGTAGTTGTGCGGGAGGGCTTCGGGATTTTCCATCCAGAAAGTGAATAGCTCGCCGACGATGCGTTCGGCGTCGTCTTTTTCGTCGGCCAGGGCTGGGCTGAAATAGAGATTCTCATACAGGAAGTTTTTGGCCTGCTTGCGCTCGGCATCTACCGCCGGACTGAATGCGGCCAGGCGCTCGCGGTGCCGGCGAACGTCGTCGAGAGTGCGAATCCCGCTCTGCATCACGCGAGAACGCGTGTTGGTGATCAGATCATCGACAAGCCGATTGAGGACGCGCTTCAAGGCCTCGTTGAATTTCAGTTTGTCGGGAGCTTCGGGAAAGATTTGCTCCACTTCGCGGAAGAAACGCTCAAAGACTGGAACTCCTTCGCGGATTTCTTCCAGAGAAAGCAGGTGCGCCTCATATCCGTCGTCGAGGTCGGCGGTGTCGTAGGCGATCTCATCAGTCAGGTCGATGAGCTGAGCTTCGACCGGAGGGCGCTGGTCGAGCAGGTATTCGGCTAGCTCGGGATGCTCCTTCGCATCATAATCATGCGAATGCTTGATGATGCCTTCGCGGACTTCAAAGGTGAGATTGAGGCCGCGGAATGCGGCGTAGCGCTGCTCAAAATCCTCGACGATGCGCAGGGCGTGCAGGTTGTGGTCGAAGGCGAGGCCGTGTTCGCGCATGGCGGCATCCAGGGCCTTTTCGCCGGCATGGCCAAATGGCGGGTGGCCGATGTCATGTACCAGGGCCAGTGCTTCTGCAAGATCGACGTTGAGGCCGAGCGCCCCAGCGATGGTGCGCGAGACTTGCGATACCTCGAGGGTGTGGGTGAGGCGATTGCGGAAATGGTCGCTGTAGCGGCGGGTGAAAACCTGCGTCTTGGCCTCGAGGCGGCGGAAGGCGCGGGCGTGAATCACGCGGTCGCGATCGCGTTGAAAGTCGTTGCGGTAGGGATGCTGAAACTCAGGGAAGCGGCGTCCGCGGGAGTGCTCGACGTGCACCGCGTAGCCGGCCAACATAGGGGGAGTTTATCAAAGTGTTAGTAGGGGCTGAAGAGGGATGGATTCGGTGAGTGCTTACCGCATCGCCAAAGGGATGCCCTGTACTGTCATCCCGAGCAAAGCGAGGGATCCAGGTGTTTGCTCACGTCCAAGGCGGTGGCGGCGGTACAGGCAAGAACCCAGATCCCTCGCGCTGCTCGGGATGACAATGAAGGTTGTACCCTTCCTGATTAAGCGGAAGCTGGGTGCTCCGTACTGGGTTACTGTTTTCCCGACTCTTCCTTGGCCAATCGGACCTTGGCGGCGTCGAGTTTCTGCTGGACTTTGGCGAAGGCTTCGCCGTCGACTTCGGCCGGGACGGTTTTGTTCCACTCCTGCACGGCGCGCTCCCAGTGCACGGCGGCCATTTTAAGGCGGCCCGTCTTCTGGTAGAGATCGCCGAGGTGCTCCTGCACGGTGGGGTCGGAGCCCATGTGGATCGAAGCCTTGTTCAGGTTCTCTTCTGCCAAATCGTACTTGCCCAGCTTGAAGTAGGCCCAGCCAAGCGAATCGAGATAGGCGCCGTTGTTGGGCTCGAGGGTGAGAGCCTGTTTGATGTAGTTGAGCGACTCCTCAAGCTTCACGCCGCGATCAGCGTTCATGTAACCGAGATAGTTGAGGGTGGCAGCACTCTGTGGATCGGAGGGCGAGGTGTTTGACAGGACCTTCTTGAACTCTTCTTCGGCCTGATCAAACATCTTCTCGCGCTGGTACATGTCGCCACGCAGGAACCAGACATAGGCCTTGTCGTCGGCCTTGGTGGATATCTCTTCTGCCTTGGCGAGATCCTTTTCAGCGTCGCTCCATCGCTTGGCCCGGGTGTCGATGATGGCGAGGCGGACGTACACTTCACGATCCTCGGGTCCGCCCTTCAGCATTTTATGAATGTCGGCGACGGCGCTGTCTACCTCTCCGGTATCGGCCAGTTGCGCGTCGAGCACCATGCGCAGGTCGCGGTCTGCAGGCATTTTCTGAACCGCTTCCTTGGCCGCGGCCGTGGCTTGTGGCCACTGCTTGGCTTCGCGGTAGGTGTCGATGATTTCCTGATAGCCGCTGCGGGCATTTTCGTCGCCCAGAGGCAGCAGTTTGCGGAAGGTGTCGACCGCGGCGGTGTAGTTCTCCTGCTCGCGATAGATCATGCCCAGTCGCTCCAGGAAGATCGAGCGGTTGGTGCGGTCGGCCTGGCTGGTATCGTTTTTCTTCAGCAGATCCTGCAGCAGCTTGATCGCATCGTCATAGCGGCCCTGGCCCTGGTAGACCGCGGCCATGTTGTAGGCGACTTCCGCCGAATCCGGCACCAGCGTATCAGCCTTCTTCAGGCTTTCCAGGGCGAGATCGTACTTGCTCTGGCGGCGATAGATTTCGGCCATGCGCACGTAGCTCTGCGCATCTTCCTGGTTGGAGTCGACGATGACCTTGTACTGTTCGAGCGCGGCATCGAACTGGCCGTCGTTCATCAGATTTTCAGCGAGCCCGCGAATGGCATCAAGGTTATCGCGATCCAGAACAATGGCGTGACGGAAGGCGTCGATCGCGCTCTTATAATCTTTGCGCTGTTCGTAGGCTGCGCCCAGGGCGGCATACAGCTTTGCGGAACGAGCGGTGTCGGGCACCGAACTCAGCACTTGCAAGGCATGCGAGGTGTCGCCTTCGTCGGTATACAGCATGGCCAGCGTGGTGACGGCCTCTTCGGAGCCGGGATCGAGTTTGACGGCGGTCTTCAGTTCGGCTTCCGCTTTCTGCATCTCGCTGCCGAGGCGGTACAGCCGGCCGAGAAGCAGGTGATCGTCCACGTTATCCGGTTCGAGCTTTATGATTTCCTCGTATTGCTCGATTGCCAGTTTCAGGACATTATCGCTGCCGTTGCCGCCCGGCATGTCCCCGAGAGACCGAAGGTAGATGCGGCCCAGAAGCTTGTGCGCTTCCAAGTTCTTGGGATCGCGCTTGATGATGTCCTGAGCTTCGAGAACCGCATCGCGAATGCGGCCGGTCTTTACATATAGTTCCGCGAGGCCCGCGGTCAGGAATTCCGACGACGGGTCGGCTTCGATGGCCTGGCGGTACTCCTCGATGGCTTTGTTGGCCAGGTCGCTGCGCCCGTATACCGTGACCTGCTCTTCATACATGTGAGCGAGAGCGTAGTGGTAGTAAGCGGCAGACTTGTCCACTTTCCGCGGCGAGGACTGAGGGGCATTCGCGTCAGACTGTTTGGAGTCAGTGGAAGACTGGGTGGTTTGACCGGCGGCGACCGCTGCGGCCACGGAAATCATACAAAAAAGACGAAAAATTCTGCTCATGGACCCTGCCGCGCTCCTGCGCATTTCCGAAACCTCAGCTAGCTTGGATGCAACACCGCCGGGGGAAAGGTGCTTATATTCTACCGCGAGCCTTGGAAGGATGGGAAAAAACCCTCCCAACCAGACCATGGCGGGCGCAACCGGAAGGACAGGTACCGGCGGCAGTGTGTCAAATTACGTAAAGCGATGATCAGAGCGCTGCTGCTGACACTTTAATGCCGGAAATGGCGTACCCCAGTGAAAAGCATTGCCAGACCCAGCCGGTCGGCAGCTTCGATGACCTCCGGATCGCGCTGCGACTCCCCAGGTTGAATGATCGCGGTAGCTCCGGCCTTTGCGATTTCTTCGACGCCATCGGGAAACGGGAAGAAAGCGTCGGAGGCGGCAACCGTTCCCTTCAACGGCAGTTGAGCCTTCATGGCTCCGATCTTGGCCGAATCGACGCGGCTCATCTGTCCGGCACCGACGCCGACGGTTTGACCGTCGCGCGCGTAGACGATGGCGTTGGACTTCACGTGTTTGCACACCTTCCAGGCGAACAGCAGGGCGCGCATTTCTTCGGGAGTGGGGACGCGCTTGGTGACAACCTTGAGATCGGCATCGCATAGAGGACGGATGTCGGTGTCCTGGACCAGCAGGCCTCCAGAGACGTTTTTCAGAACCCATTTCTGAGCGGCAGGAACGACCTCGACCAGGCGCAGATTTTTCTTTGATCCGAACTTCGCCTTGGCGGCCTCGTCAAAAGCGGGTGCGGCGATGACTTCAAGGAAGAGCTTATGCATCTCTCCGGCGGCTTCGCCATCGATCGGGCGATTGACCCCGATCACGCCGCCGAAAGCCGAGACTGGATCACATTCCAGAGCGCGCTTGAAGGCCTCTGCCAGTGTCCTGCCCGTGGCGGTGCCGCATGGGTTGGTGTGCTTGATGATTGCGCAAACAGGTTCGTCGAATTCCTGCGCGAGATCCCATGCCGCTTGCAAGTCGACAATGTTGTTGTAGGAGAGTTCCTTGCCCTGCAACTGGCGGGCGTTGGCGACACCAGCGCCCGAACTATCGGAGTACATGGCGGCTTTCTGATGGGGATTCTCCCCGTATCGCAGGTCGAGCGTCTTTTGGAACGAGAAGCGCAAAATGGGCGGAAACACGCCTGATTCCGCCGCTAGCTGGAAGGTGTCGGCGTTGACGCGCTCCAGCGTGGAGGCGATGGCGGAGTCGTAAGCCGCCGTGGTGGCAAATGCTTTTTGCGCCAGACGCCATTTGGTCGCCAGCGAGAGGCTGCCGCCGGAATTTCCAAGTTCATCGGCGACAGATTCGTAGTCCGACGGCGAGGTCACGATCGCGACGTCGTGAAAATTCTTGGCAGCGGAGCGGATCATCGACGGCCCGCCGATATCAATGTTTTCGATCAGTTCCTCGAAGGCAACGCCAGGCCTGGCTGCGGTTTTCTCGAAAGCGTAGAGGTTCACGACCACCATGTCGATGGGGGCAATGCCGTGCTCCGCCACGGCGGCAACATGTGTGGGATCTTCGCGGCGATGCAGGATGCCGCCGTGAACTTTGGGGTGCAGCGTCTTAACACGCCCATCGAGCATCTCCGGAAAGCCGGTGAGTTCAGAAATATCTTTGACCGCGATCCCGGAATCGCGCAGCAGCTTGGCCGTGCCTCCGGTGGAGATGAGTTCGATGCCGAGCCCAGCCAACTTGCGGGCGAAAACGACCAGGCCGCTTTTATCGGTGACACTCAGGATGGCGCGCTTTACTTTTGTAACGTCGGACATGATGGCCCCTCGAGCAGTGGATGAGCGCCGGATGATGACCCAAAATTCTACCAGCATACGCAGCCCGGCAAGCCCTCATACGAATCTTCAAACCGCATTGCTACCCAGAAGGGCCATCTCACTCACGCTCAAAGGGCGATACAATTGGCTCGCGTTTGGAGACCTGATGATTCGACCAATGCTATTGACGTTAGCCCTGCTGGTTTCGTGTTGCGCGTTGCTGGCCCAGGAGGGCAAGAAGGAAAGCGCTCCTCCATCGCCCGCTGAACTCAAGGCCACGACCGCACGCGGGCAAATGCTCGCCGAGTACGACGTAGCGGCATGGCACGCTACTGACGCGGTTGAGGCGTTGAAGCCGGACCACGCGGCCGCTCCGCTTTCTCTCGCGAGGAAGGTCGGCGGCAAGTGGGAAGTCGTGTTTGGACGTCCGAGCCCGCAGCAAGACAGGTTTCTTATTGTGTATCGGGCTTCGCAGGGTGCGACAACAGAGGACTTCACCGTCAAGAAATTCGATCCCCCCGCGGACGATCGTGGTTTCTACTTCCACGCCTCGAAGGCCATCGAAACGACGGCGAAAGATCTTGGCAAGCTAGCTCGCCCGTACAACAGCTACGTCGTACCGAGCGAAAACGGGCAACTGTACGTGTATTTTCTCCCGGGGCAAACCACCGAGGGAGCTTACCCGCTAGGCGGTGATGTGCGCTACAACGTCACTCTCGATGGCGGCACGATTGTCAGCAAGCGGCAGATGCACAAAACCATCGTGGAAAAAAAGGATACTGTCCAGCCGGGACAGACGCTTGCAGGCGGATATCATTCCCACGCGCTCAGTAACGACGTAGAGGACTCGGACGTGTTTCACGTCCTGACCAGAAACCCATCCGTCCCCGAGATTGTGGGCACTCCCGACAAGCACGTATACGAAATCCACACCGACGGATCGATCACTCGTGAAAAGTGAGCAACTTGCCGCACTAAGGCGTTTTCATATTTTGTATCCCAGAGCGCTCTGTCATCCCGAGCAACGCGAGGGATCTGGGTGCTTGCTGGCAAGGGCAACGCAGGTGGTGCGGGCAAAAAACCTAGATCCCTCGCTGGGCTCGGGATGACAAAGTTTGGTTCACGCCATGCTTCAAAGTGGTCTAAGTCTTGGCCTTGGCTTTCAGCTTGACGTGGCCATCCGCGAGTTCGACGGAGTACTCGACGCTATCGCAATGGTACTGTTTGCGAATCTGCTCGGTTTTTTTCTGCACGAATGTCGCGAAAGAGTCGACGCTGCCCGTGACGCTCTCGCCCGCTTTTTTCTTGGCCGCTACCAGGGTGTTGTAGAGACGCTCGACCTGCTCGCGCTCGGCCTGGTCGACGCTGTGCAAAGTATAGTGCGGGGATGACGGCGCGGCGGCAGACGCAGCGGCGGCCCGGCTGACGCCATAAGCCTTTGGGTGCTGGGGCTTGAGCTCTTCTTCAGCCGAGCGGACCCCTTGCACCGAGAGCAGGGCGTCCTGCGGGCGTCGATAACCTTCCTCGCGGATGCGGGACTTCTTGCGCCACAAGTCGCTATAAATCGCGTAGCGCTGCGCCATTTCGTTGTAACGGAAGCGCTGCGTAAAATTCATGCGGCCGCCGTCGGAAAACTTCCGCAACAGGGCGAGCACCTTCCACTCAATGTCGGTGGGAGGCTTCTTGGTCGGATTGCTGAAATAAATCTCGTACTCGATTTTCAACCGGCGCAGTTGAGTGTCGAGAACATTCAGTTCCTCGTCGGTGGTCACAGGTGTCTCCATGCACAGTTTAGTGCGATGAAGAAGACCCCGGCGAGGTGCCCACCGGTCACCAACGGGCATGGTACGAAAGTACCTGTCGCCAACTGTCAGCTCTCAGCTGTCAGCCAAAAACGGACCCGTAACGGTCTTCGGCGGGCGGGCGCGCAATTGCAGCGGCTGCGTTTGTTTTGAGCTGATGCTGATAGCTGACAGCTGAGAGCTTACTTCCCCGAATTCGACGCCATCTTCTTAACCATGGCGAGAACGAGCTTACGGTCGCTGTCGTTAAGATTGGTGGCGTAGCGGCGGATCTGGCTCAGGAAGCGGACTTCGTCATCAGAGAGCTGAGGCAGTCCCTTGGAACCGTTGCTGTGCCCGGGCTCGGCGAAAAATTGCGACAGCGGCAATTCCATTGCGCCGGCGATTTTCGAGAGCGTATCCAGGGAAGGGATCGTGTGGCCGTTCTCGACCCGCGACAGGTAGCAGCGCAACAAACCGGTGCGCTTCTCGATATCGCCCTGGGACATGCCTTTCTGCAGCCGGTAGTTGCGGATGGTCTCGCCGATGTTCATGGTTGGGAGCATTTCAGGATGGGAAATGGTAACCAGATCAGCACCATCTGGCAAGTGGGAAATTTGTGCCATACGAGGGACATTAGTGCCATAGAAAAATTCAATACGCGCCAGAGATGATTGCGGCATAGCTTATACGTCGTATAAGAAATGCGCCCAGCTCAAATGCGCGTCCGGCGGGCCTTTTGGTGGGGCAACTCGACGCCTACTGCTTCAACGTTGAGGCTAACAAATCGACCGTGATCTTCCATGCGTCCGCAGAATCGGCGGGGCGGTAGCCATCTTTGTTGTTGGGATTCTCGAAAGCATGGCCGGCGTCGTCGTAATTCTTGACTTCAATCTTTTTGCCGAGTCCCTTGAGCACCTGCCGAAATTTGTGAGCGCCGTCCGGAGTAATGCCGTGGTCCTGGCCCCGAACAAGCCGAGGATCGGAGCGCTTCGTCGGTGTGAAGAGAATGCCTTGGACGGTTTCGTCTCCGCTCTTGTAGAAAACGGTTTTGCCGTCGGCGCCGAAAGCGGAAGGAGCTACAAAAACAACGGCGAACAGCAAAACGAAAATCCTAGGCGTGGTTTGCATCCTTTCCTGTGCGGAACCTCACTTTGTTAGTTGGCGGATGGCTTCTTCCAGAGTCGAGTCCCGCGATGCTTGTAGATCCTCCTGATTGAAAAACGGGATAAGAATGTCGGGAGGAACACCAACGGCATCAAAGGCTGTGCCATCCGCCGTGTAATAGACCTCATTAGGTAACCCGAAAGACCAGCCATTAGGAAGCGACCGGCGGAGCACGTCGGAGAAGACGCCTTGCGTGTTGAGGCCAATACGCACGATGTGCGGCTCCCGTCCCATCAGGGCCATCGTAAACGTCTCGCCCGCGCTGACGGTGTCCGGGCCTATGAGCAATGCGACCTTGCCCGTGAAGCCCGGTGTTGTTGCCGGCACGACCCATACGGGCTGCTGCTCCGTGAAATGAAGCGGGGCGTCCAGGCTGGTACTGTTCCGGGCGGCCTTCGTATAAGCCAGATACTTCTTGTCCGTCAGACGTGAAGCGATTTCAATCCCGAGAGGATCGTCGCCGCCGTGGTTCAGACGGACGTCAATCACCAGTCCGTTCAGTTTCCCTGCACTTTCGAAAATCGAAGTAAGGCTGCGTTGGAGGCATTCCAACTCGTCCCCATAAGTGCCATCCGCATAGTCATAGAAGGTGGTCACCCGCAGATATCCGAGTGAATTCCTCAGCATTCCAAACTGGAGGCGGCTCTTGCAGTAGGGACGCAGAACTCCCTGTACGTACTTCGATTCGATGATTGAGGCTGCTTTACTCCAATCCGAATCGGAGCGATGGCCGGAGTCCTGCCGCCAACCCTCGAACTCCTGTTTGATGTCTCTTGCTTCGATACTCGTATGAGTATCGTTCAGCGGCTCAATCATCTGGCGGAAGATCCGGAACAGCTCTGCCTCGCTCGTGGTGTGGGTAACCCGGGGACGGAAGTGCCGATCCACGGCGTGCCAGTCCACCTTGCGAAGCGCAAAAAAAGCATATTGCTCGGCAAATGTCTCCCAGAAGAGTTTGTAGTTCTCCAGCGGTGTGTTGGTGGGTTTGCGCGTACACATCTCGGGCGGCTTTTCAGTGCGATGCAAAATGAGGTTTGATGCCGCCCAGTCCATGTGCAAGCGCAGGATGTTGGGATCATCGGTGCGGCTCAGCGTTGTGATCGAATTGCCGGAGGAAAACGCAAGAGTCGAGTTCGAGGAGTGGGCCTCGTCCGGCGGCCGCGTTTGGGAATACATGCAACTAACGGAAGTCCGCTCGTAAACCCGCAGACCGGTTGCGTCCACCTCGAAAAACAGCCCGTAGCCGTCTGACAGCCAGGAGCCCTCAGCAGGCTTTACTGAGGGATCCTTCTGCGCGGCGGCCAGCAGGGCCAGCGCAAGACAGCTCAGAATCACCGCGAGTCGTTTCATCGAAAGTCGGGGAGGTGGTTGGGGCATTGTTGCCGAAGCGGGAAGGAATTACAACTGCAATTCCATGTACAGCGCGCCCGCGATGGGATTCGGCCGATATGGGGCAATCTCCTTGAAGCCGAGCCTGCGGTACATCTCGACTGCGTCTTTCATCACTGGTTCCACGGTGTCGAGGCGCATGCGCTGGTAGCCGATCTGGCGCGCTTCGCTGATGATGCGGTCCGCCAGCGCTCGGCCTATTCCCTTTCCACGGAACTGCGGGCGCAGATAGAGGCGCTTCATTTCGCAGATCTTCTCTTCGAGCCGGTGCAGAGCCACGCAACCCGCCACTTGACCTTCATACTCCGCCAGCAGCAGGCGGCCCTCCAGCGGGGCGTAGTCGCCGGGAAGCCCTGCCAGTTCTTGATCGAAATTTTGGAAACACAGGCTGAAGCCCAGCGATTGCGCGTACTCGAGGAAAAGCTCGCGTGCTTGTGTGATCTGAGTCGGCAACTCGGCTTGGACGAAGGAAAGACCTTTCACCGCCGAGGCCGCAGAGGTCGCCGAGAAGGACTTGGGGGGCGGTGTGGGATTGGCTGTCATCTTTATCTTGGCGTTATTGGCGTTCTCGGCGGTAAGAATCTCTACTAACCCATCAGCATGCCGCCATTCACGTTCAGCACATGGCCGGTGATATACGACGCGTCCTCAGATGCAAAAAACGCAACGGCACCGGCCACGTCATCGGGCGTTCCGACACGCCCCAAAGGGATCTGTTTCACGGCGTTCTGCTTGAATTCCTCGCTCAAGACCGCGGTCATGGCGGTTTCGATGAAGCCAGGCGCGACGGCGTTGCAAGTAATGTTGCGCGAGCCGACTTCGCGCGCGATGGCCATGGTCAGCCCGATTAGTCCAGCCTTGGAAGCGGCGTAGTTTGCCTGGCCAGCCTGGCCCATCTGCCCGAAAACACTGGTGATGTTGATGATGCGACCCCAGCGCTGTTTGAGCATGGAGCCGATGACCTGCTGAATGCAGAGATAGGCGGACGTCAGGTTCGTCTGCAGAACAGCGTCCCAGTCGGCACGCTTCATGCGCATGACGAGTTGATCGCGGGTGATGCCGGCGTTGTTGACCAGGACGTCGATCTTCCCAAACTGCGCAATCGCCGCCTTCACTACGGACTTGACTTGATCTTCGTCGCTTACATCGAGTGTCAGCGCGGCGCCGTTGCCGCCCGCCGCGGTAATTTCGTGGACCAGTTCATTCAGCTTTTCCTGGTTGCGCGCGGCAACTGCGACGGTCGCACCGTCTTTAGCCAGCCTGAGGGCGCAGGTGCGTCCGATGCCTTGCGAGGCACCGGTGACTAGTGCTACCCGTCCTGAAAGAGACATGAGAGTTCTCCCAAATGCCCGTTGGAGCGATTGCGGTGGAACGCCGAATTATACCCGTCGGTGCGCTATTCGGCGCGCCGCAAGGGCCAGATCAGGACCTCGATACTGATGCGGATCGAACGTAAGCGGCAGTTGTCATTTGTCTAACGATTGCGCGTTGCGGCGCTGCCAAGTAACATTCGGACACTCCCATGCCTCAGAATGTGACGAACGAAGTCATCGTGATGCCCAAAGCTCCCAAGAAGAACTCCACCGCAGCAGGCTCGGTTGTGCCGGCTGCCGGACACCGCTCGGCGGAGCGAGCGCCGGGTCCTGAACCGGCGGCCCCGACCGAAAAGCCTTTTGCGGACGCGCCCTCGACCGAAGTCTTCGCGGTGTTCGGAGTGGAGCCGGAGATTCAGGCTTACGCCATGGCCAAGTATTCGCGGTCGGGGCTGTCGATGAAGGAGTCGCTGCGCGAGATCAGTTCGCAGAAGGCGGAGAAGTTTCTCAACACCTTTTATTTTCAGTATGGACACCGTTCGATCGCCGACCTGGCGCACATTGCGCTCGCAGTCGAGAGACTGTCGATTCTGGCGGCGATCGAAGTGGCCGACGAGCAGCGCTGGGATGGGCAGGAGCGCTCAACTCGTTATCAGGACTTCAAGAAGAGCGGCTACTACACGCCTGACTTCGGCGCCGATGACGAAGCGGGCAAACTCTATCGCGGGTCGCTGGACTTCCTGTTCACCGAGTACGAAGCGCTTTCCGCGCACATGACGCAGTACCTGATCAGCATCACGCCCAAGCCGGCGGACATGAAGCAGGACGCGTACGAGCGCACGCTGAAGGCGAGGGCGTTTGACATCACCCGCTACCTTCTGCCGCTGGCGACCAACACTTCGCTGGGCGAGATCGTTAACGCCCGCACGCTGGAGACGCAAGTGGCGCACCTGCTCTCGCATACGCACAAAGAGGTGAGGCAGTTGGGCGAGTCCCTGAAGAACGCGGCGACGGGCGCGGCGTATAACGTTAACACCGACTCCTTGCGGGAATTAGTCGAGCAGATTCGGTCGGTGAATTCCGAGTTAGGTGCGCGGGCCGAGCAGGAGTTGCTGCGCGAGGTCCGAGTGGCGCCGACTCTAGTGAAGTACGCCGACCCGAATCTGTATGAAATGGAAACGCGGCGGGAACTGCGGCAGGCGGCGCAGGAGTTGATGGAGCATGAACAGCTCGCGCCCTCGAAGGCAATCGTGGATCTGCTCGACGAAGAGCCGCTCGAAGTGGAGATTGCAACCACGTTGCTGTACGAACATTGCCACCACTCCTACCGCCAGATTCGGCAGGCGGTGCAGGTGGCGGGGGAACGACGGCGGCGGGAGATCATCGACCTCGGACTGCGGCATCGCGGCAAGCACGACGAAATGCTGCGCGGGTTCCGCGCCGGGCAGCAGTTGCGCTTCGACATTCTCATGGACACGGGCGGCTTCCGCGACATGCACCGTCACCGGCGCTGCGTCCAGGTGATGCAGGGATTCACCACGCAGCACGGCTACGAGATGCTGCTCGACCTGGAAGATGCCGGCGTGCGCCCCCGCTTCGACGCCGCTATGCGCAAGGTGCAGACCGCGGTCGAGACACTGGCGAAGCGCAATGCGCCCGAAGCCGAAGAGAATTCGCAGTACGCGATTCCGTTGGCATTCCGCAAGCGGGCGCTGTTCAAGATGGATTTTGCAGAGGCCGTGTACATTTCCGAGCTGCGCACGACGCCGGCGGGGCACATTTCCTATCGCAACGTCGCGTATGCGATGTATGAGGCCGTGGCGAGGAAGTATCCGGCTTTGGCCAAGTATTTCCGGGTGCACGATGTAACGGCGCCGGTAGACTTGCTGCAGAGGTGATCCAGGGAAAAAGCCGTGTCATGGCGATAGTGAGCGCCTGTTGTCCCGCATCCTGAGCGCAACTGAGACAGCTCTTGTCGTTTGTCCTGCGTTTTGCACGTCGGCTTCCCCTCAGTCAACAGCGGTGCGTCCGCAATCTCCAAAACAAGTAGTAGAAGCGTATCGAAGAATGGATGCGAACGGAGAGCGCCGAACAACAACTGGCTGGAAAAAGGGGAATACTTTTTTTCTCAACCCGGGTCCGCCACCTCATGACAGAGTCCTGGGTGTAATGACAGGTGAGATCGTTGGCGAAGCAAAGGTCACTGGCACCAGAGCCGAGGTTTGGACGGACTTTGACTTTCTCGGCAAAATTTATCCAACCGGCCGATTTAGTCGGTCAGTGGGCGGTTCGCCTCCGCTAAAGGGTCCGGTTCCGTCGGAGAGAAAGTACAGCCTCGTCCTTACCGGCTCCCAAGCAATAGCAGGGGGTGCCTCAGAATGGAGAATTGAGGATTTTGAACTTAATTCCATGGTAACGATGGATGTCGCCGTCCGTTACCTGGAAAGATTGCGTGATGAAACACGCCGCGATGAGATTAGGAAGAATGCCGAGCGATCAATTGCGCAACTGCGCGCACTTCGGCATCAATGACTCTATGGAAAGATCGCTGCACTGCTATCTGTAGCAGATTCTAGATTTATCTTGATACTACCAGACGGCGGGACTAGAATTTGGTTAGAAGCCAACCATGCCGCGCACCGTCAAGATCGCTCCGGAAATTGATGCCAAGCTATACGAAGAACTCGTCTCCGTGGCCAAGGAGAACGGGCAGTCACAGCGCTTTGTGCTGGAACGGGCGCTGGAGCACTACCTGCACAACGTCGTTCCTTCGCAGCGCCTGGTCAGGCCTGAGGTGATGGCCGCCTATCGCCGCTCCAACGAAAAGTATCGTGAGCTGTACAAGCGGCTCGCCAAGTGACCGCCGAGCGTGTCTACTTGACGGTGGCCGAAGTAATCTCGATCCACCATCACCAGATTGAGGAATACGGTGGTGAGTACGGAATGCTCAATCAGGGCGCATTAGAAGCGGCGGTTTTCCGTCCTCAGACGGGGTACTACCACGACGTCTGCGAAGAGGCGGCCGCGCTGATGGAGTCGCTGGTCAACAATCACCCCTTCGTTGACGGCAACAAACGAGTGGGATTTGCTGCGGCCCACGTGTTTTTTCTCGTGAACGGGTTCGATCTGGACGTTAGCGGCAAGATCGCCTTCGATTTCATGATGAAGGCGATAGCGGAAGGTAAGTTCCGCTTCGCGCTACTTCGCGAATGGATTGCTGGGCATATCGTTCCCATTCGTGGATAGATTTCGCGGGCGTGGGCGCCCGCGCCACATTAATTCTGCCCATTTCGGAACGATTTCCACCGTAATCTTCTTGATTCGCCTTTTCTTCGCTTTAATTCCTATGTATAATCCGGCCAGACTTAGACAGCACTTATTTTGGCACTCTTAAAGGAGCCACTCCATGGCGGATGAGCGGGGCAAGGCGATTGACCTGGCAGTCTCACAGATTGAAAAACAATTCGGCAAGGGCTCGATCATGCGGTTGGGCTCGAAGGAAGCGATCGTCCCCATCGCGGTGATCCCGACGGGCTCGATCTCATTCGATGCAGCGCTAGGCGTGGGAGGCTTCCCGCGCGGACGCGTGGTGGAAGTATTTGGCCCGGAATCTTCCGGCAAGACCACGATTACATTGCAAGTAATCGCCGAGGCGCAGAAGATCGGTGGCATGGCCGCATTCGTCGACGCCGAACACGCACTCGATCCCGCCTATGCAAAAAAGCTCGGCGTCGATGTCGACAACCTGCTGGTCTCGCAGCCCGACTACGGCGAGCAGGCGCTGGAGATCACCGAAGCGTTGGTGCGCTCGAACGCGATCGACGTGCTGGTGGTGGATTCCGTGGCGGCCCTGGTACCCAAGGCCGAACTCGATGGCGAAATGGGCGACAGCCACATGGGCCTGCAAGCACGCTTGATGTCGCAGGCGCTGCGCAAGTTGACGGGGACGGTCTCCAAGTCGAGAACCTGCCTGATCTTCATCAACCAGATCCGCGAAAAGATTGGTGTGATGTTCGGTAACCCGGAGACCACCACTGGCGGGCGCGCGCTGAAGTTTTATTCGTCCGTGCGCGTCGACATTCGGCGCATCGCCGCCATTAAGGAAGGCGACGTGGTCACCGGTTCGCGGACGAAAGTGAAAGTAGTGAAGAATAAGGTCGCGGCGCCATTCCGCGAGGCCGAGTTCGACATCCTTTATGGGGAAGGCATCTCGCGCGAAGGCGATCTGCTTGACCTCGCGGTCAACAACAACATCCTCGAAAAGTCCGGGTCGTGGTTCAGCTACAAGGGCGAGCGCATTGGCCAGGGCCGCGAGAATGCCCGCCAGTTCCTGAAAGACAACAAAGACGTTATGGCCAAACTCGATACCGAGGTGCGTAAGGCACTCGGATTAACCACGACGCAGGCGCCACCCGCGCCCACGGCCCAGACTGCCCCTCCCACAGGCCGCGTGACAACAATGCCGAGCGCTCCTCCGGAGCCGGTCAAAGTGCCGGTGGCGGCGAAGCGCTAGCTGGAAGGTTGCTGCGACTAAGTAAACGGACTGTCATCCCGAGCGAAGCGAGGGATCTGGGTTCTTGCCTGCGCCACCACCGCTTTCAACGCACGCAAACACCTAGGTCCCTCGCGTTGCTCGGGATGACACGAAGTAACATTGGAGGTCACAGTGCGCGAAGAGCGGCGGTATTTCGTCTACATCATGACCAATCCTTCGAAGACGCTCTACACCGGAATCACGAACAGCATTCGGCGCAGAGTGAGAGAGCACAAACTGAAGCTTACCCAGGGGTTTGCCGCGAAATACAACCTTACGCCGCTGGTTTATTTCGAAAGGTTTGGCGACGTTCGCAACGCAATCGAGCGCGAAAAGCAGATCAAGGCTTGGACCCGAGCCAAGCGGGTTGCGTTGATTGAGTCTATGAACCCCAAATGGGATGACTTGTCCCGCGAATGGGATCAGCCGCAAACGTTCCGCTTTGTGCCGAAGATGGCCTAACTCAATCAACAATCGGACTGTCATTCCGAGCGAAGGGAGGGACCTGGGTTCTTGCGTGCGTTGAAGGCGGTGGAGGCGCAAGCAAGAACTTAGATCCCTCGTGTTGCTCGGGATGACAATGATAACTCGCTACACGATGAAAACTCGCCAAACAGCGAAAAGTCGCCGATTGCCATCTCCACTCCCACCCGCATAGAATCTCCTATTGCTGCAACTTGGCTCGACCGCCCTACCTTTTTCCAGTGAGGACGATTGACTAAAGGCACCGCTGTCTATCCCGGCTCGTTTGATCCGCCCACCAACGGGCACCTCGATCTGATAGAGCGGGGCAGCAAGATCTTTGAGGAACTGGTGGTCGCCATCCTGCGCAACTCGGAGAAGAGCCCGATGTTCAGCGTGGCGGAGCGATTGGAGATGCTACGGGAGTTGACGGCCGACCTGAAGAACGTGCGGCTGGATACGTTCGACGGGCTAATGGTTGAATTCGCGAAGTCCATCGACGCGAAGTGTGTGCTGCGCGGCATTCGAGCCATCAGCGACTATGAGTACGAACTGCAGATGGCGCTCATGAACCGAAAGCTTGAGCCCACGCTGGAGACCGTATTCATGATGCCGGCCGACAAGTATTCCTATGTCAGTTCGCGCCTGGTGCGGGAAGTGGCGCAAGCGGGCGGTCCGGTAAAGGGACTTGTCCCCGAAGTTGTTGAGCAAAAGCTGCGGGAGAAGCTCGATCCCGCCTACAGGCTGCAACTGCAGCAAGCAGATTTGATCGAAGCCCCCAGGAGAAGGAAGAAGAAGGCATGACCATCGCAACCACCGAAGCACTGCGACTCACCGACCGGATCAACCGCATCGAACCCTCCGCCACCATGGCGGTGGTAGCCGAGGCCGAAAAGCTGCGCGCGCAGGGAATCGATGTGGTCGATTTTGGCGCGGGTGAGCCCCACTTTTCCACGCCGCAACACATCAAGGATGCGGCCATCGGCGCGATCCACGGCAACTTCACCAAGTACACGGCGGTGGGTGGTACGACCGAGCTGCGGGATGCCATCGCGCACCGGCACAACGTGGACTTCGACTCGGACTACCGGCGCGAGGAAGTCATTGCGTCGGTCGGCGGCAAACATGCTCTCTTCAATGCCATTCAGGTTCTGGTCGATCACGGCGACGAAGTGATTCTGCCCGTGCCTTACTGGGTTTCGTTCAAAGACATTGTGCGCTACGCGGGCGGGAGTTGCGTACTTCTCGAGACCGACGAGACGCAGGGATTCCGCGTTACGGCCGAAATGGTAGCGCGACTGATCACATCGCGGACCAAGGCAATCATTCTGAACTCGCCATCGAACCCTTCGGGCGCGGTGATGAGCCCGGAAGACATGACCGAAGTGATTCGTCTGGCGCACCAGCGTGGCATCTGGGTGCTCTCCGACGAGTGTTATGTGTATTTGAATTACACGGGGAAACTCTTCTCGCTGGGAGTGCAGCGCGAGTACAAGGAGCGCATGGTGTTGCTCGGCTCACTCTCGAAAACGTATGCGATGACCGGCTGGCGCATGGGATATGCGATGGCGCCGGCTGCGGTAGCAAGCGCGATGGCCAAACTGCAGAGCCAGTCGACCTCGAATCCGACCTCGATCGTGCAAAAGGCGGCGGTAGCCGCCCTGAAGGGGCCACAGGAGTGCGTCGAACAAATGCGCCGCGAGTACATTGACCTGCGCGATCACGTTGTGAAGGGTCTGCGCTCGATCCCGGGCGTGACCTGCACCCTGCCCGAAGGAGCGTTCTACGCTTATCCGAATATTTCGTCATTTCTGGGGCGGGGCGGCTTGAAATCCGCTTCACACGTGGCGGGACGGTTATTGCGCGAGGCTCACGTCGCCACTGTTCCCGGCGAAGGCTTCGGCACCAACGATCACATCCGCGTTTCCTACGCTACCTCGAAGGCGGAGCTAGACCGCGGCCTCGAACGCATGCGGAAGTTCTTGGCGGCACTCTAACAACGGAGGGGCGGGTGAGTTCGTGATTGTCAGGTTCGGCGAGGCCGTTCCGTTGAGCGGCCTTTTTCGTTGGTGCAAATCATTGGCATGGGAACTCTGTATCCATTACTGATGCTGCCTGGATTTGATCCGCGCCCCTGGGGCACGCAGGATTTGTCCCCGATTTATCCCAACCACAAGTTTGCGGAAAAGATTGGCGAGGCCTGGTTGAGCGGGGACGAGTGCAGGGTGGCGAATGGTCCGCTCACCGGCAAGACTCTCGCGCAGTTGAGCGAGCAGCATCAGCGTGAACTGGTCGGCGAAGCAGCGCGCGACCCCCGACGGTTTCCACTGTTGCTGAAGTTTCTTTTCCCACACGAAAAACTGTCGGTACAGGTTCATCCCGATGACGAGCAGGCGGTCCGCGTCGGCCAACCCTGGGGCAAGACCGAATGCTGGTACGTGGCCCATGCCCGTCCGGGATCGCAGATCGCGCTGGGTTTAAAGCCGGGTGTGACGGCCCAGCAATTGGAAGATGCGATTCATCAGCAGCACGCGGAGGAATTGCTCAATTGGATCAATGTTTATGCGGGTGACATGATCTACGTGGCCGGTGGAACGGTGCATACGCTCGGCCCAGGCTCAATCATCGTCGAGACCCAGCAGCAATCCGACACGACGTATCGCCTCTATGATTACGGGCGACCTCGCGAGTTGCACCTGAAAGACGGCATGGCCGCGGTCAAGGAAAAAGTGTGCTCGGGGAAGGTGGTGCGGCCCGCGCCGAGCGACCTCGGCGGCGGCAACCGGCGCGCGCCGTTGGTTGCGGCCCCTTATTTTGTGGTGGATATGTTTGAGGCTAAAGGAACCGCTGGAACTCTCGACACTTGATGACTCGGGGAAAAGTTCTGTGCAGATTCTGGTCGCGGTCGAGGGCTGCGGAGTGGTCGAGGCGCGCGGAATGGAACCTGTTACGCTCGCCAAGGGCGACGCCATTGTTGTCCCAGCCTGCATCGGAGAATTTGGCGTAAGGCCGCAATGGGCCCTTGAGTTTCTTCGAGCCTACGTACCTGGAAAGCAACTTCCCGAGCCGGAGACGCGAATATAGTTTCTGCTTGATCTTCGATCTTTGATCCGTGCAGATCCGTGAGAATCCGTGGCTAAGAACTCAAATTTCTATCCCGTGATCCTGGCTGGAGGGCGCGGCACCCGCTTCTGGCCGCTGAGCCGGAAGAAGCGCGCCAAGCAATTGCTCGCGCTCGACGGCAAGCAGACCATGATTCAGCAGACGGTGCACCGTCTGTTGCCCCTGGCTCCGGCAAAGAAGTTTTGGATCATCACCAACGAAGATCTGCGGCTTGCGATCACCAAGCAACTTCCGAAGCTTCCCAAGGACCAGGTGCTGCCAGAACCGGTCGGGCGCAACACCGCCCCGGCGATCGGATTGGCCGCGTTTCTCTTGTTGCGCAAAGATCCCCGCGCCGTCATTGGCATGTTCCCCTCTGATCATGTGATCGCGGACGAGATGCAATATCGTGAGACGCTCGAGCGCGGAATCGACATCGCCGCCGCGGGCGCCAACATTGTCGTTCTCGGCATCCGGCCTAATCGAGCCGAAACCGGCTATGGTTACATCGAGGCAGGAAGCTCGTTTCAAAGGGAGGCTTTCCGGGTGCGACGCTTCACCGAGAAGCCTGACGCAGGCAAGGCCGCGGAATTTGTGGCCGCCGGAAACTATTTCTGGAACAGCGGCATGTTCTTGTGGAGCGCCCGCACTCTCGCCGATGCATTGCGGGAACATCTGCCGAAGACTGCTCCGCTGCTGGAAGAGATCGCGTCGGCCTTCGGAAGACCCAAGTTCGCTGCTACGTTTCGCAGGCTCTATCCTAAATGCGAAAACATCAGCGTGGACTATGCGGTGCTGGAACCGCGCTCGGCGAAAGGTGAGCAGGCGGGAAACATCTTTTGTCTGCCCGCTGATTTTGGATGGAACGATTTGGGTTCGTGGACGGCGCTGCACGAGCACCATACCGCGAAGAGCAATCCCCCGGAAGGCAATCTGGTAGCGGGTTCTGGCATGTTCCTGCTGAATGCGCGTGGAAACTACGTCCACGCTCCGGGTAAATTTGTAGCCGCCGTGGGCGTGAGCGATTTGGTCGTCGTGGAAACTGACGACGCTTTGCTGATCACAACCCGGCAGCATGCCCAGGACGTAGGGAAAATCGTCAAGCATCTCGACGAGAAGAAGCTGCACAATTTGACTTAGAGTAATCCTGACCAATGGCGCAAGAGATCAAGTTCGGAACTGATGGCTGGCGCGGACTCATCGCCGACGACTTCACCTTCGACAACGTGCGCCGTGTAGCCGGTGCGATCGCTTCTTACGTGCTCAAGTACGAAGATGCGAAGCGCGGAGTCATGATCGGGTACGACGCTCGCTTTGCATCGCCGCGAGCGGCGCAAATCGTGGCCGAAGTCATTTCCGCCGCCGGCATCCCAGTGAAGCTCGCCAATGACTACACACCGACGCCCGCGGTTTCCTTCGCCGTCAAGCATCGAGGCGCAGCGGGCGGAGTGATGATCACTTCCAGCCACAACCCGTGGAACTGGAATGGAGTGAAGTTCAAGGGCAGTTTTGGCGGATCAGCGACGCCCGCGATCATGAAGAGGATCGAGGAGGAGTTGGCCGCTGGCGCCACGCCGAAGGGAACCAAAGCTGCCATCGAAGAGGTCGATTTCAAGAAGCCCTACATCGCGGCGGTTTCCGCCTTCGCCGACATGGACCTCATCGCGAAGACGAAATTAAAATTCGCCGTCGATGCGATGTACGGCTCCGGTCGCGGAGTTTTGACCGGGATTTTTGCCGACCGCGGCGTGCATTACGTTGCCATTCGCCAGGAGCTCAACCCGCTATTTCCGGGGATCAATCCCGAGCCGATCGAGCCGCACACCAAAATGCTGCAGGAAACCGTGGTTCGCGAGAAGTGCGATGCCGGCCTGGCCACTGATGGTGACGCAGACCGCATCGGCGCCGCCGCTGAAGACGGCAGCTTCGTCGATTCGCACAAAATTCTCTGTGTGCTGTTGTGCTGGCTGCTAGAGCGCAAGAAGTGGCCCGGCGACGTGGTACGCGCCTTTAACACCACGCGCATGCTCGACCGCATCGCCGCAAAGTATGGCCGCAAGCTGCACGAGACTTCCATCGGCTTCAAGTATGTGGCCGATCTGATGATGGAGCACGAGATTCTGATTGGCGGCGAAGAATCGGGCGGCATCGGCTATTCGAGGTTTCTCCCCGAGCGTGATGGAGTGCTGAACTGCCTGCTTCTGGCCAACGTCATGGCCGAAGAGGGTAAACCCCTGGGCCAGTTAGTCGCGGATTTGCAGCGAGAGTTCGGCCCGCACTACTACGGACGGCGCGACCTGCACATCCCCGAGGACGTAAAACAAAATGCGATTCAGCGTGCCCGCGCGGAGAGCACGCAGACGCTCGGCCGCTACCGGATACTGAAAAAAGAACACCTCGACGGAGTGAAGTTCTTCCTTGATGCACCCACTAATGGGAAGGGCGCGGAAGCCTGGGCGCTGTTCCGCGCGTCGGGAACGGAGCCGTTGCTGCGGCTCTACACTGAAGCTTCGTCCCCTGACTTGGTCGCCGAACTTCTTACCACAGGCGAGAGCTTCGTGAGGAACCAGTAGTATGGGGTCGGGCCGGGCAATTTTGATCATTCGCCGGTCCGATTTCAGCACAATAGTGCGATACTGGTAAATAGCGCGTCCAATAAATCATCCGTGACGACAAACGTTTCCATTCCGGTTCAGGCCGATTCGCCTGAGGCCCGCCGCTACAATCGCATCCGGCGGTGGCTGGGCATTGCCGACTTCATTATCGGCTTCGTGTTTCTTGTCGTCCTGCTGGTGACGGGGTGGTCGGGCTGGTTGCGCGATCTCGCCTATCGCCTGGGATTCCAGAATTATTCCCTGGCAGTTTTCGTGTACTTGCTGCTACTGCTACTCATCAGCAAAGCCCTTGGCATTGGGTTGGATTACTACGGATACCGTATCGAGCGACGCTACAAACTCTCGACGCAGCGATTTCGCGCCTGGATTTGGGACGAGGTCAAAGGCTTTCTGGTGGGACTGGTGTTGGGCAGTGTGGTCGTCGAACTGTTGTATTACACCATCCGGCAGTGGCCGGAAAGGTGGTGGTTGCTGGCTTGGGCCCTGTTCATGGTGCTGTTCGTGCTACTAGCTCAGCTGGCACCGGTGGCGCTGTTTCCAATTTTTTACAAGTTCGAACCACTGGACGATGAAGAATTGCGGCGGCGACTGGTCGTACTCAGCGAGCGCGCTGGGACGCGAGTGCGCGGCGTCTACCGGTGGAAACTCTCGGAAAAGAGTAAGAAAGCGAATGCCGCCCTTACAGGCCTCGGCGCGACCCGGCGCATCATTTTGGCCGACACGCTGCTCGACAACTACACTTCCGATGAAATCGAGGCGGTCTTGGCCCACGAGCTCGGCCACCACGTCCACCGCCACATTCTGAAGAGCATTTTCGTGCAGGCCGCGATCACGCTGTTCGGCTTTTGGGCCGCCAATTGGGCATTGCACTATGCCGTGGATCGCCAACTGTTCGAGTTCGTGCAGGTTTCTGACTTTGCGAACCTGCCCTTGCTAGGGCTAGTGGCTACGGTGCTTTCGTTCCTGCTAATGCCGGCGCTCAACGCCTATTCGCGCTACAACGAGCGCCAGGCGGACCGTTATGCGTTCGAATCCATCGCCAGTGTCGAGCCTTTCATCTCGTCGATGAATAAGCTGGCGGAACAAAACCTGGCGGAGCGAACGCCTGGAAAATGGGTGGAATGGTTTTTTCACTCGCACCCTTCCATCTCACGACGCCTGGCGGCAGCCGACGAATGGGGACGAACGCAAACTGCTCATCCGCACATCTGATCGAGTTCGCCCTCTCTTTCGTAATCTGCTGCTCACCGCGTCCGTAGGATCTCAATCACGCGCTGCAGATCCTCCTCAGTATCCACCCCCACGCTGTCATATGGAGTTTCGCCGACGAGGATCGGAATGCCATTTTCCAGGAAGCGCAATTGTTCCAGGCGCTCGCTCCGCTCAAGCGATGACTCGGGCAGAGTCACGAAGCGATCCAAGGCAGGCTTACGATAAGCGTATAGCCCTAGGTGCTTGAAGTATCGCGGCCGCGTGCCATCCCGATCGAAGGGAATGGTTGCGCGCGAGAAATAGAGAGCGCTCCCATTCCGGTTGGTCACAACTTTCACGGCGTTGGGATTCGCAAGATCGACCTCTGCTGCCGGCGTCATCAGCGTGCCCACTTGCGCCGCGGGATTCTGCATGACCTGCAGCAGGGTCGCGATGTGCTCGGAACGGGTGAGCGGTTCGTCCCCCTGCACGTTGATGTAGACCTCAGCGGCTTCACGATTCGACACCTCGTGCACGCGTTCGGTGCCACTTCGATGCGCGGGCGCAGTCATCAGTACCTTCCAACCGCGCTTCTGACAGACGTGCAGGATTTCCTCAGAGTCGGTGGCCACGATGACATCGGCGAGCAGGCTGGAGGAGCGGACAGCCTCGAACACGACGCCAATCAGCGGCTTGCCCGCGATCTCACGCAGCATCTTGCGCGGGAGACGCATCGAGGCCAAGCGGGCAGGGATGACGGCGATCGCTCTCATGGTCGGCCGTTATTTAGAATTGAGGTTCAGAGCGGTCGGATGGGCAGGCTGATACAGGCCAATCGCGCCGCCACTCGGCAGGGGGATCGTAGTCTTGATGCCCCAAGGAGCTCTTTCCACCTCGCTGCAACGAACATTCTTCGCTTCGAGCGACTTGATCAAGGCCTCGAGGTCGTCGCACATCAGGTACAGCACCGCGCCGAGCAGATCATGGCCGGCATGGCGTTGCGAAAACTCGCTGTCCAGCGGGTGGATGCCGGCTTCGGCCGGTGGCATCGCGAAAATCATCCATCCTTCTCCGACGTCCACGTAGCGGAATCCGAGGACGTCGCGGAAGAAGGCGCGGTCGGCTTCGGGATCTTTACTGTAGAGCAGAAAATGGGCGCCGATGATCATGCCGCAGAGTATATCCCGGCGAGCAAGTAGCGTTTGACCAATTTCGCAGCCGCTCTTAGAATTGAGGATTGGACGTAACGCTCCAACCGGTTCGTTGCCTCCATGCAGCGAAAGTGCGCGTTTCGTGTGGTCGCCGGAGTTCCTTTCGCACATTCTCCCCGATTTGCAGCCAGTGGCGGTGTAGCTCAGGTGGTTAGAGCGACGGTCTCATAAAGCGCCTTTCCGCCCCTTTCCTACGCGGAATCAATAACTTACAGGTGGATAGATTCACACAAGTTGGGTCAAATCACCTAAGTTGGGACGTTTCGTGCAGTACGCCATGCAGCGTAAGTCTAGTGACTCAGTAGAGTATATTTCTGCGACACGACAACGGCTTCAACACAGCGAATCTGTATAAGAACGACGGTGCTGTTTACGGTCGCTCACGCACGCAAGTCGCTTGGAAAACGCACACCCCTCAGCCGCAGCGGCTTATCGCTTTTTGAGTTTGCGGCGTTTCTTCGATGCCTTTACAAAGCGCTCCATCTGAGGAAGAAACTTTTGTACAACTTCTTCAGGCAGGAAAATGGTTAATCTAAGCGTTGGTGACTTTTTGCCCTTGGACTTGATGTGCAACTTCACTTCCTCCTGAGCATAACGCCCGCGTTTTTTCTTCATCACTGATCTCCCACTTTCATCATACGTTGGGCACCATACCAAAATCTAACGAGAGCCAAGCCCGAGGCTCTGAGCATTGGCCCGCTCGGTCGAATTGACGGTCACCTTGGATTTTGTCAAAGTGACAAATTGTCCTCACTAGTGTGCAACTTTTTTCCGCGCCTTACTCCGCCCGTTCGCAGGCGCTCGCAAAATGCTCGCTCGGCTCCACACTTGCTAGCTGCCTGCCCCTGAATTTGGCTTAGAGTTGCTCGCTCTAAGTTTTCGATCTCATCTCGCAACAGTTTTTCATTCAACCACAACTTCGACCTAAACTTTCTCGCGCTTTGTAGTGCCAAGCGCCTACTCCCTCCCGCCAAGTCGTGCGACATATACGGAAAACGGACAGTGCGGGCGCTGGCAACTCAACTGCATTCATATACCGCAGTCACGAGAAGTGGCATAGGAAAAGAGAAATCCGAAATGGAAACTGTATACCAAATGCTGGACGCGGCAGGGTTGGCCGCAAAGCTGAACGTTCCTACG
Organism: uncultured Acidobacteriaceae bacterium; assembly: GCA_963768265.1. GTDB lineage: Bacteria > Acidobacteriota > Terriglobia > Terriglobales > Acidobacteriaceae > Sulfotelmatobacter. The sequence goes on from CAVYHM010000003.1 coordinate 128,409, forward strand.
AGTTGGATCAGAGAACATTCACGGCGACGAGCGACAGACCCTCTGCCGTGTGTTCGATTAGGCCGATACGTTCGATACGAATATCTGTCGCCAGAGTTGGCTGCTTGGATCGGTAAGCGCCGAAAGACTGGCATGCAATGACAAGTCGATTAACCGACTTTAAGGAAGACTCATACGTGCTTCGCCTCATAACCCTGATCTTAACCCTGTTTCTCGTCTCCGCTACCCTAGCGCAAGTTCAGCCGTCGCCCGAGAATCGAGAACGGACTAACTTTCGTCTCTCTGTTGTCCTTCAGAAATTGCACAACGAGCCCGCATATCTCCAATTGGCACACTTGGAGCCCACAGATGAGAAGGAAACCGCCGAGATTGTGGCGGAGTTCACCCGCCTCTTCTTGTCTTACGCCGACAAGGTGGATCAGGCGGCCCTCAGCCGGAAACAGTTCTTCGCGATACGGGATGAGTTGCTCAAGAACACCCACGCCAAACTGACGCACACCTTGAGCAAAAAGGGCTGGCTTCGCTTGGACTCATTCATAAAGGACCAAGTCGAACAACTTCGGATCGTCCCGATTGAAGGACCCAGAGGCAATCAAGTTCTCGTGTGAACGCTCGGACACCCGAATTTGAAAAGACATGGGACAATAATATAAGGGGTTATGGCTAAGTCAGACCTGTTTAAGAGGATCGAGCGGGCGAATGATGGGGCTAAGAAATGGAACTTACTGGCCATCGCCAGCCGGAAGGCCGTACGGAAACCGTACTAATAGGCGTCGGTCGCCCGAAATAGCTGCTGACGGGCGGAATGTCTCATTATCCGTTCAGGGCGCTTACCCGGTGCCCATGCTTGAAGCCGGGGCGTCGGGAGAATAGCGAGGGTCACCCGAAATCCGAGCCCGTTAAATCGCCTTAGAATGCAAAAGCCGGGCCTGTACGGAAAACAAACGTAACTTAGACGGGCGCACTAACGTTTTCGGGGCTCGTACGTCTAACTAGAAAGCAACATGTTGGGCTGGGGTGAGCATCTAATAGATATTACGCCCTCGTCCGAGTTTACAAGGGCCTTACATCCGATCCGCAACTTATTCCGATAATCAGGGTTAAATATAGTTAGAGACCCGAATCTTCCGGGCCGTTGTAGAATTATAGTAGGCAACAAGCCCTGTGGTGGGGCGAGATAACTTCGAAGGTATTCGGGCAACCGAGTAGCGGCCACCACAGGGCGGGATTCCGAGCAATCGGACCCGCCTTTCGCTTTTATAGCCACGCTAAGTTCCCGCTACGTTTTCCGTACTCGCCTGCTTACTAAGTCTAACTTGTCGGATTGACAATTACTTACTACCATGTTAGAGTATTGAGTAAGTAGTTTGGGCATTGGGACGGGCGGGACCTTCGGGTCTCGCCTTTCGTGCGTTTTGGAGGAAAGTTAGTACGTTTTCCGTATAAGTATCAGAGACAGGTAGGAGAATGAATCTATGGTAACAGCTCACGATGTAGCAGCATACGTATTGCAACAGTCAGGGCCTATGCGGGCTATGAAGCTCGAAAAGGACGTCTACTACAGTCAGGCGTGGAGTCTCGGCTGGCACAATGAACCGCTCTTTCACGACCCTATCCAAGCCTTCGAAAAAGGCCCTATCGTCCGTAGTCTTTGGAATCGTCATAGGGGCATGGATGTGGTCCGCAAATGGAACGGTCACGCGGAGCGGCTTTCAGATCATCAGCGGCAGACAAAAAGACGCGTTCTGTCATTTACGGATCGCTTACGGGCGACGAGTTGAGCGTGCTAACGCATTCCGAGAGACCGTGGTTGGATGCCCGCGAAGGTCTCGCCCCAAATTCAGCCGGGGCTCGCGAAATAACGCATCAAGCGATGCGTGAGTTTTACGGGTCGGCAAAGACGTTAGTCAATTCCGATGACCTGCAAGAAATGGTATCGAATCTTGTCCGCCGACTTCCTAATGGAAATTGGGGCGTCAACACCGATCACCCGCAGCCGCTTTACCTTGGCTACGCATCCCGCTTGCTGGCCCCAATGATTTGCCAGCAGCAGCAAAACGAACAACCTTTATGAGCAAAACACTAAGAAAGATAGAAAGGATGCTAGAAGAAGCCGCCGCCCGTAACGTGTGGGGTGGTATTGAAATTGAACTTAAAAACGGCAAGCCGACCGTCATCCGGCAGACAATTCAAACGAAAGCAGACGTGGAAACACCCGATGCAGCCAACCGAAAGTAACTCCCCCGCCCCAGATATTCAGCTTTACCCGACGGATTTATCGTCATCAAGAGCGGCCTTTTCGACCACATGGAAAAAGGGCGTATGTCCGCTTCCATGCTACCCGTGTACTGCGTCCTTCTAAAGCAATGCAATTGGAGTACGGGCATCTGGAACGGCAATGCCCACCGCATCTATCACGGCCTTGGCGGAACGATGGGATTGTCCTAAATTCGCAAGCAACTAGCGAAACTTTGTCGTTCAACCTACACCAAGTCGTTTCATCGCCGCGGTCAAAAAGGCAACTACAACGTACTGATAAATCGCTATATCCCAACTCTGGGGGAAATGAAGGGAAAGGTGTTAAATGCCGACGCTTCTATTAGTTGGGAGCATCCGGTATATGAAGATAGAAATGAAATGGATATGAGGCGCGTGCGAGACGCGCATGAGGCGCGTGTGAAAAGGAAGTCAGAAGGAAGTGAGACGCGCCCATATCAAGATATGCAAGATTTTCAAGCTTCTAAAGAAGTGCAAGATGAGCAAGAAGTAAAGAGTAAAACCGACCCCGCTTTTTCTTCTTCACCAACCAAATCAAAACCCAACGGGCAAGTAACGGCCTTAGCCCAAGACTTGTCCGAGATGGCTGACGGGGAAGGCTACAACATCCTCTTCGAAGGAGCCCGCAAGAATGATCTGGCCGCGCTGCTGACAGAGTACACCCCGGATCAGGTGAAAGCCGCGTGGTCCGAGTACCTCGACATGCACGTAGATGCGGGCAGCGAATACTCCCTCTCCTACGCCGCCCGTATTTTTACCGAAACTGCCGAGCAAGTGATTTGCGTCCTCAGTCGTCGGGCTCAAAAAGAAAGAGAGAGGGAGGAATTAATTCGGGCGACTACGGAAAGCGTACAGCGTCCGGATACAGAAACGCCCGCCCAGATACCGGACCTAGAGCCCGAGGGGGACTTCTCCGAGTTGGCCCGTTTCCCAGAGTTAGACCTGTCAACGGTTCCAGAACTCAATACGGTAGGAGACTAATGATTAGACAATTCTTCCAAGACATGGCCGAAGGGCTTAAAGCGATGCAGGAACGCCGCGACCCCTTCTGGTATTTATCCCATCATGTTATTACCGCGACCGAATGCTTGCAGCTTGAGCATCTTGAACAATCCCAAGGGAGCCTGACAAATGTTGCGAGTTAAGCATTCGAAGAATGGCTTCGGAGTCGTCGTCGCCGATTTGTTTCGGGCGGTGGGTCCAAAGTCGCCCGCGTGATCTTCGATTTCAATCCAGACGAGGAACGAACGATTCTGCGATCAGCCTTGTCTGACTCGCAAACCCCGATGCCCGAAGCGGCCAAGCCCGCGCCGAAGCGGAAACCGCGAAAGAGCAAACCGGAGCCCCAGCCGGAGTCAGTCGACGAATTGCCCGCCGACGAACTGCTCATATCAGATAAGCCCGTCCATATCCTCCCGCAACTGGACGAAATAGACGTTGATGAACTGCCCGATGAACTGAAGAACGAACCGGAAGTTACGAACGAATGTGTCGAGTCGTATACGGAAACCGTATGAGCGACTCATACGAGAAAGAACGTGCCGAGAAAGCCCGCAGGCGAACGATCTATTGCTTCCAATGTGGCTGTCCGCACGACATACCGACTAATGATTCTCGGAAAGAAAAGGAATCTAGCCAGACGTACCAGAATTTGATCGAGCAGTAGATTCACAAGCACGAACACGATACTAATTTCACGGACGACTTTGCCAGTCGTTCCGGGCCAAATCAAGAAAGAAGAATATGTCCGTTACCCCTGTCGTCCCCTCTCCACTACCACCTTTCCAGCTCGAAATCCCGCAGGAAAATCAAACCTCAACCCCCGAACCGAAGAAGCTGACACAATCGCAAACCGCCGCACGTCGTTATTTGTTGAATCAGCATGATCCCGAAATAGTTAAAGACGCCCTCAGCCATTTGATGGCGATCTGCTGGAAAGCCTGTCGTGGGTTGTTCATTCCCGATGGATACCGCGAATACAAGTACACCAGCGACGATCACTACGAGACTGACAATAGCGAGACGACTCGACTTCGGAACTTCATTTCGGAGTGGCTATTTGAATATTTTGCGCCATACGGCGGCGAGCGTCCTAACCAGATCGACGCCCGGATCGAGGACTTCCGGCATATCGGGCGCAAGTGTCGGAACGCGGTGCTGAACGTCATTCGCAAATGTCAGGTTTGTGGAAAACGTAAGGTAAAACAGTGCTTGAAATGCGCAACGTCTCCTGACTCACAAGGAGATGAACAAGAAGCACGAGATGTGCCCGCAGTGTACGTTGCCGCTAAAGGGCAATAATCGCCTTGTCTGTCGGCACGGTTGCGAGCCTCTCAGCGTTCGCACATCCCTTGATGTCTGTTATCTGGATGATGACGAAGAAGGCGGTAGTTTAGTTGAGTATTTGTATGTCAAAGAGCCGCCGCCGCTACAAGGTTGGCTGACGGGGAGCAAGCCCGAACTTGGGAAGCTAGGTCTGTATGAGGGATGCAGCGCATTCATAGGAGCCTTTTCCGAAGGCGGAATAAGGGATGTCACCGCCGTATGGTGTAAGCAAGCCGGGATTTCAGACAAAACGGCCCGCAGGCGGCAACGCAAGTTTATCGACCGGATACGGGAGCTAAAAGATCACGCTCTTGTCCGCGAATTTTACAACCTCATCGAAGCCAACGATATCGGCCCGCAGGTTGTTCTGGCCGTCACTGAATCCAAGGCTACTCGTGAGGCTCGGGAAGCCAAATCCGCAGCCGCCCGCCAACTGGCCGACTTTTATAAGACGCTTACGCCAGAGGCCCGTACCGAGGCTGAAAAGGAAGTTAGAGAGTTCGCCGCCAGCGAGACCAGCAAGGATATGGATGAAATTATCAGCCGCAGGAACCCAGAAATAGCCTCGGCAACCCGGTTCATTGCAACTGATGCTGGGGAGGGTGACATCAAGCAACAGGAGGAAGTGGACGCTCTGTTGGCCGATGTAGACCGGGATGATCTAGCTTCGGGGAATCCGGTCCAAGGTGAACGCGATTCCGGTCTGAAGCTGAACGCCATTCCGTTGTGATTCCGAACAGCATTCCGGTGGGAAGGTGAACACGATTCCGGTGGGAAGGCGAACAGTTCTGCTCATCTACCGGAATGGCGTTCGGCTTGGAGCGGAATGTTTTCCACAGGTGGGCCGCAGTCGGGCGTAGCGACGCTGGACAATTACCGGCAAAGAAACTCCCTAAATAAGGAGAACAGGGTGCCGGCTAGGAGAATGTCCATGCGGAAAACGAAGGAAGTCCTGCGGTTAAGGTTAAGTTGGGGCTGGGGCAGCGGCAGATCGCGCGTAGTTGCGGGATGGGGCTGGGCACGGTCCACGACATTTGGAACGGGCGGCTGCGGCCAGCCATCGGTCGCCGTGCCCGAAGGCTGGAGCGAAGAGGAACTGGAAGCCAAGTTGTTTGGGAACCAACCGGTTCCGACGCCGAAACGGCGAGGCAGCGTCCGCAGCCGGACTGGAACAGCATTCATGGGCAGCTGCAACAGCATCGTCATCTGACACTGCAGTTAGTGTGGGAAGAATACCGGCAAACGCATCCCGAGGGATATCGTTACAGCTGGTTTTGCGAGCGCTATCAGCACTGGCGGCAGCACCTGGATGTGGTGCTCCGCCAGGAACACAGAACCAGGGCGAGGAATATGTTCGTGGACTGGGCGGGAGCAACGATCCCGGTCTATGACGCGACGACCGGACAAGCGTGGCCGGCATCGCTGTTTGTGTCCGTGTTGGGGGCCAGTTCTTACGCCTACGCGGAAGCAACTCGCGATCAGCAACTGCAGGCCTGGATCCAGGTACACATCCACGCGCTGGAAGTTTATGGTGGAGCGCCCAAGCTGACGGTGCCCGATAACACCAAAACGGCCGTCACCCGAGCCTGTCGTTATGATCCGGATCTCAATCCCACCTATCAAGAGTTTGCGGTTCATTACGGGATGGGAGTGGTGCGGGCGCGTCCCTATCGGCCACGGGATAAAGCCAAAGTCGAGAACGGAGTGCAAGTATGCGAACGCTGGATCATTGCAGCATTGCGCCACCGGAAGTTCTTTCACCTGGAGGAACTCAACCAGGCGATTCGTGAGTTGCTGGCGAGACTAAATGACCGACCGTTCCGCAAGCGGGACGGATCGCGCTCCATTCTGTTCCACAGCCTGGAGAAACCGGCCCTGACCCCGTTACCAGCCGAGCGCTTCGACATGAGCCAGTGGGCGCGAGCCACCGTGAACATCGATTACCACATTGCCTTCGATGGAAACTTTTACAGTGTGCCTTACACCCTGGTGCAGCAGCTCGTCGAAATCCACTACCACTCCGACGGCCGGTGGAGATCTTTCATAAAGGAAACCGGATCGCTTCCCATCTACGCGATCACCGGCGAGGTCAACCGATCACCCAGAACGAGCACCGTCCCAAAAGCCATCAGGCCCACCTCGAATGGCCGCCATCACGGATGGTGAACTGGGCGCGCAGCATCTGTTCCGACCCGGCTCAGTTGTTCGAGCGAATCCTGAACTCGAAGCCGCACCCGGAGATGGGCTATCGCTCTTGTCCGGGGCATTGATTAACCTGGCGGAACAGTACTCTGCGCAACGCATGGAAGCCGCGGCGGAACGGGCACTGCTCGCCAAGGCTTGTCGTTATCAGAACGTGAAGTCGATCTTAAAAAACTCGCTGGACACGGTTCCCCTATCTCCACTACCACCCGGCTCTCCGCCTCTGACCCATGACAATGTTCGCGGTGCGAGATTCTCCGACCAGGGAGGACGCGGCCTCCATGCTGAGCCAACCACTGATGGAAAAACTACTGGCCATGCGCAGGCTGGCAAGGCGTGGTCGAAGGTTTGAAGGCGCAAGAACAAGATCGAGCAGGCCGAGCTCAGTTTCCTCGAACGACTCCTTCTCTCCTAGTCAATGACGACAATGGAACTCGCGCCCAAACCAGGCATTGGAGCGCAGACTCAAAGCGGCTAAGCTCCGAGGACCGGCCTGCATGGAGGACATCGATTACCGGGCGGCGCGTGGCCTGGACAAGTCGGTGGTGCGCGCTCTGGCCAAAGACCCGCCTGGGTCCGCAATCGCAGAACATTTTAGTCGTCGGATTTTGCGGCGTGGGCAAGAGCTTTCTCACCCTGGGCTGCTGGCACAGAAAGCTTGTCGCGACGGCCACTCCGCTCTCTATCTTCGTGCCGCGGCCTTACTGCGGGAACTCGCCTTGGCCAGAGCTGATGGCAGCTTGCGCCATCTCTTGGCTCGACTCGGTCGCATCGAGGTTCTGGTTATCGATGACTGGGCCATGGCGCCGGGGAACGAAAGCGCGCGCCGCGAGGTCTGGGAAATCTGCGAGGATCGCTACCAAACTCGCTCTACCGTTCTTACTTCCCAACTTCCGGTTTCGCGCTGGCACGAGCGGATGGGAGATCCCACCATCGCTGACGGCATCCTCGATAGTTTAGTCCCAATGCCCATCGCATCGAGATGCGCGGAGAGTCCATGCGAAAAAACCGCACCCACCCAGGGATCCAAGTCCGGATTGATCGCCATCTTCTATATAGAGGAGCAGGGGCAAAGGGGCTGCTGCCCCTTTCCCCTGCACCCCAAATCCCCGCCGACCCGGACCTCCGTTCGCTCCGGACAAGTTTTGCTTGACCATTCCGAACACTTACTCCACAATCACCATGCCAGCGTCGCTTCGCTCCGACTGCTGTTCACCTTCGCTCCGGAACGCCGTTCGGTTCCTCCGGAAACGATGTTCACCTTCACCGGAATCCCCAAGCTTACTCTCTCGGTCTCAAGTCTGTCGAAGAGTTAGATATCACCGAAGGAAATTGCCGACGCCCTGTGCCCGAGTGAGCCGATCTATACGGAAGGGGACGATAGTTATGAAAACCAACATTTAGAAGGAAGTTCGTCGAAGATAAGAAAGTGGTGAATAAGGAAAGTAGGGGAAGGATAGTCGTATATGTTCAAGTGAGCTGGGATGACGGTCTAGGCTCAAGAATATCTCTATCCCATTAAACGGAAGGACGGCAAACCTTTCCGGCATATCTGGGGGCCGATTATTAGGGGTATCGGCCCTCGTACTTCTACCCCTGTACGTTTCCGTATTTACGCTCGAAAATCCCTCCGGTCAAGGCAGCTAGGATTTCGTCGCGGGTTTTACGAATAATAACCAAGTTTTCGATCTTCCTTACGGCTGCATTTTGCGGTCGGGTTATTCGTGAAACCAGCGCCACGTCTCGTTGACCGGGAAACGTGGCGTTTTTTCATTTCTAGGATACTCTACTGTGAATTTCGACCATTTGACAAATCTGCCAGCCACGATCTCCGGACATATTGTCAGCGTAGAGCCGCTGGCGAACGGGGCCGAACGTCTCGTTATCAAGCCTGACAGCAAATTCGGCGAGAGACGGTATATCGGGCATTCGATGGAAATGTTTCACTCGGAACTCCGATCAAGCCCGGATACAATGTGACGTTTCTTCCGGGCTCTGCGCCCCGTGGGAAACAGGCGAGGGCGTATCGAATTAGTGTAATAGGAAAGACGGACACCAGTGTTTAAGCCCGATTGTCCCAGCCGCGCTCGATACCCTTTGGGCAGGCAGAAGTGTTTTGTGGCAGGATGTCTGTTGGTCCTAATCAGCATCTTGGCTGTCAATGTGAAAGCATCGCGTACCCCAATCGTAAGTTCCTGTATAGCGGGACTTATGAGGACAGTCGAAGACGTCGTTGTAAGTCGCCGCTCCCTCAAACTTAAGAGGTATCTTTTGAGAAAAAATGTCTCCGGCAGTTTCGGAGGTGAGGAAATCCACGAAAGGCTGCGAAGAAACGTCTTTGGTCTCTCCAGCCCCCATGACAATGAGGGGGATGGATTCTTGGCTCGTTTCGGGAACACCCTCAATAGGAAGATGCAAAGTCAGTTTAACGTCCTTAGCCCTAGTACGACCAAAGTTCTTGAATTGCAGGACGACCCGGAAATCTTTTCCGTCCATAAGTGCTCCTCCGGCACTACACGCATCGAGGAGAACATCCGCCCTTTCTGCCAGTTTGAGAGAAAAGTCAGCAACGTCCGCGCTTTTCTTGGAGGAGTCAGCAAGCTTTTCCAGATTCGCGTCGTGCTTCCGCATCCACTCTTCATGTTCGCAGAGCACGCGCCACTGCAACCAAGCGAATATCGCCAACACGCCCGTGAATATTACGAGCAGGGTGTCGTTTATTTCCTTTACAGTTTGTGCCCTGTCTTGTTCCTTATGGGTATCGGTGGGCATCTGGCTCTCAGAAATCCCTGTTTGCTTCGGAAGATTTTTGGAAACGGGCTGGTTTGCGGCGGGTTTCTGTATCTCTTCTTGGGCATTCTTTTTGTGGGGAGCGGGCTGTTGCTGTGATTGGGAAAGAGCAACCAGAACACATACGAGAAGTAAGCGCATGGCCGGTAGTTTACTCCGACGTTGTTCCAAAGCACAGGAATCAATACCGAGTTCGATCCTCAAAAACTCCACAGCCTCTAAACATTTCAATTCCAATACAATAACCCACGAAATTGCCGCGTCGGAAGCAAAACAGTCTCCAGCGGCGAAGCGGGCGAACTAGCCCGCGCAACCGACTTCCTACCAGTGGGGCGGGCCTGAGACTGGGCGTCTTGGCCTAGAACTGGCGGGCAGTCGGTTGTATCAATTTTCAAGGAACCCACAGTGAACGCGGAAGAATTCGTAAGTGGCGACGCTCGGATAGTTGCACTTTTCGCCGTCAACGGGATTACGCCTGTTCGAAAAGAGACGCGGCGGAGGCCGGACGGAAAAGTCAAGACTTTGTATATCTTTGAGCGAACCGCCAACCTAACATCACTCCACGGACAATTTCTCAGTGGAGGCCCTATGTCGATAACACCGATTCAGATACTCGACACCTATCAGGCTGCGATTCGCGAAATGCTGACGCTCGCGAAGGATCACAAAGAGTAAACCCCGATTCTCGCCCGTAACGATCCTAACTCTCAGATTTGAAGGCGGGCAAATGCGGAGTAAGCCGAAACTCTACTGCGTTCTTTCGGATATCCACTTTCCGGAACACGATAAGAAAGCGCTGAACGCAGTATTCGATTTCCTCAGCCGCAACAAAGTAGACGGCCTGATTCTGAACGGCGATTCGCTCGATTTTAGTTGCTGCTCTCATCATGTCCCGAAACAAGCCCGCAAACGCGGCGGCCTGAAGTCTGATCTTGATGGGTTCGACAAACAGATTCTCCGGAAACTAGAGAGCCTGATTCCTAAGAATGCCGAACGGAAGTTTGGCAAAGGCAATCACTGTAGGTTTTTGGACGATTACATCAGTGAAGAGAATCCCGAACTCGAAGGAATCTTGAGCATCGAGGGCCATCTGAAGCTGAACCAGCGCGGTTGGACTGTCGGTCAACTCGGCTACAGCTTCCAGCTTGGCCGATTGAACGTAATCCATGGGGATCAGATTGGTAGCGGCCAATATGCCGCGAAGAAAGCGCTGGACATTGTAGGTGACAACGCTCTGTTGGCACACGGGCATCGATGCAGTGTTTCTCTAAGACGAGCCCAATCAAGGCCAAGCGCAAGATTTGCTCGTGGATGTGCGGCTGCCTATGCAACCTATCCCGAATTATGGTAAGGGTAAAGCGAACGCATGGGTGCATGGTATCGCCCTCGTATATGTCAATCCTGACGGGCAGTTTACCTGCTATCCGGTTGCAATAATTGAAGGCAAGTTCATTTGGAACGGCGAAGTATATGGAGCGCGATAAGCCTCCGAGCCTGTTGCTGGAATGGTTCTACCAGCAGAGTCAATATCGGCATGGAATGAACCGCGAACCTTGGACTCCCCTAATGTGCCCTCGCTGCGGGCAGTTACTTCGCTGGCACGGTAGCGGCGAAATTGCCCGCCTCAACCCATCAATCCAAGTTAAGACTTACACACAACAAAGGACACTAAATGACGAGCGCCACAATAAATGCTTCACATAGACGGAAAGGTTTCGGTTTCGCGACGTAGGCGGGCAGTTTCCTCCGAAAAAGATATTTTCGTGCACTTTTCGTCGATCCAAGCTCAGGGGTTCAGGATGTTAGACGAAAACGATGTTATCGAGTGCGATCTGGTAGAAGGCCCGAAAGGTTTGTTCGCCGCTAATGTTCGGGTAATCGAGAAAGCCATCAATTAAGTCCATGGTCAAACCACCGAGAAGCCCTCGAACTCTGAGACTGTTCGCCGCGCTCGAACAGATATACGCGAGCACCGGGGCGACTGCGGCAGAGAGGTTAAAAGCGGCACAACTCGCGGCCCGAATTCTTGGCCGGAGAAAGCCGACGCGGCCTCGCAAGAAAGTAAAGGCCGCCCCGCCGTTGCCTTCCGTCAGTGGCGCGGACTTAGCTCCCGCCGCCTGTGGAACCACCAAGGCCGCCGATGTGCTTCGATACTTTGAGCGTCTGGAGAAGAAATGATGATGGACCTTGATCGAGTTCAAGAACTGTACGATTTGCAAACCAGCCCTTTCGCGTCGCCCGAAGAACAGCAGAAAGCAAAAGACACGATCTCGAAGATTGCCCCCACGTGGTGGACGAATATCTCGCGCGGCCCGGATACCAAGACCCAGGCATCTTCCAACAATGAAGACAGGACAGCCGTAAGTTCCTTACGAGGTTTAGTTGCCCGAACATGCTGGAATACCGTACAACAAAATGCAGAAATTCCCGTGGAACCGCGTCCCGAGGAAGCCGACAAAGTTGGTACAGTTTTGATGAAGTATCGCATTCTCCGAAAGTAAGTCCGGAAACCGTATTAGTTTCTGCGATCTAGGCGGGGCGCGATGGCCCGTGAGTTGGTTCCTCCGGGCCGGGCGGGTTTACTTAGGTGTTTCTCGCCCGCAATTTTAAGTTTGTTTCTCGATGAGAAACGGAAAGCCCGACAGCCATCGGGCGAAGGGAGGATGGCACGGACCTCAGGTCCAACCATCCTCCCGCCTTCGATAACGACACTAATCAAGGATATCAGGAGCAACAAATGGTAAATCAGGAATGCCTCGATCGTGTCAATGCTGCGATCGAAGCGGCTCCCGTTAACAAGCCAAGATCTAAAAGCGGTTGCGGCCATCAAAGAGAAAATCCAAATTTACTGTCGCGAAATGGGAAAAACGCCCTCCGAATTGACGGTCGTTCAACTGATGGTTCCTTTCGAACAGGCACTTTTGGAGAAGAAGCAACAGGCGGAGAAGGCGGCCCGACAAAAGCAGGAACGAGCGGACGCCCGTAAGAAGGCCCGTGAATATGATCGATTGCCCGCGTCTGCTGTCAAAGCCGAAGCCATCGCAGAATTCGGCAGAAAACCGTACAATCCGCGCCCGAGAAATTCACTCCCGAAAAACAATATACGCAAGCTGAAGTGGATCGCATGAGCGACTCCGAAATGAAACGCCTTCTCTTTGGCATCGAGTCCGAGCAGATAAATCAATCCCGTCAGACGACCGAATTAGGAATGCGAATGAGACGCGGATTCTTCATACCACACGAGCCAAGATACGCCCTTGAGAAAAGCCTTGCGGCGTCAAATAAGGGAAGGGCTCAATGGCTAACGAACCCAGCAGTGCTTTCGCAACCGCAGCAGCCAAGGTTTTCCTTCAGCGGTGCCCGAGTTATGTGGTCACTAAGGCTAACTCCGCGATAATGGCGAAAGAGTTAATTCGCTTGGTGGAAGAAGAAGATTGCGACGCCGCGAACGTCGATACTTACGTCAGAACATTTCGAACTGCCTCGGGGAACTGGAAGTTCGTGAGCCGGAGCCCCGAAAGCCTGTTGAGGAAATGACGCCTGAAGAACTTAGCAAACTGTCGCCAACAGAACAAGAAAAGCTACCTAGTAACCTTCTCCGCAAACTCGCGAACTACGAGCTTACACAACGTAGACAGAAGCCCACACTTGACGAGCACAGCGCGGCTCTCAAGAATATCTTCGAAGAACTGGACGTAGCGTTCTCGCCCGCTAACACGAAGATTATCCATGAATGGATGGATGCCCGCGAACTTGGGTACTCGGTAGGCAATTTGCGACTTGCAATCCTTGAAAACGAAGCGGGCCTAGAACTTTCCGAAGCGGCCCTCGAACAAATGTCCTCGGAGAGTATCGGGAGGAAGTTCTGAGCCCAAACTACGGGCGTCACAAGCAGCACAAAAGAAGCCCAGAGCCGGGTTCCCTTCGGCGTTCAAAGTTATAGCGGATGGTTGCACAATCAATAGGGGCCGAGATGTATTTACCAAAAATGGAAATCTATAACGATGACGCTGTGCCTTCCGTTGAATGCGAATCAGACAGCCCGGATCGAACGGCTTCGGCTCGAATATTGCGAGAGGTATCTCGGTTGGAAAAGTTCAAGAAACCTAACGTTAAATTGCTCGGCGATTGGAGCCCACGGGCGGCACTGCAAGCGGCCAAGGATCGCGCTGAAAACGGCAGTCGGGCTGCGCTTTTGTGCATTGACCGTGCGACGGAGCGGCTCATATTCTTATGGGCGGAAGAGGGCAAGGACAATGTCTACCGCCTTGCCAATCTGCAGCACGCGGGTTTGTTCTTGGCGTAATGGTTTTCAATCCCAACAAAAGCATCGTCTGCTATCCCGAGATGGACGAAGAGAGCGAGTTGAAGTTGATGCTGCTGAATTTCTTTGCCCGCATGATTCAGAATGCAAACGCGGAGAACGCGGCGTGAACGAATTGATGAAACTGGCGGGTGATGAGAACTTTTCGCAACAAATGCGAAAAGACACTCGATTTATATTCCGCAATATCTGGCGCAACGCCCGTAAATATCCACGACGAAATCACGTACGGTAACCGTACAAACGAGGTCAGCGATGCCCGATAACACCGATCAAGACCCACGACCGCAAGCGACGTTTCCACGAATCAGTTGCCCGAGTCGTCTAGCTCGGCGCAGCCTTCTTTGTTTCAACAGGCGATGCAGAACGCCGTTCAGCCCGCGCCAACGCAGCAGCCTACGGCTCCGCAGCCGACTCCGGCTAATCCGCAGAGCGATCCGACTCAGCAGCCCGACCGAAGAGATAGTCACCCTATGGTGAGGGGTGCGCATCATTCGCCGCGCTGGCGAAGTTCTCCGGGCGGGACGCCCTCATTTGGTAATTGATCCTGAGACCGGGGAAAGCAAGCGAGTTCCCGAAGGAACTTACAGTAAGCACCTACTTCTCGGCGCTTTGGCTAATGTCTTAGGTAGTGTCGGGCAAGTTAGCGGCAACCTCAGCGCCCGTATGCAAGGAAGGGCTCCGAGCCCGTCCAGTTGCCAAGTCGGCAGGCGCAAAACCAGCGAGATCAGATGTCGCGGATGAATTTTCCAGAATTCAGAACCAGCGCGTGAGGCAGGCTAAAATCTTGAACTCCAACTTGGAAAGCATGCGCCTGTCCTTTGCGCTCCGGCACGAGGAAGATTCAGCGTTGGATCAAACCATTGCCAATCATGCCGACGATCTGTCGAATTGGAATAAGGCCGGGGCGGTCGAAAGTGCAACATTCCGTCTAGTGAACTGCTTTCTAAGGGTTTGATAAGTCGAAGTACCTCGCTATCCCGGACGGTTATGTTCCTGTACACGACAAAGATGGCAATCGGGTAACTAGTAAGGACGGGTTGCCCGTGTCCGAATTAACTTACAGCGTCGTTGACGGAACCACACAGGCACCATTGACTCAGGATAAGTACGACCAGCTTGCGAAGTACGGTCTGATGACGGCGAAGGAAGGCTTCAAGGTTCCAGAAGGTGGGACTATTTCCTCGGCGCAACTTGCCCTTATGAATACGAAGCTGGGACTTATACAGCAGATGGGTCGCGAATTTGATGAAGTTCACGACTCGGTAGGGGGTAATAAGGTTGACTTAGCATCCGAGATCAAGAAGAACCCGAAACTGCTAAGTGCAATCGAGGCGTACCACAACGACAGTGTAAGTTCAACCCCGTGCAACAGCTTGCCAGCTTGCGGGCGTCGAATAACCCGAAGGCGCAATCAGCCGTCGGTCCTATGATTGCTCTTTTCGGGCAAGACAATCTGAATAAATGGACCGCAAAAAATCAGACAGCACCCGACAAGATGGATGCAAATTCGGCGCAACAGATCATCTCTGATCCCAGAACTGATAAGAATTCTCCCGCGTATAAGACCGCCGTCAGCTTCTTGGCCGGACAGCGCCAGCAGAAGGCAAGCCAAAAGCAGGACGAACTTGATGCGCAGCGGGCTATGGAAAACGGCGATCTCGGCACAGCAGCTAAGAACGTCGTAGCCGGAAACCTCGCTCAGATTAAGGATCTGGCTTCTTTCCGTGGCGATCAAAAGGCACGGCTATACAACATGATAACCGATGCTGCAACTGCCGCAGGAAAAGACCCTAAAGACTATTCGCCCGCCAAGCTCGAAGCCAAGGCAAAGGTGCTTAACGACTTCGCAGACGGCAAAGCGGCGGATAATATCATGGCGTTCAATACCTTCCTGCAACATGGGTCGGAGGTTTAGACGCTACGGCGGCGATGCGTGCCCAAGCGGGCAGCCACCAACAAATTGCCCGTTGAACTGGATTCGCAAGAATGCGGCGAACGATGCGAATTTCTCCTCCTTCCAAGCCGCTCTGGTTCCCGTACGCAAAGAGTACATGAATTTTCTCAATAATAACCGCGCCGAACACGAGCGCATTTGAAGGTCATGGATAAAGTATTGTCCGACGATTGACTCCGGCACAGATTGAAGCGTCCTTAAAACAATTGGGAGAAAGCGCCGACGCCCGTCTCCGCGAACTTGGTCGGAAATATTCAAACACGATGGGCGAGCAATATCCCGACTTGATCGCGCCTGAGGGTAAGCAGGCGTTACAGCGATGGGTATCCAGAGTTCGCTTACAGGTCCGCAGCAGAAAGCGGCTCCTGTTCCAAAAGCTAATCCGTAAAACGTACAGCGGACGGCCCTCCGAGCAATCGAGTTGTTCCCGCAGGAGCAATTCCGGGCCGTGATGCTAGCGGAAACATCATTGGCTATAAGACCGCCGATGGGAAAGTGGTGACGTTCTAATGGCAGACCCGCAGCAAATGACATTCGATCCCGCTCCGGTAAAACAAGATACTCCTGTTCCGCAGGCCGCTCCCTCGGGAGGAATGGTTTTCGATGCGGCTCCGGTAAAACAAGATACCCCTGTCGCGCCAGCCCAGAGCAATACTCCTCCGAATAACGTCGATGAGGCGGCATCCGATGAGCAGACGCCAGAAGGAAGCGCGGGAGCGATTGCACGTCGTCAAACGGAACACCCCATCTTACCGCCATTGGTGAAGGATCAGGCGAGGCGCTCGGGGATATCTGGGACGCAGTGAAAGGCATCCCTACGGGGCTTTGGCATAGCGTCCGCCAGTCCAGTTTGACGCAACCATCAAGTAAGGTCCAATATTTCAGGCATACGAGCGGGCGCGGTCGTCTGGTAAAGGGGTTTGGGATTCTATGCGGCAAGCGAATGAAGTTGCAAAGCAGCACGACGCGGCCAAACAAGCATTGCAGACAAGAATTGACGAGTTCAAGAAGAAGCCCGGAGCCGCCAGCGTGCGAGCAGTCGCAGATGCCGCCGCCGTTGCAGCGACAATTTTTGATGGCGGAGCCCTGAACCCAGCTAACACAGAATTACCTGCGGAAGTTGCGGAAGCAAATGCAGCGGCCCGTGCGGCAGAAAGCACGGCGGCAGAGAGTACGGTTCCGGAAGCTGAGGCCGAATCTCAACCCGGAGTGATTAAGCAGATTCTGGAGGGCAAGAAAGTTGCACAGCCGGGGGCGGAAGCGGCTGTCCGTAAAGGTGTGCAGTCCAGCACGGAAGGTGCGGGCACTGCCGATGAATCCGTGGCGGCCAATATCGAGAATCAGCCCGTCTTGAAAGGGAATCAGAGTATCGTGGACGAACCATTGTCCGCGTTAAAGGAAAAAGAATCGGCCCTGTATAAAAAGGTAGATGACGCGGTGGGCTTTGACCTGAAGGCGGAGAAAGCGCAGCTTGCCAACGACAAGTACAAACTAAGCCAGTTGGGTAATACGGATACCGACATCACTCAGCGGGGCAATCTCACCGAGGCGATAAACGATTCTACAGATCGTATCGCACAGGCCGAAGCCAAACTGAAGGACGCGGGCATCGACCCAAAGCCGCTGACGCCGCCCACCAACAGCGCATGGCCGGACAGGACTTCAAGAAAGTTCTGGTCAGACATACCAATGCTGATGGAAGCATTAACATTGATGGCCTGCTCAAGGATAGAAGAATTTGCGGTTTCCAGTACGGTGACAGGCTAGGTCAATTCATGGGGAATGACGCGGCGGATGCCTTTACATCGAAATTGGAGGATATGCAGAAGTTGGGCGCTCACGCTGTCAAAGCGCGGTGGGTCGCAGGCATATTAGGCGGATTGGCACTTGGTGGCGGAACAGTATCCAAGGTAGCCCACGTCGGGGCCGCTTTTGTTCCCTAGGAAATTACTTGCCGTGAACAACCTTGACGCACTTGGCCCGCGCTCGTCGTAGCCTTTCTTCTGCACGTTCGGCACGAACTGACGGCATGAAGAAGAGGACGGCAGAAAAAATTGCGTTGGCAACGTCGTCGGGCATCGTAGCCAAAGTCACGGCCAAGAATACGCCCAGTAATACGGCTCAGAACAGGTCCTGAACATAGGCAATTATCTCCTCTTTACGACCCTATTATCCGTTTTCCGTATGCAATCAGTGCTCATTTGCCCGTACCCTTTTTTACATCACGCATTCAGCAGCCTCGATTGCAATTCTGATAACCTAACCAAGCGTCCTCGTCTCTTCTTCCGCGACTGCTGAATACGTGCGCAAGCCTCTCGGGAAGCCGGAAACTTGTCGCTACCGTTCCATAGACAATGGTCTTCCGAATTCTCATGGCACTGATCAACGTAGCATAATGTGGCGCTTTGTATGCAATACGTTACGTTACCATAACCCACGTGTCATTGTCACCTATGCAACACAGTACACTTAGAGATGTTATTGAAATTCAGGCCGCACCAAAGGGGGGAGTATGAAGATACGCTAGAACGCTTAACGAATGATTAGTCAAGGGCCAAAGTGCTCGGAACGGATTAACGAAGACAATTCTGGCGCTCGCGGCCTCTGCTTTTGCCCGCGGTACCCGCTTTTGGATGCCGCAAACTGAAGCCGTTTCAGGTATACACAGAATTACGGGCAAGCCCGTGGAGAGTAAGTTGAAGAGGCGATGGACCACTCCGCCCAATGCGATCTCGCTGCACCTGCGGAGGAGTGGGCCGAACGTACCAATAAAGCGTAACGGACGGACAAGTCCAAACGCGCGGGCGGGAATAACACCTTAGCCCGATGCAAGTGAAATCAGATTCTATGCTCTGTAATGAGGGGACGATATTAGATTAGCAGCTTGGGCGGTCCTTGCAATTGTCGTCGGCTATCAGGAATTCTAGGATGACCTGGAATATTGGTTGCCCGCGTTGGGCGCTGTGTACGGCGGGCAGGTCATCGGCCAAACGGTGATCCTTACCGTTCTCGCCGCCATTGTTTTCGGGTCCGCTGTCTTTCTTCTTATCGCCTGCTAGGCTGGATTCTCGATTAGCATAGGTTTTGTCCCCCGCCGTACCCCAGATCCGACAATTTCCATTCATAGCACGTCGCCGCGTATCGCGGCTCGTACGTTTTCCGCACGAAAGGAATTCCTTGCCTCCTATCGAGGACAGAGTTGGGCTGGACCTTGAGGGTATATACCCGCCCCAGTTTCACCCCCCCCGGATTTTCAGGCCGAGCGGTCGCTGATGCCCGCAAGAAGCCCGTTGCTCCGGGCGTCGGCCATATTCATTCCCGGAACATTCCCAGGTACCGATAGTTTTACGGGTTACCAGATTGGCGGGGCGATCTACAATTTCGGTCCCCCTTGCTGCCGCCCGCATCCGCGCAAGGCGCGAGCGGAACGACAAACATTAACGCGAATATAAATGCCTCTAATACACGTCCAACGTAACAATCACGAGCAATCAAGGGGTTAATACAAACCGCGTCTTCAGCATCCCGCCCATTAATCCCGGACATAACTACTCAGGATCGCTCACCATTGATGGTGAGTGATGGTTATTTTACAGTTTTACCCCGACTTTCCCGATGCGGGTTCGAGGATATGGAGGAGACGGGACAATCTGGAGACTTCACCCCCCAATCACACAGAGCCGGTGACGCAAAAGTGCAGGGATAATCTTTGATGTTGTCCCTGCCGCAACGCTCGAGTGGAATTTCACTCCAAGAGTAATCGGCACAAAATCAAGATTTGGGCAATCCCCAATACTCTATGTGACTGTTGATAATATTTCCTCGTCCAGTAAAAAGCGGGGTCGGTGACGATCAATACGCCCCTATAGCTACATTCGAGGATCAAATCTAGCTCTCCGCCGAACCTCACCAACTTCTGAATAAATCCTTTAATGTCCGTAGGCGTTTAAAACATCGCAATCAATAATGAAAACCCGAACTATAATCATATCAGTACCACAAGAGGAACCATCACCTTGGTCGCTGATTCCGTTAAAGAGAATTTAAAGATTGATCCGGTTCGACACGTTCACATGGGCCTCAGACAACACCGGAGTCGCTACCGTCTCAGGCGGAACCGTAACTGCTGTTGCGACGGGCGTCTGCAATATCACGGCCACGAGCGTTAACGGAAATGGCGAGGGGTTTTTCCCGCTGGGCGTCGCGCTTCTGACGCTTGGTTCAAGCAGCATCGCTTTTGGATCAAGCACAACGATTAGCTGCAACGGCGGCGGTGGGACGACGAAATGGATGGCAGCACGGAGAATCTCGCTCGCCGGAACGCCTGATCCAAGTACCGGATTCGTTACAGGCGCGTCCATTACAGTCAACACTATCTCGGGCTACTTTACTCAGACTAGTTCAAGCCCACCTGCGACGGCCACCGCTCATTGCCCGATATTCTGTGTCTTTCAAACCGGGCAGACCTCGGTCGCAAACGCCTATCTCGGAACGACGGTGGGCGGCAACGCAAACTTCGGCGGGATATACGCGTCGCTTAGTTTAACTTGTACCCTCGTTCCTCATTGGCAAGGTAACTGAGTACGGTTTCCGTACAGCACTTTTACGTCTTCAAGGAGAAACTATGTCACTGATATGGGCGGACCCCGGCGGGAACCTTCTACTCAACAACCGCTCAAGCGGTGTCTGGAAATTATTGGACTGCGCTTTCTGCAACAATCCACACATCCGGGCTGCCGAGCGGGTAATATCGACCCCACGGCGCTAGTCATAGGCAACCTTGCCGGACAAATTACGGTCCCGAACTCGCCCGGCACATACACTTTCGGGTTCCGCATTTGCAACACGAGTGTTTATAACTCCGGGCAGGGGGTGCTTTGTAAAATTCACGGACCCATTTCCGGCAACACACCCAAGTGTACGTTCAATACGATCAGCGGTGGCGCGATCACTGTTCAGCGCGGAGATAACGCGTGGCTTTGCTCGGAACAAGTTCCGGGACAAATCTCTCGTCCAATGTTTGGAGCTACGTCGAACTCCAGCTTCTGTGCGACGGTTCTGTTGGGACAGCGGCAATCAAAATCAATGGAGCCTCCGTTTTGAACTTGACCGGACAAAACACGAAAGGTTCGGGTAGCACGGCTAACATCGGGTCAATCAAGATTGGCTCGAACCTTAGTCCGTGGTTTCAGGATTTCTATATTACGAATTCCAGCGGATCGTACAACACAGGTTTTCTCGGCGATTGCCAAATGCCGATAGCCTTAGCGAATGGGAAAGGCACCTATAAAGCTGGACAGCGAACGGAACCGCAACGGTGTACAACTCTGTAAATGCGGGTGTGCCTGCTGACAACGAACTTTGCCAGATTCGACTCCGAGCGACCGCTTCTCAGTTAGTTACCCAAATACAAGCGTTACGGGCACTATTGTAGGTGTCTCCCATATGACTCGATGGTGAAAACTACTTCCGGACTCCGAACCGTATCCCAAACAATTACTAATGGCGGGAGCGATCAGATCGCTACTGCCGTGGCCTTAGGAACAGGTTACGGCTATTTCCTTCAAATAACTGAAATGGACCCTGGAATTCACTACCTTGGACCCAGTCTGGTTTCAATAGTATTCAAACTGGCTTCGAGACTGTAAGCTAACGAGGACCTCGATGACGGTTGTATAAGCGCAAGTCCGATCAGGATTTAGCGTTTCAGGTAGTGTTCGGTTCTCCGAGCGTGCGCCGGGGTCGATCAGGACTTGACGTTTTAATCGTGGCGCAGCGCCTCGTGCCCGCGACGATCTACACGCAGGTCGATCAAGACCTTGTGTTCGCGGTCGTTCATCGAATCGTTGATCTTGTCCAGCTTGTCGGCGGCGGATATCAGGACTTCCTCGGGCATCCACTCGCGTTTGGGTATCTGATGATGAAGATCAATAATCCAGTCGAAATATACACGGCAGGCACCGAGGTTATCGAGGGATCGGACCTCTATTTCAAGATCACGCTTGACAGCAACGGGAACGTATCTTCATCTCCGGCCCAATACGTATTTTCCACTAGCGCGCTGACACCGACTTGCCAGTACGTCGTTACGGCTTATGCCGCCGATGGTACAACCGCCTCTGCCCCTCAGCTATTGACCGTTCCGAATACAAACGTGTCTTATAACATTTCAGCTCGGTGTCGCTTCCCCCTCATTCTCTAATAAGGGACGGATAAATCATGGCCACAGACCAGACAATCACCGCGACTTTTGCGGACCCCCAAGGTAATCCCCTCGTAAGGGCTATCTCGTAATGCAGTTATCTCATGATGGGCAATCGGGCACGCCTAATCAAGTAGTGTTGGATTAAAGCAACAGTAACTCTTAAGGCCAGCGGGCAGATCAGCCCCGCCGTGGCGATCTATTCGAACACGGGCCTGCTTCCAGCGAACACATTTTACCGAATCACGGTTTATGCCGCAGACGGAACCGAAGTCATCCCGGTTTCCGCGGTTACATCCCAAATACGCCGACGCCCATTAACCTCGCAACGCTCGTGTGGTCCTAGCCGACATCCGCCCATGTTTTGCGCTTAACGACTTCACTCGCAGTTGCGGGGCTTAATCTCATGTGAACGGGCGATGGATCGTCGGTCTCTACCAGCCGCTCGCCTAGTCCGGATATCAATCACCTTGGCGGATGATAATTTTGTAGCCTTTCGGTTTCGTGTCTGCTCTGTTGGCGTTGCCCAACGGCAATTGGTCTCATCCTGCCCGCAACACTCAAAGCGCCCGCAAAGATAGCCCTTGGAGCCGTCTATGCGGTCGATAGTTTTGCCACTTGGACGTTCGCCCACGTCCGCGAAGAACGCTTCGAAGGATTCTCGCCAGCGCGGACAGACGGTAATACCCGCTCCCCCGTATGTCGAGTAACAGCGATCTCCCGTATACAGACAACGATTCCGCATGCTCTGCCACGAGCGGTATGTTGGCGACACAGTCCCTCCGGTGGCGTGCCCGTGCGTAAACTTCCGCCCGAAGCGCTCTGATAACCGCTCGCGATTTAAGCAACCGCAACTGCGAGTATTTCCTGTTACGAAG
The DNA here is from genome assembly GCA_963768265.1 of uncultured Acidobacteriaceae bacterium. Taxonomy (GTDB): domain Bacteria; phylum Acidobacteriota; class Terriglobia; order Terriglobales; family Acidobacteriaceae; genus Sulfotelmatobacter. The sequence goes on from CAVYHM010000003.1 coordinate 151,364, forward strand.
CGACACGACGGGATTGTAATCACGTTTCCACAGTCGCAAGCGCACTGCCAAAGCGTTTGTCTGTGCTTGTTTCTCCCCATCACACGTAAGATCATGAGTCGCCCGAACCGCTCGCCCGTTCTGTCCTTGAAGTTAGGCGTAAATACCTCCTCCTTCAATTGTCGCTCGTTTTGTGAGATTCGGGCGTCCGGGACTCCGAGTCACCGGAGTAACCTGTCCGTTAACCGTACAGCATCCAACGGCAATCGAATCACCAGTTGACAATAAGTTGCATCTTCTGGGTTAGTTCGGAGCAGACAACATGAACAAGCAATTTCCGATTTCAATGAGCTATGTACCGGGCCTACCTCCAAACAGTGGAACGCCGATGGTCGGCAAAGTGCCCGGAGCCCGGAAGAAATGATGCCCTAATAAGGAACCGAATAAATCATGCCAACCTTTGACTATATTTTCCGAGGCGACCCTAACCCACCACCAATCGAATCAACCTTTCCGCAAACGAGCGGCAGCCAGTCCAACCCGTTGTTGCTAGTCTGGACTATCCGGAGAATTCTTTACATCAACACCGGAGGCAGTCCGCTTTGGACTCCGCTGGCTACCGTCTCCCCTGATTCGGTGGTTCAGCAATTGAGCCAGCCGTTACTAGCGACGGTCATCGCGAAATTGCAAGCCGAACCGATCAATGACCCGCTATGCCTGCCCTTCGCGAAGGTGCTAGCTCGCGGGTACTAGTAAAAGGAGCTTTCTATTATGGCAACTACAACTCTCTATCCTAATCAGTCTACCTACAACGCTGTCGTGGCTGCGGTACTGGCCGGAAATACTGCCGTGTTGTGGGTCATCAACAATAAAGTCGCAATTCAATTCCAGCCGAGCGTCACCGTAGGACAAAAGGTGAACGTTACGAACCCGGCGAATGCCAGCACGTTCAACGGACTGGTTGTGATGAACGGAAATAGCGGGTTGGCCTCTGCGGCGAATGGATCGTACGGTTTCACTTGGAACCCGAAGTCGAATACGCAGGATGATGCGGCGCAAGCAGCAGTTTTCAGTCCGACAAGTCTTGTTCTGACTTCTACCCTCTACTCGGTTTAGCGGTACAGAAAACGAATAAGGAGCTAATGACAATGATACCTATACACGACTACATCAAAGATTGCCCGTGTTCGGGGTGCCTGAAGATCGCCTTCGCCGCCCGATTCGGCCAACCGATGGAGAGGGAAATTGTAGGCGCGGGCCAGCAGACCGGCAACGTAAGCACATGTCACGAAGTAATCGGCAGTCCACACGTTAAAGGCCCCCGATCTACGGGCTATGGCGGATAAATGCCCGCCATCGAAACCTACGTCGGTCAGACAATCAACGGGCTTGAGGTTCTGAAGTTGCTACCTCGGAATGCTCAAGGCGATTTCAAATATTGGCTTCGCTGCCCATGTGGACAGGAATTCAGTGGTGGAGTCTACAACATCATTCGCGGACAAACGAAGACGTGCGGAGCCAAGATTCACAAAATCGGGGCGGGGTTCAAGCGGCAGCCGGACGATAAGCTGATCGCCGCTTATTATCGAAATCACGCAGAATCGAAAGCAATCCGCGAAGCGTTCGAGGATCGGGGCTTGCCATTGCCCGCCGAGTTATGAACAAGCAACCCATTTTCCTCTGTAGTTGCAGCAAGGCCATTCGGCAAGTCATCGCGGCCCAATCCGCGCAATGGGTTCACGCAGACGGGTCGCCTGCGTGCTATTACGGCGAGCATCCGGCATTACCCGAGCCAAGTACGGAAAACGAACGACCTCGCCCGTAACAAACTCAATCACCATCATGGGACGAAAACTAGAACTTGAAGGGCAGCGCTTTGGCCGCTTAGTGGCCCTCGACCGCACGGGCAAAAGATGTAACGGGCACGTACAGTGGATTTGCCGCTGCGACTGCTGGAATTACACAGTCACAACCGGGATTCATCTCAAGTCAGGGCATTCTCGCTCGTGCGGCTGTTTACAGGTCGATGCCGCCCGTAAGACTGGCAATGAGTTCAAGTGGCTACTCATCATCGGAGATAACGAATATACCCGACGTGCAAGGAAGCCGGAGCCCGACGCCCGAACTTAGGCGGACTTGATATAATAAGCTGTGATCTCTCTCAAGCCAGACTCCCGAGCGTAAACCGCTCCGTTTTCCGTACTGACCCTCGCCCGTAACACATCCAACAATAATCCTCGCATAGATTCGCCAGTGAGGAAAACCTCAAGCGAAAGGAACATAGAAATGACTGAGAAAGCCCGAGAAGCGCTCAAGAAGGTTCTGGCCCTCCGCCAGATCACGTACGAGACAAACACCGTAACCCGCCGCAGCCAAGGCGATGTCCTCCAATCCTTGCCCGACACAGACCTAGTAGAAGTAAGCACCGCCCTAGCCGAGCACAAAGAACAGTTCGGCTGGTAATTTCAGACCCCGACAGAGAGAGGAACATGACAGAGACCCCAGCAACAACCCCCGCAATTACACCCGCCTCTTTAAAACCCGCCTCGCGCCCTTTCAAAAAGTTCTATTGTGACGACAAGGAAGTCTTTCGGCTTCCGGGCGTCGCTTTCAAAATCTGGATGTATCACTACGCCCGTGAGGGCAAAGCCCGTCAATCGTGGCCGACCGTGGATACAATCTGTGACGCTCTGGATATCAACAAAAGCACCCTTCAGCGCTGGCGTAAATTCCTAGTACAAACCGGATGGCTTGAAAAAGGTCGGAGAACATCGTCGGCTAGACGGCGAATTTAACGTGCCTATTTTCAAGGTTAAACGAGGAACGGTAGACGAAATAATCAGCGACGGCAGGCGGGATAACTGCGTCCACCGCAGACGAAATAATCATCTCCCGACCGAGACGATTAAATGATCCGCGACCGGGACGAAAATATCGTCTCCCGACCGAGACGAAATAATCATCCACGAAGTAGATTCAGGGTTATTAGATTCAGCGGAAGTAGAGTCAGGGGTATTAAAGTCAAAACCAGAGCCCGCCCGCTCTCTCAAGTCAGAACTAAAACCTCAGACAACTAATGGCTACAGCCCGGAGGAGCGGGAAGCATTGCATGAAAGGCGCGGGACCATGACCGCACGCCAGACGACGCTATCGCACAGTTAGTGACGACGAGATGGAAGTGCTCGACAACCTGCCCGCTGAACTACGGATTGGGTGGAGGAACAGAAGCCGCTCGATAGCTAATAGTCAATAGTCTCCAAGCCAAGGCGAAGGACTATGCCTGCCGTATACGGAAAATGGACATGAGTACACAGAGGCGACGGCGTCCGAGAATCGCGAGCGAGCAGTCAATATCCTGTACGGCGACGGGATCAGGGATAGGACGCAATTGCTGATCGATTACGATCTAGTGTGGGAGTTGGATATCGCGTACGGTCAGGGAGCATGTCTCGGGTTGGCGATAATGGTGTCCGAACTCTGCCCGGACATAGTCATTCATTTATCACCATCTCGGCAACCTGATGGTTGAGAAGCCCGTAGCCCGAAACCCGAGATCGAGCCTGTACGGAAAATGGATGCCGGAAGATACGGAGACAAGAGCGAGCTAGACACGATTCCCGAATTAAATCTGGCGTCGATGCCTGAATTGGATTTGACCAATATTCCGGAATGGACAGCCTGAACCTTTGCCCTAGCAGTACGGAAAACGGACGGAATGGCTGTACGGAAAGCGTACAGGTCGCCCGTAGCCCGTGACTTCATTCTTGCCCGCAAACGGGCGTATCATTGGTCTCGTACTGGACAGTTGGAGTATGCGTTGCCAGTCATTCCCCCTTCGCCGTCCCCGAAGCGATTCGCTATCCTAATGTCCCCCGCAGGCCGATTTCTGGAGTGCTTAAACTGCCGATTAACGATTCCATTTCCCCACGGGGCGCTCTATGACACTGTAGCGAAACAGTTCGAATCTCATTCCTGCACCCCTATCCCGTCCAAGGAAGATGATGCGCCGAGCCAGTAACGGCTAGTCGCTACTGCCGATTTATTGTCCGACAAACGTCCGGAAACCGTACAAGGTGGGACGCCCGTAACCAATCATTGTCCAATCCGGATAGCAGGGGTCGCCCGCAATCAATCCTCGAAGCCCGAAACCAAACCTAGACGGTCTAACAGAGAATGAGATCAGGGGATACCTCGAATGCGACGGCGTAGGGCAAGGTAATAGATATCGGCTGTAAGAGTCGGAGATGAATATACGGATAACGTACATCTCGCGGAGTGCCGTTTAGGCACGGAGCGGTCACCGCCGAGCATCCCAGTTAAAGCCGATCCGACTAACTAATCCAAAATTATTGTTCAAGAATTACTTGGACTTAGAACGGATACCACCACGCTCTTTACTTCTTGGAGAAAATGTGTGTCTTTTGGGCAACAGGTAGTGCAAAATAGACACAAGCTAATCATGCAATGCATCATGCAGCACGCTTTGTAAGTAATTGATAACACAGACAAGGAAAAACGACACGCGGTCGGCAAGACCGATCTCATACGTGAGAACCCTGTATAGCTATCGGCACGCTATAAGCACGCTATCGACACGCTAACACCCGATCCGGGCGTCCCTGGCTGGCGGGTAAGAATTAGCCCCAGAATTGGCTGCTCGGGCTCTGGTGATGTCCGGGCTTGCTCGACGCGAGATCGCCTTACAGGACGCCACAGCGCGTCACGGCGGCCCATTCTAGCGCCTAGTTCGATCCTGCGGGCTTCCGGGCCATCCGGAAACCGTACAAGCTCGTCCGCATAGACTTAGCTTGCACGAAGCAGTCTGTAACTAATGGTCAACGCAAGACTACTCCACTACTTGCACGCTCGATGTACGCCCGCTGCCACTTCACGGCCACTAAGCGACATTGACCTACCTCGGTCGCCCGTAAGGAGTTAGTTACCAGAATTGCTCGCTCGCAACCAATCATTGCCCGCAACCGGAGGGATACCCTCCTCCAAGGAAATCAACGGTCGAAATACTTCGGGGAGAAATCGCCCCCTATGCGTCTGGGGAGAACTCTTTGCTCGGGCTCGGCGCTCCGGTTAGAAGACGCGGTCGAAAATCCTGATTACTCCCTGAAGTACTACTTTTGTCCGGTTGACGGGTACGTACTGTCCCCTCGGTACTTGTTCCGGTCGGCGGCACAGCGGGGTGGTTACATTTTGTTATTTAGGTACCCCTTTTCCCGGACATGCCGGGGCATGTTCGCCCAGCGGGACCCACTGTCCGGAAACCGTACAAGGTACCCTATGGCCCGGAAAACCTGACAAGTCTCAAGGTTGGGTCCCATCTACCCTGCAATTAGTCCTATACCCGGAGGCCCGAATCTTATCGATGGCAATAGAATAGTTATTAGGAGACTAAGATGCGGCAAAGGCTAGATAGAACAGGACGGACTTACGGGCACCTGATAGCTCTTCGCGACACAGGCAAACGAAATAAACAAGGTATTCGGATATGGGCCGCCCGTTGCACGGTACTCCGGAACGGTAAAGAGTGCGGGCGGGTGATCGAGACATATTGTCTAGGACGAAGAGCCGCTCCTGAATCTTGCGGATGCCTTAGCCGACCAAAATTGGGTTTATCTAAGCTACCGAATATAAAACGTGGCTGAAGAGAGCCCGCCCCGGCTGGCCTGACTTTCAGGAGTTATTACGGGCAATGGGAGGCTGTCCTGAAGGATGTCGGCTAGGAAAATTAGATCGGAGCAAGCCGTACGGTCCCAGAAATTCGGTTTGGGTATTGCCGCACGGACATACGTCAGGCGGCGGAAAAGCCGCGCATACGTCTCGTGGAGAAAGATGATGATCCGGTGCCGCAACCCTCGCCACAGGAACTATCTGACATACGGCGGCAAAGGAGTTTCCGTTTGCGATAGATGGGCAGACTTCCGCAGCTTCCTCGCCGATATGAAACATCGGCCAAAAGGGAAGACCCTAGCCTGCATTATTCGTGAAGTGATCACGAACGACAGTCAGTAGTGCAAGGTAGGATATAAATCCCATTAGTTGGGGTTGGTCGAGCGAGAGAATCGCAGAATTCTGGTATCGGAATGTCGAATTGCAGGATCGAGAGACAGGGTTGCCCTGACCGTTGCCGGTGTGGATTGTCATTGAGTTCGTAAACTGCGAAGAGGGATTTAGCCGGTTGCCGCGCCGAGCGCCAGAGCGACTCGACGGAAAGCTGGTAGAAACGGGAAGGAAGCGGGCAGATGGACGACGACGCGTCGTACCGACGACCAAGACCCGAGCGCCTAGCTTCAACAGTCGTTCGCGCAACATGCAAACTTGAGCGCGGGCACAAGCCGTACCGGCAGCCCGCAAGCGCAACTCCTGCATCAGGACGTAGGCAGCGGCGGTGAGTAGGACACGAAACTGGTTGGCCCAGAAGCTGGTGCAACTGGTGCGGCTCTATTTCGAGGTCGTGCAGTTCCTTGATGCGGTTCTCTATGTCACCGCGCTCAGCAGTAGACCCGTTCGGCACTCACATCGTGGACTTTGTTTCATGTTGGTGATGACAAAACGGGGATTGTCCTTGGGGTCTTTGTCGGCGGCGCGGACGACTTCGGCTTTGATGATGACGTTGGGCGGAACGCGCCATTTCCCGGCCTGGCAGGCGCACCTCTCCGTAAATATGTTCGGTCTTTCCGCTGCGCTGGGATAAGCTGGCGTGCTTGCCGCATTCCGGTTTCGGCGACGCGCTTCAACACGGAATTCTTGGCCATCGCGACGACATACTCGAGTTTGGGCTGCGCCTGTCCAGCAGCTTCATGCACAGCAGGATGCGCGAAACCGCCATCCAAGCGTACCCGAATCTGTACTCCAGGAATATGGTGACGAATCATTCTCACCAACCGCCGCAGGATGGCAACTGCTCCCGCCGCTGCGGTCCACGTTGCCGGGCCGTAACACCGCGGCGCATAGATACTGTTCGGGTTCGTCGTTGAAGCTGACAAAACCCATCACCGGCAGGTAGCACCAGGTGTCGCAAGGCCTGTTGAAGAAGGAGGACCGCTGGTGCGCCGTGCGTGGGATCGTCGGTCGGATCCAGGTCGATGGTGACGCGATAGGCGCGATGGGCGTAGCCGCTTGGCGTGACGCCGGAGCACACTCTCCGCCAGGAACTCGCCCACGCGATAGAGTTCTTTTACCCACAATTCCGCTCTCGAAACGCGACAAGGTCGGCTGCGAAGCCAGGTCGCGCCCCTCGATTGGATCGCGATCCACAAGTAGTTTGTGAATTGGATCCTCGGACAAGCGGGCTGAATCGTTGGCGTCAGGGTAACCGCAGGCGATCGCGAACACTCGTTGGCGCCACCAACTGGCGCAAGGAACGGCATCGACCTTGCCTGCTTGCCGCTCGTCTCGTAGGCAGGAGCTCAGTCCCTCCACCAATCCATAGTGCCGATCGGCGGCCTTCAGCAGCAGGGCTCCACCGTCGGAACTCCCCTCTCGCTGATCGAACTGGGCCACTACAAGGCTTGCGAAAAATTCCTGGGAACAACAAACACTGTGTTGTGCTATCTTCAGACATCCAGAAGCCTCTTTTGTTGCCGCAAACAGGTCTATGGAGATGTTTGTAACAGAGGAGGCTTTTGTCCACCCTTGGAATATATGAATAATGCGCGCTAAGGCGAATCTTAGATAGGGGCAATTATGAACCGGGGAACTGTTTCTGGATGACACCCGCAGAGCAGGGATTAGCCCGTCAAAATAATAACGCCCTTCGCAAATGGGAATCATTACGGGCGACCATCCGCAAGCCGCCTATGGGCGTCGGGCTTGAGCAGATAGCTGTTGCCTGATTACGGGCGACGTACGGAAACCGGATACAGCTACTTGTTGGCCGGGAACGCCGCTTCACAGCCGGGAACGTGACTCTTCTCGGAGTAACTTGAAATATGCCTACGGCAGGAGTTAACCTTTCCACATTATGAAAGCATATATCGAGTACGCAGGGGCAGTGTCGCTTTCCCGGTATCCTTTGGACGAATACGAACTCCGCAACATTGGTGAGTTTACGCGAGAGAATATCTTAAGGTGGCTGAATAGCCACACCAGCCCCGATTGGGTTGGCATCATCCCCGTACAGGATTTTTGCGCAGTCTGTGGCGACATCAACATCCCGTGGGCTACAGAAAAAGCAAAGGCTGATTTTCAACGAATTTTTCCTGTAAGCGCAACGGTTGGGTAGCGGCCCCAGTTACGGGCAAGTTGAACGAACATCCGGGCGGCGTGGACGCAGCGGTTTTATTCGGTTTCCTCAATCAAACGTAGAGCCTCTAATCGTTGGTTCTCGGTGAACGCGGGGGGCCACTTCCCTGTTTCTTTCAACAGGGCCTCAACTAACTTCAATTCCAAACATTCCTCGAAAACCACGTCAACACCTTTGCTCCTCTTTTCGCGGTGATCCGTGCTAGCCAACACCATCAAAGAAAACAACTCCTGTTCGTTCAAATCAACCTTCATTTGTTATTCTCCTTTGGCCTTTCTTGCACCATTGTGTTTTGCCTGCCGTCCGCCAACTTTCTAAAAACACTGGCTTCAAACGGAGTGGGCTCGTGAGTCGCCCGCTGTTTGGCACAGAAATCTTGATTAACCAACTGCATCAAAAACTCTAATTCCCCTAATTCAAGATCAACTGTCATTTCGTCACCTCGGAATAGCCGTTTCTTCACGGGTGAGACCGCGACAACAAACTTTGAGCCGGGGACGCCGCGAAAGCTACTTGAATGCACGGAAGTACATGACCAAAGTAATGAGCTCTCCTCGAAGGAGATGCAATATGTGCACGGGCTTGTAAAGTTGCCCGCAGGTGACCCAGTTATGACTCCCCTTCTGAGAGCAACTCCGTTCTGCTGCATGTGTGGCATGCCCGTGCAGCTTTCAAGCTGCAAATTCGACGAACGCGGGCAGCCCGTGCATGAGGATTGCTACGTGGCCAAGCTCGCGCCAGACAGCAGGGCACACAAGTTCCCGTCCTTCCCCAGTGAGTACAAGACTTCTGCGTAGGCAGGTCCTGAGCTTGGGTTTTCTCGCTCACTTCTTAGAGTGCTGGCGATCATAGGTTTGCTTTGTTGTATTCAGGGCAACGGCGGCATCAGATGCCCCAGTGCCGGAGCCCAGTCCGTTGGCGAGTTGATCGTCCAACACGTTAATAATGGCAGTAACCGAATATCCAATTCCAAATTGATTTCCTTGTGTACCGAGGATTTGAACGTCACCACCAGCACTTGTGTTTTTCCTAACGTCGTCAAGAGCTGGTCCGATTCCAGTAAGTTTGGTACTGACGATGCCTATTACCTTGCCAGTCTGGAGCAAAATGATTGGTGCGCCGGATATGCCCTTTACCGATACACCTTGGAAGTAAATAATCTTGAGGAATTGAAGATTCCCGAGTGTGAGCGAGTCTTCGCCGCTATCGTACCCGCCAAACAAAAAGGCGTCATGCGATTAGCAGAGACGCCGAGGGTGGCACTGAGTGGCAGCCCGATAATGGCGATTGGGGAACCCTTTTCGGCGTCGACTTCATTTCCCAAACCCAACGCAGGCAACATCGTTTTGTCGATTTTGAGAATCGCGAAATCTCGGAGCCGTGCGACATTATCCAATGGGGAGATGATCTCGGCGGGAATGTGGTTCGGATGCCCAAATATTGATACAGAAATATTTTCACGTCTGACCAAGGTTTTCGGATCGGCGACGACGTGCAGCGCTGTTACGATCCAACCGCTTGGGTCAACGATAAATCCAGTACCGTGCATTGTACTGGTGTCAACTTGCACTACCGAACTTTTGAAATTTCGACAGGCCTCGACTTGGGTAAGTGGTTGTGGGAGGTTTTGGCAATAAATTGTGGGACACAAAATAAGCAGGACGATAACACTGTGCAGCCTCATAGGGCTACTCCTTCTGCGGGGGAAGCGCATTGAAGGCGCGGAGGGGATTCTGAAAGAGAAGTGGGTCGGACGACGGGTAGGCTTAGGCTTTCTTCTCCGCCTTCTCACGTCGCCTTCGGCGTCTCTGACCCCGGCGAATCGCCGCCAGAGCCTTGACGGTGAGTTTCCTTCGAGCCCCTCTCGGGCGTCCGACTGTCCGGTTTCCGTATGAGTTAGAGTTGCCCGTTACACCTTCCAGGGCAGAGATCGCCCGGTTTAGTTTGTCGCGCTCTGATTTTAGTTCCGTAACGATGCTTTGTAGGTTCATGGCGGGCAATGATAGCAGATAGGTCCGTAAGTACGGAACGCGGACAAAGAAAATCCCACCCGAGTCGCCCCGAGCGGGTACTGAACTTCCGGCCCTGTTTACTCGTTGTCTTTGATGAACTGCTGTAGAGCCGCGTCCACCGATTCCTGTACCGGGCGTCCCGTCTGCTCTGCCCGTTCCTTCAGTTGCTCGTAGGATTGCCTGCTAATCTTCGTTTCTGTCATTGGTTTCCCCCGTTCGTTGAATTCTTCAAGCGTTCCGCTTTACTGCGCATCCGGAAAACGGATTAGGTCTTGGCCGTTTTCTTCGCGGCGCGGACCTTGGCCCATCGCGCTTTCTGAGCGCGAACGATTGCCGCCCGTCCAGCGGCAGACATCCGGCCCTTGCCCCTTGGTCTCCCGGCTTTCTTCGGGGCGGTGCCGTCAAACGCCGCCACAGCGTCTAAGAGAACATCCAATTGCTGTATCCGCTTTGTTAGTTGTTCACGTTCCCGTCTAAGTTGGTCGATGTCTAGTGTCCGCATAGTGGGCGGAATTCTAACATGGTCTTTATCGATTGACACATGTCATATCGGCCCGCGATCTGGAGATTATGCAACGCCAGTGAAAATCGACTCGACTGTCAGTCCCCACTCCTCAAGCAGCCACTCGGGAACGTAGCACCGATTCTTGTTGTCTTTGCACCAGCGCCTTAGAGGTCCTGAAGTAACGTACTGCGCCTTAGTGAGCCCCAGTCGTTTAACCTGCGTCTCGAACTCTGTCACAAGGGTCGGAAGGGGCAGCAGAGGCTTACCCCAGTTCGGATTGCCACGTCTACGTTTCGCACTTGGCAGAACGATGGGTCTGGCCATAGCCCGAGATCATACTCTTCCACTCAGGATTACGACGAAGTATGTTCCGAGTGACTTGATCGCTTTTCACAACACGGCTGCGGAGGCAAAAGAGAGTGCTCCTCGGTATCGCCCGCACATTGGGAGATTATGGCCGAGCCCCGCATTTCTTGTTCCGGACTCAGTTAGCACGCCACGGCTTCCAGTCTCTCTGAGCGGCTTCGTCTGGATTACCGGGCGCAAAGAACTCGTAGTGCGTGCAAACGTTGCAAACAAACACTCGCAACAAGATTGGGTGCGCATCCGTTTGCAAGCGAGCGGTAGTGTGCTCTTGATAGAAGCCTTTACCGCATACACGACAAGGAAGAACCAGCATTCCTTGCTCATCCGACAGCGGCACTCCGCTTCCGAAGGCCGCTAATCTATTGTCAACGACTTCCAGCAACTCTCGGGCTGACTTGAGGCAGTGATGGGGCTCCTCGACAACACATTTATCCAGAATATCGTTAACAACCCGCATTTCTGGCTCGTTCGGAAACTGTTTTGTGAGGTCATAGTCGGATCGTCTATGATATTCGCGAGGGAGTTTGCGATTTCCACTGACCATACACCACAACAACTTTCCTAGCATATACACGTCGAAATTCGACTGAACATTTTCCAGCCGCTCACCAATGTCTCCCCATTGAGGCATGTAATCACGAGGTCCGACGCGCTCGTCAGTGAACGTTACTCGTTCAGGCTGTCCCGGAATGAAAGCGATTCCAAAGTCTCCAAGCACAAGTTCGTCGTCTTTGCGGATGAACACATTAGCGGGCTTGATATCTCGATGGACGTAGCCGTCTTTGTGAATATCGGATACCGTTTCGACAAGCGACCGGAATGCTTTGAGAGCACGAAGCACTTGCCCTCTGTAGCGGAAGGGCTGCTTTTCTAGCGTGCCCTCCTCAAAGTACTCAGTCACAATCCGGCGCTGGGCAACATCCGAGTCCAAAAGTTCTGGAAGACCTCGGCGATTTTGACTGAGTACTGCAATCTCATTTTTGAGCCGCTCTATTGCCCGATAATCCTCCGATCCGGGCAGAGGCTCAAGCGCGGAGCTTTCCGGCTTAAGCTTGAAAACCTTCAGTGCTCCAAGTTCCTCGGGCTCATCAGGACGTGCATATTGCCATACGGCCTCAGCGAATTCCCCGAGAATCTTGATCCGTTCTACGCCTTCGTTCTTTGTCGGCCACGGCGGGCGATTCAGTGAATTGACACTTTTGTACCGTTCTTTGACCCTCTTAGGACGACGAACAAGAGAAACGGTACTCTGTCCGCCTGAACCAAGGGGCTCTATTTCCTCCCACGCGGCGTTTCCTTCGTTAACGAGTGGTTTCTCGATGTCCTCCACGGTGCGACCATAAGCCAAGTCGTCGGGATGCGCGTAGCGTGCGGTCACAATATCCCATTGGCCGTCAATGTCCTTCATCGTTATCGCGCCTTCACCTATTTGAAACCAGACAATTTCCGTATCGCTTGGAGCGTTGAAACGAAATCCGCCGAGCACACCAAAGTCTTGGGCGAGGTAGAGGCCAAGAGTCAGTGTCCCGGCATCGTGAAAGCGATTCGGAAACATTTCTTCAACGTGGCGTTTCAATTCATCGAATGTGTAGCCGACTTCCTTTGGGCCTCTGAGTCCCATGTCTTGCAAAGCATGCAAAACAAGAGTCAAACCTAGTTTGGCAGTTCGCTTGTATGGGTCATTTCCAGAGAACTCGAATGCGGCGGCGGTCGGCAAGTACTCTTCACCGCCCCCATATTCTTCCGACGAAGAACATTCCTGTTCGTTAGGTCCGTCAGGACTTTCGAATCCCTGTATTTAACTATCAGGTCTGGTCTTGGCGTACTAGCTTTGAGGTCTGCGAACCGGGTGACCACATCAGATAAGACAGCCGATTCGACTTCGGCTCGGGACATCACTTGATCAGACATTTTGGTTTTCTCGAAAACAATCCTACTTGCTGCGTCCGGGCACGTCATCAAGTTTTCGCGTGATCCCCTCCGCCGCACGTCAAGGCAAGCAATCGGTGACCTTGGATACAGAAGCGCCGTTATTGGACCCGGCCTCCCTTTCTATATTGCTCCTCCGTCATCGGCACGTTATCGACAATAAGGAACTCGCTTAGGCAGTGGTCACAGGTAGCCCAGCCCATGCGAATTTCATCGAATCCACCGGGAACGCGAGTTTGCTCTTTGCAATGCGGACAGATCGTAATACCAAGCGTCATGACACAATTATTCTAGCTCCCTCTTTGGTCGTTTGATATCGTCCACACACAGGGACTTTTCAGGACGCGGCCTTTCGGCGCGTATACCGCTCGGGGCCAATCGTTACTGCCGAAGTAATCTTTCCGCTGCGATTGAAGGTTGCAAAGCACGGTCGTTGATGCTTTCTGAAATATCTTTCGATTTCAGCCCGGCCCTTTATAAGGGCATCCACCCATTCCGTAGTTGAAGAGTTGTTATTCGCCGTTGCTAAGATTGCTATCTCAGTACTTTGGATTTCTTGAACGTGAGCAAATCTCATGTCCCTGTCTGGAGTCACGAGGAGCCATCCCCGCTTATTGCAAAAGTCAATAATTTGACCGTCGCTTACTTTTTGTTGCACGCGGCGCGTAGGATCGCGAAAATGCGCCCCGAAACACTCGACTCCCCCATAGTGTTCTCGCAAACGTGCAGCATCGGATTCAGTAAAGAAATCCTCTAAGAAGAGTACGCACCGTTCACGCCGCTTTTTGGTGTACATCAACGTGCATTAGCGCTTTCTTCACGAGATCAGCGTCTATTCGGTAGTCCTCGGCTATGCGTTCGGGGACCTCGCCAGCCAATTTTCTTTTCCATAAAGTGCTGACTGGAATTCTTGTTCCTGACACGACCAAGCGACCTGACATGACTTCGGGGTCGAGGGTGACCGGGCGGCTGAGTTCGTCACTCTTGAAGAAGCGCCACGGAAAAATCTGCGTTCGTCCTCGTCGGTCCTTGACGATGCGCCTCCCCCATGTCTTAACGACTTCAGGAATGTAAGCCGCCGTCTCGGGGCTTGCGAGGGCAATGGAGCGGCGCGGCCTCCGCCCTCGGCCCGGAAGGCTCATCACTAGCTTGTTCTTCTTCTTATCAAAGAAAACGGCAAGATCACGAGCGCGGTCGATTAGAGGATGCCCCGTCGCATAATCCTCGCGGGCCTCGGTCATAGCCTTGCGGAGATATTGGAGCGACAAGCGGTCACGGGACCGAAGTATGTGAACTTTGTAGGCTTCTTCTAAATCTCGAAATGAAAGGAGAGAAAAGCGCCCTGAATACTCGCCCGAAGCCTTAAGCACTGGTGTCGGCCCGGCGTACCAATCGAACAGAGTCCGGGGACTGATTGCGAGGAATGCTGCTGCTTCCGGAATCGTGTAAGTGGGCAGCGTACTGATGTCCTGTCCAGCCGCGCGGATTGGCTTGTTTCGGTACACGAAATCAGGGCACTCAAAAGGGCTTTCTAAGCTTGAAATAGTAACACTCATGCGCTTCGTTCCAGAGCGCTAGGAATCGAGCGGGTACACGTTGGCCTCACTTTGCGGCAGCCTTCACACATCATACATCTTCGCCTTGTGTTCGCCTTATAATTGTGTTAGATTTCAACGCCGGAGGGGAATTCCTTGCAGCGAAATAGAATCGACCGGGCGAAAGTTCTCGCCGCACTGAATGCGATTTGTCCGTCGTGCGGGTATTCGATTTCTCCGGCTGAAGTTGTGCGGGTTGATATGCAGCGGATGGTTTGCCCGAAGTGCGGATTACTGTTCGACGCCAAGTCTGAGCTTATACGGAAAGCGGATTAGAAGCCCCGCCCGAACAGTTTCCGAACAAAGGCGAAGAATCTTTGCAGAAGGGATATCTGCGGACGGAATTTCACTTTCCGGATATCGTAAGCGTCGGACCAATTGTGTCCGCGCCTGTCGAGTGTCATAGTTTCCGTTACGCTTTCGCTTCGTAACCAGCGGCCAATGCTTTCAGTCCGCTTTTGAATGCCTCGGGCGAAATAGCTTTCTTATAGACGTTCAACGTCGTACTCATGGACTTATGGCGAAGCAGTGCTTGCGCGAGTTCCGCCTTGCTCGTCCGCTCGATAACCAGTGTGCAAGCTCCGCGTCTTCCGGCGTAAAGACCCTTCCAAGTGACGAGGGATTTCTCCGGAGTCTGCTTGCACGGGACACACTCGTCCGAGCCGTTGATGTGCGGGACAATGACGCGAGCGATCAAGTTATGCAGATCAACAGGCGTATTGTTTTGGCTCGGGAATACCCATCCGATCTTCGGATTGCCCGATTTTTGCCGCCACAGTGCCAGCGGGATCAGAATATGGTCGTCAACAAGTGGCAGTTCGGCCATGCTCTCGGGCGTCTTCGGCGTATCCACGATGCCGCGCACAACCGAGCGGCGAATATGAACGGATTCTGAATCGAAGTCCTCCCACTTAAGCGCAGCGATTTCTCCTGGCCTCAAACCGAGGAAGCAGGACAAGGCGACAATGAGCTGACAGTCCACATGATCGACTAGCGCGGAAATCATGTCTTCGGCTTCTTCAAGCGTGTAGTGCTGCGTTTGCCCCGGTTCGATGGCATCCTCGGGCATCGAGACATCGTGCCACGGGTTCATCTTGATTCGTTCCTCAACGACCGCACGGCTAAAGATCGAACTGCCTAGCGCTCGGATGTGCTTCAACGTATTTCGCCCCTGAGTGCTAGTCAAACTTGATAGGAAGCGAGTACCGAGGCACGGCTCGTATTGGCGCAGCGTCAGCTTTGCAAAGTGCGCCTTGAGATGCTGATTCCAGATTTGCTTGTAGCCGCGAACAGTTGAGGGTTTCTTCCGAGGCTTGCCCGTCAGCTTGACGATTTCCTCGCAGTAGGGCAAGTAATTCTGGTCCCAGAAATCAGCGATTGGCATGTCTGCTGATAGATCGTTGCCCGTTCTTGCGTATTGATTGCGATTGACCTTCAGCATGAACGATTCAACTTTGAGTTTGAGGGCCTTGGAGGGTTTGCGACCTTTCATCTCATAAATTCCGCCGCCTTCTTCTGGCAACGCGGAAGCGCCCTTCTCGACAAGGCGCTCTGAGACTTGTACGCGCTTGGGCTGACCGTCTACAATCTTTGTGACGTTATATCGGACATAGAAATATGTTTTGCCAGCGCAATTGCCTTCGTAGATGTAGCCGCGTTGAATGTGGCCCATATTGCCTCCGACACGAGCAGTATACCACAATCATGCAGCGTTCATGCAGTAGCACTCCCGTGCTACATTGATAAGTCTTTTGTTTTAAACGTGGCGGTGTAGCTCAGGTGGTTAGAGCGACGGTCTCATAATCCGTAGGTCGTAGGTTCGAGTCCTACCGCCGCCACCAGTATCTTCCTCCTAATCGCCTCGCGATCCACCCGAGAAATATGAAAATTCTTGCACTTAGCCGGTGATTCTGGCTTTTACTGTTCAGCACCAGCTTTGATGGCGAGGATTTGCTCCAGAGCACAATGTCGTGAAAATTCAGCTGAATTTTGAGCTCCCTGAATTTTGGACTTTGCTGTCGAAATCTTGGGCGATATTTGCTCTAGAGCAAATATCGGAGCCTGGTTCCACGATATCAAAAGAGAGCCGGACCCCCAGCGGCCGATATAGGTAGAGGTCCGTCTCTTGCTTCGGATTGCGCTTTTTGCGGGACCTCCCCCTTGCGTGGGCCGGTAAACAAGCGAGCGATCAGTAAGGATGGTAGCGAAGCCGGGGAACGCTGCCGCACGCTGCAACCTTCCAATCAGCTCAAGATCGCCAAATCGTTAACAGCTCGGGGTCCCAGTAGCCCAGAGCTCCTGTGGTGGGGAGTGGAATGGCGCATTCATGTCATAGCGCCGGAGTGGTGCCTGTGCAGGGCCGTTTTGGTCGCGCGCGGGAGCATTTCTCTGCGACGTCGCAGCCGGCTAGCTACACGCTCCAGAATCACGGCCGACCGCCCCAGAATCTACTTCGCACTGTCCTTTCACAACGAGGCAAATACTAGGCCCAATGAGTGCACAATCCATGCGCGAACACTTGACCCTGGATGCCGGCTCCCTGCTGAGGCGGCGGGCTGCGTCCGTGCAGCACTTTGCGGCGTTTAGCGATATTCCTGTCGCCGATTGCATCGCGATTGTCTCGACTGCTCAGGAGCGGCAGTTCTCGCGCCGTCAGACCATTTTTTTCGAAGGGGACCCAGTCCGCCAGGTCGTCCTTCTGGTTTCTGGCTTTGCCAAAATCACACAGTTGGGCACAAATGGAAATGAAGTCATTCTACGGCTCACCGGACCAGGGGATGTGCTGGGCGGTGTAGGACTGTGCGCAGGATGCGAGCACTGTTCCACGGCGCGCACCGTGCGGCCGTCATCGGCCTTGGTCTGGGAGACGACGCAGTTCGACGCGATCTCGGACCGTTATCCGATGCTGCGGCGCAACATGGCGTACGTTCTTGAGAGTCGTCTGAATGATCTGGAAGTGCGGTTCCGCGAGATTTCGACGGAGAAGGTTGCGCCTCGACTCAGCAGCCAACTGGTGCGCCTGCTGGATCAGGTGGGCAAGCAGGAGGACGGGCATGTGGAGATTGCGCTGTCTCGCCGGGAGCTGGCGCAATTGACGGGGACGACGTTGTTCACGGTGAGTCGGCTGCTCTGTCAATGGGAGACGCAAGGAATTGTGAGTGCGCGGCGGGAAGCAGTATTGGTGCACAATGTACCGGCGTTGCGTGAGCTGTCGCGAGAGGAATAAGCTTAGACAATCAAGTTCATTTTCCAATCGGGATTGAATTCATGAGAGTTCTACGATACGGAGTTCTTGCAGTAGTGTTTCTGATGTTGGTTGTGCCAGCGTTCGGGCAATCGACGGAAGCTCCACAAGCGGCACCAACCGAACCGGCCTCCCCGGAGGCGCCTGCCTCGCCTCGCCCACGCAGAGTCGCCGAAGCGCCCTGCTGGAAGCAGGCTAGCCTTACCGCGGACATGGTCAATCGACGGTGGAAAATCGAAGATCAGAGCAAGGTGAAGATCGATGCGGTCTGCAATGATCCGGCAACGTCGGCTGAGCAGAAGCGCACCAAGATCGAAGAAATTCACACGGAGACGGACAAGGAGATTGCCAAGCTGATTCCGTCCAAGGAACTCCAGGTCTTCAATTCCTGCCAAGCAGCGCTAGACAAGAAACGGCCGAAACCCGCGAAAGTAGTGGGCCCGTGCGGAGGCGCGATCCCGTCGACGGATGCAACCCACGGCGGGATGGATCACGAACACCACTAGATTCGTTCTGAATTAATCAGGTCAGGCGGTCGCGCCAGCTGTTCCCAACGGCTTGCGGCGTGGGCTTTATTCTTGCGCCGCTTCGCGGCTAGCTTTCTTTGTGTCCACTTCGCAAGTGATCGAGGTCGACAAGACTCCAACGAGACTAGATCGCTGATTGAGGTTCGGCCGGCGTGATTGTCGGGCAGACTCGATCGGCCAATCGGGGGTTAGGAGCGCAGTCGTTCCGACGACTGCTGCAGTTGCAGGGTGACGAAGTCGTTTCGTACGGGCTCGCGATGGTCGGCGTATTCCGGTTTGACTGTGCCTTCGTCTCCAGGTTCGTGCCGGAGAGCCCGTTGGCGCCACACCCCGTAAATCGCCGGGTAGACGAGCAACTCAAGGATGAATGAGGCGAAGATCCCGCCCACCATGGGGGCGGCGATGCGCTTCATGACGTCGGAACCCGTGCCAGTACTCCACATGATCGGCAACAGGCCGAGGAACATGGTGGCGAAGGTCATGAATTTGGGGCGCAGGCGTTTGGCGGCGCCCTGGACAATCGCTTCACCCAGGTCCGCCACGTTCTGCATGCGACCTTGGCGGCGGGCATCCTCGTAGGCCAGATCAAGATAGAGCAGCATGTAGACGCCGGTCTCGGCGTCGATACCGAGCAGCGCAATTAAACCAACCCAGACGCCGACGCTCATGTTGTAGCCGGCGAGATACAGGAAGCAGACTGCGCCCACAGCGGAGAAAGGAACTGCCAGGAGAATGATCATCGTCTTGGTGAGCGAACGAGTGTTCGCGTATAGCAGCAACAGGACGATCGCCAGGGTGAGCGGCACGACGCGCCAGAGGCGTTCCTTCACCCGCTCCATGGCTTCATATTGTCCGCTCCAGGAGAGGGCATATCCGGGAGCAAGTTTCAGCTGGTCGCTCAGCAACGCACCGGCTTCGGTGACATAGCTTTGCGGATCGCGGTCGGCGACATCGACGTAGACGTAGCCAGTCAGCATGCCATTCTCGTCGCGGATCATCGCCGGGCCGGTGCTGGTTCGAATCTCGGCGAGTTCGCCCAGGGGAACCTGCCGCTGACCGCCCGCCGGAACCAGCACGCGCTGCAATGCGCCGAGATCACTGCGGAAGTCTCGCATGTAACGCACGTTGACCGGGTAGCGTTCGCGTCCCTGCACGGCTGTGGTCACGTCCTCGCCGCCAATCGCGTTCTCCACTGCGAGTTGAGCTTCTTCGATGCTCAAGCCGTAGTGGGCCAGCTTCTCGCGGTTCCAGTCGAAATCCAGGAAATAGCCCGTGCCGGTGCGCTCGGCGAAGACTCCGCGCGTGCCTTTGACGCGGGGCAACAGAGACTCGATCTGAGTTCCGATCTGCTCAATCGTGGCCAGACTTGCGCCAGAGACTTTCAGGCCGACCGGAGTGCGCATGCCGGTGGTCAGCATGTCGATGCGGCCCTTGATGGGCATGGTCCAGGCGTTGGTCAGGCCGGGCACCTTCAGGCTCTCGTCCATCAGGCGAATGAGTTCTTCCGAGGAGATGGTGTCGGGAGTCAGGTGGCGCAACAGCGGCTTCGTGAAATCCGGCGCCCATGAGGAATACCAGGTGTCGACATGTCGCCACTCGGAGTGGGGCTTGAGGATGATGACGGTCTCAAGCATGGACAGCGGCGCCGGATCGGTCGAGGTCTCAGCGCGCCCCGCCTTCCCCAACACCTGGTCGACTTCCGGAAACCGGGCGAGGATGCGGTCGGTGCTCTGCAACAGGGTCTGCGCCTGGGAGATTGAGATTCCGGGCATGGTGGAAGGCATGTAGAGGATGGCGCCTTCGTCGAGCGGAGGCATGAACTCCGATCCCAGGTGCAGGAAGACGGGAATCGAGAGGGCCACCATTACAACGGCTCCGGAAATCACGGCCCATTTCCAGCGAAGCGTCCAGCGAACGACCGGTTCATAGAACCGCATCATCCAGCGGCTGAGGAAGTGATCTTCTTCGGAGCGAATCTTGCCGACGAGCAAGGCATTGACTACGCGGCAGAGCCATTGCGGGCGGAAGGAGAAACGCTCGACCCGCGTAAGCAGCAGGCGCAATGCTGGATCAAGTGTGATCGCCATTCCTGCGGCGATGAGCATGGCCAGGGTCTTGGTGTAGGCCAGTGGCTTGAACATGCGGCCTTCCTGCGCCTCCAGGGTCAGCACAGGCAGGAAGGAGATGGCGATGACAAGCAAGGCGAAGAAGGTTGGGCCTGCGACCTCTTTCACAGCAGCGAGGACAACAGCGCGATAGTCGCCGCGACGGCCGCCGCGTTCCCACAGTTCCAACTTCTTATGAGTTTGCTCGACCACCACGATGGAAGCGTCGACTAACTCGCTGAAGGCGATCGCCACTCCAGCCAGCGACATGATATTGGCGCTGATGCCAAGCAGCCGGAACGGGATAAACGAGACGAGGATCACGACTGGCATGGTGACGATGGGGATCGCCGCGCTGGGGAAATGCCAGAGGAATATCAGAATGATTAAGACGACGGTGACGACGACCTGGAAGATGGTCGAATCAACATTGCTGATGGCGCGATGGATGAGCTGAGAACGATCGTAGATGGGAACGATCTTGACGCCTTCGGGCAGCGTGGGAGTGATGTCGGAAATTTTCTGTTTGACGCGGTCGATCACCGCCAGGGCATTCTCGCCGCTGCGCATGACGACGATGCCGGAAACGACTTCGCCTTTGCCGTCGAGGTCTGCCGCGCCGCGCCGCAACTCAGGCCCTTCGACCACCTGGCCGATGTCCTTGATGCGGATCGGCGTGCCATCAGCGTTGGCATCGAGGACGATGTTCTTGAATTCCTCGATCGAGGTGGCATAGCCGCGGCCACGGACCATGTACTCGGTGCCGCCGAATTCGAGCAGCCGCCCGCCGACTTCCTGGTTGCCGCTGCGCACGGCCTCCACGACACGGCGGATCGGGATGCCATAAGCCTGTAGCCGGTTGGGATCGACGTTGACCTGATACTGGCGCGTGTAGCCGCCAACCGGAGCCACTTCCGCGACGCCGGGCACCGCGTGCAGATAGTAGCGCAAGTACCAATCCTGGTAAGAACGCAGATCGGCCAGACTATGTTTGCCGGAGGTGTCGACCAGCGCATACTGGTAGACCCAGCCAAGGGCCGTCGCATCGGGGCCGAGTTCGGTTTTCACGCCCTCGGGCAAGCGGGACTGCACGCTCGACAGGTATTCCAGCGCACGCGAACGAGCCCAGTAAAGATCGGTACCATCCTCAAAGATGACGTACACGTAGGAATAACCGAAGTCGGAGACACCACGGACGGTCTTAACCTTCGGAGCGCCGGTCATCGCGGTGACGATGGGAAAGGTGACCTGGTCCTCGACGATGTCGGGGCTGCGGTCCCAGCGCGAATAGATGATGACTTGAGTCTCGCTGAGGTCCGGGGTGGCATCGAGCGGCAGCGACATCATGGCCCACCAGCCAAAGATGCAGGTAACGGCCACGCTGGCCAGAACCAGCAGCTTGTGCTTCACCGAAAAGTCGATAATGCGATTGATCATGACCCGTGTCCGGAGGGATTCGCGGCCAGATAATGCTCGGGCTGAGCGCTGAACTTGCGCTTGCAGCGGTCCGAGCAGAAATAGTAAGTCACACCATCGCGAGTGATGGAATTCCCCTCGGAGACCGCCTTGACAGCATCGATCATCATTCCGCAAGCGGCATCTTTGACCTTGGCAGAACTGATCGAAACCTTGGACTCTGGGCTGGATTTCGGCGGAGCGTTTTCATGCGGCTGTTCTTTTTGAGCAGGCTGCCCGGACTTCAAGCGGCTCTCCGAGTCCACAAGGAACGTTCCCGCAGTGACTACGCTCTCGCCTTCCGCCAACCCCTTCACAATCTGAACCCGGTCGCCCGAGCGCCATCCTACTTGCACCTGGCGCGGCTCAAAGACGCCAGCGCTGCGCTCGACGAAAACCCGCTGCTCGCGGCCCGAGTCGATGAGGGCATCGAGTGGAACGGTCAGCCCAGCGGGCTTCGAGACCGGCAACTCGACGTCGACAAACATATCGGGACGGAGAGCGAACCCGGGATTGTCGGCCTCCAGGCGGAGTTTCAGAGTCCGCGTAGCGGGATCGACCTGAGGCAGAACATTACTCACGCGGGCGGTGAAGGACTTTCCTGAATCGGACGAGGTCACGCGAGCAATCGTGCCGGGCCGGAAGTATTGCGCTTCGCTGCCGAAGATGTCGGCCACAATCCAGACACGACTAAGGTCTGCGATACGGTAGAACTCCATGGAGCGTTCGAAATGCTGGCCGGGTGTAATGTTGCGGGCGATAATGAATCCCTCGGCGGGCGCGACGATATCGATACTCTCAGGAAGCTGGTGGTTCTCCGCCATCTTGTTGATCTGCTCTTCGCTCACACCCAGATTGCGGAGGCGATCGGTGTAGCCCTGAATGCTGCTCACGCCCTGCTTGTTCACTACGCCCGGAAATGGCACCGTCCGTGATCCGTCCTTGCCGACCGCACCGTTCACACCCGCGCTAGCGGCCAGGAACCCAGACGCAACCGCTAATGAGTCAGCTCCGTAGCAGGTGGCAAGTTTTTGATCTTTCTTGACCAGTTCTCCCACGGAATCATTGAACGTTTCGCGGACGAATCCGTCCATGCCGGAGTCGACCTTGTAGACCCGGGTGTCTTCCGGGACAACACGGCCGAGCACACGCAGCTTCTGTGCTCCCGACGTTTTTTCCACGGTAGCCACGCGGATGCCGAATAGCTGTTGTTTTTCAAGATCGATGCCGACCGATCCCGGCGACAGAGGCGTAGCCGGTGTGACCGTCGAAGAGACCGGTTCGGCGTAGACCGGCTCCAGCTGCATCCCGCAGTCAGGAGCAACGCCCGGGTGGTCGGATTTGTAGTCCGGGTGCATGGGATCCACCCAGTAAAGGACGTGGCGGGCATTAGTGCTCGTCATCGCAAGTCGAGGACTGTGCTGCCGTCCCACAACGTAGGACGCAAGCACCAGAATTCCGATCACCACTACAGTCAGGACTCTTTTCATCGAATTCTTCCCCCACCACAAAACTTATGGTTACGTGCGCGCCGAAGCCTTCTCCTAGTTTTGGGAGGAGGCTGCAGGCGCGGGTTCCGCCGGAGGAGTTGCCGGCGCCGCTGCATTGGCTCCCGCCGCCGGGGCTGCACCTGCCGCCTGCGCATTCTTGGCCGCCTGGGCTGCCCGAGCGTCTGCCTGCCTATACAAGGAGGCACGACGTGCGTCGAGTTCTTCGCGAGCGTGGCTGGCGAGCTTCAACTGCGCGTACTGCTTATCCAGATCTGCCAGTATCAGGCCCCACATCTCAAGGTTGGCCTTGCTGAGTGAATCCGCGGACCTGGCTGAGGTCTTGGCCTGCATCTGATTCAGCAACGCGTGCATCCTGGTAAGCGTGCTCCCCATCTCCTCTAAGCGCTGATGGGTTGCCGATTGAGTTCGGGTGTTTTCGGCGAGGCCCATCGCGTTGCTCTCGGCAGCGACCGTCCGAGGGTGAGAAGAGGGCGCTATGGGCGCAGGCGAGGGACTTTGGGTCCACGCTGTAGTTGCTGCCAAAACGATCATGGCTGCAGCTGTGCTTCTGAACGTCATCTGAGTCTCCTTCACAACCATGTGGGTCCAAAAACCTTCAATGCTTGCGGCCAGATTGACTCCGGCTGGCGTGTGCGGAAGCCGGCACCAGCGTTGCACAAGACAAGGATCTCCTTCTCATTGAAAATCCCTTTTCTAGTTCGTTCTTTTGGCCTCGAATCACAGCAAGCGAGATTCGATTTTGGAGGAGGTAAATTTAGTCTACAACGAGCCCGTCCGCGCGGAATTTCCCGATCACCACAGTGACCCGGTCTCCACGCTTGACCTGACCACCTTTGTTCGAGAACAACATCCAGTAGCTTCTTCCCGGCGCGGGATCGCTGGTTTGACGCAGCTTCCCCACCTTGTCCATTTGCGGCACCACAAGTTTCACGTGGGCCTGCTCGTCGATTAACGACGGCTCAACTTTCTTGTCATTGAGCATCTTGGCCTTGGCCGGGTCGAGCACCTGATAGGTAAAGCGAATCACTTCCCCCGCTTCTGCCGACTTTACCGAGAGCCCATCGATGCCCCAAACCAGGCGGTAATACGCGCCGGCGCGTCCGGCAAAGCGATCCGGACGGTAATGAGCTGGAGCAGACTTTGCGGTTTGGGTCGAAAACTGTGTTGTTGAGCTATTGGGCTTGGCGTCGGTGGGAGCTGGCGCGGCGGTCTGAGCGAGCAGAGCACCGCAAAGCACAAAATGCCAGAAGATTACCAGCTTAATCATGAGGTTTTATCTGCTTCGGGGAGGGAAAATTAGTATACCAGAAAAACCGGGCATCCAGCAGTTTTTCTGGATGCCCGGTTCCCGGGTGAGTTATTGCACCGTGAACGTCACGGGGTTAGTTGTTCCACCAGTTGCGTTCGGGCTGTTGACCCTGACGGTCCTGGCGGTCTGTCCAGCGGTACCCGCAATCGTGAAGTTCGCCGTGATGGTGGTAGCGTTCACCACGGTGAAGTTGCTGACCGTGATGCCGGCGCCCGAGACGGTCAACCCAGTGGATCCCAGAAGGTTGGTACCTGTAAGGGTGACCTGGAACGCGGTGCCGCCACGGGTGTGTGAGGCAGGACTGATTGACGTCAGTGTCGGCCCCTGCACCGTGAAGGTAACGTTGTTGGAGACGGCGCCGCCCGTAATGGTCACGCTGACGTTTCTTCCGCTGAGTGTCGCGGTAGACGCCACCGTGAGGGTTGCGGTCACCGTAGTGTCATTGACCACCGCAAAGTTGCTAACGGTTACGCCAGTCCCGGACACGGTCACGCCGGTTGCGGTCGACAGGTGAGTACCGGTCAGAGTCACCGGTACAGCAGTGCCTCGCGCTCCCGTCGCTGGCGCGATCGAGGATAGGGTCGGACCTAGCACAGTAAACGGTAGGGTCCCGGTGTTTCCTCCCGCCACGACAACCTGGACGTTGTGGCCGGCACCGAGCGTAGCGGTAGTGGTGATGTTGAAGGTTGCCGTGATCTGTGTATCGCTAACCACGGTAAAGTTGCTCACGGTGACGCCGGTTCCACTTACGGTGACCCCGGTGGCCGCGCTGAAGCCGCTGCCAGCGATGGTTACCGGAACCGCGGTGCCGCGCAACCCGGAGTTGGGGGTCACGTTACCCAGCACCGGCGCAACGATAGTGAAAGTAACAGCGTTGCTGGTTCCGCCAGGCGTTGTAACGGTGACGTTCCTCGCGGTCTGCGCTGAGGTGGCCGTAATCGTGAACGTCGCCGTAACCGTAGTGTCGTTGACCACGGCAATGTTCGTAACCGTGACACCGCCACCGCTCACAGCTATGGCGTTGGCCCCGGTAAGGGCCGTGCCAGTCAAAGTGGCCGTGAAGCTCGAGCCACGAGTGTGAGTCGCCGGGTTGATCGAAGCCAGGACTGGTACAGCAAGGGCCGCGCCCTGGAATTCGATCGCACCGATATCAACGGCGTTGTTCGTCTTCCTCAGCTTGCCGAAGAAGTCGGTCAGCGGAGCGGCTGCGTACGTCGTTGCCGACAGCGCAGGCGTGATGTAGTTCACTACCGGCGACGCATTTGAGGCTGGCGCATAGTTGCCAAGGACGGCGCCAGTCACCGGATTCGTCTCGGCCAGAGGACCCCAACTGATATTGATCCAGTTGTTGCCCTCATCCACGGTCGCGGCCGGAGTAAGGCTGAAGATCGGGTTCGGGACAGTGGCATCCGAAATTCCCGGAGGGACCTGGTAACCGAGCCCACCCGCCTCAGGTGGCACGCGTGCGCCGTTGCAGTACTGGCTGACAACGAGCTGACTCGCACTGGCGGCCGTGGTGTTAATCCGGAAGCCCGAGCCACCGCCGGCATAGCCGGTGGTGCTGGTCAGCAGCGACGCTTCTGGCGTGAGGGTCACGCCCGAAGAGTGGTCGGTCGGTCCCGTGTCGCCACGGACGCCGATGTCCCAGTAGTTCGCGGCCGGGCAAGCGCCGGTAGCCGTCTGGCTGGCAGCCGGGGTCGTCGTGAACCCGTTGAACAGAGAGACTACGTTCTGCTGGTTGGTAGTTCCCGGACCGAGCGGTCCCACACCGATGTAGAAGGTGCGGTTGTCGTAGAACACGTCGTTATAGAGCTCAGGATAGGAGACGGTCCTGCAGGCTCCATTGGTGAGCCCACCGGTACCCGTTCCTCCTGGACCGTGACCTGCGGGGCAGGTGATGGTCGCGGGCAGGGCCTGAGTCAAATTCGAGCTGTTCTGGATGGTCACCAGTCCAGCCGGCTGAGGTGTGGAGGTCGTGAGCGCAACTGGACAGGTGCCGTCCGGATTGCGTTGGACCGGGCACGGTCCCTGGCTGCTGGCCAACGGTGCGCCAATCGTATTGAAGAGCACGCCCGACGACGCGGTAGTGTCGTTGGACTCGACCGTGTTGTTAATGATGTTGACACTCAACGCGTCGACCAACGAAATGCCAGCGCCGTCCCAGCCTGCGACGTTGTTGACGATCACGTTGTTGGTCACGGTGACGTCGTTCCAGCGGGCCGGAGTAGTGGGGAAATTAACCACCTCGGAACCGTTGATGGCCTGCAAGCGCAGACCGCCGCCGCTGCCGCTTTCCGCAGCGTTGCCCTTAATCAGGTTGGCGTTGATCACTAGGCCCGGACCGGTGCCGTCACTCGGCCCAACCGCAGTCGGGTTCAGGCAGTCCTGGTCAGTGGTAGCGCCGCAAGCCGGATCGACGTCAGGAGCGCCCATGATGAGGATACCGCCACCGTTGGTCGGGATGGTGGGGTTCGTCGACTGATTGAACAGGATGTTGTTGTGCTCGATGTCGCCGTGGTAGACGAAGCCAAGTTGGCCGAATCCACCGCCGTCACCCGAGCTCAGGTTGCCGCACAGCCAGTTGTTGTTGAATTTGTAGTAGTCGGTACCGGTGCAGAAGCTGATACCGCCCGCTCCCGCCGGCGTGGCCGAGAACAGTTCGTCTCCAGTGGAGGAGTTCGACGTAATCATGTTGTTGTGCACGTTCAGGTTCACGTCGAAGCAGTACGGCAGTTGGAGATTGGTGACGTTGCTCACCTGGCAAGAGCCCGGATCGGCGTTCACGGCTCCCGTGCCACCAAAGTACGCACCAGGAAATTCACCCTGGCCGACGTTGATGCCGCCGGAGAGCGTTCCAGCGTTGCTATTGATCCGGTTGTTGGCAATCTGCAGGTTGTGACCCCAGGCGTGGACGAAGATGCCGCCGCCGCCCTGGGAGCTGTCGGTAATGCCCAAGGCGTCGATGCTCGACGGATTGCATGCGAAGTTGCTTGGGAACGGATTCGGATTGTCTGTGCAATGGTCCTTGGAAACACCGGGTACATTTTGCAGGAGCAGGGTGCCCGTCGGGAAGGTGTCAGCCGCAAACGGATTGGATCCGACCGGGAACACTACTCCTTTCGAGAGCACGGTAATGGCGGCGCCTTCCAGCGCTCCCATCAGGGTTGGCTCTTGCAACAACTCGGCCAGATTGCCGTTTAGCGTGGCATCCCAACCAACGGTGGCCTCGAGAGGCAACCGATCGACCTGCGGATTCGTGGTAGTGGGATTGAAGTCGATCCAGCCGGTGCCGCAGCTCGAATTGTAGCCATTGGGCGTGCCAGCAGGTGCCAACCCGAACAGGCAATCGACGTTCGTACGCCACGTGTTCATCTTGCCGGCAGGCTGAGTATTTGCGTTGATGATGCTGGTGGCGGCTCCAACACCTTGCAGCCGGACGGGCTTCCACATCAGGATCATTTCGTTGTAGGTCCCCGGGGGCACCATGATCAGGTCGCCGGGCTGAGCGCCGTCAATCGCTTTCTGGATCGAACCGACTCCAGAGGCCAGAAGCGGAGCATTCCCCTGGACGTAGACAGGCGGTTTGCCGGCGATCGTGACCGTGACGGCGTCAATCGACTGCTTTCCGTTGCTCGCGGTGACGGTCAACTGGCCGCAGTAGGTGGTCCTTTGGTTGGCCGGTACACCAGACATGTACTGCGTCTGCTGCTGGATGCTGCACTGGCGCACGCCGCTGGAGCCACCGACGGAAGGCGCCTGGACCACGATGGTGGAATCACTCCAACTCGTGATGGTCGCAGGAACCGGGTTACCGTTGGCGTCGACACCGATCGTTACCGTTCCCGCAGTGGCCCCGAAGCCATAGTGACGGGTGATGTATTTCTGGTTGAAAGGAGCCGTCGTGAAGGACGGACCCGAGTATGCGTTGTTGGGCACAGTCTGATCACCCAAGGCATGGATGGTCAGAGTATTGCCGGCCGAGGCCACCCAAGGTCCCATGCCATCGCCGTCGACTTCACTGATTGCCGGCGTTAAATCGGGGTAGGCACAATCGGGGTTGTTATAGCCTGCACCGGCGAAAGCGGATACCGGCACGACAGGCGTATCCATGTACTGGGTCTGCCCAGGCATGAACGGGATTTCGTAGCAGAACTGGCTGTACTGCGGGTTGAACAGCGGATCCGTGATCATCTGGGCAGGATTCGCCGGATTGGGAATCGGGCCTGGATCGTTCATGCAGACCACCATCATGGTGGGGGCATAACCGGTCGGGTTGGGCGGGTTGACTTCCCACGTGGAGTAAGTCAGACCGTTGTAAGTGCCCCATTGGTCGGCGTAGATGCGGGAAACTTCGTTGCCGGCCCAATCCTTGATGGAAACGGGTAGGTTCGGCGGCGAGAATTTCTCGCCGAACTGAGGCGAGAACGGATCGAATTCCGAAGTGTAGTCGTCGGTGATGACGCCGGTGAAGTGAGCAGCAACGTGGGCAGAGGTGAAGATCCAGAACTTCGCCAGGGCTCCGGACTGCTCGGTGAGGTTCACTTCCTTGCGGTCGCACAAATTGCGAGTCGCACCAGCGAACGGCGAGACTTCGCCCGACTGCGGGAACAAGCTGATGAAGTCGGGGACGACGCGCGACGCGCCGACGCAAGGCCAGAAAGACTCGACGCTACCGGTGTCGCCTTCATGGCTGGGGAGAGTGGTGCGTCCCAGAGTGTTGGTCGGATTCTGGGGGTTGTTGGCGTTGTAAAGAGCGTTGATTTCGGCTTGGTCGGGCAGAATGAAGATGTTGCCCAGTCCGGCGAATTGCTGGGTTACCGGCGCAATGTAGTTGTCGCCGATCAGGATGTTCTTGTCCTCTTCCTTGACCAGCTCGTAACCGGGGGGAACGATCATTTCGACGACGTACTTGCCCGGAGGAAGCATGGGCTTGCCGAAGCGGAACGTATCGCTCTTGTCGGGATTCGTGACGCAACCCGTGCAGTTCGTGCCGGTCCACTGGCCCGTCACGGGATCGATGGCGGTGACGCTGGGGAAGGTGTAGTACCCGTCGTACGGAGCGGGCTGCACCTGGTTCCAGTTATGCATGCCGTCAAAGCATTTGAACTGGGAGTTGTTCGGGATCGTGTGGACCGGCGTACCGCCGTTGGCGTACACGTCGAGCCACATCGGCTGATCGTAGATGGTGAAGAAGAACAGATCAGCGGCCGTACCAGTATCCCTGCCTTGGCCCGGGCAGTTCATGTTGGGGTTGCCATCGGAGCGGAAGCCCTGGGCCCAGTCGTCCCAGCTACTGGTCTTGGTGGTATCGATCAACGTGAGGCTCGTGCTCCCGTCTGGAGCCGTACCTTCTTTGTACAGGTTGACCGTGACTCCGGGAACATCCGGCGTCCAGCTCGTGTGAATGAGCAGGCTGGGGTCATCGAAGGGTCGCGTCGAAGCATAAATCACTTCGCCGTGGATGCCACCGGTTTCGCCAGGGGCGTAGGGCTTCTTGCCGAACTCGACAAAGTTGTTCTGGCCAGAGAAGCCCTGCCAGCCCTCCGAGCCAAACCAAGTCGGAGGATCGATGCGGCCAGTCGAACCGCCCGGGCTCGTGGTGGTCGTGGAGTTCAGGAGGTTTTGCGCACTGCAATCCGCGTCAGCGCAGTAAACCGCACCCGGCACGCGCAGTGCAGCAGGCACGGAGATTTGTTCGGCCGTATTGGCCAGGTTGCCGCCGATACCGGAGCTTCCGCACGGCGCCGTTGTGCTGGTGCAGGTACCGTCCGCCGGACCACCCGCGTCGTAGACGACGTGGGTTCCGGTGCTCTTATAGCGCGTGTCGTAGGTTTCGATCACATACCAGCTGAATAGCGGGAAGATCTCGTTGAAGCCGGCATTGCCCGCCAAGTCTGTGTTGTTGAAGTTGGAGTAACTGCCATCGCGGAAGCGATTATTGGTCGCCACCAGCGTGAGGCCGTCTTCATCGGAGTCCTTAATACCGTTCCCGTTCTTGTCGAGGAAGGTCTTGGTGTAAATGTTCGACTGCCACTGGTTGACGGCAACCGGGCCGAGATTGAGGACCGTTCCGCCAGCCAAGCGAACTGGAGTCGAAAGGCCGTCGACGAGCATGTCGTTCCACTGGTCGAAGATCGTGACTCTCCAGTCGCCATCGGGCAAGCCGGACAGGGTGAAGCTGCCGTCAGCATTGCACTTGGTGAATGCGAAGTCTTCGCCGTCCGCATCGCCAAAGCTGACGTAGCACTGGGTGAAGGAGAAGCTGCTATTGTCGCCGCTGCTGTAGAGCCTCTCATCCGGAGTGCGGCTCATGCGCTCCGTCGTGGCGACTCCGGTGATGCTATTGGTGCAATTCTTGCCGGTGATGAACGGGTCCGTCTGGTCGCAGACGTAGGGCTTGCGAGCATTGATGATCGCAGGATTGGCAAAGCCGATGGAGACGTGATATCCGGCCGGTCCAAATTCCTGGAAGAAGCTGGGCTCGCCGATTCGGAGGAAGGAATCGTGTGCCTTCTGGCCGTCCAGAGTGTTGGTCTGGAGCCACTCTTCGCCGCGTCCGATGCGGTCAGCGGCGGGTGTAGCCACGACGCCGTAACGGCCGGGCATCAGGTTGGCAACGACCGCCTGGCCCGCCAAGGGGGACAGAGTCTGGCCGTCCGCCTCGTACTTGGGACAGGTCACGATCGTGCCCGTGATGCCGAGGTTGCCTTGCACGCCGTTGGCACCGGTGGTCTCTTGCGCCACCAGGGCGCCACTACCGGCGCGGGTTAGGTTGCTGGCGCCAATCGGGCAGGCATCGAGGCCCGAAGCCGGATCGATGGTTCCCGCGAGGCTGTTCGACAAGGGCATGTTGAACATGTCGTAGGTCATCTGCCCGGTCGCATCGCCGGTGCCGCCCGCGTCGTCAAAGAGCGTGATATTGAAGCCGCCTAATCCTGGCTCGTTGGGCGAGAGCACGTCGATTCCGCCGCCGCCGTCCTGTTCACCGTTGAGTGGGAAATCGTCCTCGAATACGAATACCGAAAGCTTCGAGGGCGGGAACGGAGCTGGCTGCGTCAGGATCGTGACGGGCGGATAGGTTCCTGTACAAGATGCTGTCCCGAGCGGGCAAAGGGCTGCGATGGGAGCACCCCCCATGCCGTGGCCGCAGGTTCCGGAAGTGGTGTCAATGTTGCCTAAGGCGTCCTTCGAGCATACCGGAGCGCCGCCGTAGGCGTTGTTGAACGGGTTGGCCGCATCGCCCGGCAAGACCGAGATGTAGTAGCGCTTGGTCGGGTCCAGAGCAACCTGGCCGGGAAGAACGATCGTCTGTTGAGTGGCGTCTGTCCGGCAAACGCCGTTGCCCACATCGCATACCGCGGGTACACCACCGACGGTCTGACCCGATTCGCAAGACAGCGAACCGGTACAGCCGGTGGCGATCAGCGGCATATAGCTGGTGTGGAAGTTCGTCCCAAAGGTGGGAACGATTGCCGTACCGCCGTTGTTGGTTGTTTTGGTGGGGTCGACGTAGAACGTGCGGTCTTCCTCAATTACCCAGCGATAGTCCGTAATCGGAGCCTTGGTGATGGGATCGTAAACCGTCACCTGAAGGCCGCTGGCGGCCGGGAAGTTCAGTGACACAGTCGTGGCCGAAGCTGCGACCGTGTTTTGCGAGTTTTGTGGCTTGAAGGTGAATGTGTAGGAGCCCGCGGCGGTGACCGAAGCGTTAAAGCCGCCGTTCGGATCCACCGTGAGCGTCAAGCCTGACCCAGGGGTGATGCTGGCGGCGTTAACGGTGAGGGGATAACCCGCGGCGTCTTTACAGAACGCCAGGATTCCGGGGGGCTTGATGCTCAGGGTTGTGGCCACCTTCGACATGTATGTCGGAGGTGCGGTACAGGTGATGCCACCGGCCGCTTCCATAGGCGCTGCACCCAGGGCCACGAGAGCGCATGCCGGCCCCGTGATCGCACCGTTACCGCAATACGTGAAGGTAGTCGGCGTGCCTCCCGTGTAGACAAACGTCCCGTCCAGGTTGAGCGTCAGCCCGGTTGGTACGGCACCAACGACCTTAACTCCGTACACATTGATGTCGTTGGCGATCACACCTTTACCCGGATCCGACACGGTGAGCGTCTGGCCCGCAATCACCGAGTTGTAGGTGTCCGCATTTGCCACCGCGGATCCGATTGCCGCAGCCGAGGGGAGTGTAGCGCCGTTGATATTGATGTACGCCAGCATTCCGGCATCGCGCGCTGTTGCATTAGCGGAAAGGCTCAGTTGGCGATCAAAGATCGGAAGGGCTGTATTCGTGCAGGTTGTTGCTGGAGGCACTGGAGTACAGGCGGCGGGCGCGGTGATCATCACGTCGTACGTTTTGCCCGCAGCCATGAATACTTCACTCTGCACTCTGGGAACACCGGGCAGCGGGTTGCCGTCTTCCGCGATGAGCGAAAACCCGGAAGCGGCGCCAGTCTGCGCTCCGACAATCGATGGAATGTGCATACGCAAGCCGGCGTTCACGATCCGCACCAGGACATTTCCGGTCACACCCAAGGGGGGATTGGAAGCGAACAGCGAGGCCGACGCGGCAGTCTTGTTGAAGGCAAGTCCGTTGACAAGGTAATACAACGGGGTGTAGTTCACGGCTGGCGGGTAGCAGGCCGTTGCGCCGTCACTGCATATGACGCCCTGCAGGCTCAGGTTGGCGGTAAGCTGCGCACCGCTGCCAGCGCCTGTTACGTTCACACTGGTGGGAACTGAAGTGTAACCTTTGCCAGGGTTGTCAATCGTGATGGCCGCGATCCCCGTCGGGCTCAATCCAAGAGTGTTAACCCCTACTAGTTGTGAGACGTGAGCCGTCGCTTGAACCGAGAAACCGCCGCCATTAATTACGACGGGCTCATTGAGGACGTAGCCCGAACCGGCGATCGGGTTGCCCGCATTGTCAGTATTGACAGTGACGGAGCTGACGCTGTCGCGAAGCACACGAACCGAAGTCTCGGTGAAGCCAGCGGTCGCGACTGCGGAATTAATGCCGTTGTTCAGAACGGGATCAATTTCGCTGAACATGAACGGAACGTCTGCGTTGTAGCTGACACCGGTATAGGCGGTACCAGGTCCGGCAGTCGACGGAGGAGTCGTCACTACCAGAACTCCGTAAAGTCCCATGGGACCTTGGATGGAGGGATGCGTGCCGGACTCTAGCAAGTAGGTACCGGGCTTTAGACCACTCCACACCAGCGTTGCCGGGGTTCCCCCGACAGTCACTTCGTTGGCGAAGGACTGAACGCGATTCCCTTGGGGAGGAGGATTGAAGGTGGCGCCACCGGTGTCGCCGGCGATCGGCCAGGTGGCACCCTGAGTCGCGTGAGTCGGGCTGGGCACCAAGGTGGGCGTCGTTCCGAGTCCGCCACCGAGCTGGCCCACAACCACCAACGAGGTCGGCACTGTCGTGGGTGCCGTCGCGGGCGGCACCGCAGTGCTGGTCGCGAACGAAAGGTTGTTGGTGAGAGTAATGGTCAGGCTGGTCGCCGTTCCGCTGTAGGGAACCGTGATCAACGGCGGTTGCCAGACCGAGCCGCCGGCCTGTGGCACACCGGCGAGGGTTCCGCAGGTGCCCCCACCAGTGACAGCGGTGGTGGCGGTGGTAGAGAGGGTCAGGTTGTTTGCACAAGTCCAACCCCACATGGGGACGATGTTGCCATCGGGCAGCATCGTGCTCTGCGGGCTCGCGGTCAGGCTTACAGTAACCTGCGCGGACGCGGCGAGCACTCCGAGGAGGAGAAGGACGAGTGTTACAAGTAACTTTATCTTAAAACTGGTATTAACGAAGTGGGATCGCATTGATCTTCTCCTCTTGAGTTAATTGGTCTCGTCGATGACGAATTCCCGGGAATCAACAAGCATCATCATCAGCATGCCGCCCGGGAAAATATTGTTGGTGGTGATTTCGCGCTCGTTATGCGAGTGCCACATGAAGGCAAAGCCAGCTTCGGTACTCGGCGAGTTCGCAATCGTGCCGGAAGGCGGAGTGGAACCGGTCTGGCCGCAGGCTGCGCCCTGAGCGGAACCGTTCGCTTGGGCACCCGTGTTGCATCCGGTCGCGCGCGTGGTTGCATCTGGGCCCAGGTAGGGACTACCGCCATACCAGGCGCCGTTGGTAAAGAGATTGGGAGCAGGCAGAGTAGTCGGGCCGCCGCCAGCGACATCGCCAAAGGGGGCCTTTTGCACTGGCTTGAAGTGATCCTGACACCACTCGAAGTAGTTAATCGCGCTCTGCGCGGCTGTCCCAGTGTTATAGCCATTCGCGTCCGGGGTGCAAGCTGGCGTCGCGTTTGCATCTTGAGAACTGGGGTTGTGACCATAGGCATCCCAGTTCAGGCCTTTGGCTGTCCAGTAGAAGATTCCATCGAAGGCCAATCCCGGAGTGGTCGTGGTGGTGAACAACAGAGGTCCGGCTAGTCCGGTGCCTTGGCCGCCATTCCCGTAAGTAATGGCTGCGGTAGTGCTGCTTAGAATCAGGTTCCCGTCACGCCCCAGGATGCGGACGTGGTTGCCGTGCTCGTGGAAAGGATGTTGCCAGCGTCCCTGGCCGATAACGCGAATCAAGGTCAATTCGCCCGGGTGCATGTGAGGATCGCCGTTATAGGGCTGGTGCGGATACTGACCGGCGTAATTCGGATCCATGTCATCGGGCATGGAGCGGCCGTTGATCAAGAAATACGAGGGATGATAAGGCTCGGTCGGAACTTCCAAGCTGCATCCTGGCGCACCCGCAGTGCAGCCACCCTTGGCTTGAATGGCCAGGACCTGCGCTTCGGCCTGAGTGTGAATTCTCGGATCCATCTCGGCGAACTGGAACAAATACTCGCGGTCGTAACAGGTGTCGACGTGGTCATAAGCAGACGCCGCGAGACGGTAATCCTTCTCCGGCGCGCCCTGAACGCCGTTCGCCGTGGCCCAATCGGTGACCCCGTACAGATTCGTCCGAATTGCTGGGCTGGTGCAGGCGCCGGGGACACTATTGGGAAGAACGATGAGCGCGCCATACAGGCCCATCTCGACCTGCAGGTCGCCCTGGGTTCCGCTGTAGTAAGCGCGCGTGCCGGGAGAGGGGGCGGTGAACTTATAGGTCACCGTCTGACCGGGTGCCGCTTCCTGCGTGAGCAATCCAGGGGTACCGTCCGTGAACGCGTTCAGGGTGACACCGGGGAACAGGATCGAGGTATTGCCTGCCGCGGTGGGCAGGTTGTTGGTGAGCGTCACCGTTACTGGCTGGCCTTCTGTGACGATCAGCGTGGGACCAGGGACCTGCATGGTGTTACAGAATCCCGTGCGCGACAAGTTCGACGGCGCATAGGTCGGGGTAAAGGTGGAGGCGCAGCCATAGCCCCACGAGTAAACGGCCTGCCCGTCAGGCTGGGTGAGATAGGCTGTTGCCGCGACGAGGTTGAAGCTGGTGCCCTTGATGCCGGGAGCCGCAGCATACGCGGAAACCGCGAGTAACATAGCCATGGCCACCATCGCGGCCAGAAGCAGTTGTGTCCTTACAATCGCTTTTTTCATGTTCGTTGCCCTCATGGCTGCGCTCCTAATTAATGTGGACTTCGGTCATCAATCCGCCGAAGTTCTCTGCGTCGTTGGAAAGGTGATCAAGATTGGGGGTGTAGAGGTAATAGGTACCCTTTGGCACTCCGGTGCTGTCGAGAATCACGTCGAGCGACTCACCTCCCGCTAGCGTGATCGAATTGGTGGTGTAGTAGAGGTTGTTTCCCGCTTGATCCCGCAGCAGCTTGGCGTTGTAGCCCACAACCTTCATGGGAATGCCCAACGAGGCCAGGGTCTGATACTCGGAAACGTCAAGGTCGGAAATGCGGAGGAGCGCTTTCTGGCCTTGCAGCAGGTTGATGATCGCGGACAGCGGCTGCGAGAAGTGATTGCTGCCGTCGGTCGACTGGGTAAAGAGTGGACCGGGTGTCACCGTGTCGGGATAACTGCGCCCGTTCAGCAGGAAGTACTTGTCCTTCATGTCCGAGAAACCTTCCGGATTGAAAGTCATGCCGACAAAGTGGAAGTTGGGATCGAAGCCGTGGATCTGGATCGGGTACTCGACGTCGTAATAGGTTGAGCCGTCGCCGTCGTTGTAGGCGTAATTGCCGGTTGAGGCGCGGGTCACACCGTTGTCGCTCGGTGCTGCGTCAGTGGGTAACTGACGCGGTAAGGGATTGCTGCACAGGATGTCGCTGGTGGAATCACACTTGGTGCGATTGTCCAGCTCCTGCTTTTGGAGCCCGGCAAAGAGGCTGTTGCCCGCAGCGACCCGATTTTGCCGTGGCCGCACATAAAGCTGGCCGACCATGCCCATCTGCAAATGTTCCGGAGGAGTGATATGGCAGTGCCAGAAGTACGTGCCGGCGTCGGGCGCGAGATAGTAATAGGTGAAGCTGGCGCCGATGTTGATGGCGACTGAGGCATCCGGCACGCCGTCATAGAAAGAGGAAGCGTTGGGATAGCCGTGGAAGTGGACGGTGTGCTGTTCGAACAGGTCCGGCCGCATGATCATGCCGACGTTGGTCAGGGTGAGAAAGAATTCGTCGTCCTCGTCGATCGCCATCAGAGGCGCGGGGATGTTGCCGTTCATCACGCCGACGTCCATGATCGGACGGGGATCGACGTGGCCGTCGTAACCCACAGGAATCCCGGCGGTTGCGGTCGAAGAGGTGTTCACGTCAGCCAGATTCGTGGCGGTTGAAAGAGTGAAGGTGAAGTTGTTGACGGCGGCGAAGCCATAGTTCGTGACGCCGGCCGGAAAGCTGCTCCCCAGAACGTTGGCATGGAGAACAGTTCGATTGCCGTCATAGGCCAATCCGGTCCCAGAGATGACCACAGGG
The DNA here is from genome assembly GCA_963768265.1 of uncultured Acidobacteriaceae bacterium. Lineage (GTDB taxonomy): Bacteria > Acidobacteriota > Terriglobia > Terriglobales > Acidobacteriaceae > Sulfotelmatobacter. Next base: position 189,033 of record CAVYHM010000003.1, read on the forward strand.
TCACCGGCATTGAGGCCCAACGGAGAATTCGTCTGAACGTAAACCGTGTTGCCGATTTCAACGATGTCGTAAATGGTGACGAGATTCGCCACGTTGAGGGCGAGGCCGACCGCGCCGTTGTAGTTGAAATTGGCCAATTGTGTAGAAGTAACCGGAATCGTAGGGTTATCGGTCGTAGCCGGATCGCCCGGAAACAGCTTCGGCCCCTGGACGTTGAAGATGCTGGGGAACTGGGTCCCCGGCAGCCCCTTCGAGATATCCGCGAGGCCGGATAGCGGTCCGAAGGAGAACATATATGTTTGCGTGCCATCGGCCATGGTCGAGTAACCGTCACCGCCGGAGATCTGCTGGCACTTGATGGCGCCGTTTACATTCTTTACCGCTGGATCTGGGATCAGATATCCATTCGGACCGGTCACGAGTGACGTCGGACCGGAGTACGCAGGCTCCGCATTGACGTTGGTCAGGCTCGAAGGATGGGTAATGGTGGTGGTGGGACATTGAACGCGAAAAGATTGGGCGCTCGCGGCTACTGTCGCCAAAGCGACGAGAAGAATTGGCATCCAAACCTGGTACGGCTTCCTCATGGCTGTGCAGCCTCCTTCCTAAACCTGGCGGGCGGACGCAAGCAGCGCCGCTCCGAGCGACCGGCAGCGTTTCGCCGCCGATCGGTACGTAAAATCCCGCACGGGAAAACGAACGGCCTTCACGTGCGTCGAGTCTTTATATTTCCCCAGCTGCAGGCTCCATCAGCCGAACGCGGCGATAGATGGGGGTGAAGAATGCCGACAACCGTGGAAGGCGGCGCCTCTTCTCATCCAGCCGCGTGAGCCTTAGCGCCCACGCCACGGGGCTGGCAGAAACCAGCACCCTGTGCGGATGACAGTACTAGGCCTTTCATTTACCTCTTTGCTGATTGGCAAACAAAATCGACAATTTTTTGGGAAATGTAAATATTGTAAAGTTCGAGACGTAGTTGAGGAGAAGGCTCATCCGGGGCGGGTTTTCGGGCAGGTGACGCGATCAGGGAAGGAGCGTGCAACGCGGTTCGGCGGGCTTGGCCTCGGTGAAAGAACGTTGGGTTCTTTGCGCTAGATCAAATACTCAGCCCTCCCGGTGGTTTATCAGTAAGGCTCGCTGCATCCGACCGGTGATGCAGGCTCGCCGATAGCGGTCGATTGTTCCCCCCAATTGTTTCGGCGGAGGGACGTCTCAAGGGAGACAGCTTTTGCACGAGCCGGACTCATTTACTTCAACCTAGGATCTGGGTAGCAACGATGATGAAGCGTCTGCAAATATTGTGGGCTATGTTTTTGGTCCTGGCAGTGAGCCTGCCGGGACACGCGGATCAAGCCAGCGCGGCGTTCAAGCGCGGGGTCCAGGCCGAGGGTGCCAACAAGTACGATGAAGCCTTTCAGGCCTACAGTCAGGCCCATACACTGAAGCCCAAGGACGCGAAATACTTTACTGCTTATACTCGCCTGCGATTTTATGCCGCGCTTGAGCACATCCGGCAGGGCCAACTGCTGCGCGATAGTGGCAAGCTGCAAGAAGCGCTCATTGAGTTCCAGCGCGGTGCCGACATGGACCACACCAACTTCGTCGCGAAAGAAGAAGCGCGGCGAACAGAGGATATTATCCGCAAGCAGTCGCGCAAAAAGGAAGAAGGACCCGCGCCGACGCAGCTCGACAAACTGGCGGAAGAAGCGGCTGGGCCTATCGAATTAACGCCTATTTCAAACACGCTAATTAACCTGCGTTTGAGCGAGACGTCGACGATGGTGTACAAGACCATCGCTAAACTGGCCGGCATCAATGTGCTGTTCGATCTAGACTACAAACCTCAGAAGGTCGCCATCGAATTGAACGACGTAACGCTGCGCGAGGCACTCAATGTAGTAGCGCTGCAGACCAAGACTTTCTGGCAGCCGACTTCGAGCAACACCATCCTGGTCGCGGCCGACACGGCCACGAAGCGAAAAGAGATGCAGGACACGGTGATGAAAACGTTCTACCTGCGGAACGTTTCTGCCGCGAGTGAACTGCAGGAAGCGGCCAACACCCTCAAGGGGATCCTCGACCTGACCCGCATGCAACTGATCCCCAACCAAAACGCAATCATTCTGCGGGGTACGCCCGACCAGATGGTGCTTGCCCAAAAGCTGCTGACCGATATTGATAAACCCAAGCCGGAAGTTGTCATCGACATCGCGGTTCTGCAAGTCAGCCGCGACCGGATCCGTACATTGGGTGTCAATCCCCCTACTTCGGCCAGTATCGTGATGGTGCCCGGCTCGGGCGGCACGGGTGGTTCGGGATCGGGATCGGGATCGGGTGGTGCGTTTACGTTGAACTCGCTGGGTTCGCTGACAGCTAACAATTTTCAAGTCAGCATTCCCGGCGCTTCCATGTCCTTTTTGATGAGCGATAGTGACACGAAGCTGATTCAGAATCCTGAGATCCGCGCCTTGGACAACGAGAAGGCGACTTTGAAAATCGGTGATCGAGTGCCTGTGGCTACCGGTTCTTTCGGGGGAAGCTTTGGCGGAACCGGCGGTGCCCTGGTCAACACGCAGTTTCAATATCTTGATGTGGGCGTGAACATCGACATCACTCCGCACATTCATTCGGAAAACGAAGTCACGCTCAAGATGACCCTGGAAGTTTCTTCGGTGAGCGGAACGCAGAATATTGGCGGCATCAGCCAACCGGTGATCGGACAACGCCGCATCGAACATGAAACCCGTCTGCAAGACGGCGAGGTCAATTTGGTGGGCGGGATTCTCGAGGACACAGAGACGCATTCTCTGAGCGGATATCCTTGGCTCACGAAGATTCCGATTCTGAAATATCTGTTTGGCCAAGAGGACAAAGAACGCCAGGAGAATGAGATTGTCTTTGCCATTACGCCGCACATCGTGCGCGCGCAGAGCGTAACCGACGAAAATCTGCGGTTGGTCGATCTGGGCCCGGGAGCTGGGGTAACGGTGCGGTACAAGGATCCCCGGAAGGAAAATGCAGCGCGGACGCCGGGAGCCATGGAACAGACTCGAGTTCCGGCTCGCACGCCCGATCAGCACGCCGCTACACCGGCGCCGATCACTCCTCAAAAAGCCGAGCCGTCCAAAGTTCCGGCTGCGGTTCCAGGAACGGCGACGACCAGCAGTTTGGTGAGCCCGGCCCGGTTGCCCGCTCAGAACAATGCGGGGCGACCTCCGGAACCGCGTGCGGCTCCGTCGTCACCGGCTGCGGCCCAGACGATGGCAGATCCGTGTCCATACGGACAGCACTCCATCGGGCAGGAGAACGGGGTCACAACCTGCGCGTTTAATTGACCGCGCGCAACTCACAACTTCAACAAACCGGAACACAAAAACAAAAGGGAACAAAGAGAATCTTTGCTCCCCTTGGCTTTAGACTTGGGACGCTTCAGCAGTCTGCGCAGACTTGCTCTTCGCGAAACGAGTCGAGCGCCGAATCGATCGACGGATGCACATCGAGCACCCTGTCCAGATTGGTCAGGTCCAGCAAAGTCCGCACGATCGTATTGGGCCCCGCGCACTTCAAGTTGACGTTCTTGCCCTGGGCCCAGGTTTGCAGCAGCGCCAACTCCCCGATCCCAGCGCTGTCCATGGAACTCACCCCGGTTAGATCGAGCACCAGCTTGCTCGTGTGTTGCAGGACTTCGCCCACAAGACGCGAGAGCGCAGCCGCCTCATCGCGATACACGATGCGACCCTGGCAGTGCACGATGATCACGTCACCACGGTTTCGGGTTTCCAAACTGAGCTTCAACGTCGGCTCCTTGTCGAGTCTAAAGGCAGCCGGTCCCACCGGCTGCTCCCACATTTGCCAATTCGTATCCATAGTTTGCATGCTAGTACATAGACGCGCATGCGTTGGTTTTGGCACCATGAAAATCCTGTAAAATTTAGTCAAGGCCGCAGCTTCGTTTGAGCCTTTCGCAGGACAAATTTTGTCAACTGGGACATCTTGGCCATCCGGTACACTGCATCTAACGGATTTCGTTGACCATAAAGCATTTGTTGCCGGCGTCATCGCCGGGGAGGAATAATTCGTGTCGAAAACTGCTGCCGCGGTGCTGGCTGTTGCCGCTGTGATTTTGTTCGCCATCCCGATGTCGGCACAACTGCTTCCCAGTGGAAACTTGTACGCAGGCGTTTCCTACGGCCAACTCACCAACGTCACCATTCAGCAGAGCTATAAAGGTTGGAACGGTTCCGTCGAGGCATTTCCGTTCACCCGTTTATTGCATCTCGGTGTCGTGATCGATGGCAGTGGTTTTTACCGCAAAGGAAATGCCGGCAATATTACCCAGTACAACGCGGTCGCCGGACTACGCTTATCGAACACTTACGGCAAGTGGCGTCCCTTCGTACACGGCATGGCCGGCATTCGACACTTGAACTCGAGCGGCTTCGTGTACAACCCGCTGGTGATCGACGTCGGCGGCGGGACGGACTACAAAATCTTCTTCAAGAACTTCTCCTGGCGCGTGCAAGGCGACTACATGCATACCCATTACCTCAGCGCAACTCAGAATGATTACCGCGCCTCGACCGGCATCGTCTGGCGCTTCTGACACACGGCCTGAAATCGCTGGTGCAACTAGCGGCATCCGAATTTCCATCTTCGCTCATCTAACAACTTTCTGTGACGGCCTCTGTTACCAGTCGCAGACGGAGGACACTGATGCGCAAAGCGGTCATCATCTTAGGCACGTGTTTCTTGCTTGCGGGACTTGCCGCCGCCCAGATCCCTACCGGGGGCAACGTCTACGTCGGCTACACGTACTACAACACCAAGCTCTCCGTCAGCAGCGGCAGTCTGAATGGCTGGGAGGGCACATTGGAAGGCAAAGTCTTCCCTCTTCTGGGAATCGTCGCGGACATAACCGGACACTACGGTTCGCAGCAGTTCCCCAACCCTGGAGCAACCTGCATCATTGGCGGGACGTGCCCTCCACTGAGTGCGAACGCGCATATCTACGAAGCCCTGTTCGGACCGAGGTTTTCCGTCCCGGTTGGCAAGTTTCGACCCTTCGGCGAATTTGAGATCGGAGTTGGGCACGTCAACACCAACGGTTTCGGATCCGATACCTCATTCGCCACCGCCGTCGGTGGAGGTCTCGACTACACCATCGTCCGTCCCGTCGCATGGCGGCTCCAGGGGGACTACATTCGTACGAAATTCTTCAACCGGACCGACAACAATCTCCGCCTGTCGACCGGCATCGTCTTCCGCTTTTGACGGGGGACGGGAATCGTCCTAAGTAAAAGCAGGATTCAGCTGGTTGGCTGAATCCTGTCTTCCGTGGCCACCAACAAAAAACTGGTTCGGAGAGTCTAGGCGTGGGGAACGCTGTCGGGTTCGTGCGCCCAATACTTGTGATCGCGCAGGAAATGCTTTTCATTCCAGAAGTTCATCGCCGTCCACAGGAAGAGCCAGCCCGCGGGCAGGTGTCCCATTTTCTTGAACCGGCGATTGGTGGTATAGACCCCACCCCGCACGATGGCGAATCGTTTGCGCTCCACCTGCTGGCTCAGCCGGTAATCTTCCGCAAACAGAATCTGCTCGTGAAATCCACCCAGTTCCCAGAATTTCTTTCGCTCAAACAGCATGAACATCCCCGTGGCAAAGGGACGGTGCAGGTACGACAGGTACTGAAAGAAATCGAGGCCCGCATAAAACAGCATGTCGAGCCCACTGCCTTCATGGCAGAGAACGTTCGTCGTCACGCAGTGCAGGTCCTTCGCCTGCGCTTTTTCCGCGCACTTCCGCACTAGAGACCGGTCCGCCAGTTCGACATCCGCATCCAGAAACAGAATGTACGGAGTATCGGCCTGGGCCGCGCCCTGGTTTCGTCCAACCGAGGGCATTCCGCCGCGAATCACGCTCACGTTGAGGCAGTCGCGGAAGCTCATCACGATCTCCGGCGTACCGTCCGTCGAATTTGCGTCAGCGACCAACACCCTCGTACTCGACATCCTCGAGTAGTCCTGAATCGTCAGCGAGGTCAGCAAACGCGGAATCAGCTTCGCCTCGTTCTTCGCCGGAATCACGATCGTCAGTTCGCTCTTGGTATTCACGGATTTGTACCCCCTGTTCGTCGATGGTCAGGTAGGTAAGCCGGGAATCGACCCACCCGCCCGAGTTGTAGTAGTTCACGCCATCCCGTTCCACGTGGATGGCTTCGTGCGTATGCCCGCAGAAAATACGGTCCGCGCTGTGATGTCGCGCGTGCGCCAGCGCTCCCGCTGCGACCTTGGGAGACATCCGCAGCCAGCGCGTATTCAGCCGGTCGATCAGCCGCGCAATCGGCTTGTGCTTGAAGTCCAGCTTCTGCAACTGCAGATACAACGACGTTCCCAGCCGGCTGAGTCGCAGCCGGTTCACCTGAAAGCCGTCGAACTGGTGCCCGTGAATGGCCACGTGCCGCAAACCGCGGTAGTCCCACTCGTAATGCTCGTAAACCCGAACCCCGACCAGGTGCGACATAATGTTGGCCAGACCGTGGTCATGATTGCCTTCCACCCACACCACTTCAATCTTGCGCTTGGGATTCGAAAGCTTCCGGATATACCCCAGGAATTTCCAGTGCTCCTTGGTCAGCCGGGCAAAGTTCAGATCGGCGAAGATGTCGCCCAACAGGATCAACCGCTGGAAGCGGTTCTCCTTCAGCACGCGCGTAGCTTCGCGCGCATGACTGGTCTCTGCACCGAGGTGCAGGTCGGAGAGGATCAGCGTGTTGCAGACGTGCGGATCCATGTTTGTTTTGTATCAGGGGATTGTTACGGGGTGATGAATAGTGCATCAATATTGGTGCATAGGTAACTGCGAAAGTAACGACAGAACAGGTGTGAAGCGGGGCACTCCTGCCCGCTAGCCTCATCGATGTGGCCGGCAAGCGGGCAGGAGTGCCCGCTCCACACAAACGAGGGAGAAGACCTCAGAAATCCCTGAGGCGCGCTACTTCAATGCGGCGAACCCCGCGCACTGTTGCCCACTGGGAGGAGTCGTGCTTCCCCCGGCGTTGAGATCGGCGCGAATCACATTCTTCTCGGTGGAGCAGAATAGCCTCTTGCCGGTGCGATCGAATACCTCCGGAGCCGCGCCAACCACGTAGCTCGTATTCTCCCCGCCCGACTGGTTTCCGCCCGTGGCCGCAAAGTTGTACCCGGACTTCACTCCGCCAGCCAGGCTCTGATCCAGCAAGCACGCGGTCTGCGCCGATTTGGCGCAAGGCTCCGCGCCTCCGAGGTTCGCCAGTGAATCGGCGAATCCCCCGTACGTTGCCTGATAGCTTATCTCTGCCGTATTGATTGCCCGGACCGACGCTACAGCCGACGCTTCGTCGGCGTGGATCTTCGCCTCTTTCATGCTGGGGATGGCCATCGCCAGAATAATCACGATGAGCGCGATCACGATCATCAGTTCCATCAAGCTGAAGCCCGTTTGATGCCTCATTACGCCTCCCTCCGTGGATCGGCCACGGAGAATCACGCCAGCAAAATGAGGAACGCGTAGTAGAATGCAACTTGCGGGGAAAAAAGCAGCACAGCGGGGTGAAATGCACACGCTAACTGGTGTCGTGTCCCGTAAACACGTGACAAAATCTGACGCAAACTTCGAAAAGCAGCGTTGCCAGAGCATTGGCGCTGCAAGCAAATGCGTGGGTCCTTCGCTTTGCTCAGGATGACAAGTCGAAATTATGCCGCTGGTTTGTGGGACACAGCACTAGGCGACTGCGGGCTATTTCTGTTCCGGCGGCACATACTCTTTCGGCTTGGCCGATCCTTCGCCGAAGAAAAACATCTCCAACTGCTTCACGATGACTTCCTGATCCTCGCGCCGGGCCGGGTTCAGCCGATACTCGTTCAGCAACATCTTGCAATGCTCCATCCACATGCGCCACGCTTCCTGCGAAACGTTGTCGTACACTTTCTTTCCCAGGTCGTTGTCGAACGGAGGCTCGTCCAGCCCGGGCATTTCCTTTTTGAACTTCACGCAGAAAACAGTGTGCGCCATGACTTTCCTCGATGATGAATTAAGGCTGTATTTCCATGCTCTGAATCAACCCGTCACGAATTGCATAGACATGATGGATGATCTGATCGACAAGGAGCTTTCCACTTTTGTTGTGAACCACCTGGTGGACCTCGACGCTGATTCGTCCATCTTTTTCGGTTGCGAAGGCCTGCGGCTCAACGCGGGGATCAAGGGACTCGAACTGACGTTTCCAGTAATTCCGCACGGCGTCAGTACCCAACACTCGGCCACCTTCCATCCCGTTCGGCCAGTCCACGTCGGAGTGCATCGTCGCGAGGACGGTTTCGATTTCCCGGCGGTTGAAGGCTGCGTAGACTCGCTGAAGCAATTCAATCTCGACCGATACCGCGTGTAGTTCCGCCATATCTACCTCTAAAGATTATCTTACACGGAGAGCAATAGGCCCTCGGTTCTTAGATGTTCTGCGGCCGGCTCCGATGCATCCGCCACCAAAGCACCCATGTGACTCCCCACAACGCGATCATTGGGATCAAGCTCGTCAGCCCCCGCAGCCCCATCAACTGTCCCAGGTTGAAAGCTCCAAACCGTCCGCCCAATGCTTCGGCGATCGTGAGCATGGAGTCGTGGTTCAGCGCCATCTGTCCTGACCAGAACGCTGGCCAACTGGAATGCGCGATCGGACAATTGTCCTGCATCGACAACTGCGAGGTCGTCGAAATCACCATCAGCGCCAGGAACAGGCTGCACAGGGCCAGTCCAATCAGCACGCGCCGCCACGCCCGCGTCGCCCGTTGCCATGCCACAGGCAGGCCGATGCTCAACAGCGGAATGCAAGCGCCCGCATAGCGTGGACCAAAACACAATCCCGCCTTCCACCAGTAGAAAGACGCATTGAACAAGAAGTAATAAAGCGTAATCGCCGCGGCCGTAAGCGCCGGCGCCCGATGCGGCTTCTCCTTCCACAACCACCAAAGTCCAACCGGAGCCGCCAAGGCCACCGGAGATGCAAAGAACAACCCTCGCGAACATCCGAACAGCAACTTCAGCAGTCGGTCCGGATGCGGATAGGTCAGCCCAAAATATCCTCGCTGCTGCATAAATGCGAACGAATTCGGGTCATAGTACGAATAGCTAGGCCGGAACGATCCAAACGCTGCGTGCAAATACCACAGCAACACGACGAGGCAAACTGCGGCTCCCATGCCTACGCCCGCCATCACCCGCCACCGAGCCGCCTTGCCGCGCGGCCAGCCCTGCGAAACGGCAAGAAGAGCCAGCATGGCCGAGGCCGGAGCCGCCGGATATTCCGTGACCGTCGCCCATCCCGCCGCCAGTCCCACAGCCAGTGCCCAGAGAAAGTCTGTACGCGCGCCACTGCTGTCCCGTACCTTGAGTGCTGCAGCGAACGCAAAAATCAGGCAGGCCGCCACCAACGCATGAGCCCAGAACAGGCTCGCGTACGCCCACATTGGAGTACCCAGCCCCATCACCACTGCCCCGAACGCGGCCCCCGCGGTACTCCCACCGAAGCGCAGGCCAAGGAAGAACAGGCACACCACCGCCATTGCGGTCGGCAATGACACCGCGCACGCGCTCATCAAATACGACAGCGCAAGCTCTCCTCGCGGAGACTGCGGGTCGACGCCTGCAATCCGCAACGCCGGCCGAGCCACCATCGCGAAAGGCACGGCCAGGAACACCAATCCCGGTGCCTTGTCGGAATAGTAGTGTCCTTGAAAGTGCGCTTTGTCCTGAGTGTTTTCGTGATAGTCGTCGATGCGCAGCGTATGCTCCTCGACGATTGCGCGCAGCAGATCGAAGCGGGAGTTCTGATTCCATCCCCCACCTTCATAAAAGTAGAGAAACGAAAGAACACTGAGGAAGCCAAGCAGGCATGCGGCTCCCCAGTGCGAAGGAGAGTCTTCCAGGAGAGGGCTCATCAGAATTTAGAGCCTCAGACCAACCGTCCTCGGGGCTCTTGAGCCGTATTGTACTGGCCGATGCGGAATGGCGCTCAAGGCTTTCCCGCCGCAACCAACGCGGCGACGATCTTTCGGGTTTCTTCGTCCATCGCGCCCGTTGGGTCAATTGAGTAGTCCACCGCCGCGGTAGTCTTGCCTTTCAACCCAACGTAAACTGCGTCATAAGCCGTGTCGCCCAGGTTCTCCACCTTGTGCCTGAACGGTGGATACCAGCGCGCCTCGCCAGGTTTGGAGAAGATCTCGCGGGTTTTCCCTTCATCATCTGTAAAACGAAGGTGGGCCGCAGTCAAAATCACCACCACGCCGCCCGGATGCTCATGCATCGCAGATTTCTCATGCGGTCCGTAATGAACCGACACAACCTGCACCCGGTCATTTTCAAAGTCCAACTTGTAGTGCTTCGGTTCGACCTTGGTAGGGTCCTGCGCGAGGCCGGAAACCCCGGCCAGACACACAAACGCCCCTGCCCAGAATAGCTTCGACAACATGCCTGCCCCCTGGCCAAGTGTTCCTGGCTATTATTCTTCAATGCCTCAAGCGAACTCTACGTCTGGCCTCGGCCACTGTCAACGCAGGGGACCGGCACTGCCCCAAAGTGGTAACTTGCCTCTGGTTACCAGAAATCGCCAGTTCGGACGATTCCGAAAACGGGAACTCTTCAAACATTGGACTTAGCGTTTTTCCCCTACCCAAAAGTGCCATGCATCCCCCAATGGTGGTATTGACCCTGGCCGCGACAGGCCCCATTCTCGTATGGCCGCATAAGCATCGGGCGATCATGCGGATGTAATTTGAACGGCGAGAAAGCCGGGAATAGCGGCAATCGACCGTTGCAGTTAGCAGAACTTGTAGTCCGCAGTAGTTGCTCCCTCGTCCCCCGTCTCAGGTGGAACAAGAACTGGGTTCAGGCAACGCACCAAGCGCGACCAATTGGTCTCGCGGGCCCATCTTTACTAGAGGAGCTGTTCATTGGAAACCGCTACTTTGCAGAGTCAAAAGACCTTCGCAGTCCAGGCATTCGCGCTGTTCTCCGATGTGTCACTCGCCGACTGCGCCAGCATCACTGCCGCCGCCCGTGAAAAGCGCTTCGCGCGCCGCCAGACCATCTTTTCCGAGGGCGAACCTGTCCAACAGGTCGTCATGCTGCTTTCCGGCTGCGTCAAGGTCACGCAGATCGGTCTCAGCGGAAATGAAGTCATACTCCGGTTGAATGGCGTGGGAGAAGTCGTAGGCGCCTTCCGGCTCTGCGCAGGCTGCACCCATTGCTCGGCAGCCACGGCAGTTCAGCCTTGCGTGGCACTTGTCTGGGAAGCGGCAACCTTCGAGAGACTTCTGGAACGCTATCCCCTATTTCGCCGCAACACCGTTCGCGCTCTTGAGGAACGCCTGCAGGAGATGGAGCAGCGTTTTCGCGAAGTCTCCACCGAAAAAGTTGGCTCGCGCCTCAGCAGCGAACTCTTGCGTCTATCAAACCGCCTGGGACGCGTCACCAACGGCCATCTGGAAATCAGTCTTTCGCGCAATGAACTAGCGCAATTGACGGGCACGACGCTCTTCACAGTCAGCCGCCTGCTGTGCCGCTGGCAGACGCTGGGGATCGTCAGCATCCGCCGCGAAGCCGTGCTGGTCCGCGACTTCGCCGCCCTTACACAGCTCTCGCAAGCCGAATAATTCTCGGCTGGCCCCGGATGTTTGGAGTCTCGATGTACGCAGTCTCATCGAGCGCGGTGCTTTGTCTCGACTCGTGATCGCTTCCTAAAGCAAAGACCCTTTCGAAAACGGGCGTTTACATTCATTGATCATGAATGAAATCGCGCTTTGTCAACAATCGAGCCAGATCTAGCTTCCGTGGCAGTTGACTTCTCCTTGTAGCGAGTCAGGACGCATGTTAGCGCTCGCTCCTTCCAGTTGCGGCAACAACACTGTGAACCCATTCTGCGGTTGCAGATGCGATTCTTCATAGGACTAGTGGGCCCTAGTGTTTTCGAAGTATTGTCCCGCGAGGCCGCACCGAGTAGCTTAACGCTGCATTTCCGGGGGGACCGACAAATGAATTTTCGCAATGCGATGAGAATTTCGCTGGCGGTGGCGCTGTTTGCGGGCATTCTTGCCTGGAGTAACGACACTGGCAAGTCAACTACAGTCAAGGGCTACGTTCTGGATTCGGCTTGCGCATTCACCAAGGGTCTGAAGAAGCCGATCAGCGCCGAGTGCGCCACGGCGTGTGCTAAGGCTGGTTCTCCTTTAGTGATCCTGACGGACAATGGCACGATCTACTGGCCAATTGCCGACACGACTCCATCCAGCGGGCAGAACGATCGCCTCCTACCGTTCGCCGGACAGAAGGTTACGGCTACTGGGAAGGTATTTGCACGAGGAGGATCGACCGCGCTCGTGATCGAGAAGATCGAAGCTCAGAAGTAGTTTGCCACGCGACCTAATTGACGGAATCGGGATCCGCTGTGTCCTCTGATTCGGATGAGTGTAATGGGCGATTACGCTCATCTTCCCCCATCGACTTTTTCAACACCCACGGGAGTAGAGTCGAGAACAGGCGCAGTAACTGTAGTCTCCCGGTGGTTAGTCGACTGGGCTTTCGCCTCGTCACCTCAGTCCGGTTTGGCTTGGTCCTGTTTCCTGTTCCCGCTCATCGAACCGGACTGGCAGTTTTCCCGCATCCGGCTCTCGGAAAAGACTCACGCTTTCGCCCACGGAAGGTTCGCGGTCCGGTGTGGCAACTGGACCAAGCCATACACAGAGTTCAGAGACGCCTCCGGAAAACGTTTGTATGCCGGCCGCGGCTCTTTGTGTTTGTCGCATAACCACCGACGCAGCCTCCAGCGGGCATGCATATCGACCGCACTGTAGGCTTTGCTGACTGGCCCCAGACAGAAGTAGTTGGCCCAACCGATCATCATCCGATTGAGCCTGTCCACGACGGTCTTCGAATCTTGCCAGACTTTGTCGCGTCCGGTTTCGTCGCTGATCGCTCGACAGATGCGCTGCACTCGTTTCTTCGAAGGTGTCGTGCCTAGGTAGACTCGGCCCCTCTTCATCGAGTAACACCGCCCGAACGGGAGAGTAGGCCCGGGGAGTCGCACCTCGAGCCTCTCGCAGAACCGGACATGAACCTCTCGGCGCATCCGGCTCCCATCAAGCAAACACTCCGGTCATTCCGATATCCCAGTGTACGAAGAGAGCCCTTCGTTCCGCGGCAAGCCGTTGTAGAAACTGGCTCGCCCGGACCTTATGGTCTTTAAAGCGCTTGAACTTTCGCATCACCCAGGCTACGAGCGTCTGATTGACGTGCCGCAGGAGGGGGTACAGCGCCGATGGGGCGTATCGCCCGTAGTACTCGATCCAACCCCGCAGGAGTGGATTGAGCTGCCGGGCAATGGCCTGCAACGACAGCTGTGTTTGATGGCGAAGTTTCAATTCCCGAATCGTCGACCGCATGGCTTTCATTGCCGAGGAGCTAACTGCGGGATTAAATCCGCAGAATAGCGAGTTATCCCGGAAACGTCTCACCAGACGAGGCCGAAAGCAGTACCCAAGGAAGTCAAATTTGACGTTCGGATACTTGCCTTTGCGCTTCTTGTCTTTGCAGTAGACGATTTTGGTTTTCGTCGGATGCATCTCCAGGTGGCACTCCGCCAGGCGAGCTTGGAGCTCAGACTTCAGCGCCTGTGCTTCTTGCTCGTTACGGCAGTGCACCAGTCCGTCGTCCGCATACCGACACCACGGGAGGTCCGGGTGTGTCCGCACCATCCAGAGATCGAACGCGTAGTGGAGAAAAACGTTCGCCAAAATTGGGCTAACCACACCACCCTGAGGTGTGCCGCGATCTCGCTCAATTGTGGTTCCATCTTCCTGCACCATTGGCGCTTTCAGCCATCTTTCGATGTACAGCAGCGCCCATTTACACGTCACATGTTTTTGTATGGCTCGTAGCAAGAGCTTGTGGTCAATGTTGTCGAACAGGCCTTTGATGTCAAACTCTAGCACCCAGTCGTACTTCCAGCACCGCTCTCGCGTAACCCCTACAGCGTCAAGTGCCGATTTGCTCGGTCTGTAGCCATAGGAGTCTGCTAGAAATACGGGGTCCAGAATCGGCTCAATGACTTGTTTAACCACCATCTGTGCCACGCGATCGGCTACTGTCGGCACACCTAAAATCCTTTGTCCTCCAGACTTTTTGGGAATGGAGACGGCGCGCACCGGCGGAGGAAAGTAGGTTCCCGAGCTCATCCGGTTCCAGATCTTGTAGAGATTACTCTTCAAGTCGGTCTCGAACTGCTCGATCGTCTGTCCGTCCACCCCGGCCGCTCCTCCATTGGATTTGACCGCTTGTACGCTTCATACACCAGCTTCTTATCGATGTTGAACGGCTTGTCTGTCGCACGCATCGAGGTCCTCCTGTTTCCAGTTGCTTCGGTCATGCGACCACTTGACCCGACCCCTTTGCTCCAGCCCCATTACGAGCCTTCTTCGCTCCTACGAGTCGGTCCGTCCCAGTGCTCCGCATCGGTACGCTCGCCTCGCGGTTTTCGCCGCTTGGGCTTCTCCCTTCGCATCAGAGCGACTGGTTCCTGCAGTTCCACGCGATAGCCTGCATCCGCTTCACGCCCCCTCTACGCCGGTCGCCGTCCGCTCAGTCATCAGGCACCCCGCGGACTTGTCCCAGGTGAGATACACGCTCCTGGTTTCGACGACGCTTGATTTCTTAACGACGCGTCTTCGAAGGGTTCACTTTCGTTCGTCTCTCGAATGCTCACCTGCACGAGTTTGTTCTCGCGCTTTTCCTCCAACGCTCACCACCACAGCTCTTTACCGCAGCAGCTTGGAGGCAGTTTGAGACCTGCTCCTGAAAGCCGATCCCGAGGGGCCTTCCCTCATCTATCGCGCAGCTTATTCACACGGTTGATTAGTTCATGATGAACTCCTTATCCGTGTGCTTCTGCAGCACACTGTATCCGAGAAAGTCAAACTTTTCTTCCGGCAGATAACAGACCCGCGTCTTATTCTCGTTCACCGTCAATTTCAGCTTCGACATCATCGCCCGCATCTGGGCCAGAGCTTGCTCCGCTCCGACTCGACAGCAGATGACGAGATCATCGGCGTAGTTCACGATGTACGCTTTCCAACGCTCCTCGTGCCCGAGTTTCTTCCACCCCAGCACAAACCGTCGCATGTACAGATTGCTGAACAGAGGACTGATCGGAGACCCTTGGGGGGTGCCTCGACCTTCGTCCCGATTGCGCGTACTCCGATGTTTGTTCCCACGCTCGTCGGTTTCCTCGACCGGAGCTTCCAGCCACATCTTGATCAGATGCAGCATCGCTCCGTCGACGACCCTGCGAGCCACCGACTTCATGAGCTCGGCATGGGGAACACTATCAAAGTAGCTGCTGAGATCCGCATCAACGATCTGCCCATGTCCCGTCTTGATCAGCTTGTGGACGTGCTGTACTGCGTCCAACGCGCTGCGGTCCGCCCGATAGGCATATTGCTCCTTCGGCAGGTCGGCCTCGAAGATTGGTTCGAGTACCAGCATGGCCGAGGTCTGCGCAACCCGATCCCGGATTGTCGGTATGCCTAACGGTCTCTGCTTCCCATCCGGCTTGGGTATGTAGACCCGTCGTACAGGAAGTGGTTGATAGGTTCGACTTTTCAGCTCTTGCGCCAGTTCGTCCAACCACCGTTCCCTGCCGTACGCTTCGATGTTCTCGAATGTCTGGTTGTCCACTCCCGCAGCTCCGCCGTTGGCTTTACAGCGTTCGTAGGCATAGGCCAGAACATCTTTCCGATACACCTTGTCGTACAGCGCATGGAAACGAAAGTTGGGCGATTCCTTCGCTTTGGCGTGCAACGCCGTCTGCAACTTCTGAACACTGAATGGAGTTGTTAGGCTCATCGCCAATCCCTCGGTCCTTTGTCGCTTCTTGCGTTCGTCTTTAACAGAGGCCCCTTCCCTCCACCGGCATTACCCGGCTTCATCGGTCGTACGAGCCTCTCCGCCACCCCATACGGCCCGGCCTGTCTCTCGCGAGTTGCCAGTTGATCGATACCATGATCACCGCTGGGGCTTCCCGTGTTGCCTCTGGTCTCCTATGCGTACATGCCATCGCCATTACCCCGGCAGGTTCAATGGAGCTTGTTCGCTCGTCGGTCTCCATTGCCAGCGGCCTTCCCCGTGTAACAGTAAGGTCGGCTCCTGCAATTATTTTTTCGGGGCCTGCTCAGCGTTCACTCACGTTACGGCCTGCACGCTCGCGGAGTCGCCAAGCGACCCTTTACACCGAGAGCTCCGACAGCTTTGTTGCCTCCGCTGCCGCCTCGATTGCTACCGGGTGGAGCGAACCAGTTCCCGGGCGGGAGTTGCACCCGCTGGAGTCCAGCGCCTTTCACG
>CAVYHM010000004.1:0-172536 GCA_963768265.1 uncultured Acidobacteriaceae bacterium
CAAGAGCGACGGAAAGCGGATTTCTCTTTCCCGCTCCGCGAGACGTCGGAATGACAAAGTGAAAAGCAAGAATGCGAAGAAGGACAGCCGCAAATAGTTCCCTCCTACAGTAAACTGGCAACGGACTATTCACTACCATCAACTTCGTTCATGGGCACTCGGCGTAAATCCCGGGAAATGGTGTTGCAGATGCTGTTTCAGTCGGACATGGGGAAGCAAGATGCGGACCACGTGCGCCAGACGTTTTGGGCGGAGCATGGAGGGGCGAGCGCGGAGGTGCGCGGGTTTGCCGATGATCTGTTTCGTGTGGCGACCGATCGCGGCACGGAGATTGATGGATTGATCGAGCGGCACGCCGAGCATTGGCGGATGGAGCGGATGGCGGCCGTGGATCGGAACCTGCTGCGGGCGGCGGTGGCGGAGTTGCTGGCGTATCCGGAGACGCCACGGGCGGTGGTGATCAATGAGGCGCTGGAGATTGCGCGGAAGTTTTCCTCTCCGGAGTCGGTGCACTTCGTTAACGGAGTTCTGGATAGTGTGGGCAAGGAACTTGAGAAAGTGTAGGGGTTAGTGGTCAGCAGCCAGGAGTCAGTAGCCAGTTGGGAATCAGTTTCGGGGACCGGTGAAGCTAGGCATTTTTGAGCCCGCGCGCGGATTGAGATTTGTGCCGTCCCGTACGAAGTCTGTGTCGTGCATTTCTTACGCCCCTTCGGGGCTTGTTCATCTCCCCACGCTTTCCCACGGCTTGCGCCGTGGGCTTTATTCTTGGGCCGCTTCGCGGCTGAGCGGATCGCGTACTCCATTCTTTATCAGCGACAACTTCTGCTACGGCTTGCTGGCCATTAGATTCAGCGTGCATTGCACTGGGGCGTAAGTGCAAAAGGGATTCAGGTAGTTGGGCAGGTTGGGGAATGAGGTTGGGGGATTCGCGTCGGTGCCGCCCAGTGCGGTGCTGACCTCGTGGAGCATTCCATCGCTGCCGTTGATCACGATCGTGCCGTCGTCGGGGGTCATGGTGCCACTCAGCGGAGTAGCGTTCCCCGTCAGTTCAATGCCGGTTACCGCTCCGGTCGCGAAGTTGTAGACCAGCACGCTGGCACGGTCGCTGGCAAGAACGTAGAGCAGAGTACCGTCGGCGGACGTGAAGAAGTCGAGTGGATGGAGGGCGCCCTGGTTCAAGTTGATGTTCTTTATCGGGTTCGGTGGGGTGTTATGAGTGACCGTCATGGGGCAGATGGATGTTGCCTGCGCGGTTGGTGTGGCCGCGGGGATGCCGGTGATGGTGGCTGTGATGTAGTCGAAAGTCCCGTTGGTTTCGAGTGCGATGAAGTGAAGTCCGTCTGGGAGGGCTTTGAAGGCCACCGGGGGCGCGGCCAGAGGAATGATTTGCGGATTGGGCAGCGCGCTCGCGTCGGTCGCGATCGAGTTGTCGCACATGTTGTAAACCGTGAATGCAGGGCCGCCACCGCCACGAGACGGCTGAACCACGTAGACGAAGGCCCCATTAGTGGAGAACGTGATGGCGTTGACGGTTGTGCCCGTAGGCAAAGGAATCGTTTGCAATGCCTGCTGGGTCGAGTAGATATAGAGGTTCGGGCTACCGTTGCCATCGAATCCGAAGATAAAGGCCTTCAGTCCGTCGGGGGAAAATGCCGCGGCTGATGCGTTCAAGATATTAAGGGCGGTGACGGATGACGAACTTGCGGCGGTAGTATTAGCCACGAATACCTGACTGGAGTTGGAAAAGATGGCGATGCCGCCGTTGCTGGAAGTAGCCAGAACATTTCCGGTCAGACTGCCTAACGAAGCGAACGGGTTGGTGGTGCTGCCGATATTCGACGGGGTGACCGAGACCGCTCCGAACTGGCTTCCTATGTAAGCCTTGTCACCGTTCAGGTCGAAGAGCATGGAGTTCGGCGAAAACGGGAGCGGAGTCGCGTTACCAGCAACCGACTTCGAGGTCGGAACTTGGTAAATGTAGGTGGTGCAGTCGAGTGGGTGAACGCCCTCGCATCCCAGGCTGGAGGCCAGGACGGAAGAACCGGCGGTTGCGCCGGTTACTACGCCGGTGATAGCGGCGGCCACTGGCGGAAGAGGCGGATTGGTGACGGGCTGTGCAGGCGGAGAAGAGTAGACCGGGAGAGGGATGAACTGCTGACAACTCGCTTTCTGGGGATTCGGGAGCTGAAAGAACTGTGCGCAGGCAGCCAGGGCGGCGGGCGAAGAGAGGGCGACGGGAATGTTCGGGAATCCTATGTTGCAGGTCGGGGGCGAGCAGGAGGCGGTTACCGATCCGGCGCCAGGCAGTGGAGTGCTGAGCGCGCAGGATTCCAAGCAGCCAGTTGCGGGCGCTACCACCGACGGGTGGGATGCACTCCAAACCAGGGGAATCTTGCTCAGGGTCACGAGGGTGCCGGAGTCGAGCAAGGAATTGTTCCCCATCACGTCGGTCAGGACTGCATTCGCGGTTAGTGCCGGTCCCCCCTTGGAGGTGACGAAACTGGTTTGGCCTGTCTGAATCGACCCCGCGGGACCGAGTTCCAGGGTGATGTTCTGGATGGGGCAGGTTTCGAAGAAATCAAGGAGCGGCGAAGTGACGCCCTGGGCATTGGTGTATTGCGGCTGGTAGAAGGTGTTGCTGGAGACGGCGCCACCGGCAGTGGCCGAGATCTGGGTGAGTCCGGGGATGGAAGCTGTCGCGGTCGCCTGGCTGGTTGCGAAAGGATATACCGGGTTCCCGGTGTTATTGACCAGCGGCGTCAGCTTAACCACGCTCGAGTTGTTGGCGGACCACGTGAAAGGACCTACGGAGGCGGTGATGTCGGAACCTTGGCTATAAGCATGAGCCTCAACGGTCATGGACTGTCCCTGGGAGAGGCAAGGCTCCTGGATCGGTAGGCCGTTCAGGAGGACTCCGCTGACCTTGATGTTGTCGATTGGGGGATGCACGAAGACGTAGGTGGGTGGACTCGTGGCCCCGAGGGCAGCGGCAGTGACCAGGGCGACGCCGGTTGCGCCGGGGGTGCAAGTGCTATAACCGGCGTCCCAGTGCCCGGCGCATGCCACCCCGCGGGGCGCAAAACTCACAATGGAGGTGTCACTTGACGCGAAAGTGAAGGTCACTCCAGAGCTACTGCCGGACGAGTTGCGGGCCGTTGCGGTGAAGATCAAGGTGGCGCCAAGTTGAACCGAAGTAGTGGTGGCGGGGCTGATGGTCACCGTCGCCGCAAACGGTGATACGCCGCCGATTGAGTGGCCGCCACATCCGGTGATACTCCATGTAAGAAGAATTGCCGCCGCCGACCACAGACCGCCAAAACGCAACCTGCCCATGCACTCCCTCTCAGCTTTTATATGGAGCGTGCCTTCCTTGCACTCGGCGCAACGGGCGGGAGAGTGCAGGAGGAAACTTCCATGACATGAAACTGAAGTGAAAACTCGTAGTGTAGAGGCTGGAGCGGGAATCAGCAAGGGTCGGTTCACCCGGCGCCTTTCGATTCCATGCTCTGGTCAGAAGTCGCCACCGCAACCCGAAGGCTCGCAACACTCCGCGTCACTCGTTTTGGGGTTGGTGCCGACTCTGTTCCTCGCCTCCCGTCATTGGGATGCAAAATAACGGGTTGACGATGTTTGCGCGGACTTGTTATAGTAGTTCGGTTCCGCGAGTATATCCAGGCTTGCTGTGTGCTGCGAGATTTCGTGCGAATGTGTGCGCGAAGCGGCGGTGGAGCTATTGAAAGATGCGTTTCCGGATTGAAGTGCTGTTCGGAAACTTTCCTCGCTGAAACGTTCCTGCGGTGCCTTCCGCCCTTATGTGGAAGGATATGCAGGACAAGGCTGACGAAACGGAGCGCCCCCGGAAGTTTTGGCCGGGTGCCACCGTCGGCAGCGAAAGTCTGAACGGGAATCCAGAATCTCTCCGGCGAAAGTGCGCGGTGAGAAGTAATGGTCGGCGTTAAGCCGGTCATGCCTGCGGATGCACTTCCAGGATTGTGCTTGTAGCAATGGACTGTAGCAGTGGAACGACTGCCGCGCGGCCTGGATTGGGCTGTTGTGCGGCTAAGGAGTGGCGAAGAGTGCCTACGTTCAATCAATTGGTGGCCCAGGGCCGGAAGCGGCCTCGTTACAAGACGGCAAGCCCGGCGTTGCAGGGATGTCCGCAGAAGCGCGGAGTTTGCACCCGCGTGTACACGCAGACGCCCAAGAAGCCGAACTCGGCGCTGCGCAAGGTGGCGCGCGTACGCTTGACGAACGGCATTGAAGTGACAACGTACATTCCGGGCGTCGGCCATAACCTGCAGGAGCACTCGATCGTCCTGATTCGCGGCGGCCGTGTGAAGGATCTGCCGGGTGTGCGCTATCACGTGATTCGCGGAACTCTGGACGCGGTGGGCGTTGCCAACCGCATGCAGGGGCGCTCGAAGTACGGCGCCAAGCGGCCCAAGAAGGGTTGAAGATCGTCGTTGGTCGATGGTCGTTCGTCGTTAGGAAAGCTCAAGCTAGAAGCTATGAGCTAGGAGCTAGAAGCTGAATGCCTCGTAAAGGACATATCGCAAAGCGGACCGTCCCAGCCGATGCCGTGTATGGGTCGGATCTGGTGACGAAGTTCATCAACTCGATGATGTGGCAGGGGAAGCGCAGCACGGCCGAGGGCATTTTCTATGAAGCCTTGACGCGGCTGGAGTCCAAGGGCGGCGATGAGGCTTTGAAGCTATTTAAGAAGGCCGTCGAGAACGCCAAGCCACTGCTCGAAGTGAAGACGCGACGGGTGGGTGGCGCGAACTATCAGGTGCCGGTCGAGGTGAATGCCGACCGGAGGACGTCGCTGGGGATTCGCTGGATCATCACCTATGCGCGGTCGCGCGGCGAAAAGGGAATGGTCGACAAACTCAGCAACGAGTTGCTGGATGCCGCCAACGGTCGCGGCGCTGCGATCAAGAAGAAAGAAGATGTGCATCGCATGGCGGAAGCGAACAAGGCGTTCGCGCATTACCGGTGGTAGAGATCCTTCGCGCAAAGAACGCGCTCAGGATGACAAGAATTCTTGATTTTAGCTGAGAGCTGAAGGCTGAGAGCTGATTTTTGGAGCCCAGAAAGAAGAGTTAGAGTCGTGGCCAGAACAGTCCCATTAGAACGCTGCAGAAACATCGGCATTATGGCCCACATCGATGCCGGCAAGACCACTACGACGGAGCGGATCCTGTTTTATACGGGACGGACGCACCGCATCGGAGAGGTGCATGAGGGCACGGCCACCATGGACTGGATGGAGCAGGAGCAGGAGCGCGGCATTACGATTACGTCCGCGGCTACAACCTGCA
The DNA here is from genome assembly GCA_963768265.1 of uncultured Acidobacteriaceae bacterium. GTDB lineage: Bacteria > Acidobacteriota > Terriglobia > Terriglobales > Acidobacteriaceae > Sulfotelmatobacter. Next base: position 5,322 of record CAVYHM010000004.1, read on the forward strand.
CCTGGCGCGACATTCGCATCAACATTATCGATACGCCCGGGCACGTCGATTTCACGGCGGAAGTCGAGCGGTCGCTGCGTGTGCTCGATGGCGCGGTCGCGGTGTTTGACGCGGTTCACGGCGTACAGCCGCAGTCGGAAAAAGTCTGGCGGCAGGCCGACAAGTACGGAGTCCCGCGAATTTGCTTTATCAACAAGATTGACAAGATGGGTGCTGATTTCGAGCATGCCGTCGATACTATCCGCAAGCGCCTCAGTGCCAAGCCCGTCGCGATTCAATTCCCCATCGGCCAGGAAGACAAGTTCAGGGGCGTCGTCGATTTGATCAACATGAAGTCGATCATCTGGAATGACGACACCATGGGCGCGGAATACGAAGTGGAAGAGATTCCCGCCGAACTAAAGAAGAAAGCCGAAGCCTTCCATGCTCAGTTAGTCGAGAGCATTGCCGAAAATGACGACGAAATCCTGCACAAGTTTCTGGAAGGCGAAGAGATTTCAGCCGACGAGTTGCGCGGATCGTTGCGTAAATCGACTATCGCGTTGAAGGTGTTCCCGGTTGTGGTGGGAACGGCATTCAAGAACAAGGGCGTGCAGCCGCTGCTGGATGCGGTCGTGGACTATCTGCCTTCGCCGCTAGACGTGCCGGAAACGCATGGGGTCAATCCCGACAACGGACAGGCGATCACGCGCAAGGCGGCGGACAGCGAGCCGTTTTCGGCGCTGGCGTTCAAGATTATGGCCGATCCGTTCGTTGGGCAGTTGACGTTTATTCGCGTCTACTCCGGCCAACTGAAGACTGGCGATTCCGTGCGGAACGTGCGCACCACGAAGACGGAGCGCATTGGGCGTTTGCTGAAGATGCACGCCAATAAGCGCGAAGAGATCAGCGAGATTCTGGCAGGTGACATTTGCGCCGCAGTCGGTCTGAAGAATGTCAGCACCGGCGACACGATTTGCGACGAAGATCATCCCATTGCGCTCGAGTCGATTACGTTTGCGGTTCCCGTGATTTCGGTTGCCGTTGAGCCCAAGACCAAGGCCGACCAGGAAAAGATGGGCATGGCGCTCGGCCGCCTCGCCCAGGAAGATCCTACCTTCAAGGTGCACACCGATCCCGACAGCGGGCAGACCATCATCAGCGGCATGGGCGAGCTGCATCTGGAAATCATCGTCGACCGCATGATGCGCGAGTACAAGGTCGAGGCGAACGTGGGCAAGCCGCAGGTGGCGTACCGCGAGACCATTCGCAGGCACGCGGAGGCCGAGGGCAAGTATATTCGGCAAACTGGCGGGCGCGGGCAGTATGGCCACGCCAAGATTTATCTCGACCCGCAACCACCGGGGACTGGCTACGAGTTTGTGAACGACATCGTGGGCGGTTCGGTGCCGAAGGAATTCATTAAGCCGATCGATCAGGGCATTCAGGAAGCGCTTGAGGGCGGAGTGCTCGCCGGATATCCGATGGTCGATGTGAAGGCGACGCTGTTTGACGGCAGCTACCACGATGTTGACTCGAACGAAATGGCGTTCAAGATCGCCGGTTCGATGGCGTTCAAAGAAGCTGCGCGCAAGGCTTCTCCAGTTCTGCTGGAGCCGGTGATGGCGGTCGAAGTGGTGACGCCGGAAGACTATGCTGGCGTGATCATGGGCGATTTGAGTTCGCGTCGCGGACGCATCGAAGGCATGGAGCACCGCGCCGGGTCGCAGGTGATCAAGGCGATCGTTCCGCTGGCGGAGATGTTTGGTTACGCGACCCACATGCGTTCGTCGACGCAGGGCCGCGCGGAATACTCGATGCACTTTGCGCGCTATGAGGAGGCTCCGCGGTCGGTGGCGGAGGAAATCATCGCCAAGGTGCAGGGCACGACGAAGTGACTCCAGGCGCAGCGGTTCGTCGTCGACCGCAGGTTCTGGGTCAGAGAAGGCAAGCGGGTTGAGTTTGTAAACGTTTTTCGGGCTGAGGGAATCTGGGCACGGTTTTTGCGACAAGCCCAGGGCTACATTGCGACAGAAGTGAAGTGCGAGTCTGGCGGCGATGGGCGGTATCGAGTGCGTGACTTCTGGAGTTGGCATCGCGGGTTTGAGAGGTTTCGCGAACGATTTTCGGAAGATTTCGCGCGGTTCGATCGAGAGATTGTCGACGAACTGGTGGGAAAACAGGAATTCGTTGGCGCGTATTACGAAGCTGACGGGGATGATTTGGTTTCGGCGTAAGTGAAGCCGAGGAGATAGAGAGATGGCGAAAGAGAAATTTGAGCGGAACAAGCCGCACTGCAACGTAGGGACGATCGGTCACATCGATCATGGCAAGACCACGTTGACGGCGGCGATCACGAAGGTGTTGCAGAAGCACAATCCGAAGATTGTGTTCCGGTCGTTTGATTCGATCGACAATGCGCCGGAAGAGAAGGCGCGCGGTATCACCATTGCGACGGCGCACGTGGAGTACGAGACGGCGAACCGGCACTACGCGCACGTGGATTGCCCGGGCCACGCCGACTACATCAAGAACATGATCACGGGCGCGGCGCAGATGGATGGCGCGATTCTGGTGGTCGCGGCGACCGATGGTCCGATGCCGCAGACACGGGAGCACGTGCTGCTGGCGCGGCAGGTCGGTGTGCCGTATATCGTGGTCGCGCTGAACAAGTGCGACGCGGTAGACGACGCCGAGTTGCTCGATCTGGTCGAGCTGGAAGTGCGCGAGTTGCTGAAGAGCTACAAGTTCCCGGGTGACGATGTGCCGGTGATCCGGCTGTCGGCACTGGGCGCGCTGAACGGGGAAGCCAAGTGGGAAAAGCAGATCGACGAGTTGATGGCGGCGGTGGACAAAAGCGTGCCGCAGCCGGCACGCGAGTTGGATAAGCCGTTCCTGATGCCGATCGAAGATATTTTCTCGATTCAAGGACGGGGCACGGTGGTGACGGGCCGAATCGAGCGCGGCAAGGTGAAGGTGGGCGAGGAAGTGGAGATTGTAGGTTTCCGCGAAACGCGCAAGACGGTAGTGACGGGCGTGGAAATGTTCAAGAAGCAACTGGACGAAGGCATGGCGGGCGACAACGCCGGGCTCTTGCTGCGCGGCATTGGCAAGGACGACGTGGAGCGCGGCATGGTGCTGGCGAAGGGTGGATCGATCACGCCGCACACGAAGTTCAAGGCCGAGGTTTACATTCTGACGAAGGAAGAAGGCGGGCGGCATACGCCGTTCTTCAAGGGGTATCGTCCGCAGTTTTACCTGCGAACGACGGACGTGACGGGCGTGGCGGAGTTGCCGGCGGGTACGGAGATGGTGATGCCGGGCGACAACGTGAGCCTGGTGATCGAGTTGATTACGCCGGTAGCGATGGAGAAGGGTTTGCGCTTCGCCATTCGCGAAGGCGGGCATACGGTGGGAGCAGGAACGATCGCGGAGATTGTGCAGTAACGATGAGTGTGTGAAGACGGGTCTTCGACCCATCGACCGGGTCAAAGACCCGGTCCCACACAAGCAAAAACCAAAAGCGGCTTGCGGCTTGCCGCCAGTTCTTTCCTTCTGGAGATGCCGGGAGGGGTTAGAGAGAAAAACAGTGATTGGAAAAGAAAGAATTCGGATTCGGTTAAAAGCTTACGACTATCGCATTCTGGATCAGTCGACGGGCGAGATCGTGGAAACGGCGCGGCGCACGGGTGCGCAGATTGCGGGGCCGATTCCGCTGCCTACGATGAAGAATAAATACTGCGTGCTGCGTTCGCCGCACGTGGATAAGAAATCGCGGGAGCAGTTTGAGATCCGCACGCACAAACGGCTGCTCGACATTCTCGAGCCGACGCAGCAGACGGTGGACGCGCTGATGAAGCTTGATCTGCCGGCGGGCGTGGATGTGGAGATCAAGGCGTTCGGGAAAGAGCATAAGTAGAGCTGGCGCGGGCTCGCGCCCGCGGAACGGGCGAAGGCGCCCGTTGCCACACGAGCATATTAAGCTCCCCAGCCAATAGCCGCTGAGCCATGCTGGGGACGGAGAAGGAAATGGCAACGAAAGTTACGGGGATTCTGGGCAAGAAGGTCGGGATGACGCAGCTGTTTGACTCGAAGGGCGATGTGCGCCCGGTTACGGTGCTGCAGGCTGGTCCGTGCGTGGTGACGCAGCACAAGTCGGCGACGAAAGACGGCTACGAGGCGGCTCAGATTGGCCTGGTTGAGTTTGTGAAAGAGTCGCGGCTGTCGAAGCCTGAGCGCGGGCATCTGGCGAAGAACAATCTTCCGCCGGTGAAGTTTCTGCGCGAGGTGCCGCTCGAAGTTGACGGTGCGGCTGACGGCGACGGATCGGTAAAGGTCGGCGACCGCGTGCTGGTCGAGATTTTCGACGGCGAAAAGTTTGTCGACATCCTGGGAGTGAGCAAAGGCAAGGGTTTCCAGGGCGTGGTGAAGCGGCATCACTTCGCGGGCGGTCCCAAGTCGCACGGTTCGATGTTTCAGATCACCGGTTCGATTGGATCGTCGGCATTCCCGTCGCGCGTGTTCAAAGGGATGCGGATGTCGGGGCATATGGGGCACCAGCAGGTGACGGCGCGCAACTTGCGCGTGCTGGGTGTGGACAAGGACGAGAATTTGCTGGTGGTCGAAGGCAGCGTGCCAGGACCGCAGGGCGGATACATCGTGATTACGAAGGCAAAGAAGCCGCCGAGAGAGCGCCGTGGATTCGCCGGTGCGGCGACGGTTGATCCGTTGAAGGCTGCCAAGAGGGCAGCGAAGAAAGCGTAAGAAATGCGAGCGGACGAATGCGTCCGCCGCCACGTGAGAGCATATGGCAACGATTGACATACACAATTTGAGCGGCGAGAAGGTCGGGACGCTCGATCTGGCCGACGAGATTTTTGGCGCGGTCAATGAGGACCTGCTCTGGGAGGCGGTGAAGCACTACCGCGCCGGGCAGCGCGCCGGAACGCACGCCACCAAGGCGCGCTGGGAAGTTTCCGGTTCCGGCAAAAAACTTTGGAAGCAGAAAGGCACGGGCCGGGCTCGCATTGGTTCGATCCGGTCGCCACTATGGCGGCACGGCGGCACGGTACACGGTCCGCAACCGCGGTCGTACGACTACACGTTCCCGCGCAAAAAGCTGTTGGGAGCGCTGCGCTCGGCGCTGGCGGCGAAGTTTGCCGATGGCAAGCTGATCGTGGTGAACACGTTCGACGTGAAGGAACCGAAGACCAAAGAGTTCCGCAAGGCGCTGGAGGCGCTGAAGGTCGATGCGACGGTGCTCATCGTCGAAGAAGCGAAGCACGAAAATCGCAATCTGGGATTGAGCGCGCGCAATATCGACGGGCTTGAGCTGGTGCGGGGCAACGAAGTGCATCCGTATCACCTGCTGCGCTACGACCGGGTGATCTTCTCGCAACCTGCGCTTGAGAAGTTGCAGATTTCGCTTCAGAACTCGGCGGGGAAGAAGCACCGCAAGCACGGGGAAGACGAAGGCGCGAAGAAGGCTTCCAGTACGCCTCGGAAGCGGGCGCGGCATGAAAAAGCGGCGGAGGTGGCCTAGGGCCTAATCAATATGAAATCCGCATACCAGATCATTCGCCGTCCAGTGATTACCGAGAAGGGCCTGGCCATCAAGGAGAACCAGAACACGCTGGTCTTCCAGGTGGCGCCCAAGGCGACCAAGACGGAAATCAAGCAAGCGGTGCAGTCGATTTTCAAAGTGAAAGTGCACTCGGTGCGCACGGCTACTTATCCGGGGAAAGAACGGCGGCGGGGGAAGTTTGCCGGCTACCGTCCGGATTGGAAGAAGGCGTACGTGCGGTTGCGGTCCGGCGAGAAGATGCCGGAGTACGCGCAGAATTTGTAGAAAGCAGCGATCAGCTGTCAGCCGTCAGCTATCAGTAAAAGCAACGGTGTGAAGCTGAGAGCTGAGAGCTGAGAGCTTCTATGCCAATCAAGACTTATAGACCGACGACGCAGACGCTGCGGTATCGCACGACGATCGTCAACGACGACATCACGACCAAGCATCCGCACAAGCCGCTGGTCGAGCCCAAGCAACGCACTGGCGGCCGGCGCAACTCGGGCGACACCACGATGCGGTTCATCGGCGGCGGGCACAAGCGCAAGCTGCGGATTATTGATTTCAAGCGCGACAAGACTGGGATCCCTGCAACAGTGACAACGATCGAGTACGATCCCAATCGCTCGTCGCGCATTGCCCTGCTGGCGTACGCCGACGGGGAGAAGCGTTACATCATTCAGCCGGAAGGGCTGAAGGTAGGGCAGAAAGTGGTGAGCGGGCCCGAGGCCGATATTCTTGTGGGCAATGCGCTGCCACTGCGGAACATTCCTCCCGGGACGCAGATCCACAATCTTGAACTGAAGCCCGGCAAGGGCGGGCAGATGGTGCGGTCGGCAGGGGGAGCGGCGCAACTGGTAGCGAAAGAAGCAGAGTACGCGCTGGTGAAGCTGCCTTCGGGCGAGACGCGCAAGGTCTCCCAGGACTGCATGGCCACGATCGGCCAGGTGGGAAATCTCGACCACGAGAACGTCACCATCGGTAAAGCAGGGCGTTCGCGGTGGCTGGGAAAGCGTCCGCACAATCGCGGTGTGTCGATGAACCCGGTCGACCATCCGCACGGCGGCGGTGAAGGCAAGACTTCAGGTGGTCGGCATCCGGTGACGCCGTGGGGCCAGCCGACGCGCGGCTACAAGACGCGGAACAACAAGCGCACGGATAAGTTCATCGTGAGCCGGCGCAGCAAGAAGCGTGGCTAGAAGAAGCAGATTCCTCACCGGCAAAGAACGCCGGTTCGGAATGACAAGATTTGCGAGTGATAAGAGCTGTTGGCTGAGAGCTGACGGCTGAAAGCTGAGAGCTGACTTTTATGGCACGTTCAACCAAGAAAGGCGCGTTTGTGGATGGCTACCTTCTGACGAGGGTGGAAGGCATGAATGCGCGCAACGAGAAGAAGGTGCTGCGCACCTGGTCGAGGCGGTCGACCGTAGTGCCCGAGATGGTGGGGCACACGATCGCAGTGCACAACGGCAAAAAGTTCATCCCGGTGTATGTCACGGAGAACATGGTGGGGCACAAGCTGGGCGAGTTCAGCTTTACCCGCCAGTTCAAGGGACACTCCATGAAGGCGGCGACCGAAGTGGCCGCCAAACCGGCCGGTATTCCGGGTGGTCCGGGGGCGATAACTCCGGCGGCCCCGTCAGCGCCGGCGCCTAAGGCATAAGGAGACGCTAGATGGAATTTCGAGCTGAAATGCGTTACCTGCGCGTCTCGCCACAAAAGGCGCGGCTGGTGCTTGACTTGATCAAGGGGCGGCGAGTGGAAGAGGCGCGCAACACGCTGCTGTTCACCAAGAAGCGGGTGGCGGCGCACGTGGGCAAGTTGTTGCAGTCGGCGCTCGATAATGCGAACTTTCTCGCTACCGAGAAGGGACTCGATGTCGAGATCGACAATCTGTATGTGAAGCGCGCGGTGGCCAACGATGGGCCGCGCATGAAGCGGATTCGTCCGGCACCGCAGGGACGCGCGTACCGCTTCCAGCGGCGCATTGCGCACATCGAACTGGTGCTGGCGGAGCGCGGGAAGAATGGCGAGGCTGTGGCGACCGTTGTTGGGGAAGAAGCCGCGGCGGTTCCAGCCAAGGCGAAGCGGCGGGCTCCGGCGGTGAAAAAGGCCGTGGTCAAAAAGAAGGCGGCCGCGAAGTAGGGATCGGCGGTCGCGGGCGAGGCGTCCGCGCCACACAAGGGTTTTGATTTAGGAGAAGCAATGGGACAAAAAGTCCATCCGTATGGTTTCCGGCTCGGCTACACCAAGCCGTGGAAGTCGCGCTGGTTTGTCGAGCGCGACTACGACAAGCTACTGCTCGAAGACGTCAAGCTGAAGAATGAGCTGAAGGACAAGCTCAAGTCGGCGGGCGTGAGCGCCATCGAGATCGAGCGGCCGGGCAACAAGCTGCGCATCATCATCAAGACGGCGCGGCCCGGGATCATCATTGGGCGTAAGGGCGCGGAAATCGACAAGCTCAAGGGCGAACTGCAGAAGCGGACCTCGCGGGAAGTGTTCGTCGACATCCAGGAAGTGCATAAGCCCGAGCTTGATGCGCAGCTGGTTTCGGAATCGATTGCGCTGCAATTGGAAAAGCGCGTGGGATTCCGGCGGGCCATGCGCAAGGCGGTGGATTCGGCGCTGCGTTTCGGTTGCAAGGGAATCAAGGTTCGCGTGAGCGGACGATTGAACGGCAACGAAATCGCGCGTTCGGAATGGTATCTGCAGGGACGTTTGCCGCTGCACACGCTGCGGGCCGACATCGACTTCGGCTTCAGTGAAGCGCGCACGACCTACGGTGTGATCGGCGTGAAGTGCTGGGTGTACAAGGGTGAGATCCTGCAGCAGAAAAAGCGCGAAGCGGTTCCGGCTGTGGGTGGATTCTAAGGATGTGAGCCAAGCGCGCGGTTATTGCGTCGCAAAGAACGCGACGCTTCGCGCGGCTCACTCAGATCCTTCGCGAGACAAAGGACGTCTCGCTCAGGATGACAAAAGAGAGCTGATTCTATGTTGATGCCAAAGAAAGTGAAGTACCGCAAGCAGCAGCGCGGCCGCATGACCGGCAAGGCCTGGCGTGGATCGTCGCTGGCTTTCGGCGATTACGGGCTGAAAGTGCTCGAGCCGGGATGGATCACCGACCGGCAGATCGAGGCCAGCCGTGTTGCCATGACCCGCTTCGTGAAGCGCGGCGGGAAGATCTGGATCCGCCTGTTTCCGGATAAGCCGGTCACGAAGAAGCCGGCTGAAACCCGTATGGGCAAGGGCAAGGGTGCGCCCGACCACTGGGTCGCCGTCGTTCGGCCAGGCAAGATCCTGTTTGAGATGGAAGGCGTGACGCTGCAGGACGCGAGTGAGGCGCTACGTTTGGCGTCGCACAAGCTGCCGCTGCGAACGACTATGGTCAAGCGCGAAACGGCGCACTGAGAGCTGAAAGCTGAGAGCGATTTTATGAAAGCAGAAAGAATCAAGAACTTGACGGACGCGGAACTGCAACACCAGGAGAGCGACCTCGCCGACCAGCTGTTCAAGCTGAAGTTTCAGCTGAACATGGGACAGACGGAGAGCCTCAAGAAAATGCGCGGGCTGCGCAAGGACATAGCGCGGGTCAAGACGATCATCGGCGAGCGGGCGCGCTCGGCCGCAACGGAGAAACGATAATGCCGGAAACCAAGACATTCGCCCAGGCCACCGAGAAGGTGCAGGGCCGCCGCAAGGAAGTGGTGGGAGAAGTCGTGTCGAACCGCATGAAGAAGACGATTGTGGTGCAGGTGACGCGCAAGAAATCGCATCCGTTCTACGGACGTGTGGTGGCGCGGCACAAGAAGTTCTATGCGCACGACGAGAAGAACGAAGCGCATGTGGGAGACGTGGTGCGGCTCGAGGAGACGCGTCCGCTGTCGAAGCTGAAGCGTTGGAAATTGAAAGACATTGTGCGCAAGACGGCGCTGGTGCCGGAAGCTGTTACTGAAGTCGCAGGCTAGAAAAGCAGATTCCTCCGCCTCGCTTCGCGAGACGTCGGAATGGACAAGGGATTATCAGGGAGAGTCGCCATGGCTGTGATGATGAGAACGATGCTGGAGGTCGCCGACAACTCCGGCGCCCGCAAGCTGCAGATGATTCTGCCGCTGGGCGGCTCGACCGGATTGAATGCCGGGCTGGGCGACATAATCACGGCTGCGGTGAAAGAGTCTGCGCCCGAGGGACAGGTCCAGAAGGGCAAAGTCGTGAAGGCGGTCATCGTGCGCACGCGCAAGGAGCACCGGCGTCGCGACGGAACGTACATTCGCTTCGACCAGAATGCCGCGGTGTTGATCAACGATGCGGGAGAGCCAGTAGGGACTCGCGTGTTTGGCCCGGTGGCGCGTGAACTGCGGGAGAAGAAATTTTTGAAGATCGTTTCGCTGGCGCCGGAAGTGATCTGAGAGCAGGTTTCAGAGTTTCAAGGTTTCAAGGTGCCTTGGAGTTCGGGAATCGGTGGATCGGTGAACTTTGACACATTGAAGCCTTGAAACTTTGAAACTAGGTTCTGATATGGAAACAGCGACGACTGCACATAAGCGAGTAGACATCCGGCGGAACGATACCGTGAAGGTGATCACCGGCCGCGACAAGGGCAAGGAAGGGCGCGTGTTGCGCGTGTTTCCGAACGACGCCAAGATCCTGGTCGAGCACGTGATGATGGTGAAAAAGCACGTGCGGCCGAATCCGCAGCGCAACATCAAAGGCGGCATTGCGGAGCAGGAGAGTCGGATTGCGATCTCCAACGTACAGTTGGTGTGCCCGACTTGCGGCCCGGTACGTATCGGGCACGAAGTGAGGGGCGACCGTAAGGTGCGCGTCTGTAAGAAGTGCGGAACGACATTGGATAAATAGCTGCTAGCTCCTAGCCACTAGCTTCTAGCTTTGTGGCGGCGGTGCAGGCGGCGCAGGTGAAATTCGAGTCTCACGAACCGGTATACGTCGAGCCAAAGGCTAGGAACTGGACGCCAGCCGCCGACATCCCGAAACCGTGGGAGGAAGTTGACGAGACGAAATGGCAAAAGACAAAAAGGGACAGAAGGAATCGGCGCAGGAGCAGAAGGCTCCTGAGCAGGCACGGCACAGCGCGAAGGAGCGCCCGCGGTTGCGGTCGAAGTTCGAGAAGGAAGTTGCTCCGGCTCTGTTGAAAGAGTTGGAGCTGAAGAATGTGATGGCGGTTCCGCGGCTGCACAAAATCGTCGTGAATATGGGCGTGGGTGAGGCGACGCAGAACGCGAAGGTGCTCGACCCGGCCGTGAACGAATTGGGCCAGATTGCGGGACAAAAGCCGGTGGTCACGCGTGCCAAGAAGTCAATCGCGGCATTCAAGGTGCGTGAGGGGCAGTCGATCGGCGCCATGGTGACGTTGCGCGGCGATCGCATGTACGAATTTTTCGACCGGCTGGTGAACATCGTGCTGCCGCGCGTGCGTGACTTCCGCGGAGTTTCGACCAAGTCGTTCGACGGGCGCGGCAACTTTACGCTCGGGCTGCACGACCAGTTGATCTTTCCTGAGATCTCGTACGAGAAGGTCGACAAGCAGAAGGGTATGAACGTCACAATTGTGACCACTGCGGCGAATGACAACCAGGCGCGGACTCTGCTGAAGCATTTGGGTATGCCGTTCCGGGCGTGAGAGTAAGTTTCAAGGCTTCAAAAGTTCCAAATTTCGATTTGAAGGACTGAATGGCTACTACAGCAAAAAGAGTTAAGGACGCAAGGAAGCCCAAGTTTTCCACCCGCAAGCACAACCGCTGCAAGCTGTGCGGACGGCCGCGCGCCTTTCTGCGCAAGTTCGGTCTTTGCCGCTTGTGCTTCCGGCAGCTCGCGCTGCGGGGGGAGATTCCAGGGGTTTCGAAGTCGTCCTGGTAAAGAAGTGCGCCAAAGTTGCGAGCAACGGCTCGCATTGAGTGGACGCTTCGAGGCCGTGGGTGGAGATCCTTCGCGGTAAAAACACCGCTCAGGATGACAACCTTAGAAGACGGTGACAACCGCAGGCAAGAAGTAAAGCAAGCCGCTGCAGGTTCTCCGCGGAACGCGGAGCGAACGGGTGGCTGAAGGAGAAGCAAAACGATGAGGTTGACCGATCCGGTCGCAGACATGCTGACGCGAGTGCGGAATGCACTCCAGGCCCGGCACCAGAAAGTAGATATTCCGGCTTCGCGGCTGAAGCTGGAGATTGCCCGCATCCTGAAGGAAGAGGGCTATATCTCCAATTTCAAGCCCACCGAAGAAGAGGGCCACAAGGTCATCCGGATTTACCTGAAGTACGGCGCCAACAACGAGGCGGCCATCTCGAAGGTGGAACGTGTGTCGCGCCCGGGCTGCCGCGTCTACGTGCGGCGCACTGAGATTCCGCGCGTGCTGGGCGGCATGGGGATCAACATCCTGACGACGCCACGCGGGGTCATGACCGGCCGCCAGGCTCGCAAAGAGGGCGTGGGCGGCGAATTGTTGTGCCAGATTTGGTAGGAAAGCAGCTTCTAGCTACTAGCTTCTAGCTACTAGCTAAAGCGGCGATTTGGGTTGGCTGGAACAGCCTTGGCCAAAGGTCGGGAATACAAAATCAAAGCGGCCTAGCTAGAAGCTAGGAGCTAGAAGCTAGAAGCTCTTATGTCACGAATTGGAAAAAAGCCGATCGAGATTCCCAAGGGGGTCACGATCAAAATTGAAGGCAACACGGTCCTGGTGCAGGGGCCGAAGGGCAAGCTGGATACGGCGCTGCCGACGGGCATCACGGTCGAGCAGAAAGACGGGCACATTGTGGCCATCCGCGAGAATGATTCGCAGTCCGCTGTTCATGGGTTGGCGCGGGCGCTGGTCAACAACGCCGTCGAAGGAGTGACCAAGGGCTGGACGCGGGAACTGGAAATCGTTGGCATCGGCTATCGCGCCGAGATGAAGGGGAAGCTGACGGTCGTGTTCAACCTGGGCTACTCGCATCCGATCGAGTATCCGCTGCCGACCGGGGTCGACGCGGTGGTTGATCCGAAGCAGACGCGCATTACGTTGACCGGAATTGACCGGCAGAAGGTCGGGCAGGTCGCCGCGGAAATGCGGGCGTTGCGGCCGCCGGATCCGTACAAGAACAAGGGCGTGCGCTATGCGGGCGAGCGCCTGAAGAAGAAGGTTGGAAAGACGGGTGCGAAGTAACGGTCGCTCGCCGTTGGTCGTTCGTCGTTAGCGGGTGTGGCGGGAGCGCTGATTTAACGACTGAGGATTTGTGAAGGTGTCGGGAGTCGTGGGCTATCGACCAACGACGAACGACCAAGGACAGCTTTCATGCTTACAAAGATCACGAAGAACGAGAAGCGCGGGCACATTCACGAGCGTATCCGCAAGAAGCTGCAGGGGACTGCGGAGCGTCCGCGGCTGAACGTGTATCGCTCGCTAAATCACATTTACGTCCAGGTGATTGACGACCTGCACGGCAAGACCCTGGTTTCGGCCAGCACAGCCGAGGGCAAGAAGGAAGACCGGCGTACCGGCGGCAACGTCGCGTCGGCGAAGGCCATAGGGAAGGTCATCGCGGAGCGCGCCAAGGCGAAGGGTGTGACCAAGGTGGTCTTCGATCGCGGCGGCTACATTTATCACGGGCGCGTGAAGGCTCTGGCCGACGCTGCCCGCGAAGCGGGATTGCAGTTCTAAGAACAGCTCTCAGCTGTCAGCTCTCAGTTATCAGCTGGAGCGACAAGCTTAGAGCTGAAAGCTGATAGCTGAAAGCTGGGTTCAAAGAATGCCAACAGTGATTAAGAAACTCGATGCGGGTTCGTTCCAGTTGAAGGACCAGGTCGTTGCCATCAACCGCGTGACCAAGGTGGTCAAGGGCGGCAAGAATCTTTCGTTCGCGGCGCTGGTGGTCGTGGGCGATCCTTCGGCTGGAGTGGTGGGTTACGGTTCCGGCAAGGCCAAGGAAGTGCCGCAGGCCATTCGCAAAGGGATTGAGTCGGCTAAGAAGAATCTGATGAAGGTCAACTTGACGCAGACCAGCATTGCGCATCTGGTGCTGGGGCGTTACGGGTCGGGCAAAGTGTTGCTAAAGCCCGCACCGGAAGGCACTGGCGTGATCGCTGGCGGCGCGGTGCGCGCGGTGATGACTTCGGCGGGAGTGCAGAATGTTCTGACCAAGTCGATCGGGACGACCAATCCGCACAACGTGATCAAGGCGACTTTCGACGCGTTGAAGCAGTTGAAGAGCAGGGAGAGCGTTGCCGCTATGCGCGGCAAGGTGGCGGAAGAGCTTTAAACGATTCATGAGATGAGGCAGGCTAGAGGCTGAGATGACGGCGAAGAAAACAGAGTCGAACAGCGAGAAGATTCACCTGAAGTGGGTGCGTTCCGCCATTTGTGCCCCAACGAAACAGAAACTGGTGATCAAGGGGCTGGGATTTACGCGGCTGAACCAGGTCATCGAACGTCCGGATACGCGGGCAATCCGCGGCATGGTCGCCAAGGTTCCGCACATGGTCGAGATCGTTTCGTAGACGAGTGCAATTATGAATTTATCCAACATTCGAGCACCGAAGAAGGCGACGGAAAACCGCAAGCGTGTAGGACGCGGCATGGGTTCCGGTATGGGCAAAACGTCCACGCGGGGGCACAAGGGACAACGCTCCCGCAGTGGATCGCGGATGATCCGCGGCTTTGAAGGCGGCCAGATGCCGCTGCACCGCCGCATGCCCAAGCGCGGGTTCACCAATATTTTTCGCAAGGAATTCAACATTGTGAGTCTGGAGCGGCTGGCCGCGCTGGGCGAGGCATTTCATGGCGCACCGATCACGCCCGACGTTCTGCGCAAAGCGGGGGTCATTAAGACCAAGCTCCCGGTGAAGATTCTGGGTGATGGCGAACTCAAGGCCGCGATCACCGTGCACGCGCACAAGTTCTCGAAGTCAGCGCAGGAAAAAATCACCAAGGCAGGCGGCAAGGTAGAGGTCTTGCAGTAATGTTTGACAAACTGGCGAACATTTTCCGGATTCCGGATCTGCGTAAGCGGATTCTGTTCACGCTGGGATTGCTGTTCGTATACCGGTTGGGCGGGCATCTGCCCACTCCGGGCGTGAAGTGGGAGCAGTTGGAGCACTTCTTCGAGCAGAACCGTGGATCGTTTCTTGGGTTTGTGGATTTGTTCTCCGGCGGCCAGTTGCGGCGCATGACGATCTTCGCTTTGGGCATCATGCCGTACATTACGGCGTCGATCATTCTGCAGTTGCTGACCGTGGTTTATGAACCGCTGGCGAAACTGCAGAAGGAAGGCGAACTGGGTCGGAAGAAGATTACGCAGTGGACGCGGTATATCACCGTCATCCTGAGCGCGGTGCAATCGTTCGGAATCGCTGTGGGCCTGGAGAAAACTGGCGACTTCGTCGTTGATCCTGGCTGGAAATTCCGCCTCCTAACCATGCTTACGCTGACCACCGGCAGCGCGTTCATCATGTGGCTGGGCGAGCAGATCACCGAGCGCGGCGTCGGAAACGGGATGTCGCTGCTGATCTTCGCCGGTATTGTCGTGGGTCTGCCGCGCGGAGTGGGTGACCTGGTGGAGAAGGCCAAGAACGCGGCCTGGGGCGCGATGACGTTCCCGCTGATGATCGGGATGATCCTCTTCATGATCGCGGTGGTTGGGTTCATCGTGTATGTGGAACGCAGCGAGCGGCGAATCCCGGTGCAGTACGCCAAGCGCGTGGTCGGACGCAAGGTGATGGGTGGGCAGTCGACGCACTTGCCACTGCGCGTCAATGCCGGTGGCGTCATGCCGGTCATCTTTGCATCATCGATTCTGACTTTGCCGCAGACGATCGGATATGGCTTGCGCAACAACCGCTACTTCGGCGATCTGATTCGGCTGTTGGGATGGGGCGAGCCGCTGTACACGTTGCTCTATGCCCTCGGTATCATTTTCTTCGCGTATTTTTACGTTTCGATCGTGTTCAATCCCAGCGAAGTCGCCGACAATATGCGCAAGTACGGTGGATTCATCCCCGGTATTCGTCCCGGCAAGCGCACCGCGGACTTCATCAATGAAGTTCTCACGCGAATCACGCTCGTGGGCGCGTTTTATCTGATCCTGATTTCGTTCATTCCCGAGTGGATGATCACTGGCATACATCTTAACCATCTTCCCTGGGCGCTGGGGCGATTCTTCGAGAATCTGCCAACGTGGGTGACGAATGGTTTGGGAGTGAACTTCTATTTCGGCGGAACGTCGTTGCTGATCGTCGTGGGGGTCGCGATGGACACGGTGACACAGATTGAGGCGCAGTTGATCATGCGCCACTACGATGGATTTACGCCGCGCAGCGGACGCATTCGCGGACGACGCTGGTAGAGATATAGTGAGTGGATTTTGTGGGGGTTGCTGCACCTCGGCTGTGGTTCTGGAGCGCCGGGGAGACTGAGGTTGGGAGGCTGGCCAGCCGATGGCGCAGGAAACCTCGCGGAATGTTGGCCCTGTGGTGCTGCTTGGACCCCCGGGTGCCGGAAAAGGCACGCAGGCGAAGCGCATCATGGAACACTACGGAATTCCCCAGGTGTCGACCGGAGACCTGCTGCGGCAGAACGTGGTGCAGGGCACCGAGCTCGGGCTTGTTGCCAAGGCGGTGATGGCTCGGGGAGAACTGGTTGACGACGATCTGGTTTGTGAAATGGTACGGCAGCGATTGATGCTGCCCGACTGCAAGCGCGGCTACGTTCTTGACGGCTTTCCGCGGACTGCGGCCCAGGCCGGGTGGCTGGATGCGCTGCTCGACCACGAGCTCTTTGACAATTCGCGTCCCACGCGGGCCTGGCCAATTGTGATCAGCCTGGACGTGGACTATAATCAGTTATTGCTCCGGATCACTGGACGCCGTTCTTGCCCCACCTGTGGACGGATCTATAACGTCCACTTCCAGCCGCCCCGAACGGATGAAATTTGCGATGAAGTTCACGGGACGAAGCTGGTGACCCGCAATGACGACCGGTTGGAAGTTATTCAGCCAAGATTGACGGCTTACCAGGAGCAGACGCGGCCAGTCGTGGATTATTATCAGCGCACCGGCCGGCTGATTTCGGTAAACGGCGATCTACCCATGGATGACGTGACGGGGCAGATTTTCCGGATCCTCGAAGATCATCACGCGTAGGCATGGCTATTGTGTGCAAATCGGCGGGTGAGATTGAGAAGATGCGGCACAGTGGCCGCATCGTACGCCAGGTTCTCGATCACGTGAAGTCGCTGGTGGCGCCCGGAGTGACCACGATGGATCTGGAGAAGGCGGCCGAAAAGAAGATTAAGGAACTCGGGGCCAAGCCGGCGTTCAAAGGCTACTACGATTATCCCTGTGTTTTGTGCACGTCGGTGAATGAAGAGATTGTGCACGGCATCCCGTCGGAAAAACGGGTGCTTAAGGAAGGGGATATCGTTTCGATCGACTGCGGTGTGGTGCTCGACGGGTATTATGGCGACGCCGCAATCACCGTCCCGGTGGGCGATGCGCTGAAACCGGAATTGAAAAAGCTTCTGGAAGTCACGGAAGCGTCGTTGTATCGCGGGATTGAACAGGCGCGGATCGGGAACTCGGTCGGCGACGTGGGAGCCGCGGTGCAAGAGCACGTGGAGGCGGCCGGATTCAGCGTGGTGCGTGAGTTCGTGGGACACGGCATCGGCACACGGCTGCACGAAGAGCCGCAAGTGCCAAACTTCGGTAATCGGGGACATGGCGCCCGGCTGCGCGAGGGGATGGTGATCGCGATCGAGCCCATGGTGAATTATGGGAAGCCGGACGCGAGGGTGCTCGGCGATAAGTGGACCGCGGTCACGGTCGACGGCAGTTTCAGCGCGCATTTCGAGCATTGCGTGGCGGTGACGAAAGACGGGCCGATGATTTTGACGCAGTAAGAGCGCTATTAGCTTTTGGCTCTTGGTTTTTAGCTCAAGGCCAAAAGCGAAGAGCCAAGAGTTTTCCAAGGAGTCGATGAGCAAAGAAGACGCGATTGAAGTGATGGCGGTGGTTCTGGAACCGCTGCCCAACGCCATGTTCCGGGTGGAACTGGAGAACAAACATCAGGTCTTGGCTCATGTTTCGGGCAAGATGCGCAAGAATTTCATACGCATACTGCCCGGCGACAAGGTTGCGGTGGAGCTTTCGCCTTACGACCTGAATCGCGGACGGATTGTTTATCGGTACAAGTAGAGAAAGAGCGCCGAGCAGCGCTCGGCGGACGGGCAAGAGTGCCCGTCCCCACATACTGGGGAGTTGGTAACGACTATGAAAGTACGCGCGTCGGTAAAGAAGATTTGCGATAAGTGCAAGGTCATCCATCGCAAGGGTGTGGTGCGGGTGATTTGCGTTAACTCGAAACACAAACAGCGCCAAGGCTAAAGGCGAGAGGTTAAGAACAATGGCACGTATTGCGGGCGTGGATCTTCCGCGCCAGAAACGTATCAACATCGCGCTGACCTACATTTACGGCATCGGTCATCCGCGCGCCGGCCGCATCCTGGATGAGGCCAAGGTCGAGCCGATGAAGAAGGTGCAGGACCTCAGCGAAGAAGAGGTTAACCGTATCCGTACGGTCATCGAGGCCGAAGGGTTGGTGGAAGGCGATCTGCGCAAGGAAGTTTCGATGAACATCAAGCGTCTCATCGAAATCGGTTCCTATCGCGGGTTCCGTCACCGCCGCAACCTCCCGGTCCGCGGCCAGCGCACACACACCAATGCCCGCACCCGCAAGGGTCCGCGCAAGGGAACGGTCGCCCAGAAGAAGAAGGCGACGGCGAAAACGTAGAACAGTTGCCAGTGGCTAGTGGTCAGTGGCCAAGCAAACCACAGACCGCAGCTGACCACTGGGCGCTTACCACTGGATACTAACTATGGCAAAACCAGCAGCAGCGGGCGGCGCAGCAGCCGCACCGGAGAAAAAAGGCAAGAAGAAAACCTTCAAGAAGAAGGAGCGCAAGCACGTGCCCCATGGATTGGTGTATGTGCAGGCGTCCTTCAATAACACGATCGTCACGATCACCGACATGAACGGCAACGTTCTGTCGTGGAAGAGTTCGGGTTCGTTAGGGTTTCGCGGGTCGCGTAAAGGCACACCGTTCGCCGCCCAGCAAGCCGCGTCGAACGCCGCGAACATGGCGAGGGACCATGGCGTCCGCAGCGTGGATGTACGGGTCAGCGGCCCAGGGTCGGGACGCGAGTCTGCGGTGCGCGCGCTGGCTGCCGCAGGGATCGAAGTTCGGTCGATTCGCGACACCACTCCGATTCCACACAACGGCTGCCGTCCGCCGAAGAGACGTCGAGTTTAAAGTTTCAAGGTTGCAATGTTTCAAGGTTTCAAAGTGGACCTTGAAGCCTTCGAAAACCTTGAAACCTTGAAACCTTGAAACCTGTTTTACCGTCCGGGACGAAGGGTGAAGCCAAACCTGTAAACCGGTCATCTAAAGGAGAAGAAACTTGGCGCGTTATACCGATGCAGTCTGCCGTCTGTGCCGCCGCGAGGGGATGAAGCTATTCCTCAAAGGCGCAAAGTGTTTTAGCGATAAGTGTCCCATCGAGAAGCGCAACTTCGCTCCTGGACAACATGGGAAAGACCGCAAGGCCAAGGTTGTAGGCTACGGCCTGCAGTTACGCGAGAAACAGAAGGCCAAGCGTATCTACTTCACCCAGGAAGGTCAGTTCCGCAACTACTTCGAGAAGGCGGCGCGGTCCAAGGGCGTGACCGGCGAGAAGTTGCTGCAGCAACTGGAACGGCGTCTCGACAATGTGATTTTCCGGCTGGGATTCGCCCAGTCCAGGCGCCAGGCGCGGCAATTGGTGCGACACGGGCACGTTGCCGTCGACAATCGCAAAGTCAATATTCCTTCGTATGAAGTGAGCGCCGGCGAGGAAGTCGCGATCCGCGAGAACAGCAAGAAGCTTACCGTGCTTGAATTGGCGAAGGAATTCGCCAGCCACGGCACGATGCCGAACTGGCTGGAAGTTGATCGCGACAACTACAAGGGCAAGGTGCTCTCGTTGCCCAAGCGCGAAGATATTCAGTTGCCAGTCAATGAGCAGTTGATCGTAGAACTCTATAGCAAGTAGTCGTTAGTCGATGGTCGCTAGTTGTTTGGCCAACGACCAATGACAAACGACCAACGACGGTTTTTCGGTCCATTTACATTCGTGCCAGATCAGCCCTTTCTCACGTTGACCTGAGTTGGACCACTCAGCGAGTCGGGATCGAGCCAAACGGCCGAAGGAGAAACACATGCTTTGGAAAGGTTTTCAGAAACCGAAACGTCTCGCAGTTGATACTTCCACCCTCACCGACAAGTACGGCATCTTCTGGGCGCAGCCGTTTGAGCGCGGCTTCGGCACGACTGTGGGCAATGCCCTGCGGCGCGTGCTGCTGAGTTCGATTGAAGGCGCGGCTGTGACCGCGGTGAAGATCGAAGGTGTGCTGCACGAGTTTCAGTCCATCCCCGGGGTCGTGGAAGACGCGACCGACATCATCCTCAACCTGAAGCAGATTCCGTTCAAGCTCTCGGGCGATGCGCCAAAGGCCATCTACCTGCGCGCCGATCAGCCTGGTGTAGTCACGAGCGGCATGATCGAAGCCGATGGCGATGTCGAAGTGCTCGACAAGGACGTCTATATCGCGACGGTCAGCGAAGGTGGGAAGCTCGACATGGAAATGCGGCTGAAGCGCGGCCGCGGATACACCTCCGCCGACAAGAACTTTGACGAAGACCTCGGCATCGGGTTCATCCCGATCGATTCTGTGCACTCGCCAGTGCGTAAGTGCAACTACACCGTCGAAGCCGCGCGTCTGGGCCAGATCACGGACTACGACAAGCTCACGCTCGAAGTGTGGACCAACGGCTCCATCACGCCGGCTGATTCGATCGGCCTCGCAGCGAAGTTGCTGAAGGACCACATGAACATCTTCATCAACTTCGAGGAAGAAATCGAAACCGGCACGTCGTCGTCGGACGAGCGCAAGCCCGAGATTCACAATGAGAACCTGAACCGGTCGGTTGAGGAGCTCGAGCTTTCCGTGCGCAGCTACAACTGCCTGAAGAATGCGAACATCCAGACCATCGGCGAGCTGGTTCAGAAGACCGAAGCCGAAATGCTCAAGACTAAGAATTTCGGCCGCAAGTCGCTGAACGAGATCAAGGAGATTCTCTCCTCGATGGGTCTGAGCCTGGGCATGAAGATTGACGAGCACGGCAACGCGGTGCCAGGTCCGACGTCGAACGTCCCGTTGCCCGCGTCCGCATACGGACCGGACGACCAGCTGTAAGAGATAGGTTTCAGAGTTTCAAGGTTATAAAGATACGCAGCCTTTTTGGGTGAGGGTTTTGGGAAGGGCACGGCCTAAGCCGTGCCGCCCGAGAGGCTAGAAGAATTGGGGTTTTAGCCCCTGAGGTTTGAAATGCGTCACAAAGTTGCAGGATACAAACTCGGACGGAACACATCGCACCGGCGCTCGCTGCTGCGGAACCTGGTCACCTCGGTGATTGTGGAAGAGCGCATCGAGACGACGGTTCCCAAAGCCAAGGCCGCTCGTCCAATCGTCGAGAAGATGATCACGCTGGGCAAGCGCGGCGATCTTGCCGCGCGCCGCCTGGCGACGTCGTACCTGATGACCGACGAAGCCGTGGTGAAGCTGTTCGACACCGTGGGGCCGCGCTTCGGCGACCGCAACGGTGGATACACGCGCATCATCCGCACGCAATGGAACAAGGGCGACGGCGCCGACAAGGCTTTTCTCGAACTGCTCGGCAGCGAGAAGATTCTCGATGAGAAGAAGGAAAAGCGCGCCGAAGCCCGCGCCAAGAAGGCCGCCGAGGCCAAGAAGGCGATGGAGGAGGCCGAGGCGCAAGCCCAGGTCGAGAGCGAGTCGGCTCCAGCCGAAGACGGCGACAAGAAAGAATAAGTCCTTTTCGGATTCACCTGGCACGGCCTTGCGCCGTGCCTTTTTTTTGCTTAGCGTCGGGGTTTTGCTGGCGTGAGACATCGAAGCGTCACCCGGTATCGTGCGCACTTGTACATGTCCTTTCGCGTCTCCCTGCGGTAATCTTGCCCTTGCTTTCGACTACTCCATAAACTTCCTTTAATGGCCTTCACCAAGACACAGATCGGCATTGCCGTCGGCGCTGGAGTGTTGCTGGTGCTGGTGTTTGTGGGCTACCTGTGGTGGCTGAGCAATCAGGGTCCGGTGCTGGCGCGCTCGGAAGATCACGATCCGCTGACCGGGCTGCCGCTCACGATCAAGATGAATCCGCTGCGCGACCGCACGATCGAGCATGCTGCCAACAAATTTCTGCGCGAGTTGCGTGATGGTCACTGCGACGATCTACTCAACAAGTGGGAGCACGACTACCACAAGAAGTACGCCCACTATATCTGCAAGTCAGAGGAGCAGCACCCGCTACTTTCTTGGGAACTGGTCGACTGGGAAGATGCGCCGCCGCTGACCATCCTGCACTATCGTGGCAAGCGGCCAAGCAACGCCGGCCCGACCCAACCCGGAATCGACCAGGATCTGTTCGCGCTCACCTTGACGCATCAGGGCGGCGATTGGGTTGTGACTAAGTACGACGCGATGTACTGAAGGGCAGCTCTCAGCTTTCAGCTATCCGCTCTCAGTAAGCCCTCCCACTCAGAAACTTTTGGCCCGGCCTAAGCGTGCGCGAGCATGATAGAAATGCTTCATGCCTCCAAGCGCGTCCGACCCACAGCCTTCCGCTGCGCGCAATATCTATGCCTTCGGCGTTACCTCATTTCTGAATGACACAGCTACGGAAATGGCGTACTGGGTGCTGCCGGCGTTTCTGGTTTCGCTGGGCGCGGGACCGGCGCAGCTTGGATTGATTGAGGGTGTGGCCGAGAGTGTCGCCTCGTTCGCCAAGCTTTTCTCGGGGTACCTGACGGATCGTCTCGAGCGCCGCAAGCCCCTGGTCGTCGGAGGTTACCTCGTCGCCAACGCGGTCAAGCCTGTGCTGGCGCTGGTTACAGCGTGGTGGCAAATTCTTCTGATTCGCTTTACCGACCGTCTCGCCAAGGGAGTGCGTGGTGCGCCGCGCGATGTGATGGTGGCGGAATCGGTGGGGAAGAACCGGCTCGGGTCGGCGTACGGGCTCATCCAGTCGATGGATTCGGCGGGTGCGATCGCAGGGCCGCTGGCGGCGCTCTTCTTGCTGGAGCGGTATGGAATTCGAGGTGTGTTTTGGGCAGCGGCAGTGCCCGGCGCGGTGTGCGTGCTGGTAGCGCTGTTCGGTGTGCGCGAGACACAACATCCCCACCCTTCGACAAGCTCTGGGCAGGCTTCCTCGCAAAGGACGCGAGAGATGGGGCACCCAACTCCCTCCGCGGAGCAGAGCAATTCCTGGACGGCTGCAGTTTCATCCGGAAGTATGCCGGGTTCGTTCTACCTGGTTCTTTCAGCCGTGACGTTATTCTCGCTGGGTAATTCGAGCGACATGTTTCTGGTCATGCGGGCGCAGAACGTCGGCATCCGGGTGGCCCTGGCGCCACTGCTCGGGCTGGTTTTCAATACCATTTATACGCTGGGTTCGTGGCCTGCCGGATGGTTCAGCGACCGTTTTTCGCGCCGCTGGATCGCCGCCACCGGATATCTCATCTTCGCCGCCGTTTATTTTGTTTTTGGACGGGCTCCTTCCACGCTCGCGATCTGGATCAGCATGGCGGTCTATGGCCTGTATTACGCGCTGACCCAGCCCGTACTGAAGGCTCTGGTGGTGGAGACCGTGGCCCGGGAAATTCGCGGCCGCGCGCTGGGCGTGTATTTCTTTGTGACCAGCGTGGCCACGCTGGCAGCCAGCCTGGTGACGGGAGAACTGTGGAAACACTACGGTGCTGGAGTTCCTTTCTATTTTTCGGCAGGGCTGGCGGTCGTTTCGGCGGCGATGTTGCTGGTTCCTTCTGGCGAAAGGAAGGCGTGAAGCGATTCCTCGCAACCCACGAACCGCGCGGTCTCGACGCGGTTCGTGGGCTTAAGCTAGAGTGAGGCAGTTCCTCCGGTTTGCGGTTCGGGCTGAGCTGTGCCTTTTTTTATCGCTTCATCGAGAAGTTCTTTCATCTTGCGCGAGGCCTCTTGGGCCAGTTCTCCCTGTTGGCGGCCTAGTTCGCCTTGTTGTTCGCCAAGCTTGCCTTGCTTCTCTCCCAAGGCTCCCATTTCCTCGCCGAGTTTCGATTGCTCCTCACCGGCATGAGACTGCACCTCGCCGATCTTGGTCTGTAACTCCCCGATCTCGGATTGGATCCTCCCCACCTGCTCCATGGTCGCGCCCGAAGAGAGTTGCTTCAATTCCGCGCGTAGTTTGTCGAGTTCGGCGCTCATGTCGGGAACTTTCACCTGAATCTGTCTCATTCTTTCGCCCAGCGCCTCCTGTTGCTTTCCCAGTGCCTCCTGCTGCTTGCCGAGTGCTTCCTGTTTCTTTCCGAGTTCCTCTTGCGGGAGCCAGAGCTTTCGGGCGCGATCGATCGTGGCCTGGTCGCGAATGATGTAGGATTTCTCGTCGCGCTCGAACCAGATGAAATCGCCCGGAATCTGTTTCCTAAGTTTTTCGGCATGGCGGGCGTCTTCGGACGAACCGGACATGGTGAATGAATCCGTATTGCCGGTGACGATCACGAATCGCTGCTCGTCGTCGTAGTCGTAGGAATACGAGTAGTGATGACGGAATTGGCCGGCCCACGCGGAAGTCGGAGCAACCGGTGCGACTGGAGCAACCGGTGCAACTGGCGCGACTGGGGCAACAGCAGCCACCGGCGCCGTCGGGGCGATAGGTGCGGGCACTGAAACGCCGCCTGTCACGCCCACGGTGGGTGCCGGCGGCATGGGAGGAGCGAGCAAGGGCCCGGCAGGCGCCTGAGTTGGAGCATCCGCCTCGGTCGCAGGCTCGGTTTTCTCCGTCGGAGCGGTCGCGACCGCCGCTGATGAAGCATTTTGCGCGGGAGTCGGCGTTTGGGTCTGGGCGGGAACTCGTTCCTGCGAAGTTTGGGCGGGGCGAGCGGCCGCTGCGAGGTAAACGAGGGGAATTGCGAGTGCGATGATCGCTACGGCGATGGATTTTTTCAGACCCACGGTGACAGCTCCTTTCCAACCTAGAATTCTTTCCAGTCTCCGTTCCGCCTGACCGGCCTTGGCCATCGAAACACCCTGCCACCATATCCGTCCTGGAGCAGATTGCAGGGCTTCGAAAAATCCGAGCAGAGTTCTGGCGTAATCGTTACGGTCGGCACCGCAGGACAAGGCCGCTTCGTCGCTCGCCTGTTCTGCGAGGCTGGCAAGATGGCGGTTGAGCCACCAGGCGAGAGGGCTGAACCAGAAAACGGCGCGGTGCAGAAGGGAAAGCTGTTGAGTAAGAGGGTCGCGGCGCGCCACGTGCGACACCTCGTGGGCGATGACGGCATTCAGCTTCGCGTCGTCCCATTCTCGCCAGCCGGCCGGCAGCAGGATGGTAGAGCGGAGCGCGCCCACTGTAACGGGCACGGAAATGAATTCGGATTCGGCCACTCGTGGAATCAAGGAAAGTCCACTGGCGCGTGCACGTGAGGAAAGCTTCAGGGTCGCACGCGGATCTCGAATCGGTTGCGATGCTTGCGTGAGCCGTCGGGCGAGAACCAGCCCCACGACGAAGCGCGCGAGAAGGAGGAATGCGATGGTGAGATAGATTCCGGTCGCGACCGTGCCCCAGCGAATCGAAGACAAACGATGGGACCAGAGATGCGACTGCGAAGCGGAGGCCATGAGCGGCAGCGTGGTGCGCGGATGCCTGTAGCTTGTCAGGGACGAGTGCGAAATCTGTTTGTCAGTTTTGGAGGATGTTATCTCCGCTTGGTTGCGCGTTTGGGAAGCGTCGACGGATGGCATGGTCGAGACGCCAGGAGCCTGTATATCGAGGACCTGGTCGGGGATCGGTCGGTCGCGTCCAATCTCAAAGACGGCCGGCGCGGAAAGCGTAAGCGGGGGCAGCATCCGTCCCAGCAGAGGCATGGCAAGAGCTGCGTAGAGGACCGCTGTCCAGGTAAACAAACGCAGCGAGGCGGCTCTTACCCGAAACGCGGTCAGGGCAAGGCCGGCGCTGACGCCCAGGACGAGAGCGCGAACCGCGGGATTCGCCACCTGCGGGAGAAAGCTTGGGAGCCCGTCGAAGACGGCAGTGAGCATCATGGTTGCCCTCCTTATGCGTGGGACTTCTTTTCGGCGGTCGTTTTTTCTACGGTCGTTCGATCTGAGTTGTTTCTCTCGGCAATTTTGCGCGTCAGGCGTTCCAGTTGTCTGCGGTCGAGTACTGCGTTGTCCACCATGCCGAGCACGAGTTGCTCGGCCGATCCGCCACAGAAGCGGTCAATGATGCTCTTGACGGCGCGGACGGCCACGTTCTGGCGCGCATCTGAGGCTTTGTAAATGAAGGTCCGACCTTCCGTCTCGTGAGTGAGATAGCCCTTTTCTTCGAGCCGGCGAAGAACGGTGCGGATGGTGGAGTCTTTCATGGGGCGGGATGCGGCCAGAGCTTCGCGGCAAGCTTCGGAGGTGGATGGCCCGTGCATCCAGATGTAATCCATGACGGTCTGCTCGACTTCACCCAAGTTCTTTAGACGGGGTTGCCTTGTGTTAGTCATTGTAGCGTTACAATATGTAACATTACGAAAACGGCTTGTCAAGCACAGGAAAGAAAAAACTAGCAAGTTAGTTCGGGGTTCGATGGTGAGAGCCATCGTCGTAGCAGGACAAAAATGCTGCAATCTCACGGCTGCTGGTCAGTCTACGGGCCGGCACGTGCGGTCCGTGTGAAAGTCTAGTCGCCTCAATGCGAGGGCGGTTGACCCGGTCGAACTTCCAAATGAACGTCAGTACTTCAGCCAGTTTGCCCATTCGGTGAGGCTCGCCGCGGTTGAACACGCGCATAATTGCACGTGAAGCGCAGTACAGTTGCGAGCGCTCGAGCCAAAGCACCAGAGTGGCGCGAGGTAGCCGGATATCGAAAGTCGCCAGTGCAAAATTGCCGTCGCTTATCCACGAATCACCTGCATGTACCTGCTTCATCAGGGCTCGGAATGCGGGAACGTTGTTCGCTTTTGAATACGCCTGCCACATGGCATCCAGACAGATAACGCGGGCGCCTGTGCGTTCGCCCAGTTGCTGCGCCAGAGTAGTCTTCCCGCTGCCAGCACAACCCAAGATGACGATTCGCACCATGATGATTGCCTACCGCACGATTTTCGCTGAGTCAAGCGCACGTAGTTTCAAGCTGATGAACTACCAATGAAAAACTCAGAGGTCCTCGGTGGCATGGCCGCAGCCGTGCGGCATAAGTCGGTTCGGAAGATGCGCATTACCGAGGGAAGCGCTTCATCCACAGGAACACAAGAATCTGTGCTCCGATTCCGGCGCAGGTGTCGAGCGCTACGTCGTGGATGGTGCCTGTGCGTGACGGGATAAAACTCTGGTGCCATTCGTCCAGGCTCGCTACCAGGGCGGTTCCGAGCACGGCGATGTTCGCCCAGCGAAGAGTCCATCGCGCGCCACTGGCGACCGGCAGCGTCTCACGCCAGGCGCGGAACAACAGGATGCAGAGCAGGCCGTAACCGAAGACGTGGCCGCCTTTACGAATGAAGAAGTGCCAATGCTGGAAGTGCTCCCGGTCCAAGCCAAACAGGAGATGGAACAGAGGATAGAGAAACCGGCTGGTGTTGTGAGCGGAGAGCCACGCACTGGACTCGATGGCGATGACGATCAGCCAAAGGATCGCCGCGATCCAGGCTTTGAGAACATGATGACGATCGGAGCTCAAGCCGCGGGGCGCCTTGCGCGGGCAGCGTATACGCGAGTTGAAGAGTTTCGGATCGCCCCACTCGCGCCTGAAGTCGGGGTCAAGAATGCTCGATTTGCGGTACGCCACAAGGCGTTCCCTGATACGAATCGAACGAACTGGTGCGCGGACCGTGGCGTGTCCATTTCTTCCGCCCTATTCGATCGCATAGTTCGGGGCCTCGCGGGTAATCATCACGTCGTGGACGTGGCTCTCGCGCAGGCCGGCGCCGCTGATGCGAACGAAGCGAGTCTTCTGCAGCAGTTCGGCGATCGTCGAGCAGCCGCAGTAGCCCATGCCCGATTTCAAGCCGCCGACCATCTGATAGACGATCATTGCGACCGAGCCGCGGTACGGAACGCGGCCCTCGATTCCTTCGGGGACGAGTTTGTCGAGGCGGTTCGATTCGCCGTCCGGTGCAGAAGAGGCTGCGGAAGAGTCGGCATCGGTGTTCTGGAAGTAGCGCTCACTTGATCCCTGAGCCATCGCGCCCAGCGATCCCATGCCGCGGTACGACTTGAAGGAGCGGCCTTGATAGAGAATCAACTCGCCGGGGCTTTCGTCGGTTCCGGCGAACAACGATCCCACCATCACGGCGCTCGCGCCCGCGGCCAGCGCTTTCGTGATGTCGCCGGAGTACTTGATGCCACCGTCGGCAATGATGGGCACGCCGGAATCTTTGGTGGCGCGATAGGCCTCGGCGATGGCAGTGATCTGCGGCACGCCCGCGCCAGTGACAACGCGGGTGGTGCAGATCGATCCGGGCCCGATGCCGACTTTGATGCCGTCGGCGCCGGCGCGAGCGAGCTCGCAGGCGCCGTCAAACGTTGCGACGTTCCCAGCGAGCAACTCGATTTGAGGCAGCTTCGCCTTCACCAGTTTTACCGCTTCGAGGACTTTCGACGAGTGCCCGTGCGCGCTGTCGATGGCGAGCACGTCGACCTTAGCCTCGGCAAGCTCCTGGGCGCGCTCCAGAAAATCGCCCGTGGCGCCAATGGCCGCGCCTACGCGCAAACGGCCCTGGGAGTCTTTGGCCGCGTTGGGATATTTCAACTTTTTCTGAATGTCTTTGACCGTGATCAGGCCTTTGAGGTTGTACTTGTCGTCGACTACCAGGAGTTTCTCGACGCGGTGCTGGTGAAGAATCTTTTCTGCTTCTTCGAGGGTGGTGCCGACGGGTACGGTGATGAGGTTCTTCTTGGTCATCACCTTGTCGATGGGAATATCGAAGCGGGTTTCAAAGCGCAAGTCGCGGTTGGTGAGGATGCCGACCAGTTTGCCGTGTTCGGTGATGGGCACGCCGGAAATTTTGTACTTGCGCATGACTTCCAGCGCTTCGCTGACCCGGTCGGTGGGGTGCATGGTCACAGGGTCCACGATCATGCCGCTTTCCGAGCGCTTCACCTTGTCCACTTCGTTGGCCTGCTGGTCGATGGTCAGGTTGCGATGAACGATTCCTAGTCCGCCCTGCTGGGCCAGCGCGATGGCCATGTGCGACTCGGTCACCGTGTCCATGGCGGCGCTCACGATCGGAATGTTCAGTCGGATGTTGCGCGTGAGGTGGGTCTGGGTGTTGGTCTGCGTTGGAATCACGTCGGAGCGCGCCGGCAGCAGAAGGACATCATCGAAAGTGAGAGCTTCGGGAACTGGAAAATGAATCATGAGTTTCTCTGGAATCCCCAGCGATGTGGGTGAAACTTTTATTGTAGAGAGCGGGGGAAGATCAGGCAAATCGCGAGGCGAGACAGAGAGAGACGACTACAACCAAATCCTCTGGAGCCGATTAGGACGTTTTGCAGTCGTCGTATTCCAGAACGATTTGTCATCCCGAGCGAAGCGAGGGATCTGGGTGTTTGCTGGGCAGCGGCAACACTGGTGGTGCGGGCAAGGCCCCAGATCCCTCGCTTCGCTCGGGATGACAATATTGTTTGGTTCACGCTGTGCCTGAAAATTAGTGCGCTTGGCCCGAGTCTCTAGTCACGACTTCGCTGAACAGTTGTTCGATGGTTCTCATGGGGAGAAAAAGTCGGTTTGGATGGTCTGGCAGATCGATGAAGCCATAAGACCTGTAGAATGCCATCGCCCTTTCGTTTTTTGCGTCGACGACAACAGCAAGTGAGGCAATATTCCTGCTGTGATCGAGTGCTCTTTTCAGGGCTCCCATCAGCAGGAGTTCGCCAACGCCTGTCCCTTTAAATTCCAGGCTCCGCCGGCAGCTTGTCATATTTGGGGATATGCAGGTTCTGAATCGTTTCGGGAGCCAATTCGCCGGCATCGATCGAATATTGCGAGAGCGTGTAAAACCCTGTGATCGTTCTGCCATCTTGAGTCAGCACATAGACTGCGGTTAAGCGTTTCTTGATTTCCTGGTTCGCCTGTTCCTTCAGGTATGAGTTAAGCCGCTCGTGCTCGCACGAAAAAGCCGCTCGATTGTGTTTTTTCTTGTCGAGCGGCTCGAATCTGAACTTTGGTTCTTTCTGGTTGGCGGGACGCGCCAATTATCCGATCTCCTCTTGGAGGCGCCGAGCAGCCGCGACCGCTTTGTCATTCGGCTTGGGCGGATTGAGGAGCGCTTCTACAAAAACTCGTTTTGATTTTTCGGTCAGGGTGAGGAGTTCATGCTCACGAATCGTGTTCAGGGCAGCTTCTTTTGTGACCATCCTGACGAAATCAGAAGCAGAAGTGCCCCGCAAACTGGCCGCGGTTTCGATGATCTCTTTCTCCTCGCGAGTGACGCGAGCATCCAATCGCTCATTTCGTCGGGCCGCCGTTGCAGTCGTCATAGCTACCTCATTTGTCGGTGTACGGCAAAATGACACACAAATCAACCTAGTCATCATTAACAATTGTGTAATCAATTAGTTACGTCGTCGTACGCTTGCAACGTCTGCGTGGGAATAGCACGGGACCGGACTGACAGCAGAAGGATGTCATCGAAAAGTAAGAGCTTCACGAACGGGTAAAATGAATCATGCCTTTCTCTCGTTGAGCAGGCCGACACGAACCTTCAATCCAAACGAGTGAAAATCTTCAGCGGGCGCGTTGAGCCAATCAACCTCCGCTCGAATCTGCTGTCCAGCATCCATCTTCGGAGCGAGTTCAGCAGCATTGTTTCTCGGTACATACCCTAGGTCTTCACCATTCAAGCGACGAATCCGTACAGCATTTTTGTCGTAAGGGTTTTCCGGCTCACGGACAAACTGAAGCTGCTCTCTACGAACACAACGGCTAATGGCGGCCTGCCTGTCCCCCTGGGTGGTGCCGTGGACGTGAAAGTAGAAATGGTGTTGCTCGTCTCTACGCTTGCCACGCGACTTTTTGTCCTCTGGATAGTTTGCAGTTCCGGTTAGGTTGAACCTGCACTCAGCGGAGCAGAACGGCTTGTGAAGTTCGTAATACGTCGGACAACCACACTTGCAGCAGTAAAACTGCCCCGGCTTGAGCGGTGGCCGCTGCGCGGGTTCAGCGACCGAACTGGCGGTTCCTTTCTGTTTGCCAAAAAAGAGATTCATTCGGCGAAAGCTTAGCACCATTCCCAAGTTGTTGGCGGTGACCAAGCTCACACGGGTTTTATTCCCCACTCCTCCCTCGATCCGTCTGGTGCGATGGGGGCTTCTTCTCCTCTCCGTTTGTCTTTTTGCCCTCTGCGGGCGTATATTAAGTAACTGAGAACTGCTGTGTACCGGCATTTGGCGAAGCACACCAGTGGGCGCAAGCCCACTTTTTAGTTGGAGCCCGCGGTCGTGACAGCCATCGCCTGTAAGCTATTAAGCTACTGGAAGCATGGCGCTTGACGTTGATCGCATACGGGAGATCGCTGAGCGCGTGGCCGCGTCCAGCGGGCTCGAAGTGGTCGAGGTCGAGTTCCTGGGTGGAGGCAAGGCGCGCATGCTGCGGGTGTTTCTCGACAGGCCCGCGGCGGGAGCCGATCCTCTGGCCGGGGTGACGCACGAAGACTGTGCCAACTTCAGCCGCGAGTTTGGCACCATCCTCGACGTCGAAGATGTGATGCCCGGTTCGTACACGCTGGAAGTTTCGTCGCCGGGTCTGGATCGCAAGTTGATCAAGGCAGCGGACTTCACCCGCTTCACTGGCAGCCGCATGAAGTTGATGACGCGACAGCCGGTAGGCAACAACCGGCATTTTGAAGGACGGCTGGAAAGTTTCAAGGACGGACGTCTGACGCTCGATCTAAGCGTGGCGAGTCACAAGTCGCGAAAGAAGATGGGCGAGGCGGCCGGCGAAAAGATTGAGATCGAATTCGCCAACGTGGAGAAGGCGAATCTGGTGCCGGAGATATAGGTTTCGATGTTTCAAAGTTTCAAGGTTTCAATGACCTTGAAACGTTGAAATCTTGAGACTCTGAAACTTGCATTTATGCCAAGCGAGCTTTACAACACGATCGACGCACTGAGCCGGGAAAAAGGGATTGATCCGCAGATTGTAGTCAGCGCGGTGGAAGATGCCATCGTCATGGCCACGCGCAAGTACTACAAGTCGCAGGAAAATCTCCGCGCCAAGCTGGACAAGGAAACCGGCAAGATCAACGCCTTCGCGGTCAAGACCGTGGTGGAGAGCCCGGCGCAAGTGGAAGACCCCAACTTGCAGGTCACGCTCGACGACGCGCGCAAGGTGGATCCGTCGCTGGAAGTCGGTGGTGAGTTGCAGATTCCCAAGGTGACGGAGGGAATCCTGGGGCGCATCGCGGCTCAACTGGCGAAGCAAGTCATCTTCCAGAAAGTGCGCGAGGCCGAGCGCGACACGGTTTACAACGAATACATCGGGCGCGTGGGAGAGATCGTCAACGCGACGGTGAAGCGGGTCGAGGGGCCGGACGTGATTCTCGACATCGGCAAGGCTGAAAGCCGCATGCCGCGCAAGGAACAATCGCGGCTGGAATCGTTTGCCATCGGCGAGCGCGTGCGAGTGGTGATTGCCCGCGTCGAACGAGCGTCCAAGGGCCCGGGTGTGGTGGTTTCGCGCGCCGCGCCGGAACTGGTGCAGCACCTGTTCCAGACCGAAGTGCCGGAAATCTACGACGGCACGGTGGTGATCCGCGCTATTGCGCGCGAAGCTGGCGAGCGTACCAAGATCGCGGTCATGTCCAAGGACAAAGATGTGGACGCGGTGGGCGCGTGTGTCGGCATGAAGGGCATGCGGGTGCAGTCGATTATCCGCGAACTGCGCGGAGAGAAGATCGATATCATCGAGTACCACGAAGATGCGGTGACGTTCGCGGAGAAGGCGCTGCAGCCGGCGAAGGTCAGTCGCGTCACCGTGGTCGATAGCTCCGAGAAGCACCTGGAAGTCGTCGTGGACGACAGCCAACTCTCGCTCGCCATCGGGAAGAAAGGCCAGAACGTCCGGTTGGCGGCGAAGCTGCTGGGCTGGAAGATCGACATCAAGAGCGAAGAAGAGAAACGCCAGGAAGTCGAGCTACAGATGGCCGCTATGGCGCCGCCGGCAACGACTCCGCTGGAGAGCGTGCCTGGCCTGGGCGAAGGAGTGGTCGAGAAGCTCACGGCGGCGGGCGTGACCACAGTCGAGGCTCTTGCCGACATGACGCCGGAACAGCTTGAAGCCATCGAAGGAATTGGGCCCAAGACGGTGGAAAAAATCAGTCTAGCGGTGAATAATTACTTTGCCAGCCTGGAATCGGGCGAGGCGGTCGCCGCCGAGGGCGAGGGCGAAGTCGCAGCAGAAGCCGCGAGTGTAGAGAGTGAAGCCGTAACCGAAGGCGCTGTGCCGGAAACCGCTGCTGAGGCAGCGGCCGGCGAGGTTCCCGCAGTAGAGGAACAGGCCGCGGCTCCTGAGGCGGCGGAAGCCGAAGCCGCATCAAGCGAACATGAAGGGCACGGGCCGGAAGACGGCTCCGCTCCCGAAAAAACTGAATAGTCATGGCACGCGCGAATACTTTCGATGACGTGCGAGTGCAGGACGCTGACTCCGTGAGGTTGCGATGAAGACCTAAGCACAGTGCGGGGTACAAGAAAGGCCGGATGAGTAAGGTTCGAATCAACGATCTCGCCAGGGAGCTGGAAGTTAAGAGCAAAGCCATCCTCGACGTGCTACCTCTCGTCGGGGTGACGGAGAAGAAGACGCATTCCAGTTCGCTCGAGGACTTCGAAGCAGAAAAAGTGCGCGCCCACATCCGCGGCTCGTCGGAAGCGGCGGCACCGGCGGCGCGGTCCGCACGCCCGCTGCGCGGCGAAGAAGAAATCAAGACCAAGATCGATCTGTCGCACATCTCCCGTCCCGGGGACGTGCTCAAAGCCATCACGCAGCAGAAAGAAACCATCGCGCCTCCACCGCGCCCGGCAGCGCCTCCGCTTGTCGTCGCCAAGCCGGTGATCGCGCCTCCGGTGGCGAGACCGACGCCGCCTCCCGGAACTCCAGTCACGCGGCCCGCTGCAACTCCAGTTGCGCCTCCCGCGAAGCCTGCAGTCGTAGCTCCCGTGGTCGAGAAGCCCGCTGCTGCCCCTGCAACTCCGCCTGCTATCGTGCCGCCGCGTCCGGCGGCTCCTCCGCCTTCGGCGGTGATAGCCCCACCCGCACCGGCTGCGCCCGTGGTTACGGCGTCGGCGGGCGCTCCCCCAGTTTCGTCGGTGCCTCCGGTTACGCCGCGTCCTACCGCTCCTCCAGTCGCCGCGCCACAGCCTCCGGCGCCGCGCATGATCGTTCCGCAGACCGGACCACGCCCGGTCTACAAAGCTCCGCCGCCGAGGCCCGCACCACCGGTATCGCAATCTGCCGGTCCTGCGGCCGGGATCACGCGTCCCGCACCGGGCCGTCCGGTGCCTGGTCAGCCGATTTTTCAGCGACCGCGTCCGGCTGCGCCGGGCGTTGGTGGAGCGCGTCCGCTGCGTCCCGGCGAGCGACGTCCGATGCATCCCACGCGGCAGGCCCCGGCGGGTTCTCGTCCCCTTGGTGTGGGGCCCGGTCTGCCGCCTCCTGGACCGGTTCGTCCCGGTAGCCGCCCCGGAGCGCCTGCGCGCCGACCCGGCCAGCGCTACGTTCCGCGCGGTGTAAAAGAAGGACCGATGAAGGGCTACGTTCCGCCGCCACGCATGGTGGTGTCGAACGAGCCGATGCCGATCACGCGCAACATCACGATCACGGAAGGCATCAGCGTTAAAGATCTGGCGGAGAAACTTGATATCCGCGCAAAGGATCTGATCTCGCGCCTGCTGGGCCGAGGCGTTTTCGCCACGATCAATCAGACACTGGACGCTGAACTGGCGAGTGAGATGGCTCGATTCTTCGGCGCCGACACGAATGTGATTACGTTCGAAGAGCAAGCGGCGAAAGATATTGACGCAGCCGCGGCGAGCGGAGAAGATTCCGCCGTCGAGGTTACCCCGCGCCCGCCTGTTGTCACGATCATGGGTCACGTCGACCACGGCAAGACCACGCTGCTCGATGCGATCCGACTCACCAACGTAGCTGAAGGCGAAGCGGGTGGGATCACCCAGCACATTGGCGCCTACAAAGTTCGGATTACCGACCAGGAATCTCCGGCCTACGGTCGCGAGATCGTGTTCCTCGATACTCCGGGTCACGAAGCGTTCACGCGTATGCGTGCTCGCGGTGCCAAGGCGACCGATATTGTCGTGCTGGTGGTGGCTGCCGATGACGGTGTTATGCCGCAAACCCTCGAAGCGATCGATCACGCCCATGCCGCCGAGGTCCCGATCATCGTCGCCGTGAACAAGATCGATAAGCCTGAGGCGATGCCGGACCGGGTGAAGAAGCAACTCGCCGATCGCGGCCTGATGCCGGAAGACTGGGGTGGCAAAACGGTCTTCGTCGATGTCTCAGCGAAAAAGAAAACGAACCTGAACTTGTTGATGGAAATGATTTGCCTGGTCGCGGATCTGGCGGAGTTGAAGGCGACTCCGGAGCGCGCCGCTACCGGCGTCGTGCTCGAAGCCAAGCTCGATCGCGGTCGCGGCCCTGTAGCCACAGTTCTGGTGCAAAACGGCACGCTCAATGCGGGCGATAACTTCGTGGTCGGCAATGTCTACGGAAAAGTGCGCGCCATGTTTGACGATCGTGGAGCGGCGCTCGAATCGGCGCCTCCGTCGACTCCGGTCGAAATTCTCGGGATGGAAGGCTTGCCGCAGGCGGGCGATCAATTCGTGGTTGTGGCCGATCGAGACAAGGCCCGCGGTATCTCGGAATACCGCGAGCAGAAAGCTCGCGAAGCTGCACTGGCCAAGAGTTCGCGCGTGTCGCTGGAAGGCCTGGCCGAGCAGATCAAGACTGCCGGCACCAAGGAACTGAACATCATCCTGAAGGGCGACGTCGGCGGGTCGGTGGAAGTCTTGAGCGATCTGCTGGCGAAGCTCTCGAACGACAAGGTACGTCTGAAGTTGCTACGCTCGGGCGTGGGCGCCATCACCGAAACCGACGTGCTGCTGGCCTCAGCGTCGAATGCCATCATCATCGGCTTCAACGTGCGGCCGGAGCGCAAGGCGCAGGAACTGGCCGAGCAGGAAGAAGTCGATATCCGCCTGCACTCGATCATTTACGAACTGCAGGACGAGATTAAGCGCGCCATGAGCGGCCTGCTCGAGCCGACGATTAAGGAAACGTACCAGGGCCGCGCCGAAGTGCTCGAAACTTTCCGCATCCCGAAAGTTGGAACGGTCGCCGGTTGCCGTGTCATCGACGGCTTGATCAAGCGCGATTCCGAAGTTCGGCTGCTGCGCGACAACGTGGTCGTGTTCAAGGGCAAGGTCAACTCGCTGCGCCGCTTTAAGGACGATGCCAAGGAAGTCACCAACGGCATGGAGTGCGGCATCTCGATCGCGAACTACGGCGATATCAAGGCCCGCGATGTGATCGAAGCGTTTGCTACCGAGCGCATCGCGGCGGAAGTGATCGCTTAAGAACCGTCGTTTGTCAGTTGTCGTTTGCTAGGAACCGTGACCCGTACGGTTTGGCCAACGACTAACAACCATTTGATTGCTTTTCTCACCCTCGAACTCCACATCGAAGCGGCGCAATCGCTCAAGGATCGGCGGCAGGTCGTACGCAGCTTGAAGGATCGGCTGCGTGCGAGTTTCAACGTCTCCATCGCCGAACTGGATGCCAGCGGTTTGTGGAACCGCGCCACCATCGGCGTGGTCAGCATCTCCGATTCGCACGATTATCTCGACGGGCTGATGAAAAAAGTGGAACGCGCTGCAACGCGCATCGCCAACAATCACGGCGCGGATGTCGCGGATTCGTTCGTCGAGTACTTGTAAATCGGCGTTAGTCGCTGGTCGTTCGTCTTCCGCCCGCGCCAGCCGAGGGGGTTTTGCCAACGACCAAGGACGCACGGCCATCGACTAAACAGCCTCTAACACATTGTTACCTCCGTACTTATCGCTATACCACCAAGGGGCGCGACAATGGCTCTTCCGGGCCCAACACACGCACCCGATTTTCTGATATTCTCATGCGTTTTACCTCGGGGTGAGAGCTGTGGAAAAGCGCGGGGTCAAGCATCATCGCGGACGTTTGGGCGAAGCCTTACGCGAGGAGATAGAGACGCTGGTTGAGGGCGAACTGGGCGATCCGCGCATCGGCCTGGTCAGCGTGACCGAGGTCCGCGTAGCCGATGACGGCCGCTCGGCGCAGGTCCTGGTCGATGTGGAGAGCGACGATGACGCCGAGGCTGAGCGCAGTCTCGAAGGTCTCGACGCCGCGAAGGCTTACATCCGGCACGAACTGGCAGACCGATTGCGCCTGCGGCGGGCGCCAGAGCTGTTTTTTCGGCTCGATCGTTCGGAGCGCGAGAAGGCCCGAGTCGAGGAATTGTTGGACCGGGCGAAACGCAGAAGCAAAGCTCGCAAGGAACCCGGTGCAGAGAAAGCATAGCGACATGCTCGAAGACGTGCTCCGTCAAATCGGACAGCGGGAGCGATTCGTGCTGACTTCGCACGCCCGGCCCGATGGCGACGCCGTCGGCTCGGCACTGGCCTGCTGCCAGGTTCTGCGCGCCATGGGCAAGCAGGCGGATGTCGTTCTGCACGACGGCGTCCCCCGGATATACCGATCGCTTCCGTTCGCCGATCAGGTCGTGCAATCGAACCGTGTCTTGGACAACTGCGACGCCGCGATCATTCTGGAATGCGACAGCATTCACCGCACGCGGCTGGAAGGCCTGGAAAATCGCTTCCTCATCAGCATCGACCATCACGTCAGCGGCCGTCCTTTTGCCCACGTCAACTGGATCGATCCGCATGCCGTGGCGACGGCGGAAATGGTGTTCCGGCTGGCGCGCGAGGCGGGCGTGAAATTTTCTCCGGAAATGGCGACCTGCCTCTACACGGCGCTCATGACGGATACCGGTTCATTTATGTTCCAGGGGACGAACGAGAATACCTTTGGCCTCGCGCGCGAGCTTGTGCTCGCCGGCGCCGATCCGGCGCATTGCGCCCGCGGCATTTACTTCGCGCATTCGGTGGCCAAGATTCGATTGCTCGGAGAAGCCCTTCGCCATCTGACCGTAGAAGGCCATATCGGCTGCTTCTGGGTAACGCAGAAGCAGATGGAGCGCTGCGGTGCGATCGAAGAAGACTGCGAGGGGCTGGTGAATTACGTTCTCTCGATTGGAGGCGTCGAGGTGGCTGCGTTCTTCCGCGAACTTCCCGACGGGCGCTACCGCGTCAGCCTGCGCAGCAAAGGCAAACTCGATGTCGCGCGGGTGGCCGAAACCTTCGGCGGCGGAGGACACGAGTGCGCCAGCGGATGCTCGGTCGATGGTCCGCTCGCCGAGGCCGTCCGCCAGGTTCTTCTCCAGCTTCGCCGCGGACCTTCCGTACAATAAAAAGCAATTGCAGATTTTAGAGTGGTGATTGCAGATTGAAGTGCGAGGCCGTCGTTGGACATCGGTCCTAAATCTGCAATCTGAAATCCGACATTCCTTCAATGACGATGCGCACTCGCACAGATGCCTTGCTGATTGTCGGCTTCTGTGCGTTTTTGTTTTTCTACGGCATGGGACAGTTCGGCCTGATCGGCGCCGACGAACCGCGCTATGCGCAGGTCGCGCGTGAGATGCTCGAGCGCCACGACTGGATCACGCCGGTTCTCGGCGGGCGTCCTTGGCTGGAGAAGCCGCCGCTCTACTACTGGCAGGCGATGCTGGTCTATTCGATGATTGGCGTGAGCGACGTGACCGCGCGTGTGCCGTCGGCGATTGATGCAACGCTGCTGGTGGTTGCCGTTTATCTTTTCTTCCGTCGTTTTCGACGCGGCGTGGAGGTGGACGCGGCGCTGATCACTGCTTCTTGTGCCGGAGTCGTCGGCTATGCCCGTGCTGCCTCGATGGACATGGCGCTGGCTGCCGCGTTCTCCATCGGGATGTTGGCTTGGTGGGCCTGGCGCGAGGGCGAACAGCGAATCTATCTAGCGCTCTTCTACGTGTGCATGGCGCTGGGCATGCTCGCCAAAGGACCGGTGGCGCCATTTCTAGCTGCCGCCATCGTTGTGCTTTTTGCCGTAGCGGTGCGTGAATTCCGTCTCATTGGCAGAACCTTGTGGTGGCCGGGCATCTTGCTTTTCTGCATAATCGCTCCGCCGTGGTACATCGCGGTCGAGATGCGGAATCCGCAATTCTTCCGCGAATTCATTGTCGAGCACAATCTTGCGCGCTTCTCGACCGATCTGTATCACCATCGCCAGCCCTTTTGGTATTACCTGCCGGTCACGGCCATGGCGCTCATGCCTTGGACAGTTTTCGTGATCGCGGCGTTTGTCGAACCCGTGCGTGCCTGGTGGGCGGAGCGCAAATCGGCTTCCACTGAGCCGGATCTCGAATTGCAGTTCAAACTATTCCTCTGCTGCTGGCTCGTCGTGCCGTTAGCGTTCTTTTCCATCTCGGTATCGAAGCTTCCTGGCTACATTCTTCCTGCAATCCCCGCCGGCGCCGCTCTGCTGGCGGACTATCTGCATCAACATCGCGAGCGTGAGGCAGGCGTTTCGAAGTGGCAGGCTGCGCTGCATGCGGTCGTGGCATCCGCGCCCATTGTTCCGGCACTGCTCATTGCCTATGCGATCACGCAGCATCGCCTGCCCGCGGGCCGGCCTATGCTTGTCGCACTTGCGATTACGTTCGTACTCTGCGCCGCAATTGCGTTGACGCTGGTGAGCCGACTGGGCCTGCGCATGCTGCGCTTTGTCACGCTGATTCCGGTAGTGCTGGCGGTCGCTGCCGTGATGAAGCTGGGGACGACGGCTATTGATCAAAGCTTCTCGGCTCGTCCACTCGCCGTCGAGTTGGCCGCCGTTGAGACGCGCACGATGCCGGTTGCAGTGTGCGGAGCGTCCCGCGAACTGGAGTACGGGCTGGCCTTTTATCGCAACCAGATGATCGCGCGTTATGAATCGGGGAACGTTCCCGCGGGAGAGCATCTGCTGGTGGCCGCGACGGCCTGGAGACCGAACGTGGTTGAGCAGACAGCGGGCCGCCGCGTGTCGTTTCTGGGACACAACGCAGCGCAGAATGTGGATTATTACTGGGTGTCAGGTGCGAAGAAAGATTGAATGCCACTGGCAAGAATAGACCGACACAGACGTGAATTTGCCGAAAGTCTCACGTCTGGAGAGATTGAGGAACTGGCTTCCGATCTGGATGTGCGAGTGTTGCAGTGCGCCTCGCCAGTCGATCCTCTCACCTGGGATCTCTTGAACAAAGATCTATTCCGCCTGCGACCTGAGATCGAACTGAGGGTGTACGGCTTTTACTCGTCCGTCTGTGATCTGTCATTCGTGACCAGACTATACAACGTTCGCCGGTTTTCCGCCGACTGTCTGATGAAGGCCGTCGGAATGGAACATCTACCAGCACTGGAACAGTTGGAGGAGCTATCAGTCGGGATATTTAGCCTCGACAGTTTCGATTTTCTGAAAGCGATTCCTCAGGGAATCAGGTCTTTGTCCTTGGGAGGCACGAAATCGAAGAAACCGAAATTGGACGCGCTGGACCGATTCCGGTCACTACGCAAGCTGTATGTTGAGAGGCAACAGAACGGAATCGACGTCGTCGGGGAACTTCTGGAGCTTGAAGATGTGACGCTTCGGTCCATTGCAACTCGCGGCCTTGAGTATGTTTCAAAATTGCCGCGATTGTGGTCTTTGGATATCAAGCTGGGCGGTATCCGAGACCTGACTGCGATTTCGGGCAAAGAGAGCATAAAGTATCTTGAGCTTTGGCGCGTCAGAGGGCTGTCAGACATCAGTGTCATCTCATCCTTGACCGGTCTGCAATACCTATTTCTGCAGGAGTTGCGGAATGTCAGCAGAATTCCGGACTTGTCTAAGTTGACCAAGCTCCGTCGACTCTATTTAGAGAACATGAAGGGACTGAGGGATGTCGATGCAATTCAGCACGCTGCCGCCCTCGAAGAGTTCGTTCACGTGGCGGCTCAGAATATTCTACCAGAGCAATACTATGAGTTACTTGGCAGGCAATCTTTGAGAGAGATCCAAATAGGGTTTGGCAGTCGGTCTAAGAACTAAGAGTTTGACAGTCGCATTGCGAAGTCTGGGAAGGCCAAGTATCAGTGGTCACAGTTCGTCTACCACTGAACTGACAATCAAAGAAACTGTGTTTTGCCGATGCCTCTACTCTTTCGAATAGGCCAACTCCTCCAACTCCGGCTTGGGCGGAGCGCCAGCCTGTGCCGTGCTGCCGTATTCGAATCCCTTGTCGAAGGCCTTGATGTTCAGCTCGCGGAAACTCGGTGGAACGGAATCCGCCACCGCCTTGCGCACTGCGTCGGCGCTTAGAAGCTTGGTGACTGCGGTGAAGAATCCCACCATCACCGAGTTCAGGACCATGCGCTTGCCCAATTCCTCGGCGAAGCGCGTGGCCGGGACAGCGTAGATTTTGGGATCTCCCCTCAGGTTGGACACGCGTACCAGATCCTCTTCAATGATCAGCAACCCTTCCGGCTTCAACTCCGGCGCGAAGCGGTTGTAGGCCTCCTGCGACATAATCACCATGATGTCGGGGCGGGTCACATACGGATAGAGCACCGGCGAGTCAGATAGAACGAGTTGCGCGCTGCAGGCGCCGCCGCGCGCTTCCGGGCCGAAGTTCTGCGTCATGGTGGCGAAGCCGTTTTCGTAGATCGACGCCGCTTTGCCCAGCACCACGGCCGAGAGGATGACCCCTTGCCCTCCGAAACCTGCAATCCGAATCTCGGTTAGCCGCATACGCACTCCATTTCTGGTTCTTCGATGTAGCGCTCGCCCAGTGTTTCGACGTATTGCGCCCGCATCATGGATTGATAATCCGGCCGGTCGCGGTCCACAAACTTGCCGACCGCGATTTCGCCATTGAGCGTGAGCCCGACTTCGCTGGTAGGCGCGCCGTTCTTCACCTTGCTCTTTTCTTTGTAGTACTTCATGGTGTCGAGGCCGTCGCCCATCTTGTTGCGCCTCTGATAGAGCGTGGGGCAAGGCGAGATGACCTCGATGAAGGAAAATCCCTTTTTCTGAAACGCTTCGCTGATCGAGCGGGCGAGCTGCCGAACGTGAAAGGTCGTCCAGCGCGCGACGTAAACTGCGCCCGCGGCTTCGACTAGATGCGGGAGATTGAAGGCCGGCTCGAACGTGCCGTAAGGATTCGTCGATGTGGTCGCGTGGCCGGGGGTGGTCGGCGCGGTCTGTCCACCGGTCATCGCGTAAATCAGGTTGTTCACGCAGATGACTTTCAGATCGATGTTGCGCCGCGCGGCGTGGATCAGGTGATTGCCTCCGATGGCCGAAAGGTCGCCGTCCCCCGAATAGACCACAACGTTCAACTTGGGATTGGCCAGCTTCAGGCCGGTGGCAAACGGAATGGCTCTCCCGTGCGTGGTGTGGAAGGAATCGAGCTTCACGTATCCAGCGACGCGGCCGGTGCAGCCGATGCCCGAGACCAGCGCCAGCGATTGCAGATCGATCTTCGATTCGATCAGGGCCCGGGCGAACGAGTTGACCGTGGTGCCAATGCCGCACCCGGGGCACCAGATGTGCGGCATGCGGTCGCCGCGCAGGAACGGTTCTACCGGATTCACGGTATCGTCTAAAACATTCAGCATCGGCTTGCCTCCACGATGGCGTTCAGGATGTCGTCAGGATTGTGGACTCCGCCGCCGGCATGCGATACCGCGTAGGTCTTGGTTTTTCCGGCGGCGGCGCGCTCGACCTCGCGTACCATCTGTCCGAGATTGAGTTCTGGCACGACGAATGCTTTGACGCACGCGGCCAGTTCGGCAATCTTCTTTTCCGGGAAAGGCCATGCGGTGATGAGGCGCAGTTTTCCGACTTTCAAACCACGTTCGTGCGCCGCGTCGATAGCCCGCTGCGCCACACGCGACGTGATGCCGTAGGAGACGACGACCACCTCGGCTCCATCGAGCCCGTCTTCCTCGAACAGGCAGATGCGATCTTCGGCGGAGCGAATTTTGTTCTGCAAGCGCCGCACCAGCTTGTCCTGCGTCTGCGGCGTCATGTTGGGATAGCCGCGTTCGTCGTGGGTCAGACCCGTGACGTGGAACTTGTAGCCTTCGCCGGCGTGGGCCATTTCGGGCACCATGTCGCCGTTGGTGGCGTAGGGCAGATAATCTTCGACCGACTTGTGGGTATGCTTGCGGGGAACGATTTCAATCTGGTCGGCGGGAGGGATCACGACTTTCTCGGTCATATGCCCGACTACTTCGTCCATCATGAACATGACGGGCACGCGGTACTCCTCGGACAGGTTGAAGGCCTTGATCGTCAAGTC
Source organism: uncultured Acidobacteriaceae bacterium (assembly GCA_963768265.1). Taxonomy (GTDB): domain Bacteria; phylum Acidobacteriota; class Terriglobia; order Terriglobales; family Acidobacteriaceae; genus Sulfotelmatobacter. Next base: position 48,444 of record CAVYHM010000004.1, read on the forward strand.
GAAACATTCCTGCGGTGAATTAGGACATAGCGCGATAATCTCGTAGTCGCCGTGCGATCCCCAGCGCGCCTGCATCATGTCGGCCTGCGCGGGGAGAGTGGGCAACCCGGTCGACGGTCCGCCGCGCTGCACGTCGACGAACACGCACGGCGTCTCCGTCATGGCCGCATAGCCGATATGCTCCATCATCAGCGAAAATCCGGGGCCGGACGTTACAGTGAAGGCTTTCGCACCGCCCCAAACGCCGCCTTGCAACGCGATCGACGCGGCCAGCTCGTCCTCCATCTGAATGAAGCAGCCGCCCACAGTCGGCACGCGCGATGCGAAACGCTCGACCACTTCAGTCGAGGGAGTAATCGGATATCCAGCGGCAAATCTGGCACCCGCGGCCAGCGCTCCTTCGCAGCAGGCATGGTCGCCGTCGATAAAGTGAGTGCCTGTCAGCACTCCATGCGGATCGGCTTTCATCGTTCACCTCCGCCGCTCTTCTGTCCGCTCACCTCTGGATTTTTCACGCCCGCTGCTTTCGTTCCATAGATCGCAAAATCGGGGCAGTACATCCCGCACAGATCGCAGCCGCTGCATTTTTCCGGATGCACCACGTGCGGCGGATGGTAGCCCTTGGAGTTGAAAGCGGAAGAGAGCGCCAGCACGTGGGTGGGACAAAACTCCACGCAGAAGCCGCAGGCCTTACAGCGCTCCACGACAATTGATACACGTCCTTTTGCCACAAGATCCCCCAGTTGAGGAGTAACTTCACTCCGGTTGATCAAAGCAGGATGTGATTATGCGTTGGGAGAGGAGGGGCAGGGTGTGATCAGCGTCACAGAACGCCGTGAGGCCAAGCACGAGCTTGTTTGGGGCAGTCGGTTGCTAAGGGCTTGTGGACGTGGGAGTTATGTGCGTTTGAACGGGCTGGTGTGTCGCCGATTATTAGCCCCAGGCGCGCTCCGCGTGACGAAGATCACGAAGAAGAGTGACGCCACACACTCGCCGGTGGCGTTCGCGCTTTCGGCACAGTTCACAAAGAAGACGTTCGGCACAGAGTCAATCACGATGCCGGCCTTGCTGTTGCCGCCCTGTGTTCGCGGGGTTTGCCTCTGCCCCGCGAACCTTCTACACTCGAAATTTTGCCACGAGTTTGGCCGCTCTCCGAGCGGCAGCTGCTGGCAGGAGCCCCTTTGGAGATTCTCGATCTCAGACACTTTTCCTCGGTGGACCTGCGTCCTCTGCTCGACGATGAGACGCTGCTCTGGTCGCGCCTGCTTTCCTGGGACTACTCCGGTTCGGCGGAGATGATTTTGCGTTACGTCGATGCGAAGATCCTTCCTGGCTACGCTGCCGTGGACCGTGGACGCGTCTTCGGCTATTCGTTTTTTGTGTACGAAGGCATTAAGGGAGTGATTGGCGATCTCTATGTGGCGAACGGTGCTCGTCTTCCGAACGCCCGCGAAGTCGAGTTGAAGTTGCTGACGCACGTGATCGAGACCCTGCAGCAGTCTCCCGGCATTCATCGCGTCGAGGCGCAACTGCTGGCGCACGATGCCAATGCCGTCTCGCGTTCGTTTCTGGATACTGGATTCCAGCGCCATCCGCGCCTGTTCATGGTGTTGACACTGGGAAACTCGGCGACGGAAAAAACTCCGACGCATCCCGAAGTAGAAATTCGACCTTGGACCGAGGCCGACTACCGTCCCGCCGCTGCCGTCATCACCGCCGCGTATCGCAGCCATGTGGACGCCCAAATCAACGATCAATACCACACACTCAGCGGATCGCTACGCTTCTTGAATAACATCGTGCGCTTCCCTGGGTGCGGAGTGTTCGACGCGGAGTCATCGTTCGTGGCGCACGATCGGAGGACGAAGAGCATGATTGGACTCATCCTATGCTCGCGTGTCCGCAACGATGTGGGCCACGTGACTCAGGTTTGCGTGCTGCCGGAGTACCGTTCGCGGCGGACCGGCGAGTCTTTGATGGCCGCAACGGCGGGAAATCTGCGTAGAAGGAATTTCTCCTTGTTGTCGCTCACGGTGACGGAAGCGAACGCGCGAGCCGTGGCTCTTTATCGCCGCCTAAATTTTGATACGAAGAAGATCTTCGATGCGTTCGTCTGGGAAGGGTGATCGTAGAGACGTTGCTTGCAACGTCTCTGCCTGCGGCGTTCCGACTGATGGTAGGATCCCAATGGCAAGAGGATTGAGAATTGTGGTGAGAGAGACTTAGCCAGCTTCGTCTCTACGAAAGTTCTGTTTACCTGCGCAAGATCCACATCGCCCAACCTGCCAGCAACGCCCCGCCCAGAAACATTGCGAAGCAATAGAGGCCGTAGCGAACCATCTCGCGAGTGGTCTCGCGATGGGTAATGCCGAACACTATGGAAGCGAACAGGGCAAATACCGTCGCTGCGCTGAAATGATTGAGAGTGATCGTCATTGTTTCTTCCCGATAGCGATGTGATAAGCGTCGGCGATGGAAATAAAATTCAGCAGTCCAGCCACGATCATGAATTTCGTTCCATAGTCGGCGGTGGCGAATGCGATCGCTCCCTGGCCCCAGTCCATGGCCAGCGTGACAATGTAGAGGCCGCCCGCGCCGACGTTCCCGACAAAGCCGAGGATGTCCAGAATATCGCCGCCATTGGCCTTGTAGATGCGTCCCTGCATCGCCAGTCCGAGCAGGAACAAGGTCACGATAGAGATAAACAAGAGGGCGCCGCGAATCCAGCGCTTCTGAATCATGTGGCCCGCGCCCGGAATCAACCAGCCTACCGCCGGAGCGACCACGGCCATCAAGGTCACCGGCTCCGCCGGAGCTGCTTTCGTCTTCTCTGTGGTGGAATCTGCCATTCAGATGGTCACAATCTCGCTTTGGATTTTCCCAGTTACATCCGCGGACTTGGTACGCACCAGCACGTTCACCTCGCTGCGCACGCCGAACTCCGGCAGGTAGATGCCGGGCTCGATCGAGAAGCAAGAGTTGGGAATGATCTGCCGCTCGTCGTGGATCTCGAGATCGTCCATATTGGCGCCGTTGGAATGGACGTCTGTGCCGATGGAATGTCCCGTACGGTGAATGAAATAATTGCCGAAGCCCGCTTTCTGGATGTGACCGCGCGTCGCGCGGTCGACCTGCCAGCCGGCGATGCGTTGTCCGGACTTAATGGCGTCGACCACGGTTTTCACGCCGGCATCGCGCGCGTCGCGAACGACTGCGAAAATCTCCCGCATGCGATCCGATGGGGCGGACCCGACGAAGCCCATCCACGTAACGTCGTAGTAAACCGCTCCCGGAGTGTCTTTTTTCCCCCAGACGTCAAGCAGCACGAGGTCGCCTTCACGAATTGGCATGGGATGATCGGCGCGCGGCTCGTAGTGCGGATTGCCGGCGTTGAAATTAACGGCTACGATCGGCGGATCATCGGTCAGAAGATTCTCGCGGCGAAATGCTTCCAGAAACCACTGCTGGATTTCGTGTTCTTTCGTGCCGCCGTTGCGCACGCGCCGGCCGATCTCTTTGAATGACTCGGCGACGACCGCATCAATCGAGTCGCGTGCGGCGAAGTGCGATTTGATCTGGTCCTCGCTCCAAGTGGACTCGAACTGCGCCACCAAGTCCGCTGAACTGACAACATTTTTGCCCAGGCCACGAAGCAGATCAATCGTGCCGCCATCCACCAGCGAGATGGTGAAAACACTATTGTTCGGCGAATACTGCATAGCCAGGTCGCGATGCCTGGCGAGGATCGCTTTGAGCTGGTCGAACAATTCCTGCCAGCCGGAATACTGATGTTTCTTGCCCGGAAGCGAGTCGAGATGTCCCGCTTCAATCTTGTGGACGAGCTTCACCGGTTCGCCGTCCGCTGGAATAAGGTAAAACCACCGCCGCGTCACCATCAAAGTTGTCGGCAAGCCCAGGACACGATAGGCGATGGGATCGCGATGGTGATGATCGTAGAACAGCCACGCGTCAATGTTGCGTTCGCGCAGCGCAGACTGGATGGCGGCGAGGTCCATGGGCAAACCTCTATTGTAAACAAGAGCCGGGATTTGGGCGAATCGCATGCGAAAATGGGCAGCGGTTGCTACAGTAAGCGACGATGAGGTGAGCGATTTTAGTTGCTGCGGTCGGATGTGTTCTTGTCACAAATGAAGCTGGAACCCGCAGGCCGGAAAGAGGCCGGGAGGCTACCGTCATCCACCGACACCGCAACGTGGATATATCGTTCTGTGTTCTGCAGAAGGGCGACTTCCACTTGATACCTCTTACATCCGACTTCTACTTCGTAACATTCATTTCTGTCAGGCAGCTTCGCCACGATCTGCGAGTAGGGCATGGCCGACCATTTCTTCGTTTCCGCCTCCAACACCGGTTTCCAACTGTCCCGGCGAGCTTTGATTTTGTCCCAGTACCGCCGCCAAGGGTTCTTCATAGCAACTGCCTCACAGTTCATACAACCAAACGTCAGGTGGACAGAATGCGTCTCTTTGTCGCCGTTGGCAGCGTTTCGCACGCCGTCCGCAACACTAGGCGCGGGGCGCGGCCGCGAATCTTCATCAGGTAGGGCACTGTATGCCTGGCATCATATTTTGCCGTCTCGCGCAGCAGCCAGCCGAGGCCTTTCTGCACCATGTCATCCTGGTCGGCGAGCAAAGAGTCCGAGAGCTTTTTGATCTGAGGCAAAAACATCTTCTGCCTGGTCCCCTGGATCAGGGCTACACACGCGGCGCGCCGGTGCCACCGATCCTTCGATTTGGCCCAGCGGAACACGGCTTTCACGCGCGCCGCCTTTGCGGCCACCATGGGCGCGATCAGGTAATGAACCAATCCATCGTGATCGGCCCAACTGCTGATGCGGTCTAGCCACACCTCAAACAACTTGAATTCGCGGTCGCCGCACTGCGCATCGAGCTTTTCAAGCAGGAACACGGCTGCAACTTTTTCTTCTAGCACCGCGCCGGAGAAGAGATGGTCGGCCACCTTCACCAGAAAATCGAAGTTGTGTTCCCGCAGAATGTCTCGCCGGCAGCGCCGTACCGCCCGCCGCAGGTCGGCCGTATACCATCCCTGCGACTTGATTTCTTCCTTGAAGAACCACTGCACTCCGGTTGCGTGCTCCGTGGAGCCGCCGTCGCGCAGAGCACTCCGAATCTGTGCCGCGACGTCTGCCGGAGAATTAGCTCGTTCAAGCATATGCGAGCGCTGCATTCCTAAAACTTTATCCGTTCTGGACGGCGCCGGGAGTCCGTGCATAGCGGTCGTACACCCACAGCGCCGCTGCGGTGGCCAGTCCTACTCCGGTCACACACCACCACAACATGGCCGGCCGGCGCTGCACTTCTCCGAAGTGATGCAACAGAAATCCGCCAAACGGCCCACCGATCAGTGATCCGATGCCGATTGGCACAAACGCAAATCCCATGTACGTCCCTTGCTGCCCCGCGGGCGCCAGCCGCGAGATATATTCGTAATACCGCGGCGCCTGGATGATCTCGCCCAGCGCCAGAAAAAACAGCGAGATGGCCGCGCCCCAGATGGTTGGCCGGAGCGCGAGGATGATCCACGAGAGCGAAGTAATCACCGTGCCCAGAATGACGGCGGGAAAGGCGGGCACCTTGCGCGTCAGAAAATTGACTGCCAAGGTGAGACAGATCACAGTCAATCCGTCGACGACCAGAATGATCTCGACGTCGGCGTGAGGGTTGATGTAACCGTGGATGTAGCCGGGCAAACTGATGTACTGCTGCCAGAACACGATCCAGTACCCCGTGAAGATGACGAGGAACCACATGAACCGGCTAATTCCGGCGAGCATGGGAGCGAGGAAGACAACCCAGATCCACCACGGCACTCCCCATGCAGGATGCACCCAGAGTGCGATCCGCAGCAGCAATGCCGCGAGCAACACCGGCAAAACCAGACGGTAATTTCCCAGCACGATACAGAAGTTCCGCGCAACCGTCGCGATGGAAGGTGGAGGCGCATCGCCGGCCTTGCGTGGCTCCCGGAAGAAGAGCAGCACGACAAAAAACATGGCGAAGACGCTGAGCGCCGCCACGCGGTAAACATTTTCTACACCCAAGTGGCGATGGGCCCACGAAGCAAAATAAGGTCCGGCTGCGCCGCCGACGTTTACCATCGTGTAATAAATCGAGTAGCCGATGGAGCGAACGTTTTCTTTTGACGCTCGGGCTGTAGTCCCAACTACACAAGGTTTGACCAGCGAAACCCCGAGGGCAGGAAGAATGAGAATGAATCCCACGAACAGTCCCAATGGCACCGCGTTGCGCGCGGGAGCCAGCCACGATGCTCCAATTGAACCGATCAGAAAATAGGAAGCGCCGAGAACGAGATACGCGACCGAAAGAGCTCGGCGAAAGCCCAGTCGGTCGGCCGCGGCCCCACCGAAGATGGCGAGAAACCAGACCATGCCGCCGAAGATTCCCGTCAGCGTCCCCGTCTGCTCGGTGGAGAAATTGAGCTGCTCCTGCAGATACAAGGCGAGCGATGCAAAGGCGCCGTAGTAGGCCAGCCGCTCGAAAATCTCGGTGATATTGGCAATCCAGAACGGCCGCTCAAATCCGGTGCGAATTTCCTCAAAGCGCTGGGAAAGGGTCAATCTAGCTCCTGGGTTTGTGATCAGCCTAGCCGCGCCCGGACCTGGTCCGCAGTCAGTCCCGCCACGCGAATCACTTTATTGCGGCTGGTCTGGCCGGACGCAATGGTAACGGAAGATCGTGGTACCTTCAAAAGTTTTGCGAAGAATTCGATGCAGGCGTCGTTGGCCCGGCCTTTCTCGGCGGCAGCGGTCAGCGAGACTCTCAAAGCACCGCCGAGTTCACCGGTAATCGCGTTCTTGTTCGCACCCGGATGTACTTTGATGGCAAACGTCACGCCGACAGCCGACTCGCGGACAGGAATCACCGGTTTCTCCTTCAACGAAAAGGCAGTTTCCAGCAACAGGAGTCCTGCCACCAGGGGAATTTGTGCGTTCGACAACGTGCGCGAGAGCCCAATGCTTGCCATCAACGCCAGGAAGAATGCGAGCATCGAGACGTTGCTGGTGACGCAAAACAGTTTCAAGCCCCGCACCGCGGATCCGTTCTGGATGCGCAGCAGGTTGAGCATCGCCGCAAATAGCACAGCGAGGTCTGTCCCGAAAATCCAGATGCGCCCGGTGTACGTCTTGGGGATCAGAAATGACGCGGCAATGGCCAGAAGAAAAAGGCTTCCCGCGCAAAGCAGGTCAAAGAATTTCATGCTTCCTCTGTATTCCGTAGTGCTCCATGTGGTTAAGGCTTTGATCTCTCCCCGAAGATAGCCGTACCCACGCGTACGCAGTTCGAGCCTTCCTCAATCGCAATTTCGAAATCGTGGGACATGCCCATGGAAAGCACATCCATGCGGATCGCGGGAAGTTTGCGCGCGGCAATCGCATTCCGCAGTTGACGCAACTGCCGAAAGAAGAGGCGCGCGCGTTCGGTATCGTCTGTGAAGGGAGGCACGGTCATCAGCCCGCGAAATTCCAGCGCCTCAAAACGCGGGGCCGCCAGCAGCAGTTCTTCCAGTTCCGGTGAATCCGGCGCAACGCCGCTCTTGGCTGCCTCGCCGCCAACGTTGACCTCGATCAGTAAGCCTAGTTTTTTGCCCAGATTCTGTGCTGCAGGGTCGAGTTTTTCCGGGAGTTTCACAGAATCAACCGAGTCCACCGCGTTGAACAACTCTACAGCCTTGGCTGCCTTGTTCGATTGCAGGTGTCCGATCATGTGCCACTCAGCCCCCGTCAGATTGGCGAGCGCGTCAGCTTTAGCAGTAAATTCTTGCACCCGATTTTCCCCGAACAACCGCAAGCCCGCGGTGTAGGCCTCGCGAATACGTTCCGGGGGGTGAGTTTTCGTCACCGCCATCAGCGCGACGTGTCCAGGCGAACGGCCCGCTCGCCGCGCTGCGGCCTCGACGCGTTCTTGAATTGCCGCAACGTTTTCGGAAATAGACATAAGAACCGCAAAAACCACGAAGGACACAAAGTTGCACGAAGGCTCCCAAGATTTCCTTCGTGTTCCCTCGTGTCCTTGGTGGTCAAGAGCCTACATGATCGCTGTCGGCGGGGCCGGTTCATCGGGGCTGCCGGCGTTGGCTAAAGGGACGCGCACCATCGCAAGGATCAGCACCACGAACGCGGCCAGTGCGGCCCAGATGGAAGGGGTCCAATGAAACAGAGTTACATCTTTACCAGAGCCCACCAAGCCGGCGATTACCAAACCGCACAGCGCCTCACCTGCGATCAGCCCTGAGGCCGTCAGCACGCCTGCGTTGTCTACGCGTGCCTTCTGCGCGTCGTTGTAACCGCGCCGGTCGCGCAGTTTGTCGGTCACCCAGCGAATGACGCCGCCCACAAAAATGGCAAACGTCGTGCCCAGCGGCAGATACATCCCCACCGAAAACAACATGACGCTCTTCACTTCGATCATGATCATGGCGATGCCCAACAGAATTCCAACCACCACCAGCGGCCAAGCCATCTCCCCGCCTACGATTCCTTTCGACAGCATGGCCATTAATCCGGCTTGCGGCGCCGAGAGTGCGGGACTGCCGAAGTGATATGCCTTATCCAGCACGGCGAGAGGGAAGAACAACACCAGAGACGCCACGACAATTCCAAGCAGATCGCCGATCTGCATCTTGGCAGGAGTGCCGCCCAGAATGTGTCCGACCTTGAGGTCTTGGAGCATTTCGCCAGCGACGGCAGAGGAAACACAAACCACCGCTGCTACACCCAGCACGGCCGCAACTCCTCCGGTGCCGGAAACTCCCAGAGCTACCATCAGCAGGGCTGCGATCACCAGAGTGCAAAGAGTGAGCCCTGACACGGGATTGTTCGAGGAACCAATCATTCCAACCAGGTTTCCTGACACGGCGGCGAAGAAAAATCCTACGACGATCATGATGCCTGCCGCGACCAGCGATCCAGCTAGGACTTTGGAACTGGAAAGCGATCCAGCCCCGCTGATGAAATAGTAGTAGAGCACGATCATTGCGACGAACACGACTGCCACGCCCGCAAAGATGACCTTGGCAGGCAAATCCCGCTCAGTGCGGTTGGTCGCGGTGTGCGCCGCGGCTGACTTTTTCAGATCGGAAACGGCGCGGCCCATCCCGACCGCGAGTTGCTTGCGCATCTTGAACAGGGTGTAGGATGCGCCCACCAGCATCCCTCCCACCGCGATCGGACGTACGATCGAATAGTAGATCGCGCCGGCCAGTAAGCTCCACGGAATCGTTTGGCCAGCCGGTTGCGCGGCCTGCAGGTACGGGCCAATCGTAAAGGTTAGAAGGGGAACCAGCAGTCCCCACGCCAGCACGCCGCCGGCAAAATTCAACGCCGCCAACCGTGGGCCAATGATGTAGCCCACGCCTAGATAAGCGGGGCTGATGTCGGGCGCGGTAAAAATGGTCGCGCCGCCGGTCACCGTGGTGGCGACATTGGGATTCGTGCTGGTGCGCAGTAGCAGCTTCTTTCCTAGCGCGCTGATGCTGACGGGGAACGTATTGTTCGCGGAAAACACATTGACGGCGCCCAGTAGGTACATGAATCCGCCAAAGCCCATGTTGGCGAACAGAATCTTCGCCGCTTTGGCTCCTTGCTGTCCGGCTTTGTGAATCTCGGAGGCGGCGACTGATTCCGGATAAGGCAGCTCAGGATCCTCCACCATGACCCGCCGTAGTAAAGTCACAAACAGAATGCCCAGCGTCCCGCCAATCAGCATCAGGGCAACGGCTTGCCAGTAATGGTCGGCAGTTAGGCCGGTCCAAAGTCCCGCCATAACAAACGCGGGAATGGTGAATACCGCACCAGCCGCCACGGACTCGCCGATTGAGCCCACGGTTCGCGCAATGTTCTCTTCCAGAAGCGAGCCCTTCATCAACCGCAGCAGGGCCATGCCGATCACAGCCGCGGGATAAGTCGCCGCGATCGTCATGCCGGCCTTTAGTCCAAGGTAAGCGTTGGCCGAGCCTAGAATCGCGGTCATCACCAATCCGATCAGCAGCGCCCGGAAGGTGAATTCCTTCATCTCCATGGTTTCGGGAACGTAGGGGGTGTGCTTCTTCTTGGCAGGAAGATCGGTGACGGTGCTGCTCATACGAGGAATCCTTTAGGCGTGGGATGGAAGCAAGTCCGTACGCGTTGCCTTGTCGAGCGTATTCAAACACGGGAACGGCGCACGTTAGCACGCGGCAAGGGCGCGTGACAAGTAGGCATTTGGCCTTTGTCGTTAGCACATGATATGTCCGGTTCAGTTAGCACATGATATGTCCGCTTTGCGGGCGGCGAGAATAGGAGACCATGCGAAGCATGGAATCTTACTTGAGGGCCGCGATGGAGCGGGCGATGAAAGTACAGGAAGTGATGTTGCAGGCCATGGCGAAGAAGATTACTTGGTTTCAGGCAGCGGAGATCATGGGCATCAGCGACCGGCACATGCGGCGGTGGCGGGAACGTAACCAGGAGGGCGGCTTTCGCGGGCTGTTTGACCGGAGGCGGGGCAAACCTTCGCCGAAGCGGGTACCCATGGCGGAGTTGGAGCGGGGGTTAGAGCTCTATGGGGAAAAGTATTTCGATTTTAATCTGCGGCATTTTCAGGAGAAGCTAGGCAGCGAGCACCAGATCGGGCTCAGCTACAGCTGGGTGAAAGGCGTGCTGCAGGGGGCGGGGCTGGTGGCGCGGGGACGGCAGCGTGGGGTGCATCGCAAACGGCGCCCGCGGCGGCCGTTGCCGGGGATGCTGTTGCACATCGACGGCAGCCGCCACCAGTGGTTTCAGGACGAACGCTGGTACGACTTGATAGTGATTTTGGACGACGCCAGCAGCGAGATCTATTACGCGCAACTGGTGGAGGAGGAATCCAGGGTGACGGTGATGGTGGGATTGCGTGAAGTGATCGAGCGAAAGGGCGTGTTCTGTGCCTTATACAGCGATCGCGGCAGCCATTTCTGGCTCACGCCGAAGGTGGGCGGCAAAGTGGATCGGCATCGGCTGACCCAGGTGGGACGGGCGCTGCGCGAGCTGGGGATCGGGATGATCCCGGCCTACTCGCCGCAAGCGCGGGGGCGCAGCGAGCGCAGCTTCGGCACCTGGCAGGGACGATTGCCACAGGAATTAAGGCTGCATAAAATCGCCAGCCTAGAAGCCGCCAATGTATTTCTACGCGAGCACTATATCGCCGAGTTCAAGTAGGCATTTGGCCTTGGGCTTGGATCGTCTGATCACGAAACTGGAGCAATCCGCGCCTGTTAGGCGCCACGTACTAAAGGCCGTACGCGCTTTTCAAGACGTCTCCCGCCTTCTTGTCCGTACCTTTCCACGATTGCTTGTCGTAGTAGTAATACCAAGGCACACCGGGAAAATAGGTGTTTAGCATAGGGCTGCACATTTTAGGACACGGGATTCGCTCTGAGAATATCTGCAACACTTTAAGCTCGCGTTTAGAGCGGAACCACTCGGCGGCGAGCATTTCCGAATGAAAGCCGACTTCGGCATCGGGGGTCTGGGCAGGTCCGAATCGTCGATTCAACTCTGCAATCGTTGTGTTCAGGTTGATCTGAATGCTCTGCGCGCCGGACTTGTCAGAATACAGCCATGCAGTGACATTAAAGCCACCAAGGAACCTAGCGGTCGTGAGGGGCGGAGAATGCCGCAAACGGAATTGCAATGCTGCTTGTGGCAAACGCGCATCGCATGGTGTGGCAAAGGGCGGTCGGGAGGAAGGAAGCTTCGGCATGCTGCCCTCTGAGCAAGCCATAATGATACTAGATCTCCCTGCATTCCTGACTGTTCGGCCAAGCGAGCCGGGCCTGCCCGTCTCACTCGCACCCACCTCGTTCCCCGATCAGTTGCATCGCCGGCAAGGTAACCCGTCCCCGCAGCGGGGGTGTAGAATAAAAGCAATTGGTAAATGCCGCCTTTCGTCGTTCGTCAAACCTAGTTCGACAATCCGAGGTGCTGTAATGAGCGACTCCCCCGATCGTCCCTTCGTCCCGCCTTACCATTGCCGCGATTGCGGCAGCGACGTAGGCTTTCGCTCGCGGCGGCGTACCTTCACGGAACGCTATCTTCTACCCCTATTACTCTTAATGCCGGTGCGCTGCGGAGAGTGTTTCCGGCGCGACTACCGGCTGATTTTCACGCCCGTGCGCGACCGGCTCTCAGAGACGCCAAAATTCATGCCGAGCAAGGCGCCTAGGTCTGACCGGCACGTTGCCTAGCAGCCGCGTTCGCCGCTATACTGAGAACAGGTCTGGCCGCGGCGGGCCTCCGCCGCGGGTACAAGGAGGCCGTCTTCAGCAGTAGTGAGGACCGAATCCGGGCTAGCGGGGCCAGGGTTGAAGTGGCGAGGCGCTCTGTTGCGTTTCAAACGCCCCCCTCCTGGATCCAACGAGCTTGGGCTGGCCGGGCTGCTGAGAGCCTTTTTTCCGTTCTGTTCCCCTCCGACTCTCGGATCTGCGGTGAGCCCCTACTTAACATTTCCCGCCTGCCGGTGTGCCCGCGTTGCCTGGACCAAATGCAGCCCGTGCAAGGGAAGGTTTGCTCGATCTGTGGGGAGCGCGTGTTGTCCGCATACGCAGAGCGCGAGGCAGACGGTTTGCGGCGCTGTCCGGTTTGCCGCCGTATTGATCGCCCTTTCACCCGCGCGACAGCCTACGGAAGCTACGAGGGCGGGTTGCGCGAACTCGTCCACTTGCTGAAATACAACGGGGTACGCCCGGCGGCCAATGTTCTGGGACGCATGCTGGCGGAGGCCGTCGCCGCAATCGATCCTTCCCTTGAGCAGACCAAAGTGCTGGTGATTCCGGTGCCGCTTTATCAGGGAAAACGTCGGCAGCGCGGTTTCAACCAGGCGGAACTGATTGCTCGCGCGGCGGTGAGGTGTCATCCTACGCGCGAGCGCTTCGAAGTAGTCCCCGACATTCTCGAGCGCACGCGCGACACGCGCTCGCAGATTGGCATGACCAATCACCAGCGCCGGGAAAACATGCGAGGAGCCTTCGCGGTGCCGCGTGCCGCGGAAGTCACTGGCCGCGAAGTGCTTCTGGTGGATGATGTTTACACGACCGGCGCCACGGCTTCGGAATGCGCGCGGGTACTGCGCAAGGCCGGGGCTGCAGTGGTGTGGGTAGCGACGGTGGCGCGTACGTTGAAACTGGCATCAAAGTATGCTGAGATCGAGCCCGATGGGCCTGAAGCGGGTGTACCGTCTGAAGAGGAAGAAATTCCGCTGGCGAAAGCTGCAGGCAGCTAGGACTGGCGGGACGCCCGTCCCTGAGGGGCTGAAGCTATGTCACATAGGATGGAACACGAGGCAGGACCAACATCCCGGCATGCCGCCGGCCTGTTCGCGTCGGCGGCGGCTATTCACCGCCCTGGCGATGGCCATGCTCTGCTTTCGCCCGTCCTGGTCCTGAACGCTTCTTATGAGCCCATCAACGTCTGCGCCGCCCGCCGCGCGCTCGTCCTCGTGCTCAAGGGTGTGGCCATGACCGAGGAAGAGAATGGACACTTCCTGCACTCGGCGCGCGTAGCTATGCGCCTGCCTTCAGTGATCAGGCTGCTCGAGTACCGGCGCATCCCGCACCAGAGCCGTGCGCTGTCCCGCAAGAACATCCTGCTGCGCGACCGCAATACTTGCCAGTACTGCGGCACGGTGCTGCCTTCGAGCGAACTGACGCTGGATCACGTGATCCCGCGCTCCCGCGGAGGTTCCTCCACGTGGGAGAACCTGGTGGCCTGCTGCCATCCCTGCAATCGCCGCAAGGGCAATCAGTTTCCTGCGGAAACCGGAATGAAGCTGATGCGCGAGCCCCGCGCTTTCAACCTCCACACCAGTCGCCACATCATGCGGCTGATGGGACGCAGCGACGATAAGTGGCGCAAGTATTTATTCTACTAGCGATGGGTGGCCCGGTCAGAAGAAAACTGCACGGTAGTTGCGCAATACGCGCTCTTAGCAGCCCGTGGCAGAACTGCTGATATTCCGCGAGCGGTGACGAGACATGCGGCAACGGAAAGATGATACGAGGGGCTGACCAACAGTGGCAGTAAGTCGTCGGGCAGGCGAAACGGTGGTCATTAGGCACAGCAGAAAGCGCAAGAGTCGCGAAAGCGCCTGGCCCGCGCGATTTTTCAGCTCCCGCGGTGTGCCCGCTCCCAGCAGCTTTCGCAGAATCAGACTCAGATTGAACGCCCCCACGTGCACCAACTGCCGCTTCAGAATGTTCTCCCGCCCCCGCAGATGGCAGCGCCGCATGCCCCCCGTCTCGTAGCAGTGCGCGAAGCTGCGTTCGATCAGCTCCCCGCGCCGTCGCAGTAAACTCTTTCCGTACGCGCCCCGCACCCGCCGCCGGTTCTCGTACACCGCCTGCTGCTCGGCGCGTTTGCCTTGCCAGTCGCGCCGTCCCTTCTGCTTCTTCTCCGGAATGTAGCTGCGCACCGCATAACTCTTCACCCGCTGGACCACCGCCCCGCTGTGGTAGCCCTTGTCCGTCACCAACTCTTCGATCCCATTGAGGTTGATCTTCGGCTCACTCTTCGGCTGCAACTCGGCTTCGCGCCCGATCTGTTCCGCCACCTGCTCACCGGCCTCGCATAACGTTTCATCCAAGGTCGTGGTATCGCCCTGGTCGGCCGCCTGCAGCGTCACGGCCACGATGGCGCCCGTGTCCATATCCACGGCGTGCTCGGCCTTGTGGGCCAGATGGGTGCGCCCGTCTTTCATCTTCGCGATCCGCGCGTCCTCATCCACCGGACTCTTCCACTCTTTGTTCGACGTCCGCTTCTTGCGCTTCCGATCCAGCCGCGCCAGATCCTCCCCCGTCGGCGTCTCGATCCCAGACGCCTTGGCCAATCCCCGCAAGAACTCTTCATACGTCTCGCCGGTGTCGCGTCGCACAATCGACCGCATCGCCGCGTTCGCCTCCAAGGTCGTCGCGTCGATGCCCATCCGCTGCCCCTTCAGTAGTCCGCGTTCCGCCAGCAGCCCCAGCACCCACGAGAACACCTCACGATGCGTGTCGATGTCGATCAATCGCCGGGTCCGCGATATCGTCGAGTGGTCCGGCGTCCGCTCGTCCAACCCAATCCGCAGAAACCGCCGCAGCGCTAGCGAATCCGCCACCCGCCACGCGATCCCACGCTCGCTATCGATCCCCTCGAAATACCCCACCAGCAGCGCGCGAAAGTAAACCCCAGGCCGCAGCGATGGCCGCCCTAGTCGCGCATGATAGAAGCGCGCACATAATCCTTCCACCAACTCGTCGAACCCGGCACCCTCCAGTAACTCGTTCAACCGCTTATAGAAAGGATGCCCCGGCGCCACCGCCAACTCCCTGTGCGCGATCCAGATGTCTTCTTGCTTCTCCCCGCCACTCCGCTTGCTCATTGCCATGCGCGCATTCTACGAACCATCCCTGTGGATCACACCATCTTTTGTTTCAGGTACCCAGACTTGCACCACGGCCTGTTAGACACATCCAGCGGGGAGCAGGTTCGCTTTACCAATGAGGGTTTCACGTTTTTCCGTGGAGAGCGCCGTAGAATTATGCTCGTGACTGCTAAGGCGATTAGCGCCCAGCGAGCTGGTTCCGACGAATATAATCGCTGTATCGGAGGGCTTCCTTATGGGCCACTCTAGACTGCTCACCTTTCTTCTCACCTTCCTTCTCACCGTGGGCTACTCGGGGGCGCAGAGCCCGAACGCCCGCATTAACGCTCCTGGAGGCAACCCTCGCGACCTGCCGCGAACCCCCGATGTGCATCATGTCAGTGAGGAAGGTCGCGTGGTGTTCCGGACCAAGACCGTTCTCATTCAGGTGCCGGTAGTCGTCACCGACAAGTCCGGAACGCACCTTCATGGCTTGGCGAAGGATCAGTTTCAGGTTTTTGAAAACGGCAAAGAGCAGAAGATCGCCAACTTCGAGGAGATCATTGCGAAAAACACGCCGATCCCGCCCCCGGCATCCGCGCCGGGCGTATTCAGCAATCTCGCTATTCCTTCGGACCAACCTCGAAGTGTAACCGTTGTTGCGATCGACTTGGTGAACACCCCATTTCTGGATCAAGCCTATGGACGTCAGCAGTTGATTAAGTATCTGGGCGACAACCTCGATTCCGGACAGGCAACGGGTTTGGTCGTTTTCGACGGTAACGGCGTACGAGTTCTCCATGGTCTCACCACGGACGCCAGTTCGTTGATCAAAATTCTGAAAGAACTCGGTGGTCAATTGCCCGCGCTGCACGGGGTGAGAGAGGATACCCGAGATAATATGGTTGGCTCTCTGCTCTTGCCCACCAACCCGACGAGCACCACCAACTCGTTGACCGCCTTCATTGACGGAGGATCAACTTATGCCGGCATGGCGCAACAGGAAGCGGTGCTGGCCACCATGCGCGCCTTCATGATCATCGCCGAGACGCTCTCGGGAATTCCTGGACGTAAGTCGCTGATCTGGGCCAGCGCCAGTTTCCCCTTCTATATGAATTCACCGGACACCTCGCCGGTGAATGTTCCACTTATGGCGCAATCGTATGAGCGCGCGGTCGCGGCTTTGAATCAAGCACAAATTTCGGTCTATCCGGTGGATGTGCGCGGCCTGATTCCCTCTGACGTCACCGCCAGCCGAGGGCCCGGCGGAATGAGCGGGCCGGCATATGCCAATTTTCTGACTGCGCGCGGGCAGACGCTGGCGGCAACATTTGACACCATGCAGAACTTCGCCGACACAACCGGCGGGCGCGCCTTCCACAACACCAACGATCTGGTCGGTGCTTTCAAGCGCGCGGCCGACGACGGTTCCTCCTACTATCTGCTCGGTTATTATCTGGACACGCATAACGACAAAGCGGGATGGCGAAAGCTGAAGGTCAAAGTCCTGCAGAAGGAGTCCGAGGTCCGCGCGCGTGACGGCTTCCTCATGACCAGCGCCACCATGAATCCCGATACCACGCGCGATGCCGACCTCAAATTTGCCGTGAACTCGCCTTTTGATGCGACCGGTATTCCGCTGACGGTGCGCTGGCAGCAGAGTCCTGCCAGCGGCGGCGGGAAAGGCAGTGATAAGAAGGCCGTGGCGTTTGTCCTGCAAATCCCCGGCAAAGACCTGACCACCGTGGGCGCTGAAAACCAAATTGATGTCGATATCTTGGCCATCGCCAGAAATGACGCATTGATCGCAGACAATATCGCCAAGAACCTGAAAGGAACGATGGCTCCGGAGAAGTTTGCCAAGCTCCAATCGGAAGGGGTGGATTACCCCGGCGATTTGCACCTCGCGCCGGGAAACTATCTGGTGCGGTTTGTCGTGCGCGACAACCAGAGCGGCAGAATGGGCAGCGTAACCGCCCCCCTGGCTGTCCAATAGTCCTGTCTACTGCGGCTTCTTCTGATCCGGCGCCTGGTCCTGGGGCTTGTTCGTGTCCGGCGGCTTTTCGCCCTTCGGAATCTCTTTACCCTCGTACAGAATCTTCACGTTTGTGCCAAAACGCTTGTAGTCTTCGTACTTCACGATCTCCCGGATGCGGACGTCTCCCATCTTGAAGTGCAGTTCGTCGTCGGCCTTGGTGTAGACCGGGAACCAGTACGCTCCGTCGATCTGCTGCCGCCAAGTGGTGAACTTGGGGAATAGATTCTCTTCATCCCCGTGCTTCTTGCGGATGTCGGGCACGGTCTTGCCGTATGTCTTCACGATCTGGAAGTCGTGGTTGTCGACCCAGACGCGCCCCTGAAAGTAGCGCTTCTTGCCCACGATCTGTTTGGGAGCCACGTCGAAGACATAACAGTGCAGTTCGTCCTCCTGTTGCTGCCCAACGTAGAGGATGTTGTATTCCGGCAGGTCTTCCGTGGTCAGAACGAAGGGCAGTTTGTGCCGGATGTCCTCCATGTCTTCCTGCGACATGAAGATTTTGGTCAGGCTCGACGACGGTGCGAACACCACGTTTTCCATGCGCCGGCCCTTGTCGTTGAAAATCACGTCGAAGACTTCGTGATACTCGCCGTCCACCGTATCGCCGTCGACGGTCTGGACCTTCACGTCCTGGCGATAGGTGTACTGCTCGCGCGCCTTGGCAAACTCGGTCTCTTTGGCCGCGAAGCGCTTGATGATTTCGTCCGGAGTCGTACCTTCTGGAGGAGTGTTCAGGAGCGGACCTTCCTGGGCCGCCAGCGGCAACAGCGCCAACCCGCAGGCGAGTAGCGACAGACAAAGAAAACGGCGGAGCAGCAAATTCATGGTACCTAGTTTATCGAATAAAGACGATCCTGTAGAGACGTTGCTTGCAATGTCTCAGGCCCCGCCACCAACGTTTCGTGCAACACGTACACCGCGGCGACCCTCCCTCCAACCCCTCTCCGCTCAGCGAGGCCGGAGGGGAGGGTGCTGCAGTTCTGCCTTATCGTTGGATGCCACGGACGTCGAAGGGTTGCCGGGACCGACCCTGTCATCCTGAGCGAAGCGAAGGACCTATGGAACTGGCCGGGGAGTGCATGGGCCTTGGCGGCAAAAGACGCCGCTCAGATGACAATTTGATGCCAGGCTTGATGCTACCCTGCGCTCCCTCATCGTCGGGCTGAAATAGGTGCCGTTCATGCCACTCCGCACTCAAGTCGTCCCACGCCGGATTTCACTGAAACGATCAGCGCGATCTTCTTGATTCTCAGCCAGCCCTTGATCTCTTTCTCGCGCTCGATCGCATTGTGGACATCCTGGAAGCACTCGTAATATGCCAACCGGTCGAGCCTGTATTTCGCAGTGAAGCCGGAGCCAATTCCCAGCTTGTGCTTGCGCACCCGCCGTACCAGACTGTTCGTGAGCCCGGTGTAAAGCGTCTTCGAGCGATTCGTCATGATGTAGACGAAATAGGTTTTCGGATCGCGCATGAGAAGACCTTCGTGCGATCAGTATGATGCGCCCCGTCGGCCGAGTCTGTGACGTATGGACATCCGTGCTGTGCAGAACCCCAAGCCTTGTCATCCTGAGCCGCGTTCTTTGCGGCGAAGGACCCATGCAACTGGCCGGGGAGTGCATAGGTCCTTCGCTTCGCTCAGGATGACAACGCGAGGGGGAAGCGAAACTGGAAGCCAGCTATTCCTCCTGCTACACTCATCCGTTTGCCGCAGGAGGCTTCTCATGCGCCGTCTTTTTCTCTCCCTTTTTGTTCTTTCATTGACACTTCCATCGATTGCCCAGGCCAAGCATCCCTTCACCTTCGAAGACATGATGAAGCTGAAGCGCGTGGGCGAGCCGGAGGTCTCGCCCGACGGCAGGTGGGTGATCTTCAGCGTGGTCGATGTTGATCTCGAGGCCAATACGAAGACACCGCACATCTGGATCGTGCCGACGACCGGAGGGCAGGAGCGCGAGATCATCGCCGATCAGGATGCCGACCGTCCGCGCTGGGCGCCGGATGGAAAGCGCTTCACGTTTCTGTCAACGAAAGAAGGCGGATCGCAGGTGTGGGTCGCGGATTTCGACGGTGCGCAAGGAATCGTCAGGGATGTAACTAGGTTGACAGAGATTGCAACAGAAGCGGGCGGAGAGCTTTGGTCGCCAGATGGAAAGAACATCCTGTTTACCTCGGATGTTTATCCCGAGTGCGACGGAAGACGGTTTGACAAAGAAGGGTGCAATGCGAAAAAGCTGGAGGAATCCGAGAAGTCGAAGGTCAAGGCGCTGATCTTTGATCATCTGCTCTACCGTCACTGGAACGCCTATCGAGATGGCAAGCGCACCCACATCTTTGTGAGGCGGATTATCACACCTGATGAAACAAACGTAAGGATTCTCGGTTCGGGTGTTACTGACCTCACACCCGGCGACTACGACGCGCCGGTGTTCTCGCTCGGCGGGCAGGACGACTACGCCTTCTCGCCGGACGGGCAAGAGATTTGCTACACCTCGAATCACGACAAGAATCCGGCGGCTTCGACCAACAACGATCTGTGGATCGTCCCGGTCAGCGGAGGGCCGGCCAAGAACATCACCGCCGACAATCCCGCCAGCGACTCATCGCCGCTCTATTCTCCCGATGGCCGCTACATCGCCTACCGCGCCCAGCAGCGTCCCGGATACGAGAGCGACCGCTTCCGCCTCATGCTGTACGACCGCAAGACGGGCGAGAAGAGAAACCTGACTGATGATTTTGATCATTGGGTAGGAACCTACACATGGGCGCCGGATTCCAGGACTATCTATTTCGCTGCAGAGCATGAACGTCATTCGCTCATTTACGCAGTGGCAACAACGGGCACTCCGTTCAGACGCTCCATCGTTGGTGGCTATAACGACGATCTCGCCGTCATGCCCGACCGCAAGACGCTGCTGTTCACGCGCATGTCTCTCAAGGCGCCAAACGAAATCTATGCGGCCGATGCAACCGCCGAGGGATGTCCAGCTAGGACAGGCGATGTGGACAAAGGTAAGGAAGCCTGTTCGTTGAGCAAGGATTGGCCGGTGACGCATGTGAACGACAAGTTACTCTCGGAAGTCAGCATGTCGGAGGGCGACGCGTTCTCGTTCACTGGAGCGCATGGCGACTGGGTCGAAGGCACTCTCGTCAAGCCGCCGAACTTCGATGCCGCGAAGAAATATCCCGTGAAGTTCCTCATCCACGGCGGGCCGCAGGGGGCGTGGGGAGACGACTGGAGCTATCGCTGGAATCCAGAGCTGTTCGCATCACCAACTTCATCAACGAGCAGCGGATACGTCGTCATCATGATCAACTTCCACGGTTCGACCGGATACGGGCAGAAGTTTATTGACGCCATCAACGGCGACTGGGGCGGCGCTCCGTTTGAAGACCTGATGAAGGGCCTCGACTACGCGGAGAAGACTTATCCGTTCATCGACAAGGACCGCGAATGCGCGCTGGGCGCCAGCTATGGCGGATATGCCATCAACTGGATCCTCGGCCACACAAACCGCTTCAAATGCCTGGTGTCGCACGACGGCATGTTCAACGCCGAGTCGGCCTGGGGCACGACTGAAGAGTTGTGGTTCAACGACTGGGAGTTCAAAGGCACTCCTTACGACAATCGCGCGTCGTATGAAAAATGGTCGCCGCACCAGTACGCCAAGAATTTCAAGACGCCGACTCTCGTTATTCATGGCCAGCGCGACTATCGGCTCGACGTGAGCGAAGGCTTCCAGCTTTTCACCACGCTGCAGATGGAGGGCGTGGCGTCGAAGATGCTGTACTTCCCCGACGAAGGCCACTGGGTGCTGAAGCCGCAGAATTCGCGGCTGTGGTACAAGACGGTGAATGATTGGGTGGATCAGTGGGTGGGCAAGTAGCGTGGGAACTGTCATCCCGAGGAGCGTTTTTTTGCGACGAAGGATCCGCGCAACTGGTCGGCAGTGCATCCGCTTCTGACAAACTTCATAGGTCCTTCGGCGGACAAAATGCGTCCGCCTCGGGATGACAATCTAGAGAGTTGGGATGGAAACGAACCGCACCAAAAAGGATGCAACATCGATCGCGCCAATGCTCTCGGTCCGCCGCGGAGCACAGGCGGTTGAGTTTTACAAGGCTGCGTTTGGAGCGCGCGAACTGTTCAAGATCGAAGCGCCTGACGGGGCGGTGGTGGCGCAGCTTTCTGTGGGACACTCCGACTTCTGGGTTGCCGATGAATCTCCCGAGCACCTCAACTTCAGCCCCGAGACCCTTGGCGGTGGCACGGCGCGGATGGTGATGGTCGTCGACGATCCGGACTCGGCCTTTGCGGAGGCAGTATCCGCCGGAGCGACCGTGGTCCAGCGCGTTGTCGACCAGCCCTACGGTTGGCGCGTGGGGCGGGTGGTTGATCCTTTCGGACATCACTGGGAAATCGGCAAGCCCTTACGACAAGGCGGTTAGTCCCGGAGGGTATCGAGCCGGTCCCAATTCCCATCAGGGTTGCTGCGCTCTTTTTTCATCTCGAGCGGCGCGCGAATCCGAAGTGGCCGCGCAACAGGAGGCGACTTGGCGCTGCTGGTGGGGGCTGGCGGTGCAACGAGCTGCAGCGGGTAATCGAGTGACGCGCTGATCCCGGCGGTAACCGCTACGTCCACTTCGAGCGGGCCACCGAAACCGCCACTTGACGGAACGATGTTCGCCAGCCCGTTAACATCGCTGGCGGCGCTGCTTTGGGTGACTTTTAGCATTACGGGCATGGCCGGGTTGCCGGATTTGGTTTCTCCGCCGCCATCGCCGGGAGCAGTGCCTCCGGGGCGCAGAACCGTGGTCAGAAATGTTACGGCCGCGCCAAGCACAGGGTTCGGAGGAGAGGACGAATCGGTAACGCGCACGATCACAGGTTGGAAGGCCGCCCGGTTGAGACCTGCCCCCCGCCCGCGACGGGCAGCAACTGCAGCGCGGAGGGCGCAACCGGCGTACCAACAAAAGTCTGGCAGTTTGGAGTGTTGGCGACGCAGGCAACGACTCGAAACATGGTGGCAAACTGTGTGAGGGATAGCGTCATCGTGGCGTAGCCGGTGGCGTTGGTCTGCGCACTCGCAGGGTTAAGCGTGCCAGAGCCATAACTGGTGAAGTTCACTGTCACGTTGTTTTGCGGCGTCCCGTTGCTGACGACGCGCACGGTCAGCGGGACGCTGAGGGTTGCCCCCTGCGCAATCCATAGGTTCGGCGTGAGTACCCCAATGTCGGAGGCGGACTCGTTGGCATTGAGCGTAGCACTGACTGATTTCGATGGGCTGTAAACACCCGGAGCGAGGGTTGCGGTTACATTCGCGACGCCGGCCAAAGCCGGAGTCAGCCAGGTCGAGGTTTCTCCGTATTGATCGGTCGTGACCGTGCACGAAGAAGAGCTGCTGCAGGCGGAAAGCTGCAGGCTGTTGGTCGCGCTCCAACCGACAGTAGCGCCCCCAAGCGGGGTGACACCGTCAGCCTGGAGCACACGAACGATCACCGGGTTAGCCGCTAGCGTGCCGACGGGAGTCCACGGATTGAGTCCACTCAGTAGGACGATGTTGTCGCTGGGCGCAGCACCGACGATGAGCGCGTCGGTCATGGTCGTCGAACCACCGGTTGCAGGATCAGTGAGGGTGACGCTCTGCAAGCCGTCGCCTTGAGGTGGAACAGCAAGAATGGCCTGTTCGGCGTTGATGGCGAGCGTCGCCGCAGTTGCTCGGCCCACGGCAGCGGCGAGTCCCTGGGAGAAGCCTGTCCCCAGAACTCTGACGGGACCCCAGCCACGCTTACACGTGGCGTAGACAGTGAGTCGGCGTAGAGCACTCGTGCCTCGTAGTGATAGTCGGGACGCCCGTCTCCGCGCAGATCGGAAATCCCTACCAGGAAGTTGGTGGAAGTGTTGACCTGGGCGTCCAGGCGAGTCATGCCAAAGGACATCGAGTTGAAAGAAGACGGCGTGAACGCTGGGGGCGAAGTGCCTTGCGGATCGGAAGCGGGCCACACTCCGACGACGGGCTGAGACTTGGCTTCGCTGGCGTTGCCGAATTCGTCGAGCGCTTTTACCGTGACCGACAAGGTGCGGTTAGCCTGAGCCCCTAGCAGAAAGTACGCCACATCGTCATAGCCGCTCAGCGATCCCATCCAGTCGCCTGTAGGCGGAATCGCGGCGGGCGAGGTCCACGACTCTGGCGAGGTCTGCGAGACTGGTTGTGCGCTGCCTTGCATCAAGATGTCTTGCTGCACATCCTGACCGGCGTTTACGGTCAGCACGATGGCCTGGGCTGACCCGGAAGGTGTGACCAGGAACGGCGCATAGGGCCCCACGCCAGCCGACCAGATCGGATCGAGTGGCTCGACGGTCAACTGGTACTGGGCGGTGCCTGCAGGCAATTGCAAGCCGGCCAGTTCGAAAAAGCCCTCGACGCCGGAACTCGTGGCCCCCCACTCGTCATAGGGTTCTCCCAATTCGTTTTCGAAACCGGTGATGGGATTGCCCTCGTTGCCGGTGAAATAGGAATCCGGAGACCGAGGATGCGGCGTACCTGCGCGACGGCCTGTTGGTCGTGGGATCGATCCACCGGGCCACGACATTCACTCCTTGCATGGGCTGGGTGCGGTTCCCGAAGCGGTCGGTGAACCAGACGGAACCGTGGATGCTCGCGGTGGTCGTAGCGAAGATGCGCTTGCCGGGGAAGTTCGACCGATTCTGCGCGGTGACTGGGTAAAGGCGTGAGATGGCAGCGGAGTCATCCATCGTCAGTTGGTAAGGATTCGGATAGCAGCGGGTAATGGGGGAGCAACTCACGGGGTCGGTGTAATGCATTACGGGGAAGCCGCGCGTAGTCGTCTGAGGTTGCCGGGGGTTGGCCGGTGATCACGTTGGGATTGACTTGCGACCATCCCAAGCCCAGCACGGTTCCGAGGACGCGCACCAGCCGGTATTCGAGGTCCACCAGTTGCGAGGATTGTTGCGCGCACTGACCGTTGATCACGACCAGGGCGTGTTGGTAGGTGGCGAGCGATCCGTAGTTGTCGTTGCCTCCGAATGCGGCGTTGGAAAAGCACTGGCTGAATCACCCGCGCCACTGCCGAGCAGGGCATTCGTAACGGCGCCATCATTGTCATAGACCACACCGATCGGTGTACCTGTAGCCGAAGGCTGAATGTCGAACGGAATGCTGATGGTGCCGTCAGAGTTTACTGTGACGTTCGAGCCGTTCACGTCTTCCGCAAGCTGCCCGCCGCTCGCCGCGGCGAGAGCCGCGGTCGGTACCGAGGTCCATATGCCGAAGGCGTTCGCGACAAAGCTATTGGCGGAGGCATTGGGCAGTATTGGGCTGAGGTCGCCCTGGTCGGTGTAGTAGCTGATCAATCCCTTGGGCCAGACCAACGGTTGCCCAGTCATCGTGGGATCGAAGTAGCTGGTGCCGGCGACACACTTGGGGCCGCCGGCTCGGGACAGCAGAGCGAACACAAAAACGATGGCTACGGTAAGGGCCAGCCTGAGGAGGAGCGAGCGCACGGTAGATGCCACACGATGGTTCATGGTCATGTCCTGGCTCACGGTACCGATTCCTCCTCAGTGGCCCGCCGCACCGCCCAGGCGAAATCGCTGGTACGCACACGCGACTTCCCACCGAGGACGGGATCTGTTCGGAAAGCAGAAAGATGTTGAGCCGAAAGCACGACGCGACCGCGAGGATCGATCGCGAAGCGGCCCATCCCCCCGCCAACACAACTGGTAAGCCCCAACTTGCTTGGGGGATAAAGAAAGGGCAACACATGCTCGCCCAGGCGGTACCGCTGGCCGCTCGACCAGAGGCCGATCCACTGGGAGATGGTCAGGTCCTCGCCGGGGATCGTTCCGCGGATAGCCTGTTCGATATGGAAGGTGACGGCTACGGTTTCGACCGACTGGCCAGCATTTGCCGGGCGTCGCGTGATGGCGATGACGATCCCGGAAAAAATCGTCCCCGCGGCGCGAGTGAGTTGGGGGAAGCCGAAAGTGCCGGGAGGAGCGAGCCATTTCAGGGGCGAGCGCGGTGGGCCCGGATCCGGCGTCGGGGGCTGGAGGGCCGCAGGCAAGCTCGGTAGCACCAAATCACGTCCGGGATCGGAGTGATCGGACTGGCCGTGCACTAGAACGGGCAGCCAGATTAGAAACGAAAGTGCGAGCAGACAGGCGCAGCTTCTCCCAAACATGGGAATGCCTTTCAATATGATGTCCGCTCGGAGGACGTTCAGCCGGGACGCCGGGGAAACACTAAAGGCTAGTCCCAACCGAAAAAAAAATCAGTGACAGATGTCACAACGGCCTGTGGATAATTGGACTGATACCCGGGCGATGCAGACAAAGACGAGTCTTAAGGCGCGGGCGGTACAGCAGATGGCCACGACGCTTTTGTCACATTTCAGCACTTGCGCAGTCAGTGTTTACCGGATGCGGAACTCTACGGTGGCCCCGACTCCGTTGACGATTCGTGGTTGAAGCTTACTGTCATCTTGACGCAAATAGTACAGATCAACGGCACAATTCTTGTTGATGGCCTTCCGCATCCCGGCGGCGGATCGATTCCTCGTCCATCCGTGAAAGACGGAGAAGTAGAAAACCTCATCCCAAAAGAAGACGGAACTGCCCCAGCGCGGCACCCCCACGGTGTAGTCGACGCGAGGACGATTCAAATAGAGCCAGAAGTCGTTTCCGCCACCAATGGCACCGAGGAAGCGGCTGCGGTCGGATACCGTCCATCGTTCCCGCGCAACCTTTAGCGTTGCCGCCAGCATAGGGATATGAAAGTGCCCGGACTGCCCGGTGGTTGTCCTGTAAGCGAGGTAGTAGTAGGACGGTGTGACAAAGAGATGGCTTCCTATACCAACGGTCGCCTCGGCGCCGCTGAAGTAGGTGGCAGGATTGGCGAATCGTGAGCTAAATCGCCCCTCCGAGATCCAGCTCACGTCGACACTCTTGGCCAGCCGCGCGGAAACGTCGAGTTCATCCCAGCTCTGAAAGTCGGATAGGCGAGTGGCCGCACTTTGGCCGGATGCCGGCAGCGAAATGATCGCGTGGAAACAGAGAGCCAGGGTAGCTGCTCGCATCGCCTCGCGCCAGTTTCGGGTGGTTAGGCCGTTGTGCTTACGAGCGAGCCATCTCATAAAGGATCCCGATAGCCTGTTGCGCCTGGGCATGGCGGAAGTCTCCGGCCAACTCGCCCGCGAGGGTCATGACGGAAACCGTGGTCGCGCCGGCCTGGGCGATCCGCAGCAGAGCCGCCTGTTCGGTGCGCTCGCTCATGCCTCCGCAGGCATCGAGAACCACGTAGACCTTGTACCCCTGATCGGAAGCGGTCAGCGCGGGAAGCTGCACGGCAAGCTCCGTGGCAACACCGGAAATGAGTAGGGTTTTTCGCCCGGTGGCTTTGATTGCGGCAGCGATCTCCTCGTTCAGAAATGAGTCGCAGGTGGTGCGGTAATGGGTAGGAACATCGCCAAGACCTTCCGCAATCTGAGGAATGATTTTTGCTGGTGATCCGTCTTCGCCCCGAACGCCGGATACGATGGCGGGAATGCCGAGAAGCTTGGCCAGCTTGGCTAGACTTCGCACGCCGGTCTTCAGGCGATCGGGAGGGATGGTCTTGCTGAGTTCGAAAATTCCTGACTGAAGATCAGCGAATAGGATGACGGCATCCTGCGGGTCGATTCTTGAGTTCGATGGGGTCATAAACTAATGAGTCCTTTCAGGGGCTAAATTTAAATGTCAATGTGAATGCTTCTCGACGGCGGCTGAGGTAAGCCTGGCGACACGTGTGTGCACACGTTCTGTAAGAAAGTTTTTCTCTTCGCGCAGAACGCGAAAGGAGAATCTGGTCTCACGAGCCAGCATGACTGCACCGGCGATCATGGCGAAGACTCCGAGTGTGCCTGCCAGGAAGGCGAGCGCAAAACTGAACGAGACTCCAGACTCGATCCTGGCGGAAACGAGCACAGCACCGATCAGGGAGACCAGGGTGCTGGCTACAAAGCCGGCAACTGCCGTGTAGAAGCAGGTCAGCGCTCCGACGATCAGCAATGTACGAGTCTCTGCTGCTTCCAACTGACGGACGCGCAGATGCATTTCGCCTTCCTCCATCTCCGCGTTTCTCTCGATCATTTCTGCCAGTTCGTGGACACGATCGATGGCCCGGCCATAGCGGTTGCCGGTGCCGAACAGCAGCACGCACGAGGCATTGGTCAAAACCGCGGGAGCAGAGATGAAAGTCAGGATGGCGAACGGATTCGTGGGGAAATCCACTTCAATACTCCTTCGGTACCGGCGCCGCATGCCGCTCGAGAGGGTAAAATGTCCCCACGGGTGAGGCCTTCAGCAACGTTGCTCGAAGGTAAACCGCAGCCCAGCGGTCTGGGAAGTACGCACAATTTTGTAAGCCAGTCCCGGCTTATTAGTCCGGCGAGAGGGTGGGGTCATGAAGAATCATTTCGGATGTCCCGTGCAAGCCACCTCGAATGTGATCGCAGGGAAATGGAAGGTCCTGATTGTCTGGCATCTCTCTTTTGGCTCCCGACGGTTTGCGGAGATTCGCGATCTGCTGCCGGGAGTCAGTGAGAAGGTGCTGACCGCGCAGTTGCGGGAACTAGAACACGATGGGGTCATCCGCCGTTTGGTCACCGAGACCGTTCCGCCGCGTGTGGATTACATGTTGAGCGATGCGGGCAGCGAACTCATCCCAGTCATGGAAGCGATGTGCGGTTGGGGCACAAAGCATCTCGGAGTTCCACCAAGCATTCCCCGAATTCCAGCGAAAGCGGTTTAGACAGCCAGGCTCGCCTATCTGATGCCGCTAGAGATCCGAGCGGAACTCGCGTCCACGATCCGGGCGCGCATTCGTTTCCCCTGTTCGGGCAGGAAGACAAGCGTGCCTATGTCCAGGCAACGAAGTTCATCATTTCCCCAACGGGCACGCATGAGGCCACTCACCGAGTGAGAGTTCAGGCCCAACAACAGATGGCCCAACTCGTGCGCCATAACGCTGCCGAGGATTCGGTCGACACCCTGGTTCGAGGTGGCGCCAAGCTCACGCGCGCGGTTCCAAAACACGTCGGCATAGCGGCCCCGCCCGTCCGATCCAAGAAAGGCTACGCCGAAGGCGTCGCTGGAAACGGTGGAAACATGAGAAGTGATCCTGAGGACGAGGTCGTCGGGTCCGTAGCTCTTTGTGCAGGCTGGATCGCTGGTCCGACGCATTCGCGCGGGTACAGTCGATCCAGAGAATATCCACTCCGGAAATGGAGAAGATCTGCTGAGCCCGCTGCTCGGCGCGGTCTAGAAGCTGACGGGAAATCGGGATATCGGAAAAGACAGAAACAGGGACTTGTGGATTCTGCCCGAAGCTTGCCGGACCAAATCCGAGAACGCCGAGGCTGGTGACGACAGACAGAACAAGTGCCTTGAATGCTCGATGCATGACCTTTCCCCTTCCCACGATGGGGCGAGCATCGATGCGGCGGGCGCGTACCTCAACCGTTTGCGGGTAACCGGCAAGTCATGTCTGGGTGACGAAATAAATCTCTTTGCGTCAAATAGTTAGGCGCGAGCATCACTCACTGCGAGAGGCTCGCATTTTGATAAACTGCGGGCATTGCAGGTGGGGAACATGGCGGTTGCCGGCGCGAATGGGGCGCGTTCCATCCAGTTTGGGACTTTCGAAGTCGACCTACGGGCGGGCGAGTTGCGCCGCAAAGGTTCGAAGGTAAAGCTGCAGGAACAGCCTTTTCAGGTTCTGACGCTCCTGCTGGAGCAGCCGGGAGAGGTGGTCACTCGCGAAGAAATACAAAAGAGACTGTGGCCGGTTGATACCTTCGTCGATTTCGATCACAGCCTGAATGCAGCGATTCGCCGTCTGCGGGATGCTTTAGGAGATTCTGCAGAAAATCCTCGGTTTGTAGAAACCGTGGCGCGACGCGGCTACCGGTTTGTAGCGCCGGTCAACGGCTCGAGCACAGCGATCGCTGCGCCCGTCGTTCCGCGGCTTCCCGAGAGTGCCGTCGAGCCGAAGCGGCGGCGAATCGTGGTATCGGTTCTGATTTTGTTAGTCGGAGCGATCGGAGGAGCGATCGTCGCCAATTGGCCTCATCCGCCCATGCAGATCAAGCAGCGGAGGCTGACGGCCAATCCCGAGGACCATCCCGTGCTCGGGGCGGCGATCTCGCCCGACGGCAAATACCTCGCGTTTTCCGACAACACGGGTTTCTACCTGCGGGAGACCGAAAGCGGCCTCGTTCATCCACTGTGGCTTCCCAAGGGCTTCTCGCCCGAACCGACGGCGTGGTATCCGGACGGAATCCGTTTACTCGTCACCTTGGTGGAAGCGCCAACCGCCCCTCAAAGCCTGTGGGAAATCTCGATCGTAGGCGGGTCGCCCCGCAAACTGATTGACGATGGGCGACAGGCCGCGGTTTCGCGCGACGGTTTCCAGATCGCTTTCATCCGAGGCCCGAACCTCAACGAAGAACTGTGGGTGATGCAGGCCGATGGAGAGCGACCGAGGCGGCTGCTTGGCGGACAGCGGTCCATGTTCGGTGCGCCTGCCTGGTCGCCCGACGGGCAGCGTATCGCCTTTACCAACGGCAGCTATGAGCCGGCAGAGTTCAAGAACGAGGTGACCACGAATATTGGCATCCTCACCCTCAGCAACGGCCATCAAGAGACGATTCTGCCTTCGGCCAGCCGCCACGCCTTGATGCATACCGAGACCGACAGCGGGCATGTTGGTCCCGGCCTGGTGTGGACTCGGGACAACCAACTGATCTACTCGGTCTCGGAGCCCCGGCCCAATCAGCAGGACTCGAATCTGTGGTCGATGCAGCTCGATTCGCGTGGACACATTACCGGAACACCGGTGCGGCTGACCGCTACGCCCGATGATGTTGCCGCGATCAGCGCAACCGCAGATGACAGGCGAATCGCGTATATGAAGTATTCGCTGAATCCAGACGTCTACATTACGGAGATGAACGCGGATGGAACGCGACTCGGCCCCCAGGATCGGTTGACACTGGATGAGCGGAGGGATTATCCGTTTGCCTGGACGCCGGACAACAAAACGGTTTTGTTCGCATCGGATCGCGACGGGCTCTTTCACGTCTTCAAACAGCGGATCGATCAATCCATTCCGGAGCTGTTGATTGGGGGCAATGAAGCGGCGATGGGCCCGCGGTTGGCGCCGGATAATTCGACAGTCCTCTACGTGATCTGGCCGAAGCTAGGCCAGGCCACTCTGGAGAGCCGGTTGATGGCGGTGCCGCTTTCGGGCGGGCCGCCGCGATTGGTCCTGGAGCGTAGCGGCATGGGCAACATGCAATGCGCTCGCCTCTCGTCGACCTTATGCCTTTACGACACGCGCAGCCAAAACGAAATGTCGTTCTTCCGTTTCGACCCGGCCACGGGCAAGAGCGAGGAACTTCCTCAACTCAAGATCAAGGATGAGCCTGCCTACGCGTATAACTGGAGTTTGTCTCCCGACGGCAAAACTCTGGCGACTGCAAAACGAGAGGGAGTGCAAAAAGACCCGAGCATTAGTTTCTCCTCCCTAGAAGACGGCAGCAAGCGCACAGTGACGGCGCAGGCCTGGGCTGGAATCAGCAGCATCGATTTTGCCGCCGATGGACGCAGCCTTTTTGCTCCGGCCTATACCAACGCCGGGAAGTGGGCGCTGCTGAACATCGATCTGCAAGGGCGCACCCGGACGATGCTCGAAGATAGCGACATGCTTGGCTGGGCGATTCCCGCGCCCGACGGCAAGCATCTGGCCTTGTGGAAAGCGCGCGGGACGTCGAACGTATGGATGCTGGAGCGCAATTAGCGCTGCCAGGCTGGCCGTGGGCAGAGTGCCACACGATCGGCCGCCTCCTATCGGATCTGTAGGTCGTGGATGGATTGAAGTAAGGTGTAGTTCGGGTGCCCCGTTTGACGGGAGAAGGGAAAGAGATGGTCTTACAGACGCCCCTGTGATCCGTGTTTGGACTGCGATTCGTGCTCAACTCAGTTCGGCTCAGCCTCAGATCAACTTATCCGCAATTCAACTTATTTGCGCCCAGATCGGTATCCCTTTGTTGTCGGGCACGGGGCGCGCGGGCGCGGAGTGGAGAGGTAGGGATTTTGACTTGGGGCGGGCGCAGGTGGAAGCGGACGGCTGATAGCGTTTCAAGTGCCGAGTTCTTTCCAGAGTTGCCGACAACAGGCCCAGTGACACCGATGCGGGTTCGAGTGGTCGCCGGCACCGGAGTGAATACGCCAGCGACAATGTGAAAACCTGGGTCAGTGGAGGTGTCGTTCGGCTCTAACAATCCGGGCGGCTCTGCGGACTATCGACTCGCTCGATTCAGCTCACCAGAGAAGATGGTGCAGACGACGGTCGCTGGCGATTGATCCGTCGGCACGGATTCCATACGTCTGCAAGTCAATCTTTGTCGGTTCCTCGACGACTCCCGACGTGAACCTTGGCATTACGGTTGACGGATACCCATGATCTCCCCCATTTTGAGGCTGGTAGCCCGCCCCGAACTGCCGAGAGTGAAATTGACATCCATGCCGACAAGGCTGAAAAAGGAGATCTCACTTGCGGGGAAGATTTCGCTTTTAGGATAAGAGCCTAATCCTTTTAGCTCGGTAAACAACCCATTCCCCTCCCGTGTCACCTCGTAGGTGACGGGCGCACCAGATGGTCCCGGCGGCAGTGAATAAACCCCGACCAAAGCATCCAGTTGCGCATTGCTAAGGGCAACCACTTCTCGCTCCGTTTGCATTCGTGAGGGCCAGTGATATTCACTTGCAATGGTGGTAATCAGACTTCCAATTATAAAGTCGGCCCGATCTCCATTGGCCATGATCACGGCACCCTTCCCGACTGCCGGGAACATCACGAGAAATGCGCGGAAGCCGGAGTTCGATCCTCCATGAGAAAACTCAAGGCTCTGACCGGTCCTCGCAAGCTCCACACCAAGGCCGTAAGGCGCTTTTTGAACCGTAAGCATCTCGGTCGCAATCGCTTTCGAGAAAAGCTTGCTCCCATTTCCCGTCCAGGCCTTGGTGATTTCTAAAGCCCACTTTGCAAGGTCCGTTGGCGTGGTCCACAGGCCGCCAGCCGCCATTTCCGGGTGAATCGGCCATTTGCCTTTTATAACGACTCCCGCGCCATCGTGGCCGCTGGCGGCATCGGACCATCGCGCTTCTGGAAGGGGCTGCTGGTAGGTGCTCAACGTCATTCCTGCCGGCTCCAGCACCAACCGTTTCATTAATGCGGGGAACGGTTGGCCGGTCACATCCAGCAGAAGCTGCTGCATCACTTCGGCACCGCCGCCCGAATATCGGGACTTCGAACCCGGGACGAAATCCACGCGAATCGGCGGATTGTTGGCCGGCTTCTCACCGTTCAGAATCTGCAAGAGTGTGGGAAGTGCGTCGCCCGTTCGATACCCCGCAAAGCCGCCAACAGTCAGCCCCGAGCTGTGACTGAGAATTCTCCGCAATGTCACTTTGTCATGTGCCTGGAACTCGTTGTATGGCAGCTTCCAGGATTTCAGGTAGGTATTTGGGCTTTCATCCAGGGAGAGCCGCCCGGAGTTTACGAGGACCAGAGTGGCTGTCGCTGCAACTGCTTTACTAATAGACTGTGCCTCAAACAGCGTTGAAGTAGTCACCAGTTCGTTGGTGCCAGCTTCTCTCACTCCAAATCCCCTAGCCCAGGCAATCTTGCCGTCATCAATCACCGCAATGCTGAGTCCGGGAACATGGCCATCAGCCATCCGTTCGGCCAGCTTCCATCTCACCGGAGGCTGGCCTTTAATCGCAATCGGCGGACGCAATCCGCCGAGGACGCGCTCGATCCTCGGCTCCTGTAAAGCCTCGAGGCCGGTTTGCGCTTTGGCACGCCCGGCCACGGCAAGAAGCAACAGCATGCATGCTAAGTTTTTAGCACTTATACGTGTACGCTTGCGATTGCGATGCATAGGTTTTTCTCCTCCTAGTTGAAACTGTCGTTGCTGGTAAGTCGTGCGCTCGACTCGCGATTCTGTTTACCGGCGAAGAAGTCGAATGTTGCCGTTGATTACGACCGCAGCGACGCGAGGACCGCCCGCCCCCAACGTCGCGTGCACGATTCTGGGCGCATTCGAGGCCGGTTTAAGGTCACGTGGCAATGGCGGTGTGTTGTCCTCTAGAGAGAAATCGGAGTCAATGGAACCGTCGATGACGTTCCCGCTGAAATTCGCGCCTTCCTCAGCGGCCAATTGCAATGTGGCATCCCCGTCCTGGGTCGCCATGTCGATGTCAACACCTGGATGCTCCGCTGTGATGTCTCCACTCAAGGTGCTCCCCGCAACATGCAAGCCGGCGGGTACGTGAAGAACGACGTCCGTTCGCGGGGGGTTGTCCTGATCCTGCGATGTCTCCCTACTGCCGTCGCAATCATTTCGTGGGCCATGAAGCGTCGTAATAACACTACAAAACTTCATTCCACTCGAAGTGGCTGCCGCCTGAATTTTGCCCTTGCGCGGATCGTCCGTCTGCGCATTCACACGCACCGCATGATCCTCACTCGGCAGAATACGGATCGATCCTCGCGCAATGTGGACTTCGACCGTCTGGTGTTCGCGCATCACCGCCGACCAATGAAACTCTCCCGAGGCCGAACTCCCTACACTGTTCGCCTCAGTGGTCGCAGGCCGGACTTTGGCTTTCGGTTCATTTGCGGAGATCAGCTCCGCGCCGGGACCATCCCGCATTACGGCAGCAGGAATCCTCATCGCCCCGGCGGGAACCTCGATCGCTCGGGCCGTTATTTGTATTGCACCGGCAGCAAGTGCCACAAACAGCACGGGCAGCGCCACCATGACCCGGCCAAGAACCGTTGCCGAGTGTCGCTGCGTTCTTGGATTCAGGATGGCAACGAGCCTTTTTTCTAGTTGCGACTGAGGAACGGCGAGTCCGATTGCAAACGGCGCAGAAGCCGGGGCTGAACCCGCGCGTGCAATCTCATAAAGATGTGTCGCATAATCGGCTCCACTGGTCCCGGCCATGAGCACGGAATCGTCACACGCTCGCTCACGCTCAAGACGCAGCTGATGCGCAGCAAACCACACCAACGGATTAAACCAGTAGGCCGCACAAGCCATCTGCGCAAGGGTTTGTATGTGCGCATCGTTGCGCTTTATATGCGCGAGCTCATGCAACAGAACCGCTCGAATGCGACCCCACGGCCATTCGGCGGCAGCCTCAGGTATCACGATGATCGGCCGCCACAGGTACAGCACTAGGGGCACTGAAACCTGTGCGGATTCAACGAAGCACAAACCACTATTGATTCGTAGCTCGCGCGCCAACCGTTCAGCCTCTTCAATCCACGGTGTCTGCATCCTTCGTGTGTTCCGATACAGCCGCCAGGCTGCGATGTGCCCCATCAGCAAATAGCAAAGAATCCCGGCCGCTCCCGTGATCCAGATCCAGGTCACAATCTCCCATGGAGTGAATCCTCCCGGCCGACGACCGTTTGGCTTGTCCATTGCATCAGGCGAAATTAGCTCCTTCCTGGCAACACTCGATTGAGTAGCTGGAGCCGGTTCTGTGCGCACGGGAGATGCTAGCCGTGTCAGCGGCGCAGGCGTGCTGACACTCCAGTGGGGCATCGCAACCGTCATGATTGGCAAGAAGGCGGCAATGCTGATCGCACAAGCCCATGTGAAATGACGCGTTGCCGCAGATGAGCGGGAGAGTAGCCGCGTGACAACCCAGGCTATGCTCAGTGGAAAGCTGGCCCGCACACCACACGCAATCAGAAGTGGAACAACACTCGATCCTGACATCACTTGCCCTCCCTGCGTGCGTCTTCAATCATCACGCTGAGTCGTTGCCAGTCCTTCTCCGATAAATGCTTCGAGTCTTCGTCCAACAGGGCAGAGATCGCCTGGGTCACCGAACCTCCAAAGAACGTGTTTAGGACATGGCGCAAAGCCGATCGGCTCGCGCGCGCTCTCTCAATCGTTGGGATGTAAACGTATCGTGCCCCATCTTGCTCGTGACGAACCAGCTCTTTCTCCTCCAATATGCGCAGAAACGTCCGAACCGCTGAATAGCTTGGTGGGTCGGTCATCGCCTTCTGTACTTCCGCGCACGTCGCACGTCCGGCTTGGTAGAGGGTGTCCAGGACCTGTCGTTCTCTTCGGCTTAACTGGGCAGCTGCTAAATTCTTAGCCATAACTGCTAAATAATTAGCACTAGCGTCTAAATGAGTCAACAACTAATTTCAAAATCAAGGAGCCACAATCGCGAGATCTGGAATGATCAGCAGGCTATCGGAACCCGGCGTCAACATGCCGCCGATGGCCAAGATCACGGATGACTTGAGATCATCTTATTCCCTTCTCCCCGTGCCCCGTTTGACTTGCCTTCGCCGGCTCCCTAAGATGGCCACCAGACAATCGACTCGAGCCCAGGGCGTGTTCTTGGGCACCCAATCGCACAAAATCAAGACATGATCGGCCAAACCGTCTCTCACTACAGGATCGTCGAAAAGCTGGGGGGCGGCGGAATGGGCGTCGTCTATAAGGCCGAAGACACCGAACTGGGCCGCTTCGTAGCGCTCAAGTTCTTGCCGGAAGAGGTAGCCCGGGATCCCGGAGCCCTCGAACGCTTTCGCCGCGAGGCACGCGCGGCCTCGGCCTTGAATCATCCCAACATTTGCACGATTTATGAAGTCGGACAGCATGACGGCCATCCGTTTCTCGCGATGGAATTTCTGGATGGCGTGACACTGAAGCATCGGATCGGCGGGCAGCCGATGGAGAGCGAGGAGTTGCTGGCGCTGGCCATTGAGATTGCCGACGCGATGGAGGCGGCCCACGGTCAGGGCATCGTGCATCGCGATATCAAACCTGCGAATATCTTTGTCACCAAGCGCGGGCGGGCCAAGATTCTGGATTTCGGACTAGCCAAGGTGATGTCCGCGGGGCTCGGGGACGACCCGATCGCATCCGCGGAGGAGCGGACGTTATCGGCTGATGCGCCGCACCTTACGAGTCCCGGCACAGCGATTGGAACGGTGGCTTACATGTCGCCGGAGCAGGTTCTGGGCAAGGAAGTGGATGCGCGCACGGATCTGTTCTCGTTCGGGGTCGTGCTGTATGAAATGGCGACCGGGATGCTGCCCTTCCGCGGCGACACTTCCGGAGTGATCTTTGATTCGATCCTCCACAAAGTGCCGGCGGCCCCGGTACGACTGAATGCTGACCTCCCGCCAAAGCTGGAAGATCTGATCGTCAAGGCACTGGAGAAGGATCGCGAGGTTCGCTACCAGTCCGCTGCCGAGCTGCGGGCTGACCTGAAACGCATCAAGCGAGACACCGAGTCGCAACTGCTAATTCCAGCTCCCGAGCCAGCCAGGCCGTGGCGCGGGCGAAATCGCACACTACTGATGCTCGCACTGGCCGCATTGCTGGTTGCCGGCCTGGTCATTGTGGGGGTTCGCGTCTATAACCCAAGCGCGCGGTCGCAGCAGACTGCCAACGTACCCGCACAATCGTCGCCACAAACCATCGCGGTGCTTCCTTTTCGCGACCTTTCGGCTTCCAGCAGCGACAGTTGGGCCATTGGCATCACCGACGCGATTATCAGCCGTCTCACCTCCTTACAGAACCTCGCAGTGCGGCCGACCACGTCGGTTTTGAAGTATGCGAAAGAAACGCCAGATCCTGTGGAAGTGGCGAAGGCACTGAGTGTGGAAAGCGTGCTCGAAGGGACGTACCAGCGTTCTGCGGATGTAGTCCGGGTGACCGTGCAATTGATCGACGGGCGCACCGGAACTACCAAGTGGTCGCAACGCTACGATCTGAAGAGTGCGGACATCCTCAGCTTTGAAGATGAGGTCGCAACCAAGGTGGTGGAAGGGTTGCAAATCGAAGTTTCGCCGATCGAACAGAAATCGATCCAACAGCCGGTGACCACGAGTGTGGACGCCTATAACGACTATCTGCAGGCGCGCTTCTATCAGAACGAATATCTCGCGTATTCGCGGCTGGACAGCATGGAAAAGGGGGAGCGTCTGCTTGAGCATGCGATCTCTCTGGATAAGAACTTCGTCGACGCGTATGCCGTGCTGGCGCGGTTCTATGCATTCCAGGGAGCTAACTTTGTGGAGAATGCGGAAGAGAATCTGAAGCGCGCCGTAATCACTGCCCAGAAGGCAGTGAGCATCAATCCACAGTCAGCTGAGGCGTTGATGGCGCTGAGTGCCGCTTACGCTGAGGGCGGACGGGAACAAGAGGCGATCCGTGCAGCCAGACAGGCAGTGGTGCTCGCCCCGAACAATGGAGACGCCTGGCAAGCACTGGGATATTCGTATTACTATGCCGGGCTGAATGAACTCTCCGTGCAGGCCTATCGCCGGCTGGTCGCCTTGAATACGACCGCTCTTCAGCCGCACTGGATGCTGGCCCGAATGCTTCTCTACAGCGGTAAAGCGGACGAGGCGGAGCAGGAATTGCAACCGGTGGTGGCCAGGAATCCGGATCAGTTCAAGGCCCTCGCCTATTATGGTTCGATACTCTATTACCAAGGCAAACTGGGCGAAGCCGAAAGCACCTTGGACCGAGCCGTCCAACGCGCTCACGACTCTGGCGACCAGACACCCGAGATGCTGGCTGCATTCCTGTACGCATCGCGCCACCAGCGGGAAAAGATCGACCCCAGGCTTTTCGAATCCCGTCCGGAACAGGTCATCGATGGCGATGCGGCCTACTGGCTCGGAGGAATCTATGCTCTGCTCGGCGACAAGCAGCATTCCCTCATCTGGCTCAAACGCACTGTTGCGCTCGGAGACATGAATTACCCCTGGTTTCAGCGAGACAAGAACTACGACAGCCTGCGGGGCGACCCGGAGTATCAGGCGATCATGGCCGACGTCCGCCAACGCTGGGAAGCATACAAAAAGGAATTCGATACGCCCTGAATAAAGGTGACCTGGGATCTCGCTGGCAAGTTCCTGGCGTGGCTCTGCTTCCCACGTCCGGCGAACAATGACCTTCACGTTATAATGGCGCGCACGCATGCCTCTGTCTCCCGGCACCAAACTCGGGCCATATGAAATCCAATCCCCGCTCGGTGCCGGCGGCATGGGCGAGGTGCATCGCGCCCGAGATACTCGTCTCGACCGGATGGTGGCCGTCAAGGTTCTGCCCTCGTCATTCGCGGCCGACGCAGATCGCTTACAGCGCTTCGAACGGGAAGCGCGTTCGGTTGCCGCTCTCAACCATCCCAACATTCTCGCCGTGCACGATATCGGTACTCACGATGGGGCCCCGTACATGGTGTGCGAACTCCTGGAAGGCGAGACGCTGCGCGAGCGTGTGCAGGGCGGAGTTTTATCATCGCGGAAAGCGGTTGAGATCGCGGTGCAGATTGCCCAGGGGCTGGCTGCAGCTTACGACAAAGGAATCATCCACCGCGATCTGAAACCGGAAAACATCTTCCTCACGAAAGATGGGCGGGTGAAGATTCTCGATTTCGGTTTGGCCAAGATGGCGCGCGCTGGGTCGGAGGCGAACAGCAGCGTGCAGACGCTGACCTCGGCCGACGTCTCCCTGACCGAAGCCGGGCAAGTCCTGGGGACAGCGGGCTACATGTCGCCGGAGCAGGTGCGCGGCATTGAGGTCGATCACCGTTCCGACATCTTCGTATTTGGGTCGATCCTGTTCGAGATGCTGAGCGGTCAGCGTGCCTTCCGGCGCGACACGGCCGCGGAGACAATGACGGCGATCCTGAAGGAGGACCTGCCCGAACTGACGGAGCTTAATCGCAGCATCTCTCCTTCACTAGATCGGATTGTGCGGCATTGCCTGGAAAAAAATCCCGACCAGCGGTTTCAGTCGGCGCGCGATCTTGCTTTCGATCTGGAAGCTCTGTCGCCGACCTCCAGTTCTTCGGCGGGGAAGGTGGCACAACCTACCGCCGTGCAGCGAGTGCGGCGTTTTCAGCCGGTTATTGTCGTTTTGCTCGTGGCGATAGCAGCCGGCTTGGGCTACCTCTTTGGCCACAAGGGGAAAGCATCATCGGAGGTGACGTATCACCAGTTGACGTTCCGCAAGGGAACGGTGTTGAGCGCGCGCTTCGCGCCCGACAACCGCACCGTCATTTACAGTGCAGCGTGGGCGGGACTCGCCCCGGAACTCTACTCCACGCGCGCGGACAGCATCGAATCTCGGCCGCTCGGATTAAGTCAGGTGGATCTGCTCGGCATCTCCTCGACCGGAGAAATCGCAGTGTCTTTGAAGCCCACTCCACTGGCGGGATTTTTCGGCACGGAGGGGACCTTGGGTCGGACGCCGCTGACGGGCGGAACGGCGCCTCGCGAGATGCTGGAGAACGTGGAGTGGTCCGACTGGTCGCCCGATGGATCGAACCTGCTGGTGGTGCGCACCGTGGGCAACGAGAACCGCATCGAGTATCCCGCGGGCAAGGTTGTTTACAAGGTGGAGGTTCCGCGCTGGATCAGTCATCCGCGAATCTCCCGCGACAGCAAGCGGATCGCGTTTTGTGAGCACGGCCGAAGAGGAGACGATCGAGGCTCAATTACTATCATCGATTCCGACGGAGGCAACGCGAAATCGTTCGGCAATTTCTCCAGCCTGTATGGGCTGGCTTGGTCGCCGAAGAACGACGAAGTATGGTTCACTGCCGATCCGACGACTACCACGATCGCCCGACGGCTGATGGCCGTGAACATCTCGGGTGCGTTCCGTCTGCTGGCGGCCGCTCCGGGGGACTTGACGCTGCACGATGTCTCCCCCGACGGAACGGCCATCATTGCCATCGACGATCGCGAACGCAAAATCTTTTTCTCCGATTCCCACGGTACAGAGGATAGAGAACTCACATGGCTCGACCGTGCCGTTCTGGTCGATATGTCCCCGGATGGCAAACAAGTACTGTTCCACGAAGGCGGGAAAGGCGGAGGCTCGCTGGGGACGATTTTCCTGCGGAAAACGGATGGCGCTGCTGCGGTACGCCTGGGTGAAGGCTATGGCATCGCGCTCTCGCCGGATCAAAAATGGGTGCTCGCGGTCACCGAGACCAATCCGCGTCGGCGGTGGCTCATTCCCACGGGTGCGGGGGAAGTCACGGAACTGAAGATGGCGGGAATCGAGAACATTCTGCCTCTGGGATTCACCGCCGATAGCCGTCGAGTTGTGGTGATGGGCAACGAACCGGGACATCCGGTTCGCAGCTATTTGTTCGACCCTGCCTCGAACAAACTGCAACCGCTCACTCCTGAAGGTGTCCGCGGGTTAGTTACGCCGGATGCGAAGTTCCTGATCACGCGCGGGGATAAGGGCCCTCCCGAGATTCTACCGGTTGAGGGCGGAACGCCTGCCCGCGAGCTAAAAGGATGGCAAGAAAAAGATAGGCCGATTCAGGTCACCGCTGACGGATCGGCAATCTATGCCGCTAACTACAACGGTATGTCGGCTGCCATCTATCGCGTTCGCGTGGACAATGGAAGCCGACAACTGGTCAGGACGCTGGAAATGCACGACCCTGCGGGCGGGTTCGGTATCACCCGTGTTGTGACAACTCCCGACGGACAGTACTTTGCCTACAACACGCTGCGCCAGCTCTCGGAACTCTACTTGTTACAGGGACTGAACTGATCTCCGGCAGAATTCGTCGTGATGCGGGGAGCTGCAGGGCTGCTGCCCCCGTCCACCGGATCGCCGAGGCGGCGGTCCCCATTCCCCAGCCCCAAAATAGTGTTACTTCTGGGGCGCGAGTTTGCGCTAGATGTTTGCTGTCTTTCGCACAGAATGGGACAATACAGGCTATGCGAAAATCGCTCACCTTTATGCTGCAATTCTTGGCGGCGGGGATGATGTTGCTGGGCATCGCCCCGGCGCAGCAGACTCCTGCAGCCACCACCAATCCACCAGCCGGACAGGCTAGCACTGCGGCGAAGAAGCCTGCCAGCACGACTGCGGTAAAGAAGCCTGCCACGACCGCTAAGACTGCCGCCCCGCTAACGCTCACGACCGACAAAGATAAGCAGAGCTATGCCATGGGAATGAACCTCGGCCTGGGACTGCACCGCCAGGGGATGACACTGGATCCCGCACTGGTCGCGCGAGGCATGAAAGATGCGATGACTGGTGGCAAAACGGTGCTCACTGAAGACGAAGCCAGGACCGTAATCCAGAAATTGCAGGGGGATGTTCGTCAGAAGATGGATGCCAAGGCGAAAGAAGAGGGCGCGACCCACCGAAAAGCCGGCGAGGACTTTCTGGCCGCCAACAAGTCGAAAGACGGCGTCGTAGCGCTGCCCAGCGGCTTGCAATATAAGATTCTGACGGGAGGCACCGGACCAAAGCCCACACCGACGGACACGGTAACTTGCAACTACCGCGGGACCCTCATTGATGGGAAGGAGTTCGACAGCTCGTACAAGCGGGGCCAGCCGGCATCGTTCCAGGTCGGCGGCGTGATTAAGGGATGGACCGAGGCGCTGCAGTTGATGCCGGTGGGATCGAAATGGCAGTTATTCATTCCGCCGGATTTGGCGTATGGCGATCGCGGCGCCGGGCAAGACATTGGTCCGGGGGAGACGTTGATTTTTGAAGTCGAGTTACTCTCGATTGGCGAGGCAAAGAAGTAGCCTCCTGCATCTGACGAAACGGCCGCCTGACTCAAGGCGGCCTTTTTCTTTCTCGGGGAGAGGTCCGTAGCTGATCATGTGGCGGAAGAGCAGCTGAGTTCATGTACGTACCCAAACTCGCCGATAGGAAAAACAGCGAGGAGAGGGAAACGTGAGGATTCTCTTAGTCGAGGACAGTCTGCCGATCCGGCGGGATAGTGAATCCGCTCTGCACCATGCGGGCTACGATGTGATCTGCGCCGAAGATGGAGAAACGGCATTGCAAATGGCACAAGAGGGTAAGCCCGATTTGATTCTGCTGGACATGATTCTGCCCAAAATGAGCGGGCCAGATGTCCTGAAGCACTTGAAAAGGGAGCCTGCGACCGCGGAAATTCCCGTCGTGGTGGTCAGCAGCCTTTCGGAGAAAAACCGGGAGAAACTGATTGCGGAGGGAGCGGAGGATTATCTCGTAAAGGGCGAGATCATGCCCGGGCGAGGAATCAACCTGCTACCTAAAATGCTGGAAAACATCATCTGCCGCATAAACCGCAAGCGGGGAGTTGCCTTCTCCAGTGTGCCGTTGCACGAGTAGGAGTCGTCCGGCAGTCCCTAAAGCGAATGTTGCAGATGCTCCTCCGCCGAGAGGTTCGCGCCCGCCAGCAACAGTAAGCCTGTAAGAAACGCCCAGAACATCAGGCTCACCGAGAGCGCGAAAGGGCCGTAGACTTCCTGAAAATTCAGCCAGGGAAGCGCGAGGATGTAGGCATACTTCAGGGCCTCGGAGAGCAATCCCATGATGATCGCTGCGGGCAGCACCGCACGCGCCGGAACCTTTCCATTGGGCAACAGCCAGTAGATCAGGAAAAAGATAGCGATGCTGGCGGCGATGGCGAAGATCTTCATCACCAGAAATCCGACCAGCCGGACAAAGCCTGTGCCGTAGCCGCGTAGCAGAAACTGCATGAGGGCTACCGGTCCGGCGGTGAGCGCGATCGACAGCAGTGCCAGCAGGCCGCAGGCAAAGGCCAGCCCGAGCGAGATCAGTTGGTTGCCGACATAAGAACGGTTGTTGTCGAAGCGCCAAATCCGGTTCAACGCTACTTCGAGTGGGAGGAAGACACCCGAAGAGGTGACCAGCAGGATAATGAGCGAGAACACCTGCACACGCTGACGGGAGTTCACCATGGCGTTGAGATTCCGGATGACAAAATCCTGGCCAGCGGGGAGGTAATCGCGCAGGAGGTCGGCCACCAGATCCGCCATTACGCGG
The DNA here is from genome assembly GCA_963768265.1 of uncultured Acidobacteriaceae bacterium. GTDB lineage: Bacteria > Acidobacteriota > Terriglobia > Terriglobales > Acidobacteriaceae > Sulfotelmatobacter. Next base: position 91,837 of record CAVYHM010000004.1, read on the forward strand.
GAGTGGAAGACGCGGCGGATCAGCGTCATCATCAGGACGACGAAAGGAAAGAACGAGAGAATGGCGTTGGCGGCGACGGAGAAGGCGAAAGTGTGGACGTCGGTCCGCATGAGGTATTTCACGGTGGAAAGGACCAGGCCCGTTCGCGGAGGGGGCACAGGGCGCGAGGGGCGCGCCCGTGGCGGAGGTTCGCCCTTGGGGAGTGCCGAGATGGGTGGATTGGTCATGGAATTCTAATCCTATCAGAGGCTTGGGATTGGGCCTTGTGCGGCAATCTACAGGACGGTCGCATTTCTTAATCCCTGTTAAAGTTATTCTCGATGACCCCAGGTCATGTTGCGATCTCTTTCAGATTCTAGTTGCGAATCGTTTTAATAGTGCTTATGATCTCTTGCTCAATACCGGACGTGGTCCGGTGGTGAGACCAGTAAGGGTTGACGTTTGTTGTGTGTGGTTGAAAAGCGCCAAATCTTCGGACTCCTGGAGTTCCCGCCGCGAAAGGGATGTGCGGTGCAGCGGGATAGGAGTCTTTCCTTTTTTGGAGCCTCTTCTGCACAAGGCGGACCCAACCAGTTCTACCGGCTTCTTTGAGGGGGGCTTCGGTCGACCGGGGCGACGATCGGAGACGCCGGAGAATCATTCTTCGCGATCAGTGAAAGGAGTTTTTTCCGTGAGAGAGAAAGGTACAGTGAAGTGGTTCAACGGGGCGAAAGGATATGGATTCATCCAACGCTCCACGGGGGAAGATGTATTCGTGCACTTCTCCGCGATCCAGGAGAACGGCTACCGTACGCTCAACGAGGGCGAGACCGTGGAGTTTGATCTGCTGAAGGGCCCCAAAGGCTTCCAGGCGGCAAACGTCGTCCGCGCTTAAGCGCGAATCATTCGAGCACTTCCCTAGACCCTCTCGTTCCCAGCGGGAGGGTTTATTGTTGGCGCGACGCACAAACGGAAGCACTTCAAAGCGGCAGATTCTCCGTTGATCTTCAGTGAGGGATGTGGCGGTTTGATCTCTGCAGGGGATTTATTACACCCGAGGAAACAATGTAGACCATGCCACGCCGTCAAAATCATGGCAGCCGTGGTCCCTCGACAGATGGCCGACTGACTGCCCTTAGCAACTCCTCGGCGGCCGCGATAAGAGCCTTGGGTGTCTCTTTGTCGATAAGCCGGCGGATCCCATGTTTTTGAGCTTCTTGCCTCAGCGCCGAGCCATACATCGTGAACATTACGATCGGCACCTCGGGTAGAAATCGGTTGATTTCTGCGGCGGCCTTCAGTCCGTTCAGCCGGGGCATTGCAAAATCAAGGATTACCAGATCGGGTTCCAGTTCTTTGGCCTTCGCGATTGCTTCGCGCCCATTGACAGCCTCGCCGCAAACCTCCCAGTCAGGTTCTGATTCCAGCAGCGCCCGGATGCGGCGCAACACTGACTCGTGATCATCGGCAATGAGAATACGCTTCGCCAATTGCAACCTACAGACATCAAGTCTATGAAACGCGTCCCGCGGTCGCCATACAGGAGTCAGCGTAAGGAGGCCCGGACTTTCTGACCGTTAGTCGGAATTCGGGATTTCTGCCAGAGTGTTATAGATGGCCAGGCCAAGGCTTCGGCCCACCCGAACCATCTCGTCAGCCCCGGCGGACGGTCCTCCGACCCTAAGCACAGCGTCGCACTTCTCGAGAAGCCGAATCGCGATCGGATGAAACACTTCGTTGAATACCTCGTCGCCGATATGGATAGACCCGCCTAGCCTAACGAGCGGGAGGGCGAGCCACTCCCCGAGAATCGGAATATGTCCGGCGCGAAAGAGAGGCAGCGCATAGGATTCCATCTTCCGCACGTTCTTTTCGATCAGGACAGGATTATCGTTCGTACCAGAGCGGTAGGGACCGGCGACTAGGATCAGCATTGCTTTCGATGCTTTGGCTGTCACAGCACCTTCCTTTCTTGCGTCTGTACGCTGGCGTACAGACAGGATGTTTTATCGTATCTAAGATTTCCGCCATCGGAATTTGTCCCCGTAGCAGGTTCCGGTAGAGGCTGCCAAATGGCTTCCCTTAGTTGTTGCTGGATCTGCGGCACGACGGTTCGGCTGGAAGACTGCAAAATAGATGAACGTGGTTTACCGGTACATGAAGCCTGCTATGTGGCGAAACTGATTGGCAAGACGACCACGCCTTCAACGGATACGCCTCCCCCAACGGAAAGTGTTTCCTGATCTCATTGGCGAGCCAAAGCGTAACTCGCCGGCTCGCATCCCCCTCAATGCTGCTCTCATGTGATCGACAACCCCATCCCGGCGTTGCAAAACCTTTCTGAGCAAAACAAAACGCCCCAGACTCAGTTTCGAGTCGTGGGACGCTTGTTGATCAGCCCTCCCCCAAGTGCTGCTCAATTAAGAGCCTAGACCTGCCGCGGCGTTGGGGGAATGGCCCTGCGGTGCTAGGGTCCGCTCTAACGGGCCACAGACCGTGGCAGCGTGGACGCCGGTGGCGCCGCCCTGCGTATATTCGTTCTTACCTACGAACTGGCGGCTTCGTGTATTGGAAATCAGCCAGCGCATCTCGATAGTCCAGCCGGACCTTGAGAAGTCTCAGCATGACCAAGCCAAGGGTGCCGGAGACCTCGGTCCCGGCATAGCGACTGACGCGGGACATGTCAAAGGAGACCATGTCTGGCACCGTCTGACGAAGGTGGCCGAAGTCGAGGGTGACCTCATGAGCAACGTACACTCTCTTTACATCTCCATTCAGACCTTGCACCTTGCGTAGAGGGGCGCGGTGCACTTTTGTAACTTCCTGCGCAGCGTCAGGAGTGATCGTGTTGTCGAACGCCCCGGTATCCAACAAGAAGAGCTTCTCAGCCCCTTCGTTGATTTTGGTCGGCACCAGGAACATGTGGCCGATGCGGAAGGTCTGAACGTAAGAGTGCATCTCGGGAGCAATGTAGCGGTCGGTGTATCCCGAGGTCTGAGGCCGAGTTATTGGTTGCGCACCGTCCCGGTTAGCGGCAGGCTTTGCTTCCGGCTCCGTTGCCGACTCTTCGTGCCCGGTCGTTAGTGAAGCTTTGGACGGTATCTCTCCTGGTCTGGGCGGCAACTGGCTGAGGCGCAACTTCGAGCCGGGAAAATCAATTTCGATCAGGAACTCGGAGAAAACGTCAGCGCCGATAATCCCGTCCTCCCCCGCGGACAGGCTATCCAAGACCTCAACCTGGCAGTTGTGGAACTCCAGATTACCAATGCGAACCGAGTTGGTGGATGCGATATGTCCTTGGGTGCCTGGCTTGTCTCCTATGCCCGTAACAAGTATCTCCGAGACCCGCTTCAGTCCTGCCTGGCTGGCGAGTTTGCGACTCACCAGGATTCCCGATCCACCCGTATCGAGCAGAAGCTTGGACGCTTGCCCATTGATGGTCACTTCGACGCCGAACCCCTGCGAGCTTTGCCCGCTCGTCTGCAGTTGGACAAGATTGGTCTCGGTGGAGGTCACGTCCGACGATGGACGGCACCCGCCGAGCGGAGCGGGTTGAGATGCCTTGAGCAATTCCAGACTCTCGGTCAACGTGCGCCGGGTATCAGCGTCATCGTTGGAGGGCTGGGCCAGGTAGTCTTCGAGAGACTTGATGCGATCAGGCACCGCCTGGGTTTGCATCCAAATCTTCTTGATGTCCGGGTCGCCCGGGTCAATCTCGTGGGCGCGCTTGATGAGGGTGTACTTGCGCGCATACATGGCACTCATTTCAGCGACCCGTGCGCCCCCGAGATAGGCGCGAGCATTGGGCGGAACTAAGACCATGACTTCGCTGAATAGGGTACCTGCCTCGGGGATCTCCCCTTGCCGGAAAAGCAGTTCGCCTTGCGCCACTTTGAAATCGGGATTTTCCGGAGTGGTCTGCAGGCCTTTCTGCAGCGTATCATCGGCATCGCGGACCCTGTCCTGCTTCAAGTAGCACCGGATGATTCCCGCATAAGACTCGCCTGAGCCAGGGTCAGCTTTCAGGACTTCGTTGAACTTGGCGACTGCCTGATCGAAAGAGCCCTTGCGGTAAAGACTCCGCGCCTCCATCAAAAGCGCGGCTGGGTCGGACTGTATGGTCGCACTCGGCCTCGCTTCCTGGGCGGGAAGCACCGCCATCGGGGCCATCCACACCGCGCTCAGCAGGAGCAGTCTGATTCGAACATAGCTCGTCATAACAGTGAAAAGTCCGCCCGCAAGGGATAGGCCAGAGAATTGTAAAAGGTTCAGACCCGCGGCGGCGGCAGCATCACTCGCTGCAACACGCGAGATTGAACCAGGTAAGGGCGCAACTTCTCAATCGCAGCTGCAGCGCTGATCCCATACTTCTCGCGCAAAGCGTCTGGCTTGCCGTGTTCGATAAAGTGATCGGGCCAGCCGATGCGCACCACCGGAGTGGTCAATCCCAGGTTGCTCACCTCTTCGAGCACTGCGCTTCCAAAACCGCCCATCAGCACGTGGTCTTCGAGGGTCAGGATCACGTCCACGTTGCGCGCGAAGAACTCCAGTAACTCTACGTCCAGGGGCTTGGCGAACCGGGCGTTGATAACCGCGCTCGACACGCCTTCTCCCTCCAGGTTCCGCGCCACTTCTAGTCCCATCGGGACCAGAGCTCCCAAGGCGAAGATGGCAACACGGTCGTTCTCCCCATGCTGCAGCAGCTCGCCCTTGCCGATCGGAATTGCGCGCGGAACATCCTTTACCGGTGTGCCCGGACCGGTTCCCCGCGGATAGCGGATGGCTGCCGGACCATCGTATTGCATGGCAGTGAAAAGCATGTTGGCCAGTTCATCTTCATCCTTCGGGTCCATGTGGACGATGTTCGGGATCCCGCGCAGGTAGCTAATATCGAACAGGCCGTGATGCGTCGGCCCGTCGTCGCCGGACAGGCCTCCCCGATCCATGCAGAAGACCACGGGCAGATTCTGCAAGCAGACGTCATGAATGATGGGATCGACCGAGCGTTGCAAAAAGGTGGAGTAGATGGCGCAAAAAGGCTTGTAACCCTTGGTCGCCATCCCGGCGGCAAAGATTACGGCGTGCTCTTCCGCAATGCCGACGTCAAAATATCGATCCGGATGGTGGGGCTGAAACCGATCCAACGCCGTGCCGTTGGGCATAGCTGCGGTGATGGCTACCACCCGAGGGTTCATGTTCGCCAGCTTCACCAGGGTGTCGGAAAACACCTCGGAATACGTACGCAAGGCAGGCGGCTTGGTCTCGCCCGTTTCCGGATCGTAGGGCCCTAGACCGTGAAACTTCTTTTGTTTCTGCAAAGCCGGTTCGAAGCCCTTGCCTTTCTGCGTGAGTACGTGCAGCAACACCGGGCGGTTCTGGGCCTTCAGGAATTCGAAAGTCTTGATCAGCGTGGGAATGTCGTGTCCGTCGAGCGGACCATAATATTTCAGCCCCAGCTCTTCGAAAATCACGCTCGGCCAGAAAATGCTCTTGGCGGCTTCCTCCGCCTTGCGCGCCATGCGCAATGCTATTTTGCCGCCCAGTTTCTCGACGAATCTTCCCGCTTGCTCGTGCAGATAATCGAAACGTGGGTTGGTCACGATTGTGTTGAGGTAGCTCGCAATTGCGCCGACGTTCTTGTCGATCGACCACTCATTATCATTGAGCACAACGATGAGGCGGCGGGTGTGATGTGCAATATTGTTCAGGGCCTCGTAGGCGATGCCGCAGGTGAAGGCTGCGTCCCCTGCCAGCGCCACGACATGTTCCTTTCCACCCGCACGGTCGCGCGCCACCGCCATGCCCAAGGCAGCGGACAAGGCCGTGCCGGCGTGCCCCGCTCCATAGGAGTCGTGGGGGCTTTCCGTGCGCAGCATAAAGCCGTTGAGCCCGCCGGGCGTGCGGATTGTGTGGAACTGTTGGCGGCGTCCCGTGAGTAATTTATGAACGTAGGCCTGGTGGCTCACATCGAAGACAAAATGATCCTCGGGCGTGTTGAAGACGTAATGCATCGCGATGGTCAGTTCCACCACGCCGAGGTTGGGTCCGAGGTGGCCGCCAGTTTTCGCGAGAACGGTGATTAGTTCTTCGCGGATCTCCGAGGCCAATTGTTCCAGTTGGGGAAGCGAAAGCTGTTTGACGTCAGAAGGGGAGTGAATCGCGTCCAGGATTTGCGTCATATTTAAGTAAAACTGTGAAACCTAGACACTTAATTCTAACATCTACTTTTCACGTGGGTCTTCATGCAAAAGGCCAGCAGGAGCCAAGATCCGAGCGCCACAGTCTAGCCGGGCAAAATCTCCTTCAGTGCCGACTCAATCCTGTCGACTTCTTCGCGAATCACTCGGATGGACTGTTGGTTTCTGGAGGGATGGGCCAACGGATTGATTGCTTCCAGAGCACCGCGTATTTGATGATTTCGAGCCCAAATGAAGTTGAGCCGCGCGCTTCTCTGCTTACGATTTCTGTAAATGCCGCCGACGAACTTCGTGGCGAGCCAGGCGAATACCAAGCCAAACAGCAGTTCAATCGGAATCCGATCCGTTATGCCATCGAACTCTGAAAACAAGAGGCGATACACCGCTTCGCCCATCCCAAACGAGGCAAACAAAATCGTCGCCCCGAATAAATAGACCTTTAGCCGCTCGATGGGTTGAAACTGGATCGAGTCGTCGCTTCCTTCTGGTGCCCGCACAAAGTTGATTGCCATGCTACCCCCAAAAAAATGTCGCCGCTCCGAATCCGCACCAGGAGCGTGTCTGGCTAAAATGGTAACTTGAAATGCCGATAAGTTCGAACTTTTTTCGGTCTCATGCGAACATTGGCCTGTATGCATGCGGACATACCAAGGTAGTTTGTGGATCAGAAACCCGTGGCAGTGGTACCATCGCGGGTCATACTCTGCCTTCTCACGGGAGGTCTTATTCGCAAGGCCGCCATGTCGCTTACCGTTGCCCTGTTCGGGCTGGCATCGGCTGCTAACCTACACGCCGCTAGTCTAGCCGGTGTGACCCTGCCGGATATAGCGCAGGTCGGGACCACCACCCTGCTCAATGGCCTGGGATTACGAACCAAGTACATGGTGAAGGTTTACGTCGCGGGGCTCTACCTTCCGCAGAAGTCGTCGGACGCCGTTGCGATCATCAATGCCGACGCACCGAAGCGGATCGTCATGCACTTCCTGCACGGTGCGAGCAAGAAGCAGATGAGTGATGCATTCCACGAATCGTTCAGCGACAATATGCCGGATGCGAAGAAGACGATGCCGGCCGATATCGACCGCATGCACGGCGCGCTTGAACCCCGTGAAGGAAGGCGATGGTCTTCACGTACGTTCGGGCACGTGCACAACGCTGGCCATTAACGGCAACGACAAGATGACCGTCGCTGGTCCAGCTTTCGGCCAAATGCTTCTCTCCGTGTGGCTGGAGCCTAAGCCACCCAATGCGGGCCTGAAAAAGGGGATCCTCGGGTAGTAGAATCTTCACACCATCAGGGTAGCGCCGGAAATGAAAAGGGAGAGCCGCCAAGGGCTCGCCCCTCGTTTTCCGTCCCATCAATGCTGCGAGGAACTGACTAGATCGTTCTTCAGGAGACTCACTTCGACTTTTCCGCCGCTGATGCGCTTGGACGCGTTTGCTTCGCCAGCCACCGCCGCGTTGCCCATGCCGACTGTGTGGATGCGGTACACCGGGATACCGTGCGTGAGTACCAGGTAGCGCACCACGGCGTCGGCCATTTTCTGCGAGGCGCCAATTGCTGCCTGACCGTGGCCTGCCGAGAAGCTCTGGATTTCGATGATGTAGCGTTGCTGATCCTTGAGCGGGGAAGCCATCTGATCGAGAGCGTCCTTGGCCTGCTTGCTCAAAACCGTCTGGCCGGGACGAAAGAGGATTTCCGTTTGGCCATTACCTTTGTATTGATCGAGGTTGCCCACAATCTGCTCCTCGGTCGAAACGCGTGTGGCCACCTGCGTAGCGGTCGTTTGAGCGGTCTGCGCGCGGGTCGCGGCGTCGGTGGCGTGCTGATCCGCCAGGGTGGTTTTCTCCGAGGCTAACTGAATTCCATGTTGGGAGTTGGCATCTATATCCTTGATCTTGGCGCCATCGGCCGCCGTTATCTGATCCAGTTCGTTGAGACGATCGCGGATGGGCTCAACCTGGCGCTTGACGTATGCCTTCGTGGCAAACGGGTGAGTGATGAGATGGACTACGTTGGGATCATCGCCGTCCCAAAAGTCGCGGCTCTTCACCGGTTGCAGCGGCTCGCGGGCCGTGTCGCCGGTCGGAGAGGTGGAAGCAGTCTGCCCTGTTGGCGCGGCCTGCTGGCTGCCCGAACTGGATGTAGTTTGCTGCGAGAATGCCGGAAGTGCAAGTGCCAGGAATAGAACCAGGGTGAAGAACAGGCGACTTTTCATTTTGATCTCCTTCGAGAGGGGCGCGCACGGCCTGTTTTGGCCTGATGCGGTATTGCATTACGCATTGATTGTGCTCCTGAACTGGACAGGCTGCAAGCGAGTTCTGCTGGCCCCATCGTACGAGGAGTCTCGCTCTCGCGCCGTAGCCTACCTCATTTCCAGTGAAACCAGGTCGCCGTCGGATAGGCCGCCTGGCTTGTAGTTTGCGGTGACGTGGCGGTCTCGCCAGGTGCAGGAAAAGTCATCGGCGCCGATCAGAAGCAGGGACTTGTAGTCGGCAGCGCGCAGCTTCAGGAGGGAGCCTTCTGCAACGACTGTCAGGATGGCCGCCGGGGGCTGCGAGCAGTCGACGGCGATGAGACGTCCCTTGAAAAACTTCGTGCCCCGCGTGTCGGCTGTGCTCCCCGTTTGACCGGTCTTTTCCTCGGCAGCGCGCTTGGCTGCGTCTTCTTCCAGCACATCGAACGGAGTCTTTTGCGGCGCCAGTTTGGGCTGCGCCGCCGCGTTCGTGATGCCATATTTGCGCTCGGTTCCGGCCTGCTCGATCCGCTCCCGTGCGAGTGCGGCGATTTGCGGATCGTTGCCGTTCTTCAGCCGCTCGAGCAGAGCCTGGGCGGCGTCCCATTTCTTGCTCGTTATGTAGATTTGGGCCAGATGGTACATGTAACGCTGGTCGCGCGGGCTCAGATTCATGGCGGCGCGCTCGGACTGCATGGCCGCGACGGAACTTCCACCTTCGTTCCGGGCCATGGCGAGCAGGTCGTAGGCGGCGGCGAGTTCGGGATACCACTCGAGAACGGCTCGCAGGTCGAGCATCATGTTGGCCAGGCCCTGAATGTCGCTATGCTTAGCCTGTGCCATTCGGTACTTCAAAATCGACAGGTAATAGCGGACCCACATGTCGCGCTGATTGAGCGCCGCGGCATCGCCCAGTTCGGTGATGGCATCGTCAAATTCGCCGTGCTCCATGTGGTCCCACGCCAGCAGGCGGTGAGCGAGGGCGTTGCCGGCCGCATTCGTGGGTAGCAGGCTGGGGTTGTCGTCGGCGTCATTCTTTGCGGCAGCATCTCTTTTTGCTTCGGACCGGGCCTCGGCCTTGATGTCGGTCGGCGTGGGGGTCGTGGCCAGGGTCTTTAGTTCCTGTAGTCCAAAGTCGCGTCGTTCGGGGATGCGGGTCTGCACTCCGGCGTAGAGGGCGCGGGCGTCGGCCTCGGAATAGGCCTTGGAGTTGATCGCGGAATCGTCGGGCGCGACGGGGGTAGGGAGTTGGTACGGCTGCGCGGGTTCCGCGGTGCGATCCGAGGCCTGATTGGTCTGGTGTACGCTGTCGAGGCCCACGTTCAGCTGCTTCTGCGAGTGCAGGTAGGTCTTGACGGCGTCCTCCAGTTGCGCCGAGCTCATGCCGTAGGCCTTCTGAATGGCGTCTTCGACGGGGACGTGCTGGTTCAATACCAGGTCGAAGTAGCTTCCGGTCTCGGGCAGTTTCTTCTCGTTCAGCAGGTAGTGCATCACGATCCACGACTCGGCGTAATAAAGCGTGTGGTGTGTGCCTTCGTTGTAGCTCGAGGTATCGTGCTTCATAGTGAACAGGTCGGGTAACGAGAGCCAGACTTGCGCTCCCAGCAATTCGGTGAGCGACTTGGGAGGATGCGTCTCGCGCTGGTTGCCGAGCAGATCCTGCGTGACGGTGGGGCCAAGCTCGGGGTCGCCACCAATTTCGACTTCCTTGTTGTCGACACGGATGGAGCTGAAATATTCAGTCAGGCCCTCGTCGAACCATCCTTGGGCCGGGGGATAGTTGTAGCTGAGCAGCATGTGAGCGAAGTCGTGGGCCACGGCGCGCCAAGATTCTTCTTCGAACAGGTTGAGCGCGATGAAGTCCTGATCTTCGCCGTGCAGGAAGAATCCGGGGACACTAATGGGTTGGCCCTGCCGCAAAGGTGCGAGCTGGTAGTACGACTTGTCGTTCTTGAGCGCGAGGATGGTCAGTGGGACAGGTTGGCTGAGATGATCTTTGGAGAGCAGGCTGGCGAAGACGGCGCGCATCTGCTCGAAGCGCAGGGCGACTTCGCGGCCTTTTTTTTCCCCGGCGTCGGTGACCACGGTGAAGTGCGCGGAATTGATCTGCAGCCAGGGAGGCTCGGCCGCGCGAGCGGAAATGGGGTACAAGACCAGCCCCAACAACAGGGTCGAAACCAGAGACAGCGAGATGGGGCTGGTGCGGGGCATCGATGCCGCCGGGCGATGCTTCAAGAAAATGCTACCACGGTGGATCGGACCCTGCTTCGCGGTTTTGAAGCGCAAAGCAAAAGGTTTCGGCGCAGGTATTCCATCACACCGAAGACTCCCAAAAAGGAACGTGAAAACTGCGAGCCTTTGACCCATAAGGATTTCGCCACGGTGCGCGCCGTATAATTTCACTTCATGCTCAGCGGCTCGGGAAATCGCGGTTGTGTGCCTTGGCTGATGGGCATCCTAATGACGACTTTGTCTGCGGGCGCTGTTTCGGCGGCGACGTGGAGCGGCGTGCTGAGAGATGATGGGGGGAAGCCGGTGGCCGGGGCCATCGTGAAGCTGCATTCTGGCGACGCGCAGGACTATACCGCCACATCGGCGACAGATGGCAAATTCGGCTTCGCCGGGATTGCGGCCGGGACCTATGCGGTTTCCATCCGGATTACAGACAAAGAGTGGAAGGCTGTAGCGCCGGTTGTCGTGGGTGATAAGCCTGCACTGACCATGGGCTTGCGGATGTTTTTGACCGGGCAGGTTCCGGCAGGACAAGATCCGCAAGCTGGGGAACTCCGCCTCGTCCCTGCGACTGGCCCGGTTTCGGCGCAGGCCAGTGGCGGCGAACATCTTTCCAGTAGCGAGGTTTCCAGTCTTCCGCTCAACGCTCGCGACTTCAGCAAGCTACTATTGCTGGCGGCGGGTACCATGACCGACACTAACGGCGCGGCAAACTTCACCCAGCAGTTTGCGGTGAACGGACAGCGTGGCGTGGCGACAGTTTTCGCCGTCGACGGTTTCGACACCACCGACCCGGAGATGGGCGGGGCGACGTTCTCCAACTTCAACGTCGACGCAATTCAGGAAGTTCAGTCGAGTTCTGGCGTCCTGCCTGCGGAAGTCGGCCACGGAGCGGCGAGCTACACCAACGTAGTGACAAAGTCGGGCTCGAACCAGATCCACGGCAGCTTGTTTGAATTCGCGCGCAATGCGCCGTTCGACGCCCGCAACTATTTCGATCACCTCGTGGCCGGTGGCCGCCGCATACCTCCATTTGTGCGCAACGAATTCGGATTCACCAACGGCGGGCCAGTCGTGATTCCGGGGGTCTATGACGGGCGAAACCGCACCTTCTATTTTGGCGAGTACCAGGGATTCCGCCAGGTGCTGGGCACAACGCAGGTTCTGCCCGTGCCGACTGCGAATGAGCGGAAGGGCATTGACACGACTACGTTCCCCGGCGACACCCTGACCGTTCCGGTGAACCCGGCCGTCGTGGGCGTGCTGGATGGTTATCCCTTGCCGAATGAACCGAACGGGGCGTTTGGTGATCGCACGTACGCGACATCTTCGAAAGTCGTGACTCGAACGGATCAGTTCTCCGTGCGCGTCGATCACCAGATTTCGAATAAGGCTTCGCTCGTAACCCGGTTCAGCCTGAATCAGGTAACAGGGCCGCTCACCAATCCAGACCAGACGGCGATCAATCCCAGTTTTGGCGTACAGTTCTTTGATCACCAGCGCAACGCGGGGGTGAAGTACACGCGGACGATTTCTCCGCATCTGACCTCGGAAACGTCGTTAAGCTACGTTCGCAGTACGCCATTTTTCCCCACGACGAACCACACGCAACCGGGAATCGGCTTCGCTGACGGTCTGTTTCAGCCCTATTACCAGCCGGCCGGTTCGATTTTCGGTTCCTACAGCAATCTTTTTCAGTTCAAACAGGATCTGGCGCTCACACGCGGCTCGCACGCATTCAAGTGGGGTGTAGAGATACGCGTGAATCGCGACTCGACAATTTTCGGAACCAATCCCAACGGGATTTACGAGTTTGGCGGGGGCACGGCGTACTGCTGTGGAGGCGGCCAGCCGATCGCCTCCGCCAGCGGTACGCACGACATCCGCATCGGCGATCCCCTGCCGGACTCCCTCACTGGACTGCTCACGGCGACGCCGTATTCCTACAACGTCATAGCAGCCGCCCGCCTCACGCCGGTGGGCGACAAATTCAACGAGGCCGGTGTGCGGCGCGAAGCCTACAACTTTTACTTTCAGGATGCGTGGAAGGCCACTCCGCAACTCACCGTGAGCTACGGATTGCGCTACGAAGTGAACAGCCGCATTCACGAAGCTACGAAGCGGACCTCGCTCCCTATCTTTACTGGAGCGGATGGCAAGCCCGTGCCGTACTGGGATCGCACGGCCCACCAGGTCCTGTTCGTCAACCCGCAGCCGCCCTATGACCAGGATTGGAACGGCTGGGGGCCGCGACTGGGCCTCGACTATGGCGTGGGCCGCTACACGGTTCTGCATGCGAGCGGAGGCGTCACCGCTCTCATTCCAAACTTGTGGCAAGACAATTTCCTCACCGCTGCCATTCCCTATGTTTTTTCTCCTACGATTTATGCGCAAGAGGGTTTTCCGGTTCCCTTTCAGAATACATTCGTGCCCCTGAGTCTTCCGACCGCTTACAACCTTGAAGGCCAGCCGATTTTCCCGACGGGCCGAACCCAGGATGTACCCGCAAACACTGTGATCGACCTGGCGCGGTTTCAGAAAGATCTTGATGCGCTCACACCGGGGAACGTTCAGTTGTTGGGGATCACCGGCATTGCCAAAAACTTCTCCAACGGCTACATCGGAAGTTGGAGTGCGGGCGTCGATCACGATTTCGGCGATTTCAAGTTCAACGCATCCTACGTAGCCACGGCCGGGATTCACCTGGCGCGGGTGTATTCGCCCAACAGTTACGGCGGGGCCGATCCGGCGCATGCGCCGTTTACGGAATTTAATTCATCTGGGCAGCCGACCGGAGGATACGGTCCCGAGCTGATCATGACCAGCGGTTCGCACTCGACCTATCACGCGCTGCAGACCAGCCTGACGAAAAACTCGCCCCGCGCTGGACTGGGTCTGCAGGCGAGCTATACCTATTCGAAATCGATCGACGACACCAGCGCGGTGCTGGGTGGACTCCTGGGGACAGCGGGCACGATCCTGCAAACGGTGCCGCAGAATCCGTGGGACCCGTCGGCTGAGAAAGGACCGTCGACGTTTGACGTGACCCACGTTTTTACCGCGAGCGTGATTCAGTTGCTGCCCTTCGACCGGGTCGGCTTCCTGCAACCACTGGGACGAACGATTACGAAGGGCTGGCAATTCCTGAACATCACAACGCTGACGACGGGCTCGCCGTTCAGCGTGTTCTCGGGAAGCCAGCAAACCGGCGCCGGCAACGGCGGTTCGGACCGCCCGGACATGGTGGCGATGCCGCACTTTTCGACCGGCCGCGCGGTGCGCGCCGACTACTTCGGATTGGGTGCGAATAACGCCTCGTTCTTCAACATCCCGATCAACGTGCAGGGTGGGACCGGGCCCAACCACGGGCGCTTCGGCACGCTCGGGCGCGATACCTTCCGCGGGCCAGCCTTCCACGACTACGACATCGCGCTGGTCAAGGACACTCCGTTTGGACATCGCGGGAATGCGGAATTCGGCGACGTGGAGTTCCGCGCGGAGTTGTTCAACGTATTCAACCTGGTGAACTTCGGGCTGCCATCGAACATTGTGCGTGGCAGCGGGTTTGGGATCATCAGCAAGACCGCGGGAACGTCCCGGCAGATTCAGTTTTCGCTGAAGGTGATTTACTGAGGTTGGAAAACAACTCTTGAGCGTGTCAAAATTAGCGCATGGCATTTCCCATCAAAGTTTGCGCTCTCTGCGGCGAGGAGTTCGAATTGAAGCCGGGGAAGCCCGGTTTTGCCAACCGTTGCCCCGCGTGTAGCGAACCCGAATCTACTGGCCCCGTTGAGAAGGGCGGCATGGACGCCGACGAGCGCAAGACTCAGAAGGAAGCCAACGAAGCTCGGAGACAAGCGATGCGCAACCTTCTCTACCGCAAGGATAGCTAGGCCGGCGGGCAACAACCACAAAGGACACGAAGGATCACGAAGGAAACGCAGAAAATGAACTCCTGAGTGGTCCTTCGTGTCCTTTGTGGTTTCAGTACTTGCTAAAGCTGTCCTGACAAGACGTCAGTCGCCGCTGGCGTGGTTGTGCGTGGGCACGAGCACCAGGTGTGCGCGGGACGGTTCAGGCTGCGCGGGGCGTCCCAAAGTGGAGAGGATCGCGAAGACCGCGGCATATGCGGCGAGGACTCCAAAGCTGACCGAGGCGACGACTGTGAAACAGAGAATGATGGGCATAACCAGCGAAATCACGATCAACCAACCTTCGCGACGATTTTCTTACCGCGGCTCGAAATTCCGTGTCTTTCATCGGCGTCTCTTCCAGCCAGCGTCTTCAATCTACCTGCGTTGACGCTCCGTGCTGTTGACGACTAAGATACGGAGTAGAGCTGTGCATTCCTACTTTCGGACAATTCTGAGTACCTGTCGACGTTACGGAAGGGAAACCACCCTGGGCGGATAGATGGCGATTACCAAGATTTCGGTCCGGGGCGCCCGGCAGCACAATCTCAAGAACATCGACGTCGAGATTCCGCGTAACAGTCTAACCGTGGTTACCGGGCTCAGCGGTTCGGGCAAGTCGTCGCTCGCCTTCGACACGATTTATGCCGAGGGACAACGCCGCTACGTGGAGACTCTATCGGCCTACGCGCGGCAGTTTCTGGACCAGATGGAACGCCCGGATGTCGATGCAATTGATGGACTTAGCCCATCCATTTCGATCGAGCAGAAGACCACCAGCCGCAGCCCGCGCTCGACCGTTGGGACTATTACCGAGATCTATGACTATCTTCGCCTCCTGTTCGCTTCCATCGGCGTGCCCCATTGTCCCAAATGCGGCCGGGCGATCAGCCGACAGTCCGCCGACCAGATCGTCCAGAGAGTGATGGCGCTCACCCCAGAAGATCGGGTCATGGTCATGGCGCCCATCGTCCGCGGGCGCAAAGGCGAGTTCAAGAAAGAGATGGAGACCCTGATCAAGCACGGCTACACGCGGGCGCGGGTGGACGGGGAACTGGTGAATCTCGAGGACGATCTCGCCCTCGACAAACGGAAAAACCACACCATCGAGGTTGTGATCGACCGCCTGCTGGTAAAGCCCGGCATCGAACACCGTCTGGAGATGTCCATCGGGCTGGCGATGAAGCTGGCTGGCGGGCTGGTGCAAGTGGCAGTGGTCGGAGGCGAAGAGCAGCTTTACTCCGAGAAGCTGGCGTGCCCGGATTGCGGCATCAACGTGCCGCAACTGGAGCCGCGATCGTTTTCCTTTAACAGTCTGTACGGAGCTTGTCCGGAGTGTCACGGCCTCGGCAGTAAATACGACTTTGATCCGGCGAAGGTGATCTCGGACTGGTCGAAGCCGCTGCTCGATGGCGGGCTGGGACCGGGATCGGCGTCGCAGAATCTGATTCATCAGTTGCAGATTGTGGCCGCGGCCTACGGGATCGACTTGAGCACTCCGTTCGAGAAGTTTCCCGAGAAAACGCAGGACTTTCTGCTCAACGGCGAGCCGGCGAGGGGAGGGCGCACTGGTTTTCACGGCATCTTCGGATATCTGAAGCAGAATCTGGAGGAGTCGACTTCGGAAGGCTATCGAGACTGGCTGATGGATCACATGTCGGCGACGGACTGTCCGGTGTGCCACGGAAAGCGGCTCCGGCCCGAGAGTCTTGCGGTGAAAGTGAATGGTATTTCGATTGCCGAATTCACGGCGATGCCGGTGGCGCGGTCACTGGAAGTGGCGCAGGGCATCAAATTGGCTGGGCGCGAGGCTGCGATTGCTGGGCGCGTCATGCATGAAGTTGTGGAGCGGCTGCAGTTTTTGAACGCCGTGGGGCTGGGATATATCTCGCTCGATCGCTCGGCTGCGACTCTATCAGGCGGTGAGGGACAGCGCATTCGGCTGGCCACTCAGATTGGATCGAAGCTACGCGGCGTGTTGTACGTGCTCGACGAGCCGTCGATAGGACTCCACCACCGAGACAACGGGCGGCTCCTCACTGCGCTGGAAAATTTGCGTGACTTGGGCAACACCGTACTGGTGGTGGAGCACGATGAAGAGACGATCCGGC
Organism: uncultured Acidobacteriaceae bacterium; assembly: GCA_963768265.1. Taxonomy (GTDB): domain Bacteria; phylum Acidobacteriota; class Terriglobia; order Terriglobales; family Acidobacteriaceae; genus Sulfotelmatobacter. The sequence goes on from CAVYHM010000004.1 coordinate 108,504, forward strand.
GCGCGGATTACGTAGTCGACCTCGGTCCGGGTGCCGGACGCCACGGCGGGAGCCTGGTAGCGCACGGCACGCCGGAAGAAATCATGCGCGAGCCGAATTCGTTGACCGGGGCGTACATCTCGGGCCGCGCGCTGATCGAGATGCGACCAGAGCGGCGGCACGCCAACGGTGCAGCGCTGACAATTCTCGGAGCGAAGGAAAACAATCTCAAGAACCTCGATGTGACGTTTCCTTTGGGCGTGATGACGGTGGTCACGGGAGTTTCGGGCTCCGGCAAGTCGACGCTGATCAACGACATTCTCTATCGTGCGCTGGCGCGGCAGCTGTACCGGTCGCGCGAGAAGTCGGGCGAGCACAAGGCGATTTCCGGGGCGGAGAACATCGACAAGGTCATCCGCATCGATCAATCGCCGATCGGGCGGACGCCGCGGTCGAATCCGGCGACGTACACGGGAGTATTCACCGCCATTCGCGACCTCTACGCGATGCTGCCGGAGTCGCGGGAGCGCGGATACAAGGCGGGAAGGTTTTCCTTCAACGTGGCGGGCGGGCGCTGCGAGGCGTGCCAGGGCGAAGGGCAGCGGCGCATCGAGATGAACTTCTTGCCCGACGTGTACGTGCTGTGCGAAGTCTGCGGCGGGCGGCGTTACAACCACGAAACGCTGGCGGTCAAGTACAACGGAAACTCCATCGCCGACTTGTTAGAAATGCCGGTTTCCGACGCGCTGCCGATTCTTGAGAATATTCCCCAGGTGAAGCAGAAGTTGCAGACGCTGGTCGACGTGGGGCTGGGCTACATCCATCTCGGGCAGTCGGCCGTGACGCTTTCCGGCGGCGAAGCGCAGCGCATCAAGCTGGCGCGCGAGTTGAGCAAGCGCCAGACGGGTAAGACTCTCTACCTGCTCGACGAGCCAACCACCGGGCTGCACTTCGACGACGTCAAGAAACTGCTCGACGTCCTGCACCGTTTGACCGACCTGGGAAACTCGATCATCATCATCGAACACAATCTGGACGTAATCCGCAACGCCGACTGGATCATCGATCTGGGCCCGGAAGGCGGCGAAGACGGCGGCCGGATCGTGGCTCAAGGCACCCCGGAGACCGTTGCCCGAGTGAAGAAGTCGTATACGGGCCAGGCGCTGGCCGGTTACTTTGCGAACGGAAAGCGAAGCGCGTAATCCCGAACGGAGGAAGTCCACAACCGTCGTAAAACATTGTCATCCTGAGCGGCGCTCTTTGCCGCGAAGGACCTGTGTAAGTGGATGGCGATTGCATAGATCCTTCACTTCGCTCAGGATGACAGCACCTAAATTGTGAGCACATTGAAAGGTCAGTCTTTGTCCTCTTCCGACAATCCGCAATTTGAGCCCTCGGCGCAGAACGAGAGCGAGACGCCGGCCCTCGGTTTAAGCACACCTGATCCGGTTGCTCCCGCGCCATTTCTTCCGTCTCCAGCGGGACCGCCTCCAGTGGAGAATCCCATCTGGAGCGGCTGGGACGTTCTGCTAATCGCAGCACTAACTTTTGTCGTGATGGTGGTCTTACAGACGGGCGAAGTGACAATCGCGCAGTGGCTCTGGTATCCGCGCGACAGCTGGTTCGATGTTGCGCAAAAGCTGGGGCAAAAGCCCATCCTGCTCATCGTCTCGCAGTTGCTGATCTATATTCCCGTGGCTCTGTTGATGGTCGCTCTGGTCGAGGGCAAGTATCACGTCCGTTTCTGGCAGGCGATCCGCTGGAACTGGCCGCGCTCGGAGTGGAAACCGTTGGCCCTGGGAGCGGCGATGTTGTTCGTGCTTACCCTGCTGCAGAATCTGTTGCCCATGCCAAAGGACACCCCGTTCGAGCATCTGTTCGACCGCCCGCGGGACGCCTACCTGCTCTCCATCGTTGCGGTCACTCTGGGCCCGCTGATGGAAGAGTTGTTCTTTCGCGGTTTCATGTACCCGGTGGTGGCCCGGCGGATGGGGGTGGTTTGGGGAATCCTGCTTACGGCACTGCCGTTTGGGCTGATTCACCTGCCGCAATACGGCTGGGCCTGGGGCGCGGCACTGGTGATTTTTCTGGTAGGCGTGGTGTGCGGGGCGGTGCGCGCGGTGACGAAGTCGGTGGCTGCCAGCTTCCTGGTGCACGTGGGCTACAACGGGACGCAGATGCTGATTGCCGTAGTGGCAACCCATGGCTTCCGGCACATGGAAAAAGCAACAACCTTCTTTCCAATTTGAGCGCTGTGGTTCGATGCTATTTCCGATTTGGGAATCGCCCCGAGCCAAGGCCGCAGCCGCCTTGGAATTGAAGTATATTATCCGGAACCCTGAGCCCGGACGACGCATGAACCAATTTGTACCAGTACAGGGTGGCGATTCCACGCGGCAGAAGTCGGTGGCTGAGACTCTGTTGTCTCCTTCCATACTCGAGGCCATTCCAGACGCCCTCGTAGCCGTGAATCGGCAGGGCGTCATCATCCAGGTTAACTCCCAGACCGAAGCCCTTTTTTCCTACACCCGCGACGAACTGATCGGTCAAAGGATCGAGATACTTGTGCCCGAGCGGCAGCGCCCGGAGCACGACCGTCATCGCGAGCAATTTCACGCCAAGCCCAAAATTCGGCGCATGGGATCAGGGCTCGATCTCTACGGGCGGCGGCGCGATGGGTCGGAATTTCCGGTCGAGATCAGCCTCAGCCCAATCGTGACCGCCGACGGAACGATCGTCTTGAGCGTGATCCGTGATATCAGCGACCGTAAACGCATAGAGGAAGATCTGCGTCGAGCGAACGAGGAACTCGATCGCAGAAAGAGCCGGGAGCTGCGGGACTCGCAGAACCGCCTGGCGTTGATCGTGGACTCATCGCAGGACGCGATAATCGGAAAGAATCTCGACGGAATCATCACGCAATGGAACAAAGGCGCCGAGCACATGTATGGCTATTCCCTCCAGGAGATGATCGGACGGCCCATTACAATGCTTTGTCCTAAGGACCGGGTGGACGAGATTCCAGGGATTCTGAACCGGATTCGACAAGGGGAACGCGTCGATTACTTCGAGTCAGTTCGAGTCACAAAAGATGGGCAGCGGCTGAACGTGTCGATCTCGGTTTCACCGATTCACAATGCGGAAGGGCAAGTGGTGGGGGCTTCGGCGATTGCGCGCAACATTACGGCGCAAAAAAAGATCGAGGATCAGTTACGGCAATCCCAGAAAATGGAAGCAGTAGGGCGGCTGGCCGGCGGCGTGGCCCACGACTTCAACAACCTGCTGGGGATAGTGACCGCATCCTCGGAACTGCTCCGCACTCGGGTGGATGAGAAAAACCTGGAGTACATCGACAACATCCGGGGGGCGGCGAAGCGAGGAGCGTCGCTAACGCGGCAACTGCTGGCGTTCAGCCGCAGGCAGCCGGTGCAGGCCCAACTGCTTGATCTGAACCAGCGGCTTACCGAAGTGAGCAAGCTGCTGACCCCACTCATGGGAGATGACGTTGAGGTTGTACTGTTGCCTCGATCGGCGACCGCGGTTGTCGAGGCGGATGCGGGCCAGTTGGATCAAGTCGTGATCAATCTCGCGATGAACGCGCGCGACGCGATGCCGCACGGGGGAAGATTGATCATTGAGACCGGGGTTTTCGATTTCGACGAAGCTTTTACGCGGGAGCATCCGGCGATCACCGCGGGACGCTACGTGATGATGGCCATCAGCGACAACGGAATCGGCATGGACGACGCCACGCGATCGCGCATCTTCGAACCGTTTTTCACCACCAAGGAAATGGGCAAGGGGACCGGGCTGGGACTGGCCACGGTCTACGGCATCGTGAAACAAAGCGGGGGAGATATCTGGGTTTATAGCGAACTGAACCGCGGCACCACGTTCAAGATTTATCTTCCCTCCGCCGAGCACAAGCTGGGGATCGCGGCGGAGACGCAAGAGGAGGCCTTGCCGCCGAGGCGAGAGGGCGTGACGATTTTGCTGGCCGAAGATGACGTCGTAATGCGGCGCCTGACCCGGAAGATGCTGGAAGGGCACGGCTACACCGTGCTCGAAGCGGAGGACGGCAAATCGGCGCTGGACGCGCTCGGCGCTGACCGCAGGGTGATTGATCTGGTTCTTACCGACGTTGTGATGAAGGGAATGAGCGGCCCGGAGATGGTGTTGCGGCTGATCGAAACACATCCCGCCATGAAGGTCGTCTACATGTCAGGATACACAGGAGAGCTCCTACCGCATCAGGGACTCGAAGGCGGCATTCGATTGCTGGAGAAACCGTTCACGCGGAATTCGTTACTCAAAACGATTGATGCCGCGTTGGGGTAAAGTGTGGCGCGGGCGCCCCCGCCCGCGACTGCCGGCAGCGCGTGCGAAGCTCGGCATATTGGCTGTCAATTTTCGCGATGAGACCTAGGTTCTTGCCTGTGGCTGGAGTTCGCGGCCAGGAGTGCCCGCGCCGCACTCACTTCACAGTGATTGTCAACAGCTGCGCGCCGTTCACCACATAATCCAGCGGGGGCGTCGCCGTCTCATCTACGTTCGATTCGCCGCTGACGATCATCTCCTGGTTGCCCCGCATACCGTCCATGACGTTCATGATTGAAATCGGCAGGGTGGGCATGACTTTGTCGGCGACGCGTGCTTCCGGGTCGGCTTCGAGCAGCGAGACGTAAACGCGGTTGTTAGCGTGCTCCTTGTTCAGCAGGGCGATGGTCGAGGCCAGGTCCAGTTTGCGGGCAAAGGCCGGGTTCAGGCGACTGACGCGGTCGAGGGTGTCGCCATCGCTGACCAGGATGCGCAGGGTTCCTTTACTGGCCGAGGTAGGAATCTTGACTGGTATCTGGCGGACGCTGCGTTCGCCACGATAGGGAGCGAGTACGGTCTCGACGATGATCTGATCGCCGGGGCGGGCTTCGGTGACATCCGTGCGGGCGCTCTCAAGGCGTGCCCAGCGGCGTTCCCGGACGAGATCGAAGTCCAGTTTCACGCTCTCGACGGCGGGAGCTTTGTAGGGATTGTCGTAGATGCGTCCAAAGCGCTCGCCGAGCGAAAGGGCCGCGGCCATGGCAGCAGGCTGTCCGTTTTCGCCCGGAGTAAACATGTTCTTCATCGACACTTGGGGAAAGCCCTTGACGTTGACGCTGCCGTTCAGGCGATAAGTGATTTCTTCGCCGTATTCGTTCAAGCCATGCAGGGCGTTGAAGACTGTGGCCATAATGGCGACCGGGCTGAGGCGCGGATTATTCAGCACCTCGTAGTGGAACTGTTTTGTGCCGGCTCCACCCGTAATATTCAGCGTCACCGGAATCATGTCTGGCTGTTTGTTGAGAACGCCAAGAATGCCGGTATGGCGGTCCTGTACGAAGGCACCAGCAGCCTCAGTGGTGTTGACGATCTTGAAGGCATTGAGCGGCGAGGGCAGAGTGGCGAGCACCTGCGCCTTGCTCATGGGTAGATCGACGGAGCCGAACTGAAGCAGCGGATGTCCGCAAGCCAGCAGGCGCTGCGGGTCAATATAGGTCACGGTGCAGGTGGCGGCAATGTCGAGATCCCCGCGAACCAGAATGGCGCTGACCGCTGATCCCGCTTCCAGCGGTTCGGGCTGCTTTTCTTCGCTCACTGAACCTGCGCCCATCACCGGGACGATGCCAGCGGCGGCGAATTGCGGCGCGAACAGGCGCACGGTTTCTTCAGAGAATCCGTTGAACACCAGCGGGGTCTCGATGGGCTTGAGATAGTTGGCGTAATCCTGTGCCGAGGTGGGAAGCGAGCCCGCGTCGCCGGGACCCGCAGTCTTTCCGGCCAAGTTGGTCACGCCCGGTCTCGCGGAGGACGTTTCTTCCGCAGGAGATTTATCGAGTGCGTTGATCTCGAGCATGTCGGCGATGGGAGTGACGCCGGCAATCGGCTCTTTGGAAAATTCTCCGATGCGGAAAGCCAGGGCTCCGGCGAGTTTGCCGTCAATGTACACCGGGCTGCCGCTCATGCCGGCGACCACGCCGGTATATTCGACCTTCGTCCCGTGCAAGCGGATCAGGATGATGTCACCCTTGGGCCCGTTGACGTTGCGCAGAACTCCGAGGACTTCGACGTCCATCGACTCGGGCTTAATACCTTCAAAGACCGTGTAGGCCACGCCCCGCATGCCGGCATGGATCTGATCCACCGGGATCGTCGGCTGCGTGCTTTGTGCGGTCACAAGAGTGGACAGGGAAAGGACAAACGCGAACAGCGCAGGAAGAACTTTTTTCATGTAAAGCCCCGAAAGGTGCTGCCAACAGAACTCGCTATCGGATTAGACGTTCTAAACTGTGACTCGTTGCCAGGAGGGAGGTCAAAACCGGCAAAACATCCCAATTGCGAATCCGTGCGTCTATACTAGCACAGAGCTCTTTTTCGGGGTCCCACAATGTTGTCAGAAGACCGAAAGTACACTACACGAAAGTGCATTCCCTTGGCTGGGCTGAAGTTAGCCCTGGCCCCGGTCGTCGGCCTGGCCCTGGTCTGCAGTTCCGTGGCTTGGGCGCAGGACCAGACGGGGCAGGCGCCACCCGCCCAGCAACCCTCCCAGACCCAGGACAACGGCAAGCCCAAGCAGGACGTGCCGGCCGAAGCCGGCGGGCCGACTGACAGCGTCGGCCCCTATGCGATTCCCAAGAAAAAAATCGAGGAGGTTCCGCCCCCAGCCCCTCCGGCTCCCAAAAAGGTCGAGGACAATCCGGATTACTCGCTCAAGGTGAATGTCCCGCTGGTCAATGTAGACGTACTGGTCACGAGCAAGGACGGGCAGTTCATCCCAGGATTGAAGAAAGACAATTTCCGCATCATCGAAGACGGCGTACCCCAACAGGTGACCAATTTCAACGTCTCGCAGGCGCCGATCACGGCCGTGTTGTTGGTCGAGTTTGCCTCGACGAATTACGTCTTCATGATTCAGGCGCTGCAGGCTTCCTATGCCTTTGCCAATACGTTGAAGAAAGACGACTGGGTGGCGGTTACCTATTTCGATATGCAGCCCCACATTCTGGTTGACTTTACGCAGGACAAAAAGGCGGTCTATGGAGCGCTGAACCAGCTGCGAATTCCGGGATTTTCCGAGACCAACATTTTCGATGCTGTCTACGACACGCTCGACCGCCTGGACCGCGTGGAGGGAAAGAAATACATCATTTTGGTGACGACGGGCGTGGACACTTTCAGCAAGTTGACGCTCGACAAGATCATGAAAAAGATCAAAGACACCAAAGACGTCACCATCTTCCCCATCAGCATCGGATTCATCGTGCGCGAGTATTGTGAAACTCATCCCGGGGGTTGCCGCAATGCGCACGGTATGGGCATCCCGGTGGGACAGATGGATTATCTGCAGGGTGACAATGAGATGCGCACATTCGCGTCGATGACCGGAGGACGCGCCTACTTCCCGCGATTTGAGGGAGAGCTTCCGGAGCTGTTCGGAGACATTTCCAACGACATCCGCAACCAGTATTCGATTTCCTATCATCCGACGAACACCAAGCTCGACGGCACCTACCGCAAGCTGAAGGTGCAGATCGTGGCCCCCGATGGCGGCCAGCTCAAGGTGAAAGACCAGAAGGGCAAAGACGTAAAGCTGGAAGTGTTTGCCCGGGACGGCTACACGGCGAAGCACACCGTGGACTGAAACTCAGGCTTGTGTCCCGAGTGTTATGTCCCGTAAATTCGCGGCATAATTTCGACTTGTCATCCTGAGCAAAGCGAAGAGCCTGCCCTGAGCTTGTCGAAGGGACCCATGCATTTTGTTTGCAGCGCCAATCTCTGGCAGCGCTGCTTCGAAGTGTCCGTCAGATCTTGCCACCTGTTTACGAGGCACGACAATAGAATCCAGTTGCGGTGCCAGTTTGTCTGTAACGGTTCTGGCTCAGTTCTTCCCTCGTCGACACTCGACAATGCGAATTCCGCCATTTTCCACATTCCGGTGTGACATCCAACCTTGCCTTCGAAAGCTCAAATCAGCGATTCTCGTGGTGGCCGTGATGGTGCGCAGTAACCGCAGTGGTTTCGTTTTGGGAATCCTGTTCTCAAGGGTCGATAGGTTATTTGAAATCAAGATTTTGCCCGCAAGCGATTGAGCCGCATAGATTATTCCTCGATTTCGCGGTAACTCGATGATTCCAGGAGACCAGGGGGAGGGGGGCACCTGCCCAGTGCGTACAGTGCGCAAAGTGGTCCGTGTCGCGAACGTCCAGGCGAGAAGTTTTTAGACTTCTTTTCACCGCCAAAACGCGATCAGCGGTGCTGTCCATCCGACCCTGTTTTCGGTTCCTGGCAGGCTGCGGAAAAACTCGGAACGCCTGTTTCCCCGGGAGAGCGGCCCTTCAGGCCGCGTAAAGCAAGTGGAAGAGCGGCCCCTCTCAGGGCCGCGTAAAGTCACATGGAATCAGTGCGGGCTTTAGCCCCTGTGGTCGTCTGTGGAGTGCCAGCGGACCGTTTCACAGCCTGTAACTAAGTGTCCAACCTAGGGAGTTTCCTGTATCAAACAACCAGGCAGTTCTCGCGCGACGAATATCCCTTCCAGCGCAATTGAGCATCTTAACCTGCCGACATAGCTGGTTGGATTTCTGCAAGGCCGCTTTGGTCAGAAGGGAGACAACAGCATGAATCGCATCAGAATCGCTTTCGTCACAGCTTTGTTGTTGGGCGTTGCTGCCTTCGCTTATTCGCAGGAACCGGAGGCTGAGCATAAGCCTCCCAAGCAGGAAGAACCTCGCCGTAACCCTGACGCTGCTCCTCCGCGCCAGGAAGAGCCGAAGGCCCAGAAACCAGAGAAGCAGGAAAACCCGAATCTACCGAAAGAGTCGAAAGAGTCCTCCAACCCTGCTCATGAAGAAAAGGGCCAACCGGCTCAAGCGGGACACGCCCGTCCCTCCGGCAAGAGCGCTCATATCCCCGAGCAGAAGTTCAAGGCCAGTTTCGGCCGCCAACACTCTTTTACGGTGACCCGAGTGATCAATCAGACGACGATCGTCCCCAATCAGACGCAGTTCGTTTACTCGGGATATAGCTTCATCATTCTCGAACCCTGGCCCGCGGAGTGGGCTTTCAGTGACGACTGCTATATCGATTACGTCGACGATGAATATTTCATTTTCGACGTCTTCCACCCTGGTATTCGCGTAGCCCTGTTCGTCGTGGGCTAGTTGCTTAGTGACTACGGTCGTCATATTGAGGACTTCTCGTGACTCGGTAACCAGTCCCGAGAAGTCCTCAGAGGTTCTTCAATCGGTACTCGCAACTCGGTATTCACACGCGAAAGAGCCGGTCGAGGAGAAAGAAAACCGCAGCTCCCACAAAAACCAGCAGCGCCATTTTCATGGACGGTTCTTTGTTGACTTCTGGGACCAGGTCCGAAGCTGCGACGTAGATGGTAACGCCGGCAGAGAGTGGCAACCCCGCACCTACGTGATGCCGGAATAGCGCCATAATGAGCACTCCAGCGAGCGTCGAGCCTCCTAGAATGACAGATGCGCCCCACGCCTTGAAGCGACTGAGTCCGCTGGCCAGCATCACCGAACTGACGGTGAAGCCTTCGGGAATCTTGTGCAGGAAGACCGCAAGGAAGATCAGCCACCCCAGCCAGTTCGAAACCAAGAATCCGGAAGCGATGGCGATGCCGTCGAAGAATGTGTGAATGATGAGGCCGAGCAGGACTGAGTATCCCTGATGAGAATGGATGAACTCGTCGTGATGCGTTTCTTCGCCAAAGTGAAAGTGTGGAGTGACGGTGTGTTCAAAAAAATGAATGATCAAATAGCCAAGCAGAACCAGAAACGCTGCCGACCTTCCCCGTAGCTCGATGCTTTCGGGAACCATCTCGACTAGTGCGGTGGCCAACATGAATCCAGCGCCCAGCGCGACAAAGTAGCGAAGATACCGCCGTTCCCAGTGCCGCTGGACGATGATCGCCCCGCCGAAGACGTTGGCCGCGGCCGCGGTCAGGCCCAGGAGCACGCTGGTGGCGATAGGATGCATATGGCGTTTGTAAAGGTACTGATTTACTGCTTTCTTGCGGCTGCTGTTTGTTTCTGCAGTTCGGATAGGAATGCCGCTTCCCGGTCCAGCACGTAGTCCTTGTAGCCTGCGGGATCAATGTATGGGTTCATCCCGCTGGCGTTCAATCTTGCGTGCTTCGCTTCCATGTCGTAGTAGCTACCGTGGGCGCCGAGGAAAACGTCGCATGGTAACGACTTAAGCACACGAAAACCACGTGCGTAATCGTCGGCGATTTCGGGATAGGTGACATTGTTCACCAGTTTGTATCCCGGATTGACGTTAGGGCTGCCCACGATCACGACATCGTAAGAGTTGCCCGCCTCTTTCACTTTCAAACTCCAAGTTGTGCAGCCCCGCGTATGTCCCGCAGTCTTGTGAGCAGTAAGCACGGCATCGCCGAGGGTCACCTGGTCGCCGTCATGGAGCACCCGGTCCACTTTGGCCGCCGGATAGCGGAGTGTTACATCGTTGCCATACTGGAAGTCGCTCGTGCCGCCCGATTCGACAACGCCCACATCACCGTCCATGACCATGTATTTTGCGCCAGTCAGCTTTATTATCTCGGCGCTGCCTGCGTCGTGGTCGAAGTGAGCATGGCTGATGAGCAGGATCTTCACATCATTGAAACGAAACTCCAACTTTTCAATGCTCTCCCGGATAAGCGGGACTGAAGTCGTCAGATTGCTGTTGATCAGAACATGTCCGGCCGGTGTAGTGATCAGGTACGAGGCCAGACCGCGGCTGCCGACGTAATAAATGTTGCCGATCATGCGATGCGGGGGGAATCGTTCGCTCCAGTCCGCCGGTGTGGCGCTAGCCTGCGCGGGCTTCGCCGGTGCCGGATTCGTTTGCGCGAACAGGCCACCGACAAGCGACAAAACTGAACCAAGCAAGATCAGGCGAGCGAGCATATCTGGAAGAGTATACGGCGGCTCAGGCGCTGTTCCCGCAATCGAAGTCGCAGGAGGCAAAGACCGCCTGCGCTCGCAACTACCCGCTATGGCGGATGTGCATCACATCCCCATCCTGCACGATGTAGTCCTTGCCTTCCAGTCGCAGCGTGCCCTTGGCGCGGGCGTTGGCTTCGGAGCCGGCTTCGAGGAGTTGGTCCCAGCGGATGGTTTCGGCGCGAATGAAGTGTTTCTCCAGGTCGGAATGGATTGCGCCGGCCGCTTCCTGCGCTCGCGTATGCGCGGGAATTTGCCAGGCGCGGCATTCGTCTTCGCCGGCGGTGAAAAACGAAATCAGCCCCAGCAACTGGTAGGTGGTGCGGATGAGGCGAACCAGGCCGCTCTCCTTCAATCCGTAGCTGGAAAGAAATTCGGCAGCGTCGGCATCGCTCATTTCGGCAAGCTCAGCCTCGACTTTTCCGCAGATGGCAGTCGCCGCGGAATTCGGGCGGGCCGCAATCTCTGTCACCTTATACTTGGCGACGGCTTCGTCGAGCTGTTTTCCCAGTTCGGTGGACTCTCCGATGTTGAGGACGTAGAAAATCGGCTTCTCGCTCAGGAACATGAAGCCTCGAAGGCGCTTCTTGTCCTCGGGCGTCATGTCCATTTCACGCAACGGTTTCTCTTCGCCGAGATGGGCGTTCGCGCGCTTGAGCAGCTCGAATTCTTTCTCCAGTTCCGGCGTCTTCATTTTCTTGAGATCTTTTTCCAGGCGCTCGAGACGCTTTTCGATCTGGCCGAGATCGCTCACCATCAGGTCGAACTCGACGTTCTTGATGTCGCGCAGCGGATCAATCTCCGCCACCAGCGGAACGGCAGGATCTTCGAAAACCCGCACGACGTGGGCCAGCGCGTCGACTTGGCGAAGGTGGCCGATGTAGGCGGTTTCCTTCAGCGCGTCCTGCCCAATCGCCCCGACGTCGACGTATTCCACGGAAGTGTGCGTCAGCTTCTTGGGGTTGTAGAGCGCGGCCAATCGATCGAGACGATCGTCCGGAACTTTCGCCACACCGATGTGCGCCTCACGCGGATTCGAGTGGGCTGGGGCGGAGAGATGCGCCTTCGTGAGAATTTGGAACAGCGATGTCTTGCCTACCTGGGGCAGGCCAATAATGCCGGTTTTCATAAGAAGGCTCTTGGCTGTTGGCTTCTGGCTCTTAGCTCATTATTTCGCTGAATTGAGGACAGGGTTTACGGTGTGCCTCGGCGAGCGTCAGATAACTCTTCAGAATAAACCATGACAGAGAAGTTGCCCAAATGCGGCAATCGCAGGCCGTGTGTCATTTCGGATTAACTCCCCACTCCCACAACAGAGTAAGGGGACAAGTTCGGCCCGCCAGGATACTCGCTGGTTGTGTGTAATCCTAATCACACACACAAGTGACACGCTCGATAGGGCCTTCATCCCCCTCGAAATAATCTCCAGTCATAGCAATTCCACCGGGCAGTCCGGTCGGCTACCGGGAATTTGTTGGAAATCAGGAGTGGAGGTCGCTAGTATGTTCGCCAATCCCGCAGCCAGCTGGTATCACAGCAACCAACACAACGAAAAATCCACATGCGAACACTATGGCGGAGTTGTCCCCCATGAGCGCTGGTGCATCACCTGCGATCCGGCGGTGCAATACGCCTACGAAGTCGTGCTCAATCCCGAGAAGATGACGCTGATCGATCGGCTAACCCTGCATGCTCTAGGCGTGGCGTGGGGGAAGAATCGGTGTGAGGGGAATTGCCGAGCGTCCTAGGGCGTGGTTTTCCTTAAACTAAATCCAATTCCACGGTAGAAATCCGTGTCACGGGCCGAGACGTTGCAAGCAACGTCTCTACGATTGCGTCTAGTTGGCGGCGGCATGGGCGGCGGCTGTTCCGGGAATCGCCAGCGTGACCGAGTCCGGCTGGGTCCACACCGCCTTGCCGCTGGTCAGATTGAGTCGATCCATCGTTACTTTCGCCTGATCGCGATCAACCTCAACCATCAAATAGTGGTAATTCACTTCCTTGCTCTGGAAAGGGTCATCGGGAGCGCGCTCGATGGGATAGGCGTGAGCCGCTCCCCCTCCTGACACGAAATAGGTAACTCCCCTATGCTCGTGGCGCTCGTAATTGTGGACGTGCCCCGAGAAGACCACGATGCGGAAACGGGCATGAGCCTGGCGCTCCTCCAGCAGTTTCGCCAACGCTTGCTCCGTTGGTCGGGCCGAGTGTCCGCCACCGAACATCTTTGCGTCGGACGAACTGGTGTAGGGCGGATGATGGAAAAGGAGGAAAACGAAATCCACATCGGAGGGAACGTGATCCAGTTTCTCTGCCAACCACTGGCCTTGCGGTCCGGCGGACTCGTCGAGCGAGCTGTCGAGCGCAATGATGAGCGCATTGGCAGCGCGGACCGAGTAGTACCGGCTGTTCTTCAACTCGGGGAAGCGCTGGAAGTAGTTGCCCAGCGCGATTTCTTCCTTGCCGTGCAGATCATGATTGCCGAGAGCCGGATAGATCGGAATTTTCTTTTCGCGCAAGATGCTGGTCTCGCTGTCCCAGACCTTCCAGTCGTTGGCATCGAACCCGTTATAAACGATATCGCCGGTAAAGCAGATGAACGCGGGGTTGGCCTCGGCGATGGCTTGCACCAAAGCAACGCGCACCGGAGGGTTGGCGGCCTCCGTGTCCTTGGGATCGTGAAAACGCGTGTCTCCATAAGCGACGAAGCGGAACGGGGTCTTCACTGCCAGTTTCAAATCGACAGGGTTGCCAGTTTGAGCGCTCGACTTTTTGGTGCAGCCGAGGAGAACAAGTAACCCAGCCGCAGCTACAAACAGCAGCAGGGTTGGTAGGAGCGAAGTGCGTCGCACCGTCATAAACGAGCCCTATCCGGAATCAGATTTCGTGGTGTGATGCTCTATTGTCCCACGACCAGAACTTCGAACTGCCCATTCTCCGCCGTAGAGAGGAAAAGCCGATGGGTCTTGGGATCGAGCGCCATCGTCTTGGCGCGCGGTACGGTCTTCACCGTCTCGACCACGGAGTACTTGTCAGGATCGTCCTGGTGAATCACGGTAATGGTGCCCTCGCCATTGGAGTTGAAGATCATTCGGGTTTCGGTGTCGAAGGCGGTTGCGTCGACGTGATCACCGATGGGCAGCGTCGTGATGACTTTGCCCGTGTCGGCATCCATTACGGCCATGACTTTACTGCGGCAGCCCAGGAACAGGCGACGATTGTCGCGGTCGATGGACATGCTGCTGGGGGAAGCGCACGGCGCGGTGGGCCAGCGCTGCTCGACTTTGAGGTCACGGGCATTGATTTTGAGGACGAGACTCTCATCTTCGAGGTTGTCGTAGACGTAGCCCTTGCCGTCGGCCGCTGCGAATTCGGGTCCACCGCCGAGATCGACCGTCCCGGCAACCTTGCCGACCGCTGCATCGATCGCAGTAGCGCTGTTGCTTCCGCCGTTGAAGGCGAACACGCGAGACGTTGCCGGGTCGTAGATGATCGCGTCGGGCTTCTGGCCGGCAGGAACATCGGAAATCGGTTTCAGCGTCTTCAAATCGAAAATCATAACGTTGTTGGCTTGCCCGTTGCTGACAAAGCCCCGGCCACTCTCGGGAGCAAGGGCGACCCCGTGTACGCCAGGCGTCTTCGGAATGCTGCCGACCACGGTGAGCGCATCGATGTCCAACACTTCCACCTGTGTGCCGTGCGAGACGTACAAGCGGCGAGCTGCTTCATCGACGGTGAGGTAGTCCCAACTGCCAGTCCCGGGGATGGGAATCTTCTTGATCACAGAGTAACCGCCGGACGGGGCCGGCGCGGCGAACAAGGCACAGCTCAAAACCGCGATCATCGCGGAACAAAGAACGGGGCTTCGCATGAATTTCTCCTCGGCAGCAACCTTAGACGACGCGCCTGAAATTTGCCTGAAGGCACCGACTCGATATCTCAGAACTTGACGCGCACCATGAATTGAAGCTGCCGCGGCAAACCGGTGCCGGTGTTGGGCGAAGCTTGGTTGTCATTATTATTGTTGAAATTGTTAGTGGTGCTGATCACGCCGAAATTAGCTTTAGGAGTCAGGTTTGCGGCGTTTGCACCAGGCGTGTAGTCGAGCGTCAGGTTGTCTCCGTTGGGGTCTGCCAGCTGAACGTGATTGAAGATATTGAAGGCTTGCACAGCAAACTCCAATGTAACGCGCTCGGTGAGCTTGGTGTCCTTGGTTAAGGCCAAGTCGATCTGCCAGGAGTTCAAAGCGCGAATCATCCCGTTGGTCTCGTTGCCATAGCGGAGGAAATTGCCGTTGGCATCGACCGGCGGGGCCTGGAAGGCGGCAATATTGATCAGCGGATTGCCGGGAGAAGACGGAGTGCCTGGGCGTGGGTTTGCCATTGTCAGTGGAACTCCAGGAATCACGTCCGGCCGCACGCTGGTCTGATCGTTGCCATCAGGGAGGAGGTAGGTGCTGGGAAGGCCCGCAGCGGCAAATGGGTTGTTAGGATTCGCTACGGTTCCACTGAGGTCCATCGTCACCGTCAATGGATGACCAGTATGCCAGAGGCCGATGCTGCTGAACTGCCAGCCTCCTACAATTTTTCCTAATGCCCCGGAATCATTCAGAAAAGTCTTTCCCGGACCGAAGGGGAGTTCGTAGACAGCGTTCATGACGAAATTGTGGCGGACGTCGAAAACGCTGGGACCCTTGTCGCAGGCAAGGCAACTAACATTTTGCGGGCCGTTCGACTCACCACCGCCGACTGATCCGTCATTGATGGAATGGGACCAGGTGTAGCGTGACTGGAAGGACAGCCCCTTGCTGAAGCGCCGTTCCAAGGCCAGTCCCAGCGCGTGGTAGCTACTGGAGCCTATGTCGCTTTTGTAGTCAACCGAGCCAAACGGATTTCCGCCAGGATAAAACTGGTCCAATGGCCGAACGCAATCGCTCCCTGCAGCATTCAAGGTCACAGGTTGAGAGCACAGGTCTACGGCGCCTCGGGAAAAGAGGCGCACACCGCGACTTCCAAGGTACTGTGCGGAGGCCAGGAAATTGGAGGGCAGTTCGTGCTCCACGGTCAAACCCCACGTCTCCGCATATAGGTCCCGGCGTCCTTCTCGCTGCAAGCCACGAGGATGGGAGGCCGCCTTCTGGGCGCCACTAAGTCCAGAAAGATCCGGAGCTAGTTGCTCATAGGCCGGGATCAGTTGACCGGGGTTCCCGATCGATACGCGAAACGTGTCGCTCTCAAGTCCGGCGTTCAAATCGTCGTTCTGCGCGGCGCCGTGGTAAATGCCGAAGCCCGAGCGAAAGACAGTCTTTCCATGCAAAGCGCTGGGCGCCCACGCCAACGCCACTCTCGGATCAAAGTTCCTGTAGTTGGGGTTGTACAGGGCTGGATTCGTAGGGCACGGGGGCGTGTTGATTGGACCGGGATTCGGAGCGACGTTGAAAGAGCCCGATCCCAGGCAGACTCCGTGAAACTGATTCTCGTCGAAGACCGTAGTGCGGTTCGTTGCCTCGTGGGCGACCCCGTAGTATTCCCAGCGCAGTCCGGCGGTCACGGTAAGGGTCGGCGTAGCCTTCCACTCATCCTGGAAGTATGGCATGTAGAAGTTGCGACGCAGTCTGTGGCAGCACCACGGTGCAATGTAACTTAGCCCGGTTAGCTGACCGGTGATGAACTGCTGGTCGGTTCCGCTATTGTCGGAGAAGTCCAGATTGTTACTGGCGGTCTGTCCCTGATTGAGCCGGACCCGCCGGTACTCCATGCCCATCTTGAATGCGTGTCGACCGCGAGTCCAGATCAGGTTGTCGATCAATCCGTACGTCGTGCCAACCTCGATATCCGCGCTGTCGTTGTTGAGCCCAACGAACGTATTGGTGGTAACGGCGAACGGGAGGGCGCTCGACTGTGGATTGTGGAAGGGCGCCCGGTTCACGTAGAACTTAGCTTCATCAAACAGGTTCGTGGAGAATGTGTGCTCAAAAGCGAGCAGGTAGTTCGCGGGGTGATTAATGGTTTGCACCGTGTCCGCCGGAACACTACTGCCATCGGGCGCCGTTACAAGACTGATGTCGCGCTGAGCCCGACCATACAGCAATGTCTTTTCATTAATCTTGTGGTCAATCCGAACCAGCCACGTATCCTCGTGAACGGTCGTCGGGGCAGGAATCGTGAACTGGTCGGAATTCGGCGACAACGATACAAACGCGGCGTCGGGATACGAAAAGCGCGGTTGGCAGGTCCCGGCAGAAGTCGGGATCGGGCCGGTGGACGACTTCCACGGAAACCCTTGGAGAATGGTACACATCTGGGGACTTTGGGCCAGCGTTTGCTGCTGGAGCGAAGCCGAAGGCACGGTGACCTGGTTGGTCGTCGACTGTAACTGGCGAAGCCCCTCATAGCTGATGAAGAAGAAAGTTTTGTTCTTCTTGATAGGCCCACCGAAAGTCAGCCCGTACTGCCCCATGCGAAAGGGAGGAATGGCGGGGTTGCCGTTGATGTCGTAGTCGTTAAAGTTGCGTGCGTCGAAGATGGAGTTCCGGAAATAGCCGAACAGGCTGCCGTGCCAGTCGTTGGTGCCAGACTTGGTGACCACGTCGATCTGGCCGCCAGCTTGGGTGCCATATTCAGCGTCATACAGCGCGCTGTTGACGCGGTATTCTTCGATTGCGTCCTGAGAAATCTGCAAACGCGTCTGAGACTTCTGCGCCTGCTCCTGGATTCCGCCGGCGTCGACTCCGTCAAAGGAAAAGTTATTGTCGTCGCGGGCACGGCCAGCGAAGCGGATGGTGCGCTGGTCGCCACCTCCGTCATCCTGCGCAAACGGAGCGAGGAGCGTGAAACTGGCCCAGTCGCGGCCGTTGTTGGGGAGTTCGGAGATCTGATTCGTATCGATGACCGTCGCGGCCTCGGCGGAAGCGCGGTCCGTGGGCGCGAGCGTCGCTTTGACTTCAATCTTTTCGTTAATCGCTCCGAGGGCAAGCCCAATGTCCAGAGTGCGCGTCTGTCCGACCCGAAGCACGACGTCTTCCACCACCTTGGTTTTGAATCCGTTCCCCGTGACCGTTACCGTATATTGGCCCACGGCCAGACCCGGAAAACGGTAGTAGCCCTTGGAATTGGTAGGCTGCTGCTCCGTCAAGCCGGTATCGATGGCCACGACTTTCAAAGTTGCGCCAACGATCACGCTTCCGGATGGATCGGTGACCGTGCCTTCGAGAACCGCTCGGTCGACTTGCCCTGATGCCCTTGTTCCGGCGAGGATGACAGGCAAGCTCAGCAGTACGGTCCGAGCGATTCGAGAGAAGTTGGAGAACTTCGAAAGTCGGCTGTCGGTATGCATGTTTCCCTCCTGGCGGGCAGAGGAGATGCTCAGTCGGGAACAACTGCCGACGCGCAGGCCACCGGCGTCCCGGAACTTTCATCCCCCGGTTTGACTGCTAGTTTGGATAAGGGGGAATCCTAGAAGCGGAGTGTGACGGGGGGATGAACGTCAAGTTAATATTTCTTCAGGTTTCAAACATCTAAACTGGTTGCGCTCTAAACTTGTTTGTAAGACTGGGACCGAGCCCACTGGCGGCGTGAATCTGGATGAAATTGTTGATTGTAGAGGACGAGCCGCGCATGTCCGCCCTTCTCCGCAAAGGACTGACGGAGGAGGGGCACACGGCGACGTGCGCCTCGGACGGCGCCGAGGGGCTGGAACTGGCGAAGTCGTACGAGTTCGACGCCATCATTCTCGACGTCATGATGCCGAGGCTTAGCGGATATGAACTGGCCAAGCGTCTGCGGGCGGAAAAAATTCGCACGCCGATCCTGATGCTCACGGCCAGAGATTCGGTGCCGGATGTAGTCCGCGGGCTTGATCTGGGCGCCGATGATTACATGACGAAGCCGTTTTCGTTTGACGAACTGGTGGCCCGGCTGCGGGCGGTCAAGCGGCGCGCCGCGGCAGCCCAGGATCCCAGTCTGAGAGTGGGCGATCTGGTGCTGGATCCGGCCAGCCGGGAAGTGCTGCGGGGAGAGGAGCGCGTCTCGCTGACCCGCACGGAATACAATCTGCTGGAGCAGTTGATCTATCGTGCCGGCAAGGTGGTGTCCAGGCGGTCGCTGATCGAAGCCGTGTGGGGATTTGACCGCGACATCGAAGAGAACACACTCGACGCCTTCATGCACCTGTTGCGCGGCAAAGTGGATCCACCGGGCCGCCCGAAACTGATTCACACGGTGCGCGGCGTGGGATATATGATCCGCGAGGTTCAAGGGCAAGGCGGGCTGGGATGAAACGGCTCTCCATCGGAGTGCGGCTCACCCTTTGGTACCTGGCGATCTTCGCCGTCGCCCAGATCGCGTTCGGCGCCGGCATGTGGTTCATTCTGCGGCATAGCCTCTATGACATGGTCGACGACGGCCTCGAGGAGCAGGTCGACGACTTACGGAGCTTCCTGCAGACTTTGGGCAAGGATCCTGCGTTGACCAAGCTCCGGGAAGAAGTAAACGAGACGTACGCCATCGAGCACCTCGGCAACTATCTGGCGGTTTATGCGGAAAACGGCGATCTGATTTATCGTTCCGCCTTCCTGCAGGCGCACAAGCTGGCGATGACGCCCCCGGATCAACTCGATCGCGCCATCTTCAAAAACCGCAGGAGCGAAGGTCGTCACTTCCGTTTTATCCTGCAGAAGCTGAAGGTCAATGGACACATCTATGCCGTGGAGATGGGGGCTCCGACCGACGATGCGTTCCGGTCTCTGTCTCTGTTCCGTACTTATCTGCTGATGTTCGCTCCATTGTTGCTGCTGGTGGCTGCTGGAGGTGGGCATTGGCTGAGTCGCAGGGCGCTCTCCCCGGTCGATGCGCTGGTGCGAACCGCACGCGATGTCAGCGGCGCGAGTCTCAACAGTCGCCTTCAGAAACTGGACACCGGGGATGAACTGCAGCGCCTCTCGGACACATTGAACGAAATGCTCGACCGGATTGAGGCCTCATTCCGGCGGATCACGGAATTCACCGCCGATGCCTCGCACGAGCTCAGAACGCCAGTGTCGCTTATCCGAACCGAGGCCGAGCTTGCGCTACGCCGCTCGCGTGGCGAGGCCGAGTACAAGGAATCTCTGCGCCACATTCTGCTGGAAGCGGAGCGAACCACCGCTCTCATTGAACAATTGCTGGCTCTGGCCCGCGCCGATTCCGGCCGTGAGACCCTGCACATGCAGCCGGTGGATTTGCGCGCGACTCTGCGTGGTGTGGTCGAAAGCTGGAGGCAAATGGCGGAAATCCGCAACCTGCAGTTTTCTGCGAACATCTCGGCCGAAGATTCGTTTGTCATGGGGGACGAGGCGGCTTTGCGAAGGGTCGCGGACATCCTGCTCGACAACGCCTTCAAATACACGGCTCAGCCCGGTAGCGTGGAGCTCTCTCTCGAGCAGAAAGGCGACCGAGTGATGATGACCGTGCGAGACTCAGGGATCGGAATTGCCGAACAAGATAAAGAGAAGATTTTCGAGCGTTTCTACCGTGTGGACAAAGCACGCAGCCGGGAGCAGGGAGGTGCGGGTTTGGGGCTGGCCATTGCGCACTGGATTGTCGCGCAGCATCGCGGCTCGATCGCGGTCGAGAGCAAGCCCGGCCAAGGCAGCGTTTTTCGTTTGGAACTCCCTGCGACTGCGGTGCCGGCTCAGAATCCGCAACTGGTGTGAGGGATTGCGCCCACCATGGGCGGTCACTTAAGTGGTTTGGGAATAATTCGCGGACTGTTATTGGACCGTTATTTCTGGTGTGTTTCGTACCGCAGTGACCATTCGAAACTGACGCTCGCTTAAGATCTCCCAGCGAATTACCTGAACAGACGGCGTTTCCTAGTTTCTGGAACTCAAACTCCAAGAACGTTTCCTGCCATCGCTGTTCCCTCAACGCGGCTCTTCACTTTTGCGAAGGCCGTCTCGCGCGATGTGGAGGTGTCGTCAGCGAAAGGTGAGAAGCCGCAATCGTCGGTTGTTCCCAATGACCCTACGGGAATGAATTCTGCCGCTTCGAGCACGCGATCACGAACTACTTCCGGACTTTCGATGGTTGGATCAATGGGGTCCGTGACGCCAACGAAGAGCATCTGATCTGGCTTGAGCAGGCTTTGGATCGTAGCCAATACACGACGGCGATCCTCCTCACTGGCCAACTGAACATAGAATCGGCCGACCTTCAAACGAAACAACCCTGGCAGCAGAGCCGTGTAGTCCACATCTGCGCTATGCGTGGAGTCATGATCGCCCCCGGGGCAGGTGTGCACTCCAATCTTCTTCCGCTCCGCGTCCAAAAACTTATCGAGTACGCGGTTGTTCAGATCAATGAACGTATTCAGCAATCCCCCGGAGGGATCGAGTTTGAGCGCCAGACGTCCTTCCGTAAAATCGATCTGCACGCACGCGGCATTGGCGTCTAGACACTCCCGAATATCTGTAGTCGCATCCTGAATGAGATCTTCCAGGAAAGCCTCGCGCGGATATCCGTTCAGGCCGGTCTGCGGATAGAGCAGGCTCAAAGCTGACGCCGAGATCACAGCCTGTTTCACTGGCCGGCGTGCGTGTCGCTGAGCGGCCTTAAGGTAGGTGACGGCGTGGACGCCATAGCGGAAAGGACCTCTCGTCAATCGCGGCAACTGCCGCGTGTGGCCATCAGCAAAAGGAATGGTGACGCCATCCGCCGCAAGATTCTCGATACCGCTAAGGGGATAGGTTGCAAAACTCGGCTTGGTCTGCTCGCCGTCCGTGATGATGGGCGATCCGGTTGCTTCCAGGCGAGTAATCGTGTCGCGTAGTGCCGCTTCTTCGGCCGCATGAAATTGCTCGTCCGAGATCTGTTGGGCAGCACGGGCGCGCATCGCGGCCAGCAACCCGGGCGGGCGCGGTATGCTGCCAATTGGTTCGGTGGGGATCGGCATGGTGTACGGTCCTCTGACTGATCTAGAAATTCAACCACAGAACGGAAGTTTCTGCGCTGTACCCAAAGGAGACAGGACTCTCCTTCCATCTCACCAGCGTTCTGAATGCGGGAAACCTTACCAACGATTGCTAAATCGCGGCAATACTAGAAAAAGGCTAGAGATGGTCGTCGAGCGATTTGTGTATGATTTGACCCCTGCGTAGCGCGCGGAGATCAAGCGAATGAGTGAGGAGTCCAGTCCCGAGAGTGTCGGAGTTGGCAGAACGATACTGCAACCGGCCGAAATGGCGTCAGGCCCGAGTGAATTCGATCTTAGCTATTACGGCTGGCGTGTAGTGTTAGCGGCGTGTCTCGGCGTGATGGCGGGATTCGGCTCGCTGTTCGTCTATACCTTCTCCGTATTTGTAAAGCCCCTGGCTGCGCAGTTCGGTTGGAGTCGCGAAGCCATCTCCAGCGGCTTCGCAATCGCCGCCGTCACGCTCGGGGTGTGCTCCCCGCTGCTCGGCCGCTGGATCGATCGCCTTGGCCCGCGCCGCATCATTCTTGCCTGCATGACGATATATGTGTGCGCCATTGCCTCGCTGTCGCTGTTGCACTCCGGATTGTGGCAGTTTTACCTGACTTGCTTCGTGCTCGGTGCAGTTGGGAACGGTGCAGCTCATCTCGCTTATTCGCGATCCATTTCTACGTGGTTTCAACGACGTTTGGGGATCGCGCTGGCTTTTGTGATGGTTGGAGCGGGGTTGGGTGCCATGATTTTACCCGTCATCGCCCAATCGATCATCAGCCGGTCCGGCTGGCGCGCAGCCTACGCATCCCTCGGTGTTCTGGCATTGTTACTCGGATTACCCCTCAGCTGGCGCTACATCCGCGAGCGCGGTGTAATCGGGCACGAGACCTCTCCGGTTCCACATTCTGGAGTGACATGGCAACAAGGCCTGCGCTCTTTTGCGTTCTGGATCATCACCGCCATTCTTTTCGTGAGCTCGATCAGCATGAACGGGGCGATCACACACCTGTCCGCATTGTTGACCGATCGCGGCATCACGGCCGGAAATGCGGCGCTATGCGCCTCCTTACTCGGCGGATCGAGCCTGCTGGGCAGGGTCGTGGTCGGATGGCTGCTGGATCGATTTTTTGGGCCGCATGTCGCCCTTTTCATAAACCTCGCTACCGCGCTAGGCATTTTTCTCCTGGCTCGGGCGAGCAGTTTCCCGGCCGGTTGCCTTGCTGCTGCGCTCATTGGCATTGGGGCAGGAGGCGAAGCCGCCATCACCCCATATCTGCTAACGCGTTATTTTGGGCTGCGTGCCTTTTCCACGCTTTACGGTTTCACCTGGACGTTCTATGCAGCCGCGGGAGCCATCGGGCCGGTGATGCTGGGCCGCGCCTTTGACGCGACTGGCTCCTATGCCTCTTTGCTGGTTCTCCTCGCAGCAATGCTAGGACTGGCGGCAGCAACGAATCTGTTGCTTCCACGCTATTCAGATTCATTCGCCATCAACGTTGACTGAGGCCGCGGATTTTGTTTTTGACTAAAGAAACAGAAAGGTGGCCGCGGTTGTCGCCGCAAGCCACCTGGTGAACGTGCCGAACTGGTTGCTACGCGCCTGCGCCCGCAGCCCTGACCAGAACTTGCATGCCCGGCGTCTCGGCCATCGCTCCGAAGTACAAACGGTAGGAGCGGTGGATTCCGTACATAACCGGGAACACTGCCAGCGCCAACGCCCAGCCCATGTGTGCGCCGACCGTCTGCAACATCGAGCCTACCCCGGCACTGATTACATAGTACGGGAACGAGAGATGGGCCAGATTCCACCAGATTGGGCCCGCGGCCTTACCCTCGCTCAGCGCTACGATAATCGCGACGGGAGCCGTTTGTCCGAGGAACAGAGTCGCGGCCGCCAGCACCAGGCCTGCCGGGTTGGAGCCCCAACCTGTACCGGATAACCACTGGGCGTGGAACGTCAAGCTCGCCAGCGTGGTGGCCAATGCCATCATGCTCACGTTGAATGCCATCTGTTCCGGTTTGAATTTTGCGTCTCTCCGTGGCCAGCACTGAACTACGGTGGAAACGCAAGTGATCGCGACTGCCTCAGCGGCGCTGAGATTAACGACTGCCGTTAGCAGGAACGGCAGGTTCACCGACATGTTGCCGTTGATGCCTGGCAGCTTGACTTTCATGCGCGATGTGGCTGCCGCCAGTGCCAGAACTGCCAGCCCGAAATACAAGTGCAGCGAGTGGCTGAAGAAGCCCGCATAACCGGCGGCGCTTGCCGCGCCCAGTATCATTGCGCCGATGAAAATCTTGGTTCGCCGTGTGTTATTCATGATTCGCCCTCCTCTCATTCACACCTCACACGACGACTTACTGTTCGCCGGCGGTGGAGCTAAAAGCTCCATTCCCGCCCAACAACGAGGAACCCCACACCACGCTGCTTCCGGCAACGTTGGTGGAAGCTCCCCATACAACGCTGAATCCGCTGGTGGCGCTGCTGCCCCACACCACGGAACTACCCCAAACTACGGAGCTGCCGGCAACGTTCGATCCCCATACCACCGAGGAGCCCCAAACTACCGATGAGCCCCAAACCACCGAAGACGGGTTAACGGAACTGTTTCCGTTCGAAAGCGTGACCGCGCCGGTCGAAGAGTTATAGACGGCGGATGGCGACAGCGCCGATCCAACTGTGGCGGGAGCCTTGTCCGTGTTGGCCAGAGCGGCAGTCATGTCCACGTATCCGGCGCCGACGGTGAACAGATCGTAGTAGGACGTATAGGTCTGCCCCGTGGTCGGATCCGTCGCCGTCGAAGACGTCGGGAACGTCTTGTATGCCGTCTTCATCAGGCGAGCTTTGACCTGGTCAGGAGTCAGGGTTGGATCCTGTTGCAGCATTAAGGCAACACCACCGACGACCGCGGGCGTCGCCATGCTGGTGCCACTTAAAATGAAATAGTCGTGATTGGTGTAGTTACCGGCCACAAGATTGCCCGGAAATTCCCCTTCCAGCGTGCTCCAGTGAGAGTCGAGCGAAACCACCATGTTTCCGGGAGCCACGACGTCGGGCTTCACAACAAAATCATAGGTCGTGGGTCCCTTCGAGCTGTAACTGGCGATCTGGTCATCAGTGCGTGGGTAGGTTCCCATCGATTTCATAGCGCCCACCGTGAGGACCAGCGGATCGTTGCCCGGAGCCGCAACGGTGCCGTATCCATTGCTGCCGCTGACGCTTATGCGTCCAAAGTTACCCGCAGCTGCGACAACCACGATGCCAGCCTTCCATGCAGCTTCCGCAGCCTGGCAGAGAGGATCCTGCGCGTAGCCGACCGATATGCCACGGCCCAGCGACAGGTTGATGACTTTAATGTTGTAGGTGTTCTTCAGAGCGATGGCCTGCTGAATGGCGGCGATGACCATGCTGTCACTGCCCGAGCCGTTGACATCCAGAACACGAAGGTCAACCAGGCTTACGTTGGGCGCCACGCCGGCGTAACGTCCTCCCGACTTATAGCCGTTACCGCCAATGATTCCTGCCACGTGCGTGCCGTGACCGTACAAGTCATACACCAGGTGGCCGCCCGAGTTGTAGACGCTGGTGCCGGTGAAGTCCTGGTGATAGACGACGCGGGAGTGCGATTCAGTGGAGTCCCACAGGTCGGCATGGTTGTCATTAATGCCGCTGTCGATGATAGCCACGCCAACGCCGGTTCCGTTATAGCTGGAGTTCACCGCTGCGCTGACATTCATGGCCGCATCGGTATAGTCGTCCATTCCCTTCAGCGGATGGTCGATCGTGACCGATGCGATCTGAGGGTCAGCTTCCAACGAAGGCAGGGCGCTGACCGGGATGGTGAAAGCCGCACCCTGAATCAAATGCAGCTTTACCTGCAGGCGCCCGCCCCGGCCATTCATAGCGGTGTAGTGGGCCGCGGTCGGCACCTGCCGGTACTGCACGATGACTCTCACGGTCTGGCCCTGAGCCGATCCCTGATGGGCCTTTGCGAGCAGTCCCGAGAGTTCTGACGCAATCCGCGATCGGGCACCAGAAGCCGCGTTCAATTGCGGCGTGAACAACATGCCCACCGCGAGAAGCAGGAACATGCTCGCGCGTTTACCCCAAGCGGCGCTATGACGTTCGTGGCGGCCGACTGGTTTTTGTGATTTGTGCTTGTAAGCCATAAGAATCTCACCCTTCTTTCTCGACGGGGGAAAGATCGAGTGCGTACTCGTTCCTGATGTTGCACGGCAGCGGCCAATCGGGATGCTGTAAGTGGTTGATTCGGTGGTGGATATTACGGGTGCCGAGGCTTGAATCGGGCCACTCTGTCTCGCCTGGCGGGTTGTGGGACAGAGTGTCGCAGCTTCCGTTGCCCGTGACTTCAGTTTCCGGCCCCGAGTGACCGCCGGAGTGATCTGATCGGGCGAGGTTCCAGAATGGCGATTGGTTGGTTCTCGCGGAGACGGCTTATTTCATTCGCGCGGCGAATGCTTTTTTCTGAGGTTCGATAGTTTGAGGACGAGGCATCTTCGGCATGGCTGCCATCAGCCGTTGCGCGTATTCGTGCTGAGGCGTGGTCAGGACCTCTTGCGTCGTGCCCTGCTCCACGATCTGCCCCTCGTGCAGGATTGCAATGCGGTCGCAGATACCGGCAACCGAGGCGAGATCGTGTGAAATATAAAGTATGGCCATGCCGGTCGTGCGGTTCAGTTGACGGAAGAGCGCAAGAATCTCTGATTGCGTGATGACGTCGAGCGCGCTGGTTGCTTCGTCGGCCAGCAGGAGCGCCGGACGATGCATCACGGCCATGGCGATCAACACGCGCTGCGCCTGGCCCACGCTCATCTGCGACGGATGCTTGCGCAGGAATTCGTCGCTCGACGGCAGACTCACGCTTTCGAGCGCCGCCCGGATGGCGGATTCGCACTCTGCGCTCGGACCTGAAGCGTGTGCCCGCCACGCCTCTCGCAACTGGGTGCGAATCTTCAGCGCCGGATTTAGCGACGAGAGCGGACTCTGCAGCACCAGCGCCAGCTTGCGTCCGCGGAGAGATCGAAGTTCTCGATCCCGCATTTGCAGTAAATCGCTGCCCTCGAACTCGATTGTGCCAGCGGCGTGCGCTCGCTTTCCCTCGAGCAGACCAAGGATCGCCATCGCCAGCGTGCTCTTGCCCGATCCGCTCTGCCCAACCAATCCGAGTACCTCGCCGCGGCGGATATTGAGTGCGACGTCGCGCAGCACGGGCGGTTTGTCTCCGTATCGCACGGAAAGGTGCGCAGATAAGAGAACGTCGGATTGTGAGCCGGTATTCATGCACTGCGACTTTGCTTAAGGTTCAGATCCGTGTGCATCCGCGAAAATCTGTGGCGAACCTATTTCACCGTCAGCCGCTCGACATTCCAGTAAGTCTGCGGCACCACAATCACGGGGCTCGCCCCCTGCACGCTGCCCGCGACGGCCGACAGCGCATTCTTGTTCACCAAGTAGATGAACGGCGCCTGCTCGACCGCGATTTCTTGCACGCGGTCAAAGGCTTCTTTGCGCTTCTGTGCGTCGGCGGAAGAGGCTTGCGCCCGCATCAACCGGTCAATCTCGGCTTCCCACGCGGTCTCCGGGGTCTTCTCCTGCGGGTTCCACTGGTGGTTCTCGGAGGAACTGAGCCAGACGTTCATCTGCTCGCTCGGATCCAATCCCACATTCGTCAGGCCCAGCAGAATCGCTTCATAGTCGAAGGTCTGAGTCATGCGCTCGATCAGGGAAGGGAAGTCGAGCGTGACCACGTTGACGTGAATGCCGATCTTCTGCAGGTCTTCCTGGATCATCGTGGCCATGCGTTCGCGATACTTGTTGCCCGAATTGGTAATGATGGAAAAAACCACATCGTTGCCGTTCAGGTCTTTGAGTGTGCCATTCTCCAGCCGAAAACCCTCGCCCTGCAGGGCCCTCAGCGCGGCCTCGGGCGAGTAGGGCTCGGGCTTCAGCTTGGTGTTGAACCAGAATTTGTTCGCCGGCGAGACCGGGCCTATTGCGGGCTGAGCGTGCCCGCGAAATACCACGCGGCTCAAGTCAGCGCGGTTGATAGCCTCAGAGATCGCCCGCCGGAAAGCCGCCGACCGGAACCAGTTTTTCTTGTATGCGGGCAACGGGGCCCTAGCAACTTCGTTGAACCACATCTGCTCGCTGTCGAGCGACGGTCCGGCATCGTGTACGAGTTGTGGAGAAGTTGACGCCAGCTTGTCGAAGTATTCACTGTCGAGCGCGTTGATCAAGTCGATTTCGCCGCGCTTGAAGCGCAGCAGTTCGACGTCGCGATTCGGCTGAATGTCGAGCCGGATCGAATCCAGATACGGAAGATGGCGCCCCTGTGCGTCCGTCTTCCAGTAATTGGGATTGCGCTTGAGCGCGACGGTCGCTCCGGGCTTGTAATCGGCCACCATGAACGGACCCAGCACGGCCATTTCTTTCTTCGGTGAGTGGGCCGAAAGAAGAGCGACCTGATCGAACTGCCGGTCGAGTCCCGCGACGGGCGCGGGGAACGTGACGGTAATCTCAGTTGGAGAAATGATCTTGGTTTCGACACTCCCCGGGCCCGAGCGGAATGCATCCCCGGTGGGAGAATGCAACGCCGGGTCCATCAGTTGCCGCACAGTGTGGGCGACGTCCTCGGCCGAGAACGGAGTGCCGTCAGAAAAGGAAAGACCGCTGCGCAGCTTGAACGTGATTTGCCTGCCGTCTTTCGAAACCTTCCACGACTGCGCCAATTCCGGCTCCAAAGCCTGCGTCTGCCGATTCATGCGAACCAGCACGCCTCCGGTCAAGTAGCGGATCGCCACCGACGCGTCATCTTCCACTTTCAGCGGATCGAAGGTCTTCGGCTCTGACCGCAGGCAGAAGCGCAGTTCGCCTCCGTTCTGCGCGACAGCGGACGCTGCCAGGAATACAAGGCAGAACATCGAAACGGCCATCGCATTCCTGCCCTTCATCGTCATCACTGCGAACCTTCCCCGGAGGTCCGTCATGCGGTTGCCTCTTCCTGCTTCGAGAGCACGAGTTGAAACGACGTCACGACAACGATGAGCAATGCCAGCGGCACAAATTTCCAGGGCTCCTCGCCCACCGAGACCAGGCCTTCCAATTCCTTCAACAGGCTTCCCCAGGAAGGCATCGGCTCCGCGACGCCGAGGCCGAGGATGCCGAGATTGGCCTCACTCAAGATGAACACCGGAATCGAAATCCAGAACTGCGCCAGCAGCACGGGCTTCAAATTCGGCATTACATGCACCCAGAAAAGACGTCCGCCGCGAACGCCCGCCGCCCGCGCCTGCTGCACAAAATCCGAGTTGCGTAACGAGCCTGCGGTGGTACAAAGCACGCGCGCCGCGCTGGTCCAACCCAATAGCCCCAGCATCAGAAACGTCACCAGAATCGAAGAAAGTGGCGATACATTCAGCGGCATCAGCGCACGCACCGTAATCAGCAAAAACAGCCAGGGCAGCGACAGAAACAGATCCGTCACCGCCATCGCGCCCCGCGCCCATGCGCCGCCCAGATATCCGGCCAAGCCTCCGACCAGCGCCGCCAGGAGCGTAGAAAGCAGCGCCGCCGCGGGCGCCAGCAGCAGTGAAATCCGGGTCCCATACAGCACGCGCGCAAAGCGGTCGCGGCCGATTGCGTCGGTGCCCATCCAGTGCTCGTGCGATGGAGGCGCATCCGCCGCTTCACGAAACTGTTTGGCGTATCCTGCCGGGGCGAGCCAGTTTGCCGCCAGCGATACGCTGACGACGAGCAGCAACACGGCACACGCCATCCAGCGCCAGAAACTCATGCCTGCTGGCCTCGCAACATGTGTCCGATTACATCGGCACCGGAATTTGCCAGCAAGGTTACCAACGTCACCAGGATGGTGAGATTCATCAGCAAGGGCAGGTCGCGCGCCAGGGCGGCCTGCCAAGCCAGTTGTCCGACTCCCGCCAGGCCGCACAGAGCTTCCACTGGAATTGCCGCGCCGATGGCGATGCTCACCGAGACTCCTGCCACTGCTAGCAACTGTGGGCCGACGACTGGGACTACGTGCCAGAAGAGAATTCGCAATTCCGTCAGGCCCTTCGCTCGAGCGGTAATGACGTGAGGCAGGGCGTGCGCTTTCGCCAGCAGGTTGCGCGTATAACGGTAGACACGGGGAAACACGATGAGTCCGACGGCGAGTGCCCCCGGCACATTCCACAACACCGACAAGAGTGCGAGCACGGCTGCGGGAATGCAAAGAAAGGTCCCGCTGATGACCGTAGTCAGCGCATCAAAGGCCGACACCCGTAGCCACGCCGCGCTCAATGCCAAAGCCAGGGCCGCAGCCCAACTCAACAGCAGCCCCACGCTGACCAGTCGCAGCGTCAGCGGAGCGCGCTCCCTCAGCAAGTGGCTGACCGGCTGCCCGAGAGATAACGAAGTCCCCAGATCGCCATGGACGGCGCGCTGTAAGGAATGAAAATAGAAACGGAATATGTTCCGCTGTTCGAGGCGCGTTTCGCGCAGCACGCGAACGCTCTCGGCATTGAGGCGGGGATCAAGTTGTTGCTCATCCACGTCGAACCCCGGAGCGAGGCGGACCAGCGTGGCCGAGAGCAGGCCTCCAAGCAGAACGGTCGCCAGCAGCGCGATCCCGTGCCTCGCAATTTTCCGGGCCAGCATGGTGAGTCTGCTCCTATTTCACCGCGGCGCCGCGCGACTTCGGGTCTTGCTCGCGCGCGATGGCTTCGGCGTGGTGGACTTGCTTCATGGAATACATGCGGCGGTCGGCCTCGGCCAGCAGGCGCTCGACGTCGTATCCGTCCTCGGGGCAAAATACCGTCCCCACACTCAGCGTGATCAACTCGCGGCCGCACACGTGGCGTCCCGACTCGACGGCTGCCTGGTTCAATCGTTCGGCTTTTTCCTTGGCCGCTTCCGGTGTCAGGCCGGGAGCGGTAATCACAAATTCATCTCCGCCCATGCGAGCTACGTAGTCGTAACCGCGGCACGCCTCTTTGAGCCGGCTGCAGAACTCACGCAGCAGTTTGTCGCCTTCCAGGTGACCGAAGGAATCGTTGATCTGCTTGAAACCGTCGATGTCGCAGACCATCACCGCGAGTGGTGTTTTGGTGCGGCGGCAGCGAGCCACTTCCTGCGCCAGGTGCACAAAAAGCGAGCGCGCGTTCGGGAGTCCGGTCAGATAGTCGGTGGTGGCGGAACTCTCCGCCTGCTGATACTTGAGCGCGTTCTCGACCGAGAGCGCCACCTTCGATGCCACGGCCAGCAGGATTCGCAAATGATCCGGGGTGAAAGCGTCGCGGTTCGCGTGATACATGGCCAGCACGCCGACCACGCCGTTTATCCCTTCCAGCGGCACGGCCAGCGCCGATTGCAGCGTGGTGTGCTTTCCGGGGTCGACTACATAACCGGCTTCCACTTGAGGATTTCCGTTCACAATCGGCTTGCAATTCTCGGCGACCCATCCACACAATCCTTCGCCGACGCGAATCTTGAGCGAAGACAGCATGCGGAAGTTTTCGCCGCTCACCAGTTCCGCCAGTAGCCATCCGTTGCGGTTGACAAACACCGCGATCGAATCGTAGGGAATCATGCGGCGCAGGCGCATCGAGAGGACGGAAAGTGTTTCGCTCAAACTGAGCGACACTCCCAGGTCCTGGCTGAGTTCGAACATGGTCTGGGCTTCTTGCCGAGCCGACGCAATGGAGGTCAGGAAGTCCGAGTTCTCGGTGACCCCGTGCGTAGTGGGATCGTCTTTCTCGAAGCCGGTTGCGGGAGCGAGTCCGCGTTCCACTTTCACCATTTTCGATAGCGTGTGCGGCACAATCGTTTCTTCGGTCATCTGCGCCATACGCTCTAACTCGACGTAGTTGCGCTCGAGGATAGCGACGATCTGCGGATCGAACGACGTTCCTGCTCTCTCCTTGACCTTCTCCATCGCCTCGGCCAGCGGCAAAGCGGGGCGGTATTGCCGGTGCGATGCCAGCGCATCCAGGCAATCGACCGTGGCCAGAATGCGCGCGCCGATCGGGATCTGTTCGCCGGCCAGTCCCTCCGGATATCCCGTCCCATCCCAGCGTTCGTGGTGATAGCGCACGATCGGTGCGACCGGATAGGGAAACGCGACCCGCTCCAGAATTTCCGCTCCCACGATGGGATGCACCTTCATTTTTTCGAACTCTTCCGGCGTCAGGCGCCCGGGCTTGTTGATGATCTGCTCGGGCACCGCGAGTTTGCCGATATCGTGCAGGAGCGCAGCAGCGCGCAGCGCCTCGATCTGCTCCTCGCCTAACTTCAGTTCCTTGGCTACCTCGACAGCGTAGGTGCGCACTCGCTGCAGATGGGTATGCGTGGTGTGATCTTTGGCTTCGATGGCGAGCGCCAGTGCCTCGATCGTCCGCATGTTGAGCGACGCAATTTCTTCCACGTGACGCTTTTCCACCTCGACCCGATCTTTTTCAGCCTCCAACCGCCCTAGATACAGACGGTAAGAGCGGTATACCCAGTAGATCAGCGGCAGCACAAGCAGAGAGGTCTGCCATCCTGCGGTGTGATTGATGATTCCAACTAGTCCCACCGCCGCGGCCCCGACCAGGTAATATGGGAACGACCAGAAATAGCATTCCGCCCAGACTTTGCGGCTCGATTTCCCTTCCGTTAGCGCAATTACGATCGAGATCGGCAGGGTGTTGGCGAAGAAGAACACCAGCGCCGCGACCATCAGCAGAATGGGCTTGTTCGACGCGAATCGCACCGTGAGCCAGTGGTAGCTTAGGTAAGTGAGCGCGCCGGCATTGGCCATCATGCCGGCCACGTTGAACAGCACCTTTACGGGATCGAGCCGTTTGCGGGTCTGCCATACGCTCTGGAACAACGACGCCGCGCAACCGATGACCAGCGTCTCGGGTAGGCTCAACTCCATGACGCCCATCAGGATGAATAGGAAATTCACCGACATCGTGCCATCGATGCCTGGGAGCTGCACCTTGAGTCCCGATGCCAGCACGGCCACCGCCAGGTAGCAGGCGAACCGCACCAGATCGTGCGATTGCCAGTGCGCCAGGGAATAGGCGAGGACGCCCACCCCCAAGGACACCGTGATGCCGACGAATGCCTTCGTCGGGATCGATAGTCGGTCCTCTGCTGGTGTCATCTGACTTCCTGAACCGCCGGCTTCCTGGCCTCGAAAGTCCTCTGTGTCGCTCATGGCTTCAAGCGTTGTCTTGGGGGAGACAGAACCAATTCCTGCCCGCGAACTGTCGTCAACGGAGCGGACTGAATGGGCACACCATACTCTGAGCCCTGCCCGGAGATCGTATGGCATGAATGAGAGGTTCTCTAGCTTACTTTGGTAACTATCCGGGGCTTTCGAGAGTTTGGCTCGACCTCGGTGTGTTCGGAATCAGGTTCGCAGGAATCTTGCCGAGCAGCAGATTACTTTCGTTACCCAACCAGCGATACGCTTCTCGTTCGAATGAACATATTGTGTCAACATCAACGCCAAACGCAAAAGATGCCCACTTCGCACCGTAACGTAGACGAGCAGTCAACGCACCACGGGGTCAATGTAGCCCGGGGCGAAAGTCTATCCGCGAGCGCCTCGGCCCTTGGCCTTGGATCGGCGGCTCAGATGGGCGTGTTCTCCGCCGATCTGCAAGGCGAATTCAGTGGCTGCAACTCTGTGTTCAGCCAGCTTCTGGGTTATTCGCCCGGGGAGTTGCTCGGGCGCGACTTCTCCGTGCTTTTTGGAGAGAAAGAAAAAACCAACCGCGAAGACCACGTTCAACTTCGCAAAGTGATTCTCGGAACAATTTCGGCGCAGGGGGAATATCACTGCCGGTTATTCGCGCAAACCAAGGCCGGTAGCTGCGTGCCGGTTTGGTTCTCGGTCACGTTGATTCAAGACTCAGCCTCTACGCCAAAAGCGATCGTAGCTGTCGTGGTGCCGCTCGAACCCACCAGTCGCGCGGTCGTGGTTCCTGTTTCCGCTGCGCCGGTCCCGGTCACACCGGGAATTGTTTCGCGCAAAGTGGATGGCACACAATTCATTCTCGCCAGTCCTGCCATGCATAAATTCATGGGCCTGGTCGATCGCGTCGCGGGGCAACCGGAAACTGTGCTGATCACCGGCGAAACCGGCACGGGGAAAGAGCTGATCGCGCGCACGGTTCACGAAGCTTCCCATCGCCACAGCCGGCCTTGGGTCGACATCAACTGCGCGGCGCTGCCCGAGAATCTCGTCGAAAGCGAACTCTTCGGCTATGAGAAGGGCGCCTTCAGCGGCGCCGATGCCTCCAAGCCCGGACTCTTTGAACTAGCCGACAAGGGAACGCTGTTCCTTGACGAAATTGGAGAACTGCAGCCGCAAACGCAGGTCAAGCTGTTGCGCGTGCTCGATGGTCAGCCGTTCTACCGTTTGGGCGGGCACCGCAAGATCAAAGTAGACGTGCGCATCGTCGCCGCTACCAACCAGGATCTCGAAGCCGCCGTGAAGAACGGGCGCTTCCGCCAGGACCTGTTTCATCGCCTGGGACAGTTCCAGCTGCGTGTGCCTCCGCTGCGCGAGCGGCCGGAAGATATTGTCGCGCTCGCCGAACATTTTCTACGGCTGAAGGCTTCCCGCAAGAATTTTTCGCCGCAAGCCATCTCGGCTCTGCTCTCCCACTCGTGGCCGGGCAACATTCGCGAACTGCGCAACCTGGTGGCGAAGGTGGCGATGGAGTCGCAGGCGACGGAGATCGATTTCTCCCGGCTCAGCGCTGCACTCACCGGAGAACCGACTGCCCTGCGCCAGACCGCTTCCTTGCCGGTCGGCAATCTTGAGAGCATGGAAGAGCAGATGATCCTCAAGGCGCTGGAGCGCACTGGAGGACACCGCACGCTGGCGGCCGAGCAACTCGGCATCTCGCGCCGCACCCTCAGCCGCAAGCTCAAGGAATACAGCATCTGCTTCGAGCCGGGAGAGAATCCCGTTCCTTTGGGTTTCGTCAGCACCGAACAGCAGAAATTTTTCAGAGCCCGGGTCGAGATTCCCGTCACGATTAAGAATGCTCGCGGGGAAGAGCTAGCCGTTAACGGAGTGAACTTGAGCACCGGCGGCATGGGCTTGGACGGTTTGAAAGAACCTATGCGCTTTTCCGGATTGCTCGATGTGAGCTTTGTCCTCCCGGGCAGCGAGATTTCGTTCCAGGCCAAGGCCCGCCTCATGTGGATCGGTGATGGAGGCCGCGTCGGCATTCGCTTCGTCGTGATCGAGCCCGCGCTGTTCGAAGAACTCCAGCACTGGACCAACCGCAAGATGAAGGAAGAGGGCTGGGACTTTCCGGCCTGACCGGCCGCTCGCCACCCACTTTTCGCAGCGAAAAACGGGCACCCAGATGTGGGCCTCACGGTAACTGGAGAACGTCCCGTCGTCCCCGGTTTCCCTCCCGGTTTTCTTGATGTGCTGACAGCGATTGGGAAAGCTTGCCACGTGACCTCCTACCCCCTCCCCCTCGATCTACTGGAATGTTGGGGTTGGCGGGAAATTGCGATTTCATCCTTGGGCTGCAATCAGTTACGGGCAAAATCTTGAAACCCCGGAACTTAGCTGCGACCTGAGGATTCATTTCCGCTGGTTACCCGCGCAGTATGGAAGGAATGAAAATCTCAGTCACGGTTATGTGAACATTGGGAGAAATAAATCTGTGGAAAAGTTCGAGACTCCCCATCCGCCGGTGAAAAAGGCAGCAGCGAACGGGTGCAGCCGAGAAAATCTCTCAGCGACGGCAGCAGGAATGCCCACGCTTCGAAAACCACGAAGCGTGGGCACTGCCGGCATCAAGAG
Source organism: uncultured Acidobacteriaceae bacterium (assembly GCA_963768265.1). Lineage (GTDB taxonomy): Bacteria > Acidobacteriota > Terriglobia > Terriglobales > Acidobacteriaceae > Sulfotelmatobacter. The sequence continues at coordinate 144,253 of CAVYHM010000004.1, forward strand.
ATTTTCGGGATCCGCAACGCGGCATTCTGCGGTTCGTTCACCAGGACAGGTCCTGGCTCGTCATAGGCGTAGTGGCGAAAGCTGCTCCACCCCCAATCTTGCGGTTCCCGCACTAGTCCTCGCTTCACCGGGTTGCGATGCATATACCGCAACTTCTCCACTCGCTTGCGCTCCGAGAAGACAACGAAATCGTAGAATCTTGGGCTGCCAGATGCACCCGCGCCTCGACCGGGGTCGGCCACAGCGCGATCTGTTTCGAATCGATCGCTCGGTGCAGACGAGCCAGCAGACATCGGGCGAAGGTCGCAGCGGATGGGTTGCAGCCGAGAAAATCCCCCAGCGACGGCGACAGGAATGCCCACGCTTCGAAGACCACGAAGCGTGGGGCAGCCGGTTTCGTGGTGGTGTTTACAGCCAGAAACCTGGGCCAGCCCCGCTGCTAATCGTCTCCCCCTTTCACTTCTCTCTCCGTGATGTGAATGAAGGTGGGAAATGAAGAAATTCCTGCGCCGCTCACGATTAGAGCGTAATCGCCGGGTGTTACCCCGGGATTCAGGGTAAACTCGACGGTCTCGCGTCCGGCATCGCCCACGGCGATCTTGCTCCAGTCCGACGTCCGGGCGTAAAAGACATTGCCGCTTGAGTTCACCATGCGAATGATGGGATAGTTGGCATCCATCTGGTCGTCATCGCCATAGGCGGCGCCCGCAGATTGCCCATTGAGTTGAAATCCTGTAAGCCTGAACCTGCCGTCATCCCGATAGCGGACGTCCGTGATAACTGGCCGCAAAGACGGATTGGGCGTTCCAGACGAGGTGTACACCCAGAGTTGGGAACTAAAGTCGGAAAAGAGTAACTGTCCCGTCGGAAGAATCAGCATGCGCGAGGGATAGCTGCCTTGGAATGGGAGGTTGCCGTCAGGAAGGGCCGAAGTGACCTGGCTGATCTTATTGGTCCGCGGATCAAAATCAAAGAGTTCCGTGGGATTGCTGAAGACGCCTCCCCAACTGATGGCATCCGCGCTGGTCGTCGCTGTGGCCGGACTGCTGATCGTTACCTGGGTGGGCGAATCCACACTCACGATAAAAGACCCGCCCGGGATTCCGGCGCCATTCACGCTCCAGAAAACCTGCATGATGGCCGTGGAGGGAATGCCGGTAATAACGGCGGAGCCTGAGGTGATGTTTCCGGAAGAGGTGAATCCGGCCACACCGGCATCGGCTGCGAAGATCACATGACCGTTCGGCAAAATGGCCCCCGGGGCATCGTCGGCACCAAAAGGAGATGGGATTCCGTTTAGCGTGCCGCTGATGTCCGGTCCGGCCGCCCAGGTGTTCGTAGCGGGGTTATAAAGGGCGGTATGCTGGGTGGCCCCGATCGCCAAGATCCGCCCGTCCTGTAAACGGATGAGGGGGCCAAGTTCCTCTCCAACGGCGTTGCTGCTCAGCTGGGGGATGGTTCCGTGGGCCGTGCCATCCGATGGGCTGATACTAGTCCACATTCCGGTCTTGGGATGGTACTTCTCGGCGTAGCTCCCATTGGTGTGAATGCTGTGGAATAGGTCGTAGGTGATGAGCGTTCCGTCGCTGATCCTTGCCCAGCCTTCTTCATCGCTCGAGTCCGGGTAAACCTTTGTTCCTGAGGGGCTCCAGGCGTTCGAGGCAGCGTCGTAGATGAATGTGTTGCCATTGATGAGGTCGCCGACGAGAATTTTTTTGCTCGAAAGCAGGGTCGAGGGATCATCTCCCAGACACCCAATCAGCGGATAGTACGCAGATAAAGCAATGAAGTCGGCGGTAGTCGTCTGCGTCGCGGGGGCGGATATGGTGATCTGGGTGCGTGAGTCAACGCTCACGATTGTTGCCGAGTTTGGAATCCCAACGCCGAAAACTCCCTCGCCCACGGAAAAGCCAGTCGTGTAGGGATAAATCCTCGTAATCTTGGAGCTCCCACTCGTGGTGTTCCCAGAAACGTAATTGAGGCCACCACAATTCGGCTGGTTCGGGTACGGGGCGATGGGAGTCCACTTGTTGGCCATTGGGTCGTAGATCTCGCCCGTGTTCGACCAGTTGGGGAGCAAGCCTGGGCCGCTGTACTCACCTCCGACAACGAATAACCTGCCATCCGGCATGATTTGAGAGGCGAAATACAATCGGGCAACAGGTTCCGAGGCGAGTGTCGTCCACGTACCGTTGATGTAGCTGCCCTTGTCATCCGGAGTTAGCTTCATCCAGGTCTGCCCGTCATAGGCTTGTACGAGGATCGACCCATCGGTCGCTTGAATCATGATTTGGATGCCATTGGGACCCGAGGGTGCTTGGTTCGTCAGTGCTTGCCACCCCGACGACGGCGTGTGGGGGGCAAGGGCGGCAGCGTGGTCAGAAGCCCTGCGCGGAGGAATCGGTTTTAGCCGATGGAGCGACTGCGCCGCGCTAGCAGGGTCGAGCCAGGTCAGCAACCAGACAAACGAAATTGCGAGTAGCGTGAGGGCCCAAATGTTCCTGCGCTTCATGTTCCCTCCTTGAAATGCACATCCTTGTTTTTCGTCAGAAAGAGATCGGTGGCCTGTTAACTGGAGACAACGACCTTTGGAGAACATCCCTTCGCGGTTCGACGACCTCCAGTGCGTTGGCGGGCGGCATTATCCCTTTCGCGCGGCGAGTTGTCAATGTGCAGGAAATTTCACTGTGGTTAGCACATGAGATGTCCGGTGGAGATAGCACGTGAGATGTCCGCTCTTCTGGCGTCGCAGGCAGGAGACTCTGGCGAGCATGTTTTCTACACGAAGGCCGCGATCGAGCGGGCGATGAAGTGCGGGAAGGAAACTGGGCCGACGGAACGTTCCGCACCCTCACCGTTTTAGCAGGTTCTCGAAGTAACGGTTGTTGTAGAACGCGGATGTTTTCTGCACGAACTCCAGAATTCTGAACATGCGGTCGCGGCCGTCGCGGTTCAGCTCGCGGAACTGCACGGCAACGCCTGAGCCGGGATCGAGCCGGGCCACTACACCCTCGGCGGACAGGCTGGGATCATCCATAGAAAAGCCGAGCTTGAGTTTGCACCCCGGCGACATGATTGTGCTGGTCTCGATGTAGCAACCACCCATACTGATGTCGGTCAGGTTCGCAAACTCGGGCGTTTCTCCAGCTTCGGTTTTCAACTCGATCGTGACCCGGCATTTCAGCCGCGGATGCAGGCGGCGATCCTTGTAGGAAAGCTGTTTCTGTTTCTCCAGATACATGCGCCGGTCGGCTTCAGAGAGGAGTTGTTCGGCATCATTACCGTCCTCCGGGTAGACAGAGCGGCCCACGCTGAGCGAGAGGATTTCCTCGCCGCAAACCTCCGCGCCCGCCTGGCGGGCCAGGGCGCGCATCTGCTCGGCTTTCTTTGCGGCGGCATCGATCGCAAGACCGGGGGCGATGACCACGAATTCGTCCCCACCCATGCGCGCGACGTAATCATATTCGCGGCAAGTGTCCTTGAGCGCCTGTGCAAACAGGCGCAACACGCGATTGCCTTCCAGGTGGCCGAAGCGATCGTTGATCTGCTTAAAGCCATCCATATCGGAGACCATCACGGTCAGGGATGAGTTATCTCGTTTGCAGCGGGCCAGTTCACGATCGAGTTGCAGGAACAGCGAGCGCGCATTGGGCAGGCCGGTCAGATAGTCGGTCGTGGCCGAGTTCTCGGCCTGCTGATACTTGAGCGCGTTCTCGATCGACAACGCCATCTTGCCGCTGACCGCGAGCAGAATGCGCAGGTGATCGGAAGTGAAAGCGTCGCGGTCGCCGCGGTAAAGCGCGAGCACGCCGATCACTCCCGCCACACCCTCCAGAGGCACCGCCAGGGCGGAGCGCAGCGTGCTGAATTTCGTGGGGTCGTTCAGATATCCGGGTTCGACCGAGGGATTGCCGTTGACGATCGGTTTCTGATTCTGCGCCACCCATCCCGAGAGCCCCTGGCCCAGCGGAATACGCAGCGAGGAGAATAGCCGGTAGTTATCCCCGTTCACGAACTCAGGAACCAGTTCGTGCTCGCGCTTGATGTAGATGGCGATGGCGTCGTAAGGCACCATTGGCTTGAGCTTGATGGAGAAAACCGAGAGCGTTTCGCCCAGGCTGAGCGATGCCCCTAGGTCCTGGCTCAACTCGAACAACGCCTGCGCTTCCTGACGGGCGGCGGCGATGGACGACAGGAACGTGTTTTCCTTCCCAGCGTAATCCTTCGCCGCAGCGCTCTCGAATCCGGCTGCCGGCTCGAGACCACGCTCAATCTTGATGGCGGTGGAGAGCGGGCCGTTGGGATCGGTCTCCGACTTGGCCACGGCCAGCCGTTCCAGGTGCTCGTAGCGCCGTTTCAGGACGTCGACCACTTTCGGGTCGAACGACTTGCCCGCTTCGGCGGCGAGTTTCTGCATCACCTCCCGCAACGGCAGTGCCCGCCGATACTGGCGATCGGAGGCGAGAGCGTCGAGATAGTCGACGGCCGAAAGAATCCGCGCTCCTAAGGGAATCTCCGCGCCTTTGAGGCCGAGGGGGTAGCCCGATCCATCCCATTTTTCGTGGTGCGCTCTCACGATGGGCACGACTGGATAAGGGAAGCGCACGCGCTCCAAAATTTCCGCTCCCACCAGCGTGTGAATCTTCATCTTCTCGAACTCTTCCGGAGTGAGGCGTCCCGGCTTCGAAATAATGTGCTCCGGCACGGCCAGCTTTCCGATGTCGTGCAAAAGCGCGGCCGCATGCAGCGCTTCGAGTTCAGGCCCGTTCACGCCAAGTTCCTTCGCCACTTCGATGGCGTAGATGCGGACGCGCTGCAGGTGCTCGTGCGTGGTGTGATCCTTCGCTTCAATGGCCAGAGCCAGAGCTTCGATGGTTCGCAGGTGGAGGTTCGCCATTTCCTCGACGTGTCGCTTTTCGTCATCGAGTTTGCCGAGGTAGAGGCGGTAGGAGCGGTAAATGAGGTAAACCGCTGGTACCAGGAGCAACGAAGTCTCCCAGTTGAAGGTCTCGTTCAGCCACGCAATACTGCCTGCGATTCCGGCTCCCACCAGGTAATAGGGAAATGACCAGAGATAACAATCCACGAGAATCCGGTGGAGGGGTCGGCGCTCAGTCAGTGAAATGACGGTCGCGATCGAACCCGCGTTGGCGATGAAGTAAACCGTAGCCGCAACGCCCAGCAGAACCGGGCGGCTACCGAACACAAGATTGGCCCAGGGATGGTGGTAAACGGCGTAGGCCAGAGCGGTCGAAACGGCGCCGGCGCACACATTGAACGTAACTTGAATGGCTTTTGGACGCTCAGGATAAACCGACTGCGCCAGCATCGAGACCGCGCCCAGCGTGAGCGTCTCGGCGAAACTGAGTTCAAGCACGCCGATCAGGATGAACAGGAAGTTAACCGACAGCGTGCCCGTAATCCCAGGCAAACTCACCTTGAGTCGTGACGCAAGAATTGCGATTCCCAAATAGCAGATGAATTCGGCAATGTTCCGACTGCTTTGATGAATTCCTCCGTAGAGGAGCGTCGCCGTTCCCGCAACGATGATCAGAGTGATGAACAGCTTGGCAGTGACGGACAGTCCCTTCCACGAATCCGACCGGGAGACCAATCCATTCGCGATGCTAGCCGCACCCGTCATAAGGATCGAACGCACACCTCGCTCGGCGATACCATACCGAAGGCTCGGGAGTGCTCGAAACATTAGAGATATCAGGTAACGCTTTTAGAAACAATGGTTTGGCAGTTTTTAGGGGAAACTTCAGTAACCATTTTCGCAAACGAAAGACAGGTTGACAGGCGCCAAATTTCTGGTCGGGCAGGACGGTTAGCCCAGAGAATTTCTGGGAAGTTCAGTGCGGACTTGCATTTGCAAATCCACCGGACGGTCAATTACTCTTAAACTCTCTCCAAGTTAGTTCTTAGCCGGGATGGCGGAACTGGCAGACGCAGCGGACTCAAAAGCGGACTCTAGCTATCTCGTAAGTCTAAGTAAATAAATAACATCCAGATGTAATAGCAGGCGCACGGGACTCCGGAGGCGTCAACGGCTCATAAGTTAAAGTAACAAAAGGCGTCGGTTTGACGGAATGACTTACACATCCGGACTTCAGAAAGAATGCTGACTATATGCACGCCTTCATGCAGATAGTAAGCGAAGGCATCCTCAGGGTGTTCAAGCAGCCCGTCGCGCCTACTGGTCTCGCAAGGAGACATCGTAGGTGGCAGATAGATAAGCCATTTTGGATTTGAGGCAAATCGACTCATAACCTCTAATGCGGTGATGGCGTTCTCTTCCCGAATTGTGATGGTTCGGTTTAGGCGTGTGTTGATGATCCGCTTGCCGATTACATCCTCGATGTCCAGCAGATCATCCAGTTGCTGTTGAGCGGTCAGCGCAGGCGCACTCGTTTCTTCGACCAGGAACGGTTTTACCGATTCGTAATAGGTGTGCAGCGCCGGTACCGACACGAGTTCACGTTCAACGACAGCACCCATCCGCTGTTGCCACAGCCGAATCGGTTCCTCCATCTTCGTTTCTTGTTCAGCGTGAGCTTCCTCAGTCGCATCAGGATCAAGATTGTCTTCCTCTGTCAGCCTGGCGAGCGCCTCTCGTGCAAGTTGTCTTTGTCGTGGCAAGTAACGCTTCACGATCGTCTCTTTATGAGGATGCGAGCCAAGCCAGCCTTCTCCTTTGCGCAGCAGCTTCTCAACTTCATCTTGGCCTATCCAATAGTGCTTCTCTGCGTCGAGCACCGGCACTAGGACGTAAAGATGGTTGAGGAGATCCTGTAAGCGGAACGTACCAGCCAAGGTCACCGAGTAGTAAGGCCCCTCGCCCCATTCAGGAAACTTCTCATCAAGCGGGTGCTTCTGGGCCACCACGCTGTATCCGAGAGGCTCAAACAATTCTCGAATCAACCCTTCGCCCGCCCTGCACGCCACAACGGTCAGGTTTGCAGTCAATGGAATAGGCAGGTCAGCCAATTCCTGCCGACCCTTGCTGCGTCCCGACATGGCCGTCCCAAAAGCTCGGCCCATAGCGACGCTGAGAAAAGAAGAGAGTACATACGGGCGGTCGTTGACATACTGATCGAGCGTGCCGCCCTCATGTTGTCCTCGCTTACCACGAACCAGTCCTACCGGATCGACATCGAGGAGTAGAGCTGCCGTACATCGCTCCGTAGTGGCTTCCGGATAGAAGACATGCGCTTTCCCAAACGAGAGCTCGAACGAATGTAGCTTTGCCGGGTTCTTATGAAGCGGGTATCCCAAGTCCGTTGCTGGGTTATGCGTAGTTGTGAGCGTCAGCAGCATGGTCGGATTATACGAGTTGCAGTTGGTGCTACTGCCATTAACGGGGGCTGAAGAGCCTTACAGTTGCGATACGCATGTCTGGTTTGATAGCGCTGAGGGCTATTTGTTGTCGGCTGGCTTAAGGCGAGCCGGCTCTTCGAGGATATCCAGGAGAGCAGTCGCGCAATAGACTCGGTCGCGCCTCGCATCGCCCATCCGTTTTACGATCTTCGCGCGTTCGAGTCGTTCGACGGCGCGCTGCGCGGTCGTAAACGCGATTTTCAATTTGTCCGCCGCGCCATTTATCGTGATGAAGGGATTTGCCCCCAGGAGTTCGACTACACGCAAGGGGTTGTTGCTTGATTCTCCGGAGACTTTCCTCTGCCACTCCGCCAATAGTCCGTTGATGCGCATAGCTCGACTCAAAGCATCCTCAGACATGCGAGCGACTCCCAGCAGGAAATACTCTAACCAATCGTTCCATGCCCCGCGTTCGCTAATCCCGCGCAAACCTTCGTAATAGTCTCGCCTCGATGCTTCAAAGAACGCCGACAGATAGAGCAGCGGTGTTGGGAGGATTTGGCGCTCGATCAGGAACAAGGTTATGAGAAGGCGTCCGACTCGGCCATTGCCGTCAAGAAACGGGTGAATGGCTTCGAACTGATAGTGAGCCAACGCAATGGTCACGAGCGGCGGCAGGGGCGATTCATGCAGGAACTTTTCCCAGTCCGCAAGACAGGCCTCGACCTCTCCCGGCGGAGGTGGGATGTACGAAGCGGTTGCGATAGTGCCGCCAGGCTTGCCAATCCAATTCTGAATCCTGCGAAAACCTCCGGGCGCTGCTTGGTGACCCTGAACGCCCGTCATGAGTTTTTCGTGCAACTCGCGAGTAAGCCTGACGCAAAGGGGAAGTTTCTTGAGGCGCGAGATTCCGTGCTCAAGAGCAACTACGTAATTGCCGACTTCCCGAAGATCCTCGGGACTTCGATCCACGATCGCTCCCGCCTCGGCGGCAAGCAACTCACCTAGCGTAGCCTGTGTACCTTCAATTTTGCTCGATAGAACAGCTTCACGCTGTACGAAAGGCCGGATCAAAATATGAGGATTGGGAAGGCGACCTCCTTCGCCCGCTAATCTTCCAACTAGCCGGTCTGCGTCCGAGAGTGCCCCAATCAGCCGGGGCGTCCAGTTTAGTTCAGGAGGCAGGGGCGCCGGCACAAAGGCCGAATAGCTGTCCTGCGATACTTTCTGGCCGGGAATGTTAGTAGCGTGGCCCACATCCGCCTTCTTATAGCCGAAAATAGCGTTCCGCGCTATTTTCACAATCTATGATAATCGAAAATAGCGAGATTGGCTATTTGCACGGGTGACGGCAGACGCGGCAGATTTTTAGAGCTTAAGTCCTTGGGAAGGCCGGCGATCCTAAACTAACCAAATTTCGGTGACTCTGAAATGGCAACTCTGGAGCCCGCCTCCGGTACGTTACTAGCCGGGAAGATATAGAGAATAAATGTACTTGTCCTGCCTGCCTCTGGCCCCCTCGGCCCTCTCTCGGTGGTAATCCTAAGCACTGTGGCGCGCAAATACGGACTCGACGTGCCCCCTTACCGCCTGGCCGAGGACGGCATTGCGCTGGTCATTGACCGTTTCGATCTGCGCATGGACGGGACCTATTGCGGATTTGAGGATTTCTGCGTGCTAAACGCACGCAGGACCGACGAGAAATATCGTGGCAGTTACGAGACCTCGGTCATGAAGCGATTCGGTCAGTTTGCAAACTCGACGCATGTGGGCGAGGACATGGAAACGTTGTTCGTCCTGATTGCCCTGAATTGCGCGCTTCGCAATGGCGACGCGCATCTCAAGAATTTCGGAATTGTTTACAACGACGTTCAAGGAGAAGCGAGACTTGCACCCGTCTATGATCTTGTGACCACCTCCGTCTATCTGCCGAAGGACAGCATGGCGCTGACCCTTAATGGCACGACGAAATGGGCGAGCACGAAGGAATTGCAGCGACTGGGCGAGACGCGGATGGGAAACACTCCTGCCCGCGTCCGGCAGATACTCGAACGCATAGAAGCTGCAATTGCGGACACCTCAAAAGAACTGCAGGCCTACATGAAGGCGCACGGGGACTTCATTGAGATAGGCAATCGCATGCTCCAGCAATGGGAACAAGGTGTCTCCCTTTCGCTTTAAGGCGGCCTGAGCAAACCGCCGGGTCTTCGGCGATTAGTAGAACTACTTCCGAATGGCCGACCAATCCACGAACTGATTTCGTCTGTGATCGCAGGAGCGTTTATAAGATGCTGATATGGCCGTGGCTAGGACACCCTAAGCCATTGGACATATTTTTTCAGGCGAAATGATAACGGAACGGCGCCAGTTCTTGTATCTAGATTGCCGAGCCGAACAAGCAACCGCATTAGTCATTGGTCGAATGCGCATCTGCCCACACGTTCTTGATTTGGGGAGGATGCAGCAATGTCTGCATTACAACGCAATACTGCTCGGTTTTTTGTTGAAGAGCTGCCAACTGCTCCTCCGTTGCCTGCGGCGCGTGGACATCAAAATTGACCCGAATGCTTTCAAATCCGACCGGCACCGTTTTCGACATGCCGAGTGTCCCCTGCAAATCCAGGTCTCCCTCAACGGTCACCTCGATATTATCGGTCGGTATTCCCATCGCGGCGGCGACCATCTGGCAGGTGATCTGTGCGCAGGCGGCTAATGCACCTAGCAGCAGGTCCCCGGAGCAGGCGCCAGTACCCGCCCCTCCGACGCCTTTGTGCGCCTGAGCGTCATAGATCGCCCGGCCCAGGTCAATCGAACAAGAGATTGGGACGTCCGTTTTTCTACCGTGGGCCACCAAAGTAATCCTGGAGCTGGCCGGAGCTTGCCGATAGGTGTCTTTCAAAGGCCGCTGTAGCGATCTGATATCCATTAGGTTCCTCTCAAATCCGGGTCATTATATGCGGATTTACTGGTAGAGCGCAGGGAGTCTCCCTTCTTCACAGCGGTCAGAAAAAGCACGGGAGACGCTCATCAACGGCTGACGTCTCCCGGCAATCTACTCATTGTGTGCGCAAGTCACGTGGTCGTTCCAATCCACGAATGCGCCATGTGGATTGTCCCGCCAAGCCCAGACGTGGAGTTCGTAGAACGGGTTGGGGATGGCATACCGGTTCGGGCTGTCGACAAGCAGAAAGACCTGGCCCTCCAAGACGGGAGATTGATTATTGTTGTTCTTAAGCCATGTCGCGGCGTCCGTAATGAACTCGACACCGACTAGCTTCATTTGGCCGTTCGGCTGGGGCTCGTAGATCAGGGCCTGCGGGTGGTTGACATCGATCGTGCCGTTCAGCAGTGCGCCATTGACGTAGTGGATGCCCATCGCACCATGATCCGAACCGCTGACACAACCGAGGAACGCTCCATATCCGTCCTTGGTGGCATTGTTGACATCGAGGTACTGCTGGGTTGCGTTGCGAACCATCTGAACCAGATTGTTTTGTTCTCCCTGCTCCGCCGGCTGGAGTTTCTGCTGAGCGAAACCAAACAAGGAAAGCGCAGGCAATGCGACCAACAGCAATAACCTACGCGACGTGAGGAAAAGTGAATTTTTCATCTTTGGAGTCTCCTTTTTGTTTTTTGTGAGGAAAATGCCAAATTAAAGACCGCGGCATGACGCACATTTCCTACTTCTCAAACTTTTCTGATCGTGTTTGAAAATCTCTAACAGCACTCGTTAAGGTGTAAATTCCGCTGATGTCCTCCTCATCTTGCACGCCTCTATTTAGTAAGGCGGGAATTGACCTCGAACAACCGCATTGCAAAACTAAAAGCCGATTCCCGAATTCAAGCGTGGCCAGCACGTCACAGCAGAACGACGGTTACCAATTTGGGGATTTCTTACGCTCCACAGATAGGTACTCAAGCAAGCGTGATGTGTAGATGCTTGAAGCCGGAGGGGAACAGATTTTGAACTCTGTTCCCCTTTCTTGAGTCTTTTCCCCCGAGCGCTGCCATACTTCGTAGTGCGAATGCTTTCCAGTGGTCTACTCGACAGATGCGAGAAGCGTGAACACTTCCTCGGCTACGTTTCCGGCCCGCAGTTCGCTTTCTAATTTGCTCGTTGGCAACTCATAGCCAATTCTTCCTGCGCGCTTGATACGGGCAAGAAAGTACCGGTCGCCGTATCGGTGAAACACGAGAGCCGTCTTATTGCTCCCGTTCGACGGCTCACCCGCAATGGGGTAGGCGAAGGCGTGCTGCTTCCCGCTGCTGATCGAGAGCGTTGTTCGTCCGTTGACCATAAATTGGATTGTGCATTCGCCCGCCGGCATCGTCTCGCCGTTCGCGACGAAGTTGAAGGGAACCTGTGCCTTGATCCTGGTGTACATCTGCGCGTGTGCCAATCCCGTCAACCCGACGAACGTGAGGATTAGCAGTGTTGCGGTGTGCTTCTTTGTCGTCATTTTGTTGTCTCCCGTCGCGAAGTATTGTCGGGGCTGCCTTCTCAGCTTCTTGCTGAAGCCGAACTGGACGCCTCTATCTAGTAAGGCGAGAATTGACTGAAAGAAACCGCAGGGAGGAATTCAAAGAGCCGACAAAAACCGTCAATGCACAACGAGACTAGGTTTTTACGTGTTTTCGTTGTAATGTATTGACCCTGTGGGAGATAGATGGATTTGCCTTCTAGTCACGAAGTCACTAGCCTTCTGAAAGCCTGGAGTAGCGGAGACGAACAGGCTCTGGAAAGGCTGACGCCATTGGTCTACAGGCAATTGCACCAGGTTGCGCGCCGGTACATGGCGGGGGAACGCTCTGGCCACACACTGCAGACGACAGCATTGGTCAACGAAGTTTATTTACGGCTGGTGGACTGCGGCCGAGTGAATTGGCAGGATCGGGCCCACTTCTTTGCAATGTCGGCGCAATTGATGCGCCGCATCCTCATCGACTTTGCACGCTCGCGGGGTTATTTGAAACGGGGCGGAGCGATTCCTCACATTTCTCTAGAAGAAACCCCCTCGGTATGCGAGGAACCTGACGTGAACCTGGTGGCCCTGGACGATGCTCTGAAAGCGCTGGCTGCGGTCGATGAAAGGAAAAGCAAGGTTGTCGAGCTGAAATTCTTCGGCGGATTGAACGTCGAAGAAACGGCTGAAGTCCTGCGTGTTTCCAGTGATACCGTTATGCGGGACTGGAAATTGGCCAAAATCTGGCTCTTGCGCGAGTTGAGCCGTGGAAGGGCGAGCCATGAAGCCTGAGGTCTGGCGTCGCGTCGAAGAACTTTGTCAGCAGGCTTTGGAACTTGACGAAGACCGACGCCCCGAGTTCCTTCAATCCGCATGTGGAAGTGACGATGGGTTGCGCCACGAAGTGGAGTCGCTGCTGGCTCACGAGAAGAAGGCTCAACATTTTATTGAAACTCCGGCAATGGAGGTGGCAGGCAAAATCCTTGCTAACCAGGCCCCCAAAGAGACTTGGAAGAACCTCATCGGCGCTACTGTTTCACATTACCGCGTGCTTGAAAAGCTCGGTGGCGGAGGGATGGGGGTTGTTTACAAAGCAGAAGACACCGACCTCGGTCGCTTTGTTGCTCTTAAATTCTTGCCCGACGACGTAGCGCACGACCCTCAGGTTCTCAGCCGCTTCCAGCGCGAAGCCAAGGCGGCTTCGGCGCTGAATCACCCCAACATCGTTACTATTTACGAACTCGGCCACCTGAACGGTACGCACTATATCGCAATGGAGATGATTTGTGGCGAGACGCTGCGTGCCCTGCTTTCGTCCGGACCGCTGCTGTATCGCAAGGCCATCGCGATCGCAACGCAGATTGCCGATGCGTTGGCCAAAGCGCATGATACCGGCCTCGTCCATCGCGACCTCAAACCCGAAAACCTGATGGTCGCCCAAGATGGCAATGCCAAGATTCTCGATTTTGGCCTGGCGAAGCTGCGCGATCATTCTCTCGATCCGGAGCTCCCGACTCAGGCCAACTTACTCACCGATCCCGGGACGGTGATGGGAACCGTCGGTTATATGTCGCCGGAACAGGCCAACGGTGACGACGTCGATTTTCGCTCTGACCAGTTTTCTTTTGGCGCGGTGCTCTACGAGATGGTCAATGGGCATCCGGCATTTCAGGGCCGAGGCAGGGCGGAGATAATGGCTGCCATTGTCCGTGACCAACCGCAACTGTCCACGAAGGTGCTGGCGCCGGCACCTTTCTTTTGGATACTTCGAAAGTGCTTGGCCAAGGACGCGAATCAGCGTTACTCCTCCACCCGTGATTTGGCTCGCGATCTCGCCACAGTTCGTGATCTGCGCATTGATCCCGAAACACGATATACCGTTAGCCCTCCGAGCAACATGCCCGTACAACGTACGGCCTTCATTGGGCGGGAGCGAGAAGTGGCTAGTCTTCGACAACTTCTGAGTCGCGGCGATGTGCGGCTAGTCACATTGACGGGTCCCGGTGGCATTGGTAAGACGCGGCTCGCGGTACAGGTAGTCACCGAGATGGGGGATGGCTTTACGGGTGGGGTATGTTTCGTTTCTCTTTCGGCTGTCAGCAGTAACGAGTCGATGATTAGAGCAATAGCTCAAGCAGTTGGACTGCGGGAAATGCCCGGTCAATCGTCACAAGAGAGTTTGAAAGAGTATGTGCGTGGACTAACCCAGCCTCTGCTTCTGTTGCTCGACAACTTCGAGCACCTGCTCTCTGCCGGTTCCGACGTTGCCGAGTTGCTTACGTTAAACCCCAACTTGAAAGTGCTGGTTACCAGCCAAGCACTGCTTCATATCTACGGCGAGCACGAACTGCCGGTTCCGGCTCTGGCGGCGCCGGACCTGCGGTCTGTTCCGCAAGCACCGGAGGCGCTTTCCCGCTTCGCGGCGGTCGCGCTCTTTCTAGAACGCGCGAAAGCTGTGAAACACGATTTCACGCTGACTAAGGAGAATGCCACCGCCGTCGCTACCATCTGTAGCCGGCTCGACGGACTGCCGCTGGCGATTGAGTTGGCCGCGTCGCGGGTCAAACTGCTTTCGCCCACAGCGATGCTCCCCCGCCTGGAATCCTCGTTGAACCTACTCACTGGAGGTGCGCGTGACCTGCCTGCACGACAGCAAACGCTTCGCGGGACCTTGAACTGGAGTTACAGCCTTCTGAACGCCGCAGAGCAAAGCCTGTTTCGGCGCCTTTCAGTATTTACCGGCGGTTGCACGTTGGAAGCTGTCGAAGCAGTATGCGATACGAAGGGCGACCTTGGCATTGATGTGCTCGAAGGCATGGCCTCGATGGTGAATAAGAGCCTGATCCAGCAGCTGGGAGGGGCCGCCGCCGACCGCTTCCTGATGCTGTCCATGATCCGGGAGTACGCCTTGGAGCGCCTCGTAGAAAGCGGCGATGAGTTTGCCACTCGCCGCGCCCATGCTGCCTATTACATCGTGCTTGGGGAGGAATGCGGCGCAGAACTCAGCACTCATCCCGAGTGGCTCGATCGTTTCGACCTCGAGCACCAAAACTTTCGCGACGCGTTGGAATTTCTGATCCGAACCGCCGATGCAGACTGGGGCATGCGCCTAGGAGCCGCTCTGTTTCATTTCTGGGAGACGCGGGAACACTTTGCCGAGGGGCGGGCGTTCTTGGAGAGGTTGCTACACGTACCGGGCGCGGTCCAGCCTAAAATGCGCGCTCGCCTGTTGTTTTATACAGCGGTTTTCGCAAGTACACAGGGCGATTTCGACTCCGCACAGAAACTACATGAGGAGAGTCTGAAAGCCTGCCGCGACCTGCACGACCACCGGGGAGTCGCTGTCGCGCTCAATGCATTAGGGGTGACGACCCGCGACCGTGGAGACCTCGATACTGCATGCTCACTATTCGAGCAGTGCGTCGCAACTTGGAGAGAGCTGGGCAGTCCCATTGACACAGCTCGCGCACTCAGCAACCTGGCGAATGTCGTCCGGTTGGAGGGCAACTACGCGCGCGCCCACCTGCTGTATGACGAGTGCCTGGCCATCTTCCACGCCGTCGGCGACAGCACCGGAGTCGCGTGGACCCTGAACTACCTCGGCGACCTCGCACGGGAATCAGTTGATTCCATCGCTTCTCGCTCCTATTACGAGCAGAGTCTCTCAGCCTTTCGGCAGTTGGGCGACGGCTGGGGCATAGCGAGCGCTTTATCCGACCTGGCCAGGCTTAGTGCAGCCCAGGGTCAGCATCAGCATGCAGAGGCGCTCTATGGCGAAAGCATGAAGATCTTTCGGGATTTGGGACATCAACGCGGTATCGCCAGGGTGCTAGAGTGTTTCGCCGTAGGCGCAGCTGCGCAATCTCGGCCGCAGCAGGCGCTTCACCTGGCAGGAGCGGCCGCCGCATTGCGTCAGCGCATAGGCACTCCTCTCATTCCCGCAGAGCAATCCAGGCTGGAAAGAAAGCTGGAACCCGCGCGCAACATGCTTACCGATGCCGCCGACTTGGAGGCATGGTCGTCAGGATGGGAGATGTCGGTGGAGGAAGCGGTCCAAGAGGTACTTGGCACGAAGGGCACTGCCAAGTCATGACCAAAGCCTGCGTTAACCGGCGGTGCTGGGATCAATCATTCGACGAACTGCGGACACCCGATTCACCGGAAACCCGCCACGTCGCCCATGCTCGCGAATCGTCTCCTCGTCCGGGGCAAAGTAGACACAATAGACCTTATCGCCAGTCACATAACTGTGCAGCCACTTGATTTTCGGGCCCATGTCGTTGAGAACACCAACTGATTTTTTGGCAATCTCCTGTAGTTCCGCATCCGACAGATTCCCCGCACCCGGAATCTCGCGCTCGATTACAAATTCAGGCATGGTCACCTCACAGCCTCGTTATGTTAGCAAATATTCCTCGCGCTCGCTGGAACAAGACTAGGGAGCTAGGGTTGTCTTCAATGTCCTCATCTGGCTGAGGAACGAATGACGCGCAAACCGGAAGTTGGCACGGATCGGCAGGTTTGTTTCGAACTGGACGTTACCGTTTCTAGGAAGCGCGTCTGAGCCGTCGCCCAGAAGAGCGGAACATCGGCGGCTGTTTCCTCTCCTTCTGGGCTAACCATGCATGGACAGCGTAAAGGTGGTCAGATTTTGATCCGTGGCGAGACTGTCCATGCGCCGCGAAACAGTGGAGAGGGTGCGAACGGAGCAGTTTAACTGTCGGGCCAAATCGGATTCAACAATAGTGGTAGAATTTTCTACGGGTGGCCCTTTTAGGACTTGGTCGTGGCCATCTGAGCCCGAGAACGAGACGCAGCATTTCATCGGCAAGAATGAGGTTGGGCTGTGCAAATCCTCGAAAAGCGCCACACTTTGTTACACAGTTTCGCATTTGTTGTTTGGGAGAAGAAAGAATAGAAACAGAGAACAGTCTGTAAAATCAATCACTTCCACGAAGTGCCGGGATGGCGGAACTGGCAGACGCAGCGGACTCAAAAGCGGATGCCAGCTATCTCATAAGTCTAAGTAATAAATAAATAACATCCAAACGCGATCGCAGACGCAGGGGATTATTATGTTTTTTTCTCTTATAAGTCTAAGAAACGAAAGGGACCGGCAAGGCTGAGCGGCTGACACAGCGAACGGAGAAGCTTGAGAGCCGTCTAGAGATCAAGCATGATCCATGTTGGGGCATGGTCACTCGCGTTTTCCTGCCCACGCGCCCATCGGTCTACACCGCCGTCCACGAGTCGGTCTGCCAGGTTCGGCGAGAGCAGAAAGTGATCGAGTCGCATACCTTTGTCTTTTGGCCATCGTTCAAATTTGTAATCCCAGAATGTCCAGAGCGGCCCGTCCGGATGTAGCTGCCGCATGGCGTCGGTCCAGCCTTGAGCCAGCAAACGCGCAAAGGCCTGTCGGCTCGCGGGCTGGATTAATGCGTTGTTATCCAACGATCGAGTCGGATAGATGTCCTGCGGTGTCGGCACGACGTTGTAGTCACCAGCTAATACCACGGGTGCGCTGCTTGCCATGAGTTCGGCGGCGTGGGCAATTAGGCGCTCAAACCACGCCAACTTGTAATTGAATTTCGGTCCAGGCTGCGGATTCCCATTGGGGAGGTAGATGGAAGTGATCAGGACTCCCTGAACCGCCGCTTCAATGTAGCGAGCTTGATGATCTTCAGGATTTCCCGGCAAGCTTGTACAGGTCAGCACGGGAACGTGGTTTCGCGCGAGAATGGCCACACCGTTCCAGGAGCGCTCACCTTGCCAGACCGCTTCGTACCCGAGAGTTCGAAGGGCGTTCACGGGAAAGGCTTCCTGCTCTGCTTTGAGCTCTTGGAGACTCACCACGTCCGGCTCAGCTTTCACTAGCCAAGCCAGGAGGTTGTCGAGCCGCCTATTGATGTTGTTAATGTTGAAGGTGGCGACTCTCACCAAGTCCCTCTCCGTGGTTCATCTTCTCTGCCACGTGGTTTCTAGCTGCGACGAAAACTTCGACTCACCCGGCGAGTCGTTGCGCAGGGTCCCTGCAAGGCCTACGAATAGATCCCAGGCGCCTCATGTCCAAGCTTCTGCACGTACTCAACGTATGATCCAGGATAAACAGTGGGATGGCGGTCCGTGCCGCTTTCACCGCCCAGTTCCAGCACACGTGAGCCCAGACCGCGAAGGAACATGCGGTCATGCGATACGAAAATCATGGTGCCTTCAAAGTCCTTCAGGGCGTCCACCAGCATCTCCTTGGTCGCAAGATCCAGGTGATTTGTAGGTTCGTCGAGCACCAGAAAGTTCGGCGGGTTGTAGAGCATGCGTGCTATTGCCAGCCGCGACTTTTCTCCGCCGGAGAGTGCGCGGATCTTCTTGTCTACGTCTTCGCCGGAGAACTGGAATGCCCCCGCCAGATTCCGCAACGACCCGAGACCATCTTGGGGAAAATCTTGTTGCAACTGTTCGATGATGGTGAGATCGGAATTGAGCACGTCCAGCGACTGTTGCGCGAAGTAGCCCATATACAGGCTGGCGCCGAGCCGCACGCTTCCGGCATCTGGAGCGCTGGCCCCGGCGATTATCTTGAGCAAGGTGGTCTTGCCCGCGCCGTTTCTTCCCATAACGGCCCAACGTTCTCCGCGGCGAATGGTGAGATTGAACCCTTCGTAAATAACACGCGGGCCGAAACTCTTGTGCAGATTCTCAAGGACGGCCACCTGTTCGCCGGATCGTGGGGGGACACGAAACTCAAACTTCACCACTTGGCGTTTCTTCGGTAGTTCGATCTTCTCGATCTTATCCAAGGCCTTGATGCGGCTCTGCACCTGGGCCGCTTTGGCGGCGTGCGTCCTGAAACGATCAATGAAGCGCTGCTCCTTGGCAAGCATCGACTGCTGCCGGGCAAATGCTGCCTGCTGATTGCTCTCTCGCACGGCCCTTTCGCGCTCGTAGAAGTCGTAGTCACCCGAATATGTGATGATTTCGCCGCCATCGATCTCTGCAATCTTTGAGACAAGACGGTTCATGAACTCGCGGTCGTGCGAAGTCATGAGCAACGCGCCAGGAAATGACTTGAGAAACTGCTCCAGCCAGATGATGGATTCGATGTCGAGGTGGTTCGTCGGTTCGTCCATCAGCAATACGTCCGGCATTCCGAGCAGGACCCGTGCCAGCGCAACCCGCATTTTCCATCCGCCGGAGAGAGCGCCCACGTCGCCATCAATCTGATCGTCTTTGAATCCCAGACCGTGGAGCACTTCGCGGGCTTGCGATTCGAGCGCGTAACCGCCTAAATGCTCGTACTCCTCCTGAGCGTGACCGAAGCGATCAAGGATGCGGTCCATGTCATGAGCCTTGTCGGGGTCGGACATTTCCCGCTGCAAGGCTTCGAGTTCGTGGTGTAGGTCGCCGACGCGTCCGCTCCCTGCGATCGCTTCATCCAGAACCGATCGGCCCTGCATTTCCTCGACGTCCTGGCGAAAGTAGCCGATCGTCAACTTCTTGGGGACAGAGACCGCGCCCTCGTCGGGAGTTTCCTCGCCGACCACCATGCGGAACAGCGTTGTCTTGCCGGCTCCGTTGGGACCGACCAGCCCGACTTTGTCGCCGGGATTCAACTGAAACGAAGCGTCTACAAAGAGCAACTGCTTGCCATACTGCTTATTGATGCTTGAGAAAGAGATCATTTTGGAGGAGCAACTCGCGGCACGCTGCCTCTTCCAGTGTAGCGTGGTCATAAAATTGGCGGGCAACGCTTGGCACATTGGGGATCAGTGAACAGAAGCCAAGGATCGCAAAATTCACACTTGACATTGACAGGTAATCCACTACCATATGGTTGTGGATAAATTAGGTACAACATTTGCGGCTTTGTCTGATCCAACCCGGCGGGCAATGATCGAACGACTCTCCCATGGGCCTGCCTCTGTGCATGGATTGACGGAACCGTTCGCACTCTCGCAGCAGATGATTTCAAAACATATTGCCTACCTGGTGCGGGCGCGGATTGTGATCAAGACGAAGCGTGGACGAGAGAGTGTGTGCACGCTTAGGCCAAAGGCGATCAAGACAGTCAGCGACTGGGCGATTGGCTATCGCCGATTCTGGGAAGAGAGCTTCGACAAACTGGAAGTAGTTGTAAATCAAATGAAGAAAGAGGTCAGAGATGACAGAAAACACGGTTAGCGAAATTGAGCGGATGGTTGTCACAAGAGTTTTTGATGCCCCACGCGAGTTGGTTTGGAAGGCGTGGACAGACCCGAAGTATGTGATGCAGTGGTGGGGACCGAAGGGCTTTACTGCGCCCGTTTGCGAGATGGATTTTCGCGTTGGAGGAAAATTCCTCTGCTGCATGAAGTCGCCGGATGGGCAGGAGTTCTGGAATGCGGTTGAATACCACGAGATTGTTCCGTACGAGAAGATCGTTTCCTTGATGTACTTTTCCGACTCGAAGGGAAACAAGATCGAGCCTGCGCAATTAGGAATAGAACATGAGGCTATAGACGGTGCGTACGACGTGACCATCTTTGAGGATCTCGGAAACGGCCAGACGAAACTTACCTTCATTGGAAATGAACCCATGGAGAGCGCGAAGAATAGCGGTCAAATGGAAGGCTGGAACCAGATACTCGATAAACTTGCCGCAGTTGTTACGAAGCTAGCGCAGGCGAAATAAGAAGCGGGAGTTTTGATGATTGTCATGCGCGAGGTCTGAGCGTAAAGGCAATGCGGGTCCGTTCCGGAAACCTAGAGGTGGGCGGGGCGGGTGGCCCGGCTTTCAGACTGCAGAAGCCACCACAGCAGCGGGTGCCCCGTCCTTCGCGTACTTTGCGAAGGGCGGGCACGACGACGGCATAGACAACGGGGCGGTGTAGAACGGACAAGAGTTGCGCCGGCAGCATCGCCGCCCACCCCTTCGGCAAGCTCAGGGCAGGCTCTTGCAAAAAACGCGAGGATTGGGCACCCTCCATGGGAATGGTGCAATGCAAAGATGGGCCACCCGCAGGAGCGACAAAATGACGCGGTCAACCAATCAATCAAAGAAGCGTGTAGCCAGCCGCGAGGGTAAGAAAAATGCCCAAGGCAAGACCACGGCGAAGCTGCTCGTCGCCATGACTGGCAAGGCAAGCGCGGGAAAGACCGCAACGGGCGACGAACCCGTGTTCGCCTACATCGCCAGCTTGCCGCAGCCGCAGCGCGGCATCGCCGAGCGCATCGATGTCCTGGCGGCCAAGAGTTTGCCGGACATCCAGCGAGCGGTGAAGTGGGGCATGGCGTACTACGGGGTCGACGGGGGCTGGTGCTTCTCATCCGGCGCCTTCGTCGGCCATGTGAAACTGATGTTCATACGGGGCACGGCGATCAAGCCGGAACCGCCTGTGACGCCGATCGGGATGGGCAAATCCACCCGCGGAGTCGAGTTAGCTTCGGTTGACGATTTCGACGAGCGCCAATTGGCGTCATGGATGAAGCAGGCCGCCACCATGCCCTTCGTTGGCGGAAAGAAGCGATGACTACGCCGTGGCGCAGTGTTCGTCTTGAACCGGCGCGCAGTATAGAAAGACTCTCTTCTCTTGACGGAATGGCGGGTGGTGGCCAGCCTTGAGGAGGCTTTTGGTTTTCGCCTGCATCTCCCAGGCGAGGGTGCTCCATCCTTCGCGCACCTGCGAAGGGTGGGAACCACGGACGCATATACAGCGGGGTTCGTGCGGAAGGATAAAAGTTGTATCGGCAGCATCGCCGCCCACCCTTGCAAAAAGCGCAAGGATGGGGCACCCACAGTTTGGGTATGGGAAGGAAAAACATCAAGATCGCGAAAGTCTGGGCCACCCGCCCACCCGCCAATCAGTACCACGACGCAGGAAACAGCGCGATCTCGATCGGCCTAATGACCGGCTTAAGAGACCGCAGCTTCGACTTGCTAACAATCTGCGACGGGTCTAACGCGGCTTTCAATTTCGTTGACGTGATCCAGTCGTTATTCCAGATGTCCGCGGCTCGATTCTTGACCAGTTGGCACAGCTGCTCTTCATAAGCGAGTTTCGGCTCGAGAGAGTGACTAATGCGCTGGAGCCAGACCTCCATATGGCCTGTGTTCGGAAGCTGGGAAAGCTTGCGGTAGATTTTCTTAATGACTTCGACTCGATCATCCTTGGTGCCTAGGGTAGTCAAAAGCTTGCTAATAATTGCTGCACACACCGGGAAGGTCCTTGGGCTGATGTATGCAATGTCTATGGCGATGCTGACCAAGACGCGCGGGTTTTGGATTCGCTTGGCTTTGGTTAGTCGCTCATAAAAGTGCGCGAGAGCTGTCGTGAGGCTACCCGTATTCGGGAAATCGATACCGTGAGCGTGAATTATCAGTAGGTGCTTCTGCAGATTCCGGTCGCCTTGTCGGCCGCGAAGCCAACCTCGCTTGTCTGCCTTTATAGAAGAGGCTACTACCTGTAAGGATCCAGTAGTTTTGCCGGTGTTGAGCTTTAGGCCAAGGTCGATCAGCACCTCCGTCAGGCATTTCAGGATGGTTTCACCACGTTGCGGATTCTGAACAAAGATCCTGTAATCGTCCCTGTAGCGTAGAATTTGAAAACTTTGTAATACCGGCGTTACTAAGGCGCTTGCTGAGATTAAGATCGGCGTACCCGGTCGGGGTCTTTCTACTCATAGCCGCAAGGAGACCGTCTGAGCATCGCTCGATGATTGCTCTAGCCGCTTGGTGGAACATCTCCCATGGCGCTGTGATGGCTATTCAAACCGTGGAAGCGTGGATTCACGGCGTCCACCGGAACTTTGCTGATGTGATCGTATTCCTTGTGATCGGTGTTGCCCTGTTAGCGCTTCTGCCAGCAAAACGAGGGGGCGTCGCGCCGGGAGTTGCGTGAACGAGCGCGAAACCCCACACTCTACGGATAACGTCCCGCGTTCATTGGTGCACCCACTGGATTCGCCCTGGAAGACGACGAGATGCGAAAAGGTTTTACGAGGAAACCACAACCGGACGCCGCCGCGACGCCAGCCAAGAACTACATCACGCCGAGCGGACTGGAGCGCCTCAAGGATGAGCACCGGTTTCTGCTCACCAGGGAACGCCCGGCCGTGACGGAGGTGGTGGCGTGGGCTGCCGGCAACGGCGATCGCAGTGAAAACGCCGACTATCAGTACGGCAAGCGGCGGCTGCGGCAGATCGATGGGCGGATTCGCTTTCTCACGAAGCGAATCGAAGCCGCGGAAGTGGTGGATCCGGAAGCTCCGAGAGCGGGGCAAGCGGCGACGAGGGCATTCTTCGGAGCGACCGTGCGCTATGCCAATGCCGCGGGAGCGGAGCGAGTGGTGAGCATCGTTGGCACCGACGAGGTCGATCTCAATCGCAACCACATCAGTTGGGTGTCACCTCTGGGGCGCGCGTTGATGAAGTCGGCAGCGGGTGACAGCGTAGTCCTTCAACTGCCGGGCGGTACAGAATACCTAACCGTGCTGGAAGTGTGTTACGAGCGCATTTCTGTGGAACCGTTCCGTGAACCACCTGGATCCGAGGCCTCGGCAAAGAGACTCCCTCGCCGATGCTAATCCACATGACGAAGAAATAGCGAGATTAGCTTATCTGCAACCGGATGCGGGGCCGCACTTTGAAGCGGGCGGGACCAGTCCTCTCTCGACACAATAAGATAAAAATGGTGCGACTGAATAGGATAATTAACGTACAGCGCAATAGTATAAATTCGGTGCAATACGATCAGATCTGGGCTGGTGAAAAAATGACCGGCGGCGAGCCCTTGCCGGCGGTGCCGAAAGCTTCGTGCGTAGACGAACGCTAAGTCAATTCTCGGTCTGCAGGCAGCAGAGAGGAAAGATCTTCTGACCGGGTGCGCTGTGTGAAATTGCGAATTGACAAGAATGCCATAAGGGAAGGGAAAACGCAGCGCTTGGCACTGCTCGGCCATAGGTTCACAGACGCCAAGTGGTCCGCTTCGCGCGAAATCAAAAGATAGCAGCTCTAATGAGTGGTAGAATTTCGAACGGGTGCTCTCTTATGACTTGGCAGTGGGCTCTGAGCCCGAGAATCGCCGGTACAGCGTTTCACGGGCAGGGACAAGAAGCTGTGGAAATCGTCGAAAACCGACACACTTTCTTACACAGTTTCACATTTGTCGTTTGGGATGGAGACGACGTAGAACGCGAAATTAGCTGTTGAATCAGGCACTTCCACGAAGCGCCGGGATGGCGGAACTGGCAGACGCAGCGGACTCAAAATCGCTTCTTCCTCTTTGTAAAAATCCCATTGGCACTGTGATTTCTTGAGCTTGAGTCGTTTGGCATGACTCTTGCTTGATGTGGTCTTATCGAGGCTTTTGTCGGTTGGACAGCCAGAGTTCAGCCATAGTCGAGCAGGGCGTCTCTTTACACGCTCGACCACTGCCCGACCTTCGTGAGGCGCATACTGCCATCCGGCAGCCCGCGCACCGAGACCCTGTCCAGCCGCGCAGCCGCGTACAAGCCGGAGCGAAATCGGTTGCGGCTCCTCTCGTCGGTTCCGATGCCCCGAACATCAAAATGCTGACCGACTTTGAGCCTGTGGACTCGGTCGGCGATCTTACGGTACTTACCCGGCTGCTCGACGCGAGGTCGGAGGTATGCGTGCTTCAGAGCGATGCAGCACCTGTTGCCGCACGAGGAATCGACAACTTGACGGGCAGGGACAGAGCCATGGGCGTCAATCCAGTTGCGCCGTCGCCGACCGTATGCGGTGGACGGGTTGGCGATCTCCTCGCAGTCGCCATGTTGTTTTGTTGGTGAGAACTCTCCCATAGCGAGCCAACTGTGGGCGCGAAGTCCCTCGCCGGGAATTCTACTAAGATGCCCAGAAAGCCGCTTCTGGGGCGATTTGACTGCCGCGAGGGTAAAGGGGCGGCTGGGGCGGTTCAGAGGTGCGGGACAGCCTTTGTGACCAGCCTAACGCTGCCGTCTAAACTTATTCCGCTGTGTCACGTCGGGCGTAATTCAATTGATTTTTGTTGACCCGCCCGTTTCAAAGGGCAGCGACTCTTCGAGCACTTCGGCGATTTCTTCGTCCTGCTTGATTTCTGGGCTCTGCGCAGGAATCTGAATAACTCTTCGATTAACGGGGGTTTTCGAGGAGGGGATTTTTCAGTACGCTCGGGAGGATGAGCGAGAGCGAATGGACAAAGATTCTGGGATGGCCGGGATACCGGGTCTATCGCAGCGAGGTCAACGAAAGCGCCAAGACTCTGCGTCTGTGGGTGCGCCGCAAGCGCGGGAACCGCAAACTGGAGTGTTCCGGCTGTGGTCGGAAAATCAACGAAATTGCGGAGGTCTACGAGCGCGAGGTACGCGATCTGCCGTGGTCAGAGTACCGCACGACGGTGGTGATCGAGGTGTATCGAGTGCGCTGTCCGGACTGCGGGATCAAGGCTGAGAAAGTAGCACTGCTGCCGAGCAAGGCACCGTTCAGCAAGCGCTTTGAGGAGGCGGTGGGGCAAGCCTGTGAGAGCGCACCGGTACGACGAGTGGCCCGGCAGTTTGGCTTGGCGGCGAGTACGGTGCGGGCGATCGATCTGCGGTATCTGGAGCGCTGGGCACGAGAGCGACGCCGACCGGCGCTGCGACAGATGGGAGTCGACGAGATCTATCTGGGGAAGAAACAGAAGTTTCTGACGGTGGTGACCAACCTGGAGACGGGAGAACCGCTGTGGTTTGGTCGGGAACGGAAGAAAGAGACGCTGGATGAGTTTTTCGAGAAGCACCTGAGTGCATTTCAACGAACTGCGATTCGAGCGGTGTGTGTGGACATGTGGGAACCGTTCCGGCAAAGCCTGGAGCAGTGGGTGCCGGAGTGCCGGATCGTCTACGACAAGTTTCACATTCTGCAGCATGCCAGCCAAGCGGTGGATGAAGTACGACGGGCTGAGTTCTTCCGCAAAGGAGGCGCAGCGCGAGATCTGGTGCGAGGCAAGCGCTGGTTGCTTCTGAGCAGCTGGCTCAACCTGGATCGCGGCAAGCGGCGTCAGTTGAACACACTGTTTGCGTTGAACCGACGCATTCTCAAAGCCTATCTCCTCAAGGAGAGCCTTTCGCAGTTGTGGAATTACACCTACGAAGGGGCCATGTTGCGTTACCTGCAGAGTTGGATCGACCAGTTGCGCTGGCAGCGGCTGAAACCGATGGAGAAACTAGCTCGCATGTTACTCGATCATCTCGATGGCATCTTGAACTACTGCCGGACCAAAGTACCGATGGGAGTGATTGAAGCCGTCAACGGCAACATCAAAGCGCTGCTCCGACGCGGCCGCGGCTATCGAGACATGAACTATCTGCTGCTCAAAGCGCAGCGCTTGGCGGCCACGAAGACTGAATTCCTCGTTCTTCAGAAAGCCGCGTAATATGCATAGTTTTCCAGATTCTCGTTCAGAGCCGATTTCTGGTTTACTCTCTTCGATCCGCCTTTGCAGGTTGAACGTGCGGGCGTGAGCGCGATTCAAGATCATGTCATAAGGGCAGGGCTTCACCGTGACTTGGCCCTGTGTCATTTCATCCAGTCCACCCTCAACCGACGCCCCAAGAACGTAAGCCTCAATCTTGGTTGTCGCTCCCGCGCAACCCTTCGCTCTCATTTCTTTTGCATACTCTCGCGCTTGGTCAGCCTCCGACTGAGTGACACAAAACCCGCCACGTCTAAGTTCAACAATCAGTATTTTGCGAGTACCGGAAACTTCGCCGTCCGCACCGAATTCATCTGCGGCATAGAAGCCAATTGAACTGTCAGGCACAACGATGAAGTCTGGACGCGAACGTGAAGCGTCTATTCCTTTTTTCTTGAAGAGTTCCCGCACAACGGTATTCATGCTGCGGTTCGACGTGAATTCCACGGCTTCGTATTCTGCACCGAACATCCACAGACCGCGTTGAAAGAGCGGCTGCAACTCGTGAAGCTCATCTGCGCCTTTGTCACGTATTAGCTCCTGTAAGTCCTTCAGCACGGTGAGTCTTCTTTCAAGCTCTCCAAGCACAATCTCTGCATTTGTGGCTGACCAGCGTAGCATCAGCGAGTTCCACGTATCGAGATCATTAGGCGAACACACGACCAGTTGCCGAAGCAGATCGTAGCCTGAACGACTCTGTTCCAGTTTTCCTAGTATCTCGATTGTCTGGGAAAGTTCCTTTGGTGAAATGCTTGGGCACTTCTCCTGAACTTCGTCAATGAATCTGCCGACTTGTCGTCGGGACGCGGGCGGAAGCTGCTCTATCAGACCTCGGTTCTGCTGGATCGCTTCCTTCTTAAGGGATTTCCGATTATCTGCCATCAGCCCACGAAGCTCGTTCGTTATGAACGAATGAACAGTCTTCCGAACGGCAGTCGTTCTGTCCGAGTCCTCGAAACCAGTCCACTCGGCGTTCGTCTCGGTTTTCAGGATGTCGGCGTCCACAACGAAACTGAAGCGTTTCGCTTCCACACTGCGCCCGTCCAGATATTGCCCCGGCCCGTCCAAACCTTCCCACGATGGCTCACCAACCATTCGCCGATTAACCCACCAAGCGATTCCTTTCAATCTCGTTGTTCGTTCTTGTCTGAGGGGGTCTAAGCGATAAACAGTCACGCTACCGTAGCCTTCGACCTGAACCTGTTCAGTCGAGAGGCGAACAAGACTCAAGAGCTTCACTGTCTGGTTGTTGACTGTCACCACGAAGCTGGGATCAACCGCAAACTTGAATCCGATCAGTTCGCACACGGATGGACTTGCAAGGATGTTCCGCCGTGCGACCACTGAAATACATGTGCCATGACCGGACTTCCGTTTCTCGCCTTGAACATCGCAACGAAATGGAAACACACCGCCAGTGGTTAGCTGAACGAGCGCAGTTGTGCATTGCCCATCTTTCCAAGTCTCGATCTGATATTCATCACCGAAACACAGAGGACTGAATCTTCCCTTCCCGTTATGTCCGAATGCCGTTCTCTTCTTGGTGGGAACACCCGATGGGAAAACAACATCCGTGCCTTGCTGGGCGATGCGGTCGTATCTCAGAGTTCGCCATCGAGTCTCGAACTCTTTGCGGGTCATACCAATTCCGTTGTCAGTGATCGACAATGAGTCTCCCGGCAAGTTGGGCCACACGATTTCTACCCTGTCAGCCCCGGCGTCATAGCTGTTGGCAACAAGCTCAAGAATTGCCACGGTCGGCTCGTCAATGATCTGCCCGACGTGGTCATGCAAGAAGTCCGAGCCAAAGAGAAATTGTCCTTTCTTCGCTGGTTTTGCCGATTGTCCTTTCGTCATAAACAGAACTCCACCACCCAAACCTCTGTAGCGAATAAAAGGCGAATCAATTATACTCCCGGACTGGACAAGGAGCGCAAGCGCGTGATGCTGATTGCCGCCAGCATCCTTTCCTTGTGGTTCGAGGCTCCTGTTACCGGAACTTTCGCCCCGTATGGATGATCAGGGCACCCGGCTTATGCGGATCGGCATCCGGTTCGTCTATCTCCACTTCAATT
>CAVYHM010000005.1:0-163846 GCA_963768265.1 uncultured Acidobacteriaceae bacterium
CATCCGGAAGTTGAGAAGTCCCGATCCTGCGTCTGCACTTAGGAACCTAGCTGGCCGGCAAGAAGTTTTCTTGCAGGCTCAAACCCGGCCAGCGGATCGAACCAGTTTCAGCTGGAAGACTAATCGCTCCACTCTCAACGCCCCAACTGAGCCAGGAAAGAAACTGTTCCTTCTCGCCTTTCACCAGCACCGGAGCACATCCGATACCGAGAGCACGGATGATCGCCTGATGCGTTTCCAGTTCGCGAGCGAACCAGTCAGCCCATTCCGGTATTCCGGGGATCCCGTGAATATGGGCGAGAGCGGCCCAAATGAATCGGTTTCCCGAGCTTGCCAGCAGCGTTCGGCCCGAACCCTCCGATATGTTGCTAGAAGCCAATTCTTCCGACAAACCAATCAGGTGACGCAGGGGCTTCTTGCGTCCGGCGAGTTGTATCGAGCCCTTGAAGCACTGCGCGTTTCGTTCGAGACAGACGCGAATCGGCTCGACACCTGGCCCTTCCACCATGAACCTGTCCCCTAGGGAGATCGCCGCGCTGACCGCCGCAACCTGCGTGTCACCACCGATCACGGAAATGAGATGGGCCTTGGCCTGCCGAGGCGGATCAGGCAATGCCTCCCCGATAAAGCGGTCGAGACGCAGCTTGGTGCTGGTGGTCGTCTTTTCCGTGCTCTTCACGTAGGTCAGCCAGCCGAATCGAAGGTGGGCATTTTTCATTCTGCCGCCTCCTTCTTTTCGTGCGTGAGAATCTGGGTCTTTCCATTGGCAAAGACCAGCGTCAGCTCATGCGAGAACCGCTCCCGGTCATGCAGGATCTTGCTTCCATCCTCTTCCTCTTCTTCCCGATGGTCGGTAAATTTCACGGAGCGCCAGTGGGCGATGTGACGAGCGTCGCCTTCGCCGAATACCCCATTAAGCATTCCGGCAGTGCAAAGCAGGCCGACATGTCCGCCATGCAGCGGCGTGAGCGGACGGCCTTTGACGTCATTCAACTTGGGCCGGAGCACGCGACACGCTTGACGATATGCGGCCGATTCCAGCAACAAGTCCTCCACTTCATCCAGTGGAATGCCCAGGTTGGTCAAGACAACCCGCTCTGAGGCTGGAACCTGGTACTGAACTTCAGGATTGTCGCCCAGCGGCTCAATCTCGCTCTTCGTTGCCAAAGTTCGAGGTATCGCACTCCATCTAGCAAGGCTGCGTCAGTGATCTTGGCGTTTCTTTTACGGCGTGTTGCCAGAACAACGATCTGTTTGTATTGCAGGCAAGCCGGTTCAGTAAGCCGGAGTACTCGCACATCCATGAAGTGTTCGGCCAGCAACCTCGCACATTTCGCGAATCGCAGCTGCGGAATCACGAAAAGCAGCACGCCCCCAGCTTTGAGCCAGCGATATGTGTGTTCCAGGAAGACCAATTCCAATCTCTGGTTGTTGCTCTCCCCAGATTCCCAATCGTAGGGAGGGTTCAGATAAAGCAACGAAACCGCCTCCGGCGGGCACCGGACATCCATAGTGTTGGCCTGCAAGGTTTCGATTTCGAGTGCTCTCGCTCGTTCAGCCCGATTGGCATCGATCTCAATGCTATAGCGATGTGCCGTTACGCCATGCAGCAACTGAGTGAATGCCACGCCATCGCCGACGCAGGGATCGAGCGCCGAGAATCGTTCGGGAAACGTCAGCCAGTTCTTCAGTCGCTTGGCCTCGGCTATCGGAAGGGGGAACAAGCCTAGTTTCGTTTGGCCGTGAGGACGCATGTGCAACCTCCTTATGGAGAAGATCACCAACCCGAAACCGAGCGGCCTGGTTGCTACGCTCTCGCGAACTGGGGTCCGCTTCAGCGGAGATATCCCCGCAAACGAAGACCGCATTCAGCCATGCGGTGCGAAATCGAGGCGTGCCAGCAGCAGCTGTCAGCGGCATCCTTCTGATTGGCCATGCTGTGCGACTGGCAGTGACTTAGATCATCTGGAGAGTTCGTGCAACTATGTCTGCCGGAGAAACATCCAGTAGTCCTATTTGTAGAAAAGAACTCTGCCGGACGGCTCCAACTGTTGGAGGAGATCGAAATCCGCAGTGTTACGTGTCAGCACCGTGCATCCGTGTTTTCGTGCGGATGCGAAGAGTAGGGCGTCAGTCAAAGCGCGGCGCCGATGGTCTTTCCCATATCCCTGCAGACGGGCGAGAATGCCCGACAAGATGCCGGCTTCCCGCCATATCTCGGAGTCCGGAATAATTGTTCTGTAACTCTTGCGCCGTTCGATCACAGCTGCAATCTGCGCGACGATCTCGCGTGTTCCCAAGTGAGCCGGATCAAGTAGGCTGATCGCCGCCGCCAGTTCCGCTTCGGTCACGGGCGAATGCCAGGCCTCCGTCGCGCGAAGCATCAGCTCACCACTTTGTGGAAAGCGGCTCTGCAGGATATCGATGTAAACGGTGGTGTCGTACAGCAGCTTTTGGGGCTTATTTCTGGTGGTTTCAAAGAACTCGAGGTCCGATTCCGCTCGCGGCTTGAGTTGGGTTCGGCGCTTTTCGGGTTTGAGTCGTCTGAGAGTAGCCTGCAGTTCAGAATTCAAGATCGGCCTCGCGGCTCACGGTGCCGCGACGGGAGAGCAGCCAGTCCGCGTAATCGTCCTGGATCGCTATGTTCGCAAGCGCCACTTCAATGAGATCCGTGTCGGAATTGATCCCGGTGCGCTTTTTTGCCCTTGCCACCAACGCCTCGGGCATTCTTCCTCGCACGACCTGAGTCCGCTCACCCTGCAACAAGCCTTCCTGCTCCGCGATGACCATGATTTCGCTTAGCTTGTTCGACCCCCGAACACCCACTGGCATCTTTCTTCGCTGCGAACTGACTTGAGCATCACGCTTCATCGCTGCTCCTCCAATGTTGTAGCACAGTGCAATGTATATTGTAGCACAGGCGCTTGAGATCGCAACCGCGCCGAATGAACTGGGATCGCGCCGCGCAGCCCGCAGTTGGTTTGTCCATGTGGTCTCATTTCGCCATCCCATTGAGAGCCTGTGCCACGGCGATCAGGTGAAAGTCCGCGTCAGGCGGGGCATGGAACGCTGGCACTAATCTTGGTGTGGGCCTAAGCCCGTTGGGGAATTCTGAGCTACCTCTGGCGCGCTTTCCTTCGCTGGAACGAGCCACTCCCAACGGATCGAGAATCTCCGGCACGGCCGTCCCCCGTCATAGAGTTCAAAAATGAGTTCACCGGAGACGTAGAGCGCGACCGGCAGGGGAATCATCGGAGGACGGGCGCGATCAGCAGGACGCGGAAGACTGTGCTCGAACATCGGCGTAATCCCCCCCCACTGGAGCCTTGATCAAAACAAGAACTAAGAAGCATGACTTGCCAGTTTAAACTTGCCAGTTTAGCTGTTGATCGCGTATTCTATTACTACCATGTCGCGAAAGACGCTTGACGACGCCGCGCTCGACCTTATTCAGTCCGTTGGCTTATTGGTGCGCCGCGTGCGTGCGGCGGCCGCCTCCCATGAGCTTTCCCTCACCGAGTCAGCCGTCATGGGACGCCTCGCGAAAGACCGCCCTGCGACCACCGCCGATCTGGCTCGGGCGGAAGGCGTGAAACCGCAGTCGATGGGAACCACCATCGCCGCGCTTGAGGAGATGGGCATGGTCGAACGCAAGCCGCATCCGACCGACGGCCGCCAAGTGAATATCTCGCTCACCGCGAAAGGCGCTGCCGTGCGCAAAAGCGCCAAGGATGCGAAGCAGACATGGCTCGCCCAAGCGATTGGCCAGCTCGACAAACAGGAGCAGGCGACCCTGTTCGCTGCCGCTGATGTCATCAAACGTCTGGCGGAAAAGTGAGCCACACCGCAACCAGTTCGGACCCAGAAGAGGCCTCTCGCCTCGCTTCCATCTCGCACGCCTGGCGAGCCTTGCGGCACCCCAACTTCAAGCTCTTCTTCGTTGGTCAGAGCATCTCGGTGATTGGCACCTGGATGACGCGGCTGGCAACAGGCTGGCTGGTCTATCGAATGACCCATTCGCCGCTGCTGCTTGGCATTGTTAGCTTCGCGGGGCAGATTGTTTCGTTTGCGCTGGGACCATTTGCGGGCGTCTGGGTCGAGCGCCTCAATCGCCGCAAGCTGCTGCTGTGGACACAAGCCGCAGCCGCCGTTCAGTCACTCGCCCTGGCCGCGCTTACGCTGGCCCACGTCATCACTCTCTGGGAAATCATCGCTCTCACCGCTTTCCAGGGCGTAATCAATGCCTTCGACATGCCCGGCCGCCAATCTTTCCTCGTACGGATGGTCGAGGATCGTAACGACCTCAGTAACGCCATCGCCATCAACTCTTCGATGGCAAATGGTGCGCGGCTGATCGGCCCGGCCATCGCCGGTGTGGTGATCGGGGCCTTTGGGGAAGGATGGTGTTTCCTGATTGATGGCATGAGTTACTTTGCCGTGATCGCATCCTTGCTGCTGATGCGCATCAAGCCCAAGGATGATGATAAGGATAAAAACAAGAATGAAAATAATAAGGACATCCGCCGCCATGCGGCCAGCATGTTGGAACAAATGCGCGAGGGTTGGGACTACGTCTGTACATTTCGGCCCATACGCATCATCCTTCTGCTCTTTGCACTTCTCAGCTTAATGGGCTACTCCTACGCCGTGCTTCTGCCGATTTTTGCCGGCCAAGTGCTGCAAGGCGGTGCGTATACCCTCGGCTGGTTGACGGCGGCCTCGGGAATCGGCGCGCTTGTATCGGGCCTTTCCCTGGCGGCCCGCAAGTCGGTCGTCGGGCTTACGCGCATGCTTCAGGTCGCGGCCGCGATGCTGGGCGGCGCGTTGATTCTCTTCGGCCTGTCGCGGACGTTGCGGCTATCGCTTGTATTGATGGCCTTCGTCGGTTTTGGTTTGATGCAGGGCGCGGCCGTCAGCAATACGATCGTCCAATCTCTGGTGCCGGAAGACAAACGCGCCCGCGTGATGAGCTATTACACAATGGCATTTTTCGGCGCGGCGCCGTTCGGCAGCCTGCTGGCTGGCGCTCTGGCTCACCGGATTGGAGCGCCTCACACTGTCATCCTTACCGGCTCGTTCTGCCTCGCCGGCTCGCTATGGTTCACATTCGAGCTGCCGAAAGTCAGGGTGGTCATGCGGCCGATCTACCAGAAGATGGGGCTGCTGCCCTCGCGCGACATAGACCTGATTCCCGACGCGGAGGAACCGGCAATATGACCCTTCTAATGCCCCAGCCGAAAGGAAAAACTATGAACTGGTATGACTACGTCGCTAGTTTCTTCGCCGGAATGTTTCTCGCAAATGTCGTGCCTCATTTTGTGCATGGCACTTCCGGTGACCGTTTTCCAACCCCATTCGCTCACCCTCCTGGAAAAGGACTGTCATCGTCCACGGTGAACGTTCTCTGGGCACTATTGAATCTGGTCGTAGGTTACATCCTGTTTCGCGTCGGAAAGGTTTGGACCGGAGACAACTTAGCGCTGGTTGTTTTCTTCGCAGGCGTTGTTGCAATAAGCACAGTGTCGAGCGTGAATTTTGCAAAGAAACAAGAGAAGTAACACGATCGGGAGGAAAAACGATGCCACTCACAAAGCTCGACACCACCGCCGCCTTGATCGTAATTGACCTGCAAAAAGGCATCATCGCCCTCGCGACCGTGCACCCCACCGCCGAAATCATCGGCTGCGCGGCCCAGCTCGCGCGCGCTTTCCGCGAGCGAGGTCTGCCCGTCGTACTTGTCAACGTAACGGATGTGGCTCCCGGCCGCACCGACACCCCAAGGCCAAACTTTTCGCGTCCAGCCGACTGGACCGAGATTGTTTCGGAGTTGGAGCAACACCCCGACGATCACATCGTGAGCAAGCAGCGAGTGGGCGCGTTCATCGGCACATCATTGGATGATTACTTGCGTCAGCATGGTGTAACTCAGGTCTTTTTGACGGGCATCTCAACGAGCGCGGGTGTGGAATCGACGGCCCGCAGCGCCTACGATCTCGGCTACAACGTCGTGTTTGTCGTGGATGCGATGACGGACCGCGACGCCGATGCACACCGCCATAGCGTCGAGAAGATTTTCCCCCGGCTAGGTGAGACGACCACCGCCGACAACGTGTTGAGGCTGTTGAACGAGGCGGCGTCAGGTCTTTGAGACGGCGTGTTCAAGTGGCTGACCATACATCCAACGCTGGGGACGGATTTGCGAAAGCCAGTCTTGCGCCGTGGGAATCCGCCCCAGGTCTTCCTTTACATGCTGTTCCCCGATATAGCGCACTGGAACTTGCTTGCCTTCGCTGTTGGTGATGGCTACACCAAAGATGCACTCACACAAGAAGATACCTTCAGAATGATGCCGCCGAATTTCCTGGCACTGCTTTCTGCATGCTTCATTGGGTGGGCCATAGTCAAACCTCATAATTCGAGGTTGTATAGTCTTCGAAGCGATCGTTGCGTTCGACCGTGATCTTGCGGGTTTTCACGTTCAAGATCACGTCGCCGAAACCTCCACAGCCGTCCTCATATCCATAGGGGACAATCGTCTCAAAATGCTCCTGAAGATACGAGAAGTTAGCGTTCGGAACTTCGCCTTCTTCGTAAGCGTAATCCTCAGTGGCGTAGCACTTGACCTCTTCGTTCACGCCTTCATCGCATGAACCGTCGAAGTGTACAGCCACAAATGTGATTCCGGCTTTGGCTAATCGTTCGCATTCGGCGAGGATAGCTGCCTTTGCTGCGACTTGCTCGGGTGGAAGTGCTTGCTCTGCGTTTGATGGTTCGTTTTCCATGGGATTTTCCCTTTCAGCTTCGAGAACTGTGTTGCAGCCGAGAGCCGCGTCGCAGTAGGGATTTCACGTTTTACTGCAGGTCAACGAAGCGAAATTTGGACCGCAGCCGCTTGTGCCAAGCGAAGAGGAGAGCGCTCCCGATGATCATTAAACCGATACATAACCCAATCCAGATTCCGAGCGCGCCCAAGCCGAATCGGAAACACAGCACATACCCGAAAGGAAGTCCAATGAACCAATAAGCGACGAGATTTGCGAGCATCGGTGTGCGGGTATCGCCGCTGCCACGAAGAGCGCCCGTGGCAACCGTTTGCAAGCCGTCAAATAGCTGAAAAGCTGCGGCCACGAGCAAGAGAGTTGCGCCCACCCGAATCACCGTCGGATCGGGGCTAAACAGGCGTGCGATCTGCTTCGAAGCCGTGACGAAGAGCAGACCCGTACAGGTCATGAATCCGGCGCCGAGCAAAATGGCGGACCACCCAGCAAGGTGTGCCCTCGTTGGATCTCCTCTTCCCAATTGGTGGCCCACGCGCACCGCTGCCGCCGAGCTTATTCCCAACGGAACCATGAACGTAAGAGCCGCACAGTTAAGGGCAATTTCATGACCCGAGAGTGGAACCGGTCCGAGTTTCGCGATGAGCGCGGTAGCTGCCGAAAATGCTCCAATCTCGCACAATGTCTGTGTGGCTGCCGGTGCGCCCAGCGTCAGCAGCGCCCACACCCGTTTCAAATCGATCCCGACCGCAAACGTCCCATCCGGTAAGCTGCGCTTGGACTCGACATAGGCAAGAGTGATTATCAGCACGAGCGCCATATAAATGCGAGCCGCGCACGTCGACCAGCCCGAGCCAGTAATGCCCATCGCTGGAAAGCCGAGATGCCCGTAGATCAGGGCCCAGTCTCCCACGAGATTCACAACATTGGCGGAGACGAGTGCAAACATGATGGGATTGACCACATGCACTGCCTGCAGAAAACGTCGAAGCGCGAAATAACACAACAATGGCAGAGTCCCCCAGTTCAACGCCTGCAAGAATGGCTTCATCGGCTGGACCAACTCCAAGCTGACTCCAAACCTCCCCATCAACATGGGCCATACCGATATGAGAACCATAAGAATCGGAGTGAGAACGAGGGCCAGAAAAAATCCATTCACGAGCGAGTGCCTGGCATCTCGAATGTCCTCGCGTCCATGTGCTTGCGCGACGAAAGTGTCCAGGCCAAGAAGGAGGCCGCCACCGAAAATCGCGACGCTGTTGTAGAGACTCTGGGCGAGGCCCGTAGCTCCAATGGCCACTGCGCTATTGGGAAGCCGCCCAACCATGATGGTGTCCACAACACCCATACTCATCCAGCCAATTTCGGCGAAGATTAGTGGCAAGGCAAGGCGCAGTGTCGGCCGGAACTCCGTTCGGAGGGTCCGAGGGGAAACGGGATGAAAACTGAGACTCATGGCTGAATAGACTATAGATTCTCTTGGAGCCGTTCCTGACGATCATCTATTGTTTCATCCAGCTTGAGTCTTTTTCATTTATTTTGCAGTTCCTTGTGCAGTTCCTTGTGCAGTTCCTTGTGCAGTTCCTTCCATCGCAAGCACGATCTCACGCAAGGCTTGAAGGTTGTCCACTCGATCGATGGATTGCAACTTCAGAGAGCGGAGTACTTGGGTCAGCGCTTCCGGCCCGACACGTTCTAGCGCCGCATCCAATCGGCGGAAGCCCCGTTCTGCGGCTTGCATGTGTGCCAGCACTTTCTGTTGGAGCGCTTGGTCCTGAATATCCTTCGGATTCCATACCCTCGCTAGGGTCTTCAACAACCCGCGATACATGTATCGCCCCAGCGCTCGTTCCATTTGCTCGATCTCGCGAACGAGGCCGGCACCATGCTCGCTCGCACGGTTGCCGTTGCGATGGCCATCGCAATTTCCGCCGTTCCCAGCAGTTGTTCGCACGGCCGGCTTCGAATTCCCCTCTGCGTAGGGTCGGAGACCCCGGCGCCATCCTTCAGGCGTTGCCCAGCCGTCCAGTTTCGGAACAGTTTTGGGCCGCTTGCGCTCGTCCAGATCGACCCACGCGCCAGTGAAGTAATACAGATACCGCCCGAGTCCAAAACAGTAGCAGGCCCTTTTGAAAGATTGCGCTTCCGCAGCCGTGGCAGCGTTGTCGTCGTCGGCCCACTCTTCTCCCGTGGCCGAATGCGAACCCAAACCGAAGATGGTCAGCTCACAAGTGACCAGCACTTTCGCGACGATCTTCTGATCCATACTCCGCTCAAAATTCGCGCTGGTATGAATTGTGTACCTGCGTGTCCAGCCCGCCGGAGTAACCAGCGTATTCAGACGATCTGTGTAAGCTCTCTGGTCGGCGTAGGGCATAACCTGGCTACGCGGCGAGCCGCCCTTGCTCGTGTTGGTGACGCGCCATTCGATCACTGACGGATGGAAGGGTACCTCCAGATTAGCGATCAACTCCTTGATCTTTGACGCGGTCAGTGTCAGGGCAGTGGGGATGTTTGTATCGCTAATCGGCGGAGCAATCTGCTGCACTGCCGTGGTGGGGATATTTGCGTCGTCATTGGCGTATCCGTTGGCTGGGCTCATGACAGCTCTCCCTTCGTAAGGATGTACAGGAATCTCCCAAACGTTTCAGAATGGAATATCCTGGTCCACAATTTCGCCGGAGCCAGAGTGGGAAGGCTGGTCCTGATTCTCGTTGTGCGTCGGACCTTGGTGGTCGCCGCCGCTGTTTTCCCGCGGGCCGTGCAACAGCAGGTCGCGGGCGACGATTTCAGTGCGATATTTTCTCTCCCCGCTCTGCCTATCTTCCCAACTCGAGGTCTGAATCTTTCCCTCGACGTAAAGCTTGGAACCTTTGCAAACGTATTCGCCGACGATTTCCGCCAAACGCTGCCAGGCGACGATGTTGTGCCATTCAGTGCGCTCCTGGAATTCACCGTTCTCATCCTTAAAGCGCTCATTGGTGGCAAGGCTGAACTTTCCAACCGGGATGCCGCTCGGTGTGTACTTGATCTCTGGATCCTTGCCGACGTTCCCAACGAGGATCACCTTGTTTACGCTCTTTGGCATTGCAGTCCTCCTGTAACTAGAAAGTGGGCAGAAAGCGGCCTTGCCGCTGAATCGGAAGCCATGGAAAGCGTGGGACGTATTAGAAAGGTGTTCCAGAGATCGAGAGGAGACCGCTCAGGAGAGTTCCAGGACAGAGAAACCAGTCGCTACTGCCGCCCTGGATAGTCGTTGATCTGCACATAAGAAGGTCCTCTTTGCCGGACGCTGTTGACACCAGGTCAGAGCGGCAGCTAGTTGCAAGCTATCAGCAGCTCGCAAGTCATGAGCGTCCAAAAGACGCGTCGCCAATTCGCGCACGTGATCGCCTGGGAGAATCTCCCTCCAGCCGCGGTTTAGCAGGTCGAGTTGAGACAGAGCCTTTTGTTCCTCTGGATCGGTCAGCTGGCCGAGGCGATGGAGTCTAGCCATTGCACTGTGGACTTCCACTAAACTCCCCCACCACACGACCGGCAGGAACTTCCGCAGTTGAGCATGCGCCTGACGACTCGTCGATTCATGCACACACAGTGGCACCAGCGCGCTCGAGTCCCAAAAAGCAGGTTGCTTGCTCATAGCGATTGTTCCCGATCTTCAAGCAGAGCTTGCGTTCCCGCTCGACCGAGGTGTTTGCCTGTTGGAATTCGCAATAGCTTCTCCAGATCGACCGGCTTCTCAGGCAATCGCATCTTGCCGGCAGCGACTAAGAGCAGCTCTTCTTCGGTGCCCTGTCCAGGAGAAAAAGGAACCAGCTTCGCCACAGGAAGATTACGGTCCCGTATGATGATTTCCTCCCCGCCCTTAGCAAAAGTAAGATATTTGCTCAGTCGGTTCTTGAGTTCTGCAACATTAACGCTTCGCATGAGGGGCCACCTCCGTCATGGCTATTATAGCTATGATTGTGGCTGCCGAAAACCGGTTTATTTTTCGAGGTTTCCACGAGTTTTGTTTATCAGATCGTCCCGCGAGTGATTGTGCTGATCGACCTTGTCGGGCCGGGATTTCGCATCTCCAGCGACTTCCAGCGTCAATCACTCGCGCGGCAATCTGACGGCGAGAGTGTCAAGGATTCAGTCGAAGGAAAACAGGTGGAAGATGAAGATGAACGCCGCGACCGTGTTTAGGAATCGGTCGTTGGACTTTCGAAAGTCAGTTGCGCCTCAATACGTTCACGGCTTCGCTGGTCTCCGAAATAGCAAAGGCCGACCAGTTCCTCGCCGGCCTCGGCGACTAGCCGGACTAGCTGCTCGCTGTTGACGGAATGGACCGGACAGGATGGCCCGGCGCGGAGCGCAAAGCGCGCACCGGAATCGCAGGGATCGTGAGGAAATTCGATCTCAATGTGCTGTCTTGCCACTGCCGGCGGGACCTTCCAGTAGCAACGGCTTCTGCAGTCTCGCTGCCAGGTAAACCGTCATCGTGGCAACCGAATCAGCGATATAACCGCTTCGTCGCAGCCCCTGCTCAAGCTCTTCCAAGCACTGAAACATTGTCGAACTCCTCTGCCCGGCACAATGCCGAGCACCGTGAGAGGGAAGAAAATAAGCCCGCTTTGAATTTCGGTCAAGTCGCCACTGCCTGTGCTGATCCATCAAGGCGATGAGCCTGAAACACAAAACTGCATCCACCAAGATGACTGGGGCCACTGTTTGACCGAATTCGAGAAACAGCTTACAAACCATCCCAGCCTTGCATTTTCCCTTCGGAGATAACTTGTCTCCATGCAACCGCGGTTGCCGGGGTTTTTTGATCCGCGCCACTTCTTTGGAAACTTATGGTCGAGACCGTAGCCAAAGGCCAGGGACGGGGGCAAACGCAAATGACAGACATTCAACTTTTGGACGAGCAGGAGGTATCCAGACGATTGAGCGTGAGCGTTAACACGTTGCGCTACTGGCGTGCCTGTGGAGACGGTCCCAATTATGTAAAACTCGGACGCTTGGTGAGATATGATGCTGTTGCGCTCGAGAAATTCATCCTGCGCAACCTGCGTGTCTCAAAAGCGAGAGCGACCATGGAGGAAAAACATGTCGCTCTTTAAACGAGGAAACACATGGCACTTCGCGTTTCGCTGGAAGGGCAGACGCTATCGGGGGAGTTGCAAGACCTCCCGTCAGGCGGAAGCCAAAAAAGTAGAAGCGTTAGTGCTCGCGCGGTTACTGGAAGACGGTCAGTTCCCATGGAACAAGAAAGTTCCAACGCTGGCCGGCTTTTCGAACCGCTTTTTTAACTGGCTGGAGTCGTTGCCCACGGACCGTCCGCCAAAGGAGCCGACCCGCAGATATTACCGGGTGGGCTGGCAACTCCTGGAGTCCACATCCATGGCAGGTATGAAGCTCGATCACATCACCGCTGATCACGCTCTGACCGTCCAGGATCGTCTGCGGCGAACACCAACAATGCTTTGCGCACACTTCGGCACATGCTGAAAAAAGCGCAAGACTGGCAACTGCTGTTCGCTGTCCCGGTCGTGAAACTCATGGAGGAACAGGGCCGGGAACAGCTGCTCGAGCCATGGATGGAGCAGGGGCCGCTGGCAGCTACAGCCGGTCCGCGCCTTACTGGAAAAGGCAGGAAGTCGCGGGTGGGCTGGGAGCCGTTTCGCAAGATCTTGCTGATCATGCTTGATTCGGGCCTTCGCCCGGGGGAAATCTTCCGCATGCGCTGGGAAAACATTCATTGGGACAAAGGGTTGATCTTCAACCCGCGTGGCAAATCCCGGAAGTCCCGGCGTTACGTCCCGCTCACCGAGCGCGTCAAGGCAGCACTCTTAGCGCGCAAGGAAGGCGTGAATGAAGGATGGGTCTTTCCTTCGAAGCGAGCTCGGAGCGGCTACATTACCGATCGCGAGGTTTCGAAGCAGTGGCTCGAAGCCAAGCGGTTGGCGGGCATCCCCGAATCGGTCGTTCTCTACTGTGCGCGTCATCGCTTCTCAACGGATGCGATGGAGGGCACCGGCAACTTGATGGCGGTGATGGATGCGATGGGACATGGTTCGGTGAATACTACACGCATCTACACGCACTCGAACGTGCAACAGATCAGGCAAGCGATGGAGCGGCGGAATCAGTTGTCAGCGATGCCTGTGGAAGCTGTGCAAAAACCGGCCACAAAAGTGGCCACAGTCGCCTGAAGCAACCGTAGCAGGAAATGTTGTAAGTGATTGAAGGAGAATTGGTAGCGCTACCGGGAATCGAACCCGGGTTTGAAGATTGAGAATCTTCCGTCCTAACCCCTAGACGATAGCGCCATTCTGGCAGATCTCGATTATAGCAAGCCATTTCGCACCAGCGCAGGCGCCGACCGGCGCCAGATGTGGTTGCTCGCAATCAGATCCGTTTCGAGTTCCGGGTTCAGGATTTCGCATGCCCGTATCATTTTTATTACTACAACTTGCCCCCTTCCACAGCCCCGGTAGGTTTATATTAAGAATAACCTTCGCAAGAGCAACCATTGTGTGGCAATAGCGAACTTGCTGGGGAAACGTGTATGCATGTTGTTCATTTATTAACTATTCCAATCATTCCTAAACACTTAGGAGACCTTAAGGAGTAACCACTTATGCCCAGATCGAAATCTCCCAAGAAGCATTCTGGCACGGAGGAATTCGCCTCCAGCCCAACTACAGCGGTATCCGCTCCTGGCAATGCATCGCCGGAAACCATCGCGGCTCACCCGGCCGCCGAATCCATGAAAACTGAAATGAAAAATGAGACCCCAAAG
This sequence comes from uncultured Acidobacteriaceae bacterium, assembly GCA_963768265.1. Classification (GTDB taxonomy): domain Bacteria; phylum Acidobacteriota; class Terriglobia; order Terriglobales; family Acidobacteriaceae; genus Sulfotelmatobacter. Next base: position 13,567 of record CAVYHM010000005.1, read on the forward strand.
AAAGCACGCAAGCCCCAGATCGTGAAAGCGGAGTCCCGTTCGAACCTCGTTCCCATCAACCTCGAAGATGAGATTCGCCGCCTTGCCTACTTGCTTTCCGAGCGGCGCGGGTTCGCGCCTGGCCACGAAACCGAGGACTGGGTAAGCGCCGAGCGCGAGATTCGCCAACGTTACCACCAGCAAAGCGCATAGCGCCGACTCGTCGCCCGAACCGCGAATGGCGGCCGAGCCCAGGCCGCCGCTCCAGGGCGGCAATGCGACCTTCCCGCCCAATCGATTTTCCGGTACTCCCCTTTCCTCTCCTTCCCGTTCCAAGTTCCAGTTCCCTGTTGTCCACCCCGGCGTGTCCTACTGATACTTGTTTTCCTGCCTCCCCAGTTGCCTCAACCGTGGCTTTCTGAAAAAATATGTTGGGGACCCCCGACATGGCGCAAATAGGTAGTTTTGCCTTGCTCATAGCCCTGGCGTTGAGCGTGTATTCGTTCGCCGCCGGAATCGTCGCGCTCGTGCTACGCAACCCCGCTTCTGACGGGCGAGCTCAGCGCGGCGTCAAAGCCGTCGATCACAGCTCCGATTCGTTCTGGTCGTTCCTGCTTGCCGGGCTGCGCCAGTCCTCCGATCGGATCGCCGAAACGGCGCGCCGCGCCGGTCTCACCGTATTCGTTGCGGTGCTGCTCGCCGCCATCTGCCTGGTCATCTCCGCCTTCAACAATGATTTCCGCATCGCCTACATCTTCCATCACAGCAATCGCGACCTCCCCGGTCCTTATAAATTCGCCACGCTGTGGTCCGGACAGGAAGGCTCGTTGGTCTTCTGGTCGTTGCTCTTGTCGGGATACGCATTCGTTCTGCGCCTGCGCTACAAAACCGACCCTCGCCTGTTCGCCTACGCCTCGGTGGTTCTCGCCGGCGTCCAGATCTTCTTTCTATCGCTCGTGAATTTCGCGGCGAATCCCTTCGGCCTTCTCGAAGGCCCGCTCCGCGCCGATGGCAGCGGCCTCAATCCCCTTCTGCAATATCCCGAGATGGTCATCCATCCGCCGATGCTCTATCTCGGCTACGTCGGAACCACCGTGCCCTTCGCCTTCGCACTGGGCGCTCTGATCATGAAGTATCCCGGCGACAAATGGATCCACATCACCCGCCGCTGGACCATGGTCACCTGGGGATTGCTCACCTGCGGCATCTTCCTCGGCGCCCACTGGGCCTACTCCGTTCTCGGATGGGGCGGCTACTGGGGATGGGACCCAGTCGAAAATGCCTCCCTGATGCCCTGGCTCTTCGGCACAGCCTTCCTGCACTCGGTCATGATGCAGGAAAAGCGCGGCATGCTCAAAGTCTGGAACATGTGGCTGGTCTTTGGTTCGTTTTGGCTCGCGATCTGGGGAACGTTCCTCACCCGCAGCGGCATCATCAGTTCCGTCCACGCCTTCGCGCAGTCTTCGATCGGCGTCTGGTTCGCATATTTTCTCGCCGTCATCTTCGCAGTCTTCATCTTCTTCTACATCAAGAACCGGGAGCATCTGCGCACCGAGCACAAACTCGAATCCCTGATCTCGCGCGAATCAAGCTTCCTGTTCAACAACCTTCTCTTTGTGCTGCTCTGTTTCACCGTGGCGTGGGGAACATGGTTCCCGAAGATTTCCGAATTGGTGCAGGGCAACAAAGTCACCGTTGGCGCACCCTTCTACAATCGGGTTGCGATTCCGGTCGCGCTTCTGCTCCTGATCCTTACCGCCATCGGCCCTCTGCTCGCATGGCGCAAGACTTCATTTGAAAGCCTCAAGCGTAATTTCGCCTGGCCCACCGCCGGCGCGGTCATCGTCGCCATCTTCCTGATGCTGACTCCGCCTTCCTGGGGAGGCCCCTTCGGTCTTCGCCCCTGGAAAGACATTTCCTACTTCTACTCGCTGATGGCTCTCAGCCTGGCCGTGCTGGTCATTCTGACCATCGCCAGCGAGTACTACCGCGGCGGCAAAGTCATCTCCAACCATACCGGCCAGGGGATGTTCGCCTCCATGGTCCAGCTTACCCATCGCAACACGCGCCGCTACGGAGGCTATATTGTCCACTTCGGCGCGGTGGTCATCATCATCGGAATGGCCGGCGCTGCCTTCAATCAGGAAAAAGAACAAGAGATGAGTTACGGCGACAAAATGTATATTGGCGGCTACACTCTGGTCTGCCGCTCCTATACAGATGAGGACTTCCCCAACTACGCCGCCGAGTGGGCTGTTCTCGATGTCTATAAAAACGGCAAGGTGATCGACACGCTGACGCCCGAGCGCCGCTTCTACAAAGCCAGCAACCAGACCTCGACTATGCCGTTCATTCGCTCCACGATCAACGAGGATCTCTACATCGTTTATGAAGGATTGAATCAGGACACAGGCCATCCCATCCTCAAGGCACACGTGAATCCCTTGGTGATGTGGATCTGGCTTGGTGTGTGGCTCATGCTCCTGGGTACCGGTCTAGCCCTGGTCCCCAACGCCCCAGCGCAAGCAAGGGTTCCCGCGCGGAGGCTGGTGGAGCAACCGGCTACCGTAGCCACGGGGGATTAGATTCTGAAATGTGGGGACAGCCGCTGTCCGCCGGACGCAGGCCGGCTGTTTTGGGGAATTAAAAACTGGAGAACGCTGTTTTCGAGGCGAAGATGCTGACTATCCAATCTGGCATCCAGCCGCGAAGCGACGGCATGTGAAAGCCCGGCACGGAAGTGCCGGGAAAGCTCCACGAGCGGAGAACCAGTCCCGTAGGGACGGCACGATTTTCGGCCAAAACTCGATCAGACTCAATCTTTATGAATACGAGACCACAACCCGCCCTCCGCCGCCTTCTCCACTGCGCCCTCCTCTCTCTCGCCGTCTTCGCCCTGGCCGGCGCTGGCGATCCCGCCTCGCGCTTCCACGACCTCGGCCATCAACTGATGTGCATCTGCAGCTGCAACCAGGTCCTGCTCGAGTGCAACCACGTGGGTTGCCCCGACTCCGACAGCATGCGCAACGAACTGCAGGCCGCCATCACCCGCGGCGACAGCGACAGCCTCGTCGAGCAAGCCTTCGTGCAAAAATACGGACCCACCGTCCTCGCAGCTCCCACCGGCACTGGCTTTGATCGCACCGCATGGATTATGCCCTTCGCCGCCCTGATCTTCGGCTTCGGCCTCGTTATCTACATTGTCCGCCTCTGGAAGAACCGGCCTGCGCCTGCCATCGCCGACGGCCTGCGCCCCCTTCACGGCGCCGAATTGGAACAATTCCGCGATCAGGCCCGTAAGGAGATTGACTTATGAGCTTCGAACTGGCTTGCTGCCTGCTGTTCACCGCCGCCGTGCTGTTCTACGTTTTCTATCTGCCGGGCAAGCTCTACCTGGGTCCTGAGAAAACACGCGCTTCGTACCTGCGCGAGCGTCGAGACGTCGTCTACGAAAACCTGCGCGACCTGAACTTCGAATACAAAGCCGGCAAGGTCCCCGATGCCGACTACCAGTCCATGAAAGCGTCCCTGCAAGACGAAGCCGCGACGCTGTTAGCCGAAATCGCCCGCCTCGAAGGCAAAGCCGCCGCCGTACCAGGAAAATCAAGACCATGACCGAAACCCAAATCTCAAAAACCCCTGTCATCGCGAGCGCAGCTAGCGCATTGAAATCTGTCATCCTGAGCGTAGCGGGGAGTGCGCGAAGCGCAGTCCCCGCGGAGTCGAAGGACCCCTACCCTGCTTATGCTTCCAACCGACCTGTCAGGGAATTCTCTGCACAAACGCGCCCACCAGGCTCGCGTTCGCGTGCCACGCTCCTCGGCTCGGCCCTCCTCTTTCTCACTTCCCTCTCCGTCGCCCAAACCCTGACCGGCACCGTGAAGAACGCCACTACCGGCAAGCCCGCCGGCGGCGACGAAGTTGTCCTGCTCACCCTCGGCCAGGGCATGGAAGAAGCCGGTCGCACCAAAGCCGACGCCAAGGGCAATTTCAGCTTCAAGCTCGATGCGCAGGGCCCGCACCTGGTCCGCGCCATCCACCAGGGAGTCACCTACCACCGCATGGCACCTCCTGGAACTACGTCGGTCGAAGTCGAAGTCAACGACGTAGCGAAGCAAGTCGACGGCATCGAGGTCGTCGCCGACATCATGCGCGTGCAGGCGGAGGGAAACCAACTCGATGTCATGCGCGCCTTCGCAGTCGAGAACAAGTCCAAGCCTCCGCGCACCCAGATGAACGAGCGCAACCTGGAGTTCTACGTCCCCGATGGCGCAAAGATTGTCAACGGCTCGGCCATGACCGCGAACGGCAACCCGCTTAGTCAAATGCCGGTCCCGCAAGATGACAAGAAGACGCGTTACTCGTTTCTCTTCCCCTTGCGCCCCGGCACCACGCAATTCCAGGTCGAATACCAGCTCCCCTACGACGGCAGCGCCAACATTGATCCCAAGAGCATTTACCCGCTGCAACACTTCGTCGCCATCGTGCCCAAGGGCATGAACTTCGCGGCCGCCTCCGGCACCAACTACCAGCCCATGAATGACCCGCAGCAGCCCGACGCCAATGTGCAAGTGGCTTCCGGCGCACAGGCAGGACAGTCATTAGCTTTCAAGGTGTCGGGAACAGGCACGCTGCAAGCACGTCAGGAAAACGCCGGCGCGCCCAGCGACGGCGGCGGCGGCGCCCAGAGCGACAATCGTCCGGGCGGCGGGCTCGGCCCTCCCATCGACGCTCCGGATCCTCTCCAGAAATATCGTTGGTGGATACTCGGCGCCTTCGCCGTAGCGCTAGTAGTCGGAGGCGTCTACGTAGCCTCGCGCCAGCAAGCTGCCGCTCGCGAAGCGGCCCGCCCGAAATCCAAGAAGGCTTTGCAAAAAATGCAAGAGCCCGATCTCGACGCGGATTTCGAGGAACCCGAACCTCCGCCCGTACGCGAGGTACGCACGAGGGAGGTTCGCGCGAGCGAGCCTAGTCCCAGCGACGGTCGTTCATCCGAAGCACGCCCGCAGCCCGTGCGTCCCCAGACCTCCTCGACCTCCATGCTGTTGGAAGGCCTGAAAGAAGAGCTCTTCGAACTCGAAGTCGAACACAAACAAGGCCGCATCTCGCAGCAGGAATACGAAAAAACCAAGTCTGCCTTGGACCAAACCCTGCAACGCGCCCTAAAACGTGAAGCCGCCAAATCGGTGTGAGCCTCTGCGTGGCGACAGTCAGCCGGGAAGCGGCGGAAGAATGAAGCCCACGGCGCAAGCCGTGGGACAGCAAGGGAGTAGACGAAATAAGCCCCGTAAGGGCGACAGAAAAAGTAATGACGCAGACTCCGTTAGGTATAAGTGAAATCCCGCCACAAACTCTTCAACCTCGCGACCCCAAAAAAAGTGAGGGTCCACAGTGAGTCCCCACCGCCAAGCCCACCTAACCCCTTATTCCGCAAGATTTTGCCCGCAACTGATTGAGCCCCAAATATTTATTTTAATTCTCCCGCCAACTCAATGATTCTAATAAACCAAGGGGAGGGGGGAAGGGGTCCCCTGACGCCGTTATTCCCAAATCGGCACCCGTGCATCTCCCCACCCCGCTTATCATCTAATAACGCTAGACTCAAGAATTCTATGGGAAACGCATTCAAGACCGCATTTCTGCTCACATTGATGACCTTGCTGCTGATGTTCATCGGCCGCGCCTTCGGCGGCCAGAACGGCATGATCCTTGCGCTCGTCTTCGCCGCCGTGATGAACTTCGTCGCCTACTTCTTCTCCGACAAGATCGCGCTCGCGACCTACCGCGCGCAACCTGTCTCGCGCGAAGAACTCCCACGCGCCTACGCCGCCGTCGAACGCCTGACGCAGAAAATCGGCATCCCCATGCCCAAGATGTACGTCATCCCCACAGAATCGCCGAACGCTTTCGCCACCGGACGTAATCCGCAACATGCCTCGGTCGCGGTCACGCATGGCATTCTCGAGTTGCTTAATGACGAAGAACTCGAAGGCGTCCTCGCCCACGAACTAGGCCACGTCAACAACCGCGACATCCTGATTAGTTCCGTCGCCGCCACTCTGGCAGGCGCCGTCACCATGATCGCCAGCATGGGCCGCTGGGCCATGATCTTCGGCGGTTACGAACGCGACAGCCGCGACAATCGCGGAGGAGGCTTGGCCGCACTCTTCATGCTGATCGTCGCCCCCATCGCTGCCACTCTGATTCAGCTTGCCGTCTCGCGCTCGCGCGAATATCAGGCCGACGCCAGCGGCGCGCATTACACCGGCAATCCCTATGCCTTAGCGAGCGCACTACAGAAGATTGACGCCTACGCGCGTCGTCTTCCCTTGCAGGCAAGCCCGTCGACCGCGCATCTGTTCATCATTCAGCCCTTCTTAGGAGGCATGAGCTTCGGCAACCTGTTCTCAACCCACCCTCCCATCGCCAAGCGCATCGAACGCCTGACGGGAAGGCCCGCGGAGTTTACACAATAAGACAGCTTCAAGCTGCTAGCTTCTAGCTCAGACATTCGTTAAGCGTTCCTTCTGGCGCCCGCGCAAGCACCGGGAGAGCCGACGTTCTTAATCTGCAGCCGTGGAGAATCGGAAGTTGATTAGCTAGAAGCTAGGAGCTAGAAGCTAGAAGCTTCATGACGTCCGTAACTCCGCCACCCGCCGAACCCGATAGTAGAATCAAAAGAATGTCGCCCGAGACCGCCAGCGCCGTATCCCACAAAGCAAAAGAACTCGACAAGGCCCTCCGCCGCGTGATTCGTGGCAAAGACGACGTGGTCCGCCTGGCCCTGGTCTCGATCTTCGCCCGCGGACATCTGCTCATCGAAGGCGTTCCCGGCGTCGGCAAGACCACGCTCGGTCAGGCTCTGGCGCGGGCCATCGATTGCACCTTTCAGCGCGTGCAATTCACCAGCGATATGCTGCCCTCCGACGTCCTCGGCATCTCCGTCTATTCCGCGATGGAGCAGCAGTTCGAATTCAAGCGTGGACCGGTCTTCACCAACGTCCTTCTCGCCGACGAGATCAACCGCACCACGCCCAAAACGCAGTCCGCTTTGCTCGAGGCGATGAATGAAGGCCAGGTCACGGTCGACGCGCATTCGTATGAACTGCCGCAGCCGTTTCTGGTGATTGCGACGCAGAATCCCGTGGAGCATCACGGAACCTATCCCCTGCCCGAGTCGCAGCTCGACCGCTTTCTGTTGCGCGTGCGCATGGGATATCCCGACGCCCAGGCCGAGCGCGAGATCCTTCGCTCGGAAGCCGGAGCCTCACATATGGCAGATCTCCACCCGGTTCTCACCGGTGCGGATGTGCTCGAGATGCAGGAAGCTGTAAAACTCATCCGCGTGGACGAGTCCTTGGTGAGCTACGCACTCGAAATCGTCCGCCGCACTCGCGAGTCGGAATTTCTCTCGCTCGGCGTCTCGCCCCGTGGCTCGCAGGCTCTCTACCGCGCCGCCCAAGCCATGGCTTTTCTCGAAGGCCGCTCCTACTGCACTCCAGAAGACTTCAAGCCCCTGGTCGTTTCCGTCTTCGCCCACAGAGTTGTGGTCAACGGCCTCTACGCCTCAACCCTGAAAAAGTCCGAGCAGTCAGACCAGGTCCTGCGCGAGATCGTGGAAAGCGTGCCGGTTCCAGTCTAGTAATCGTAGAGACGTAGCTTGCTACGTGTCTGCCGCCAGCACTCCTGCTCTGTGATCCCTCCGTGAGAGAATCTGATCGTTCTGATGATGTACTAGTGCTTAGCCCCGCCCCGAACGCGATCTTTGGCGGATACGCCCCGCCTGTGTAAACTACCTTCGCGATGAGGTCTTCCCCCAGATCGGCCACGCCATCTCTCTCGTTGGCCCTGGCCGTGATCGTGGTGGTTGCCACACTACCGGTTCGCGGTTTCGCCTCGGCCTATAACGGACGCCCCAAGTTGGTCGTGGTGATTGTGATCGATCAATTCCGCGGCGATTACCTGGAACGCTATCGTGACCAGTTTGGAGACTCCGGCTTCCGCTTCCTTCTCGACCACGGCGCCTACTTTTCCAATTGCTATTACGACTACGCGAACACACGTACTGCTCCCGGGCACTCGACGCTGTTCACCGGCGCATACAGCAATGGCCACGGCATCGCCGCCAACGAATGGTGGGACCAGAAAAAGAAGCGCATGGTGACTTCGGTCGAAGACGACGACAGTAAGCTGATCGGCGTCGCGGGAGACAAAGCTGGTGCCTCCCCGCACAACCTGCTGGCCGACACGCTCGGCGATGAACTCAAACTTGCCACCGAGGGCAAGGCTCGCGTCTTCGGAGTTTCGCTGAAGGATCGCGCGGCGGTTTTGCCCGCCGGTTTCGCTGGAGATGCGGCGTACTGGATTGACCCGAAAAGCGGTTCTTGGGTGACCTCCACCTACTACCGCAACGAACTCCCGCGCTGGGTAATGGATTTCAACTCCACACGTCCCGCTAAGTACTGGGATCGCGACTGGAAAAGCGCGGAAGGAACACTGCTGCGCTCGACCGTACATCGCAAAGGCAAGGACGGCTCGGAAGCCGGTTTCTACGAGGTCGTGGGATCGACCACGTTCGGCAACGAGTACGAGTTCGAGTTCGCAAAAGAATTGGTGGTCTACGAAAACGTCGGTCGCGGCCCGGCTACCGATCTGCTTTCGATCAGTCTCTCGCCCAACGATATTCTTGGTCATCAGGTCGGCCCCGATTCTGCCGAGATGCGCCAGATGGCTCTCGATCTCGATAAGGAACTCGCCGACTTCATCAATTTCCTCGGCCACCAGATCGGATTGGCCGATGTCTGGATCGCTCTCTCCGCCGACCACGGTGTTTCGTCGTTGCCAGAGCAGGTGAAGAAACTGCGCATTCCGGCGGCGAATCTCGACGTCGCCAAGCTAGAGTCGCAGATCAACGCCGCAATCACGGCGAAGTTCTCTCCCGGACATCCGGCCTCCTATTTGAAGCTGGATTATCCCCTGGCCTGGCTCGATCCGGACGCCTTCGGCGCAGCTCACGTGCGCGAGCATGATGCTGAGAGCGCCGTGGGCGAGGCCATGAAGCAAGTGGGCCTGCGCGACTACTTCACCAAGTCGCAACTCGCGTTAGGCGAGGTCCCCAACACGGCACTGGGACGAAAATACCTGAACAGTTATTCTCCCGAGGGGAGTTGGTACGTGATGGGCATCCCGGACATATATACCGTCGGGCCCGGCAAAGGCACCGACCATACCTCGCCCTATAACTACGATACGCACGTTCCGCTGGCCTTTTACGGGCTGCCCTTCCAGGCGGGAACTTATCGCAGCAGCGTCGAACCTGTGGACATGACGCCGACTCTGGCGTCGTTGCTCGGAATCAACGCGCCCACCCATTCTGTGGGACGCGTGCTGACCGAAGCACTGGCTCCGCCACATCGCGGGAGTGGTTCATCCGGCGCAAGCGCCGCGCGCGCGGGAGAGAACCAACCCGGAGAGAACAAGCCATGACCGCATCCCACCCGGACCTGAGCGTTAACGTGGCCGGTCTCCAACTCAGGAACCCAGTCATTGCTGCCAGCGGGACCTTCGGTTACGGCGTCGAGTTCGAGGATGTAGTCCACCTGGGCAAACTCGGCGGTCTTGTGGTGAAGGGCCTGTCGAAAGAGCCGATCATCGGTAATCCACCGCCGCGCCTGTGGGAGACAGCAGCCGGCATGTTGAACGCGATTGGACTGCAGAACATGGGCGCGCAGGCGTTTCTTGACGAGAAGATGCCGCGGCTGCGGCAGATCCGGAACGCCGTGGTGATTGCCAACGTGTTCGGCTACACACGCGAAGACTACGAGCGAACCATCGAAATTCTCAATGGCGGAGAAGGCATCGCCGCCTACGAACTGAACGTCTCCTGCCCCAACACTGCCCATGGAGGGCTGCAGTTTGGCAGCGATCCGCGTACGCTCGATGAGTTAGTGACTACCGCGCGGCGTGTGGCCGATCGTCCGCTGATCGTCAAACTCTCGCCCAATGTGACCAGCATCGCCCAGATGGCATACGTAGCGCAGGAAGCGGGCGCCGATGCTCTGTCGCTGGTCAACACATTTGTGGCCATGGCCATCGATACAGAGACGCGCAAGCCGCGGATCGCGAACATTACGGCCGGACTTTCCGGACCGGCGATCAAGCCCATCGCGGTGCGCATGGTCTACGATGCGGCGCACGCGGTGAGGATCCCGGTGATTGGCATGGGTGGAATCTCCACCGCCGCGGACGTCATCGAGTTCATGCTGGCCGGTGCGACCGCGGTGCAGATCGGCACGGCCAGTTATTGGGATCCCTGTGCCACCGAGAAAATCGTGGACGAACTGCAGGAGTGGTGCCGCGAGCACCACATCGCGCAGATTTCTAATCTCATTGGCGGGATGCTGCTGGAATAGCCCGAGAGTCGCCGCGTCTCACCGCCAGGCACCCAGAATCGCGCCCATCACGACATAGCAAACCGCCTGATATCCCGTATTGATCATGTAAAGCCTATTGCGCTGGCGGCTGAACAGCGCGTTGGTGAACTGCACCGTGGTGACGAATCCCAGCCACACGACCAAGCCGATCTTCAGACCGTCAAGCGCGCCCACCGTTCCCGATACAGCGATGATTTTCCCCAGCACGATCGCCGACAGCACACTCGCAATCAGTGACATGGCATACGACGGCCCGGCGCTCTTCTGCATCTCCGCGATTTTGGCCTTGTCGTTGGGATCGTAGCCCATCAAAACCATCCACGGCTTGGCAAACAGCATCGGCGAATACCAAACGAAGCCGACCACCATGGTGGCCAGAGCGGAAACCAGGACAGCCCACAGATTGACTCCCAGAAAATGCATGCACGCCTCCGTCACGCGAAATTGAACCGCGCCGGGATCAGGTCCGCAATGCAACGAGGAAAACGTTGCCTAAGACTCTAGACTTGGGAGTGTTGATCGCCCGGCTACTGATTAACGACCGCGAGTGTACCAGATTGAGCCCGGAGATTTATAATCGCGCCCTTCGCCCCACACGGCATGAGTGACGCCCTCGCTGTCGATAGCCAAGCCGAAGTAGTCTCCGAAGGGGAATCGGAAACCCCCGGGCAAAACGTAATCGTATCCGCGACTGGGACCGGAGAGCTGCGCTTCGGGGCTCCAGGTCGCGCCGCCGTTGGTCGAACTGCGGTAAAAAGTGTTCCACAACCGGTGGTTGGGGTGGGCGGGTTCGGGGATCCGAGCATCCATCCATGCGATGCGAACATCGCCGGGCGTGCCGGCGACAATGGCGGGAAAGCAATGCTCCGCACCCGGCGCGGCATCCGATACGCCAGTCCGCGCAGTCCAGCTTGCCCCGCCCGTGGTGGACGACGAAAAGTAAATCCGCTCTGGGCCACCGCCGATGTTCCCGGAGTTCCACAGAGCATAGAGCGACCCGGCTGCATCCGATGCGAGCGCGATCTGCGCGCCGAGAAAGCCAACTTGGCAACCCTGGGCATCACATCCCGGCGGAGCACCCGAAACGTCCAGCAGCATCGTGTTCCAGCTGCGGCCGCTGTCAAACGAACGGCTTATGTACACACTCACCGGGTGCAGAGGCATTTCGCGGCGAGCGTATGCCGTCCAGCCAAAATAAACGTTACCGGCGGGATCGACGGTTGCGCCGCCGGCCAGCGACCATCCCGGCGGAGCCGCGGGATTCACGCTCACCACGCTAAACGTCTGCCCCGCATCGTGCGAGGCGGCGACCAGGAATTTCTCCTCGTGGTTGAACCCCACGTAAACATCCGCACCATGGACGGCGAGCACCGGCTTGTCTGCGTCCTCGCGGCCGTGCTCCGCTACTGAGAAAGACCAATTGCGGCCAAAGTCGAGCGACCGCGCGACAATGATGTCGCGCTTATCATTCTGCAGCCACGATGCGTACACCGTCTGCCGATCCTGGGGATCCACCACAATCTGCGGATCAAACTGACCAGTCGGGAACGGAAGCAGTGGACGAGAGGAGTGCCACGAGAATCCGTTGTCGCTGCTGACCAGCAGGGCAACCGTCGGGGCCGTACAGGTTGGGCATTCGGGCACGGCGCCGTACTCCGGATAAAGCACGTAAATGTGCCCGTGGGCATCCGCAGCCATAGCCGGTTCCCACTGATCGCCACTGCGGTAACCCAGACGCCTTTGCGGCGCGAATCCTGAGACCGCCCGGACCGCCTGCGACAAGGCTGCCTGAGACGCCGTCACCGCCAATAAAATGAGCAGTGCGAACTTCTGCACAGTCTTGGGCACGGGTTGAAGGCGGCTGGTCGTGGGCACCACTGGACCTATCTCGGGGGGAGAATAACCCTGCTCTCGGACTTTATCGTGATTCCAAGGGAGCGTCAATGACCAGAGGTACCCGGACCACGAAATTTACACTCCCGTGACTTTTCCACCAGTTCTTCATCTAACCTAGGGCCAGATCAAAGCACACACACCAGCCTTGACTGAGGAGGCGAATCAAATGGCGAAAGCCACCTTTGCAGCAGGATGTTTTTGGGGAGTCGAAACCACCTTCCGGCAGATTCCAGGCGTGACTTCCACCCGCGCCGGCTACACTGGCGGAAAGACTGACAATCCAACTTATAAGGAAGTTTGCACCGATCGCACCGGACATGCCGAAGCCGTGGAGGTCGAGTTCGACCCCGCCAAGGTAAAGTACGCCGACCTGCTCAAGGTCTTCTGGGAGAACCACGATCCCACGCAGCTGAACCGTCAGGGTCCGGACTGGGGCACCCAGTACCGTTCCGCCATCTTCTTCTACTCACCCGAACAGGCGGAGGAGGCGCAAGCTTCGAAGGAAGCGCTTGATAAGGCGCACCGCTACTCCAAGCCGATCGTGACCCAGATTGTGCCCGCGGTGGAGTTCTATCCCGCCGAGGAATATCACCAGCAGTATCTGGAGAAGCGCGGCTTGGCCAGCTGCCACATCGGAACGTAAGCAGGTGGAGAACAACCGACCGGTGCGATTACCCTCACATGTCCCTGCCGAACGGGAGATGAGTGCAAAGGGGACTTTAGGTCAACTGACGAAACGACACTGGAATATACTGCTGCAACTGTGTGGGATAGCGCACAAATCTACATCAATGACACCACTACCGACGTGCGATTTGTCTGGGCTGGGTTCGATGGCGACGATTGCTTTAGTGATTTCCACATAGACGTAACTGGCGAGTCTGGTACGCAGCGGTTCAGCTTCGGCCCCTGTGCCGTACACGGTCTGAGAAAGGTGAGCCGGCTCTTTCGAGATAACAGTCAGGAATCTGTGGGCCTCGGATTCCGCCACCCCGACATACGCTACTGCGACATTTTTCACGTTGACGGCAACTATCGCCTTGTAGTGCGATTCGAGGGCTGCGGACTTTCCGAACAGCGCTGTGTACAGAAGCCTTCTATCCATCTTGGGGACGAGTTTCTGGCTGAGTATTGAGATGGGATGAGTTCTACATGGCGCTCAGCGCCACAACGATTAATGAAAACGGGAAGCATTGGCAGTATGCTGTGCCGAGGCGTGTGGTCCAGAGGTCTTCGACCTTACTGGTGCTTGAGAGCCCGAGGATGAGTTTGACCCGGGACGCGCTTTGGCACAACGGACTGTAGCCTCTTCGTGAGAGGAGAGCACGCGAGGGAGATTCACCCTATCAGCGCGTCCTGGATCACACGTCGATGGAGGTGTAGTCATGGACGTGTTGCATTCGAGATGTTGCGGTTTGGACGTACATAAGAGCTCGATTTCTGCTTGCATTTTGCTGCGTGAAGCGGGACGCGTGCAGAAACACCAGCGTCGCTTTGGCGCGATGACCCAAGAACTGCAGGCGCTTGCCGAATGGCTACGGCAGTTCGGTGTGACTCAGGTAGCGATGGAATCCAGCGGCGTTTACTGGAAGCCAGTTTGGAACATTCTGGAAGGACAGTTCACGGTAGTCTTGGCGAATGCGCAGCACATCAAGAATGTGCCTGGTCGCAAGACCGACCAGAAGGACGCGGAATGGATTGCGCAGTTGCTGCAGTATGGTCTTCTACGGCCCAGCTATGTACCCTGCGAAGTCATTCGCGATCTACGCGACCTGACAAGAATGCGGGCGAGTCTGTCCCAGGAAGCCTCGCGCATCAGTAGTCGAATTCAGAAAGTCCTAGAAGACGCAAACGTAAAGCTGGCGAGCGTGGCGACCAACGTTCTGGGCAAGAGTGGACGGGCAATGCTGGAGGACATCATCTCCGGGGAAGATGATCCCGAGCACCTTGCCTCTCTCGCCCTGGGTCATCTGCGCGTAAAGATTCCGCAGTTAAGACTTGCTCTAGAAGGAAAGATCCGTTCCCATCATCGCTTCTTGCTCCGGCGTTTGGTCGATCAGATACAGTTTGTGGAACACGAAATTGCGTTGCTCGACGAACGTCTAGAGGACATCGGCCGACAAAGACCGGAGCTGGCGCAAGCGGTTGCTCGCTGGGACACGATACCGGGTATCGATCGAGTGGCAGCGTGGGCTCTTCTAGCCGAAATAGGTGACAACATGGCGCAGTTTCCAACCGCTGAGCATCTGGCCAGTTGGGCCGCGCTATGCCCGGGCAATCACGAAAGTGCCGGCAAGCGTTTGCGCGGTACAACTCGTCAAGGGAGCCCATGGTTGTGCCGCATGGCTTGTCAGTGCGCCTGGGCTGCCGCGCGCACCAAGAACACTTACTTGTCCTCGCAGTTCAGACGCTTAGCGGCAAGGCGCGGCAAGAAAAGGGCCATCATCGCGGTGGCGCATACCCTCATCGTCATTGGCTATCACTTGCAGAAGAACCAGAGCAACTACGAGGACCTTGGCGGAAACTACTTCGATCGCATCCACTCCGACGGTCTCAAGCGGTACTTGGTGAAGCGGCTCCAACAACTCGGGCACAAGGTAACTCTAGAGCCGATGGAAGCTGCTTAACCCACCGATTCCCGCAGTTGTTTTCGAGGGAGAAGGTCGATCCCCGATCACGGATGGCGTTAAGCTACCAGTGATCAACGCACTCGACGGTGCAATCACAATAGATAAGGAGATCGACCTTGAAGAAGAATACCAATTCTCCCACGAAGAAGGAACCGAGAGCGAAGCGGGCGAAAGCTCAGCGTCCAGTGCAGCGAGAACCCAAGGCAGTACTGGCGGAGCTGGTGGAGAAACTGAGAGGAAAGCTGGGGGTGAAGGCGACGTCGGCGAGCCCAGCAGAAGCGGGTGCGCGAACTGAGCTGGGTCCCAATCTGGACCGGCTGACGGTGGGAGTGGATTTGGGAGACCAATGGAGCCACTACTGCATTTTGGGTTTGCACGGGGAGACGCTAAGCGAAGGGCAGCTACAGACGAGGGAAGCAGAAGTCGCGGAGTTCTTCCAGGCCTTACCGCCGGCGCGGGTGGTGATGGAGGTGGGGACGCACTCGGCCTGGATGCAGGAAATCATCGCGGGTGAGGGACACGAGGTGGTGGTGGCCAACCCGCGGCTGATGGAGGGGTCGAAGCGGCGTAAGCGCAAGAATGATCGGATCGATGCCAAGAAGTTGGCGCGGCTGGGGCGGGTGGATCCACAGTCGTTGCACCCGATAAGGCACCGCAGTCGAGAGGTGCGGCAGGACTTGGTGGTGCTGCGAGCGCGGGAGGCGTTGGTGGCAGCACGGACCGAGCTGATTAACGCTACGCGGGGTCTGGTGAAAAGTATGGGCACACGGTTACCCAAATGTTCGAGCCCGAGCTTCGAGCAAAAGGTAAAGGATGCGATTCCGGAAAAGGTACGGGAAGCCCTGCTGCCGTTGGTGCAATTAGCAGGTGCACTGAGTGATTGCATTCGAAGCTATGACCAGAAGATTGAAGAGCTGGGCAGCGAGAAGTACGGGCACACGAAGCTATTGCGCCAGGTGAAGGGGGTGGGCCCGATCACCGCGCTTGCCTACGTGTTGACCTTAGAGAATCCGGAGCACTTCGCCAAGAGCCGAGAGGTGGGGCCCTATTTGGGATTAGTGCCGAAGCAGGAGGACTCCGGGGAGAGCCAGCCGCAACTGGGAATTAGCAAAACCGGGGACACGATGGTGCGCAAGCTGTTGGTGGGGAGTGCGCACTATATTTTGGGACCGTTTGGACCCGACACCGACCTACGACGTTACGGGTTGCGGCTGTGCGAGCGTGGTGGAAAGAACGCGAAGAAGAGAGCCGCGGTAGCGGTAGCGCGGAAGCTGGCGGTTTTGCTGCATCGACTTTGGGTGAGTGGCGAGGTCTATGAGCCGCTGGGCTACGCCTCATCGAGGGCGATCGTAGAACAGGCTGCGTAGACGGAAACAGACTGGAGGGAACCGGGTCCAGGGAGCCATGAGTTGAAGACGCGAAAATCAATCGATCGCCAGAAAGTTTGCAGGCAATGACATCCACCGCCTTGTTCGGGAGACTGCGCATTACACTCGGGTCAAGAAGACCGCTTTTGAGATAGCAGCCCCTAACAACCCAGGTCCGTCACCGTGGTGATGGACCTGGGCTTTAAATCGAACCCCAACATGCACCGAGGCCCCGAAGTGGCCCATCTAGAGTGCGGATAGAAGCAGGGCAAATGTGGGTGGCGCCGGCCAGGATTTCTGGGAAGATTTGACAGACGCGAATCAATTTATGTTCTGTGGACTGCGATACCGAATCCTAAGACGAGTGGGTGGGGGCGCACTGGCATGCCCTCGGGACAAAAAACAAAATCCAAACCCATCAACTAAGGACGAAGCCCAACTGAACCGCGTTGCGCTTCGTCCCCCGCTCGATTTTGAAGTGGCGTGGAGAGCTGTCAAGGGTCAAGATGAACGCCTAAAACCGGCGCCCTTGACAGATCTCCACGCCACCGGACGCAGCATCGTCGATGTCGGAGGAAAAAATATGGAGGGCCGCCACGTCGGCCTTGACTTTTATGACCTTCTCATAGAAGTGTAATAGGGGATATTACGCCAGTCTGGCGGAACAGATTCGCAATTGATACGCTCTTGGGCGATGAGACTTATCTTGACAGTAGAGGATGTGTTCGACATTGCGGGACGAGGTTTAGTCCTCACTCCAAAAATCCCAGACAATTTGGGGTTCGCGATCCGTCCAAAAGACCCCATTCAACTCCGCACTCCTGATGGGCGCGTACGTGAGACCTATATCGCTTGTTTCTCTTCTGGAAGACCAGGCGGCGGTCGCCGTTTTTATGACATTGTGTTGCCCCGCGATCTACTGAAGCAGGATGTTCCGATCGGAACCGAAGTTTGGCTTGTGGACGAGCAGACGAGTCGTGGTTGACGCCTGAGGCTGGATTCGGAGGATTTTGAGTGAAATGGAGATGTTTCGCTATTTTGGCTCCATGACCGCAGTCCCAGTGTTCGCGACAGCACTCGCCTTGCTCTCTGTCCGTCGTCGTTTCGCCCACATTATCAATCCCGTCAGCAGTTGAAGCGACATTGTTAGACTGGCCAGCGATACCACCACTTTGCTTGGAATGCCAAGAACGTCTCCCGTGTGCAATGCCCGGTTTAGGTTTACAAGCCGATAACCAGCAGGAGCACGGCGCGAGTCGATAAGGCTCAAGATGCTTCCGCTGTACGGATCAATAATGATTCTCGTACGGCCTCCAGGGGTCCTGTCCTCGGGGTAGCGCAAGAAGATTTGATATGCCTGATTACCATGCGGCACCAGGATCAAAAACGGGGTCGCTTCCGGCACAGTTGCGCATGCGGTTGCCAAGGCCCGATCGGAGGTGATTGGGATCTGTCCCGGCATAGGAGCTACCTGCACTCTGGGCCAACGAGGCGGCTCTGAATGGCTTACTCGATACAGAAACGGTGTTGTTTGCGCCTCGAAAGAGATCACCAGCCCGGTTGCGACCAATAGCAATGCAAACACGAGCGACACGATGCCGAAGCTATTGTGCAGATCGAACCAGAACTGCGCTGTCCTGACGCTGCCACCAATTCCGAAGCGTTTGCTTGGCCACCACAGGTACGCGCCGGAAATCAGCAAGAAGAGCGCCGCTAGAGCTGACCACCTGACCGTCATTTCGCCGAATTCCCGACCTTTATCTAACAGACCCAACCGAATGTGAAGCTGGTGCACGAAACCAAGGAAGTCCATTCCCCGGTCAACGGTGCCCAGCATCTGCCCAGTGTACTGGTCGACATACACGAGCTGCCCCTCGCTCAATACTTGGTACGAAAGATCAGGCCGGTCGGAGGGAAAGTATCCGTGAATTTCCCGGTTTGGCGATGCTCTGCGCAGCGTATTGCCGATTTCCTCCAGCGTTAGAGGTGTCCCATGGGGCGTTACGTGGGTGAACCTCCAATGCTGAAGCCGACTCAACTCCGGCTCGAAAGCCATTATGCTTCCAGTTAACCCCAGTGTGATGATGAATATGCCTCCAACCAATGCGATGATCAGGTGAAGTCGGAGGATAAGACTCCGCATAATGGCATTCTCCTTTGGACACAGGGATACCACGATTCGCAAAAGTTTTCGCTAATTTTAGATATAGGTTACCTGTAACTGTCGAAACCAGCATTACACTCACGTGCTCAGCGCGAGGCCATGATGAGTGTAATCGGGAACCTAACACCAACCGGTTAACGAGGGCTGCGCTCGGTCACTTGCAAGATCACGAAACCCTGCTTTGTATGCAGAACATCGGATACTTCACCGGCCTCCAGTTGGAAGAAACGCCCTTCAAGCTCCTTGGACAATACACCGCGCTTGAAACAACCAATTGGTCCTCCTTGCCCGGCCGTTGGTCCTTGGGAGTTAGCTTTAGCGATATCGGCAAACGAACTACCGGCGCGAACTGCCTTTCGCAATCTCTCGGCCTTGGGTTCGCTTCCGTGAGCTTTGCAGGAGTATCAGACGGCGGAGCGCTGATCAAGACTTCGCTAAACAAACTCGCTCCTGAACCGAATCGTCGGTACTTGGGCGTGCCTTTGTTGTTTGTGGCAAGCAGGGGGAAGCAAAGAGGAGGGAAACGAGAATCAACCTGACTGGCTGTCTGAGCATGGAGTAGCCTCGCTTTTCCAGCAACGCCGATTCGGAAAGTATAACGCGGGCAACCGTTGACGAAAACAGACACTAGCGCTCCTTGAGCCCCGCCCTCAGCCCCAAGTATCGCTGACCATAAGCCACGACCGCACCGCTCACGCCGCGGTCAGAAGGATCGGCTGGCCCTTGGTGATCACCAGCGTGTGTTCGTAATGCGCGGAAGGCCGCCGGTCGGCTGTCACCACAGTCCATCCGTCCTTGGCTACGACGGTTCTTCCCGAGCCCGCGGCAATGATCGGCTCGACCGTGATGACCAAGCCTTCCGTCAAGATCTGGTTGGCACGCGGATCAGGAAAGTTCGGCACGCGCGGCTCTTCGTGGATAGTGCGTCCGATGCCGTGACCGCTGAGATCGCGGATTACTGCGAAGCCGCTGCGCCGCACTTCACGCTCCACGACTCTTCCGATTTCTGAAACTCGAAAACCCGCCCGTGCCACCAGCATAGCCTTGGTAAACGCGCGCTCCGCGCACTCCGCCAGAAGCCGGCTCTCTTCTGTGACCTCACCCACTGGAACGGTGATGGCGGCGTCCGCCATGAATCCGTCTTTTTCAATCGTGACATCCAGCTTAACCAGGTCGCCGGACCGCAATTCCCGCTTCCCCGGAATGCCGTGAACCGCTTCTTCATTGACGCTGATGCAGTTTGCGCCCGGAAACTGGTAAACCAGTGCCGGAGCCGAGCGTGCTCCTTGTTCCCTCATTACGCCGGCGCCAACTTCATCCAGTTCCGCCGTGGTCACACCCGGGCGCACGCAGCGTTTCATCGCTTCCAGGACCAGACGCACCACGGCCCCGGCGGCGCGCATGCCGTGCAGTTCTTCGGGCCCGTTGATGGACATCGACCCTCCTGATGAAAATCAGGCGCTGACGGGCTCTCTGGCCCGGAAGAAGAAGAGCAACGCGAAGCCTCCCGCATAGAACAGGAGACTGTGCTGCATCGGGCTCCCCAGAAAACGCAGCACCAGACCGAACAGGGCCAGCGCTTCGCAAAGAGCGTAGGTCACGAAGTAGCCCGTGCTCCAGTGACCGAGGCTTAAGTTGTCGTCGGGGTGAGCGGCCAGGCTTGCTGCCGCTCGTTGCACCAGCGTGCGCCGCACGACAAAAATGGCCCCCACGATGCCCACGGCGAGGGTGCTGAACAGGTAGCTCAGCCCCGGGTCCACGCCGCGAGAGCGCGGCCCCACGAGTTCTCCCAGCACGGTGTACACGAGGATGCTGGCGAGCATCGACCACTGCACCGCCCGCAGTGTCCGCAATGCTTTAGACATCAGACAAATATTCTCTCGCATTTTGCCGAGAGTCAGGCAGATTTTTTTTGACTGCCGTCTAGCTGCATACACGATCGTGTCGACCCATCTGATTCTCAATGCCCATGCATGTGAGTTGACGCAGCAGGACGCAATCGCAAAAAAATCTGGAACGAAACCGGAAAACTGCCGTAAGCCGGATCGAGCGCCGCCGGCTTGGAATAGAATGTCACGTCGGCTCCCAATCCCAGTTGCCATGGCTGGTTCTCGACGTGAGCGTGGAGAAGATCACGCACACCGCCGACCGTGTACGCCCCGATGCGGTAGGCCGGATGCACCAGCGCTTCGGGAAAGAGTTCGTCTTTGTCGACCAGTTCCAGCCGCGAGAAAACGTAATTGCGCTCGCGGAAATTCAGCGTGGACTCGAGCAAATAGCTGTTCAGGTGCGCGTCCGTCGCAATCTTGCGAACCCGCCCCCACACTAGCGACGTTGCCCAGTTGCCTCCCGCAAATGGCCGGTTGTATTCCACCGACGCACTCTGCCGCCACTGACTTCCCGGCTCCAGCGCTTCGGGATGTTCGAGCCTCCCAATGCTGTATTGCGCGGTCCAGTTGCGAGAGGGAGCCACGCTGGCTCGCCCCGACCAGGAATCCAGCGCCGCCAACTGAATGCTCCAGCGCTGTTCGTTCGGCTCGCGGCCGTTGAATGACGAGGCTTCCAGCTTGATGCGGTCGATGACAAATCCAGTCGTGACCACTCCAAAGCTGGTGTGCGTCGAATCCTGCAGGTGGTGGCTCAGAGGAGCCAGCGGCAATTCCGAAACCGACACGCGATGCAAATATGCGACCGGCCCCAGCGCTGGCTCTGCCGACGGTCCGCCGTAAAGCTCCCAGGAGATTTTTTCCGTGACCGGCAGCGTGTAGAGCACGGCCAGTTCCGCAAACAAATTGTGCGGGTGCTGATGGTCGACGAGTTGTTGGCCATGGTACGTCTCGCCCGTCTGAAAAAGCTCAGGGAATCCAGGATGCGGCGAGGTCAGCGACTCGGCTGAAAACATCTGACGAAAAAGAACCGTACCCGCGCCCCACTTGTGTTGCTCCATCAGCATGCCCCAGTTGACCGATTCGGCTTTGCCTGCGCCGCGCGGGCCGCCTTGCTGGTTGTAGTCGGCGAAGATCACACCGTGCGCCATCAGTTCCCATCCTCCACGCATCCACATCCAGTCGTGCCCAGGCACCGAAGCGGGCTGCCATCCTGTGCCCGACCCGGAGTGAGGAGAGGGCAACTGCGATTCGGCGTGTTCGTCCATATGCATTCCGCCCATCTGCATTCCGGCCATGGGAGGATCTTGCTCCCGGGAATGATGCTCATGCAGTGGAGGAGTAGAGCTCTCTTGAGCCGAAGCCGAGACGAGCAAAAGCGCGAACAGAATGAGCGCACAAGACAACGTAGTTTTCACCAGAACCTCATCGCGAGTAGTCAAACCTCAAGTTTCGTAGCAGCTGAATGAGAGATCATCACCACGAAGGACACGAGGTCACACGAAGGAAGCCCGACGATCAGGGCCTTCGAGCACCTTCGTGTCCTTTGTGGTTTGAGGTTTTTCTAGATTCGCAACGGAGCAATGCCAGGCGGGCTGCTCGATGGAACGACGATTATCGAAGAATGCGGGACGAGAACGGAGGTCAGCGAGAAGTCTTCGCCACCATCCGATTTGGAGAACAGCGCGAGCAGCGGACGCGCCTGAAACGTCGCCTGCGGAATCGCAGCATCATGCCCATTAACGCAACACTGATAACTGACAGGCACGCGCGCAGGCTGCTCGGGCATATGCCCGTGACAGGGAGGAAGTTTCGGCTGGGGGATGGAATGGTCTGACGCATGAGCACTCGCGAAAGCCACGACCACCGCCAGCAGCACGACCACCGCGACAATGCGTGAGGAGAGCGTCATCCCGGTTATGTGCCTGTAATCCGCAGCCGGATTTCTTCCGGCAGGCGCTGCCGGATTTCCTCTGGCAACCGGTCGTGCACGCGCCGCGCGCCTTCTTTTGCTGCATCCAGCATGGTGACGGGAGCCGGCGTCGCCACCGCCACGACCAGCCAGATCAGAGCCGAAAGCGCGAATCCCGCCAGCGCTCCGATCTCCAGCCAAAAGGCATGGCGCGGGCCGAAGTACCGGATCACGCCAAACGCCAGCAGAAACATTCCCGCCGAAATCGAAGCCAGCGCGATCAGTCCAACATCAATGATGCGATGTATTTGCTGGCGGCGTCGGCAGAATTCACACCCTCGGAAATGGCTTTCGTAGTCGCCGCGCATCTCCGGCGCCAGGCCCGAGATGTCATATCGCCAGCCCGCCAGAATCTTGCCTACGATTGGATCAACGCACTGCTGACTCATTGGGGGATACGAAAGCCAATCTAGAGGCAAATCGGCGCCAGGGCCTCAGTCTGCGATGCCAGCAGTACGCGGTTCTGGAACAGGCCACCCCGCATGGCAAGCGCTTTTTCTGCCTCTCTCCGGGCTATTTCCGGATGATTGTTCTCTTGTGAAAGATGCGCCAGCACTACAAACGTTGCACTATTATCATAGTCGTTCGTGAAGAAATTCGCGAGGGCCTCGTTCGAAAGATGCCCCACGCGGCTCATCACCCGCTGCTTGACCGACCACGGATAAGGCCCGCCCCGCAGCATCCCCAGATCGTGGTTCGATTCCATCACCAGCACATCACAACCACGCAAGTGATCGCGCACGCTGACCGGAAGGTATCCAAGATCGGTTGCGATCCCGACCTTGATGCCTTCGGCGCGAAACGTGAAGCCCACAGGATCGGCGGCATCATGGGGAATGGTGAACGGTTTCACCGCAATGTCCCCAACCTGAAACCTATGCCCGGACTCGAAGCGCTCCCACTTCTCCAGTTGCGGACGCACACCATTTTCATCGCGCAGGGCACGCGCCCAGGCCTGCTGCGTGGCTCCAGTCATAAACACTGGGATGCGTAACTTCTTTGCCAGCGTTGCCAGTCCGTGGATGTGATCGCAGTGCTCGTGGGTGATGAGAATGGCCGAGAGCGAGTGCGGATCTTCGCCCAGCAATTTCATGCGCTTGAACGTCTCGCGCCCGGATATGCCGGCATCCACCAGAATTTTTGTGCGGGCGCTGGCTACGAGAGCGCAATTACCGCGGCTCCCCGAGGCCAGCATCGACACCCTGATTCCCATGCTCGCAGCATACGCGTCCGCCCTGTGGAACCGGGAGTAACTTTCTGGTTAGCCGATACCTTTGAGCAAACACCCTCACACACGCTCGGCGCCTACGGAGCCCCAGCCGGCAATATCTTTATGGTGCGGAGCCAGGCCTCCACGCTCTCCGGCCATCGAGTGACTGGAAGTTCCGTGCGCCGCAAGCCATAGCCATGTCCTCCTTGCGCGTAGATGTGCATCTCGACCGGCACGTTGGCATCCTTGAGCGCGAGAAAATACACAGTGGCGTTTTCCACGTGGACCGGATCATCTTCCGCCTGCACGATGAAGGAGGGCGGACTCTTACTCGTGACGCTGATGTCCGGGTTGGGTGCGAAGTTTTGTTCCGCAATCGCGAGGTAACCGGGATAGACGATCACCGCGAAGTCCGGACGGCAGCTCAGTTGGTCCGCGGCATCGATCGGATCGTAGAGCCGTTGGTCGAAGTGAGTGCTGAGTGCTGCAGCCAGGTGCGCCCCGGCGGAGAAGCCCAGAACACCCACGCGGTGCGGGTCGATGTGCCACTCCTCGGCATGGGCGCGGACCATGCCGACCGCGCGCTGCGCATCCTGCAGCGCGGCGGAGGACTTGGGGTAAGGTCCCGAGTCCGGCACGCGGTACTTGAGCAAGACGCAGGTGATGCCGGAAGAAGTCAGCCAATCGCATACTTCGGTCCCTTCCAGATCGATGGCCAGAATGCGGTACGACCCTCCGGGAAACACGACCACCGCAGCGCCGGTGCCCTTGCCCGCAGGCGTGTAAAGAGTAATTGTCGGCGAGGCTACGTTGGTCAGACGCATGACTGGCTTGCCGGCAATGAGTTTGTCCTTGGCTTTGGTGGCATCGATCTCGGGACCCAGATTGGACTGAGGGTGCGGCCACAAGGTGAGAGTGATATGTCCCGGTGCAGGTTCCCAGGCAGATTTCTGAGCAAACAAGCCGCTAGAGATTCCCGTGATTGCAATGAGAACCAGCAGATGCATCCGCATGATTAGAGTCTCGAAATGTGGCCAGTGCGATGATGGCAGCCACGACGCCGCTCGGCAAGAAAAAATGCGCGCTGACAGTTCGGATTCACGGACTGCAGCGCGCCATCACGCTGAGGAGGATGCTAGGAGTTAGTGATCTGGTTTTTGTCGGCCGCAACTTAGCCGACGGGAGCTAACTGGCCGGGCTGACTGCGTTCAGCAACGGTGTAGCCAACCGTTTCAGGCGACTGGAGATCCTTTGCGCGGCACCAACCTCGGCCTCATCTGTGACCGCTGTTGTCTCGCTCCGCTGCCGAGTGACAGGCGAGCGTCCTTTCCCAGCCCGTCCTTTCGAGCGAACGCTCTGGCTATCCGCCTCTCCCTGAGCAGCCGCCGCATCCGCGAGCACCGATCCGCTGTCCGTATCATCGATGAGCAACGGAGCCACCAACCGCAGAGCCTCAAGTTCACGAACCAGTTTTTGGATGCGCATTTCTTTCAATCGCAAGATTTCGTAGACATCTCGCATGTCGCCCTCCTGGGAAACGAGGTTTCCGATCGTTTGTGACTTCATATTCCTACAGGACCAAACGAGATTCACATTCAGCTAAACCGACCACACGTATGACGGAACCAGCACCCGCACCGACACATGCATTGTGCCGACAGAGAATTTACGACAATCGTCTTCAAGTGGAACATGAGGGAGTTTCTGTAGAAGCCTAGGGGAAATACCGTAGTTCGGGGGCAGCCATGGCCTTAGTTATGATCACGTTCTGCTGCACGAGTTGCACCCGAACGCCGTCGAGGTGTGTTCATCAGGGGGCGGGCCACGGTCACGGTACCGAAGGGTTATCGTCAATTGATTAAATAGCCGAGGTCCCAACTACGTACGGGGGCAATCCTTCACTCGGCGTAGTTGCGGTAGACGTACGTAATAATGGCTGCCATCGCAAACCCCGACAACCCTGCGAGAAGCCGGAAACCGACCAAGGGTAAAAACAGGAACTGGGGCTTGAGGAGTTCATCCAGCACTCGATCCAGCTTCGAGACGAGATAGCCGGACGCGAAGGCCGACGCGGCCGCTGCGTATCGGGGGAAGGTTCTCGACTCCTTAGGGTCGTACGGAGACACGAGGATTCCGGCAAGCCATCCGGTCGACGCACCAAAGACCACCACGGCAATGTTTAGAGCGCGAACCTCACTGCCCTGACCAACCAGAAAGCATAGTACGACGAGACCTATGCCCAGGGCGGCAGCGGAGACCGTACTCGCAATGATTTTGTAGTTCATGGATCCTCTTCTCTTACTCCTCCGGCTGTCCAGCGCCGCGCATTGTGTACCGCTGGTATTACTCTCCGTGCCTCAAATTCTCGATCACGCCGCGCATCAGCGAACCTGCGTACGCACCCGCAATTCCAGGAAGAAATGCCAGGAACGACCCGTAAATCTGGGCCCGCGACGGCTTCATGGTTCGAATGACGTAAGCCGCCAGTTCGGTCAACGGGATGAATGTCCCCACCACAACCACCCAGCGCCATGGCCACCGCCGCCGCAGAAGACCCAGAAGCATGCAGGAGGCAAGCACCAGCAGCGCAGTGAACAGCAAGTCGTTGATCGTGACGTCAGCCAAGCCGGTGCCAATGCCGCATAGCGCAGCCAGCAGATAGAACCACGTGTCGCCCTTGGTTCCGTTTGTCATTTAACGCTAGTATTTGTAAAATCCTCTCCCGCTCTTCCGCCCCAGCCATCCTGCATCCACCATCTTGACTAGCAGCGGGCACGGCCGGTACTTGGGATCGCCCAGCCCGTCGTGCAGCACCCGCATGATGTCGAGGCAAACATCCAGGCCGATGAAATCCGCCAGTGTCAGCGGCCCCATCGGATGCGCCATCCCCAACTTGAACACTTCGTCGACCGCCTCAGCCGTGGCCACGCCTTCCATCACCGCATACATCGCCTCGTTCAGAAGCGGCATCAGCACCCGGTTCGACACGAAGCCGGGAGCATCGTTCACCTCCACCGGTGTTTTTTCCAGCTTCACCGACAAATCGCGCACCGTGGCAAACGTTTCCTGCGAAGTGGCCAGCCCGCGGATCACCTCCACCAGTTTCATCACCGGCACGGGATTGAAGAAGTGCATGCCGATGACTTTTTCCGGCCGCTTCGTCTGTGCCGCCAGCTTGGTGATAGAGATGGAAGACGTATTCGACGCCATGACGATTTCAGGCCGCGTCAACCGGTCCAGATCGCGAAAGATTTCGCTTTTGATCTCGAATTTCTCGGTCGCCGCTTCGATCACGAAATCGCAGTCCGCCAGTTTGCCACGTTCCGTGACTGGATGAATGCGCTGCAGTGTGGCGGCCTTGTCCTCTGGAGTGATCTGGGACTTCGCCAGTTCCCTATCAAGATTCTTGCCAACTGTCGCGAGTGCGCGTTGCAGAAACTGCTGCTCCACATCACAGAGGACCACATCGTATCCGCTGCGCGCGAACACGTGCGCAATGCCGTTGCCCATCGTCCCCGCGCCGACCACTCCGACTCGCCGAATGTCCATGTTCTCTGCCTCTCACGAAAACGTTCGAGTCTACCACCCGGTAAGAGTTGCCTGCGAATTCGAATCTGAAGCGACCATGAAACACCTACCCGCGAGAAAAGTTGCGCACCCCGAGCATGTCCAAAGACCCGCCGCGCCATTGTCCTAATTCGCGTCAACTTCGCAGGCATCACCCGACTGACGCACCCGCATCGGATGAGATGAACGAACCCGAGTGGCTCTTCCGGGCTTCGGTGGTGGAGGTAACTATGCTGCGAATAAGAATGCTGCGCACCCTGCGTTGGGCGGCTCTGGCGACCATGGTCTCCCTCGCCTTCGGCAGTCTCGCCTGGGGCTACGATCGCGGTGAGGCTCGCGAGCATGGCTATCAGAACGGTTATCGCGACGGCGTCCGCACCGGTCACAACGACCGCGAACGCGGCCGCCGCTTCAACCTCAAGAACGACCAGTGGGAAGACGCCCATGGCTACGAGCACTGGATGGGCGACCACGGCCAGTACAAGCGCGCCTACCGCGATGGCTATGCCGAAGGCTATCGCCGCGGCTTCGACTCCGATGACCGGCGCGATTGGGACCGTGACGATCACCGCTGGCGCTGATCGCGACGACTGGCGCTAAGCGTTGGGGAATCTATCTGGGGACAGCCGCCTCGGCTGTCCTGCCGGGCGCAGCCCGGAGCGTATCATAGGGAGTCTTGAAATCCTCTCCATGGATCTGGCCGCATGCCCGCAAAGACCATTATTGAGCCCTTCCGCATCAAGAGCGTCGAACCTATCCGCTGGACCACGCGTAGGCAGCGTGAGCAACTGCTCCGTGCCGCGCATTACAACCTCTTCCTCCTACCCGCCGACGACGTCCTGATCGACCTGCTCACCGACTCCGGCACCGGCGCCATGTCCACCCACCAGTGGGCGGCCATCATGGAAGGCGACGAAAGCTACGCCGGCAGCCGCAGCTTCGACCGCTTCAAGAATTCCGTTCAGGACATCTTCGGCTACAAACACGTCATCCCCGCGCACCAGGGCCGCGCCGCAGAGCGCATCCTGTTTGGTGTCACCTGCAGGAAGGGCGACGTCGTTCCCAACAACACTCACTTCGACACCACTCGCGCCAATGTCGAGTTCGTCGGCGCGGAAGCCGTGGACCTGGTCATCGCCGAAGGCCGCCTGCCATCGTCGACCTATCCCTTCAAAGGCAACATGGATGTGGCCGCTCTCGAAGCCCTGATCGAGCGCGTGGGCAGCTACCGCGTTCCACTCGTCATGCTCACCGTCACCAACAACTCCGGCGGAGGCCAGCCGGTTTCCATGCAGAACGTTCGCGAGGTGAGAGCGGTGTGCAACCGCCACGGCATCCCGCTCTATTTCGACGCGTGCCGCTTCGCCGAAAATGCCTGGTTCATCAAGCTGCGCGAAAAAGGATACGAATCCAAAACTCCCAAACAGATTGCGCAGGAAATGTTCAGCCACGGCGACGGATGCACCATGTCGGCCAAGAAAGACGGCATGGCCAACATCGGCGGCTTCCTCTGCACCAACGACGACCAACTGGCCCAGCAGGAAAAAAATCTCCTGATTCTTACCGAAGGCTATCCCACCTACGGCGGCCTTGCCGGACGCGATCTCGAGGCCATCGCCGTCGGCCTGGACGAGGCGCTCGAAGAAGATTACCTGCGCTACCGCATCGCCTCAACCGCGTACCTGGGCAATCACATCGCGTCGCAAGGAGTCCCCATCGTGCAACCGCCGGGTGGCCATGCCATCTACCTCGACGCCCGCACTTTCCTGCCCCACATTCCCGCCAATCAATTCCCCGGCGTCGCTCTGGCCGCCGAACTCTACCTCGAAGGTGGAATCCGCTCCGTCGAAATTGGCACGCTGATGTTCTCCGGCGCCGCACAAATGGACCTGGTCCGCCTAGCCATCCCGCGCCGCGTCTACACGCAGAGCCACATCGACTACGTAGTCGAGGTAATCCTCGAAGTCTGGAAGCATCGCGAGAATATCCCCGGCATGCGCCTGACCTACGAAGCCCCATTCCTCCGCCACTTCACCGCGCATCTGGAACCGGCACCCGTGGCCGCCACACGCTCCTGAGTTGTGGGCAAGTCTTAAGGACCAAGGAACTCGAGGGTGCCCCACACTAACGTCGCGCTCTTTGCGACGTTAGTGTGGGGACTTTGACTTTCGATCCTCCTGAGAAAACCCCGCCCAAGCAAAGCTTGGACGGGGCACCCTCCCGAGTCCGGGGCCTCGTTCAACTGTGCCCAATAAGAAAGTTCTTGACATTTACTACATATGTAGTAATACTGCACACGTCGGTAGGAGGTGGCATGGCCGGACCCAAACTAACCAAGCTGGAACTTCAGATCATGGAGACGCTCTGGACTCGCGGCAGCGCCTCCATCCGCGAAATTCAAGAAGACTTTCCCGAGAAACAGAGGCCCGCCTACACCACGATCCAGACCACGGTGTACCGCATGGAGAGCAAGAGGGCCGTTCGCCGCGTGAAGAAGGTCGGCAACTTCCACATCTTCGAAGCCGCCGTCTCCCGCGACGTTGCCCAGCGCAAGTTGATCGACGATCTGCTCGCTCTGTTCGGCGGCCGCACCCAGCCCGTCATGGCCCATCTGATCGAATCCGGCAAGCTCACCCTTGCCGACGTGAAGGAAGCCGAGAAGACCCTCCGCAAGCTGGAGAGAAGGGACCAATAATCATGATCCCAAAATATTTGTCCGCATATTTGTCTGGGACCTGGGATGTTATCGCGCCGGCCTTGGCCAATCATTTGTGGCAATCGACATTATTCGCCCTCGCTGCCGGCCTATTGACGTTGACGTTGCGCAAGCACCGCGCCCGTGCTCGCTACTGGCTATGGCTGGCGGCCTCGGTGAAATTTCTCGTTCCCTTCTCGTGGTTGGTCGCCCTGGGGAAACATCTGGCATGGTCGCCCGCGGCTGCCACGTCAGGACCTGGCTTGTACTTCACCATGGAGCAAATCAGCCAACCTTTTACTCCGCCATCGATGCACGTGAGCACCAGTGCTTCCTTAGTCCCAAGCCTGCTCCCCCTGCTCCCAGTCCTGATCGCATTGTGGCTATGCGGACTTCTCACAGTCCTCCTCGTATGGAGCGCCCGCTGGCGGCGGATTTCCGTGGCCAAGCGCGCAGCCCAGCCACTTGCCGACGGACGCGAAGTCGGTGCCCTGCGCCGCGTCGAGCGCATGGGAGGAGTGCGCAAGCCAATCGAACTGCTGTTGTCGCGATCTTCGCTGGAGCCTGGAATTTTCGGCATTGCCCGCCCAGTGCTGATCTGGCCCGAAGGCATCTCCAAACGCCTCGAAGATCCCCACCTGGAAGCCATTCTCGCCCACGAGGTTTGGCATGTGCGCCGCCGCGACAATCTATTCGCCGCCCTGCACATGGTGGTCGAAGCCCTCTTCTGGTTTTACCCGCTGGTCTGGTGGCTGGGAGCGCGGCTGCTCGAGGAGCGTGAACGCGCCTGCGATGAAGAGGTCGTGGAACTCGGCGGCGACCGTCAAGTCTATGCCGAAAGCATTCTGAAAGTCTGCGAATTCTGCCTGGGGTCGCCGTTGCCCTGTGTCTCAGGTGTCACCGGCGCCGATCTTAAGAAAAGGATGGTTCATATTATGACCGCTCGCATCTTGCGCAAACTCGATTTCGCCAGAAAGCTCTTGCTCACGACAGCCGCGCTGTTAGCCATCGCTGTTCCGATTACGTTTGGCCTGCTGCACGCAACGCCCAGCCAGGCTCAAACGCAGGACACAGCCATGGCGGAGCCGGCGCCCACTTTTGAGTCAGTCTCCATCAAACCGGAAAAGCCTGCTGGCGATGTCCCCACCGTAACAAAAATGATGTTTTCGCTCGATAACGGAAGCTTCATGGCAAGAGGCGTTACATTGCAAACGCTTATTAAAATGGCGTACCACGTTCAGGATTCTCAACTCGCGGGTGGGCCCGACTGGCTCAACACACAGAAGTTCCAAATCGATGCCAAGATGAGCGGCGCGGACGCCGAAGAGCTTAGCAAGATACCTCCCGACAAGCATGGGCCAAATATGCAGGCCCTTTTGCGCGATCACTTCAACCTGGCGCAGCACCCCGAAACCAGGAATCTCCCGGTCTACGAATTGGTCGTCGACCAGGGAGGCTCCAAGCTTCAGGAGTCAAGCGGCCCGCATCAGATGAGATTGGGGAAAGGAGAACTTACCTCGCAAGGAACTCCTTTGTCATTCCTCGCAGATCAGTTGTCGATCCGCCTTGGCCGCACGGTGGTCGATAAGACAGGCCTCAAAGGCGAGTACGCGTTCAGCCTGCATTGGACGCCGGATGCGGCCGAAGAGGCGCGCCTACAGGCCGACGGTCTCCCACGCGGTCCAGAAGCGTCCTCAGCAGAAACGGCCGGCCCCCCGCTCACCACCGCCGTTCTGGAACAGCTTGGCCTGAAGCTGAAACCAAAAACTGATGCGGTGCAGGTTCTAGTAATCGACCACGCCGAAATGCCGTCAGAGAACTAACCCCGTAACGCACACGAGGGTGCCCCATACTAACGTCGCGCACTTTGCGACGTTAGTGTGGGGATTTTGACGTTTGATCGGCATGAGAAAACCCCGCCCAAGCAAAGCTTGGACGGGGCACCCTCCCGAATCCAGATGGCCTCGGCTGCGTCCAACAAAAAAGGTTGTCCCGAGACTCTTGAAATCCTCCCCCGCTCCCAAACGCGCTCCCACCCGCTGGTCTACAATGTTCGCGGGACAACGTTCGACCACGCGACGTTCTCAAAGGAACTCACTGGTTCGCGTGGCAAGCGTGTTCCGGTTCCTGAAATCAGAGAGCGCGCACAAGTGTGGTGCCATTTCTTCCGCAACCCTAAAACTCGTCGATACACTCTGGCCGCCCTTCTTTTCATCTGCTCCCCCTGCTTTTCACGCTTGTGGGCCCAAGATGTTCCTTCTGGTCCAGACCTGCTGCCGAAACCGTCCGCCCGCATCGAGTTGTCCGATCTCGGTTACCGCGGGCCATCCCGTTCGGATCGCCTCGTAGAGGACGAGCCCAATGTGTCTTTGAACTTCGTCGACACCAATCACCTGCTGCTTACCTTCAATCCCAGAAAGCTGTTCCAGCGACTCCCCGGCTGCCCCCCGGAGCACCAGGACCGATTGGTTCACGCCGTCGTCCTCGAGGTCCCCAGCGGAAAGGTCGTGCACGAGGCGGATTGGTATCTCCACGATCGCCGTCGCTACCTTTGGCCGCTGGGTCCCGGAAAGTTTCTGCTCCGCAAACTAAACGATCTCTATCTCGTCGATCCCGCCTTGCACGAGAACCTGCTGATGAGTTCGCCCAAGGATCTGCTCTGGGTCTCCGTGACCCCGGACGGCAGCCAGATTGTCGTAGAAACCGCCAGCGACACCCGAGACTCCAAAACAGAGCAAACCTCAGCCGCCAAACCCAAGCCTAAGTTTGTGGCGCAGTTTCTCGACGCCAAGACCTTAGCGCCGCAGCGGACGATTCCCTTGAACGAGGTAGTGGATCTCAACGGCGCGAGCGCGGGATATGTGGATCTGGTCCACAAAGGCGAGATCTGGTTGGTCCGCTTCGGTTCGACAGCAGCCAAGCGTCGCAATCTGGCTCGGGTGAGATCGCGGACTGTCCCGAGCGTGCTCTATACGAGCAACAACTCGGTCCTGATCGGGCGATGTGCTTCCTCCAACTGCGACTATAGCGTCACTGCCTTCACAACGGCAGGCCGCCGCTTGTGGCGGCAACACTGGAGCCGGTATCGCTTCTTCGCTTCGGTCGCCCACAGTGAAGACGGCAGTCGCTTTGCCGTGAGCACGGCGCGACTCGCAGCCCCGGTGGCCTCAACCGTCACATCTCACATTGACCCTGACGACCAGGACAGCTCTCAGCCGACTCCTTCTCAACAGGAAGTCTTCCAGCAGGAGATTCAGATTATCGAGACGGCGAGCGGCACCTCCGTCGCGTCGGTCGACGTGAGCGCCGCCGTCTTGAGCGGCCAGAATTTCTCGCTCTCGCTCGACGGCCGCCGCTTGGCCGTGCTGCAAGACGCCGGCGTGGAGTTGTTCGACCTGCCGCCGCCATCCGAATCGGAGCGGGCCAAATTTTCCGCTCTGCAAACCGACGTGCCGAATTTGTACGCACTCGCCTCGGATGAGGACTCCGTCCCTCCGCCCAGTGCCGACGCAGTTCCTGACAACGATCCCGCGGACGCAGCCGCCGCGGCAGCCGACCCAGCGCCCAGCGCTACAGAGGGTAAACCGGGCGCTTCGGCGTCAACCGCCGACCCTGACCACGCCGCTGCCTCGCCTGCAACAAATGCGCCCACCGCGACCACTCCCGTCCCGACTTTCAAAGTCAGCACGAAAGCTGTGACCGTGGACGTCGTCGTAACCGATAGCAAGGGCCATCCCATACGAGGATTACCGCAACAGGATTTCAAATTGGAGGAAGACGGCAAGCTCCAGGACATCCGCTACTTTCGCGAATTTACTGACCCTGACACCCGGGCTGCGGCCGCGACGGCCGCCGTGACCGCTCCTGTGCCTTCTCCGCCCCCCCAGCTCTCTCCCAATGTTTTCAGCAACGACACTCACGCTCCCGACCCCGGTGCCGTTACCCTGGTTCTGCTCGACCTGCTCAACACACCAACGGCAGACCAGGTGTACGCGCGGCAGCAATTGATCAAGTTCCTCCAGTCCAAACCGAAGTATGCGGAATTTGCTCTCTGCACCATGAGCGCTGGAGAATCGCGCCTGCGATTGATCCAGGGATTTACTCCCAACGAAACCCTGCTGCTGGCCGCTGCCAAAGGAAAAAAAGGTAGGCCGCAAGGTGTTACTTGGCAGGAGTCGGCGACGGCAACGGCCAATGCCGTCAGCGACACTGCGCAGCTCGCCCAGGGCGGCCCCACCAGCGGTTTTCAGAATCTGTTGGGAGCGCTGCAGAATGTGCAAGCCCACGAGCAAATAGCCGATGCCGATGAGCGGGTCGCCGTCACCGTCGATTCCATGATGCAACTGGCCCGTTACCTCTCCGGAATTCCCGGCCGCAAAAACGTGATCTGGCTTTCCGGTTCGTTTCCTATCACGCTTGCTACGACCGCAAACCTTAACGATCCCACTCTGGAAAATCGCAATTACAGCAACTTGATCAAACACGCGACCAATCTTCTGGCAGACGCGCAGATTGCCGTCTATCCCGTGGACGTAAGAGGCCTTGTCGGCGGCGGCATCGCCGCCGCTGGCAGTACCGGGTCTATGGGAGGATCGACCTACGTCGACCAGGCAGACTTTTCTGCGACCGCCGTAACCTCGGGCTCCATCGGCGGAGGCGCTCCGTCAGATCTACAGGCACTGGCTCAGAGCGCCACGGAACGTAATTCTCTGATTCAAATTGCCGCGGCCACGGGCGGCAAAGCCTTCTACAACTCGAACGGCATTCGCGACGCCATCGCGACCGCGTCCGAACAAGGTTCGAACTACTACACGCTTTCCTACACTCCCGCCAACAAGGTCTACGACGGCAAATTCAGAAAGCTCAAAGTCCTCCTGCCCGAGAAATACACGCTTCACTACCGCCAGGGATATTTTGCCGACGCCACCTATGACGCAACGAAAGACGCCGACCTCGCCCGCAGGACTAGGGCGGTGGCCATGCAGCACGCATCCCCTCCGTCTCGGCAAATCCTGTTTTCGGTGACTGTCGGGACAATGGGCGGGAAAAAGAAAATCGATCGCTCCGTCCTGGGCAACGCTCTGGTCCCGGCGAAAGTCCGCGATCCCTCTGCGCCCATCGAAGTGCAGCATTACATGATCGACTACACGCTCCAGGGATCGGCCCTGCGCTTCACCCCCCTGGCCAATGCCAGTTACAGGAATGTGCTTACCCTGATGGTCACCTCGTTCGATCGCGAAGGCCGCATGCTCACCGCCGTCTCGAGCGTCGGCGCCAGCGAACTCCAGCCCGCCGCCTACAACCAAGTGATCACCGGAAAATTTGGCGTGCGTCAGGAAGTGGACGTCCCCGCGGAAGCGGCCTCGCTGCGCCTCGGCATTCAAGATCAAATGAGCAACCACCTCGGCACCGTCGACATTCCCCTGCCCGTCCCGCCGCTCCCGGCTCAGCCACGCAGGAGCCCCATGCCCGACATCGAGCCCGACTGAATTTTTCACTCTAAAGCAACAACGAGGGTGCCCCATACTAACGTCGCGCTTTTTGCGACCTTAGTGTGGGAATTTTGACTCTGAACTCCAAGGCACCAGAACACAAGTCAAATTACTCACCCCGTCCCATAACGCGCCGCCGCCTCCCTCTTCTCGCCCATCCAGGAAAAACTCACGGCAGTCCTAACAATTGTTGATTGATCGCCTCTCGGAATTTGCATTAGCGCGTCACTATCCAAAAGCAGACTTCCTGGCAACGTGACAGCAATCACTGACTGTGACGGCACCTGAAACTTAATATTAGGTTGCAAGTCTGTCCCTCTTTTGGCCCCTGATTCTCACGCGAGGGAGCGTAAGCTCGGGGCCATTTTATTGCCATCCACGCACTCTTAGGACACTACCCCACAACTCCATTTCTTCTTTCCACAGAGCCGGTGTCCAATTTTCTCGCGCCTTTTGCGCGTGAGTGGGGACGAGTCGCAACCACTCCCTTTTTCCACAGCTTTCCACAGCCCCGAATCCTTTTTCTGTGACGAACAACCTTTACTGAGAATTTTAGAAATGCAAAATTGGGAACATGCACGAACGAACTCCAAGATACTCGATGCGTCATCCCCAAGCCCCGCGCTTTCACCAGCGGGGCAGAGCCTGCCCTGAGCAAGCGAAAGCGCGCCGCAGGGGATCTCCTGAGCACTCGCGCGAGTTGTCTGCTCCAACCCCCGCGACTAACTCTTTATTCCGCAATATTTTGCGTGCAAGTTCCTGCGGCTCAAGATTTTACGGACATCCCCCCATATCTCAACCCTGTAAGTCCTTCGGAGAGAATACTTTGGAGGAAACAGCGCAAAAAAAATACGGAGATATACCCCCGATATCCATGACGAAGGGAGCTCGCCCAACTCAATCACATCGGCTCTTCGCTCAGGCGCCCTCGCATCTTTACGAGGTGTAAACTAATCCAAAGTCTTATACCTCATCGACTCGTTTCGAAAGGATTCCCCCCATGGCAACGCTCGAAGCCCCCGTCCGGCCGCGCACCAACCTGCATCAAGGCCCCTTCGTCACCGAGCCATTTCTTGACTTCCGCCACGAAGAAAACGCGCGCCGCATGCGTGCCGCCATCGCCAAAGTCCGCAGCCAACTCGGACGCGAGTATGACCTCATCATCGGCGGCAAGCGGGTGAAGACTACCGACAAGATCAAGTCGCTGAACCCCTCGAAACCCTCCGAGATCGTTGGCATCCATCAGAAGGCCAACAAAGAGCACGTGGAACCGGCGATGAAGGCCGCGCTCGAAGCCTTCGCGTCCTGGAGCCGAACCACCGTCGAAGAACGTGCCAGCCTGGTCTTCCGCGTCGCCGACCTGATGCGGCAGCGCAAGATGGAGTTCATGGCGTGGCTGGTCTTCGAGGTCAGCAAGAACTGGGCTGAGGCCGACGCCGACATCTCCGAGACCATCGACTTCTGCGAGTTCTACGCGCGCGAAGCCCTGCGCTTCGCTAAGGCGCAAACGCCCATCCAGTTGCCCGGCGAGCACGACACGCTGATGTACATTCCACTGGGCGTGGGCGCAGTGATTCCGCCGTGGAATTTTCCCTGCGCCATCATGGCCGGAATGACGCTGGCCTCGATCGTCAGTGGCAACACCGTCATCCTGAAGCCGTCGAGCGATTCGCCCACCATCGCCGCAAAGTTTGCCGAATTGCTTGAACAAGCGGGCATGCCCGAGGGCGTGGTGAACTTCTGCCCCGGCGCCGGAGCCAGTTTCGGTGATGCCGTCGTCGCGCACCCCAAAACGCGATACATCGCGTTCACCGGCTCGCGCGAAGTTGGCCTGCACATCAACAAAGTTGCGGCGACACAAGCGCCCGGCCAGGTCTGGATCAAGCGCACGATTCTTGAAATGGGCGGCAAGGACGCGATCATCGTCGACGCCGATGCCGACATCGCTTCCGCCGTCGAAGGCGTGGCGCAAGCCGCATTCGGCTTCCAGGGCCAGAAGTGCTCGGCCTGCTCCCGCGCCATCGTCGATGAGCGCGTCTACGACAAGTTCCTCGAGCAACTCAAAGCCCGCGTCGAAAAGATTCACGTCGGCGATGTCACTGAGAACGCTGCAATGGGCGCGGTGATCAACGAAGGTTCGATGAAGACTATCCTCGGCTACATCGAGCAGGGCAAGAAAGATGGGCGCGTCATCACCGGCGGTGAACGCGCTACTGTCGCCGGCGAAGGCTACTTCATCCAGCCCACAGTGATCGCCGACATCGCTCCGAAGTCGAAGCTGGAGCAGGAAGAAATCTTCGGCCCCGTGCTCGCCGTGATTAAAGCTCACGGCTTCGACCACGCGCTCGAGATTGCCAACGACACCGAGTTCGGCCTGACCGGTGCCATCTACACCAAGTCGCGCGACAAGATCGACCACGCGATCCAGGAATTCCACGTCGGCAACCTGTACATCAACCGCAAGTGCACCGGAGCCATGGTCGGCGCGCACCCCTTCGGCGGCTTCAACATGTCAGGCACCGACTCCAAATCCGGCGGTCCAGATTATCTGTATCTGTTCACGCAGGCCAAGTCGGTAGGAGAGAAGATTTAGAGTGTGGAGCGGGCGCTCCTGCCCGCTTGCTGGCGGAGGCACAAAAGCAGCGGGCAAGAGTGCCCGCTCCACACGATCGGACCTTCACTTCTGGCTAAGAACCGGAGGCGGATTCCGTTCCGCAAACTGCCACTGATGCCAGTACGGATAAATCGGCGTCACTTTGCTGGCGTGATCGAGCTTAGCTACCTGCTCGGACGACAGAGCCCATCCCGCTGCACCAAGATTTTGGCGCAGTTGTTCTTCATTGCGCGCACCAAATATCACGGAGGCAACGGTTGGACGCTGCAACAGCCAGTTGAGCGCCACCTGGGGCACGGTCTTGCCGCATTCCTTGGCAACCACGTCAAGCGCGTCGACCACGTTAAATAGATGCTCGAAAGAAACCTGTGGGCCTTGCTCAGCGGTCTGATGCAACCGGCTTTGCTTCGGCAGTGGTTGTCCTCGGCGGATCTTGCCCGTGAGCCGCCCCCAACCCAGCGGACTCCAGATCAGCGCGCCCACTCCCTGATCGAGCCCCAACGGCATAAGCTCCCATTCATACTCTCTGCCGATCAGCGAGTAATACACTTGGTGGCCCACGTAGCGCGCCCAGCCATACCGGTCAGAAACAGCGAGCGATTTCATCAGGTGCCAGCCCGAGAAATTCGAGCAGGCGATGTATCTCACTTTTCCACTTGTGACCAGGTTGTTGAGCGTGCTCAGTACTTCTTCCAGCGGGGTCAGCGCGTCAAAGCCGTGCAGGTGATAGATGTCGATGTAATCGGTTCCCAGCCGGCGCAGGCTGGCTTCGCAGGCCTGAATCAGATGGTGGCGCGAAGATCCCAGATCGTTGGGGCCGGACGCCGTGCTCATGCGAAACGTCGCTTTGGTAGAGATCAGAACACTGTCACGCCGGCCGGCGATCGCCTTGCCCAGAATCGTTTCCGATAATCCGTCCGAATAAACATCGGCGGTGTCAAACAAGTTCACGCCGGTATCCAGACAGATGTCCACGAGGCGCGTTGCCTCGGCCACGTCGCTTGCGCCCCAGGCCCGAAAGAACTCCGTCCCGCCGCCGAACGTGCCGGTGCCGAAACTCAACACCGGAACTTTCAAACCAGAGCGTCCGAGTAGTCGATATTCCATATCAGCGATAGATGCGGCGAGAGGTAGGGATGATTCTCATCGG
This sequence comes from uncultured Acidobacteriaceae bacterium, assembly GCA_963768265.1. Lineage (GTDB taxonomy): Bacteria > Acidobacteriota > Terriglobia > Terriglobales > Acidobacteriaceae > Sulfotelmatobacter. The sequence goes on from CAVYHM010000005.1 coordinate 52,622, forward strand.
TCCTATTTGGTCTGCCTTAGAAAGTAAACGACGGTTCTGGCCTCACAAGAAAAGCCGCCCGCAGGCGGCTCTTAATTCTGCTTTTAAGGACCTTACGGTGCAACGCCTGCGGGTGCCTGCGGCGTGGCACCGGAGGCGGTGGCGGCTGCGGCCTCGTTCAGGATGCGGTGGTGAATCGTGAATAGCGCCAGCTCGAGGCGGTCCGAAACACCAATCTTGTCGTAGACGTTGCGCAGATAGTTCTTGATAACCTGCTCAGTGGTGCCGAGCTGGGTGGCGATTTCCTTGTTTTTGTAGCCCTGCACGATCAGCGCCACGATGCGCAGTTCCTTGGCGGTGAGCCGGTCGCGCACGCGCAAACCGACCATATCGTTCTCGGTGAGTTCGCTCGGCACGGCGACATCCTGAACCCAGGTCTCGCCACGCGCCACTTTGCGCACGCAATCGACCAGAGCTGCACTGGTCACGTTGCGATAGACCACGCCGTGCGCGCCATTCGTCATGTGGCGCTGCGCGCTCTCACCAGTATCGGCGAGGACGATCACGCGGGTTTTGGCTTTGTTCGCGCCCTGTACGATGGCGGCAAAGTCGCCGTGGAATCCCGCGGCCACCACCAGCACGGCGGCGCGGAATTTGTCGATGGCCATGAACATTTGTTCCGGGGTCTGCGCCTGGGCCACGATGCGCATCTCGTCTTCTACGGCAAGCACTTTAGCGATGCCCGCTCGGAAGATCGCCTGGTTATCAGCCAGAATCAGTTTGAGCATTTTGTCAGCGCTCCAAAAAAGTTCTATGAGTTCCGCACGAACTCGTACGAGTCGATCACGCAGGCCACGCCGCGGCCTTCTCCGCCTTCTCCGGTTTCGTCGGCGCGAACCACCCGCCCTTTGCACTGGATGGTGACGTTTTCCTGGCCGCCGGTCATCTCCGGGGGCAAGGTGATTTCAAATTCCACCGGCGAGCCAATCTCCATGGAGGCGTCGGCGCGGATGTACACGCCGGCCGCGCTGAGATTCCCGGTTACACCGCTAGCGTCTGCGCCGGTCTCGCCCTTGTGGATCTTGATTGGCAATTCCAGGGGAAATCTTTTTCCGGTCCGTGCTTCTTCGCCCAAAGGGCCTCCTCTGTGCTGGCCTGATCTCGAAGTCTCATCCCTAAAAGAGGCCAACGTCGTGAAACCAAGCTCCCGGCGGGCTGGAGCCCGCTTCTCTGCTTAAGGGCGGTTATATCACGAAAGTTATCGTTGTAAAAGGCTGATTACCCGTTAGTTAACGGTAGCAACTAGATTCCCCCGCGGGCTGGGGCGTGGTTTTCCGCTCAATTTGCCCGGCGGAAGAGGAAGACTGTGCCTACTTCGCCTTTATAGGGGACGGTAAATGGGGCGGCGGACAGCAATCCTGAGGCGAGTTTTACCTTCTCGACGATTTGGACATAGGCCGGATCTGACGGAGATCCCCAAACTACAACCGCGTCGGCCTTCGCCGCGAGCGCTTTGCTGACGAGTGCGTCCGAATCGGAAGCTTGCGGCAGTTCTGAGTTTCCTCCTACGAGGCGCCATCCCGCCAAGTAGGCCAAATATGGCGCAGCTTCGAATCCCACACCGTGCTCCGGATAAGGACCATCTCCAATGCTGACCAGCTCTCCCGCCGTCCGGCGCCGCGAAGAACTGCGGCGGCCTGATAGCAACTGGCTTCAAAATCACGGTCCACCGTTCGAAAGGGAGACGCCCAGTAGACAGCAAAAAAGACGATGCTGGCAGCGAGCAATCCGAGCCCGGCCTTTTGCAGCCACGGTGACGCGTGTGGCGCGCCTGAGGCCAGATCAGAGGGCAACAACAAAGGACAGCAGACGGCAATTAGTACCGGCACAATTGGAATGAGGTAACGTCCGTCAAAGACCAGCATGCAGTACGCGACAATCAGGCTGAGCGTGCTGATCAACGCGACGACGGCAAGAACAGCCTCCGACTTGTACTGTCCGCGGTTTCGGATCAGCAGAGCGAGCATGAACGGAAAAGCCAAGGCTCCCGCCGGAGTGAGCAAGATCAAAGTCTCCTTCACCGCCTGCGGAATATTCCGAACCTCGGTGGCGACGATCATGGTAAGGAGCCCGGCATTCCGCAGGCTGAAGGTTTGCACGCTGGGCCACGATTCCCCAACCATGTAGTGGTCATAGAGCGACGAAGTGTCTGAGAACGCGAGGCTGTCTCCAATGCGACGGTGACTCTGCTGGCGACGCCAGTTGGTCATCAGATTGGTGCGCAGTTGGTATCCGGTGGTGAAGACTCCATACTTCGTGCGAAGGGCGGTTCCCCAACTAATCCACACAATCACGGGAAAGAGGAAGGCAAGTAGGAAGGACGTAGCCAGACGACGAGGTGACCGCTCGTCTCGCAGCAGCACCGCGATGGCACTCGCAATCGAAAGCCAAGGCATGGCAATTGCTTTGGCCAGGAACGCCAGCCCGTGAGCCGCACCGAGCCGTATCCAGTGAGCCGGTCTGTTTTGGCGCAGGGCGTCCAGTAGAAGGATGAAATAAAGAAGCACGCAAGATGTCAGCACGAAGTCGGCCACCATCGATCCGACCGCAAGAAATACCAGGCCCCGAGCCGCGGAGAACCAGAACACCGCCAGGGCCGCGGCGGTCCTTGACCGCCATAGCCTGAGCGTGAGCGCATACAACAGCAACAGGCAGAGGAGAAAGCTGGCGATCGTCACCAACCTTCCCAACAGAGTGAAGTTCCTGCTGAACACAGATGCGGCAGCGATGCTCCACGAGGTTAGGGGCTCCAGTAGCCGTGAATGGAGGCCTTAAAATCTCCGTCGACGAGGTGGCGAGCCAAGCCCACGTAAGCGATGCCATCCTCGTTGATGCTGTGGGCTCGAAATCTCCAGAACCAGGCAATCTGCAGCGCACAGTTGAGGATGGTTGCAGACAGAAGGACAGTCCACCAAATTGTCCCCGCGCGAGCGTTGGGAGTCGGAGCGGGCTGGGGAATAGTCATCAGCGGATGCGGATAGCGATCCTCATTGTAGCAACGCAGGACAACGAGCTTTGGGTCGCCGCGATTCGGAGCGAGCATTCTGCTCGGCTCGGCTTCACGGTAGATGCGCCCTGTTTTGAAAGGGCAAAGGGCAATGACAAGAACAGGTTCGGCCGCTGCGGGAATGCGTCCCCTGGGCCTAAAGAGTGTGCGTGAGAACTTCAAGCGCCCCTACGGGGCGCGAGACGGGTCCCCCACTTTTCCCGGCGCTGAACGCGCCGGGCTATTATCAGACGCCCCTCCGGGGCGCAAATCTCAGCGCTGTCGTTCCACAACATCGTCCGAAACCGAGTTCTCACGCACTCTCTGAAGCCGCGCCCTTTCAAATCAAAGGGCGGTTCCAGCAAGTCCGAAGCGACCAGAGCGCTATCTGCGAGCGCGCGTGATAGTGTTTTGAAAAGGGATTCTTCCACAACAAGGACGGAGTTCGTCATGGCACATGCTGTTCACACTCATCCGGTCGTCAAGGCGGGAGCAATCCGCGTTCTGTTCCTTGTGGTTCTATTCGTCGCCGGCGCTATTGCGCAGATCTCCGGCCCGAAACCAGACGCGCAAGCGCCAGGGCAGAAGACTGAAGCTGGGAAGCCCGTATCAAAAACCGACGCAGCGGACTCGGAAGCACAAAAGGTTCTCGTGCAATTGAACAGCGCCCTGGAAGGCCTCGCTATGAGGGTGTCTCCCGCGGTGGTGCAGATCCTCGTCACTGGATACGGTCCGCTCCACGAAGGCGATAAGTCGCAGACCGCGCTGATCGTCCGCCAACATGCGGTTGGTTCGGGCGTGATTGTCGACTCCAATGGTTACATCATGACCAATGCCCACGTCGTAGAGGGCGCACAACGGATTCGGGTTGCGCTGCCGCTGCCGATGGGCGACTCCGCCGGGCAAGTGCCGCTGGGCAAACGCCGCATTGTGGAAGCGAAGTTACTGGGACTGCACAAGGAAACCGATCTTGCCCTTCTCAAGATTGACGATGCGGACTTACCTACCATTCCACTGCTTACCCAGCAGTTACCGAAAGTGGGACAACTGGTATTTGCCATCGGCAGCCCGGAAGGTTTGCAGAACTCGATCACGATGGGGGTGGTCAGCGCGGTCGCGCGGCAGGCCGATCCCGCCAAGCCACTCACTTATGTTCAGACTGACGCTCCCATCAACCCCGGCAACAGCGGGGGGCCGCTGGTGGACATGAACGGGTCGGTGGTAGGGATCAACACTTTCATTTTGTCGCAGGGCGGAGGCAGTGAAGGTCTGGGCTTCGCCATTCCCGCGCGCGTGGTCGATTTCGTGTACCGCGCTTTACGCAGACATGGGCACGTGCATCGCGTCGAAATCGGCGCGGCGTCGCAGGAGATCACGCCTGACCTGGCCGAGGCTCTGCAGCTTCCACGGCGTTGGGGAGTCATCGTGGTGGATGTGAACCCAGACGGCCCGGCCGCAGCCGCCGGCTTGCAAGTTCAGGACATCATCCTCTCCGCCGATGATCGCCGGATCGAAACACTGGCTTCCCTTTCCGCAGCTTTGTATCTTCATCGGCTCGACCAGGTGGTGAAGTTGGAGATCTTACGCGGCAAAGACCGGAAGACCTTGTACGTCCCGGCCATCGAGCACCGCGATCACATGGACGAACTGCTGGATGCGGTCAATCCGGAAAACAGCCTGGTTCCCCGCCTGGGCGTTCTCGCCGTCGATCTCAGCGGCGACCTGCGTTCCCGGCTGGGCTCAGCACTCAGGATTCCTTCGGGCGTGATCGTGGTGGGACGCGCCGCGGACCTGACCATGCCCGACACCGGATTGCAGGCCGGCGATGTACTTCACCAGATCAACACGATGCCGATTGATACCGTTGAGACCCTGCGCACCGCGATGGCTGCGCTGAAACCGGGCGATCCGGTGGCGCTTCAGGTCGAGCGTGACGGCGGGCTGTTGTACGTGACCTTCGAGGTGGAGTAACCCCAACCGGGCGAGTGATCGATGAAGGGGCTGCCGCGAAGCAGATCTCTTATAGTGAGCCCGCACTGACCGCAGTTGCCTTCTGCCGGCAAGCGTTCTCGATTGATGGCGTCAGGCCCAATGCCATCGTCTCGGCGACGAGAAGATCGTCGGCAGTGAACGCATCCTGCCCCGACCGATAGAGGGCGAGAACCGCGGCTACTCCGGATGCGGTTTTGATGGGAACTGCCAGCGCTGAACGCAGCGTGCTGAACTTGGTGGGATCGTTGAGGTACCCCGGCTCAACCGTGGGATTTCCATTCAGAATGGCTCTATCATTCTGCGCGACCCATCCCGAGAGGCCTTCCCCGAGTGGAATTCTTAGCGACGAAAACAGGCGGAAGTTTTCTCCACTCACAGACTCCGGGATCAGGACGCCACTCTTCAGCCAATAGAAAGCCATCGAATCGTAGGGCACGAGAGATCTCAAGCGCACGGCGAGCAGCGAGCCAATGTCTGCGATGCTCAGTGCACTGCCCTGCTGGCTGAGATTGGTGATCTCCTGCACGTGGCGCTGCACATCCGAAATACGCGCGCTCGAGTTCTTTGTTTCCACGTTGGATCTGGAGGGGGCGGCCGACTCCGCGAATCCCGCGTCCGGGGCCAGGCCACGTTCGACCTTGATATCGGTCGAGAGCTTGGGCGGAGCTTGCAGAGGCTGCTGCGTCGCCAACTTCTCCAGTTCGACGTAGCGGCGGTGCAGAATCGCAACCACTTGCGGATCAAAACTGCTGCCCGCCTCCGAAGCCACTTTGGCCATAGCTTCATCCAGCGGCAGGGCCTTGCGGTATTGCCGGTCGGAGGCCAGGGCGTCGAGGCAGTCGACTGCCGTCAGAATGCGAGCCCCGATCGGAATCGCGTCGCCGGACAGTCCATACGGATAACCACTGCCGTCCCACTTTTCGTGGTGGGCACGCACGATCGGCGCAACCGGGTAGGGAAAGTTCACTTGCTCCAGGATCTCTGCGCCGACAATGGGATGGATCTTCATCTTCTCGAATTCTTCCGGCGTCAGTTTTCCCGGTTTCGAAATGATGTGCTCGGACACGGCCAACTTTCCGATGTCGTGCAGCACGGACGCCGCGCGCAGCGCCTCGGTTTCGTCCTCGCTCAGGCGCAGTTCCTTGGCAAGTTCCATGGCGTAGACCCGCACGCGTTGCAGGTGCTCTCCGGTGGTCTGATCCTTGGCCTCGATAGCGAGCGCGAGGGTCTCGATCGTGCGCAGATGAAGAACCGCTACTTGCTCGGCATGTCGTTTCTCGGTTTCCAACTTGCCCAGATAAAGGCGATAGGAGCGATACATCAGGTAGATCGGGGGCAGCACCAGCAGCGAGGATTGCCATCCGATGTGTGCATTCAGAAAATGAACCAGCCCTGCGGTAGCGGCTCCAACTGTGTAGTAGGGCAACAGCCAGAGATGACTCTCACCCCATACTTTTCGGACGGACTTCTCTTCAGTAAGTCCAATGATGGTCGACGTCGCCGCCGTGTTGCAGCCGAAGTGCGTGATAGCGGCTACAAGAAGAGCGAGCGGGCCAGGAGAATGCAGAACATGAACGACAACCAGCTTGTATGCCCAGTACGCGACCGCACTTGAAACCGTGACTTGCGACAGATTGAAGACAAGCTGGACCAGTTTCAGCTGTCTTGCCGGCTTCCAATAAAACTGCGCCAGCGTGCTGGCCACGCCAATCAGCAGAGTTTCGGGCAGGCTGAGTTCGAGGATCCCCAACAGGGTGAACAGGAAGTTGACCGAGAGCGTCCCCTCAATGCCGGGCAGGCCTACCTTGAGGGACGATGCCAGCAACGCCGCGATGAGGTAGCAAGCAAACTTGACGGGATCGCTCGATTGCCAGTGGGAGAACGCCAGGAAAAAGCAGAGGCCAGCTGCCTCAGACATCCCGGCAATGAACACACGTGCGCCAATGGTACGAACCCCAGACATGACAAGTGCTTAAATTTTCAACGAATTGCAGAGAAGTGTCCCGCCCAAAACAGTGCCTTTCGTTACCATGGTTTTCCTCTCGCAAATCGAGCACTTAGCAGAACCTGGCAGCCCTAGGGAAGCAGAGGCTGAGACTCAAAGGGTGCCAAGTTGTCCCATGTCTTGGGCTGTGGGCCAATGTGCCCGCTTAATTCTGCAACAACACCACCTAAAGCATTGATAAATAACGGCCCTCCGGATTTCCTTTTGGAACCCGGCCTGCACAGGTAACAGTCACTTGGGGTGCGCCAATTAGGCGCTTGAGTGGGGGAATCATGAAGAAGATCGTGCTGTTGTTACTCCTAACCGCGGTGACGCTGGCGTATGCCACCGACACCACCAAACTCTCTCCGGACCTTCAGAAGTCGACCGCCCCCACGGCCCGGGTCGTTGTGCAGTACAACAATCCGCCTGGTCTCTTAGATCTGCAGCTGCTTTCGACCTTGGGCTCCTTGTTGAACGCACTGCCGCTGGTGAACGCGGTGGTCGCCGACTTGTCCCTGTCAAACATTCTTTCTTTGTCGAACCAGGCGAATGTGAGGTACATCAGCCTGGATCGCCCGCTGGCTCCCACGTTGAGCAATGCGGCACCCGCGGTGAATGCCTTCGCCGCGTGGCAGTCGGGTTACACCGGCAAGGGAATTGGCGTTGCACTGGTGGACAGCGGCGTCAGCAGCAACCCCGACTTGAACGGCGGGTTCCTGGGATTGTCGCGAGTGGTTTGGAACCAGAGTTTCGTTACAGGCAATGCCAGCGCTTCCGATCAGTTCGGCCACGGCACGCACGTCGCCGGCCTGATTGCGGGCAATGGCGCGAGTTCCACGGGGTCAAAGTATTCGCGCACCTTTGAAGGTATTGCCCCGCAGGCGAACTTGATTAACCTGCGCGTGCTCGACCAGAACGGGGCCGGGACGGATAGCGCCGTGATTTCGGCCATCAGCACCGCGATCTCTCTGAAACCGTTGTTTAACATCCGCGTGCTGAATTTGTCGTTGGGACGCGCGGTCTACGAAAGCTACAAACTCGATCCGCTGTGCCAGGCGGTCGAAGCCGCGTGGAAAAGCGGCATCGTGGTGGTGGTTGCGGCCGGCAACAACGGGCGCTACCAGCCCACGGATGGCTATGGGACGGTTACCGCACCGGGCAATGATCCCTACGTGATCACGGTGGGGGCGATGAAGCCGATGGGAACGCCGACGCGCGTTGACGACCTGATCGCCAGCTATAGTTCGAAGGGGCCGACGGTGATCGATGCCGTGGCCAAGCCGGACATCGTTGCGCCCGGTAACTTGCTGGTCTCGCTCGAAGCTCCTGGCTCGACCCTGTACAACGAGCTACCCGGCAATCGCGTGCCGTATAGCTTTTACCTGAACGGCGGAAACAGTGCGCCGTCTTCGAACTACTTCACGCTCAGTGGCACCAGCATGGCGACGGGTGTGGTCAGCGGCGTCGTGGCTGACCTGCTGCAAAAGAGTCCTGGGCTCACTCCTGATCAGGTGAAAGCCCGCTTGATGAAGACGGCATGGAAGTCGCTCCCGGCCTACAGCAGTACAACCGATCCCTCCACGGGAATCACGTACACCGATCAGTACGATGTGTTCACGATCGGCGCCGGATACGTCGACGTCGAAGCTGCCCTGAGCAGTACCGATGCAGCGAAGGGCACGGCGATGTCGCCGTACGCGTCGTATGATGCGAAATCCGGCAACGTGTACTTGAACGATGATCCGTCGGCGGTCTGGAACACGTCCGCCACGTGGTCGAACGCGGCCGTGTGGGGATCTTCGCAGTTCGTGACCGGCGCGCCCGCGTCGACCGTCGCAGGCAGCAACGTGTTGTGGGGGAGCAACGTGCTCTGGGGCAGCGGCGGCGAACCGTGGGGCTCCAATGTGCTGTGGGGCTCGAACGTGTTGTGGGGCAGCAATGTTCTATGGGGCAGTAACGTGCTGTGGGGAAGCAACGTTCTCTGGGGATCGAACGCCTCAGCGGGTGAGCAGTAAGAAATTCGGCACCTCAGTGTGAATTGGGCCGCGATTCATTCGCGGCCCTTTTTTCTTGTTGAAGACGCTCATTTGGTTCGCACGAACGAATTAGTCGTCACCGTGCACGGGACGCAAGTTGTGCTTATATACAGTTTTTCCTACTGCCCTTCCCAAGCGCTCGCCCGCGACCTGATCAGTTCGAAAATGTATCCCGCCGTATACACGCGCGTCAGAGATGTCATCGGTAATCTGCTCAAACGAGGTGTATTGCAAGACGATGTTGGGCACTGCAGGATTGGTCAACCTGATCGAAAGTCCATCATCACCGTAAAGGCGTCGTAATACCTCCGCGGCGCCGTTACCCGCGCTGCCATGGTTCGAGGGATAGCTCGGGAAGCACGGCGTCACGATGAATGGGGGCCAGCTGGGATCACCGGCAGTGTTCGGGTTGCCGTCCGTGTCCCCCGCATGGATTGCCGTTTCAGGGCGCCAAAAGTTGTAGTAGTACTTGTTGAAGAATGACGCCACCAGGCTGTCATTCATGGCCATATTGATCAGGGCTAGAGCACGGGCATTGTCCGAGAGCGAGCGGCCCTGTGCCATTGCAACCTGCTCCGCGGCCTGATTGAACACCTGAGTTGGAGACGACGCCGCATAAAAGAGGGCGACATTCGCCCGATCCGGAGGCCGCTGTGTGCTATCAACACTGCCCACCGTCATCACTTCGTTGTACGCCTCGGCATATTTGTCGCTCGTGAGCGCCGGTGGCGGATCAAGGAGAAAGCCGTTGGCGCTTGAAATGCCGAACGGCGTTACGTACTGCCATTGAAAGGCGATTCCGACCGCGATTCCATTTACAAGCGGGCAACTCGGTGTCGCCTGCCATGCCCCTGGAACTGGTGGACCGGGTGTGTAGAATTGCGGAGGTGACGAGCCGTCGTTAGCTCGTAGAGCGATCATGGCAGCAGCTGCGGCGTCCCCCGTCGCGATGCCATCGGTCTTGGCTGAGCCGTTCGGTATGGACTGCATGGAGTTCGTCCAATCGGCATAAAGCGTCGGCTGGCTGGCTGGAAAGTAGGTGCTGAGCACCTGATACGCAGCCTCGATGGCCGCTGCATCGGGTGAGGCGTCCGGCGGCGCAGTGATGGTCCCAAGATATGGTTGGTAGTCGTGTGTAATGGAGTTGACCGCTTCAAAGACAGCCAGTTGTACGATCGCCGCGTAGCGGGCTTGGGCAAAGGGGTTCTGTTTGTTGGCGACGGCTGTGTTTACCGCAATCGCATTCCAGTCCAAAACGGCATCAGCTCTTGCCCCTGTCGATCCAACTACAAGACTCAGCATCAATACGCAAGGGAGCTTGAAAATCCTTTTCATCGCTCTTGTCCTCCATCCGTTTCACTTGTCGTCCCGCCGATCGGCCGACGTGAGCGGCATGATTGCGATTTCGGACTTGAGTGTCCATAGTGAACCGTGTGTCGGATCGTTATGGTTTGTGTCCCGCTAGGCATAAGTGCTGTTTGCACTTAAGTCGGGGTTGCTGATGTGTTGTAGAATCGTTCAACTCTGGGGCTTAGCATGACCTCCCAGCCATTTGGCCTCCAGCAACCGATCCGGTTCGGCGAAGACTTCGAGCTCGACCTTCGTCCCAGACGGCTGCGCCGCGGCAATCACGTGCTAAAGCTCGAACGTATCCCACTGGAAATCCTTCTTCTGCTGCTGGAGAACCGGGGAGAGATCGTCAGTCGCGAGTTAATCGTGACCAGGGTTTGGGGCAATGAGGTTTTCCTGGACACGGATAACAGCATCAGGGGGGCAATCCGCAAAGTCCGCCAAGTGCTGAAGGACGACCCCGAGGCCCCACGTTTTATTCAGACCGTGACTGGGCGGGGTATCGCTTCATTGCGCCGATTTCTCCCCAGGAAGAGCACACTGCGGAGCCACCCAAGCCTGAAGCATCAGTCGTCCCCATAGGCACGCAGGGTTTCGTTTCGGAGCCAGATAGCTGGCCGCAAGGCGGCAGCCCGGGCCTGATGGACCAAGAGCAAGAGCGGGCAGCGGGGCGGGTACCGGGCGCTGAAACCGCTCGTAGACAGGTACGTCCGCGTGCGCGGACGTGGCTTTTCGTTGGCTTAGTTTCGCTGGCCGTTGTGTCCATTCTGTCAGTCCTGGGATTTTGGAGCTGGCGAGGTTCGCGCGTCCCAGCCGCTTTCCAGCGCAAGACAGTCTTAGCTGTGCTGCCGTTCGACAATTTGGGCCGAGATCCTGATCAAGAGTTTTTCAGTGAGGGGCTGACCGAAGAGATGATCGCTCAGATTGGGAAATTGAATCGGGAACGACTCACGGTAATCGCACGCAGTTCTGTTGCAAAGTACAAAGGGAGCACGCTGGCTGCGAGGGAGATCGGTAAGGAACTGAACGCTGACTACCTTGTTCAAGGCAGCGTCCGACGCTCGTCGGACCGAGTGCGCATCACGGTCCAGCTCATCCAGGCACGTGATCAGACCGACGTTTGGACGGAGAGCTACGACCGCGAGCTCAAAGATGTGCTGGCCGTGCAGGACTCCGTCGTGCGAAGCATCGCAAGCGAGATTCACATCGCTCTTACGGAAGAACAGGAAAAGCGATTGGCTGCGCCGCGGCAAATGAGCCCGAAAGCGTACGAAGCGTACTTGAAGGGTCGCTATTACTGGAACAAGCGAACCGGCGAGAGCATGCAAAGGGCGGCGCGATATTTCGAGCAGGCGATCGACAACGATCCCAACTATGCGGCAGCGTATTCGGGACTGGCAGACTGTAACAGCGGGCTGACGTGGCACGGATTTAAGTCCCCGGCCGAAGCACTCCCGAGAGCTTACGCGGCGGCACGCAAAGCGCTCGAGATCAATCCAGAATCGGCTGAAGCTCATGCGTCCCTCGGCCTTGCGATGACCCATCGTTGGGATTGGATCGGTGCGGAGGCCGAGTTCAGCCGTGCCCTGCAGTTGGATCCCCAATACGCAAACGCGCACCACTGGTACGGGGACTACCTTTCCATCAGGAGCCGCCATGACGAAGCACTTGCAGAAGCGAGGCATGCACTAGAGCTGGACCCCCTTAACCTCATGATCAGCACGTGGGTGGGACTCCGCTACTACATGGCACGTGACTACTCCCGCGCAATCGATCAAAATCGAAATTCCGTTGAACTGGATCCGAACTTCGCTGCCGCTCACCTTCTGCTCGGAGAGGACTATCGTGGGGCAGGGTTGCACAGCGAGGCTGTTAACGAGCTGAAGAAAGCGGCAAGTCTGTCAGGCGACAGCCCACTCTATACCGCGCAAGTCGCCGTTGCCCTTGCCGTCGCAGGACGGAATGGCGACGCACTCCGAATCGCGCACGAACTGGAAACGATTTCGAGGAAGCGTTACGTTTCCCCTTACGGATTGGCTCAAATCTATGCAGCGTCAAATAAGAAAGAGGACACATTCAAATGGTTGCAAACTGCCTATGAAGATCACGCTGTTTGGATGGGATACCTCGCAGTCGACCCGATTTTTGACCGATACCGCTCGGATGAGCGCTTTCAGGGCCTTCTCCGGCGCGTAGGCCTGCCCTGACAAAGAAGTAGCATTGGGAAATCCTTCTCTCGCCGAACGTCTAAGGCTGAACAGATTCCAGATATCCTGTCGGGTGGTCGGATGCTCGGAGGTTACCACCCAAAGAGAGGGTTAGCTTCTAGCGAGTCCTGCTTGCGCTTCTGCTAGTCGGAGTGCGCGCGGGCTGTCCAGACAATCGATTACTTCCCATCTACAACCTTGCGTAGCGCCGCCTGCAGGTCGTCGGGCTTGAATCCGAACGGACCGGGCTTGCTCTTATAGGCCACCCGGCCACGGCCGTCGATCAGGTAAAGGCGGTCGGGCCACGCCGTGTAGGTGCTCTCGGTCGAGTTCCCGAATTCATCCAGAACCGCCGGAATCTTGATTCCGAGCTTGCGGACGCACGTGCCGGCGACGGAAGCGCGTTCGTCTTCATTCCGCGGGCTGGCAAAAACAACGTTGTCTTTGATGTTGCTTTGCATCTGCCAGACGTCGCTGGGATGAGCCTCGGTGATGTAGACCACCAAAAAGGCCACCTGGCTTCCGTACTGCTGATAGAGCTTGTCGAGGGCGGGCACCTCCCGTCGGAATGGCGGTCAGGTGTAGCTGCCAAACACCAGGACCACCGGGCGTCCCTGCGCGTTCAGCGAGGACAGTTGGACTGGGTCGCTGTGGTCCAGTTTGGCCAGGGAGAAGTCGGGCGCAGGGTCGCCGACGTTGAGCGTCCCTGCACGAGCCTGTGTCCACAGCGTTTCAAACGGAAGAACGAGAAACGCCACGGGCCCCGGTATTTTCGACATCACCCGCGCAAACTGTTCGGGCGGCTGCCGCATGACGCGGTAGATCGCCACGCTGGCGATCACCCATAACGCGGCGATCACGCAAAAGGCCGTAACTACACCCCTGATGGCAGACTTCGACGGTCGTTTCATGTTGGCAACCGAACCCCAAAGAGTGCGGCGATTATAAGTGGGTGGGAGGCAAGATCAATAGTGGGAAAGTAGTATGGGCACCTGGACGGGCAGGTCGCTCACTCTAAATTTCAGAACCGCCGGGCAAGATGAGTGTACTGGGGATGTTACAACAGATGCTTGGACGATTGTTGACGAGACGGAATCGCAGCATCCTCGATGAATCCTGTGCGGAGCTTACACCTACAGCCATCAGTTACCACAAGTACTCTGCTATGCCGATGGACGATTCCGGCGATCAGTTGGTCGTTCGACGGATCTCCGGTGAGTCGATTTGCGAGTTGTCGAAACGTGAGCCAGTTGTCGTATTCAACAAAAGTCTCAAGGATCAGGTCGAGAATACGATCTGGATTAAATGTCACCTGCATTCAACCCTTCTTTGGGTTCGACGTCGTCACCGTACCGGTTAGCAACGCCCCAAAAAGACGAAAATCCCAGACTCATCGAGTCGTGGGACGCTTCGCCTAAACAGCCCTCCCCCAAGTGCTGCTCGATTCCTAGCCTACGGTGAACCTCACTACATTGAAATGGCACTGATGGGCGACATGGTTTGGAAATCAGCTAAATGAGCGCAATCGGGATTTTGCAACAGTTAAGAGTGAATAGTGTTACGCTCGGTCGGTGCCAGTCTGCGTCAGACGCGAACTGCTTGAGGCCAACCTGCGAACTTATGGCGAAGACGAACTTGCCGCTCGCATTTCGACTCTCAATGATGCCGAGATGCAGAAGATAGGCGAGGTCGCAGATCGCTACCTTTACACGCCCGAAAGCCCTCTCATAGCTAAGCGGTAGCTATGGCTACCGTCGAAGTTCTTGAAGGGGCTGGCCGCCCACTGAAACATGCGCGAAGGCGGTTGAAGGGAATTTATCCGGGAATGTGACCCGCCTCTGTTCGACAGCGAAGATGAGTGTGGTCGATATTTCGTCAACCGGCAGCAGCCGTTGGTGGCATATGCGATCCCGGTGCTGGTGCTAAGGGGCTTTGTGTTCCGTCACCTGTAAGAGTACGAAGCCCTGCTTTGTATGCAACACCTCTGAGATCTCGCCTGCCTGCATCTTAAAGACTGACCTCAGTGATCACCTGAAAAGCGGCCATACATGATCAGTTCAAAACCGGCCATACTTTGGAAGCCGTCCACGACATAGGTTGTTCTATCCTGCCGCCTGCTGTGGAGGCAAGCCTGTTTTTGTGCGCCAACTGCGTGGGCCACATTTCAGAACGTGGCCATGATGCAGCAGGCGATCGAGCATGGCGGTCACCGCTGCGCTGTCGCCCAGCAGTTTCCCCCAGTCATCCACCGGTCGGTTCGATCTTCAAGTTGCTTGGACAGTGTTCCCCGCTTAAAACAGCCGAGTGCCCCTCCTTGCGCCGCCGCTGGCCCTTGAGAGTTGGCTCTAGCGAGATCAGAAAAGGAGCTACCCCTCTGAGCGGAGTTCCGCACCTGCTCGGCTTTGTGCCTAGCCTCGTTTACCTGCGCTAGGGTATCCCTCTCTGAGGCACGAATCAGCACCATGCTCAGACAAACTTGCTCGGGCTGCTGAGTCTGAGAGTAGGCGACTTGACTTCCAGCAACCAAAATGAGGATCGCAACATGCTTCATATCGCCTCCTAACTAAGGGCATCGTTGTAGGTTGATGCTTGGCACACTTGAAAGGGTTTCACGGGCCAACTGTTGAGAACAGGCGTGGCTGTTGAAAAACTCGCTACCTAGAAAACGCTCGAAAAAACTTTGCGCTACGATGCCCTACAAACGGCGATGTCGGTTTTCGTGGACATTTTCTGTCCTCCAAATTCCGCCCGTTTTGAGAAAAATCGACTTTTTCAACACCCACGGGATATTACGTCAGCCAATGTTAGCTGTCAGATTAGGCGGCAGTGGGCGGAGATTTGGGGGCCAATCTGTGCGTGCGGACGATTGCTCCCACCACAACGATCACGAAGAGATCGGCTAAGTAACAAGTTAGTCTCCAGAAAATTGGGTCAGTGCCGTACCTGATGGCCCCGTACGCGGAACCAACGACAACCGAGGCTGCGAAAATGAGAGCGACTGTCGCTGTGGTGATCATTTCTCTTTGCCGCGCTACCAGAGCGACGATCAAGCCAATCAACTGGAATCTGATGAGGAGCTCGACATTGTAGAACAGATAGTCGGTAAAGTGATGCTCTGCGAAGAACACTCCGTATCTGTGAATAACGGGAAATGTCACGTACCCCACTAAGCGACCGACAAGAAAGCGCAGCACGAGCCCTCCGACTACGGCGGTAACTATTGTCCATGGGGCAGTGCGAAAGGCAAAGCCTGCAAGGCGTGGGACAGTCTTGATGGTTTGCCGCCAATACCAATTTCGCGCCGTAGACACTCCTGATTTGGATGCGAGGAGTGAGAATTCCTCCAGCAGATCACCCAGAATTGATTCTGCTTTGTCGGCGAGGGTAAAGAGTCTAGTCAGCCAAACAGCAATTGGGGGCGGCTCAACGGAATGTGGTTGGGATGTCATATGCAGCTCTCCGAATTAGACCGAGTCCTTCCGTCATGCTCCGCAGAGCACGAATTGTGCGATTCACCGCCTTTACTCCATCGGCTGTGACACGGAAAAAGCGCTTGGAACGTCCGCCGCGCTCCGGCGTCGGGTCGCCCTGATGGGACGTGACGTATCCTTTTCTTTCGAGGCGATCCAGAGTGGCATACACCGCGCCAATCGATACCTCACGGTCGGTGCGGAGTTCGATCTCCTGACGCACGGTGACCCCGTAGGCGCGATCTTCCAACCGCAGGAGCGCCAGTACAACGATGTGCTCGAATTCGCCGAGGTAATTGCGGTCACGCATTATCTATACAATATAGAATAAATTAAGGGTAAGCGTACGCTTTTGGCCGTCTGGACAAGCGTGTAATTGCAAGTCATGCTCGCGATGTGGACAGCAACGATAAGTGTCCACGTGGAGCGAATGATGGACACTTACACTCAACCACTTACAGCTAAGCGACAGTACCGATCGCTGGACGAGAAGCAGCGGATTGTCGGAGAGGCATTGGCCGAGGGAGCATCGGTGGCGCGGGTGGCACGGGCGCACGGAGTCAACGCCAATCTGGTCTTCAACTGGTGCAGGCTGTATCGGGCGGGGCGACTGGGGCGGCGGAGCGAGGCCAAGCTGTTGCCGGTGCGAGTCGCAGGAGAGAGTTCCACTCCGCCGGCAGATTCATGGTGTAAAGCTGGTGGCTTGCTCGCCTCCTCGGCGGGCATGATTCACATCCAACTACAGCATGCGCAAGTGCGAGTCGAAAGCGGTGCCAATCCAGTGTTGTTGCGTGTGTTGTTGGAGTGTCTACAGCGATGATTGCGCCGCCCAGCCACACGAAGATTTGGATTGCCGCCGGGGTGACCGATCTGCGGCGAGGTTTCACCGGACTCAGTGCGCTGGTGCAAACCAAGTTGGAGCAGAATCCGCTTTCGGGGCAAGTGTTCATCTTTCGCGGGCGCCGCGGGGATCTGGTGAAGCTGATCTGGTTTGATGGGGATGGGCTATGTCTGTTCCAGAAGCGATTGGAACGGGGGCGTTTTATCTGGCCGCAAGCCACGGAAGGAAGCGTTTCTCTGACCCGGGCGCAGTTGTCGATGCTGTTGGAAGGCATTGATTGGCGGCGACCGGAGCGCACCTGGGATCCACAGTTGGCGGTGTGGACTGCGATACCGAATCCTAAGACGAGTGGGTGGGGGCGCACTGGCATGCCCTCGGGACAAAAAACAAAATCCAAACCCATCAACTAAGGACGAAGCCCAACTGAACCGCGTTGCGCTTCGTCCCCCGCTCGATTTTGAAGTGGCGTGGAGAGCTGTCAAGGGTCAAGATGAACGCCTAAAACCGGCGCCCTTGACAGATCTCCACGCCACCGGACGCAGCATCGTCGATGTCGGAGGAAAAAATATGGAGGGCCGCCACGTCGGCCTTGACTTTTATGACCTTCTCATAGAAGGCCATTACACTCACGTTGGTTAGCGTCCACAGTTCGCGAGCTCGAAACTCCCGTTAGCGCGTTATCCCTGCCACTGCGGGCTAGAATGCGCTTCCGCCACCGCCGCCAAAGCCGCCGCCCGAGAATCCGCCACCGCCTCCACCGCCGCCAAATCCGGATCCGCTCGAACTGGCGCGAGGCGCGGAGACGAAGACCTGGTGCATATCCGTTGCCATGCTATGCATCGAACTCGAGAAGAAGATCGGATTGAAGCCACCGCCGTAGTAACCGCCCGGCCCGACGTACCACTGGGGAGGATCCTTGATGATCCCGGCAAAGGCCTGTGCCCAGTGATGCTCGACGCCTAGCGCCATGGCATAGGGCAGAAACTTTTCGAACGTGGTGGGCGGCATGAGCTTCAGCCGCTCCGCGTCCACCCGATTCATAAACTCCTGAAAGCCCAGAACCGCGACGCGAACGCGTCCGCCCTTCACAGTCTTCGCCGTCATCACCCGGGCAAACAGCCACCAGATCAGCGCTGCCACCAATACACTGATGATTAGCAGCGGAGTTGAGTTGAAGAAGTTCGCCCAGCCCAGGTATTGAAAAATTCCGAAAGGGATGAGGATCGCGATGGCTGCTCCAACGCTGTAGCCATTGGCCGATTCCGGATCGAGCAGGTAGATGCCCTTGCCCTTCAATTGGGACATAATGTCCTGGCGGATGATGGGCACCGCCGTGTAAAAACGATTCTTCAGGCTCGACAACCGCGTTTGGTCGCCGCCAGCGAAGACATTCTCCAGCATGACACGTTCATGGGGAGCGAGATCGGCACCCCACTGCTCCCGCGGCTTGAGCAGGTGGAAGACATAGTCCTTGTGGGTGAAGAGCAGAACTTTCTCCGCTGTCTCTTCAATCTTGATATAGCCGCGGACAGCCAGATCGACGATCGTCGATGTAATATCGCGGGGGTGGATGGTATCGTCGAGCAGCGTGCCAGCCTCCGCTGGAGTTATGCCCGGCGGAGGGTCGTACATGGGAGCGACCGACATCCCGGGATCGGGATCCCGTCCCTTGTACCACCACAGCGGAAACATCACCGCCACAGTGACGAGCGGCAAGAAGACGACAGGGTTGCCGCCCAGAAACCAAAGGAACCGGGTGAGCGCTCCGGGTTCCTTGAGAATGTCTTTCGGAATATAAATATCGATCGTTAGCCCGCCGCGCATGGGCAAGGGATTGTTGGTCTCGAACTGCGCCTCGGCGCCAGCGATCCTGGCTGTCGCGTCGCGCATTTTGGAGCCATATACGCCGGTAAACGCCTGCGCGCTGAGCGAACCAGCGCCCTCTTCTGGAAAGCGCACAGTCGAAGCCGCATGATCGATTGGCACTGGCCAGTCGTTGCCGGTCACGTTCCAATAGAACTCATCGTGGTCGTCGAAGAAGCGCATGCCGTTGCGGACGCTGTAGGTGATCTGGACCGTGCGGGTCGTGTCCACCGCGTCAGGAATGTAGATTTTCAAGTCGCGTTCGCCGTGAGCGACCGACGAATCGTATTTGAACCTTCCGCCCTCACCATCGCTGACGCTCTTCACGTTGAGGTAGAGTTCGTAGTTGGTGCCGTTCGGTCCGGGATATTCGATCGGAATGGTGCGATGAATTCCATGCCACTCGCCCACAAACACAAGTGTGATGCGCTCGGTCACTTCGGCGCTACCGTCCTTGGCGACCACGATGTTGTCCTGAAAATCCGCGACCCGCCACGATTTGGCGGCGAGATTCGCGGTGCAAGCCAGAACAATCGCGACAATCTGGTAGAGACGTAGCTTGCTACGTCTCTCTCGCCTGCGCACAAAAGACGTTGCAAGCAGCGGCTCTACAGCAGAGAGTCCCTTCATCGGCTAGAACTTCACTTGCACCGGCTCGCGGTCGGCGTCGGTGGTCTCGAAGAACTGGCGGGCGGTGAAACCGAACATGCCGGCCAGAATGTTGGTCGGAAACGACTGAATCTTCGTGTTCAGGTCGCGCACCACCGCGTTGTAATAGCGGCGCGCGTTCTGAATCGAATCCTCGGTCTGGCTCAGCGATCCCTGCAGTTGCGTGAACTCCTCTGACGCCTTGAGTTCGGGATAGTTCTCGGCTACGGCGAACAGGCTCTTCAGGGCGCCGGTCAGTTGATTCTCCGCAACCGCCTTGTCGGCCGGCGTTGACGCCTGCATCGCCTGGGAACGAAATTTGGCGATGTTCTCAAACGTCCCTTTCTCATGTGCGGCGTATCCCTTCACCGTTTCCACAAGATTGGGAATGAGGTCGTGCCGGCGTTTCAGTTGCACATCAATATCGGACCAGGCCGAATCGCAGCGGACGCGCAGCTGCACCAGGCTGTTGTACATCCCGATGAGCACCACCGCGATGACAACCAGGATTACCAGGAAGATGATGCCAGTCATGAGAAACTCCTCAAGAATCTGAAGAATGAACTGGAAGTCAATGGGACGGTAGCACAGTGAAAGGCCCGGCGCAAACAATTGCACCAGCTGAATCTTCGCATTCTGCAATAGAGCATGAAGGGCGGAAGGATCCGGGTTGTACCGCGTTGCGCGCCTGCGCCCGGCTGGTATACCGTAAACAGTCCGCTCCTTCGACCCATGGCCGACCGCAACGAATCTCCCACGGTGAACTCATCTCCACCAGCGAACGTGCTGGCGACGAAAATCGACCCCACTTCGGCGCGATTCGAGGCCAACATGCGTTTTCTTGCGGACCTGATGTCACAGGTGCGCAACGAGGGTGAAAAGATTTGCGAAGGTGGTGGCGCCCGGGCCATCGAGAACCAGCACGGCAAGGGGCGGCTGACCGCGCGAGAGCGTATCGGGTTGCTCGCCGATCCCGAGACATTTTTCGAGCTCGGCCAGTATGCGGCGCACGGCATGTACGAGGAATGGGGCGGGGCACCCGCCGCGGGCGTGGTGGTCGGCATGGCGCGCATCCACACTCGTCTGGTGATGATCATCGCCAACGACGCTACGGTGAAGGCGGGAGCGTTTTTCCCGATGACGGCGAAGAAGGTGATTCGCGCCCAGAACATTGCCATTGAAAACCGTATTCCAACGATCTACCTGGTGGATTCAGCTGGGGTCTTCCTGCCGCTGCAAGAGGACGTATTTCCCGACACGGACGACTTTGGGCGCGTGTTCCGCAATAACGCGGTGATGTCGGCGATGGGGATCTCGCAGATCGCGGCCATCATGGGCATGTGCGTCGCCGGCGGCGGTTACTTACCCGTGATGTGCGACCACCTGTTGATGACCGATGGCAGCGGATTATTTCTCGCCGGACCGGCACTGGTGCAGGCGGCGATCGGCCAGAAAGTTTCCGCCGAGGACCTGGGGGGCGCGGCGATGCATTCGGCGATCAGCGGCACCATCGATTTTCGCGAGCCCAATGATGAGGCTTGCATTGCCCGCATCCGCTCGATCGTTGAGAAGTGGGGATACCGCCGGCTATCGCCATGGGACCGCAAGAAGCCCGTCGAACCGGCCTTGGCGACGGAGGAAATCTACGGCATCTATGATTCGTCGCCGGCGCGGCCGTATGACATGAAGGAAATCGTGGCGCGCGTGCTCGATGGCAGCCGCTTCGACGAGTACAAGGCTGAGTATGGCAAGACGCTGATCTGCGGCTATGGGCGCATTGGCGGATTCGCCGTAGGCATCGTCGCCAATCAAAAATTGCACGCGCAGCAGATCGACCACGAAGGCCACAAACGAGTTGAGTTTGGCGGCGTGATCTACACCGAGTCGGCCGAAAAAGCTGCGCGCTTCATCATGGACTGCAACCAGAACCTGATTCCGCTGGTCTTTTTCCATGACGTGAACGGATTCATGGTGGGCCGCGATGCAGAATGGAGCGGCATCATCAAGGCCGGGGCAAAGATGGTGAATGCCGTGTCGAACTCCGTGGTGCCGAAGATTACGGTGATCGTCGGCGGATCGTTCGGCGCAGGACACTACGCGATGTGCGGGAAGGCCTACGATCCGCGGTTTGTGTTTGCCTGGCCGACGGCGAAATACGCCGTAATGAGCGGCGATTCAGCCGCCGGGACACTAGTTGAAATCAAGGTCAAGCAACTGGAACGCGGCGGGAAGCAATTGAGCGAGGAAGAAAGAAAAGAACTCTACGAATCGGTGAAGCGCACCTACGACGAACAGACCGATCCCCGCTATGGCGCGGCGCGACTGTGGATCGACAAGATCATCGATCCGATTGAGACCCGGGATGCAATTACCCAGGCGCTCGAGGCGGCCGCGCTCAATCCGGATGTGGCCGAGTTCAAGGTCGGTGTTTTGCAGACGTAGAAGATTTTCTTTTGCCACGGATTCACGCGGATCAACACGGATAAAAACAAAATAATTTTGATCCGTGAAGATCCGTGGAAATCCGTGGCTGAGATTCTTGCATGAGCGCTGCAGTTAAATTGATCGAGTGTCCGCGCGATGCCTGGCAGGGGCTGCAGGGATTAATTCCTGGCGACCTGAAGGCGGACTACCTGAAAGCCTTGATCAGCGTTGGGTTCAAGCATATCGACGCAGTGTCGTTCGTCTCTCCCAAGGCTGTGCCGCAGATGGCCGATTCGGAGCAGGTGCTGAAGGAACTCGATCCTCCCGATGATGTGGAGATCATCGGCATTGTCGTCAACGAGAAGGGTGCGCAGCGGGCTATCGATACCCAGGCGGTGTCAACGCTGGGCTTTCCGTATTCCATTTCCGAGACCTTCCTGCGCAAGAATCAAAACCAGTCGCCCGAGGAAGCACTTGAGGAATTGGAGAAGGTTCAGAAGAAGGCCGACGACGCCGGAATGGACGTCGTGGTCTACATTTCGATGGCGTTCGGCAATCCCTATGGCGACCTGTGGAATGCGGACGAAGTCATCGAAGCGATCGCGCTGCTGGAGGTGGAAAACCTGCGCATGATCTCGCTGGCGGACACCGTCGGCATGGCCAGTCCGGAGCAGATCAGCGACCTGGTGGGCACGGTGATGGCGAAGTACGACTATCTCGAGATTGGCGTTCACTTGCACAGCCGGCCGGAGCAAGCCGCCGAAAAAATTCTGGCCGCGTACAATGCGAGCTGTAGGCGTTTTGATTCCGCGTTGGCAGGTTTGGGTGGTTGTCCCTTTGCGCAGGATGCGCTGGTTGGTAATATCCCGACGGAGAAGGTGATCGAGGTACTCAGCCAGCAGGGCGCGGAGTTGCCACATCTGAAGCCTTTGGACTCGCTCCTGAAAGCTACTGGCGGGATTGGGGCAAAATACTCCGCTTCGCACGCGGCAGACTAAGTCGCCACAGATTTATTGTAGCGGATTCATTGACGGTTATCCGTGACGATCCGTGAAATCCGTGGCCGGTCACGAAATGACTTACAAAACGATACAACTCGTCTATGACGGTGGCGTCGCGACCATCACGCTGAACCGTCCGGAGAAGCGCAACGCCATCAGCTTCGAATTGATTGATGACTTGCTGCAGGCGTTGCACGACGTCGCGAAGTCAGACGCAATCGTCTTAATTTTGACGGGCGCAGGAAAGGCTTTCTGCTCGGGCCTGGACCTGGATAATCTGAAGGCACTGCTGGGACGCACTCCCGAAGAGAATTTGAACGATTCGCGGACCATGGTCCAGTTGTTTCGATCGCTCTATGAGTTTCCCAAGGTGACGATTGCGGCGGTAAACGGCGCAGCCATCGCTGGCGGCACGGGACTCGCTTTGCTATGTGACTTCACCCTTGCCGTTCCCGAAGCAAAGTTTGGATACACCGAAGTGCGCATCGGTTTCGTGCCGGCAATCGTTTCCACGTTTCTGCTGCGGCAAATTGGCGAAAAGCAGGCGCGCGATCTGCTGCTGACGGGACGGCTTTTTAGCGCGGACGAAGCCGTACGCCTGGGTCTGGTAAGCGAGATTGTTCTTGCCGATGACTTGATGCCGCGGGCCCGCTCGCTGGCTGCGTTGCTGATGGAAAGCAGTCCGTCGTCGTTGCGAGCGACGAAGCAACTGCTCACTGATCATGCGCGTGCGGAACTCGACTCTCAGATTGACGCCGCCGTGCGAGAGAATGCGGCGATCCGCACGACGGCCGACTTCCGCGAAGGGATCATGTCGTTCCTCGAGAAGCGCAAGCCGGTGTGGACAGGCAAATGAGCTATCCCGCGTTTCATGAAACGCGCCTGCGCGTGCGCTATGCCGAAACCGATCAGATGGGCGTGGTCTACCACTCGAATCATCTGATCTGGTTTGAGGTAGGGCGCGTCGAACTCATGCGACAGATGGGATTTTCATATCGCGAAATGGAGCAAGATGACGGGCGATTCATCGCTGTCGCCGAAGTAAAGTGCCGTTACCGCGCTCCTGTGTATTACGACGAAGAGGTCATCGTGCGCACTCGATTGAAGAGTGTGCGCACCTCGGTAGTGGTCTTCAGCTACGAACTGGTGCGCGCGCAAGGCGAAACGCTGCTGGCAGAAGGTGAAACTACACACATCGTCACCGATTCGAGTATGAAGGTCGTGCCCTTGCCGGAAAAATACTTGAAGGCATTTCGCGCAGCGGTAAGCAACGGCGCGTCAACTAAATAGTTCTTGTCATTCCGAACCCGCACACAGGAAAAGCTGTTGAACGCACTCCACATCAACGGAAACGATCTCACGCTGCAAGACGTGCGCGAGGTCGCCACGGAACGCAGAGCTGTGCTCCTCGCTCCCGATGCCCGCGCCGCGGTTGACCTAGCCCGTGCCGTGGTCGACGAGATTGTCGCGGGCAATAAAGTCGCATACGCGATCACCACTGGAGTCGGAAAGCTGAGCGACGTGCGCATTCCCGGCGATCAGATTCGTGAGCTGCAGGTCAACCTGGTTCGCTCTCACGCGGTCGGAGTTGGAGAACCGCTTTCCGTCGCGGAAACCCGTGCGATCATGCTGTTGCGTGCGAACTCGCTCGCCAAGGGCCACTCCGGTGTACGAGCCGTCGTGATCGACAAACTGTGCGAGATGCTGAACCGTGGGGTCACTCCGATGGTGCCGTCCCAAGGCAGCGTGGGCGCAAGCGGCGATCTGGCTCCGCTTGCGCATCTGGCATTAGCCCTGATCGGTGAAGGCGAATGTTTCGATGAAAAAGGCCAGCGCATCCCGAGCAGCGAAGCGCTGAAACGGGCGCAGATCACGCCCCTGGTGCTTGAGTCCAAGGAAACCATTTCCCTGATCAACGGTACGCAGGCCATGCTGGCCGTCGGCACTCTGGCTCTGCTTGCGGCGGAAACGCTGGTCGACTCAGCCGACGTATTAGGCGGATTGTCCTGCGACGCACTCAAAGGAACCGACACGGCCTTCGACGAACGAATTCACAAGGCGCGTCCTCATGCCGGACAGACAAAGACTGCAGCCAATTTGCGCCGCATGCTGGAAGGAAGCCAGATTCGTGAATCGCACCGGGCATGCGGTCGCGTGCAGGACGCATACTCGCTGCGCTGCATTCCGCAGGTCCACGGCGCCGTCCGCGACACTCTGGCACACTGCCGCGAGATCTTCGAGACCGAAGCCAATTCCGCCGTGGACAACCCGCTCGTCTTTATCACCAATGCGAAAAATGCTGAGGGTGATGTGATCTCGGGTGGAAATTTTCACGGCGAGCCGCTGGCTTTCGCTCTGGACTTTCTGGCCATCGCGCTCAGCGCACTGGCGGGCATCAGCGAGCGCCGGATTGAGCGTCTAGTAAATCCAGCCCTGAGCGAGGGGCTTCCCCCGTTTCTTGCTCCCGGCGCTGGCCTGAACTCCGGGTTCATGATGCCGCAGGTCACGGCCGCATCTCTGGTTAGCGAAAACAAAGTGCTGGCGCATCCGGCATCGGTGGATTCGATCACGACATCGGGAAATAAAGAAGACTACGTCTCGATGGGGATGACCGCGGCGATCAAGTTGAAGCGCATCGTCGAGAACACGCGCAACGTGTTGGCGATCGAAGCCATGGCAGTAGCGCAAGCCCTCGATTTTCTGGCTCCGTTGAAGACTTCAAAGCGCGGGCAGGCGGCGCATGCCGCGATCCGATCCGTGTGCCCCACGATGGAGAAAGATCGAGTAATGTATAAGGACTTGGCGCGGATCTCGGAGTTGATTGCGAGCGGCAAGGTGGCCGAGGCCCTGCGTTAGGGGCAAAGAGTCGCATTCCATCCTGGGTTGGTTAATGAAAACGCTGACGGAGTATCTGCAGTTTCATACCAAGACGCATCGCGCCTACGTGCACATCACGCCGCAGGTGGAAGAAATCGTCCGCAAGAGCGGAGTTAAGGAAGGCATGGTGCTGGTGTCTGCCATGCACATCACGGCAGGAGTTTATGTGAACGACAACGAGAGCGGACTGATCGAAGACATTGATCAGTGGCTCGAGCATCTGGCGCCCTTCCGCAAAAACTATAAGCATCACGAGACCGGTGAGGATAATGGCGACTCCCACCTGAAGGCGCTGCTGATTCACCACGAAGTCATCGTGCCCATTACCGCGGGCGAACTAGACCTGGGCACTTGGCAGCGAATCTTCTATGCCGAGTTCGACGGCCAGCGGGATAAGCGCGTAATCGTAAAAGTTATGGGAGAATGACCAGATGTCAGAAGAACTGAACGAACTGAAGGAACACGCGGAGCACGCGAAAGAAGATCCAACCCTGGCCCCGGTGTCCCTGACGATGGCGGTGTTGGCCGTTCTGGTCGCCGTCGTTTCCCTTCTGGGGCACCGCGCCCACACCGAAGAAGTTGTGTTGCAGGCGAAGTCGTCGGATCAATGGGCTTACTATCAGGCCAAAAACATTCGCCGACATACCGACGAACTGTTTACCGACCTGACTTCGGTGACCCCGACCACCGACGCGGCCGCCCTTGCTAAGTTGCGCGACAAATATGCCCAGGAAGCATCGCGCTACAAAGATGACCAGAAAGGAATCGAAGATAAGGCGCGCGAAATGGAAGCGGAGGTCGCTACGGAGAGGGATCGCGCCGATCGATTCGATCTGGCCGAGGTGTTCCTCGAGATTGGACTGGTGGTCACGTCGATCACCCTGCTCTCAGGTCGCAGAATCTTCTGGGGACTTGGTCTCGTGCTGGGAGTGGTTGGCATGGTTGTGACGGCTACAGCTTTCTTTCTGCACTAAGCACACCGCGATTCTCGGCTCCTATGACTGGTTAAGCTTCCCGCCTTTTCTCCGAAGCGGAGGCGTACAAAGTCTCTTCCTTCCCCGTCGTCGGCTTCTTCACCACCAGAAAGGGACCGATGGCCAGCACGTCCATGCGAGTGCGTCGAAAACAATCTACGGCCTCCTCTGGAGTGCAGACGATCGGCTCGTTCTCGTTGAAACTGGTGTTCAACACGACAGGGATTCCGGACTTGCGCTGGAACGCCGCGATCAAATCGTAGTACAGGGCGTTCTCATCCCGACCCACAGTCTGCAGGCGGCCAGTGTCGTCGACGTGGTTCACTGCGCAAAGAACCGTGCGTTTCTCCGGGCGGATCTTGTAGACGTGCAGCATGAAAGGTGACGGATGATCGCGTTCGAAGTACTCGTGCTGATACTCGGCCAGGATGGAGGGCGCAAACGGACGAAACCACTCGCGGTGCTTGATGCGCCGGAGTTTCGCGCTATTGCCGGCTTCACACCGTTGAGACTGTGTTTCTCGTGCCATACCTCTGGTGCATATTTACCTACCACTATCCCCCACTGGGCTCGCGGAAACTTTCCGCGCTTCGCAATCCCGATCCTTCCTTTCGTTCTGCTCGCATTCCGTCGCTGGATCCCCGAAGACCGACGCGTCCTCTGGGGAATCGCAACCGTGTCTTCTGTGCTCGCTGCCTGCTCGGCGCTGGGAATCACCAACGTTGTCCAGGTGCTGCAAAGGGCGTTCAGTTGATGCCGAGCCGTTCTCTGTTGTATGGTCCGATTTATGGCTGGCTTTTCCGTCCAAGTGCCGTACCTCGACTTGAAAGCGCAATACCAGAGCATCAAGCCTGAGATTGACGCAGCAGTGGCCCGAGTTCTGGAGACCGGTCAATTTGTTCTCGGGCCCGAGGTGGCGGGATTTGAGCAAGAGTTCGCCGTCTATTGCGGAGCAGCCGAATGCATTGCCCTGAATTCCGGTACCAGCGCTCTACATCTTGCATTGCTCGCGGCGGGCGTCGGACACGGAGACGAAGTCATTACTGTGCCGTTTACTTTTGTGGCCAGCGTGGCGGCTGTTCTCTATGCGGGAGCGCGGCCGGTGTTGGTGGATATCGGTCCCCGCACGTTCGCAATGGATCCCGGTGCGATCGAGGCGGCGATCACACCGCGCACCAAGGCGATTCTGCCCGTGCATCTTTACGGCCAGCCCGCCGACATGGATCCGATCCTGGAAGTAGCACGCCGGCATGGGCTCGTCGTGATCGAAGATGCGGCGCAAGCGCATGGCGCGAAGTACAAAGGACGGTCCATTGGAAGCGTCGCCGATATAACGTGCTTCAGCTTCTATCCGACCAAAAACCTGGGAGCCTACGGCGAAGGCGGCGCCGCCACGACCAACAACGCCGAGTTCGCGAGAACGATTCGGATGCTGCGCGATTGGGGACAGGGCGGAAAATATCATCACGTCCTTCGCGGCTACAACTACCGTATGGAAGGGCTGCAGGGCGCGATTCTGCGCGTAAAGCTGCGGCACCTGGAGCAGTGGACGGCAGCTCGCCGTAAAGTGGCTGGCAAGTATGATCGCCTGCTTGCAAATTGCGGCGTAGAACTGCCCGTCGAAATGCCCTGGGCTCGCCACGTGTATCATCTCTATACCTTGCGCTCGGAAGATCGCGACGGCTTACAGGCGGCGCTGCTCGGGGAAGGCATTCAGACCGCCGTTCACTACGCCGTGCCCGCGCACTTGCAGCCCGCCTATGCGGACCTCGGATATGGCAAGGGAGCTTTCCCTCAGTCAGAAGCCGCAGCTAACCAGGTGCTGTCGTTGCCGATTTATCCCGAACTCTCCGAGCAAGCCATTGCCAGCGTCGCTGGAGCCGTGAAGAAAGCGGTCGCGGGCAAAATGCAACCCCTTGTGTGAGGCCGACTCCGGGCGCCGTGGATAGGCTGGAAAATCACGCCGAGGCAAATTGTTGCTTCCGTCGTAGAAATCTCAATTCCACCAGATAGTACGACGCCGACGCTGCGGCAAAGGTCAGGGCAAATCCAACGACCGGCCGCAGGAGACCCAAAGATTGCCATTCACCCACTTTCCCCACGATGGGGAAATGCCAAAGATAAAGTCCGTAGGAAAGTTTTCCAATCCAAACCGCGGGGCGAAGCTCAAGCAATTTCTGCAACGGCCCGGCGATTCCCAATATCAAGCCCACGATTAGAACGCTCACCGCCGCTTCAATCGCCGGCCAGCCCAGTGTGTACATCGCCTTTTTTGCCAAAGGATGAACGATAACAGCCAAAATCAAAACAAACGCGGGAGCAACCAAGTACCGCACGACGGACCGAATCTTTTCCCGCGGAAACGTCGCAAG
Organism: uncultured Acidobacteriaceae bacterium; assembly: GCA_963768265.1. Taxonomy (GTDB): domain Bacteria; phylum Acidobacteriota; class Terriglobia; order Terriglobales; family Acidobacteriaceae; genus Sulfotelmatobacter. Next base: position 81,689 of record CAVYHM010000005.1, read on the forward strand.
ATGGAGCCAGGCAGCCACGGCGCACCCTGCAAGCAGTTCGTCCGATCGCGTGTCGCCGCCGAAATAAATGCGATCGCCGGAAGCCTCGCCGGTCCAGAGGAATCCGCGCCGCACAGCGATCAAGACGATTGCCAGTCCCAGCCACCGGAGAATCCAGCGCTCGTTCTGGCCGGAGCGCAGCAATAACAAAAGTGTCAGCGGCCAAATCAGATAAAACTGCTCTTCAATCGAAAGCGACCATGCATGAGACAGGCCTTCCATCGTCACCAAGTGAAAGGCTTGCATCCAATTTCCGACGTAGAAGATGACGGACGCGATGGCCTTCTCCGTGTCCCAGAGCCTCGGACCGCGAAAGACAGCAAGACCATACAACTGGACGAAGATCAGGAAAACCGCCAGGGCAGGAATCAGCCGGAGAACCCGCCGCAAATAAAACCTCCTCAGGCTGATGTCCCGTGTCTTCCTCCACTCTTCCAATAACAGGCTCGTGATCAAGAAACTGCTCAGCACGAAAAATATGTCAACGCCGATCGACCCTCCCGAGCAAAACGGAATGTTTGCGTGGTGGGCCATTACCATGAGCACAGCGAAGGCGCAAAGACCGTCCAGCGACGGCCTGTACCCAAGGCGGAGGGGCGCTTGCGCTATCGAAGGCGGAGGAATCGAAATCGGCTCGATCCGGGCCGCGGACATTTTCGCGTGTTGAGTATACATGCGGCCTGCGACGGTGCGCTCAAGCTCGATGCCCGCGTTTTGGGGCACCCTTACGATGACCTTCCTTTGCGTGAAATCACTCCAGCGCCGACGATCCAAAGAAGACCTTACCGGATCGCGGAATCATGGCGCTCTTTACTGGGCCGAGCGGCACGGGCAAGACCATGGCTGCCGAAGTTCTTGCGCGAGAATTGCACCTCGGACTGTATCGAATCGATTTGAGTCGAGTGGTGAGCAAGTACATAGGGTCGAGTAGGCCGGCGGAGTTGCACCGCCAGCCTCTCACAGAACCGAGCGTGAAGCTCTCGCCTCACTCGGCTCCCATCAGGCAAACACACCAGTCATCCCGATCTGCCAATGTACAAAGATATCCGCGCATTCCGTCGCCAGCCGTTCTAGGAACTGACTCGCTTGGACTTTGTGGCGTTTGAAGCGCTTGAACTTACGCATCGCCCATGCCACAAGCCTCTGATTGACGTATCGCAGCAAGGGATACAGCGCCGAGGGGGCATAACACCCATAGTACGCAATCCATCCTCGAAGGAGAGGATTGAGTTTCTGGGCAATGTCCTGCAGGGACAGCTGCGTTTGACGCCGTATCTTCAAGTCCCGGATCGCCTGGCGCATGACCTTCATTGCCGAGGGGCTGACTGCTGGATTGAATCCGCCAAACAGTGAGTTGTCTCGGAAATTTCGCACCAAACGAGGCCGAAAGCAGTATCCGAGGAAGTCAAATTTGACGTTCGGATATTTGCCTTTTCGCTTCCCGTCTTTGCAGTAGACGACCTTGGTCTTCGTCGGATGCATTTCCAGGTGGCACTCCGCCAACCGGACCTGTAGCTCCGCCTTGAGGGCTTCTGCTTCGTGCCTAGTGCGGCAGTGCACCAGCCCATCATCCGCATACCGACACCATGGGAGGTCTGGATGTGTCCTTGCCATCCAGAGGTCAAACGTGTAGTGCATGAAGAGATTGGCCAGGATTGGGCTAACCACTCCGCCTTGAGGCGTACCGCGGCTTCGCTCAAGCATAGTTCCATCTTCCTGCACCATGGGTGCCTTGAGCCATCTTTCGATATACAACAGCGCCCACTTACACGTTATGTGTTTCCGAACAGCCCGTAGCAAAAGTTCGTGGTCGATGTTGTCGAACAGGCCCTTGATGTCGAACTCTAGAACCCAGTCATACTTCCAGCACCGCTCTCGCGTAGCTCCTACAGCGTCCAAGGCCGATTTATTCGGCCTGTAGCCATAGGAGTCTGCCAGAAAGATCAGGTCTAGAATCGGCTCAATCACCAGCTTGACGACCGTCTGCGCCACGCGATCGGCTACAGTGGGCACACCCAAAATCCTTTCTCCGCCACTCTTTTTGGGAATGGCAACGGCGCGCACCGGCGGTGGAAAGTAGGTTCCTGAACTCATCCGATTCCAAATCTTGTACAGGTTTCCTGACAAGTCGGCCTCGAACTGCTCGATCGTCTGCTCGTCCACTCCAGCCGCCCCTCGATTGGATTTGACTGCTTTGTACGCTTCGTACACCAAGCGCTTATCGATGTTGAACGGTTTGTTTGTCGCATGCATCGAGGTCATCCTGTTACCAGTTGTTTCGCTAAATGCGACCGCCTGACCCGACCCCTTTGCTCCAGCCCCATTACAGGGCCTTCATCGCTCATACGAGTCGGCCCGTCCCAGTGCTCCGCCTCGGTACTCTCGCCTCGCGGTTTTGGCCACTTGGGCTTCCTCCCTTCACATCGGAGCGACTGGTTCCTGCAGTTCCGTGCAACCGCCTGCATCCGCTTCACGCCCTCTCCACGCCGGCCACCACCTGCTCAGTCATCAGGCATCCAGCAGGTTTATCCCAGAAAAGTTTCTCGCCTCTGGTTTTGACGGCACTTGATTTCTTAACGACGCGTCCTCAAGGGTTCACTTTCGTTCGTCTCTCGGATGCTCACCTGCGCGAGTTTTCCTCGCGCTTTTCCTCCAACGCTCACTACCACGCCTCTTAACCACAGCAGCTTGGAGGTGCTTTGAGACCTGCTCCTGAAAGTCGACCTCGAAGGGCCCGCCTTCATCGATTGCACAGCTCGTCCCACGAATTGATTAGGTCATCATGACCTCCTTATCCGTGTACCTCTGCAGCACACAAAAACCTGTCCGTATCTTCGCTGAAGCTGCTGCTAAGGGCGCGATCCTCTTCTTTGACGAGGCAGACGCATTGTTCGGCCAGCGCAGCGAAGTGAAGGACAGTCGCGACCGCTATGCCAACATAGAGGTCAATTACTTTTGCAGCGGGCGCAGGAACATCGAGGGCTCGTGATTCTCGCCACCAAAATGCAGGATGAGTTGACTCCCGCTTTGCCGCCGCGCACAGATTTCATCGTAAAGGGTTCTCCGCCGGATGCCGGCAGCGCGAAGGCCCCACTCACAGCATGGCCATTCGTCGTTGAACCAGCAGAAAGTACAGCGCCACCAGAATTAGCACAACGCCATTCACGCCTAACACCACCGGTGCGGTAAACATCGGAACCAGCCACCCTGACAACAGGTTTCCCATTGGCATGCCGCCGCGGAATGCACAGTTGTACACGCTCATCACACGCCCGCGCATTTCATTGGTGACGATCAACTGCACCAGCGACGTCACCGTGGCGAAAACCGCCATCATGGAAGCCCCGACCAGCACCAGCATGGCGTAGCTCAAGGGCAACGACCGCGAAAACGAGAAAACGGAAATCCCCGCTCCCAGGCAAATCAGGACGGAGAGCGCGAACCGGCCCTTATTGTTCATGTTGCCTCTCTCCGCGATGATCAACGATCCGCCGATCGAGCCGAGCCCCATCAGGGAAAGCAGGTTGCCGTAGGTTTCCGGACCGCGATGAAAAATGTCTTTCACGAACACAGGAATATAGGTCCGCATCGGCATGCTCAGAGCGGTCATGCAAAAGGCCAACACGATCAGCGCTTCCATGGAGTTCTGCTTGCGGACGAACTTGATGCCCTGCTTCAGGCTGCTGAACATCGACTCCCGGGTGATCTCCGGCACGAATCGCGCCGAGATCATCGAAAGCGTGATAATCGGCGCCAGAAAGGAAATCGCATTCAGCCCAAAGCACCACGTTTCCCCCAGCTTGGCCAAAGCCTGGCCGGCCAGCGCGGGCCCAATCGTTACCGCCGTATTGAACTGAATTGAGTTGAGCGCAATGGCGTTCGGCATGTCGTCACGATCGACCAGGGTAGGAATCAGCGCCTGATATGCCGGTCCGCCAAAAGCCTGCGCCAACCCGGAGACGAACGACAGACAAAGGATATGCCACACGTGCACCGTCCCGGTCGCCACCAGCACCGTAAGCAGCGCTGCGCTCCCCATCTGCACGTACTGCGAACCCAGCAGAATTTTCCGCCGCTCGGCCCGGTCGGCGATCACCCCGCCGATGAGCGAGAACAGAAAAATGGGAATCCCGCCGAGAAACTGATCCAGCGCCAGCAGGAAAGCGGAATGGCTCAGACGATAGATGAGCCAGCCCTGGGCGACGATCTGCATCCATGTGCCAATGCTCGACGTACACGCCCCGAACCACATGAGACGGAAATCTCGATATTGAAATGCTTTGAATACCCTGCGGAGGGTTGACTGGTCCATGTGGTCCGAGCGTCTCCGGTGCCCGAGAGTCTATCTTCGCACGGGCACAGGTTTACCGGTTGCCGCGTGGTTTGCAAGAGGTGGATGGCCCCGTCTCCACGTCCTGATCGGTGCGGCCACCTGCTCACTGAACCGGCGGCAGGCTAACCTTGGCCAGCAACTGCTGGAAGGCTGAGACGGAATGCAGATTGTTGAACGCGGGATCGACCGCTATGTTGACCATCTCGTCGGCATGCCGGTCATAGCACGCTTCCAGGTACTGAACTGCTTGCTCCTTGTCCCCCAACAGCGAATAGGTTTCCGCCAAATAGAAGGGGGAAAGTTTTCCCTGGCTGTAAGCTTTTTTTTGCTGCTCGAGTTGGCTCTTGAACATTCCCGTTGGACCATGGGCCGCAAAGCCTTTTTCCGCGGCCTCTTCGATGGCGGGGAATGAGGCATCGTGGTTCAGGAGTCCTTCCTTTTTCATTTCTGACAGGTACCCGGGGTACGCGCCCATTTCGAGGTACACGACTCTCAAGTAGCGGTGCGGAGAAAACGCATCCGGATCAGCTTGTTCCAGTTGCCGCAGCAACCGCAGCGCTTCGTCGTGGCGTCCGGCGTTCCAAAGCAGCATGCCCTTATCCGCCAGAATGGAAGAAGAATTCGGGTCGAGCGCCTGTGCGCGGTCGATCTCACTCAGCGATTGATCGAAGCGACGAACTGACTGCAGAAAAGTCGCATACCAGTGATGGGCATTGGCATTGTTCGGGTCAAGATCGATGGCTCGGCGAAATTCCTCGTCGGCCGTTCCCGCGTCCCACATCCCGTAGAAGGAAACGAAGGCCAGTGATGCGTGGGCTGCCGAGGAATGATCGTCCAGTTCCACCGCCTTTTTCGCGGCTGCCAGCGCGCGAGGGTAGGCTTCGGTGGCGGGCATCATGGTGTACTCGCGCAGCAGGTTGTAGCAGTCCGCCAGCCCCACGTAGGCGTCCGAGTAATTGGGATCGCGGACGATGGCCTGGGTGAAGGAGTCCACGGCCAGGTTCAGGCTCTCGGGCGTGCGCTTATTCCAGTAGAAGCGCCCTTTGAGGTAATAGTCTTCCGCCTCGCGATTGGCTGCGTGGTGAAAGCCGCTCGCCGAAGTCGCCGCGCCGGATTTCCGTCCAGCATTGGCAGTTCGATATCCAGGGCGGGAAATCCAAATCGCGAATGCCAGCGCCAGGACTGGGAAGACAAACACCAGGCCGCGCCACGGAGAAAATGGCGGCAGCGGTGCTTCCGCCACAACCTTTTCCTGTTCCCTTTCCTGAGAACTCTCTGGCGAATTAGGCGCTGCGGGAGTTGCCGCAGAAAGATGGGTGGGCGCGATCCACCGGTAGCCCCGGCGGTCGATGGTTTCAATAAAGATGGGATTCTCGGCGGAATCCCCGAGAGCATCCCGCAGGCGCTTGATGGCGCTGCTGATCCCCCGGTCAAAATCGACGAACACATCCTGTGGCCAAAGCTCCCGTCGAAATTCCTCCCGCGTCACGACTTCGTCGGGGCGGCTCAGTAGGAGCTTCAGGGTACGAAACGGCAGATCCTGAATCTTGACCCGGACACCATTCTTGCGCAGTTCACCAGCGCGCAAGTCGGCCTCAAACATGCCAAAACGCACTACCGTCTGAGGTTCGCTGGACACACTCATGGGGATATCAGCGTGCAGGGGAGGGTGAATCTCAGTCTATCATTGAACCAAATCCCCGGAACTGGCCCGTTCGGGCCACTCTCGTCAGACAAGAACTTCTCCTAACACGTTGCAAACTAGTCACATACCGCGTCATTTCGATGCCGTGGACAGGTCGCTTCCGGAGCATTGACCTCAGCCGCGATTCCGGCGAGAGTCGGCTTGTACTCGCGGTCGTCTGGCAAACCCGACAGAGAGCGGGGCCGGGACCACGAAGTAGTTTCTGGTCTGAAGCAAACAACAAACGTGACGTTCAACAAAGTCTCGGCCACCTTCACCGTGAAATCAGATTCGCAAATCACTGCGACAGTTCCAGTGGGAGCCACGACCGGCAGCATCGTCGTGTTCACCACGGGCGGCGGTGTCGCCAGCGCCAAAACGTTCACCGTCAACTAGCCACGAGGTTGTATGCAATAAAGGGCACCGGGGCGCGTCTGGGGGGATGCGCTCCGGGTATCCTTGAAGTGGGTTCCGGTCTTGGCACCAATCCTTTCGCCGTCTTCGGCCGTTCTCTGCTTCCCAGCGCTCGCCTCTACAGTTCATCGCGCATTGCGATAATCGTCCGCCTATTTCGGGTGTTTCCCAAGATCTAGTGACACTTGCGGGTGGAACCTGCCCGGCTCGGTTTCCGGGCGCCACCCGCCGTCGTAAAATCTACGAGTTTCCCGTTGGAGATAAAAACGCGACCTCCCCAGACGATCCACATCTAAGCTGGAAAAGCTCAAGCGGGCAACCTGCAAGAATATAAGGCTCAAGTAGATCCCTACGGACTGATCATGGCGAAACCAATATTGCTGAGTGTTGATGACGACTCTGACGTTTTGCGAACCATCGAGCGCGACCTGCGGTCGCAGTACGGTGCCGAATACCGCGTGATCGGAAGCGATTCTCCGGCGCGCGCGCTCGATCTTTTAAAGCAACTGAAGGTTCGCAACGATAACGTGGCGCTCATGTTGGCGGACCAGCGCATGCCCGGCATGGACGGCGTGGAATTCTTGCAGGAAGGAATGCGTCTCTTCCCCGGAGCCAAGCGCGCCTTGCTGACCGCATACGCCGACACCAACGCCGCGATTAGCGCCATCAACCAGGCCAACATCAATTATTTTTTCCTGAAGCCTTGGGATCCGCCCGCCGAGCACCTGTACCCACAGCTGGATGATTTGCTCGATGACTGGCAAGCCTCCTATCACCCCACCTTCGAGGGAATCCGCGTGCTCGGCACCCGCTGGTCGCCGCGCTCCTATGAATTGCGCGACTTTTTGGCGCGCAACCACGTCCCCTATCAATGGATCGATGTCGAACTTTCCGCCAACGACCCAGAAACCAAACGCCTGGTGGAAGCTCTCGGACCGGAGGGAACTCAACTCCCGGTGGTCCTCTTCCCCGATGGAACCAAGCTTCTTGAAAGCCTGCCGGCTGACGTCGCCCAAAAAGTAGGGTTACGGACCCGCGCGCAAACCGACTTTTACGACCTCGCGATCGTAGGTGGAGGGCCGGCTGGCCTGGCGGCAGCGGTGTATGGAGCTTCCGAAGGGCTGCACACCGTGATGATTGAGCGGGAGGCCCCCGGCGGGCAAGCCGGAATGAGTTCCCGCATTGAAAACTACCTGGGATTTCCCATGGGCCTGAGTGGCGGCGATCTTGCCCGGAGGGCAGTCGTGCAGGCGCAACGCTTTGGGGTCGAAATTCTCTCGCCCCAGGAAGCAATCGGCGTGCGAACGGAAGGATCCTACCGGATCATCAAGCTGGCCGACGGGAGCGAGATCTCCTGCCATGCCCTGATGATTGCGAGCGGGGTGCAATGGCGGCGGCTGGAGGCGGAGGGCATCGATCGCCTGCAAGGCGCCGGCATTTACTACGGAGGTGGCGCCACCGAAGCAATGGCATGCAAGGACGAAACGGTTTACGTTATTGGCGGCGCCAATTCAGCGGGCCAGGCAGCCATGAATTTTGCTCGCTACGCCAAGCGAGTCGTGATCCTGGTGCGCGGAGATTCTCTTGCCGCCACCATGTCGCAGTACCTGATTGACCAGATTAAGGCAACGCCCAACATTGAGCTGTGGGCCCATGCCAGCGTGGCTGAGGCCCATGGCGATACCCACCTCGAAGAGATTTCGGTACTGTGTTCGGACACCAACAAAATCGAGCGGGTGCCGGCGAGTTCGATGTTCATCTTCATTGGAGCTCTGCCCCGAACCGATTGGCTGGCGGGCTTGGTCGAGCGCGACGAACGTGGATTCATCCTGACTGGCCCCGATCTTATTCGCGACGGCCAACGTCCGAAAGGATGGACTCTCGACCGGGACCCGTTCCTGCTCGAGACCAATGTCCCCGGCCTTTTTGCCGTCGGCGACGTACGGCATGGTTCGGTGAAGCGCGTAGCCTCGGGAGTTGGGGAAGGATCCGTTGCGGTACAGTTCATTCATCAATACTTGAGCAAGGTCTAAATGGTCGAAAAATCGGAACTACTTCGCATCCCGGCATTCGCTGATCTGCCCGACGATCAGATCGAATGGTTCCTCAGCCAGTCGCAGGAACTGAACCTCAAGGCAGGAGAGACGTACACCCGCCAGGGCGATCCTGCCGATGCGATGTTTGTAATCCTTGAGGGGGAAGCCCAGGGGCGCGGCGAAATTAGTGGTGACACGGTCAACTTTACCGTCGCTGCCGGCTCGGTCAACGGCGTCCTGCCTTTCTCCAGGATGAAGCAGTTTACCGTCAGCGTTCGAGTGGTCAAAGATAGCCGCATTCTGAGATTCCCCGCGTCACTATTTCCTGATCTGGTGCAGAAGATGCCGGAACTGGCCAAGCGCCTGGTGGGCATGATGACCGACCGCGTCCGGGAGGTGACACGGATGGAACAACAGCGCGACCGCCTGGCTGGCTTAGGAAAGTTGTCGGCGGGACTGGCGCACGAACTCAACAATCCAGCTTCCGCCGCCAAACGTGCCGCTGCCCAACTTCGCGACATCCTGAAAAAGATAAAAAACGCCAGTCTGGAGTTGGGCCGCCGCGACCTCACGCCGACGCAGAAAGCAGAAATCGAGAAGCTGGAGGCCTTTTTCATTCAGCGGGACGAACCTCCTCCAGACGCGCTTACTACCAGCGACCTGGAAGAGCAACTCGATTCGTTGCTGCGCAGTCACGGACAGAATGATTTGTGGCAACTCGCGGCCGACCTGGCGCGCAAGAGCGTCAAGCCGGAAATGCTGGAATCCCTTTTCGCGACTCTGGACGCAGAAACTGCCCGTGCCGCACTGGTGAGGATCGCCGCATCGGTGGAAATTGCCAATCTTTTGAACGAAATCGAGAGCAGCACGTCCCGCATCTCGGACCTGGTCCGCGCCATCAAGGAATACACCTACATGGACCAGTCCCCCGTGCAGAACGTGGACCTCGTGAAAAGCCTGGAAACCACGCTGATCATCATGAATCACAAGCTGAAGCACGGGGTGGTGGTGCAGCGCGATTACCAGCGCGTCCCTTTTCTGGTGAACTCCTTTGGCAGCGAACTCAACCAGGTCTGGACCAACCTGATCGACAATGCGATTGACGCCATGGGCGGAAAAGGCGAGCTTCGCGTTCGAACCTACCGCGACGATGGTTGTGCTGTAGTTGAGATTGCGGATAACGGACCCGGCATTTCACCGGAGATAAAAGCTCACATCTTCGAACCGTTCTTCACCACCAAGGCGGTTGGCGAAGGAACCGGTCTCGGCCTTGACACTGTGCAACGAATCGTGAAAAAGCATCGTGGCACAATTCAAGTCACTTCGCATCCGGGGGACACGCGCTTCCAGGTCTGGCTCCCGCTAGCCGACGTTCCAGTTGAGCCGTCATCAAATAAATAAGAAACCAAAAGGGAGCGAGCCTGTCACCGCCAGCTTCCGCTCCCCTGTCAAGTCCCCCCGGACCTGCTTGGTTGACGAAGATATAACGGATGACTGTGGGCAAGAAAATAGGGTAGAAAATGTAGGTAGCAAGTACTTCCACTTAGTCCTGCCAAACAGACGTACCTCGGAACGCCCGCCCATGGCCCTAAGTGAGGCGCACATCAAGAAGCGCGAGCCAATACTGAACCGATTGCAGAGCAAAACCACACAGGATGAGTCCGATGCCAAATGCCCCCAGCCGTCGCTCCGGAAGGTTGTCCGCATAGTATTCGATATAGGGATTGATGGTCGCCCCGACCCCGGTAACAACGCCCGTCACCAATCCCACCCGGATCGCAAAAGACCAAATGTGGTCCACATGTCGGACCAGTGCGCTACAGATGAGCGCCGTGCAAATGTACCCGACCGTGCGGACCACCGTTCCCCAGAACTGCCGGGGCGTAAGGCGCGGGCGTCGGGACGCCACATAGTCGAGCGAGGGACGCATCCCGCGAGAATAGGCGAATATCTGGCCGACGGTTATCAGTATCGCAAAAGCGATGGCGAATTTGAGGCCCACCGTCCGGTATAGCCCGGCTCCGAAACCAACTCCCCGGATCGCGGAGAACAATCCTTCCCAAGGCAAGGCGTAATGGTCCAGACCACGAGCCGCTCGATTAAATTCAATCGACAGGGTGATGCCGGTCGCAATCCCGGAAGCCAGCCCAAACAACAGGCCCAAGCCCAGGCCATACCCGATCCCGAAGACCACGGAATACGTTACCGCGCGCGTCAGCAGCCGCAGAGGACCATGTTGTCCACCCAACAAGTCGTAGGCCAAATAAAGACTGCCCAGCACATCAAGGCATGTACCCGTAATGCTGACGGCCGCGACAGTGTGGTGATCCATTCCCCGATTGTAGAGCCAACACGTTGTTGCTTTGGAAGGTCACGCCTTTCGCAGCCTGCGGAAAAACTCGGATTGCGTTCGTGTTTTGAGATGGCTCGGATTTGCGTTCGTGTTTTGAAAATCCTGAGCTTGCCGAAGGGGCCTAAGCCGTGGGATGGCTAATGGGAAATGAACAAGCCTCGGAGAGCCTGCCCTGAGCAGGTTTTGGGAAGGGCACGACTTTCAGTCGTGCCGTCAGTCGCTGAGAGTTGAGTGCGCTTTAGCGCCTGAGGGTCGCTTTTGCTCTTTTGTGCGCGTTCCTCCGCCGGGAGCGCCCTCGCTACGAGAATAAGTTCTCCAGCAACCTGTTTACCCCCGCTCTTGCCGCTGAACGAATTCGGCGGAGTTTGTGTAGTGCTTGAGCGTGCACTAAAGAGCGGAAGTTGCCCTACGCTTCCAGCCGCGAAGCGGCGCAAGAATAAAGCCCACAACCTGCCCTGAGCGTAGTCGAAGGGGGCGTAAGAGAAGCTACGATAAACTGTAACAGTACCGCTGTTCCGCGACATCGGAGCGGGCAGCAGATCAAGATCGGCCACGACCACCTCCCGTCGCCGAAGAATCGTCTAAGCCAAGGCTCGTTCGTTTCCCAGTTGCTGCATCTGCCCATGCCCTTTCGTCAGCCAAGTGGCCCAGCCGCTGCAGATAGTAATTGCAGTCGTAAGTAGCAGCACAAAACCGGAGAAGTAGATCCAACTTATATAGACTCCGACCAGTGAGTACGCGAAGAGAATCCACCCCATGCCTCCAATGGCTTTAGGCATTGTTCGAGCCAGCGTGCCCAAGTGCCAAGCCAGGTACGCTGCAAACAGAACACAGAAAGAGCAGAACACTTCATAGCCAAGTACGACCTGGGCGTAAGAAAAGCCGGAGTGACCGACTGGAAAACGAACAGGACTCATCGAGCCTGCAACATGCCAGAACATCAAGAGTCCATAGGTGTTGCCTGCGGCCCATAGAAAGAGCAAAACACTGGCAGTTCTGTAGAGCGTAGTTGCTTTCATCAAAGTTTCTCCTGAACGGCGAGTTTTTCTCTTTCTTGTCGGTCTTTAAACCGGATTAGGTAATCGTGTCTTCCGGAAGCCTGTTAAAAGGGAGAGAATTCCCAGCACTATCAGACCTCCGCCGGAGGCCGGGTAGATTCGCGCTCACGCTGGCCCGGTACACGGTATGACGTGCGTTAAAAACCCAGCCATCATGAGGACTCCCGACAAGATGCCTCCGCCGCCGCCAACGAGAAGGGGGAGTCGTTGTCGTGCCAGTGGTAGGAGGAGGATCAGCCACACGGCTGAAACGATCATCGCAAGGCCACTGAGCGTCCAGAGCAACCCAAGAGTGGCGAGTGCAGATCTTACGGCCGACCACTCACGCAACACTAGCACCCCGGCGCTAGTAGTTGCGAAACCCAGGACGAGAAATGCAGCTCCAATCAGTCGCTCTACGTCTACTCTTGCTGCCATAAGGACCCCTCTTGTGGTAGACCGTTTGTTCCCGCAGGCGTTTGTTGTTGAGCCACTCAAATCCATCCACTCATCGCACGCGCTGGAACTATGCCGCCGCTCGTGCGTTTCGAAAGAAGCCTGTGAAGTGGTAAACCATCACCAAAGACCAAGCGAGCGCAACTGCTTTGTAGATCAGACCGACATTGGTGGTAAAGCCGGCGATCAACGGCCCGATCGCGAACAGAACTCCAAGTGCCCCCACTGTATAGCCGCGCGGACTTGGCAGGCGCGATGCTTCGTGATGCAGATCGATCAGACGACCAATGTAAGCCCATTGAAAAGCAACAGCCAGCAGCAAAACTGCCAGACGCCAGGCGGTCACATCTCCATGTGAAAATGGGTAGCAGGGAGAGGCAAGCACGGCGACAGGACCGTTCAGCATGCCGGCGACTTGCAGTGGGATGGGCACATCGAGGGTTGAGGGCGAAAACTCCGAATGCGCCCGGTGCCACAGAGCAGCCGTAGCAAGAATGGCGCAAAGCGGCAACCACAACGCTAATCTAGTGCGCTTCATATTCCACCTCGCGCATGAGGAATTGGCGCCTATAGCTCCTATGTAGACATCTGTATAGCTCTTCCCTGTTCTTTTGTCCAGTAGATTTCTACATAGGTATAATGGGGCATGGCGAGAGAGCCACGGCTGACGCACATCACCGCTCTGATCCTGCAGGCGGTTGACGCCGGATTTGTCTACGGCTTCTCCATTATGGAAATGACCGGTCTTCCGAGCGGAACCGTATATCCGGCGATGCGGCGCATGGAGGAAGACGAACTGATTCGCTCTCGTTGGGAGCGGCAGTCCATCGCAGACCGCGAGCAACGGCCAGCCCGGAAGTACTATCAGCTTACGACTACCGGAAAAACTACTCTGGACGCTTCACGGAAGCGTTATCCATTGATTGAGCGATTGGTCCCAACTGGGAAGGCAAACTCGTGATGACTTCGCCTCTGCAAATTGCCGCGCGCCAGATGCACCTGGGACTGTTATGGGGAGCCTCTTTACTGGTGCCCCGCCGGAGACGTGCAGAATGGTCGCAGGAGTGGCGTACGGAATTGTGGTACGTGCTACGAGAGTGTTTCTCCGAAACGAGCGCTAATCCCAGGTCCATTCGAGAAGCCACTCGATTTTGTATGGGAGCGTACCAGGATGCAATTTGGTTCAGAAGACGATCATGGCAAGAGCAATTGCTTTTCGCGCGAACTCGGACTTCGCCTTCTCTGTGCCTGCTTCTTTTGATCGGGACATTTTTCTTGACTTGGGGAATCGCCCACATCTCACCTCGAGTCGCTGCGGGGATGTCGAGGATTCAGGTTTACCCATGGCGGATGTCGGACACGGGCGCGGCGCCGTGCGACTGTCCGTTCGAGCTTAGCGTTGGGCGAAGGTCGTTGCGAAATACGCAGCAGCTTTTCGACGGCTTCTCGCATTACAAGATCACGCAGGAAGCGGTGTGGTCCGAAGACATGCCGGCAACTCAATGGACAGTGGCGCAGGCCAGATCCGATTTCTTCGATGTACTCCATCTTTCAGTCCGTTTAACGGACGGTGGTACGAGAGCTCCCGATCGACTACCACGCGTTGTACTGAGTCAGGACACATGGCTGCGGCAGTTTGGGGGTAAGCCGCACATAGCCGGGGCCAAATTGCATGTTGGTTCCGTTAACGCCATAGTCGCGGGAGTCGCATTCGGCGGCTCAACGGTCCTTCCCGGAGGCGCAAAGGCATGGCTTCTTGATTCTGATTCGCAGGTCGGAAACGGTAAATCAGAATTTGTCGTCGGTCATCTCAGCCGGGGCGGGTATTTCGACGATGGGCGTTGGGGTCTGTCCGTGGGCGGGATCTTGCTAGCTTTCCTGGTGTTGCCTTTCGTCCGCCGACTGTCCATCGGCGAATACGGCAGCGGTTCGCACAAGCCATCACTGGCCAGAAGAGGCCGGTTTTGGACATTCCTGTTCGCGAAGATCACCATCCTGCTGGCGATTGTTTATTACACGTCCCTGGACCTCGGTTGTTTGCTGGTGCAACCCTTCTCGCGATCGTCGGACTACATACAAGCTGCTTCTGCCGTTGCACTCTGCCTTTTGGGCCTGGGATGGGCCTTTCGCGATCAGCAGCGGCGATGCCCTATTTGCCTGAGACGCATGGCGCATCCGGTTGAGGTTGGCCAGCTGTCGCAAACGTTCCTTGGTTGGAACGGGACCGAACTGGTCTGCGAGCGCGGCCACACTCTGCTTCACATTCCCGAGACTCGAACGAGTTGGTTCAGCTCGCAGCGCTGGGTGTGCCTTGACGGGTCATGGCAGTTCCTTTTCGCCCGACCGAACGGTTAGCGCTTTCGGTAAGCGCCGCCAATTCAACTCCCGATTTACGCGGCAATTCGGAAGTAGTCTTAAGTAGCGCTCATGGCAGACAGCCCCCCAGCGGGCGTGGGCGGCCCACGGTTTTGCTGTTGCCGTTGCTCTTGGAGTCCGCCGCAGCAAAAGTTTTCCACAGCTCCGCGCCTGTCAAGAAAAAAATACCGTTACCCTGCTAACGCATTCTCCCCAAAGCACCTATAGTTCCGCTCCACGCCCACCGATTCCCTCCAACCTGCTAAACTAGATGTAGTCGTGTTTAGCCGTAAGACATACCACGCAGCCAGCCTTCAAGCCCCCCCAGAGCAATGCAATAAGTCTTTATTCCGCAATATTTTACATATAAGTCCTGCAATCTCAAGATTTTGCTGGGAAAACGCCATATCTCATACTCACAACTCCAACAAAGCAAGCATTTTATCTCAAATGTATATGTCTTTTTTCCCTGGATATATACCTTGGCCCCCATCGATCGAACTTCATTCTAAAATGTCCGGGTCTGGTTCCTCCGGAGGTTCCAAAATGCGACTCTACGCAAAGTCCTGTCTAGCGGCAGCGGTTCTCCTGATCTCGCTCGGTCTGTCGGCGCAAGAGGCCTACCACGCGGACGACTCTGATTTACTGGCCCGGATTTCCTACGACCACTCCGCCATTGTGCACGGCGAGGACGTTCGCCAGGTTTGTATCGCCGTCTCCCGCGATGGAGAGTATCGCATCACTCGCTCGCTGACCACCGGCGAGATGCAGCGAATGAAAGGAAAGGTACCGCAAGAGCAGTTGCAACAATTAAAGACGCTGCTGAAATCCGCAGAATTCAAGGCCCTGCCTGCGAACCATGGCGGTCTGATTCGTCAGGATTCGGAAAGCTTTGCCGCCGAGATTCCGCGCAAGGACGGAGCCCAGCGCCTGCAGTGGTTGAATGCCGACGGCGAGAGCCCGTTTCCTGATCCCGTAGCGAAAGTTGTCGATTGGCTCAAACATTTCGAGCCCAAGGATGCGAAGGCATTTGATTACGCGGAGTTTCCCGATGTATGTCCATCAGGCGGACTGCGTTTGATCCAGCCCTCCGTGGCGGAAAACGGGCGCCCTTAATCGCGCACACTCCTAATTCCGTTTCTTTCACCTCGTCACTCTTCTCACCTCACCACCGGTGAGTCTCGACCACGGGTGAATCGGCGTCGGCGGCTTTGGTTTCGTCGGCGTGGATCTTGCCGTCCTCCTCGGCATAGAACGAGCGGTGCTGCGCGTCGAGAAGCTTGGGCGTCATGGTAAGGACGTAGCTGTCTTTCTTCCCCTTGTAACCCGCCGTGTAGTCGCCCCGGTCCGGATTGACCATGCGCTGGGTGAAGGTTCCGGAATGAACCAGTTGGGCCAGCGAGTTGGCGTAGTGACCGTATTGTTTGTTGAATCCTTTTTGCGCGCGCATGACGACGCGCATATAGGCGAGTGCGGCGAACTCGGAGTCGGAGCGCGCGGGATCGGCATGGTACTTGGGCGTGTAGGTGGAGGGCGGGGTTTGAGATGGTGGCGCAGGTTCGGCTTGTCGCGCCAGCGCGATCTGGGTCAAAGCGGCGACAGCAAGCGTGCCAGCAATTATCAAGACTTTATTCAAGGTTCTGGTGAAGATCAGCGATTCCTTCATGCGAGCGCGTCTCCGGAATGTGTCGAGCGAGGCGGATCAGCGAATAGTCCGCAGCTCGGCCTGAAATGCGGGGTGGATGATGGGTTTAGGCTCACTTTTCCATGTTACTCCCGTAATTTCCCTTCGGTCACTTCTCTTTGCAGAGTGACAAATTATTACTATGCTGAATACAAGAATCTACGCCCCACAGGGAAAACTATGAAAGCAGCAGTCGCCAGAAAACCGGTTATACGAATCGCGGTGGTGGAAAGCGATCCTTTACGCTTTGTCGGATTCCGCGCACTGTTCGATTCCGAGCCGGAATTCGAACTCATCTCTGCAGCCCTCCCCGAGATCAGCACTCTGCAGAACATCGATCTCATCCTGCTCGGTAACCGTTCCGGGCAAAACCTTTTTGACCTGATGGCCAGCCTGAAGGCCACGCGGCCGGATCTGCGGATCATCGTAACCGGCTCCGGCATTGACGAAGAAACTATCCTCAAGGCGATTGCTTCCGGGGCCAAAGGCTACGTGGACGAAGCCGCGACGCCGGCGGAATTCGCGCAGGCGATTCGCGTGGTGAATCAGGGATCGGTCTGGGCTCCGCGGCGCGTACTGTCGATGTTCATCGAGCGGGTATCATCCGCTCCAGGGCGGATTTTCCCCGCAGGCCGCGTCACCTTCACCGACCGCGAGAAAGAAGTGCTGGAGATGCTGGTCGCCGGCCGCTCCAACAAAGAGATCGGCGCGCAGTTGGGGATTGAAGAGCGCACGGTCAAGGCGCACGTGGCAAAGCTGATGCGTAAGGTGGGCGTGCAGAACCGCATTGCCCTGTCGGTGCATGCGATCACGCATTCGCTGGTGGCCACGAAGTAGTTGACCAATACTGCGAGTAACGCAGAAGGCCACTTACCTTCGTAATCTTGTCTGAAATTCGGAGGCGACGCATACTCGCTTCACCTACCACAGAACCTGGGAGACGGGGTTGAGAGTGGCGATTAGGGTCACTACTTTCAGCCCCGCATTTTTTTGCCCTCCGCATTCCTTCCAAATTTCAATCGACGGGTGCTTCCAGTGCGGAGCGCCTGAGGGCACTCCCTGACACTGCGTCGTTGAGCGGCGCCTGCCCGTGCAACAACGCAACTTCATTTACAATCAAATCGCTGGATCCCAGTCAATTCTGTTGTGCAGTGAGGAATCATGAAGAAGCTGGCGGTGCTGACCCTGATTGTATCCCTCTGTTCTTTTTCTTCCTTTGCAGCTGACGATCAGACGAAAGAATCGAAAGCCACGGACCGGGCGCAAGCGGCGGCAGACGTTCTGGATGAAATTCAAGGGGCACCGGATTCCGGGATTCCGAGGGAAGTGCTCGGGTCGGCGGAATGCGTGGCGGTGGTTCCCTCGATGCTGAAAGGCGGATTCATCGTGGGCGCCAAGTACGGGCGGGGGCTCGCAAGCTGCCGCACGCCGAAGGGCTGGAGCGCGCCGGCGTTTTTCGCCGTAGAGGGAGGCAGCTTCGGATTTCAGATCGGCGGCCAGGCAGTCGATCTGGTGATGCTGATCATGAACAAGGACGGCATGCAGCACCTCCTATCGAGCCAGTTTGCGCTAGGAGCCGATGCCTCGGTGGCGGCGGGGCCGGTGGGACGCCATGCTGAGGGGAATACGGATTGGAAGATGCGGGCCCAGGTGCTGACTTATTCGCGTGCGCGCGGAGTGTTTGCCGGCGTGAGCCTGAACGGGGCGGTGGTCAAACAGGACAAGAATTCGACCCGCGAGTTTTACGGACATTTTGTAACGTCGAAGGCGGCCCTGACCGGCGAAGTGGATGCGCCGACTGCGGCGAATGCCTTTCTGACGACCCTGGCTAAATGGGCGCAGGAAGCATCGAAGTAACAACTGCGCAACCTCATCTGGAATATGAACGCGCCAATCATCGCTCCTTTTCTTGCGGGCAACGTCCTGGGCTCGACGGGCGCGAGCTTCGTGGTGGCCGAGTGGAAGGATGCGGGAGGACCGCCGGGTCCGCCGCGGTGGATTGCTCCGCTGCATTTGCATCGCAACGATGACGAGGCGTGGTACGTGCTCGAAGGAACCCTCTGCGTCCGGGTCGGAAAAGATGTGGTAGAAGCGCGTGCAGGCTCTGCCGTTCTCGTTCCCCGCGGGACCGCTCACACTTATTGGAACCCCGGGTCCGGCCTGCTTCGCTACCTCCTCGTGATGACGCCGAACGTCTATTCGCTAATCCAGGACATCCACGCCATGAGCGACCGGTCACCCGCCGCGATGAAGGCGGTGTTCGAAAAGCATGACTCGGAATTGGTCGCCGAATAGGGCAGCGGTGCTTTTGACAAACAATTTTCGGTGGTGATACGGTCACGCATTCCTGATGCGGCGAAAACTGGAATATGCGGCGGCGTGGCCATTCATCAAGATCCTGGGGCTGATGCCGCGACGGCTGTCGCGCGCCTTCGGCATTGCCCTTGGGCAAGCGGTGTATCTGCTGCACGTGCGATTGCGCCGGGTTGGCATGCGGAACCTGGCACTTGCATTTCCCGAAAAAACTGAAGCGGAACGGGCGGTCATCCTGCGCGGAGTCTTTACTTCGCTCGGCCGTCAGTTGGCGGAGCTCTGCCAGTTTCCCAAGTACACGCCGGAAAACGTCGAACAGGTGGTGGTGTACGACGGGCTGGAGAATTACGAGCGAGCATACGCGCGGGGAAAGGGCGTGTTATTTCTCACTGCGCATTTCGGGGCGTGGGAGCTTTCCGCATTTGCGCATTCGCTGCATGGGCACTGGCTGCACGTCGTGATGCGGCCCATGGATAATGAGTATCTGGATCGTCTGATCCAGAGCTATCGCACCATGCATGGAAACAAGACCGTGGGGAAGGACGATTTCGTGCGTGGGTTGCTGGCGGCGATGAGGGCGGGAGAGGTCGTCGGTATATTGATGGACACGAATATGACGCCGCCCCAGGGCGTCTTCGTGGATTTCTTCGGCATTCCGGCGTGCACGGCCAGCGGCCTGGCGCGCATCGCTTTGCGGACAGATGCGGCGGTGGTTCCAGGATTCACGATCTGGGATGAAACGCTGGGAAAGTACCGGCTGCGCTTCGATCCGGCGGTAGAGTTGGTGCGCACGGGCGACCTGGAGGCCGACATTGTCGCCAACACGCAGAAGTTCACGCAGGTCATCGAGGACTACGTTCGGAAATATCCCGAGCAGTGGTTATGGGTACATCGGAGGTGGAAGACGCGGCTGGAGGGGGAGAAGGGGCTGTATTAGTGGGGAGGTATAGAAGCCCCAACGCGTCGGAAATGCAAGTGCGCATGCCGGGTCGTGCGTATGATTTTCAACCGTCCTTACAGGACGGGGTTCTTTCCGGTTCCACCTTACCCGGCGTTGAAACGCCGGGCTATTATCAAGCGTCCTGCGGACGCGCTCCTTCCCCAAACGGGTTCGGGATGGGCATGGAACACGCGAGCGAAGGGAGAACCGCCGTATTAGAAGAAGCCAAAAGCCCTGGCCCTCGACGTTCACGGCAGGTTTCCTCGTGCAATGAACGCGCGAGAAATGAGGCACCCGGGTCGTGGAGCTTGATCGAGCATCCTTGTGGGCCTAAATCGCATTGCGTCCGAAGGACGCCTGAAAATAGCCGGGCGTTTCAACGCCGGGTAGTGTCGGAAACCCTTGATCGCATCCCGTAGGGATGCCTGAAACTAACCCCAGACGTGTTGCGGATCGTATTCCATGCCGTTCTTCTTCAAGAATACTAGAAACTCTTCCTCGAAATTACGTTGGCGGTGGTGTTCTGCTTGACTTTTGATGTACGCGATCGTGTCGCTCTTCTGCGACATTCCAATTGTGAAAGCGCCATACCCCTCCTGCCATGCGAACTCGGTCTTGAACGTCTCGTTCATCCAGTGCGAAGACGAGCCTTTCACCTGTTGCATCGCCTTGGCTAAAGTCAGGGTTGCGGGTAGTGACAAGAGGATGTGCACGTGATTCTCGGTGCCACCCACGATGAGCGCCTTGAATCCGTTCTTGCGAGCAATGCTACCGATAAATGCCCAGAGATCGGATTGCACCGCCGCGGGAATCAGGTCGCGACGTTGTTTCGTGGAGAAGACGCAATGGATCAGTTCGGAAACGTAGGTGTGAGGCACGGCTGGCTCTCCGGAATGATTTTCAGCCGTCCTTACAGGACGGGATCATTCCCCCTTCAGCTTACCCGGCGTTGAAACGCCGGGCTACTATCAAGCGTCCTGCGGACGCTTCTCGTTTCCCAAAACGGTTTCCCGGCGGATGGTGAGGGAAGGTGCGGAAGGAGGGAGGAACTGGATTGGTAGAAGCAAAAAGGTTCCAACCCTTCGACTCCGCTCGGTGGGAAAACCCCCGCTTCTCGCGCAAAGAACACACGAGAAATGGGCACGTGCTCGAGTTCACCGGAGGACGTGCAGAAGGTTGCTGTAGTCGTCGGTCCACAACGTTGCAGGACGCGACAACTGCAAGGGCTTGGCGTGCTGGAGCAGGACCGGTGTCTTCAAAGCCGCAGGATCTGCGGCCATCAGGATCCAGTCCGAGGGGATTTCCGCCTCGCCCTCAGGGGTCAGCGAAAGCACGCGAACCAGGCCCAGGCGATACTGCTCAGCCAAGCCCGCCAGCACCGAGGTAAGATCCAGAGAGCGATTCGAGATATGGAACGCCAGGATGGATCGGTCGTTGCGCAGATGACTGAGATAGATCTTCATCGCTTCGCGCGTCAGTAGGTGCACCGGGATCGAATCGCTGCTGAAGGCATCAATCGCCAAGACATCGAATTTCTGTGGAGTCCCGGCGGCCAATTCCCGTTCCAGCGAGATTCGGCCGTCGCCCAGTACGATGTCGGTGTCCGCCGCGGTATCTGCCAGAAACGAGAAGGCGGCTTGTTCGCCTTTTGCTAACCGCACAACTTCGGGGTTCATTTCATAGAACCGCATATAGTCGCCGGGCTCCCCGTAGGCGGCCAGGGTGCCGACGCCAAGTCCGACGACCCCGATTCTTAAGCGGCGGTTTTCGCTCGTGGTCGCACCCTCAGTCGCGGGGCGATTCAGCATCAGCAATCCGATCGCGCTGCTGGGCCCGTAGTAAAGTGTGGCCTTCCGCCGCGACCCGGAGGCCTGCAACTGAGCGCCATGCAAAGTGAGGCCGTGTTTCTCCAACAGCGCATGATGCTCCTGGATTGGCTGGTCGTACTCAACCCGCAGCACGCCATAGAAATTACGGGACATCAAGACGGCGCGGTTGAACTCCCGGTGCACCTGGACCCAAAACAACATTCCAAACAAGAGCCATCCGCACAGTACGGCCATCTGCAGGAGGATCGGGCGCCGACCTGGCGTGCGGGGTCCGACTGCGATCAGGACTAAAGTTACGACTGCCGAAGCACCAAGCAAGAGGTGAAGGTATACGGGATCGGTGTGGAGAATTGTGACCGATACCCCAATGTAATCGGCGACTCCCAGAACGGCGAGCACTACGGCACTCGCCAGCCAGCGGGGATGATTGTGGAACCATGAGTTCCGGTCTCGCCACAACACCACCGCGACGACCAGACCCGAAGTCCAGAGCCCGAGTTGAAACTCCCAGGTGGAGGGGAAGATGTGCGGGGCAACCAGGCCCACGAGCACGGTCCCGAATGCTCCTCCGGCGGCAATGTGCAAATAGAAGGAAGTCAGGTGACGAGGGCTCGGTTTAAGGTTGGCCAACTCGCCGTGGAACACCATGCAGGCGACAAAAAGGAGCAGACCAAACCATCCGATTTGCGCCAGGACCCGCACACGAGTGCCCTGTAGAAACTCGATGCCGCCCCAGACCGCGGCCAATGCAAACGCAACATGAAACAAGCCCCGCAGGTAGAGTGGCTTCTCGTGAAAACACAAGACGAACGACAGCAAGTAGATGCTGAGAGGCAGAACCCAGAGAAAGGGGACAACCGCAATCTCTTGACAGATTAAGTTGGTTACGGCGAGGAGCATGACACATCCACACGACGCCAGCCCAAACCAAAGCAGCCGTTGCCCGAGTCGGGGCTTTACGTCAGCGATGCCGTCGTCTTGGCCGACGGTCAGGCCGACCTCATCTTCTCCTGTCGTCTGTGCGAAACGGAGAGCGCACAGAACGCAGACCGACACATACATCAGGTAAGCCAGGGCCCAGACTCGCCCCTGGTTGCGCAGGCTCAGATTCGGTTCGAAGAACAGCGGGTAGGTCAGCAATCCCAGTAACGAGCCGAGGTTGGAGAGAGCATACAGCTTATAGGGCGACGTGCCACGATGAGTGTGGGTGAACCAGGCTTGCAGCAACGGTCCCGTCGTGGATAGAAGAAAGAATGGCAGACCAACACTGACCGACAACAACATCAGGATGTGCCACACGGGCGAGGTGACCGTCTCTGGGCGCAGGTTGTCGCTCGGATAGATTGGGGAGCGTCCGTAGAATGCGAAAACGGCCAGAAGCGCCACCGAAGCCACCAGCATCGCGATGTGGATACGGACCAGACGGGCTTTGGTGAGTCGGTCCATGATGCCATGCGCATACCCGTATCCCGCCAGCAAGAGCAATTGAAAGAATACGAGGCAAGTGTTCCAAACTCCCGCGGTGCCGCCAAACCATGGCAAGAGTTGCTTGGCAACGATCAACTGCACCTGGAAAAGTAGAAATGCGCTCAGAAAGATTGCCAGGGCGAATGCGGTTTGGGGGCGTGCGACGGCACTGCTCGCAGCCGGTAATTCGCGTACAGCTTCTTGCGTATCCATTACCAACTCATTCCTGACTGATGGTTCGAGGTACCTGAGGGATCCGGTGGAAAGCCCTCAATCGAAGATGATGGAACCAGGTCACTGGGGACAAGTTACCACCGTCATGGCTCGGGCACGACCCGGCTCCGCAGAATGATTTCAGCCGTCCCTACAGGACGGATGATTGGAATTCAGCTTACCCGGCGTTGAAACGCCGGGCTACTATCAGGCGTCCTGCGGACGCGCGTTTCGTTTCCCGAAAGGGATTGTAGCTGCGATTCCAGAGCTGCAAGACGCGGCGAGACGGGGGGAAATCGCAGTCGTTATCATTTCAGAGGGCAGGGCCGCATCGCTCCTCTCCTTCCGGTAAAATTGAAGCTTCCATGGAAACTCTCATGAATACTCCTCAGACTGTGAATCCTCCTGCCTCTTCTCCAACCACTCTTGACCAAATCGCGGAACTGGAACGGAAATATCTGCTGCAGACTTATAGCCGCTATCCCGTGGTGCTGAGCCGCGGCAAGGGCGTCTTTTTGTATGACATTGACGGCCACCGCTATCTCGACTTTGTTGCCGGGATCGGGGTGAATGCGCTGGGCCATGCGCATCCGCGGATCGTGAAGGCGATTCGGGAGCAGGCGGCGAAGCTGGTACATGTTTCCAATCTCTACTATCACGAGTATCAGGGACCGCTGGCGGAGAAGTTGTGTGCGCTCTCCGGATTGAATCGCGTGTTTTTCTCCAACAGCGGGACCGAGGCAATCGAGGGATCGATCAAGCTGGCGCGGTTGGCGGGACATCGCGCGGGCGGCGAGGCAAAGTGCCGGTTGGTGGCGCTTGAGGGCTCGTATCACGGGCGGACATTCGGCGCTCTCTCGCTGACTGGGCAAGACAAGCATCGCAAGGGATTCGAGCCGCTGCTCGGAGATGTGACCTTTGTGAAGCAGAACGATGTCGAGGGGTTGCGGGCCGCCTTGAACGACAATACGTGCGCCATTGTGCTGGAGCCGATTTTCGGGGAAGGTGGGATTTACGAGTGCTCAACGGAGTTTTTGCAGGAGTGCCGGGCACTCGCGGATCGGCATCGCGCGGCGCTGATCTTTGACGAGATTCAGTGCGGACTAGGGCGCACGGGAACCATTTTCGCGTTCCAGAGTTTCGGCGTGACGCCCGACATTGTGGCGATTGCCAAACCGATTGCTGCGGGGTTGCCGCTGGGGGCGTTCATTGCAAAGGAGGAATTTGCCTCGGCGATTTCGCCGGGACAGCACGGCACCACATTCGGCGGTGGTCCGCTGGCGTGCCGCGTCGCGCTAGAGTTCCTGGCGATCGTAGAAGAGGAGAAACTGCTGGAGAACGTCAACAAAGTCGGGGCCTACTTGCAGGCTCAGTTGCAAGGTCTGGTCGAGAAGCGCGCGGCTGCTATCGGAGTGCGTGGGCGCGGATTCATCCAGGGGATTCAGTTGGAGATTCCGGCGCGGCCGATTGTGGATGCCGCGCTGGCGGAGGGCGTGCTGTTCAACAGTACTCACGATACGGTGGTGCGCTTCCTGCCGCCGTTTATGCTCGAGGAGAAGCATGTGGACAAGGGAATTCGGGTGCTGAAGAAGTTGTTGGGGAAGAAGCAGCAGGCGGCGGCGTAGGATTTGGCAAAGTCAAAATCCCCACTCTAACGTCGCAAAAGGCGTGACGTTGGAATGGGGCACCCGCAGCTTCCGAATGACAACCAAAAAAGCGGGGAGCCGAAGCTCCCCAAAGTGAAGCGACAGAGGCTTTGTTTCACTTAGATAGAGTCCACACGCGAAGAAAGAGTTGTCCTCGAGGCGGCAAGATTTTTGGCGATGAAAGATGACTGAAGTTCCGGTGAGTGAAGTTCAGGAAATTGCGGCGGGTGCCGCTCCCGCCTTGAGCCAAGGCGTAGAAGAGTGTTGGATGGAGATCGATGGCGCGCGCATGCGCTATCTGCGGGCAGGCTCGGGGCCGGGATTGATTCTGCTGCACGGGCTGCTGGGTTACTCATTTTCCTGGCGGTTCACCATGCCGGCTCTGGCGCCCTACGCGACCGTCTATGCGCCCGACTTGCTGGGAGCAGGATTCTCGGATCGACCTCGTGGACTAGATCATTCGGTACGAGGCACGACGCTCCGCGTACTGCGATTTGCCGACAAGCTGGGACTCGGGTCGTTCGATCTGCTGGGGACTTCGCGGGGCGGGCCTGTGGCGACGTCAGTCGCAGCGGAGGGCCTCGATGCAGCCGGGGGCGGGAAGTCTCGCGTGCGGCGGTTGGTGTTGGTGTGCCCGGTGAATCCGTACTCCGCCCATGGGCGGTGGCTGGCGCCGTTTTTCGGCACGCGGATCGGGGGCCTGTTGTTTCGCTCGGTGATCGCGAGCATGCCTTCCCTTTATCCTTTCTGGCATGGACGCCTCTACGCCGACCGCAACAAGATTCCACCGGGGAGCTTGGAAGGTTACAAGGCACCGCTGGCGATTCCAGATTTTTTCGAGCACGCCTTAAGCATTGTCCGTACGTGGACGGCCGATCTGCGGGAACTGGAGGCGTTGCTGCCCAGGTTGGCTGGGATTCCCACGCTGCTGATGTGCGGGAGTAAGGATCCGGCGGTGTATGTGTCGTCGCTGGAGCCGCTGGCGCGACACTTTCCCAAAGCGCGCGTGGTAATGTTTCCGGGCATCGGGCACTTGCCGTATGAAGAGTGTCCGGAAGAGTTCAACCGGGCGTTGATCGAATTCCTGACCAGTTAGTTGACCGTACACGGTGCGAGAGCGAGGCGCTCTCGCGACAGCCGGCGGGACGCCGGCGCTACTTCATGAACCACTCCATTCTCGACGTGCTGCGGAATGCGGTGGTGCACTACGGCTATTGGGCCGTGGCCGGAGCGCTTCTGCTGGAAAATGCCGGGGTGCCTATTCCTGGAGAAACGATCCTGCTGCTGGCGAGTTTCCTGGCCTACTCCGAACACGATTTGCAACTTCCCTGGATCATTGTGATCGCGACGATTGCCGCGACGCTGGGCGACAATCTGGGCTTTGCCCTCGGTTACTATGGCGGGCGTCCGCTGCTGGCGCGCTACCAGTCGCTCTTTCGCATCCAGGATAAGACCGTAACCCGAGGAGAAGGATTGTTCGCGCGATACGGGGCCGCGACCGTGTTTTTTGCGCGCTTCGTTTTTGGGATGCGCATCCTAGCGGGGCCGATGGCGGGAACTTTACGCATGGCGTGGCGAAAGTTTCTGCTGTTCAATTTTCTCGGCGCGACGGTCTGGGTGACCTCGATCTCCACCGCGGGATACCTTTTCGGGCGGCACTGGGAGCGACTGGAACGGGTGGTCAAACGCTTCGACATAGGATTGGCGATTGTGGTGCTGATGGCCGCGGTGATCTGGTGGTGGCGAAGCCGGCGAGAGAACTGAGTGGAGCATCTGCGGAGTTAACTGCGACACCAGCAGTTGAGAAGAAATGTGAGGCTATACTGAGCCCGGGTCCCGGAGGGGTCTCGATCCGGGTGGGGCAGCGGTGAAATCACATCGGTTGTGTCCGAACCGGAAATCGGACAAGGAGGACGTATGAAGAAGATCGGGTTTCTAACCCTGCTGATCCTGGCAACAGTCCTGATAACGCTGGCCTTCAGCGCAGCGGCGGCGGGACCGAAGGCGCTGGCTCAGCCCGCAGCAGCGGCAGCACCAGTTCCAGCGGCCGCGGCAGCCCCGCCCGAACCTCACCCGCACATCCACGAGGCGTTGGAAGCGATGCACCATGCCAGGCATGAACTGGACGACGCCGCGCATGATTACCATGGCCATCGCGTGAAAGCAATCGAGCATCTGGAGCAGGCGATCCACGAAGCCGAGATTTGCATGCAGGAGCAGTAGATTTCTTGGCAAAAGCTCGAAGGCAGCGCCGAGGCGCTGCCTTCTTTATTGGTCGGTCTTCCCTGCTCTGGAGGAACGAAGCTCTATTCCGGACCGATGGTGTATCCGATCGAGGCTCCGACGCGCACGACGTTGTTAGAAGTAAAGTCGGCGGTGTTGTTGAATATCTTGTAGTAGTGCACTTCGGGGCGAACGAAAACATGACCCCAGACGTAGTAGCGGATGCCACCGCCCACATCCACGAGGAAGTGGTTGGAACTGGTGTAGCAGGCGCCAAGGGCCTGGCACGAGAAGGTGGGAGTATAGCCATAGAAGCGAGTGCTCTGCCAGCCGATGCCGCCCATCAGGTCGAGCCCTGCCTTCTTGCCCACGCGGGGCTGATACACCCCGTTGAAATCAAAAAGAATCGGACGGTAAGGAATGCCAAGGCCGCCGTAGTTTCCCTGGCTGCCCCTCCACGAAGCATCAAAGCCGAAACCAACCCGTCTGTGGAAGATCACGTCTCCGCCGACGTTGGCGTAAAGGCCGCCCTTTTCCGGGCAGACAAAATTGCCGGAAGACTGCGTGCCGCACGAGGCCGCCCCCGGGGACATTGCCGTTCCAAAACCGAACATGGCATCAGCCTGTTGGGCCGAGGCCAGGCTTGCCGTCAGGAAAATCGAAAATACGGTCGCACAGAAGGCGAGCTTTCTCAAAGGAACCTCCTAGTGATTCGTGATTGACGGCTAGGATGCGACCGCCAAACCGTTTAGATGCAATTGCATGGGCGATACTTCCATCATAATTTCATACCCGGCAGATTTCAAACGGTAGCGGAAAAGAGTCGCCCACCGTTTAACAACCCGACTAAACCGAATAAGTTGCTGTCGGACCTGCCTTGAGTGGGAGTCAGGACTCCCTGGCCCGCTTAGGAGCGCCTGAACCCGCCCGCTCCTCCGCCGCGGAGGACATGATCGAAGGAGATAGCACCGCTTCCAAAAAAGATCAGCACAAAGGCAAGCGCGGCGACGGCAAGAGGAAATTCATAGCCGTGGTCGCCGGTGAGTCCATTGTGCCAGTGCACTTTCCAGATTGCGACGAGGAGGTCGACCAGCAGGACGAAGGCGGCGGGGCGTGTGAAAAATCCCACGAGAACCAGAATGCCGCCCAAAAACTCGGCGAAGGCCGAGACATAGCCCAACCATGCGGGCAATCCAAGGCTGGCGACGAACTGCGCATGGTGGTGCAGGCCTCCAAAGACCTTATGGTATCCGTGTGCGACCATGATCACTCCCAGGGTCAGACGCACCACCACAAGAGCAAGGGGCTGCAGGCGATCGAGGTAGCGCAAAGTTCCTCCCGGTAAAAAACCATACATTATCGCAGCCATTTGAGAGCCGGCATAGAGTAAACGAGGAAAGAAGCGAGTTGCAAAGAACGATTGCGCATCGGACAAAGTTTTGATAACGTTCTCCGCCAGAATTCCGGGGGTCATGAACGGAATCAGCTGTAGCGTGGATCTCCCCTGTTGTGCCACGGACTAAATAGCAATCGCGGATTTACTTGGGTCATCGACCTTCCCCCACTCGCGAAATGGAATAGAAATCTGCGCCTTAGGAGTCCAAGATGAACTTGTCGAAGAATGACCACGCCCAGCGAAAACTCGCTCTGCTCGCGCTCCTGATCTCCGTTCCAGCTTTCTCCTTTGCCCAGCACAAGGGTGGCGGGGGCGGAGCGCCGCATCCGAGCGCGCCCGCCCACGCTTCAGCTCCGGCTCAGCACGCGCCTGCCCCGCACAACACGGGGTCGATGGGTCGTCCTGCGAACCAGGGAGGACACACCGGGAACACGATGGGGAATCGTCCCGGCGGAACTGTGGGAAACCATTCGACGAATACGATGGGGAATCGTCCGGGCAGCACGATGGGAAACCGGCCGGGAACATCGACTGCAGCTAAATGTGGAAGATGCGGGCCTGCCTCCAACAATACAGTGGGGAATCGGGCTGGAAGCTCCACGATGGGGCATCCGGGGACGGCGACAGCAAACCACGCGGCTACGGGCGGAGCAGGAGCGGGGAAGGTTGGCGCAAACACGATGAGCCGGCCCGTTGGTGGCAACGGAGGACATGGGAACACGACGGCAGGCCACACCGCAATGAATCGCACGCCTCCGGGCAAACAGGTGTCGTTAAAGGGCGGAGGAACAGCGAGCATTCGTCCGAATGGACAAATCCGATCGATCAACCGCAACGGCATGCAGATCCAGCACGGAGTGCACGGCGGGCGGACGGTAGTAAGCACGCATAATGGCGCTCGAGTGGTGACCACGGGAAGGAGCGGCGGCTACGTTCAGCGCAACTATGTCTCGCGGAATGGAAACACTTATGTATCGCGCACGTATGTGGTCAACAACGTCAGCTACACGAATGTTTATCGTTCTTACGGGTACGGAGGATACTGCTGTTACTACGGCTATGCTCCAGCGTACTACTACCACCCCGTTTACTACGGATGGGCCTATAACCCGTGGCCGGCGCCGGTATATTACGGCTGGGGATGGGGAGGAGAACCGTGGTATGGGTACTACGGAGCGTATTATGCGCCGTATCCGGTGTATCCTTCGGCGGCGTTCTGGTTGACCGACTATCTGCTTGCCGCCAGCCTGCGAGCGGCCTATGAGGCACAAGCCGAAGAAACCGGGGCGCTGAGCCCGCTGGCTCCTGATCTCGAGCTGGTGGCGAGCCTGGGTCCTGTTCCAGTGCCTGATGATAAGAAAGTGGCCCTGAGCAAAGAGGTGAAGGACCAGCTTGCCGAAGAAGTGAAGGCACAGCTGGCAGAAGATCAGGCCGACGCGAGCAAGGGCAAATCGTCGTCTGGAGGTTCGGGTGCAAAGGGTTCCTCGGCATCCTCGTCAGGGTCCTCAAGCGGCGGCACGCTACCGGCACTCGATCCCAAGCGGCGGCTCTTCGTCGTTCACAACGAACTTTCCGAGGTGGCGGACGGCGAGGAATGTGCATTGACGGATGGAGATGTCATCAGCCGGGTCTCGGATACGCCGGACAGCGACAAGAATGTCGACGTGAAAGTCATGGCTAGCAAGAAGGCGGACTGTGCGGTGGGCAAGCAGGTGTCGGTATCGCTGGAGGACTTGCAGGAGATGCACAACCATTTCCGCGAACAACTGACCGGCGGCATGGATGAGCTCTCAAAGAAGCAAGGCACGGGCGGGCTGCCCAAGGCTCCGGACACGGGCAAGCAAGATGGCGAGGTTCCGGCACCGCCTCCCGACAGCAGTGCCGCAAAGACTCTGAAGGAACAGCAGTCGGCGGCGGATCAGACCGAAACAGAAGTCAAGAAAGAAGCTAGTTCGACGAGTGGCGGGGCGCAGTAGGCGCAGGGACTTCGGCAGAGCCTACTTGTGCAGATGCGTGAAGAGGGAGCGTCACCGCCAACGGCTGACGCTCCCATATTCCTTACGATCAGAGTTGGGATCCGCACCGCGATCGGAAACGTTGGGAGATTCACGGAAAATCCTTAAGACGGCGAAGTCTTGAGAGGAGAAGTCGAGTCATGGGGCAGAAGTTGGAGAGGATGATTGCGGTAACAGTTGGGATGGTGTGCGCTACGTTCTTGTTATCTCCGCGCTCCAGCGCGCAGGCAACGGTTACTCTGCAGGACCAGCTCGGGGCGCAGTACAAAGTCGTGAAGATGGGTTCGGACACGAGCGGATATTCCGTGATTGATGCCGGCACTCTGTTGGAGATCAAGAAGGGCGGGATTCTGGGCGTGCCCTATTCCGACACAAGCATGCTTTCGACAAAATACGAGAGCGGGACAGTGCACACGCCAAGCTCCATGCTGTCGAAGGGAATCGGGTTCGGGATGAAAAAGTTCGGCAAGGAACAGACCACCAAGCTGTTCCCGGTCGGAAACAAGGTGTACCCGTCCAAGATCGAAGTCGACACCGGCAAAGACACTGTCGCGTTGTCCATTGTGGCTTGTGACACCTGCAACAAGACGGACCCACCCACCTACAACAAGGCCAAGGTCGTCTTCCAGTTCCCCAAAGGCACACTCGCAAAGGCAAGTGCGGGGGACGTGGAAGATACCATCGGGCAACTGCTCTCGATCAGCGAGGATTCCCAATCGCAGGATCAGGGCGGCCAGCAGCAAGGCCAGGGCGGCGGTCAGGGTGGCCAGGGAGGTCAAGGAAGCGGCGACCAGCAGGCGGCGGATCAAAGCCAGCAGCAAGAGGCTGAACCGCAGACCATCGAGAAGGGACAAACCACCGATCAGGTCCAGGCCGCGCTGGGTAAGCCGGAGAAGATCGTCAACCTGGGGACGAAACAGATCTACATCTACAAGGACATGAAGGTGACTTTTCTGAACGGAAAAGTTTCCGACGTGCAATAAAAAGGGCCACTAGAAACGTTGCGCCAGTGGCGTGCACTATAGAGTGCAGGATGGTCGCTATGAGTTCGCATTCACAGAACCGATTCGTCGCCGTTGTGCTCGCTATCGTTGCCCTGGCGTCTTTCGCCGCGGCACAGGCTGTCACGTTGCAAGAGCAACTCAACGCAGAATACAAGCCCGTGCAGATGGCGGGAAACGGAAGCGTGGTTGTGGAACCAGGTACATTGCTGACGGTGCAAAAGGGCGGAATCATCAGCGTACCCTGGAAAGCGGTGGTGCATTGTGCGGCCAAGTTTCAGGACAATACCCTGCATCCCTCAGTCGGCTTCTGCGCGGGGATGATGAAATCGGTCTCCCAGTATCTGCAAAAGGGGAACAAAGTCTATCCGCTCAAGCTCGAAGTGAACCTGGACAAGGCGAAGATATCGTTCCAGGTGGTTTCCTGCGACTCGTGCAATGGCGTGGATCCGGCAAGCGGAATGAAGGGCGAAGTGGTGTTCCAGTTCGTCAAAGGATATTTGGAAAAAGCGAACGCGGGCGAGGTCGAGGACCTGATCGGGCAGGTGTTCGCGATCAGCAATGATGATCAGCAGGCGCAAGGCGGTGACTCGGGCCAGCAGGGAAATCAGCAAGCCAGCCAGCAGGCGCCCGCGCAACAACAGCAGGAGCAGCAGGCCGAACCGCAGACCATCCAACTGGGAATGAGCCCCGACCAGGTGCAGGGAGCAATGGGCAAGCCGGAAAAGATCTTCAACCTGGGCGCGAAGCAGATTTTCGTGTACAAGGACGTCAAGGTGACGTTCCTCAATGGAAAAGTCTCCGACGTGCAGTAAAAGTAAATCCTAATCGTTCCGTGTCTAAACTCTGTGATGGCAGCAGTTTGGCCCAGCGACGTAGTACCTCCGTACCGTGCCTAGTACTTCAGTTACCGCTCCGCCAGTGACCGGACTCAAACCAATTGATGACTACCAGTAATTGTGGCCCTCGACTTTACGCCTACAATTGGTAGTAAAGACCCTCCACCGACGATCTCGCCGATTCCAGAAAACAGGCACAAAACCCAACAAAACAGGGACATTCGCTTGGAGCCGGGGCTTTTCCGGGCTGATATATGCTCAGGACACCGAAAGCCCTCGAAGCCGATATAGAGGGCGAGGCAGTCCCCAAGAGCAACACCCGCACGCCGCGAAAAAGCTGGCGGGAACGAGGACAAGAGCACTATGGCCGACTCGCGAGAAGTGATGAACATCCGCCAGGCGTCGCAATATCTGGGCGTGAGTCCGGACACGCTTTACAAGTACGTCGGCGAGCAGAGAATTCCCGCGTTCAAGCTGGGCAACCGCTGGCGCTTCAAGAAGTCGAGGCTGGATCAGTGGATGGAAGAGAAGTCGAGCGAAATGGAACCGCAGGCGAAACGCAAACCGAAGGCAGCCGCGAAAGCTGCCGGGTCACAGTAAAGGTGGGCACATGTTTGGACTGGGATCGAAGTCGATAGTTGGCCTGGATGTGGGCTCCTCGAGCATCAAGGCGGTGGAGCTGAAGAAGAAGGGCGGGCAGATTGAAGTCGCGCACCTGGGGCTGGAACCACTGTCGTCCGACATCGTGGTCGATTCGATGATCGTGGACTCGGGCACGGTTTCGAGCGCGATTTCGAAACTGTTCGCCGACAATCTGATCAAGACCAAGGCCGTGGCCACCGCGGTGAGCGGGCACTCGGTGATCGTGAAAAAGATCTCGCTGCCCTCGATGAGCGACCAGGAACTGGCCGAGACCATCGAGAAGGAAGCGGCGCAGCACATTCCCTTCGATCTGGCCGATGTGAGTCTCGATTACCAGATTCTTTCCGACGAAGTGGGCAGTCCGCAGATGGACGTCCTGCTGGTGGCGGTGAAGAAGGACAAGATTCTGAACTACACCAACGTGCTCTCGATGGCGGGCCGCACTCCGGCTATCGTCGATATCGATGCCCTGGCTCTGCAGAACTGCTACGAGTACAACTACCAGCCGGCGCCGGGCCAGGTGGTGGCGCTGTTGAACCTGGGCGCCAGCGTCATGAACATCAACATCGTGAAAGGCACGACGCCGCTGTTTCCTCGCGACGTCAGCGTAGGCGGACACCAGTACACGGACTCGCTGCAGAAGGAACTGGATCTCAGCTTCGACGATGCCGAGTCCCTGAAGCTGGGCAAGAAGGTGGGCACTGTCAGCGAAGACGCCAAGCAGCCGATCCTGCAGCAGGTGACCGAAATCATCGTGCTGGAAATTCAGAAGACGTTCGACTTCTTCCGCGCCAGCGCGGCCGGAGAACATATCGAGAAGATTTACCTGGCGGGCGGTTCGTCGAAGGTGCCGGGGCTGGTGGAAGCGTTGCGGCAGGAGTTCTCGATGCCGGTGGAGTTGTTCAATCCTTTCCAGCGGGTAACTCCGCCGGTGGAAGGGCTGGGCGCGGAACTGGTGGAGCAGAACCCGGGTCAGATGGCAGTGGCGGTGGGCTTGGCCCTGAGGAGCTTTGAATCCCTATGATCAAAATCAACCTGCTGGAAACAGCCAAAGGCAAGGGCAAGCGGGGTGGCGGCGGCCCGTCGATGCCCTCGATGGAAATGGGCGACATGGGATCGCCCAAGCTGAAGGTTCTGGTCGTGCTGGTGGTGGTCGGGTTATTCAACCTGGGCTACTGGTACCGGCTGGACCATCAGGCCAAAGCCATCGCGGCGCATATGAAGGTCGCCGACGAGAAGAACCGTGAACTGGCCGACGTGAAGGCCCGGTTCCTGGAGCGCCAGAACCAGGCTAACAATTACAAGCGGCGTGTGGATGTGATCGACGGCCTGCGCCAGAACCAGACCGGCCCCGTCAACCTGCTGGCCATGCTGGGCGAGACGGTGAACAACACCGAAGCGGTGTGGCTGAGCAAGATGGACGACACCGGTGCGATCGTAAAGCTGGAAGGTACGGCGCTCAGCACGGACGCGGTCGCGAACTTGATCGCGAACCTGCAGAGAACCGGCTACTTCAAGACGGTCGAGATTGACGAGACCTTTCAAGACGATCAGGTCAAGGACATGCAGGCGTTCCAGTTCACCTTGAACTGCGAGAAGGGGAAGTCGTAAAGGCGGACCTATGGCGAATTTCAGCGAACTGTCAGGCATCAAGCAGTGGGGAGCAGTGATCGCCGGGGGCGCGGTGGTGACGGCGGCCCTGTACTTCACCATGTTCAAGAGTCAGACCGACAAGAACACGGCGGCGCAGCACGCTCTCGAAGACAAGGTGCGGGAAAACAACGAGCTCGAATCCTACCGGCCGAAGCTGAAGCAGATGGAGCAGCAGTTGGCCGAACTGAAGCAGCAATTGGAGATCGAACAGCGCATCGTCCCCGACGAGAAACAGGTCGACCAGTTCATCGAGATGATGAACGGCGAGTCGGTAAAGGCGGGAATCGAACTGCGGCGCTACAAGGCCAAGGACGTTAAGGCCCAACAGTACTACTCCGAAGTGCCGTTTGATCTGGAGTTGGACGGGCCTTATTACTCGATGCTGAATTTCTTTGACCGGGTATCCAAGCTGGAACGGATCGTCAACATCAGCAATTTGCTGGTGGCCACGACCAAGACTCCGAGTGCAGCCAAGACCAGGCACACGTATCAGTACGCCCCCAACGAGAGCGTGGTGGCGTCGTTCACGGCAACTACATACTTCAGTCACGATTCACAACCTTCAGCGGCGGGCGCCGGGGCAAAACCCGGAACGCCGGCGAAGTAGGGATGGATATGAAGCTGACCACAGGAATTCTGGCAATGGCATTCACGATGACGGCGGGTGCGGCCTTGGCCCAGAACACGGACGCCATCGACAACGCCCGCAGCGTCGCCAAATCGCTGCAGCAGAAGCAGGAAATCGACACCAACGCAGCGCTGGACGCGGCCGGCGTACCTTCCTCCAAACCGGCGCCAGGCGCTCCGGCTCCCGCCGTGAAACCGGCGGTGATCCCGGCGTCGAAGCCGGCTTCAGGGGTTCCGGCTCCCAAGGCGGCGGCTCCCGCGGCGAAAGCTGCAACGGCCTCGAGCCAGCTGCAGAGGGTCAACGTCGTCCAGGGGGCTGACAGCGTGCGGGTGGAGATCGTCGCCAGCCACGCGGTCACTCCGAAGGTGAGCAAACTGGACGCTCCCGCGAGAGTGCTGGTGGAGTTGCCCGAGACCTCCAATGCCAGCCCGCAAAATCACATTTCGTTCGGCAGCGCAGGCGTCAAAGGCGTGCGTATCGGCAGCGACGGCAAGACTCCGCCGACAACCAGTGTCGTCGTGGATCTGGACAAGTCGTGCACCTACGATCTCACGCCCGGGCCGGGAGACCAACTGGTCCTGACGTTGCACACCGACGCAGTAGCGGCGAAGAGCAGTCCGGCACAGGTGAAGACGCCCGCAGCCAAGCCCGAGACCGTGGCGAAAACGGCCGCGGCAAAGGCGACACCCAGTCCCAAGACTCCGACTGAGAATGCTAAGGCTACAAAGCCCGCGGCTAAGCCGCAGGGCAAGGCGGTAGCGGCGGCAGTGCCTGCCGCGAAGCCCGCGGCTCCGGCCAAACCCGCTCCGGCGGCAATACCGGCGCAGAGCGCCGATGCTTCCAAGGTCCCGCCAGCCGAGAAGGCCGACAAGAAAGAAGACAAGAAGTGGGCGATGAGCGGCAAGCGCGATCCATTCTTCAGCCCGGTGGTGCAGACAAACGGGTCAGGTTGTTCGACCGGAAAGAAGTGCCTGGAGATCGGCGCGATTAATCTTCGGGGCGTTGTGAAGGCCGACAGCGGGTTTATCGCAGTCGTAACCAACAACCTGAACAAAGCGTATTTCCTGCGGGAAAACGATCCCGTATTCAACGGCTACGTGGTGAAGATCACGGGCGACTCGGTCGTGTTCCAGGAGACGGTGCAGGACAAGCTAGGCAAGCCGTTCACGCGGGAAGTGGTCAAGCGGATCTTTACGCCGGCGGTTTAGGCGGAAAGGCGACCCGGGAAGCCGGGCGCCAAAAACTGAGATTGAGAAGGACACGCGGGCCAGGCCCGCGGGTGGGGAGAGGCGAAATGCGAAAGCAACTGCTGACACTGTTCGTATCGGTGCTGGTCCTGGTGGTTGGGGTGGCTGCGGCCGCCCAGACGCCGAGCCAACTCGATCGAGTCAACGTAGTCCGGGGCACGGACGACATCAAGGTCGAGATGAATGCGAGCGGCGCAATCACGCCGAAGCTCAGCACTCTGGACTCGCCCGCCCGCGTGGTGGTGGATCTGCCGGCAACGGTCATGGCGACCGGGCAGAAACACATCGACGTGGGAGCGGCGGGGGTGAAGGGCGTGCGCATCGGCATGGATGGCCAGACGCCTCCAACCACGCGCATCGTTGTCGATCTCGACAAGGCCTGTGCCTATGACTTGACGCCGGGTCCGGCAGGCAAGCTGGTGCTGACCCTCCATGCGAGCGACGTGGCGAAAGCTGCGGTGGTTCCGGCCAAGACGGTGGCGGCGAGCGCGCCGGTGCCGGCGGGCCGACCGATGTCGCCGTTTTCTCCGCGCGTGATCGATAGCCGTTCCGTGCCGGCGACCAAGTCGAGCCCCGCGTCGTCCGCGAAACCTACGGCCGATGGATCGGCCTCGCCCAACGACTATGTATTCGTCGAGCCTTCGTATCAGGCCAAGAACGACGCAAAGAGCGAAGTAAAGGCTGACATCAAGCAGGACGAAGCGAGCGAGCCCACGGTTCGTGCGCAGGAAGCAGCAGCGCGGTTTGCCGATAAGACGGCGGCGGAACTGCTTCCGGTGAGCGAGCATGCGGCCCAGGCTCAGAACCAGGCTGCCCCGGCAATTACGCCCGCTGTGAATCTGGCGGCGGAGCAGAAGGCGCAGGCGGGACAACAGACTGCTTCGACCGGCCCCAAGTATACGGGCGAGCCCATCTCGGTCAACTTGAAAGACGTCGACCTGAAGGATTTCTTCCGCCTCATTCACGAAATCAGCGGCCTGAACGTAGTGCTGGATCCGAACGTACACGGAACGCTGACCGTAGTGCTCGATGACGTGCCGTGGGATCAGGCACTCGACATCGTGCTTAAGAACAACGATCTGGCGCGCGAACTGGAGGGCAACGTCCTGCGCATCGCCACCGTGGAAACGCTGAAGCACGAAGCGGACTCCCGCCGGGCCCAGATTGAGTCCGAAGCTCTGGCGGTGGAAAAGGTTTCCGTCACCCGCTTCCTGAGCTACGCCAAGGCGAGGGATGTGATCGTCACCGTAAAGAAGTTCATCTCGCAGCGCGGAGACGTCGTCGCCGATGACCGCACCAACGCTGTCATCATCAACGACATTCCGAAGGTGATTCCGACCATCGACCGCCTGTTGACCCAGTTAGACCGCAAGACACAGGAAGTCGAAATCGAAGCGCGTGTGGTAGCCGCGACGAGGCAGTTTGCTCGCGATATCGGCACGCAGTTGGGATTTGGCTGGGGCAACGGGCACAGCGCAGTTGGAGGAAACCAGGCTGCCGGTTCGTCGCCGACGACGGTCGGCGGGCTAACGCCCGGCTATATCACGGTTCCGGGGACAGGCGGCGGTTCGACAAGCGGCTCATCCATTCCTTTGTTCTCGAACTTGGGGTCGACGGCGCCTTCGAGCGGTTTGAGCTTCGTGAACGCAAGCAATAACGTCCGAATCGACGCGATCCTCTCGCTGGCGGAGTCGCGCGGCCTGTTGAAAGTGCTGTCGCGCCCGCGGGTCGTCACCCAGAACAACATCCAAGCCCTCGTGAAACAGGGCGTGCGCGTGCCGATCGTAACGCAGGCGCAGTTGGGCGGTCCTCCGACCGTGACTTACGTTGACGCGTTCCTGCGCTTGACGGTTACACCCCAGATCACGTCGGAAAACACGATCTTCCTGAACGTCGACGTGGAAAACACCACGCCGAACTTCGGTCAGGAAGTACAGGGTAACCCGGAATTGATCACTCAGCAGGCCACCACGCAGGTGCTGGTGACCGACGGCGGAACGGTGGTGATCGGTGGCGTCATCCAGACGCAGAACTCGATCAACGTCTCGCAGGTACCGCTGCTAGGCAACCTTCCGATCCTGGGCAACCTCTTCAAGCACACCCAGGTGCAGACTTCAAATCAGGAGCTGATCTTCTTCATCACGCCGCGAATCATTCAAACATAAGCAGCGTCTTTCGAAGACTTAAGCCGCCAGCCTGAAGGACCTGTCAGGCTGGCGGTTTTCTTTTGGGGTTGTCTCCAAGGGCTCGACTTTGATCAGCTCGACCATCTCGTACTGTGGCGCTGTTGAGAGCCCAGCCCGGTGCGCTTCTTGCCTTGCACCTCCGCAATTCACAGTGACGCCCATCACAGATTCCTGTGACTTTGATCATCGTTCCCAAGAGGAATCCTAGGTATCCAAGGACATTGCGTATTTTTGCGCGCAGATCGCGTCTGGAGTTTGGCGCGGGAATGGGAACTTGTTCAAGGACCTGGAACATCTCATCCGGCTCGCTGTAGTCGTCGCCCTCGCGGTGGGCGCTTTTGTTGTGCTGCGCGCCGCCGTCGTTCCACGAAGCTTTGGAGAGTACGGGCACTATCGCGGGGCTGCGATTGCCGAGACAGCGGCCCGGCCGATTGCCTTCGCGGGCCACGATGCCTGTGAGGCCTGCCATACCGACGTCGTAGAGCAAAAGAAACAAGGCAAGCATGTGGTCGTGCCCTGCGAGGCCTGTCACGGCGCCTTGGCTCGCCATGCGGACGATCCCGCATCCGTGACACCGCCAAAGCTCGACACGGCGGTCGTATGTGCCCGTTGCCACGAAGCGAATAGCGCAAAGCCCAAGGGCTTTCCCCAGGTGGTGACAGCAGATCATTCCGGCGGGCTGGCTTGTGATACCTGCCATCAACCTCACAAACCGAAGATTGAAGCCGAAGCGAAGACCGCGGCGGGAGGCAAGCAATAGTGGACATCACCCGCCGTCGTTTACTCGTGCTGTTGCCCGCCGCTGCTGTGGCTTGGAAGTTCGTTCTGGCGGGGACACCCGAGGCCTCGCCCAACTACAAACTCACCGAGCACTGGTGGGGCATGTTGATCGACATCCCCAAGTGCATCGGTTGCGGGAGTTGTGTCCGCGCCTGCGCGGAGGAGAACGAGGTCCCTGACGGCTACTTCCGCACCTGGATTGAGCGCTATCACGTCGCCGACTGGAGGATCGAAAGGCCCCAGGTGGAGTCGCCGAACGGCGGCAAGCAGGGGTTCCCGCACAACGAAGACAGCGGTGGAAAGAACTTCTTCGTCCCCAAGCTGTGCAACCACTGCACGGATTCTCCTTGCACCCAGGTTTGTCCGGTCGGCGCGACCTTCGTTACTCCCGATGGAGTGGTGCTGGTGGACAAGTCTTATTGTCTCGGGTGCCGCTATTGCGTGCAGGCGTGCCCCTATGGATGCCGCTTTATCAATCCCAAGACGAATACGGCGGAGAAGTGTTCGCTCTGTTATCACCGCATCACCAAGGGCTTGACCACGGCGTGCTGCGAAGTGTGCCCTACGGGCGCGCGCCAACTCGCCGACTTGAAGAATCCTAAAGATCCGATTCATGAGTTTCTGCGAACTCATACCGTGCAGGTGTTAAAGCCGCAGATGGCCACCGGCGCGAAGGTTTTTTACAACGGCATGGATGGTTCGGTGCGATGAACTGGTTGCGATAAAAAGGAGGCTCGTTGCAAATTCCCGTCGAAGGCTTCATGTACCCGAACGAAGTGGAACTCCAGTGGAGCGTTCTCATCGTTCTCTATCCCTTCATTACGGGACTGGTAGCCGGGGCATTTATTTTGGCTTCCCTGGAGCGCGTGTTCCGAGTGCAGGAGGTAAAACCGACGTACCGACTTGCCCTGCTCACCGCGCTTTCTTTTCTGCTAGTGGCGCCGCTGCCGCTGCAATTGCACCTGGGTCATCCCGAGCGTTCGCTGGAAATGTATTTGACGCCGCACCGTTCCTCCGCCATGGCCATGTTCGGGTTCGTGTATCTCTGGTATTTGATGGCGGTGCTGCTGCTCGAGATCTGGCTCGACTACCGGCACGATATCGTGGCGAAGTCCCAATCATCGACTGGAGCAGCGCGTTATGTGTATCGGCTGCTGACGCTGGGTTCCAGCAATGTCAGTGAACGCTCGCTGCGAATCGACGAAAGACTGGGGTATTTCATCACCCTGATCGGCATTCCTTCCGCGTTTTTGCTGCACGGATACGTCGGGTTCATCTTCGGCTCTGTGAAAGCGAACCCGTGGTGGTCGTCGCCGCTGATGCCGATCGTATTCATCTTCTCGGCCATGGTCTCGGGAATTGCGGCTGTGATGCTGCTGTACATGGTCTCATCGCAGCTGCGGGGGCGGGCAATCGACATTCGCTGCCTGGACAAGATCGCGCAATACCTGCTCTACACCTTCATCATCGACTTCAGCCTGGAGATGCTCGACCTGCTGCAGCGGATCTATGAGGCAGATGAATCTTTCCGCAGCCTTGATTTCATGGTGCACACGCGCCTCTGGACATCGCAGGTGATTGTTCAAATCCTTCTCGGCACTGTGACTCCGATTGTGCTGATCGGCCTGACCCAGATTTGGAAATTCACTGACACAATCCGCAAACGAATCTACGGGCTGGCCGGTTGTCTGACCGTAATTGGCATTTTTGCCATGCGGTGGAACGTCGTGATCGGCGGGCAACTTTTTTCCAAGAGTTTTCTCGGATATACCACTTATAAGATGGCCTTCGCCACCCGCGAAGGACTGCTGACCGCGATCGTCCTTATGATTCTTCCCTTCGGCATCCTGTGGGTCTTGGTAAAACTCCTGCCGCCCTGGCTGGACGCGGGTTCCCTTCCCGCCTCCGGTGCAACACCGGCGCATGGAACCAGCTAGCCCTGCTTCAGCGGGGAGATTGCGGAGCAGCATATGCCGCAGGCTGTCGTTAGCATTACACCAACTGTAGAGCAACTCAGCGAACGACTGCGCGACCTGGAGCGCCGCGTCGCCGCCCTTGAGGGCCAACCTGAGCCGGCTGTCCCTGAGACGCCGATAGTCGACATTCCATTACAACGACCGCGCCCTCCGGCCACGTGGCGAGGATTTCCTCCGGCGGAGGTGCCGGGCGGAACTGTGCCGGTACTCGGCAAGGCGGTTCTGGGAATCGCCGGGGCATACCTGCTGCGCGCGATCGCGGAGTCGGGATCCATCCCGAAACTCCCGGTGCTGATGGTCGCCATCGTGTATGCGGCGTTGTGGATGGTCTGGGCCGTAAGGACTCACGACACCAGCCGCTTTGCCAGCGCGAGTTACGGGATCACTTCTGCTCTGATCCTCTCCCCTCTGTTGTGGGAGTCCACGGTCCGATTTCAGGTTCTATCGCCGGCCTTCACGGCAGTGGTGCTGGTCGCTTTTGTTGTGCTGGCGATGGCACTGGCATGGAAGCACGACCTGCAGGTGATTCCGTGGGTAGCAACTCTGGCGGCCGCAATCACATCTTGGGCTCTGATCATAGCAACTCATGAACTTGTGCCCCTCACGGTAGCTTTGCTGGCAGTGGCCCTGGCCACGGAAGTCGCCGCTTGCCTGGGACATCGGCTCACCTTGCGAGCCGTGCCAGCGATCGCCGCTGACTTCGCCGTGTGGTTGTCGGTGTACCTGCTTGCGTCTTCCGAGGGTGTGCCCGAGGGCTATCACCCAGCGAGTCCCGGCGCGCTTGTCGTGTTGTCTCTCGCTCTGCTGGCGATCTACGGTGGCAGCATTGGCATCCGCAGCTTCGGGCTGCGCCAGCCGATCACGCTCTTTGAAATCGGCCAGGGAATATTGGCTTTCGTGCTCGCGGCATTTGGCGGGATGCGCGCGACCCATGGCTCGGCTGCACCCGCATTTGGAGTCCTGTTCTTATTGCTCGCCGCTGTCTGCTACTGGGGAGCACTGTCGCGCTTCGCCGAGGAAGCGCACGCTCGCAACCGTCGCGTTTGTGCCACCTGGGCTGCAGCACTTCTGCTGGCGGGGATCTTCCTGGTTTTTCCCGTGAGTCTTCAGGTGCCGTTCTTGTGCCTTGCAGCGCTAGCAGCCGTTTTCGTTTATACCCGCACGGCTAAGCTGAGCCTGGGGTTGCATGCGTCTCTGTATCTGGCCGCAGCGACGGCGGTCTCGCAGCTTGCCAGTTATGTTGCCGGCGCGCTGGCGGGTAAAGTCCCCGTCGCGCCCGATTGGAGCGTCTGGACGGTCGTGGTTTCCGCCGTACTCTGCTATGCCATCGGATCGCGCGGGTCGCACGATCAAGGCAAGCGCCGTCTGCTTTGGGTCGTGCCGGCCGGGATCGCGGGTTTCGCCGCCGTGGGCCTGATTGTTGTCGCCATCGTGTGGCTCGCCGCCGGTCGTGTGGAACTCGGGGCCTCGCGTCTTTCCGTAATCCGGACCATCGTGAACTGCGCTCTGGCCTTAGCCCTTGGCTTTCTTGGCTCTTACTGGAAGCGGATCGAACTCCGCTGGGTTGCGTATGCCGCCGTGGCGTTCGGAACCCTGAAGCTTCTGTTTGAGGATTTGCGATTCGGCAACGCGGCGTCGCTGGTGGTCTCGCTTTTGTTCTATGGATTGATTCTGATCCTGCTCCCGCGGCTGACGCGTCGTGGGCAGATCGAATCCTGAAATCGCGTCGAGTCCGACGTGAAACCGCACAGGATCACAACAGTCTGTGAGCACGATCACATCCAGCGCTGCAACGGAATGATAAATAACCCCAATCTGTTTGCACGACGTAGGGTGTGGTTCCAGCTCCAGGTGGAGCGGAACGACATACTCCCAGG
Organism: uncultured Acidobacteriaceae bacterium; assembly: GCA_963768265.1. Taxonomy (GTDB): domain Bacteria; phylum Acidobacteriota; class Terriglobia; order Terriglobales; family Acidobacteriaceae; genus Sulfotelmatobacter. The sequence continues at coordinate 124,951 of CAVYHM010000005.1, forward strand.
AAGGATGACCCTATGATCCCGCCGAACGAATCGTTTTATGGGGCCCTGCAGAAGAAAGGTGTCAGCCGACGCCGGTTTATCAAATTCTGCACCGCCATGACCGCGACTTTAGCCCTCCCCACGCGTTACGTGGCCCAAGTCGCTTCCGCGCTGGAGAAGACCCGCAAACCTGTGCTCGTGTGGCTGCAGTTTCAGGACTGCGCCGGGAACTCGGAAGCCATCCTGCGGTCGAGCCATCCCTCAGTGTTGGAGGTGGTTCTGGACCTGCTTTCGTGGGAGTACCACGAAATCATCATGGCTGGAGCCGGACACCAGGCTGAGGCGGCTCTCCAGCGCGTGGTCAAAGAGGAAAAGGGCAAATACCTGGCGGTCGTGGAGGGATCGATTCCTCTAGCTGACGACGGTGTGTACTGCACGGTCGCGGGGAAGACGGCTCTGTCGATCGCAAAGGAAGTTTGCTCGAACGCGGCGGCAACCATCGCGGCCGGGGCCTGTGCGTGGTACGGCGGGCTGGTGGCGGCGGCTCCAAATCCAACGGGGGCGGTGGGGATTGAGCAGGCCGTGCCGGAGGCCAAGGTGATCAACTTGGGCGGATGCCCGCAGAATCCGGCGAATACGGCGGCGGTGCTGGTGCACTACCTAACGTTTGGCGAGTTGCCGGCAGTCGATCAGTACAACCGCCCGCTCTTTGCCTATGGGCGGATCATCCACGACCAGTGCGAGCGGCGCGCCCATTACGATGCCGGACGTTACACGCAGGAGTGGGGCGATGAAGGCCATCGCAAGGGGTGGTGCCTGTACAAGATGGGCTGCAAGGGACCGGAGGCCACATTCAACTGCCCGTCGGTGCGTTTTAACGATGGCACGAGCTGGCCGGTGAAAGCCGGGCACGGGTGCGTCGGCTGCGGCGGGTACAACTTCTGGGAGACCAAGTCTCCGTTCTACGAGCGGTTGCCGAACGTTCCGGGATTCGGGGCAGACGTCAGTGCCGGGAAGATCGGCATCGGGATCACGGCCGCTGTAGCGGGAGCGACTGTCATTCATGGAATCGCCAGCGCAGTTCGAGACCGCATGCGGACCACACCCGGGCCCGAGAAACCATAACAGCAGGCAGAGGAGGAGCGTATGGCACGCATCGTAGTCGATCCAGTGACACGCATTGAAGGCCATCTGCGCATTGAAGCCGAAGTGAACGGCGGCGCGGTCACCGATGCCTGGAGTTCGGGAACCATGTTTCGCGGGATCGAACTGATCCTCAGGGGCCGCGATCCGCGCGAGGCGTGGATCTGGACGCAGCGCATTTGCGGCGTATGTACGACGGTACACGCGCTCACCTCAGTGCGTGCGGTCGAGGACGCGCTGGGGATCGAGGTGCCGGCGAACGCCAACCTGATTCGCAACATTATCGGCGCCAGCCAGTACGTGCAGGACCACGTCATCCACTTTTATCACCTGCACGCGCTCGACTGGGTGGATGTGACGCTGGCGCTCAAAGCGGATCCCGGGAAAACCTCGCAGCTCGCGGAATCGATTTCGCCGTGGCCGAAGTCGAGCCGCAATTACTTCAAAGGCGTTCAGGACAAGGTGAAGGCGCTGGTGGAGAGCAAGCAGCTCAGCCTGTTCAGCAGCGGGTATTGGGGACATCCGGCCTATCACCTGCCGCCCGAGGCGAATTTGCTGGCGGTGGCGCACTACATTGAGGCGCTGGAGTTCCAGAAGGACTACATCCGCATTCACGCCGTGCTGGGCGGCAAGAACCCGCACCTGCAGACTTATCTGGTCGGCGGGATGGCGACGTCGATGGATCCGAACGAGCCGGGCGCAACCATCAATCCTGAGCGGATCACGTTCCTGACGGAACTGGCAGCCAAAGCGGAGGCATTCGTCAACCAGGTTTACGTGCCGGATGTGCTGGCGGTGGCAAGTTTCTATCGTGACTGGTTCGGGCATGGAGAGGGTCTGGGAAATTTCCTATCCTATGGCGACTACCCACAAGGCGGAGTGAAGGATCCCGCACGGTTCTACCTGCAGCGCGGCGCGATCTTCGGGCACGATTTGTCGAAGGTGCATCCGGTGGATCCTGCGAACGTGTCAGAGTACGTGGCGCATTCCTGGTACGAATACGGCGATGGCGAACAGAACCCAAAGAATCCTTATCAGGGAGAGACCAAGCCGAAGTACACGGGGCCGAAGCCGCCGTTCGAGCATCTGGATGTGGATCAGAAATATTCGTGGCTGAAATCGCCGCGGTACGAGGACCATCCCATGGAAGTCGGGCCGCTGTCGCGCATGCTGGTGGCCTATGCGTCGGGCCATCCGGAGGTGAAGGCGGCGGTGGATGGCGTTCTGGCACATCTCAACGCGCCGGCGACGGCGCTGTTCTCGACCTTGGGGCGGATTGCGGCGCGGGCGGTTGAGGCGAAGGTGATGGCAGGACAGGTCACAAAGTGGGTTGCCGAACTGGGTGACAAGCTGGGCCACGGCGACCTGCGCATTCACAACGGCGAGAAGTGGGATCCGGATACCTGGCCAAAAGAGGCGCAGGGCTGGGGTTTCCACGAAGCGCCGCGGGGATCGCTGGGACACTGGGTTCAGATCGAAGACAAGAAGATCAAGAACTACCAGTGCGTCGTGCCCACCACCTGGAATGCCGGACCGCGAGATGCGAAGGGTCAACGAGGCGCCTATGAAGCGGCGCTGCTGAAAACGCCAGTTGCCGATCCGGAGCGGCCCGTGGAAATTCTGCGCACTGTGCACTCGTTTGATCCGTGCCTAGCGTGCGCCGTGCACGTCGTGGACGCGCGGGGACGGCGTTATACGCAAGTGAAGGCGAGCTGAGGGTGGCGTAACACCACTCTGAAAGGAGGCGGCAATGGGCTCACTGGCACCAGGACAACATGCATGGAGCGAGGCGCACCGACCTTACCCTTCCACCTTGCCGGTGCGGACTTATGTGTGGGAGTTGCCGGTGCGAGTCTCGCACTGGTTCATTGTTCTGGCCGTTGGCGTGCTGGCCTTCACCGGCTATTACATGCACGATCCGTTCATCGTGGCCAAGAGCAGCACGAGTTTTCTGATGGCGAAGATGCGATTCATTCATCTGGTAGCCGGGTCGGTGTTCATCAGTGCGTTTCTGCTGCGCATGTATTGGTTTTTTGTGGGGAATGACTGGGCAAGCTGGCGGTCATTTTGGCCCATCAAGAAACGGCAGTGGCGAGGCATGGGGAACATGGTCGCGTACTACAGTTTTCTCAAAAAAGAACTTGTGCACCATGTTGGTCACAACGCGCTGGCTGCCGTGACGTACCTGGTAATGTTCACGTTCATGCTGATTGAGATCATCACCGGCCTCACGCTTTACACGCAAGTGAGAGGATCGTGGATGCTGGGATGGCTGTTTCGCTGGATTCCTGGAGTGATCGATATCCAATACCTGCGGCTGGCGCATTTCTGCATCATGTTCACGTTCTTCGCTTTCGTGATTCATCACGTGTACAGCGCCGTGCTGGTTTCGTGGGAAGAGCGGAATGGCCTGATCGAGAGCATTTTCACGGGCTACAAGTTCATTCCCAGACACGAGTTGGAAGAAGATTCAGGACAGGTGAAGTGATGCAGACAGTGCCGGCCAAGACCGTGGTGCTGGGGCTGGGGAATGTTCTTCACGCCGACGATGGGGCGGGAGCGCAAGCCATCAAGCGACTGCGCGAGGACGCGCGAGTGCCCCAGGATGTGACCTTGGTGGAAGGCGGCACTCTGGGTCTGGAATTACTTCCCTACGTATGGGATTGTTCGCGGCTGATCGTGATTGATGCCGTCGACGTTGGAGAAGCTCCGGGCACGGTGATTCGAATGACGGGTGAGGAATTGAACTCCCTGCCGGGCAGCGCCAGTGTGCACCAGTTGGGAGTTTCCGATTTGCTGGTCGCGCTGCGAGTCTTGGCGCAATGCGAACCCCAGGTCGTTCTGTTGGGCGCGCAGCCGGCGAATACGGAGTGGAGTACCGAATTATCTCCTGCAATCGCGGCGGCGATGGATTCCCTGGTAGAAGCGGCGATCCAAGAATTGCTCTCTGGTGCGGCCAGGCCCAGCGCCTAAGTCCCTTTCAGATCCGAGATATACAACTCAAGCTTGAATCGTTTTGTCACCCCGTGCGGCACCAGCATTGATCCCGTTGAAATTTAGATCGCTCCTAGTGGTTTTTCCCGGCTTGAATCGAGGGCTGGGTTTCTGGTAAAAAACAGAGATCAACCGTCCCACTTCGTCGTTCGAACCGTTCGCTTGGGGAACAAACTGAGGCAACCGCCTCCCCAGCTGTTTGTCTCTAGGAGACAGGCAGTTTTATCCGTGCCACTGGAATTGCTCGCAAGTTCGGTCGGCGCAAGACTTCGAACCCCTTAGCCAAGAATGTTGGAGTTCGGATGCGGTTCAGTGACAGATTTGAAGTGGACCGGAGAACTTCTTGCCGGAACGTTCCCCGCGTCGTGATTGCTGCGTCCACTGAGCCTCCGTCCGTTTACCTCTACTGCATCACGGTTCAGCCCCTCACAATTCAGCAAAACGTCGGAGGAACGTATGGCGACAAATCTCGTCCGCATTGAGAATGATTCGGAAATCAAGCAGCGCCTGGAAGCCGAACGCATGCGCCTGCGGAGGATCGCAGGCCTTGACCAGCCCAAACATTTTCACCGTCCAGTGGAGCGCGCCTTCACCGCGGAAGAGCGGAACCGCGTCACGATTCTGTTTGGCGGCTTTACCTGGAAGCACGAGGATCTAATTCGCGCGGTCTTCCATGGTTGCGGCTACCGCTGCGAGAAGTTGCCGGTACCCGACGTGCCCGCATTCCAGACCGGCAAGGAGTTTGGCAACAACGGCCAGTGCAATCCGACCTACTTTACCGTCGGCAATCTGGTGCAGTATCTCCAGTTTCTGGAGAAAGAAGGCGTGTCACGCCAACAGATTCTTGATAACTACGTGTTCTTTACCGCGGGTTCCTGCGGTCCGTGCCGCTTCGGCATGTATGAAGCGGAATATCGATTTGCCTTGAAGAATGCAGGCTTCGACGGTTTCCGCGTGCTCTTGTTCAAAGACAGTGACGGCATCAAGGCTGCATCCGGTGAACCCGGGCTGAAGTTCACCGTTGATTTCGGCTTCGGCATGCTGAATGCCATGCACCTTGGCGATGTCATCAACGATCTGATCTATCAGATTCGGCCGTATGAGGCGAACGCAGGGGAGACAGACCGCATCTTCCGCGAAATGGTGGACGGCTTGTGCGATGACCTGAAAACTCGCAAGTCATTTGAGATCGAACAGAGCGCTCCGAACTGGGCGAAGCCCAAGTTCAAGAGCAACAAGATTCTGCGGAACACGTTCAACGTGTTTGGGAAGTGGCACGAGCATATGTGGGGCAAGGACTACCTGAATGCTCTCCATACGGCACGCGAAAGGATGGATTCGATCGAAGTCGATCGCACGCGCGTGAAGCCGCTGGTGAAGATCACGGGCGAGTTCTGGGCGCAGCTAACCGAAGGCGACGGCAACTTCCATATGTTCGATTTTCTGGAACGTGAGGGAGCACAGGTGCTGGTCGAGCCGATTGCGACCTGGGTGGCCTACTTGATGTATCAGGCAAAGGCGCACGCGATTGCAAAGTGGCCCGTGAATCGTCCGCATCGGAATCCCGAGTGGTACGAGGTGAAAAAGCAATTTGCGAATTACATCGGACTACGCAAAAAACTCTGGGGCATTGGCGCCGGCGAGCGGATGTGGGGCTTTTTCTACCATCGCACCGCCAAGAATCTCGGCGGAATCACTCACCATCTTGCCCCGCAAGCCGAACTGGCTGAACTGGCGAATCCCTTCTACAACCAGTTCGCACGCGGTGGTGAGGGACACCTCGAAGTCGGCAAGAACGTTTACTACACCGTCCACAAACTGTGCCACATGGTACTGGCACTGAAGCCGTTTGGGTGCATGCCGTCGTCGCAATCCGATGGAGTGCAATCGGCTGTCATCAACAAGTTCAAGGACATGATTTTTCTCCCCATCGAAACTTCGGGAGAAGGAGAGGTCAACGCTCATAGCCGCGTTCAGATGGCTCTCGGTGAGGCCAAGGTCAAGGCCAAGACCGAGTTCGAGCAGTGTCTGAAAGCGACGGGCAAGAGCATGGTCGAAATCCGCGAGTATATCGAGGAGCATCCGGAACTGAAGCGACCGTTCTACCACGTGCCGCACCGCGAGGGAGTCGCCGGCACGGCAGCGCAGTTTGTCTTGCACGTCAGCGATCGCATCAACAAGGACACCCAGTTCTGGAAGCGCTCGCGGGTGCGCGGCACTGCAGTTCCGGCTATGTCCGGCGACTGATGTTTCACCGCCGAGGTCGCCGAGAAGGCAGAGCCAAAGACTTTCCCTGCTTTTTTCTGCGCTCTCCGCGATCTCGGCGCTTAAAGATTTTGTTTCTTCACCTACGGAAGTGAGGAAGAATGCACGACCATAAAGCTACGCAGTTGATTCAGATCTCAGGACTAGAGAAGCCCCCCGCCCCGCGTCCGGCTCTCAGCCAGAAGCCGCACGATCACAACACACAGTTTCTGGTGGGCCTCGACGTCGGCTCGACCACGGTGAAAGCCGTAGTGGTCGAGGCCGCGAGCGACAAGGTGCTCTGGCAGGACTACCAGCGCCATGAAACCAAGCAGCCGGAAAAGACCCTCGAATTCCTGAAGCGGATGGAAAGTGACACCGGCATAAACCGCCACAACACGCGCATGTTTCTCACGGGTTCGGGTGGTGGCTCGATCGCAGAGCAGATCGGCGCGAAGTTCGTGCAAGAAGTGACAGCCGTCTCTCTGGCCGTCGAGAAACTGCATCCGGAAGTGTACTCGGTCATTGAACTCGGCGGGCAGGACGCTAAAATCATCGTCTTCAAAGATGATGATGAGACGGGCCGCAAGAAGAAGATTCCGTCGATGAACGATAAGTGTGCCGGGGGAACCGGCGCCGTCATCGACAAGATCAACGCCAAGCTGAAGATTCCCACCGAACAACTGGCCGAGCAGAAGTACCGCGGCATCAAGCTGCACAAAGTGGCAGGAAAGTGTGGTGTGTTTGCGGAAACCGACATCAACGGCCTGCAAAAAGTCGGCACTCCTCCCGACGAACTGATGGCGTCATTGTTTGAAGCAATCGTGCTGCAGAATTTAAGCGTCCTGACCCGCGGGCATACGCTGCGGCCCCACGTGCTGCTATTGGGCGGGCCAAACAGTTTCATTCGCGGCATGCGCGAGGCCTGGCAGGCCAACATCCCGCGCATGTGGGAGGAGCGCAAGGTCGAAGTTCCACAAGGCTCCAAGCCGGAAGATCTGATCAAGGTTCCTGAGAATGCGCAGTACTTCGCGGCCCTGGGCGCGATCGAGTTCGGCCGAAGCGAGGACGATTGCGTCGGCTGCTATCGCGGCTATGAGCAACTGCTCCACTACATCGAATATGGCCGCCAGGAAGAAAAGGCCAAATCAGGCGGGAAAGGCCTGCTCGAGAATCCGGCCGACCTCAACGTATTCAAAGAAGCATACCGGCCGAAGAAATTCACACCCGCTGTGTTGCAGAAAGGCAGCACCGTGGGCGGCTTCATCGGGATCGACGGCGGATCCACTTCGACCAAAGCGGTTTTGCTGAGTGAAAACGGGGACATCCTCTGCAAGTCGTACCAGCTCTCGAACGGAAACCCGATCCAGGACACGATTGAAATGTTCGAGAACCTGCGCGGACAGGTGGAAGCGCAAAACGCCAAACTGGAAGTGCTTGGGGTTGCGACTACGGGCTATGCCAAGGACATTCTGAAAGATGTACTCAACGCTGACGTGGCCCTGGTCGAGACGGTTGCGCACACTGAGTCAGCGCTGAAGTTCTATGAAGATCCGCATGTGATCGTGGATGTGGGCGGGCAGGACATCAAAATTATCATTCTGCACGGCGGGCGAGTGAAGGACTTCAAGTTGAACACTCAATGCTCCGCCGGCAATGGATATTTCTTGCAGTCCACCGCAGAAGGATTCGGGCTGAGCGTAAATCAATACGCCGACCTGGCATTCTCGGCGCAAGCCATGCCGGTTTTCGGCTACGGCTGCGCGGTGTTCATGCAGTCCGATATTGTGAACTTCCAGCGGCAGGGCTGGCGTGCGGAGGAAATTCTCGCCGGACTCGCGGCGGTGCTGCCCAAGAATGTTTTCTTGTACGTCGCCAGCATCCCGAATCTCGCGGCCTTGGGCTCGCGCTTCGTGCTGCAAGGTGGAACGCAACACAATCTCGCCGTGGTCAAGGCCGAGGTCGATTTCATCCGCAACAGCTTCCGGGCTACGGGCAAACAGCCGGAGATTATTGTGCACGAGCATTGCGGAGAGTCGGGCGCCATCGGTGCCGCTCAGGAATCGCTGCGGCTGTGGCGCAACGGCCAGCAGACGACGTTCGTCGGCCTGGACGCGGTCCGCAAGATCGAGTACCGTACCACGCGCAACGAGGACACGCGTTGCCATTTCTGCAAGAACGATTGTCTGCGGACATTCATTGACATCCGAACCCAACCCAAGAATGACCTGAGCTTTGTGCCCATTCAAAAAGTCACGAAGGTGCCTCTCATGCACGGCGAGCAGCGACTGATCATAGCCACCTGCGAGAAGGGCACAGTCGAAGATATCAACGACATGAAAGGGATCAAGGCGGGTCTCGACACTATCCGGGCGGCGCACCCCAACTTCGTCGATTACGCGGCGAAAGAGGTCTTCCGCCCGGTCAACGCAGAGAGCGTCGCCGACCCGTTGCTGACGCGTGGTTGGGCGGGATGGAGCAAAGGGGCAAAAGAACGCCGCGCTCTGATGGAGAACCGCGGCAAGGTGCGCATCGGCATCCCGCGCGTGCTGAATATCTACACGTATGCTCCGCTGTTTAACGGCTACTTTGAGAGTCTCGGTGTGCAGCCTGAGAACATCATTTACTCCGATTACACCAGCTCAGAACTGTATCGCGCCGGAGCCAGCCGCGGCGCGATCGACCCATGCTTCCCTGCAAAGATCGGCATCTCGCACGTCTACAACCTGATTCAGGAAAAGCACCGCAAGAAACCGTTGGACGCGATTTTCTTCCCCATGTATGACGTCTTGCATTCTCCACTGGTGAAGATCGTCGGCGCCAACGCCTGCCCCACGGTGACCGCGACTCCGGAGACTGTCAAGGCCGCTTTCACCAAGGAGAACGACGTCTTCGCCGAGCATAATGTGAAGTACATCGACCCCGTACTTAATTTTGCCGATCGAAAATTGTTTGCCCATCAGATGCTGCAAGCGTGGCAGCCTGTCCTCGGTCTGTCGCAAGAAGAAAACGACCGCGCCGTCGAGTCCGGATTCGCGGCGTTGAAAGAATACGAAACCGGCATTCGCCGCCGCGCGCGGCAGGTGCTCGATCAACTGGAGCGTGAAGACCGGATTGGCATTGTTATGCTGGGACGCCCTTACCACCACGACCCTGGCCTGAATCACGAAATCCTGGACGAGTTCCAGAAGCTTGGCTATCCCATCTTCTCGCAAAACACTTTGCCGCTGGATGAAGATCTGCTCGACCGTCTCTTCGGCGAAGAAGTGCGAGCGGGAATGATCACCAGCCCGCTCGACATTACCGACGCGTGGAAGAACTCGTACTCCTGCAGCACCAACCACAAAGTGTGGGCGGCGAAGTTTACGGCGCGGCATCCCAACCTGGTGGCGCTTGAGATTTCCAGCTTCAAGTGCGGCCACGATGCCCCGATTTACGGGGTGATCGAAGGGATCATCGAACAGTCGGGCACGCCCTATTTCTGCTTCAAGGATCTCGACGAGAACAAACCTTCGGGCTCAATCAGAATCCGGGTGGAAACCATCGATTATTTCCTACGCCGTTATCGCGAGGAAGTGATCCGCAAACGAAAGGCCGAGCAGGACATCGAAGCTCAGATCGCGGCGCTCGAAGCGCAACTGCGCGGCGAACAACTCGACGCCAACGCGACCTACAGCGGGATTCCCGCACAAAGTGAGCCGATGGCCGAGGATATTTCCAGTGCGCTAGCAGGAGACTGAGGTAGTGCGCCCCCGCCGTCCCCGGCGGCTGTCCGGCGGGCGTCCTCGCCCGCCGCTCGCGAGGGCGAGACGCATCGCGACAGCCGGCCAGATGCCGGCGCTACGGTTTGCCGACGCTCAAAAGGACGACACGGTCGATTTCGTCCTTCTTAGGCTCGGGCAACGTCAGCACCACGCCGTCGCCGCTCTGGTGAAAGACCACCGCCGCGCCGTCGGGGAACGACTGCGCAGTGCTGATGGTCTCCTGCACGGCTGGCAGAGCCAGCAATTTGCCCTTCCAATTCAGAACGTGTACGTAGATTTTGCCAGCCTTCTGCGTGGTCACGCCCCAATCCGCCGGCGCGATCGGGCCGCCCCGAGTGCCGTAGATCGAGTCCCCATACCGCGACATCCATTCCCCGACGGCTTGCAACCGCGTCACAAAATCGTCCTGGACCTCCCCGTTCGGCATCGGTCCAATATTCAGCAGCAGGTTTGAATTGTTCCCCGCCGCCTGCACCAGCATCCGTTCGAGTTCCTCCGGACTCTTGTAGTGGTCGTCGCCAATGTTGAAGCCCCACGACTCGTTCAACGTGTTGCAACTCTCGAGTGGCAACTGTGTGCTGACCACTTTCGTGTTGAACCCCGCCGTGTTCTGCCCCGGCAGATCTCTTTCGAACGTCTGAACATCCTCTCCCGGTTTTGGCGTCTGATGATGGTTGGGAATAATCAGCGCCGCTGGCTGCAGTTGATGGATCAACGCGTATGTCTTCGCCAGATGCCAGTCCGCATCCGGTTTGTCCCACATACCGTCAAACCAGATGCCGCCGATGGGCCCGTAGTTGGTCAGCAACTCCCGCAACTGCCCGTCCATGTAGTCGTCCAGATACGAATTCCAGTCGCCGTGATCGGGCCGCCCATTGCGCCATTCGCCGTGATCTCGTTCCGTCACACCGCGGGGAAAATAATCGGGATTGTGCCAATCCAGCTGCGAGTAATAAAAGAACAGCTTGATGCCCTGCCGGTGTGCTTCATCCGCCAGCATTTTCAGCGGATCTTTCCCGTACGCCGTCCGCTGCACAATATTCCAATCCGAAACCTTCGAGTCGAACATGGCGAATCCGTCGTGATGGCGCGAAGTAATCGTGATGTACTTCATCCCTGCGGCTTTAGCCAACGAAACCCACGCCTTCGCATCAAACTTTTCCGGATCGAAGAACTTCGGCAGCCGCTCGTATTCCTGGACCTTTAACTTGCGGTTGTGAAACACCCACTCCCCATCGCCCAGCACGCTGTAGACGCCCCAATGAATAAACATCCCAAACTTCGCGTCCTGAAACTCCTGGCGGGCCGTCACATTCTCCGGAGCCGGTTGATAACCCGCCTGCGCAGCGGACAAAACCGTCAATCCAGCCAGTAGGACCGCAACCGGCGTCACCACGAACAAACGATTCTCTTTCATCGGGAACCCCGGGCTTGCCTAAAGCTCGCCCTTCTTCATTCGCTGCACCGCGTTATCACAAGCCCGCGCCGTCAAAGCCATATAGGTCAACGACGGATTCACGCACGCCGACGACACCATCGCCCCACCGTCGGTAAGAAACAAGTTCTTTACATCGTGTGCCTGATTGAACGCATTCAACACCGAAGTCTTGGGATCCCGGCCCATCCGAGCCGTGCCCATCTCATGAATGGCTGACCCTGGAAATCCAGCTCCACGTAGGGGCTCGATATTGTGCGCCCCGGCCGCGGCCAGCATTTCCGCCGCAGAGATGGCCATGTCGTCGCGCAGGGCCAATTCATTCTCGCCCCATGTGCAATGCACCTTCAGCACGGGAATGCCCCAGGCGTCCGCTTTTTCTTTGTCGAGTTCCACGTAGTTGTTGTGATTCGGCAAGCACTCGCCGAATCCATGGAAGCCGAATTGCCACGGCCCTGGCTGGCTGATGAGTTTTTTGAAGTCCGATCCAAATCCGGTCTGCGTTACGCCGCGCTGCCAACCCTCGCGCTGGCCCCCGCCCTGGAACCCGTAGCCGCGCAAGAACGCCGCATCTTTCTTCTTTACGTTGCGAAAACGCGGAACGTAAGTTCCGTTGGGCCGTCGGCCAAGCACGATGCGGTCTTCATTTCCCGGAATCGTCCCTACCGCCCCGCCACCTGTGATGTGGTCCATCAGGTTGTGGCCCAGTTCCCCGCTTGAATTCGCCAGCCCGTTCGGAAACTCCGTGGTCGATGAGTTCAACAGAATCCGCACAGATTCCAGCGCCGAGGCGCACAGGAAAATGACTTTGCCGTGGAACTCCACACTGGCGCGCGTCTTGGCGTCGATCACCCGCACACCGCTTACTCTTCGGGTTTGTGAGTCAAAGCTCAAGCTGTGCACCACGCTGAACGTCCGCAGCGTCATCCGCCCGGTTTTCTCGGCCGCCGGGAGAGTCGAGTTCAGGCTGCTGAAGTACGATCGCGTGATGCATCCTCTCTCGCACGGACCACAGTAGTGGCACGCCGCGCGGCCCTGATGATCCTTAGTCAGTATCGCTGCGCGTCCAATGGTGAGCACGCGCTCGCCGCCGAAATGTTTTGCGATGGCTTCCCGCACCACTTTTTCCGCGCAGTTCAACTCCATCGGAGGTAGAAACCTGCTGTCGGGCAATTGCGGCAGACCTAACGCCTCTCCCGTGATTCCGGCGAAATCCTCGACGTAGTCGTACCATGGCGCAAGATCCGCATAACGGATCGGCCAATCGACCGCGATTCCGTCCCGCAGGTTCGCTTCGAAATCCAGGTCGCTCCAGCGATACGATTGCCTGCCCCACATGATCGATCGGCCACCCACTTGCCGTCCGCGGATCCAGTGGAACGGCTTGCCTGCCTCGGTGGTATACGGATGCTCCTTATCGCTGATGAAGAACTTCGACGACCATTCGTCACAGGCGTAACACAAACTCTGAATCGGCTGATCTTCACGCTGCAGACGCCGGTCGCGCAGTCCTCGAAATTTCATCTCCCACGGTGGGACGTGCTCCACATAATCCTGCTCGGGCACGATCGGACGTCCAGCCTCAAGCACGAGCGTCTTCAGTCCCTTCTCGGTGAGTTCCTTTGCGGCCCAGCCTCCGGTAATGCCGGAGCCGATTACAATCGCGTCGTAGGTCGTTTCCTCTCTCACTGGCGATCCCCGCCTTCCTTCCCGGCCTGGACTGGGGCGCAGCCGTCGAAATGGTCAGGGATCACTTCAAACTGTAGTTCCGCGGTTGAGCCAGCCTCCGACGTGTAGTAGGCGGTCAGGGTCAGCCGCCGCAGCATAGGGTAGAAACTCTCACCGATCCTGGGGCGCGCACCCCTCATGGGACGTTCCCCGTCCGGTGCCAGGTGCACTTCCGCGGCCATCTTCTCTCCCAAGGCGGTCAGAATTTCTGCTTGCTGCACCGCCTGGCAATCTACGAATTCCTTGCCGAACAGCGACTGCGACCGTCGGTCCACATCCGCGAGGCCATTCAGAAACCGCTCGCGATCGCTGTCGTCGTACCACTCCGTCAGCATCAAATCGATGAACTCGGTCGCCCCCACGTCCGTCGCTCCCGGCGTGGCGGTGCGGGGCAAAATCATCTCCGCCATCGCCTTCACAGTAGCTTCCTGATGCGGGTTCAGTGTGCGCGGAGCCGGCTGCGTTCCAACCACCGTGCGCGCATCCCGCAGCATCGCCATCACAGTGCCAGGTTTGAGCGGGAGAACAGCGCCCGTAGCCAGCAACCGAATTGCTTCGCGTCGATTCATGGAGTGATCTCTGCCCCCTCAAAATATCTGTTTCGCCATACTGTCACGATGCCGGCGCTCCCGGTTTAATTTCCGCGGCCTTCCCGTCGTGATAGACGATCACCAGCGGCTTCCCGCCATTCGGATAGCGCACTGTTTTCGAGTACGAAGAGTCCCCGGCATCGGGGACTCCCATGCCAATTGCAAAATCCGCCTGCATCTCGTTCATTCCCGCCTTTACTTCATGATGCTCGACCGCCTGCCACACGTCGGCTGGCCAATGCTTGTACAGGTCGCGAGGATCCTCGATAAAGAACATCTCATCGGAATAGATTCTGTACTCACCCTCCGCCTCGAATCCGATGGGCACGGCATAGGTCTTCGCTTCTTTATCAAACACGGCCAACACCTGTTTGCGCTGTCCTGCTCCCGAGGGCGTTGCCGTCACAACATCTTTGATCGCCAGTTTCTCGATTGGCAGCAACAGCCCTGCCTCATGATCGAAATCCACATGCTTCCGAGCCGCGTCGTACCCATAGTAGGTATAGCGATATCCTTCTTTCACCCACACCGGCTGCTGCGTGAGCTGTTTCGCCGTTTTGACATCGTAGGGATAGAGTTTCTTCGGCGTGACGTAATAGTCGGCATTGGAGTACCCGACGTTCCGTGCCTGCTTTTGTTTTTCGGCCGCGACCCTGTCCTCGTAGCGCTGATAAAAAATGTAAGCGGCACGCGCACCCGCAGCCAGCAGCGCCAGCGCCAGCACCAGTTGGATCCGCTGCCTCGCCTCCGGACTGATCATGAAGAAACTCTACCAGATCGCGGCCATGTCGAAAGGCTAGAGGGACAAGCCCGTTGTACACTGGAAGCAGAGGAGTATCAGCAATGGCTATCACAGAGCAAGACGTTCTGAGCGCGCTGAAGAGTTGCTACGATCCCGAGATTCCCGTCAACATCGTCGATCTCGGCCTGATTTACAACGTAAATTTCGCGCCTGCCATCGATGATAAGGATAAGCAGGACGTCACTATCGACATGACGCTCACCGCGCAAGGTTGTCCCGAGCATGTCAACATCAGCGCGCAGGTCAAGTCGCGCCTCGAACAGTTGCCCGGTATCCGCACCGCCGCCGTCAACGTCGTCTGGACCCCGCCCTGGACTCCAGAGCGCCTCAGCCCAGAAGCCCGCAAACAGCTGGGCATCGAGTAATCTCGAACCCCAGACTCACCCCCCAATTTCTTCCCATGCCTCGGCCGCGCTTCGCCCCGCCGCCTCGGTTATACGCTTTCCAGCGCGTCCCGCCATCTCCATGACTTGCATGCCGCGTTCGAAATACTCCGGCAGCGCCTGGCGCACTTTCTCGAACTTCTCCGGATACTCCGACGCCAGCACCGCCAAACCCACTCCCGTCGCCAGCACTCCGGCCGGATACTTTTTCTTCATGAATAAAATCGTTCCCGCCCCAATCGATCCCAAGACTACCGCTTTCTTCCAGCTATCCATCGTGTTCCCCTCGAAAAAAAGTTCGCACGCAGCGATTGTACCCCCGCGCCCGTCGGGTGTACCAAACGGTGCACCTCCATCTCTGCGCCCTCCTTGTATACTGCCTCATTTGCCGGAGATCCCAATGCCCAATCTCATCGGTTGTGTGGAGCGGGCACTTTTGCCCGCTTCTTGTGCACCCCCGGCAGTAGCGGGCAGAGCCTGCCCTGAGCTTGTCGAAGGGAGTGCCCGCTCCACACTTGTCCGTTGGCCGGCTCTGGCCATCGCCCTCAGCATTCTCGCCGCCACTGTTTCCGCACAAACCAAGCCCCGCGCTCGCGACCTCGGTGTTCCCTTCGATGGCGCGCCAGGCCCCAACAACGCGATTACCGACGTTCGCGGAGTCGAGGTGGGTCACACGACGCTGATTTCCGGCGAAGGGAAGCTTGAAGTCGGCAAAGGACCGGTGCGCACGGGCGTCACCGCCGTCCATCCTCGCGGTAAGACCAACAATGACGCCGTCTTCGCTGCGTGGTTCACGCTCAACGGCAACGGAGAGATGACCGGGACCACCTGGGTCGAAGACTCCGGCTTCCTCGACGGCCCCATCATGATCACGAACACGCACAGCGTGGGCGTGGTTCGCGACGCCGTCATCGCCTGGAAGGTCAAGCACTCCTCCCCCGATATGGAAGGCTACTGGTGGTCGCTGCCCGTCGTCGCCGAGACCTGGGACGGGGATCTCAACGACATTAATGGATTCCACGTCAAGCCCGAGGACGCGTGGCACGCCCTCGATTCCGCCCACACCGGCCTGGTCGAGGAAGGCAACGTTGGCGGTGGCACCGGCATGATTTGCAACGAATTCAAGGGCGGCATCGGCACCAGTTCCCGCGTGCTGGACACGAAAGCTGGAGGCTATACCGTGGGCGTCCTCGTGCAGTGCAACTACGGGATGCGTGAGCAGCTTCGTATTGCAGGAGTGAATGTGGGGCGTGAGATTCCGGATCAAGCTACCCGGCAGCAAGACATCGGCTCCATCATCGTCGTTGTGGCTACCGATGCTCCTCTCATCCCTACCCAACTGAAGCGCATCGCCAGGAGAGTTTCCCTGGGCCTCGGCCGTGACGGCAGCTACTCAGGCGACGGTTCCGGCGACATCTTCATCGCCTTTTCCACAGCCAATCCCGGTGCGGTCGGCTCTAAGGGAGTGCATCAACTCACTATGCTCCCCAACGAGTCTCTCAATCCCATCTTCTTAGCCACCGTACAGGCCACCGAAGAGGCGGTCGTCAATGCCATGGTCGCTGCTGAAACCATGACTGGCATCAACAATCACACCGTAATCGCACTCCCTCACGACCGCCTGCGTGACGTACTGAGGAAGTACAACCGTCTGGTGAAATAGCAATCCCGAAAAAAGTTAGTCCGGTCCAAACGTCCCGGTCCCCCGGCGGAATCGCTCGACCTCGATGTCGAAGCGCTTAAGCATTGACTGCAGTGTAGTACGCTTGATTCCGAGCCGGCTGGCTGCCCCTTCCGGCCCCGACAGCACGCCATGCGTTTCCCGCAAAACACGAATGATGTGCTCGCGTTCCATCTCGGTGAGATTGTCTTCTCCAAACCCCTGCGGCACGTCTAGTTCCGCCGGCGGCGGCACAAGGGTTTGGCCTCTGCTTAAGATCACCATCCGTTCAATCATGTTCTCGAGTTCGCGAATGTTTCCTGGCCAATTCCAGTTCTGGAGAACCCGCATCGTGTCATTTGGGATCAGTTCAATCTGCTTTCCCATCCGCCCCGCATGCTTGCGCACAAAATGATGCACGAGAACCGGAATATCGGAGCGCCGGTCCCGCAACGGCGGCAACTGCAGCGGAAACACATTCAGCCGGTAGAACAGGTCTTCGCGGAATCTTTTCTCTGCAACATCATTCTGCAGATCGCGGTTCGTGGCGGAAATGATACGCACATCCACCTGCAGAGTGCGCACCCCGCCCAAACGCTCAAACTCACGGTCCTGCAAAACCCGCAGCAGCTTTGGCTGCAGTTCCAGTGGCAACTCACCTACTTCGTCCAGAAACAGCGTCCCCTTGTCGGCCAGTTCCAGACGTCCAACTTTCTGATTGACCGCTCCCGTGAACGCTCCTTTCTCGTGACCAAACAACTCGCTCTCCAGCAGCCCCGAGGGCACCGCCGCACAATTCAGCTTGATGAAACTTTGGTCGTGCCGCGGACTGAGCGCATGCACCGATCTCGCCACCAGCTCCTTACCGGTCCCCGTTTCTCCCAACAGCAAAACCGTTGAATCGGTCGGCGCCACCACCCGCGTCTTTTGCAGCACCTCCCGCAGCGACGCGCTTTGTCCGATAATTTCCTCGAAACCGAGTTCGCTCTCGATCTCGCTCTCCAGGTATACCTTCTCCTGCGCCAGCTTTTCCTTCGTCGCCTCAAGCGGTCGGCCAGTTCCCGCAAGCGCGCGATGTCCATTGAGGCGCCGGTGATTCCAATGACGTTGCGCTCCGAGTCCAAGAGCGGCTCAACCGTGACGTCGAACGAGTATTTGGTGCCGTTGTGCGGGATCACCACTTCCGCCCGCATCCCCTTACCGGTTTCCAGCACTCGCCGCTTCAGGTCGACCAACGATCGTGCCCGTTCCGCGCCAATGATTTCCTCATCGCTCCTGCCGATGATCTCTTTCTGCCAATAGAGATGCGGATTGTAAATCCACGTGTAGCGCAGATCCCGGTCCTGATTGAACACCGTAATGGGAGAATCCTTGAGTGCAACGCGGAAGCGTCCCTCACTCTGCTGCAGGATTTCCTCTGCCCGCCTGCGCTCGGTCATGTCGCGAAGTATTCCCTGCAAACGCCCATCGGGCAGACGCTTTGCGCAGACCTCGCCGGAAAAAAACGATCCGTCGGTCCGCCGGAACTTCCATTCGCTGCGGATCGTCCCGCCTCCCAGAAGGCGCGCTAACTCCTCCGCAATCCGTGGCTGTTTCTCTGCCGCCACGATGTCGGTGATGGATCGTCGCAGAATATCTTCCCGCGTGTAGCCCAGCATTTCCGCACCGGCCGAGTTGGCGTCGAGGTATCTCCCCTGGTCATCGGCGATAAAGATCCCGTCCGAGGCTTGTTCCACAAGAATGCGAAAATGCGCTTCGCTCGCCCGCAGCGCCTCTTCCGCTTCCTTGCGCGCTGTTATATCGATCACGGTGGCCTGAATCAGCGGCGCGTTTTGTGTTTCTGGGAGCAGAATGTCATTCGCCAGAATCCAAAGCGGCGTTCCATTCTTTCGTCGGACATGCAATTCACGGTTCGTAACAGTCCCGTTCGTTCTCAACTCTTCGAGGAGTAGGTCCCGATCTGCCAGATCAAAGTAATGGTTCACCACCGTGCTGCCGCGGCATTCCATCGCGTCGCTGTATCCAAACATCCAGGCCCAGGCGTCGTTGCAGTCAACGATCTCTCCCCGCATGCTAATGATCGCAACCCCCGCGATCGTTTTCTCGAACAGCATCCGATACCGCTGCTCGGAACTGCGCAGGGCTACCGCCGCCCGCTTGCATTCGGTAATGTCTTGGATTGTACCGAGCGCGGCTTGCGCCCGCCCTTCCCCATCGCGCTCAACCTTCGCCTGAACATGGACCCATCTTGTGCTCCCTTGCACCAACACCCGGTCTTCGCTCTCGTAAGTCCCTGTCTTGAGGGCTGCAGTCCAGTCGCGGAGTACGCGCTCGCGATCGTCAGGATGGAGGATGCCAATCGTCTGTTCGACACTTACCGGCTCTCCCGGATGCAGCCCTATGATCCGGTAGGCTTCGTCGGAAAGCGTGATTGCGTTCTTCGCGAGGTCAATGCGCCAACTTCCGATGTGGGCCACCGCTTGGGCGCGCTTGAGATCTGCTTCGCTCTCTTTCATGGCTTCACTTGCTTCGGTGCGGCTGCATGTAAATGCGGTAAGAACTATTCCTACGATAAAGAAGAGTGCCGGCCTGACTAAATCCTCGGGAGCGTAAGCCTCAAGAGACTTCCCTTGTGAGAATACGAAGTAACCGCCAGCAGCCGTCGCAAGGAGCGTGGCCCCGATTCCCGGCCAGAATCCTGCCAGCATCGCGACCATGAGAACGGCAGGAACGAATAACAGGTAGGGCAGATGGGACAACCCCAACAGTCGGAGAGCAAATTGGAGAACCGAGGCAACGGTGACCATCAGCACCGCGAAACCGTAGCGCCCAAGCAAGGATCGCATCCATCGTTTGGTGGTCGCGCCTGCTTCCCTGGGATCGGCAGAACTCATAGCCAACTCCTGACTTCATTCCCGGAGTCGAAATCCTCTGCCTCGTAAATTGGACTGCGCTCGATGTTATGGCATCAAATTGCGCGGACCTTCTCCATAGCTAGATGAATTCACGACCACCCGCATGCACGCCTGCAGGGGAGACGAGTCTGGGTTCAAGCATTACGGAAGGGTCGGTTCCAGTCTGTGACTGGAATCACATTTTATGTGCAGGTTACACAAATGGAACGACGTAGTTTATCGGCTTGGGTTGCGGATCCAACCGTTTACTTTCTTCTACTTGCGTTAAAGCCGCGCCACAGCCGTCGCCAGAAGGCGGGGGATTTTCGACTCGGGATCGAACGGAAAACTCGAACCTGACAACTCTAGTCCTTCACCGCCCGATCGGTAATCTCCAGCCCCTTATCAATGATCGCAAATGCCTCACGCAATTGCTGTTCATTAATACAGAGCGGAGGATTGGTGTAGAACGTATTCCACCGCACCAGCGTGTACAGTCCCTGCTCCCGGAAGAAGCGTCCAAGAGCCGCCATCTCCTCCGATGTGCCGTTGAACGGCGCCATCGGTTGCCGGGTCTTCTGGCTACGCACCAGTTCCACGATGCCGAACAATCCGATCGACCGCACCGCTCCCACAGACGGATGTGTGGCCTGCATTTCAGCACCCAGTTTTTTCATAACCGAGCCCATTTTTTTCGCGTTCTCGATCAGATCATCTTCTTCGTACACGCGAATGGTCGCCAGCGCCGCCGCGCATCCCATGGGATGTGAGTTGTACGTCAGTCCGCCGAAAAAGACCTTGTCCTGGAAATGCTGCGCGATGTGATGCCGCATCCCCACCGCTCCCAGTGGTAGATAGCTTGAAGTTAAACCCTTGGCCATCGAGAGCAGGTCCGGAACAACTTTCCAGTGATCGATGGCGAACCATTCCCCCGTGCGCCCGAACCCGGCCATAACTTCGTCGGCGATCATCAGGATGCCGTACTTGTCGCACAGTTTGCGCACGCCCTGCATATAGCCGTCGGGCGGAACGAGAATGCCATTCGTGCCGACCACAGTCTCGAGGATGAACGCCGCAATGGTGTGCGGGCCTTCGAGCTGCATCGTTTCTTCGATCATGGCCAGCGAACTCTCGGCTGACTCCCAGCCGCGCTCGATGCCGTGATAAGGATCGAGCACACGCACCACGCCGGGAATGCCCGGTTCGACAGCCCAGCGGCGCGGGTCACCCGTGAGCGAGACCGCACCCGCCGTAGCACCGTGGTAAGAGCGGTAGCGCGCCATAATTTTGTGGCGGCCGGTGAAGAAGCGCGCAATCTTGATCGCGTTCTCGTTGGCCTCGGCGCCGCCGTTGGTGAAAAAGAAAGTGTCAATGTCGCCGGGCGCAATTTCAGCGAGCTTCGCGCCCAGCCGCGCCCGCGGCTCGGTCGCCATGAAAGGATTAGCGTAGCAAAGCGTTGCTGCCTGCTCACTGATCGCCTTGATGACACGCTCGTCTCCGTGGCCGATGTTGACCGACATCAACTGGCTGTTGAAGTCGATGAAGCGCTTGCCTTCCGGCGTCCAAAAATAAATGCCCTTGGCCTTGGCAACCGGGATCGGGTCCACCTTCGATTGCGCCGACCACTCAAACAGAGTGTGTCTCTTGGTGAGATCAACAATCTCCTGACCGGTCATGGTGGGATTAGCAATGGTAGTAGTCATGTGCACCTCATCAATAGTCATTTCCACCACAGAGTCACAGAGACACAGAGAAATACCTAAAGAACAATTCGCTTGATTCCGCGAGTCAATAACGACGTGTTGAAGTTAATCAGGAGACCAACTCGCTTTCCTGAGAGTTGCAGATACGTGAGAAGTTGCGCCTCGTGGACCGGCAGAATCTTCTCGATCGCTTTGAGTTCAAGAACAACCTGCTGTTCAACAATCAGGTCGATCTTGTAGCCGCAATCGAGTTTGAGCCCTTTGTAGGATACCGGCAGATCGACTTGCCTCTCGAAGCTCAATCCTCGCAGGTGCAACTCGTGACACAGGCATTCTTCATAGGCGGATTCAAGCAACCCAGGACCGAGATGCCGATGCACCTCGATGGCAGCACCGATAATCGGAGCCGTTCGAGGATCCTTCTCGTTCTCGGTTTCTCTGTGACTCTGTGTCTCTGTGGTGAGAGTTGTCATTGCGCCGCTCTAGAATTTCCGGCTGTGCTCTTTGGCCCACCGTTCGACGACGACCTTCTTGTCCGTATAAAACTCGATCGCGTCGCGTCCTTGGCCATGGAGATCGCCGAAAAAGCTGTTCTTCCATCCACTGAACGGGAAGTAGGCCATAGGCGCGGCGACTCCGATGTTGATGCCGATGTTCCCGGCAGGAGCTTCATAACGGAAACGGCGTGCTGCCGACCCGCTCGACGTGAACAGCGACGCCTGGTTACCGTATGGACTGCGTTCGAGAAACGCCAGTGCCGCGTCCATATTGTCTGCGTGAACCAGGCTCAGCACCGGGCCAAAGATTTCCGTGTCGGTGATTTCGCTGGTAGCTGGAACGTCGTCGAGGATTGTCGGCTTCACGAAGTTGCCCGACTCAAGTTTCGGAATTTTTGCGTTACGGCCATCGAGCAGAATCTTGGCGCCTTGCTTTTCGCCGAGGCCTATCAGCGATTCAACCCGTTCCTTGCTCTGCGGCGTGATCACGGGGCCCATCTGTACTCCGTCTTCAAGACCGTTGCCCACACGTAGTTTCGAAGCGGCATCGGCAATCGAGTCGCGGAAAGTCTTCTGGGCTTCCCCGATGGTGACTGCGACCGAGACGGCCAGGCAACGCTGTCCGGCGCAACCGAACGCGCTGTCGCTGATGATCTGCGTCGCCATCGGCATATCGGCGTCGGGCAGAACGATGACGTGATTCTTGGCTCCTCCCTGGCACTGGCAACGCTTCCCTTGCTCACCCGACCGGGCATAGATGTAGCGCGCTACCGGAGTCGAGCCGACGAAACTGATGGCGCGGACCTTCGGGTGGTCGATGAGCGCGTCGACCACACCCTTGCCTCCATTGACCAGACCAACTACCCCCTTGGGCAGTCCAGTCTTTTCAATGAGTTCATACACGTAACGCATGGTCAGCGGCACGCGCTCGCTCGGTTTCAGGATGAATGTGTTTCCCGTGGCGATAGCGTACGGCAGATACCAAAACGCGATCATGCCGGGAAAATTGAAGGGCACGATGGCAGCGGTGACCCCCAAAGGCTGGCGGATCATCATTTCGTCGATGCCGCGGGCGACGTCTTCGAGGTTGTATCCCTGCATCATCATGGGGATGCCGCAGGCGACTTCCACGTTTTCGATGGCGCGCCGCATCTCCGCCTTCGCTTCGGTGAAGGTCTTGCCGTTCTCCATCGTGATGATGCGGGCGATCTCGTCGATGTGTTCCTCGAGCAGCGTCTTGAGCTTGAACAGAGGCTGGATGCGGTCCTCGGGCGGAGTGCGACGCCACTCGGGGAACGCAGCTGCGGCAACTTCTACCGCAACGTTCACTTCGGCGGCTTCGGCGAGCGGAACGCTGGCCAGGATTTCCCCGGTGGCGGGATTCACAACGTCGCGCCATTCTGAGGCCCGCGACTCTGTCCAATGGCCGTTGATGAAGTTCGTCAGCTTGGTGATGGGAGGTGCGGCTACGCTCATGGTCACGCCTCTACTATCGCGAAGGATGGTCGGAAGCCCGCAAAACAACTGCGCGCTCTGAATAACTATCTTATTCTGACATCAACCCAAATTGTGTGCCTGTCGGACAAAAAGGCCAGCCGAGCTTTGCTCGGCCCGTCCGGGTCAAAGACCCGGACCCACATAAACCCGATCTCACACCAACTGCGGTGCTGCGCTTTTCTGATCACACACGCTCGCGATCGCAGACTCGAGGACCTCGAGCGCTTCGTCCATCTGCTCGTTAGTAATGACCAGCGGCACGAGCACGCGGATCACGTTGGAGTACGAGCCAGCGGTGATCGTGATCAACCCGTGCTCGTAGCAGTACTGCGTGATCTTCTTCGTTTCCTCCGCTGCTGGGGTCTTGGTTTCCGTTGACCGAACAAGTTCGATCGCCTGCATCCCGCCGAGCCCCCGCACGTCGCCGATGATGGGCCAACGTCGCTGCCACTCGCGCGCACGCCGCTGGAAGCGGTCGCCCAGTTCGTTGGCGCGCGTAAGTAAATTCTCCCGCTCGAACAAGTCGAGTACGGCCAACGCCGCCGCACAGGAGAGCGGGTTCCCGGCAAACGTTCCGCCCAGTCCACCCGGTCCGGGAGCGTCCATGATTTCGGCACGGCCCGTAACCGCCGCCAGCGGCAATCCGCCACCGAGGGACTTTGCGGTCACAAGCAGGTCTGGCTCAATACCGTAACGCTCGCTCGCAAACAACGCGCCCGTACGTCCGAAGCCAGACTGAACCTCATCGGCAATGAAGAGGATGCCGTGCTTGTGACAGAGGTCGATGAGCACCTTGAAATAATCCGGCGGAGGCGCGATGAATCCACCTTCCCCCAGCACCGGCTCCGCGATCACGGCGGCGACCTCCTCGTTCGCGACCACACGCTTGAACGTGTCTTCAAGATGGCGCGCGCAATAGAGATCGCACGACGGATACTTCATCGAGTACGAACAGCGATAGCAGTAGGCGAACGGGACGCGGTACACCTCGCCTGGCAAAGGCGCGAATCCGGCTTTGTAAGGATGCGTCTTGCTGGTGAGGGCCAGCGTCATCATAGTGCGGCCGTGGAAAGCGTCTTCGAACGCAATGATGCCAGGCCGTTTCGTGTAGGCGCGAGCAATCTTGACCGCGTTCTCAACCGCCTCGGCGCCGCTGTTCACGAAGATCGTTTTCTTCGCGAACTTGCCCGGAGTCGCTTCGTTCATGCGCTCGGCGAGCCGGACGTAGAGTTCATAGGGCGTAACCTGCACGCAGGTGTGCAGGAAGCGGTCAAGCTGTTCTTTGACCGCGCTGACCACTTCATCGCGCCGATGGCCAGCGTTCGCGCACCCAATGCCGCCCGCGAAGTCCAGGTAGCGGTTGCCGTCAACATCCTCGAGCCACGCGTCTTCGGCCTTGGCCACATAGATAGGCGTGCCGTGGGAAAGCCCGCGGGGCACAGCTTTCGCGCGACGCTCAGAAAGCGCCTTGGATTTGGGCCCCGGAATGGAAGTGCGAAGTTGAATAGTAGACATCGTAAGATCCTAAGTGGCCAGTGATCAGTGGCCAGAAGTCGGTTTTGCAAACTGGCCACTGGTCACCGACCACTGGCCATTGCCTTCAGTACCACCCAATCGGCGCTTCATTCAGGTTGATGTGGACTTGCTTGGTCTCGAGGTATTCCTCGATGCCCCACGGCCCGAGTTCGCGGCCAAATCCCGACTGTTTATATCCGCCCCAGGGTGCCTCTACGTAGGTGGGTTGCATATGATTGACCCACACAATTCCGGCACGCAGAGACTTCACGGTGCGCAGCGCCTTGAAAATGTCGCGCGTCCAGACGGCCGCTGCGAGCCCGTAGGGGGAATCGTTAGCAATCTTCAGCGCATCTTTTTCGTCGTCGAAAGGAATGACGGCAGCCACCGGCCCGAAGATTTCCTCGCGGGCAATGCGTGCACTGTTGTCCAAATCGTAGAAAATCGTCGGCTGGACGTAGTAGCCCTTGGCGAATTTTTCCGGGCGTCCACCGCCGAAAGCAAGTTTGCCCTCTTTCTTCCCAATCTCCAGATAGGAGTTGACGCGGTCGTATTGTTCCTTGCTGACCAGCGGCCCCATCTTAGTGTCGCGTTCGAGAGGCGGCCCGAGTTTGATTTTTTTCGCTTTCTCCGCCATGGCGTCGACGAAGTTCTTATAGATCGATTTCTGCACCAGGATGCGGCTGCCGGCTGAACAAACTTCCCCTTGATTGATGAAGACTCCGAAGAGCGCTCCGTCGATGGCCGCCTCGAAGTCAGCGTCCGCAAAGAAGATGTTGGGCGACTTGCCTCCCAGTTCGAGCGTGACGCGCTTCACCGTGTCGGCAGCCTGTTTCACAATAGTTTTGCCGACAGCCGCGCTGCCCGTAAATGCGATCTTGTTGACATCGGGATGCTGCACGATGGGAGCGCCGCAAGTTTCGCCAAAGCCTGTAACGATATTGACCACACCCGGGGGAAGTCCGCACTCAGCAAAATGGCGCGCGAATTCGAGCGCCGTGAGCGGCGTTTGCTCGGCAGGCTTGAGGACGCACGTGCATCCGGCAGCCAGCGCGGGGGCAAGCTTCCACGCCGCCATCAGCAAGGGATAATTCCATGGAATGATTTGTCCCGCGACGCCGACCGGCTCTTTAAGCGAGAGCGACATCGCATTGTCGGGCACGGGATTGACCTGGCCCACGATTTTAGTGGCGAGCCCTCCGTAGTATTCAAAGCAGGTGGCAACGTCGTTGAGATCGTATTCGGCCTCGACGATGGGTTTGCCGGTATTGCGGCATTCGAGTTCAGCCAGAGCAGGCAGGTTCTGGCGGACTTTGTCGGCAAGGCGAAAAAGGACGCGGCCACGTTCCTGCGCGGTGGTCGATGCCCAAGGCCCTTCTTCGAATGCAGCTTTCGCAGCCGCAACAGCGCGGTTGACGTCGACTGCGTTGGCGTCGGGAACCTGCGCGATGGTCTCTTCGGTCGAAGGATCGTAGACAGGGAAGGTCTTCGCGGATTGGCTCGCAACCCATTTCCCGTTGATGAACATCTGGTACGTTTTGACTTCAGTCTGAACTCCACTGGGCATCCTCGTCTCCTGTAGGCGCCTGAATCGTATAAGAGCACGGATTCAGCCGTGCCATTCGCCGGGCACAATCTGTTTCGTATCAGGGCACGGCTTCAGCCCTGCCGTTCGCGGCAATAATGAATCGGGGCTTTAGCCCCTGCCTTCCGCACTCACCCCGAGCAAAAGAACTGTGTCGCCCCCCTTCGGGATCTAGGGGACTCGTTCTGTCTCCCGTACAAGCTGAGGACTTACGTCCTCCTTTAATGAATGCCGCCCCCTTGCTTCTTTTCGTCGGCCGTAAACAAAAAAGAAAAACGCGGCAAGGCCAACGAAAAACAACGTGCCCCCAAACATCCATAACTCGTAGGACCACAGCGATGTTATCTGCTGGGCCGGGAAAAACACGAGAGCGATGCCTAGTGCCGTCGTGAGCAGACCGCTGACTCCGGCGAGAAACAACGTAGCCCTGCCATACTGGCCTTTTGGCGCGGATTCAGTGACGGCAAACTTCACCAGCGCCCCGAACATATAAACGAATGGCACGAGCTGCAGCACAACCGCCAGGGAGAGCAGCTTCTGGAATGTTTCCTGCACACCGGCGCCGGCAAAATTCAATATGACCAGAACCGCCGAGACAATTCCCTGCAAGATCAGGGCCGCATATGGCGTTGCGTAACGCGGGTGCACTCTGCCCAGCCATGAGGGCATATAAGAATCGAGCCCAGCAACGAATGGGATGCGCGCCGACCCGCCCATCCACGCCGAGCCGATGCCCGCGATCGAGAGGCTCAGCATGAGCGCAAAAGGAACCGAGATCCAGCCGATCCCGACTCGTCCCGCCATGTGCGTAACGGCCTGCACGATTCCCTGCAGAACGTTGACATTCTTGCCGACGGCGATGAGCAGGGTGAGCGTCGCGCCGACGTATAGCGCGCCCGAGACCACGCCTCCCCAGGCAACCGCACCCGGCAGAGTGCGCCGGGGGTCTTGGATTTCGTCGCCCATGACCGAAGCAAGTTCCAGGCCCACCAAGCCGAAGCAGATCACGCCAAAGGAATTCAACACGAACTTTGGGTTGGCGGGAATCCTGAAGTCCGCGCTCGTAATCGTAGTTCCGAAACGCGACCAGATCACCACGCCCAGCCCAATCAGTACAGCCGCGGCGATGAAGGTTCCAATGGCGCCGAGGTTGTTAATCCACTTGCCGACGCCAAGGCCGAGAATGTTGAAGTAAGTGAGCACCGCCAGCAGCGTCAGCGAGGCAATCGAGGCAAAAGCCTTGTTGTCCGCCAGTCCCTGGTGACCCGGGCCAAGCACGTAAACGGAGACGCCGACAAAATAAAGCATAACCGTCGGCACGTAAAGCATGTTGTTGGTCCAGTAGCACCAGCCCGAGAGGAATCCGTGGAAGTCGCCGAAGACTTCCTTCGCCCAAAGGTAAACGCCGCCTTCCCCGGGATAACGGTGGGCAAGTTCGATGACGGCAATGCCCTGCGGCCAGAAGAAAAGAAGCAGCGATATGATCCACAGCCAGACGGTGACCCCGCCATTAGCCGCAATCGAAGGGACAACGTTGAGATTGAAGACGGCGACTACGAACAGCAGGACCAGATCGCGGCGTCCGAGGGCGCGGATCAGGTGAGGCTGTGCATCGGGTTGTGGTGTCGTATCAGTCAATGCGTAGTGGTCAGTGGCTAGTGATTGGTGGTCAGTTGCCGCCGCCTCAGTAGGTCCGGGATCACTGACCACTGAACACTGACAACTGACCACTTGTCCTTAGTGAGCGACCGCGACCGGCGCTTCACGCTCCTGCTGCGCCTTCGCCAACGACGCGGCGATGTCGTCGAATGCCGCAAGATGCTTGTCGATATCGTCGTCAGTATGTTGCACCGAAATCGTCCACTGCTCATCCCACCAGTAGGGCTGCGCCATCACTCCGCGGTTGACCATGCCGAACCAGTAGCGGCGCCACAGGTCGATATCAATCGGTTCCCAGTCGCGGTAGTTGACGATTTCTTTCGGATAGAGCATCAGCGCGCCGTTGGCCCCAGCTTGCGCGATGTAAGCCTGCAGGCCGACTTTCGCGATGGTCTTGCGATAGCCGTCGGCGAGCTTCTTGCTGAGCTTCTCGACGTGAACATAGTTTTCACGCGTCAACACATGGCGGAATGTCGCGAGACCCGCAGCCATCGAGACGGGGTTCGTGTTGTAAGTGCCGCCGTGAAAGACCTTATGTTGTGAGATCAGGTCCATCACCGACTTGTGCGCGCCGAATGCCGCCAGCGGCAGGCCACCGCCGATCGATTTGGCGAGACAGATCATGTCGGGACGAACACCAAAGTATTCGCTGGCGCCGCCCCAACAAAGTTTCGCGCCGGTTTTGACTTCGTCGAAGATCAGCAGCGCGCTGTGTTTGTCGCAGATCTCTCGCAGTCCTTTCAGGAAGCCGGGCTGCGGCATGCAAAGTCCCACGTTCATGAGAATCGGTTCGAGGATGATCGCGGCGATTTCGCCGGGATTTTCTTTGAAGCGGCGCTCGACCGTGGCCAGATTGTTGAACGTGGCGATCACCACATTTGCCATTGCGGACTTGGGAACGCCCTGACCTCCGGGGACAGCCGTGGGATTATTGATGTCGCCGTAGCCGTCGGGAGCATGCGGCTTCACGCTGACCAGGGCGCTGTCGTGCAGGCCGTGGTAGGCGCCTTCGAACTTGACGATCTTGTCCCGCGCGGTGGCGGCGCGCGCGAGACGGATGGCGTGCATGGTGGCTTCGGTACCGCTGTTGCCGAAGCGGCACATCTCAACCGGGAAACGGTTGCAGATCTCTTCGGCCAGTTCCCATTCCATATCGTGGGGCATTCCGAACATGGTCCCGGTGGACAGCCGCTTTTCGACGGCCTTCATCACCGCGGGATGGCAATGCCCCGCCATCAGCGCTCCGAAAGTCAGGTTGTGGTCAATGTATTCGTTGCCATCGAGGTCGCGGAACTTGCTGCCGCTGGCTTCTTTCACGAAGATCGGCCATGGATCATAAGCGCGATAGTTGCTCGCGACGCCAAGAGGAATGCGCTTGAGATTCTTTTTGTGGGCTTCGGCGGACTTAGGCGTTCGCCGCTCGAAAGTGGCAAGTTCTTTCTGCAGATCGGGATACATCGAATTGCTCCGGGAAGACTCAGGCCGGCTGCATTTCCGGTAGACTTTTTCCCGGAAGACCAGCGGGCCATTAGATTGCCCGGGCGGTTGGAGCCGCCCGGGTTGTCGAACTCACTACACTTTACTCTAATTGCTAGAAGTAAAACTTTAACGCAAACTGCACCAGACGCGGATCGCGAGCCTGCAGCACCTGGCCGAAGGTGGAGTTCGAGAAATTACCGTCGGGGTTGACGAACTGCGTTTTGTTGAAGGCATTGAAAATGTCAGTTCGGAACTCGAAGTATTTAGCTTCGGTTATCTTGATCTTCTTTACGAACGTGATGTCCCACTGGTTTTCCCCGGGTCCGCAACAAATGGAACGCGGCGTGGTCGCGAATGTCCCAAGCGCCGGATCGCTGAACTGGCCAGCGTTCAAATAATACCGGCCCTGAACTCCGTTGATCGTTTGCACCGTCTTCGGATTCAGAATCTGCAGATTCCCGTTCAACTGGGGAGCAGCGGTGCCAAAGAAGAACAAGCTTCCAACCAATTCGTTGTCGTTTTGCGTTTGCAAACGAATTGGGAAACCGCTTTGAAATTGTGTTATGCCTGAAACCTGCCAGTCGTCGAATATCTTGCCAGCAATTCCCTGGTACTTGGGGACCGGAATATCCCAGACGTAGTTGATGACGAAGCGTTGCGCAGAGTTGAACAACGAGAGGGCACGGCTCTTCTTGAAATCAAAGGGATTCAGCGTCTCCTCGAAGCTCGAGGCCCAGTCGAGCGACTTGCTCCAGGTGTAGGCGGCTTGGAATTGCAAGCCGTGAGAAAAGCGCTTCTCGAGCATCGACTGCAGCGAGTTGTAAGCTGACGTCGCAATTGTGTCTTCAGCGAAGATGTTGGTGAAAACCACGCTGCCGTTCGCGTCTGGGCAATTGGTGCCGGCATTCGGTCCGTTCGACACGCAGTTCGGAACCGAATACGGGCGCGTTCCAGCAATGTACATGGGGGTTCCACCAGCAGCGCCGGTAATCAGTTGACCGCTAGGCAAGGTGAAGTTGCTTCCCTGGGGAAGCGTAAATCCACCGAAGATATTGTCTTCTAAGGTAGGACCACAGGTACCAGCGCCCAGATAGGTGTTGAGATCAGCGCAGGTCTGCGGATTGCCGGCATTGATGTCGTGCGAAGCCAGCAAGCGATGTCCCTGCGATCCCACGTAGTTGACCTGCCAAAGCAGATCTTTGGCCAGTTCGCGCTGGATGCTGAAGTTGTACTGCGCCGTGTACTGCGTTCGCAGGTGGGGCTGGAAATCACCATACAAGAGAATAGGAGAGTAATTCGCCCATCCGGGATCCTGACCCTTGGGAGGCAAGAGGATGCCGTTAAAGCCATTGGGAGCGACACTGCCACCCTGGCTCACAAACGGAGTGTTGAAAAAAGTATTGTAAAAACTCGGGCTGCTGCCAAAAGGAGGCTCGGCGCCGAACTGCTCCAGCACCAACTGCTCCATAGGGTTGTAGAACAAACCCCAACCAGCACGGATGCTGGTCTTGCCGGCGCCGCCAAACAACTTTCCGAGCACGCCACCAGAAGCACTTGGGCTGTACGACAAACCGATGCGCGGTGCAAACGCTTTGTAATAGGTCGAGGTCATGCCCGCAGGAACGCCAGGGTCGCCAGGGACCACAAGCCCAGTCGGGCAGGATGCCAGAGGTGTATTGGTACACGGATAGACCTTGCTATTTTCGCCGGGACGGAAAGTCTGTACGTGCCCCAATTCGTCGGTCAACGGAGTATCCAATTCCCATCGCAATCCGTAATTCAAGGTCAGGTTGGGTTTGATCTTCCAGCTGTCCTGGGCGAAGAGATACACCCCCGTATTGCGAACATTCTCGCGCTGCCCCGAGCCTTGCGAGTACGTATCGACCAGGCCCAGGAAATAGCCCGGATAGTTGTCCGCAGAAACGATGGCATTGTTACCTGAGCTATTAAAGGTAAAGTTTCCGCTAACGTTGTAGTAAAGAGTTTGGTCAAACCGGGAACGGCGCACGTCAGCGCCAAACTTCATGGTATGCGCACCCTTCACCCAGCTCAGATTGTCTGAAAACTGGAAGGAATTGCCCACCTGCGGAAGTTCGCCTTCCCAGCCATTCCCAATGTTGAACCCACCCGAGACATTTACGAACGGCAATCCGGTTCGATCCGCCGGCAAGCCCGTAGTAATACCGGCTTTGCCCGGCGCGGTGCCTTGGGATGTGATGAGGGTGTTGATCGCGGGAGAGTCAGACGTTCCATTGAAGCAATACTTGGCCGCCTGCCCAGTGCAGAAACTTGTGACCAACCCGGTGCTCTGTGGATGCTGGAAGGTCAATTGACCCTCGCGCAGGTAGGTAACCCGGAATTCATTTACCAGCGAATTGCTGATCGTCCAGGTGTGGCTGGGATTCCATTGCTGAAATCGCTGCTTCACGACTGTGCCATATCCGGGGACGTTTGCGCCCGACGCCTGGAACCCGTAGAACGGCGCCCGGTCAGTCTCATCCGTGAAGTAGTAGTAAACACTGAGGCCCTGACGATCGTTGATTCTGTGATCGAACCGGACGGTGAACTGGTTCTGATTGTCGGCCTCGGTCGGTACACCCTGATACTGGCTCCCAGGCAGATTTGCTGCGGGCAAATATTGCAGCAAATTCAGCGCAACTGGATCCATGCATTGAGAAGGAATGACGGTGTTCGGGAAGATGGCGGCCCACGCCACACCCGATGCCGGGGTCGCCCCTCCACCCTTGGCGATCGCCTGTTGGCATGTGGTCGTTCCATCCGTACGGCTGTTTAAGGCGTCGGCGACAAACTGGTCATTGATGTTCCCGCTGAACGGTCCGTTCGCGCTGAAGTCGCCGGTCACTTCTTGCGGCGTCGGCAACTGTACGAGCGGGCTAGCATCACCTTTCCGGACGCGACGGCCCTCGAAGGATCCAAAGAAGAAGGTCCGGTCTTTTATCACCGGGCCACCCAGCGTGCCCCCAAACTGGTTCTGATTAAACTGCGGCTTCGCGCTATTCAGATATCCCTGGCCGTTCAGCACCTTATTGCGGAAATATTCGTAGACATCGCCGTGAAGCGAATTGGTGCCGGACTTGGTCACGACATTGACCACGGCCCCAGAGTTGCGCCCATATTCGGCATCGAAGGTATTAGTAATGACCCGGAATTCGTCAATCGCATCGGGTGTGGGCTGCACTGCTGCTGCGTTGACAAAAGTGTCATTGGCGTCGCCGCCGTTTACGCTGAAATTGTTAGCCCGGCCGCGGCCACCATTGACCGAAACCGAACCTGCTTTGTCGCTGCCATAGAAAGTCCCGCCGCTCGATCCGAGCTGTGACTGCACACCGGGCTGCAACTGAAGGAACTGATAGGTGTCGCGCTCGTTCAAAGGCAGTTCGTTCACCGACCTATTGTTGACCACTGCGCCCAACTGCGTGCTCGAGGTGTCTACTAGCGGAGCTTCGGAGGTAACGTCAACCACTTCCTGGGCCGCCCCAAGCTGCATGGTCATATTCAGCGTGATGACCTGGTTAACGTCGAGGGCGATACTCTTGCGGACGTCTTTCTTAAATCCAGCGAGCTCGAAGCTTAGGGTGTAAGTTCCGACAGGAAGGTTGGGAAACACATAGTCACCGCTATCGTTGCTCAGGGCGTCGTGGCTGACGCCAGTCGCCTCGTTGGTGGCTACGACTCTTACATTGGAGAGAACCGCGCCCGTGGGATCGGCAACCCGACCAAGAATTCGGCCGCCGGTGCCCTGAGCTGAGAGAATCGCGGGAAACGCAAGGCAGACGATGAGGGACAGATATAACGCTTTCAGATAGGCGGAACACAGGCACAACTCAGACCAGCGGGCTCGCTGCGACGGCATGGGGCCTCCGGACATCGTGGAGAAGTTTGAATTTTCGCTTGAAAACCGACTGCTTGTATCCGCACACAACCTTGCTATAATCCCGCAAGGTTAGAGAACCGGGCGGGGACTGTCAAGGACAAAAAAACAGCTCCCTTCCATAGAAATTTCCTATTTGATCGGCGTGCCAGCAAATGAAACCGACGGCTGAACCCTACCTGAAGATCGGGGATGTGGCTAAAAAGGTGGGCGTCTCCCCATCCGTGATCCGGTCCTGGGAAAGTCTGGGCCTGACGCGGCCTCGGCGCACCGAGAGCAAGTATCGGCTGTACACGGCGGAAGATGTAAAGCTGCTGAAGCGCGCGCGGTTTCTGCGCAAAGTGCGCGGACTGAATGCGCCTGCAATTGTGCAGTTGCTGAGGCGCGAAGGCAAGGCGCGACCGGTGGGTGATGGAAATGCCGGAGCCATTGGTGCTCACTTACGGCAGTTGCGCGCGCGGCGGAAACAGTCTCTGGCCGAGGTGGCGCAAGCGGTCGGCATCTCGGTGGGATTTCTAAGCGCGCTGGAGCGCTCGCAGATGAGCGGCTCGGTGGGAACGTTGCGTAAGCTGGCGCGATTCTACAAAACAAACATCCTGGATTTCTTTGACGCCAATGGTGCCGGCAGTCGCCACGTGCGCCCCGACGAGCGCAAGGTTCTCGAGGCGGGCGAGGGCGTCCGCATGGAATTGCTAGCCTGGGGCAACACCGTAATGGAGCCGCATCTGTTCCGGATCGCACCCGAGGCGGGCAGCGGGGATCCATACACGCACGACGGGGAGGAGTTTATTTACGTCTTGCGCGGAGACCTGGAGATTACAGTAGGGGACGAACAATACCGCCTCAAGCCGGGCGACAGCTTTTATTTCGAAAGTGCGACGCCGCATCGCTGGAAAAATCCGGGCCGGAAAGAAACCTGGCTGCTGTGGGTGAATACCCCGCCGACGTTCTGAAATCGGCGAATCGAGTGTGCGTGACGCCGTGCGCGGGAGCGCGCGTCGGAGGAAAAATGAACTGGCAACGTGTACCGCAGATGCTGCTTTTGCTGGCGGCCGTTTTGCTCCAGGGATCGTGTTCGAAGAAGACGTCAACGCTCAATCTTCTCGTCTGGGAAGGATATGCTGATCCGTCATTCGTGCAAGCTTTCGAAGAACAGAACCACTGCAAGGTCTCTGCGTCGTACATGGGATCAAGCGATGAACTGGTGGCGAAGCTGCGCGGAGGAAGCGCGGGAAATTATGACGTGATCTCTCCGTCGAGCGATGTGGCCACTTCGATTGCGAAAGCAGGACTTGCTGCGCCGCTTGACCTCTCGAAAGTTCCGAGTTACAGCCAGCTCTCCCCGCAGCTCACTTCCCTGCCCCTGGTGCGCGTCAATAATCAGGTCTTCGGCGTACCGTTCATGTGGGGGCCCGATCCCATCATTTACGACACGACCGTATTTGCGCAACCTCCGGACTCGTGGAATGTGATGTGGGATTCGAAATACAAAGGAAAAATTTCAGTATGGGACGATTTGTCCACCGTCTACATGGCGGCGCAAGTGCTGGGTTATGACAAGCCCGATCCGTCGCAGCTTTACAACTTGAGCGACGAGCAACTGGAAGCTGTGAAAAAGAAATTGCTGGAGCTGAAACCAAACATCCGCAAGATGTGGTCGACCGGCGGCGAATTGACGAATTTGTTTCAGAATCACGAAGTCGTGATCGCGATGGGCTGGCCGCTGAATACAGCTGATTTGAAGAAGGCGAACTTTCCAGCCGGCGAAACCATCCCCAAAGAAAACACCACGGGCTGGATCGATCACCTGATGATTACCGCGGGCAGCGAAAACAAAGAACTGGCCCACAAATTTCTGGAATACATGGTCGAGGCCAAGACGCAAAAGCTGGTGACGGACAAGACACACTATGTGCCGGCCAATCCACAGGCGGGTCAGTTCATGACGCCCGAAGAAGTGAAGACTCTGCACCTGGACGATGTGGATGGTTACCAGAAGCGGATTTACTTCTGGCAGAATGTACCGCGCCGCGCGAAGTATAACGAGATATGGAACGACGTGAAGGCGGCGCAGTAGTAAGGCATTCATGACCTCTGCGATCACAACCAGTGCGGCGGCGGCCGCCGAGTCCGGCGCGAAGCCAACGCTGCTCAGCATTCGCAATGTCGCTAAAACCTTCGGCCGCAATCTGGTGCTGCGGGATATTTCCCTGGAGATTGCCGAAGGAGAATTTCTCACCATCCTCGGCGAAAGCGGCTCGGGAAAGACCACGCTGCTGCGCATCGTTGCCGGCTTCGAGCGGGCGAGTTCCGGCGAGGTTTGGATGGGCCCAGAGCGACTGGACGACCAGCCTCCCTACCGCCGCCGCGTCAATACAGTCTTCCAGCACTACGCGCTGTTTCCACACCTGACGGTTGAGGAGAACGTCGGCTATGGACTGCGCGTTGCGAACCGCCCTGCGGCAGAGATCACCCAACGGGTAGCCGAGGCCCTGGATAAGGTCAAGATGACGGCGCACGCCAAGGCGAAGCCGTCGAAGATCAGCGGGGGACAGCAGCAAAGAGTGGCGCTGGCTCGCGCTCTCGTGAATCGCCCGCGATTGCTGTTGCTCGACGAGCCTCTTTCGGCGCTGGACGCGAACCTGCGGCGGCAGATGCAAGTAGAACTGAAATCACTGCAACGCGAGGTTGGCATCGCGTTCGTGTTTGTCACGCACGATCAGGAAGAGGCAATGGTAATGTCGGACCGGATCGCGCTGCTACGTTCCGGAGAATTGGAGCAAGTGGCGACTCCGCGCGAAATCTATAGCCGTCCGGCGACAGCTTACGTAGCGCAGTTCATTGGGCACACGAATTTACTGAAGGCCGAGGTAACACGCGGAGTGGCGCAATGCGGAACTCTGTCGTGGCCAGTTTCGCGGCCCGATGGCCCCGCGCTTTTTTCCTTGCGTCCGGAACATGTGAGACTGGCTGGCACGGTAAGTTCGCCGGGAGCAGTTCGGGTTCGCGGCCGGCTGCTGCATCAGGCCTTTCATGGCGCTACGGAACTGATTCGCGTCGAATGCGGCGCTGGACTCGTTCTCGTCGCGAGAACCGCGACTGGCGGCGCGTTGCCCAACGAATTGGAACTCGAGTTCTCGTCCGCCGACGCGGTCCTGGTGCGCGAATCTCCGGACAGAATCTGATGTTTTCTCGCGCTTACAAAACCGTCGTGACCGTGCCGCCGCTGGCGTGGGTCGCGGTGTTTCTACTGGTGCCGTACCTGTTGATGTTCTGCTATAGCTTCTGGTCAGTGTCTTCTTTGCAGACCGTCGTCCACTCCTGGAATCTCCAGAACTACCGAGAGTTGCTGCAGAAGCCGGTTTACTGGCAGACGTTGCTGCGCTCCATGTGGATTGCGGCGCGCGTAACGTTATTTTCGCTCTTGCTGGGATATCCCCTGGCGTATTTTCTATCGTTCTACGCGGGCAAGCGAAAGGATCTGCTCTACCAGATGGTGATCATTCCACTGTGGGTAAGCTACCTGGTGCGGGCGTACGCGTGGAAGACGATTCTCGGCTCTGATGGCGTGCTCAACACGTTGCTGCAATACGTGCACCTGACCAGCCATCCGCTCGATTTTCTGCTCTACAGTCCATTTGCTGTGGTCTTGACGCTCACCCATATCTATACGCCATTCACCTTCCTCCCGATTTACGCTGCTCTTGAGCATATTCCGCGCAACCTGGTCGAGGCCTCGCACGATCTGGGTGCGACTCCTGCGCAGACGTTCTGGCGGGTAATCTT
This sequence comes from uncultured Acidobacteriaceae bacterium, assembly GCA_963768265.1. Classification (GTDB taxonomy): domain Bacteria; phylum Acidobacteriota; class Terriglobia; order Terriglobales; family Acidobacteriaceae; genus Sulfotelmatobacter. The sequence continues at coordinate 162,180 of CAVYHM010000005.1, forward strand.
CCCGCTCTCGATTCCAGGCGTGCTGGCAGGAGCGACATTCGCCTTCGTGTTGAGCCTGGGCGATTTTCTGGCGCCGCTCTTGTTGGGTGGTCCGAGCGGCATCATGATTTCAAACATTGTGGTCAGCCTGTTTGGCGCGGCGTACAACTGGCCACTAGGCGCCGCGATTTCCCTGTGCATGTTGGTGCTGGTCGTGAGCCTGCTGTTCTTTTCCGAGCGGCTGGAAAAGAAATGGAGCTTCTCATGAGCGGCGCGCCGGCCCCGATCTCGCGTTCGCGATGGCTTCTGGCGCATGCGGCGGCAGTATTCGCTTTTCTGTATCTCCCGATTGCTGTCCTTATTCTTTATTCGTTCAACGGAACCGGGGTTGGCGGATTCCCTCCGCATCATCTGACACTCTACTGGTATCGCACGCTATTCGCCGATGGGCCGATCTGGGATTCCGTTTTCAACAGCTTCCAGGTGGCGTTTGCGGCGATGGTGATTTCTTTGGCGTTCGGCGTTCCGGCAGCGTTGGCGCTCGATCGCGCACAGTTTCCCGGGAAAGCGCTGTTTCGGCGATTGGTGCTGCTACCGCTGATTCTGCCAGGAATCATCACGGGCCTGTCGCTGCTCATGCTGTTCAATCTGTGGACCGTCAAGCTCAGCCTGCTGACCATCACGCTCGGGCATGGGACCGCGCTCATCTCCGTGGCAACAACCGAGGTTTTCGCAGGCCTGCAAAAGCTCGACCGTGCTCAGGAGGAAGCCTCGCTTGATTTAGGGGCGAACTACTGGCAAACGTTCTGGCGCGTGACGGTACCAAATCTCAAGCTGTCAATCATCGGCGCCGCCCTGCTGATCTTCACGCTGTCGATGGATGAAATTGCCGTCAGCTTTTTCTTAATCGGCCGCGACAACACGCTTCCACTCGAAATCTGGGGACGCCTGCGGCGTGGCATCACCCCGGAAATTAATGCGGTCTCGACGATCATCTTCATCTTCTCGCTTGTGACCATCGTGTTCTGGTACCGGCTGCGCGTGCGGGCTGAGGGAGTCGCTGAAATCGAGACCGAACTATACGAGAGGACAGCAGCGGCGGAAGACTAAAGGCCATCTACCTATCTCAGACATGGTTTTGGGAAGGGCACGGCTTCAGCCGTGCCGTCTGGAACCACAAAAATGCGGGCTTCAGCCCTTGAGGAAACCTGCAGTTTCCCCTTGCAGTTGCCGAATTGCTTCGCTGTAGAAATTCCCCAGAATCCGCGCCACACTTTCTTCGTGGTTTCATCTCCCACATAGTAAAGTGGTAATACACAAAGAATTAGGAAGGCTTCCTTTGAGTTCAAGCATTCGCAACATCGCCATCATCGCGCACGTGGACCACGGCAAGACCACGCTAGTAGACGCCATGCTGCAGCAGAGTGGCACATTTCGCTCCAACGAGCACCACGTCGAACGCGTCATGGATTCGAACGAACTGGAGCGCGAGCGCGGCATCACGATTCTGGCCAAGAACACGGCGATTTTCTATCACGATGTGAAGATCAACATCGTCGACACCCCCGGCCACAGCGACTTTGGCGGCGAGGTCGAGCGGGCGCTGAAGATGGTCGACGGCGTCATGCTCCTGGTGGACGCGAGCGAAGGCCCGCTCCCGCAAACCCGCTACGTACTGGGCAAGGCAC
>CAVYHM010000006.1:0-152745 GCA_963768265.1 uncultured Acidobacteriaceae bacterium
TGGCGTGGAGAAGGGAAGCCGGAAACGTTCAATTTTCTCGGCTTTACGCATATCTGCGTGAAGAAGAAGAGCAATGGACGGTTCACGGTGCGGCGGCAGACGATTCGGAAAAGGTTGCAGACGAAGCTGAATGAGGTCAAAACCGAGCTCTAGTGACGCATGCACGAACCCATCCCCGAGCAAGGCAAGTGGCTGCGGGCGGTTGTGGGTGGACACTTTCGCTACTACGGAGTGCCCATGAACCAACCGGCGCTGGCGATGTTTCGATTCCGAGTCGGCTGGTATCGGCATCGCTCGCTGTCGCGGCGGAGCCAAAACTGACGCGTCCTGTGGGATCGCATGCGGCGTCTCATCACTCGCTGGCTGCCTTTGCCTTCCGTCTGTCATCCCTATCCTTTACGCCGCATGGGCGTCGTCACCTAAGGCAAGAGCCGGATGCGGGAAACCCGCTCGTCCGGATCCGTGGAGGGGGGTCATGAGCAATCGTGATCCCTGACTCCGACTCTCCACCCGGTTGCGGACAGGCCTATCCGAGTTGTGGGTGGACTGCTCGGATGGACAGAGTGGCGCACTCGCGCCAGTCTTTAGCTCGTAGTTACAAGATCGCTTAAGCATGGATTGGCTAGTTTCAATTCGAGTGATGGAACGAAGCCATCGTTCGAGACTCAGTAAACTTAGCAATCCTGAGGCCTGCTCGACATTTCCGAGGGCGGCCTGGGAGATTGCCTCAGCGAGAGCCTTTGGTTCGGCGTACTCCCGTCGACATACTTCGAGGTTCTCGGTCGGAAATAGCGCGTGTTTATTGTGTGCTAGCATGCGACAAAGTGGCTCCTCGAGAGTTGCCTTGCTCCGGCGAATCCTCGTCTTTTCTGGCAGCACTCCTCGGGTCGCGCGACGCATCAGAGAACGAGGGTCCCCCGGACGAGTTATCTGGTTCATGGGCAAAGACAACATGAACGACATTAGCTGCTGGTGGGCAAATGGATGGCTAAAGTAGATACCGTGATACTCATGGTAGTAGCCGGCTGACAGCAGTGCGGTAGAAGAGCGAACGGAGAGAGTTCGGACTCCCCGACTTGGCGGACGAACTCTGCCCTCGAACTGCAAGCCAAGGCGTCGCCCAGGCTCATTTAAGAAAGCCCTCGATTTATTCGTGATCCATGGCGTGATCAGCCGTTCGAAGGTCGCCACGGAATAATCGAGAATCTCGCCGTCAAAGGAGCGATAGCTTGGGTTAAGAAGAGTTGGCAGAAGGGCACTTCTGCGGCAGCTCGGCTCCATTCCATTGCTAGCGAGAAAGCAGATCGGAAACGGCCTTGGGTCACCAAGTCCGCCAACTCGGGGCTGCCGACAGGATCCGACCAGAAGAAGCCCGTCGCCGCCGTTGCCGCTGAGCAGAACCCGGGCACTGGCCGCCCGCATCAGCCGTTCGTGTAGTGGTGTACCGCCCGGGGAACAGGTGTTGGGTATTGGGAAAGCCGGTGAATTCAATTTCCTCCAGCCCCAGTTGTACTTTTAGTGATTGTTCTTCAATCCGTAGCCCTTCCCGACCGCGGTGTTTTTCGACGAGGGAAATGAAGAAACTCTCGTCGGCCTCACGGGATGTTTCATAGGTACAAGAAACTGTCGTCAGATTGGCAGGATCCCGCCCGCTTTTGTTGAGGACTCGATCTGCCGTAACGGCTATGGTTGAAGAATCGAAGCCTCCACTGAGCTCACAGAATAAAGGTCCCTTTACCCGCAGACGATCAGACACCGCAGATTCAATCTCTTGAAGACACGCCTCCTCATAACTGGTGTCGGACGCAAAGTTCCAGCGTTGGCAATGACTCCGGATTCCATGTGCGCACAGGTGGTAGAATTTCGGCTTCGCGCTTCATCTGGACGTAAGAGCCGGGTGGAACCACCAAGACATTGACGAGGGGAGACTCATCGATATCTGGTTGATAATGGGCAAACCCGATCGCGTAGGCATCGTTTACGACTGGTTCGATTCCTGACTTAATGACCAGATCGTCGAATTCTGAAGACCAAATAACTCTTCTACCGTTCGCTACGTAATAGAGATGTCGGCTGCCGCAAAGGGGAGCGAACAAAAAAGAGAAACTTCTGAACTCGGTCCCACAATACGAAAGCGAACTCGCCCATGAGAAGTCTAAAAGAGTTCACGCCCAGTTGTTCATACGCAACCAGAACGATGGTCGCATCATCTAGGGAATTGGATACGCCGTGCAGTCTCGCGCACAGTGCGAGGCGGTCGTCTAGTCTCCCGTCGAAAGTAAGGACGGCGGAGTCGCGCACGAGTGGCTGGTTCATTTGCTCCTCTGGCGTGATGAGAAAGCCTCTGTAGCCGATGCCGAGCGAACCTCGAATGAAAACGCCAGAATAGTCGGGTCCACGTCCCTCTAAACCCCAGAGCAGGCGTTCCACGTCTAGGCGTGAGACTTCCTTATCATCAAAGTAGTAAATGCCTGCTTGAACGCTCATTGGTACTCCCGCCAACTGATCTCAATCGCATGTCAGACAGTCGTAGTATTTCTGCACGCGTGGGAGATCGTTCACTACCGCGCCATCGACCTCGACCCAGGCGTGCGCGAGGAGCGGCATGATTCGCACACCAATGAACACTTGGCCGGCAAACTGTATTCACGGAGCAAACAAGTTCCGACCGCTGCGCGTTGCAGGCATAAGACACGCTTTGGATAGCACGTACAGGCAATATTCAAAGCTATGCAAATTCGGCTCACCGTTTCCGGCCTCAGGGATTCGTCGAAAGTTCCCAATTGTGTACACGGTGAAGCATGGCCGCAAAACTCTCCTGCCGACAGCAGCGCGTCATAAAATGCAAGCCCCAACAAAGCTTTTGACACAAGAAATGCCATTGGACGCTTTGTATTGGAGCCGTTTACGTTCATATGTGCCCTCATTCAGCGGAAGGCTGATAGATAAGTCCCAGTTGTTCGAGAGATCGCAGGAACTTGATGACATCGGCTTGAGCAACCTCCCAGCAGCTACCAAACTCCTGACTTAAAGTTGAGACGATCTGAGACTGCGTGTGCGCTCGTTCGATCAATTGGAGAGGTTTCGAGCCGGTCTGATTCAAACGCAGAAATCGACCTTCCCGGAGATCCAGCACAACAGCGCCATCCTGGCCGTGCGTGCTGCGAATACCTTCTGAGACTTTGTACATCGGTAGCCCCACTTCGTCGGCGTGCAAGGTGAGTCACAATGTCTGGGCGCACTCTGACATGCTCGTAAATTGAAAGCCACAAAAAGTCTGAGTTTTCCGGAAAAGCAACCTAGTCGCCCGGATGTTGTTGTCAGGATTACACGATCTCCCGAACGACCGATGACGCAAGAAAGCGAGTCTGTTCGCTGTTGCATCCTAATTGGCTCGCATCAAGCCGCCGGCGAGAAGGTGCACCAGCGATAAGATCGTGCGGCAATTGGACTTACTTGGATATTGAAATAATGTCCTCTGGCTCGGAAGTGAACCTGTGGAAACCGCCGACTCAGAGTGAGCGCCATGGATGTTCAGAAACGGAGCAATCGCCATCACGGACAATACGTCCGCTTGAGAGAAGAAGAACCCTTTCAAAAGTTGAAAACGTAGAAAGCCGGTGTGAGATGACAATGAAGGTCGACAACCTGAGGCTTCGCCGGAGTTCTTGAAGGATACGTTGTTCTGCCCCCGGATCCATGCAGGAGCTGGCCTCGTCCAGAATCAATACCCGCGGTTGTTGCAGAACCGCTCTCGCGAGGGCGAGGCGTTGACGCTCCCCACCCTGAAAGCTGCCATCCGTCCGGTCCGATCCGCTGGCGAAGACCGTCAGGCAGCGATCTCACCAAGTCGGACAACCCCACCAATCGGATTGCATCTTCTATTTCCCGCTCGGAGGCTGCGGATCGGACGAACTGCAAATTGGATCTGATTGTTCCGTCGAACAAGACTGGGTCACGCGGCAGATAACAAACGGTGTGGCGCAGGCTCTTGAGATGAATATTCCGAATGTCTTCTCCGCCGAACCGTACTTCGCCTGAAACCGGGTCGTAGAGTCTGGCGATGAGCCTGACCAGCGTACTCTTGCCGGCTCCGTTTTCTCCCGCAATGGCTATCTGTTCCCCCGGCAGTATCCGAAGCGAGGGGATGTGAAGGAGTTCTTTGTTCCGGGAGTACCCAAACTCGATCTGCGGCAAGCTCTTGATCTCGGCTGTATCCTGGCTGGAAAGCTTGAGTGCGTCCGTGGCGCTTCTCACGCTCGGCCGTAAGGCAAATGCGCCCTGCACCTGGCGGATGCTGGCAAAGGTTTTCTGCGCTCTCGCGTAAAGCTCGGAGGCGCCGCTCAGTGGATCGAAAAGTTGAGTCACAAAACCATAGAAGGCAACCAGGCTTCCAACACTCAATGTCCCCGCGAGCACACTCTTTGCGCCATAGCCGATCACTGCGGACATTGCCACAACAATCGCGAGAGAACCCCAAATCGTAAACCAGGCGGCCGTTCGATAGAGTCGTTGCTGCGACCGCAGCGAGCGCGCGAGGAGCCGGAAAGCGCGTCGCTCCTGGCGCCCTTCCTGGCACAGGATCTGAATCGAAATCGCCGACGAGAGATGTTCTTCGAGGAAGTTATCCCAAGGCGAGCCGATCATCCTGCGCGGCATCGGAGTCGGTCGCAAGCTTTCTTCGGAAGTAGTGCCTCGTCACCAGGAAAACGGGAACCAGAGGAAGGACAGTCAGCGTGAGCAGCGGGCTCAGTGCTGACATCGCTGCCAACGTGAATACGGTCGTGAGCATCATCCGCAGAATCGCCGGCAGGAGATCGGATCCTCAAATAGGAGATCTCCTCGATCGGCTCCTTGAGCGGATACATGGCTGTGCCCACGGGTGTGTCATCGTAGTAGTCTGCAGAAAGAGTATCCAAATGGTTGAGCAGCCTCACTCTCAGGGTGAGTCCCATTTTTTGTGAAGCGCTGAGCATCAGGTAACTACCCAAGCTGGTAAGTGCAACCCTGCCCTCGTGACCGAGGAAACTCGAGGGCTACTGCGAGCAGCAGCAGCCCGATGCGTCGTTGCGGGATGATGCCATCAATGAGCCACTTAAGCAGCAGCGGCGAGAGCATTGCGAGAAGGCTGCCAGCTGTGATGCACAGGAAACTGGCCACGTGCCAGTGCAAAAGCGGCCGATATTTTTTGACCAGCCAGAGGAGTTCAAGCGGCAGCCAGTGCAATCTTCGCTGCTGAGTGACGGAGGACAACGTGCGGCTTCCTGAATGCCGGCGAGATCAGCAATCATGTCGAGCCTACGGACGCGGATGTGATCTGTCCAGAAAATCTATGTCGTGTGCACTTTTCGATCAATTCACGCGGACTTCCCCGAAAAAGATTCAATCTCTCGGCAAACTTATGTTCGAGATCTGTCCGGAAAACCATCAGGAAATCGAGTATTGTCCTTGCGCACTGAGGGTTCTTAGTAACTAAGGAAGCCTTCTGGCAATCGCAACAATTTGACCGACGACTTCCGCGTCCTGGTGAAGTCGGTATTCTTCATCGCGATGGAAATCCCTCGCGTACGGATGGACAACGAGTGCGCCACTTTCGACCCCGCAGCAGGCGGCAAAGTGGTTCCCATGGCGCTTGAGGAACAACATAGATCGGCTGTTGCCAAAGTGGCCTCGACACAAAGTGAAGGGGTGTCTTTCGGCGGCGGTTGACCATGACAACCAATGCCTTTGCCAGATAGGGGTGAAGCGGATCATCGTCTCCGCCAACCCAGAAGAAATCATCCAGGGAGACGTGTGCGGAACCCGAGAAATATTCCGAGGAATGACGCAAGAAGAACGGGATATCCTGACACTCTTCCAGCTTCTCAAGAAATCCAGTGTGGACAACATCCCCGGCGGCGCTTTTGACCGTTAGAGGAGGCTCGCTACGGGGCAAGTAGCGGTCCGGCATCGATTCTGTACCAGCCTCCGCGAGGTCTACTCCTAATCGTCTCATCATCGATTCAAAGTGCAGGCCGTAGATGGAACAAAGCGTAATAATCTTGTGGAAGTCTCGCGGAGCAAAGTTACTCAGTTCGTAGTCGCTGAGCGAACTAGGCGAGCTCATGTATCGATCGTCCTTCAGAACGTCGGCAATCGTGCGGCTCATTCGAGCGGCTTCGCGAACAGAAAGATTCCTTTTTCTGCGGGTTCTTTTCAGCAGTTGTCCGAAGTCTTCGTTTGAAGGAAGGAGCTGAGGTCTCCAGCGCCGCCCCAAGTCCTTTGGGACTTCCGGCTCCACCGTGCGCAACAATGGTCGAAACTCGAAATCGACAGCGCCCCGAAGCTTTGCCTCTTGAGGACAATGTAATTCAACCTGTGCATGACCGAGCCCATTGTCGAAGGGCACGATGACACCGTTCCCGAGGACGCGTATACGACAACAAGAGAAACCCTTGCTGTGCTCAACCAGAAGAGTATACGATGAGAAAACTCGGCGAAGTTTTCTGCTGCGTACTGTCCAGCGTGTCTGGATTCACTCGCACGATGCTCCCCGGAAGTAAATCGGGAAAGGCAAGCGCGTCTTCAGTGCCAACCTTAGCGTAGAGAAAACGTGGCGCGAGAGGACCCTTGAGAGAGCTGATCCGTTGCGCAGGGGCCGCTTTCACAAGCTTTGCGAGCGGTGCGATCGATGGCATGGAAACTCCATCGGGCCGGTTGTCGAGCCAGGGAATCCATTCGTTGAGGTCGGTAAGCGAAGTATCGAGGACAACGGTACGTTTCGAGGGCAGCAGAATCTGGAGCCGTGTAATGTCCTCGAGGTTGTAACCGAATACTCGAAGCCAGTCCGCCACCCGATAGCCAGAAATGCGACTCAAACCTGACATCTGATAGATACTGGGTCTGAATGATCCGCCACGGACATCGTAATAGAGATTGTGCGGAAGGAAGAACGGGGACGAGCGGCCATACAGCTCTGCCGATTGCCGTGAAACCTGGTAGAGAGTGAGTTTCTTATTTTCGAGGATAGCTTGGACTTTTTTTCCGGCCAGTGCCGAGCTGGTTGGTGAACCATTCCTCAGGCGCGACGGCACAGTCTCTCTCGCTCGGTCGTTCCTGCGAGAACTTCCGGCCCGCGCCGATTACTCGACAAGCGCGCTTATCTCCCAGTAGGTCGCGCCCGCCGTCCCCCTTCTTGGATGCGCTCAAGAATGACTGCTCGCAGACTTCACCTTGTATAAGTAGCCAGAGGCCGTGATCGCCACAACTATCTTCGCGCTGTCCCAACCTTCGGCCAGATGCCCGGCTTCTCCTAAGCAAAACAAGTACATAAACGGTGGGCCCCGCCAACAGCCAGGTACGATTGGTGGCCGGAATGACGACCAGATGGTGGCCCGCTTTGTCCGGATTTTAGGAAACGATTCAGAAACTTGTTGAAACATCTCGTGTTTGCGTTAACATCGAACGATTCCTTCGGGATGGGCCGTCAGATGTGGGCCTCGTCGTGGAACCCGGAGTGGGGAAAGCGGCTCAGAGCTGAGCGCGAGCGCCGGGGCTTATCGCTGCGTGATGTAGAAGACTTGAGCGAGAGCATTGCCGACCGGCGGCAGAGTTCCGATTACAAAATAGCTCGAACTTCCCTGGCTGATATTGAAAACGGGAAGGTTGCGCCTAGTCTCCACAGGCTCTACACCCTGAGTGTCATCTACGGACGCGATTACGATCGCATGGCGGTTCTCTGCGGCGTTCCCGTCAGTGAAGCTCTCACCGAGCACAAAACACTCGCGTTGCCCCACAGCTACCTGATCGGAGGGGCGCCGGAGGCCTACAAGTCAACCATGCAGGCAGCAGCAAAACTGCGAGGGAAATTGCAGGCGGAACGGACCAACCTGGTACGCAAAATGATTGAAACCTGGGACGAGGTTCCGCTTCCGCTTCAGTTAATGGCCGACTCCGATGATTTGTACGGGTATGTCGGGATGGATGACGATACGTTATATCCCTTTGTCAGACCTGGGGCGTTCATACGCATCGACCCACGTCAAAAGAAGATTGCTTTCTCCGGTTGGCCCGGCGACTACGATCGCCCCGTCTTCTTCGTGGAGCTCCGCGACCATTACGTTTGCACTTGGTGCGAGATGCTTGACGGCCGGCTGATCCTTGTTCCGAGCCAGCAGTCGAAGCGGAGAAGGCAACACCTACGCTATCCAGCCGAGGCCACCATCGTCGGGCGCGTGACCGCTATCACCCAGGACATTGTCGAGCCTTCGACACAGAAAGCGCGAGCCTGATTGCGCAAAGTGATGAACCGGAAGGGTGCTAAAACGCGAAAGATTGAAATTGGCACCGCGGTGATCGACATGCGGTATGAGAATCTTCATTACATGGTGGAGGACGCTGGGGCTGCGGATCTAATCTCTGGCGGCCGACTGCAGTTGGGAATCAGCCGCGGCTCCCCCGAGCAGGTCATCGTTGGTTGGCGCTATTTTGGCTACCGCCCGACACAAGGCGAGGACGATGCAGATATGGGCCGGCGGCATGCCGAAGAATTTCTTGAGTTGCTGCGCGGCAAGGGCTTCGCGCAGCCTAACCCACGTCCAATGTTTCCCAATCCGCCAGGGCTTCTGCGTCTTGAGCCATACTCTGCAAGCTTGCGTGATCGTATCTGGTGGGGATCTGCTTCCAACGCGACGGCAGAATGGGCCGCGAAGCTAGGAATGAACATGCAGACCTCCACTCTCAAATTCGACGAGACCGGCGAGTTGCTCCACATCCAACAGGCCATGCAGATTCGCGCCTTTCGGGCAGCCTGGAAGGAAGCTGGTCACAAGCGGACTCCGCGTACTTCAGTTAGCCGCAGTATTTTTCCGTTGCTCGATGACCGTGATCGACGCTATTTCGGACAAGGCTCTCGTGAAGAGGAGGACAAGATCGGGTTCCTTGACGAAAATACACGGGCGATATTTGGCCGCAGCTACGCTGCTGAACCGGAGATTCTCATCGAGCAACTTAGGAAAGACGAGGCGATCGCGGAGGCCGACACGTTGCTGCTAACCATCTCAAATCAACTCGGTGTTGCCTACAATGCGCACGTCATGGAGGCAATTCTGACTTCGATCGCCCCAGCGCTCGGTTGGCACTAAATTCTCGCCGCATTCCAGGAGCTGTTTCCACGCGAGAGCGTGGCGTGGACGCTGCCACTGCACGGCAGAGGTCGCGGGTTCGAGCCCTGCTGATTCGCGCAATCTGATCGTCAAGTAAGACGAAGAAAGAAAGAATCCAGTCCAAGTCGAACCATTGACGACCTTGGCGCGGTTCGGATTCTCCTGCTTAATATTTGCTGCTTCTTCACTTCGTCTCAAAATCGGTGGAGACGCTGAGTTTCTTCCAAATTCGTGCTTCCTCTAATCGCGCAAGATCATTCTTCTCCGCGGCGGCGTACGCATCGCTGCCGAGCAAGAGTCGCAACGGAGGGTTCCGCTCTTGCGTCAACTGGACGATCGCCTGAGCTGCCTTTTTGGGGTCACCAGGCTGCTTGCCGTTGTAGTTCCGCTGAAATCTTGCGGTAGCTCCAACCGTCGAATCGTATTCAGGATGACCTTCGCTAAGTTCGGTGGAACTGCCCGCGAAGTCTGTGCGAAAGCCACCGGGTTCAACGATGGTGACCTTGATGCCGAGCGGTGCCACTTCGCGCGAAAGCACCTCGGAGAAGCCTTCGACACCCCACTTCGCCGCCGAATAAGGCCCACGTCCCGGAGGGCCAATCCTTCCGCCCACCGATGAAAACTGAATGAACTGGCCTGCTTTCTTTTCGCGAAAATACCTAAGAGCTGCCTTCGTCACAATAATCGTTCCAAAGAGGTTCGTTTCGATCTGTGCCCGGAATTCCGATAGAGGCGTGTCTTCGACGGACGAAAGATTGCCATATCCCGCATTGTTAATGACCACATCCAGCGAGCCAAATACATCGACCGCCGCCTTTACTGCGTTTGCTGCTGCTGCTTCGTCGGTCACATCCATGGCGAAGAGCTTGACCTGATCTCCATATCGTTCCGACAGATCAGCCAGCGACTTAATGTCCCGAGCTGTCGCCAACACCTTATTGCCCGCAGCCAGGCCCGCTTCAACAATTGCATGACCCAGACCACGAGAGCTGCCGGTGACTAACCATACCTGCGCCATTCATCCTCCTCTATCAAGCCACCCCCGGATAATCTGGAGAAGCTTCTCAAACTCAGGATTGGATGCGCAACGGCGCTACTGCGCGTCAGCCACGTTTTCCACCTAGGCGAAGGCATTAGTCCGTCGACGAGACCGGCGGGGTTCCACTATCGATGAAGGTGTAGAACACAGCAACACGGCCGTTGCGTTCCTCCAGAACGTCCGTACCGGTATAGCGGAAAGGTTGGTCAGGAGGTCCGCTCCCCCAACGGCACATCCCGACATTGTGCATCGTGCGAATATCGCCAACCACCTTGTAGCGGTACTCCGGGATGCGCTTACGAATTTCCGACGCTGCCTCGTTGATCGCCGCAATGCCGACCAGGCGTCCACCCGGGTGTATCCATACGGAATCTTCCGTATAAGCATTGCGCATCATGGCTTCGCGCTTCACTGGATCAAGCTCGATGAAGATCTCATCGAAGTTGTGGTGCATCAGTTCTGCAGCTGTCATCTTCTCCTCCTCGTGTTCTCTTTGCCAGTGTAACGATCTTCCCTTTGACCTTCCCGGCCATTCTTCCTGCTGGCATTTCTCTCAAAATACTTAGAAGGAACAGAGAATGGCTTGTACGAAACGGCTACCATAGTATGAAAATGCTATGGGGGAGAGCCGCAAAAGGGAGACTACAGATGCAGGTTTCTGAGGGATCGGACACATTTGAGTTTCGTTCTCCGCACGGCATGAAGGCGGCGCACAGCAGACTTCGAACCTTCGCCGGCATTGCGGTTCGTCACCTGCAGCACTTCAACCACCCAGGCCGTGCCTGGCACGATCTGTCGGGTCCGCAAGACACTCTCACAGTTGTGCTCGCGGAGATAGGCGGCAGATGTGAGGCCCGCACAAATCTGCATCGTCCCGCTGCCTTGGAACGTCAACGACCTAATCACATCAGTTTTGTCCCGGCAGAGATGAGGGTCTGGGGCTATACAGAGAACATGGAGTCTGTACGCGAACTTCGCCTGAGCTTCGACAGGAAATCTCTGGGAGATTGGTTTGGCCCCGATCTGGACCCGGGCAAAGCCGGAAATCCTGAGCTGATGTTTCATGACAAGAGAGCGGTCGAGTGTGCGCGACTCCTTGCTGCCGAATGTGACACATCTGACCCGAGTACAGGATTGTACGGAGAAGGACTCACGATCGCCCTCCTGAGCGCCTGCTTCCAGGGGCGACCCCAAAAAGAGAACTCAGGACTATCGGTCTCACAACTCCGTCTCGTTCTCGACTTCATCCACGAGCATCTCGATTTATCCGTTTCTGTTTTCCAGCTTGCCCGTCTGGTCGACCTGTCATCCTCGCAATTTGCGAGGATGTTCAAGGCGTCTACAGGAGTATCCCCGCACCGCTATCAACTGAACACCCGGATCGGCAAAGCGCAGGAGCTACTGCTAATGAAAGGAGAGAGCCTTTCCATGGTGGCTGTGGCAACAGGTTTTGCAGATCAGAGCCACTTCACGCGGACGTTCAAGAGGGTCACTGGAGCTACACCACACGAGTGGCATCAGAATCGCACTTCCTAGAGGATGCGAGTAGGCTCCGGTGCTTTAAGGAAGATTGTCGAAAAAGAGATAGTCCGAAGCAATGCGACCGTTCCGCGCGACGATAAAATCGGTTCCCGCGTAAGCTGGTGGTTTGCCGGGAGTGCCAGATACCCATCGAACCCGTCCGGCATCACCTAATTCCTCGGGAGGGAAGAGGGGCTGATATTCGAAATCTGGATGTGTCGCTTTTATCACACCAGCAATACGATCGATCTCGTCTCGGCCACGAAATATACCGCCTTTTGGGTCATAGAATACTGCATCTTCATGGAAGATCTCGTCGATTACAGCGCGACGACGCACGGGATCATTTTCGCCGAATACGTCGCTCAGATTACGAAGCAGTAAGGTCGATATGCTGTTGGACATCGTGTTCTCCGTTTCAGATCGTAGGCCGTGAGCCCCGAAGCTTGGCCAATTTTATGACTTTTGTCGTCGCCACATTAGCGACAATCCGCTCGGGAGCCCGTGTGTTAAGGGAGATAACTACTCTAGTGTCGCGCTAGGAGATCACGAACTTATCTCTTTCAAAGGCACCTCGAAACTCTTCTTCAGCATGGAAGATCAAGTCTTCCGATTCTGCCGAATCTCCGGATAACGGAAACAATCGACGAGATGATCGTTTACCATTCCAACCGCCTGCATGTGGGCATACACAATCGTCGAACCAACGAAACTGAATCCGCGACGCTTAAGATCCTTGCTGAACGCATCGGATTCGACAGAAGTCGCAGGAATCTGTCGCATGATCTTCCACCGGTTAAGCTTTGGCTGTCCGTCAACGAAACGCCAGCAATAGGAGTCGAAGCTTCCGAACTCTTCCTGGATTTTGAGAAATGCGCATGCGTTGCGCACGGCGGCCTCAATCTTCATGCGGTTGCGAATGATCTCAGAATTTAATGCGAGCTTCTCGATTCGCCGAGCCGAATATCGCGCGACTTTCTCGGGTTCAAACCCATCGAAAGCGCGCCGATAACCTTCCCGTTTCTTCAGTACAATCGTCCAGCTCAAGCCGGCCTGCGCAGCTTCAAGCACGAGAAATTCAAAGTGTTTGCGATCATCGTGGACAGGGACGCCCCACTCGCGATCATGATATTGGAGCATAAGCGGATCATCGACACTAACCCACGAGCACCGTTTAATCGTTGTGGTTGCACTTCGCATAAAGACAGTCTTCTTTGACTTTTTACGTGACCACAGGACGTTTCCAGCAAAGCGCCGGAACTGATTCAGCTAGCGCGTGGCACCTTGAACCGATATTTGTTGATTTTGAAACGCTTGATTTTCGAATCGAGTGTTCGGGCCGGAAGCCCTAGTTTTGTGGATGCGCCCAAAGGGCCCGAGATCCGTCCATAACACTCTGCCAGCGCGGCTTCAATCATTTCCTTCTCCTGCCGCGCGAGGAAACCGTTAAGCGTATTCCGTCGGCTACGGGCAACCGGGAGTTCTGGGCGAAGCCAGGTCTCGTCCACCGAAAAGGCGTCGCCCTCGCACAGAATGACGGCACGCTCAATTACGTTTTGTAGTTCGCGAATGTTTCCAGGCCAGTCGTATGCCTGTAATAATCTAAGACTCTTCTTGTCGATCATTCTGAATTTCTTCCCAGCTTTCTTGCCGAGGCGGTCGATGAAATACTCAACCAGCAAGGGAATGTCGGCTACGCGTTCGCGCAACGGCGGTACGTCGATAGGGACTACATTCAGTCGATATAGAAGGTCTTCACGGAATTTGCCTTCCGCTACGAGCGTGTTCAAATCACGATGAGTAGCCGCGACCACTCTAACGTCGATGGGTATTGGCTTATTGCCGCCGACGCGCTCGATTTCACGTTCTTGCAGCACTCGCAGCAACGCGACTTGGATCTCGGGAGGCACGTCGCCAACTTCGTCCAGAAAAATTGTCCCGCCATTCGCCGATTCAAAACGTCCGAGGCGACGCTGGGTTGCGCCGGTGAAGGCGCCCTTCTCGTGGCCGAAAAGCTCGGAAGCAATCAGCGATTGTGGGATTGCAGCGCAATTCACCCCGATGAATGCCCGATCCGCGCGATTGGATCGCTTGTGGATGCTGCGAGCTATCAGCTCCTTTCCTGTACCGGTTTCGCCGAGAATCAAGACTGTCGAATCGGAAGAAGCTAGTTTTGCGATCTGGCGTAACACTTTCCGTAGCGCTTCCGAGGAGCCAACGATGTCCTCGAACATCGAGTCACGATCGATTTGCTCCCGCAACGCCAGGTTTTCATTGCGTGTCCTCTCCTCTGCCCGCACGCGGTCATCGATGTCCGTTCCAGTTGCGTACCAGCGAGTCACTTGGCCCTCGTCATTTCGGAAAGGGTTGTAACGAATAAGAAACCAACGATATTGGCCGTCTTTCCGGCGAGCCCGCTGTTCAATTTCGAACGGAAGCCCGCGGGCGAGAGCAGCATTGCGCCCCTCGCGCAATCTCTCCAGGTCGTCGGGATGAAAGATTCGTTCTCGAAAGTGCGGGTCGACCACATCTTCTGCGGCCAAACCCGTGTAGTCGAGCGTCGCTTGGTTGGCGTAGATGGGAGCGCCAGAGGGATCCTGGACGACAATCGCCTGTGGTATTAAATCGGTGATGCGGCGAAGCTCGCGTTCATCTTCTCGGAGCTTCGCTTCTGTTTGCTTGAGGGTTTCGATATCGGTGCATGCTCCGTACCACCTGACAATCTCGCCAGTCTCGTCTCGTAGCGGCTCAACCCTCATGAGAAACCAGCGAAACACTCCGTCATGGCGACGCAGACGCGCTTCGATTTCGCCTGATTCACCCGTTATCAAGAGTCCTTGCCATTTCTGCGTCAACGTCGCTCGGTCCTCCGGATGGATCGCAACTTGCCAACCCGAACCATGAGACTCGTCAAGGGAGAGGCCCGTGTACTCAAGCCATCGTTTGTTGATGAATTCATTTGAACCATCCGGCAGATTGCACCACGCCAGCGTAGGGATCGTGTCGATCACCTGCCGAAGTTTTCTTTCGGAGTTCTTTAGTTCGTCCAGCGCTCTGCTGAGTACCTCTTCGGATCGCTGGCCTGTTACAGAAGCCATCGGGCGATTATAAGCGTCTTTTCCTGATCAAAAGTGAATTCCTGAAAAATCAGGACGATGTGCCAGGCTAAGTTCAACTACAACAGGCTATTGCAAATGGCCTGTGACTTGCCCGGCCGTCACTGTCTTCCGGAGCCGGTAGAAAATGACGCTGCGGATTGAACGGGTCCAAGGGGGGATTCGGCTCAGCGGCGAACTTCGAGTTGAGCACCTACATACAGTCAAAACCGAAATCGAGCGCTGCGAATCGCCAGTCGTTTTGGATTTGGAGGAATTGGATCTTATCGATCTCGAAGGTGTTCGTTTTCTCAACGCATGTGAGGCAAAGGGGGTCTCGATCCTGCACTGTCCGCCTTACATCAGGGAATGGATGCTGCAAGAGCGAGACCGGCCGAAAGAGCAGCCCGAACCGTAACAGGGCGACGCAGTTCAGTGAAGCACGAAACGATGTCGCACGCCTCCGCCAAACCGCTGTTGTCTTATGCGTGGGACGAAAATCAATTGATCCGAGTGGATCTTTACCGCAAAGGAGAATAATCGTGAAACAGCATATTAAGAATGTAGTTCTGGTGCATGGAGCTTTCGCCGATGGCTCCGGCTGGAAAAGGGTCGCTGACATCCTCAAGAATGATGGCTACAAAGTGTCGGTGGCGCAGCCTCCTGAGACCTCGTACGCCGACGACGTAAAGTACACGAAGGCCGCAATCGACGCCATGGGCGGCCCGGTCGTCCTGGTCGGCCACAGCTATGGCGGGGCCATCATCACCGAGGCCGGGAACGATCCAAATGTTTTGGCACTGGTCTATATTGCCGCCTTCGCTCTCGATGAAGGTGAGAGCTGTGCGTCGATCGAAACCGCGTTACCACAAGCATCGAAGGCGTTCAAACCGGACAGCAATGGGCTTTGGTGGATCGACGAGGCGCATTTCGCGGCCGACTTCGCGGCAGACATCCCGCGAGATGAGGCGGAATTCATGGCTATATCGCAGGTTCCGATTTCCACCGACTCGTTCACCCATCAGGTTAAAAATCCCGCGTGGAAGAAGAAGCCCACCTGGTACATGGTGGCCACCGAAGACCGATCGATCAATCCGGACCAGGAGCGCATGATGGCAAAGCGCGCTAAGGCTGAGACGGTCGACGTAAAGGCAAGCCACGTGGCCTACATGTCTCATCCGAAGGAAACAGCCAAGCTCATCGAAGAGGCTGCCAGCTCCGAACGGATCAACGTAGCTGCCTGAGGAGTACACAATGAAAGATCACATCACCATAAAAGGAGATGACAGCACGTTCGCCGCCTACATCGCGCGGCCGAAGACTTTGCCGGCTCCCGCTGTTGTCGTTCTGCAGGAACTTTTCGGTGTGAACGCCGACATTCGCAAGCACTGCGATGAATTGGCAGAACAAGGTTACCTCGCGCTCGCTCCAGACCTGTACTGGAGGCAGGAGCCGGGCGTCGACCTGAACGTCACCTCCGAAGCCGACTGGCAACACGGCCTTCGCCTCTATTCGGCCTATGACAGAGATGCGGGCGTAAGGGACATAAAGGACACAGTTGACACAGCACGCAGTCTTCCGGAATGCAACGGTAAGGTTGCCTTGCTCGGCTATTGCCTCGGCGCGCTGATGGTTTTTATGACAGCCGTGCGCAACGACGGCATCGACGCCGCGGTCTGGTATCACGGCGCCGACACGGAGAAATATCTGGGAGAGGTCGGTGGACTTCATGCGCCCCTTCTCATGCATGTAGCCGAGGAGGATGAGTTCATTTCCAAAGCTGCACAAGGGGAGATTAAAGGGGCACTTGCTAAGAAACCGAACGCAATGGTCTACAGCTATCCGGGTCAGAGTCATGCCTTCTCTCGTCATAATGGGGCGCATTACAACGCCGCCGCGGCTCACCTTGCCAACGGTCGGACGAGCGAATTTCTACATCAGCAACTCCAGTGACCCCCGTTTCGGACGACTGAAGCCCTTCGCCTTCAGCCAGGACGGTGTTGTTCGCGACGAGCGAAACCTCGTCATGAGATTGTGCGTTTCCGACTGGGCGCTCGCGCGCATGCGCTCTTACGAAGACAAGAAGATCACAGATCCGTCCCGCTCGCTGAACCTTACTTAAAGGAGGATCAATCGTGGCCAAATCGAATACTTCACCCACACGAGTGATCGAGGAAACGCCGAGGTACTGGAGAGCCATATTCGACTATCCGCCCTTTAATGTCGTTGACGCCGACGTCTTCCAGGCCCTTCAGGACCTTCTTGTACGTATGGAGACTACTGAGAGTTTGCGTGTGGTTGTTTTCGAAAGCGCTCTTCCGGACTTCTACCTGTCGCACTTCGATCTGACGGGCAAGATCGGAACCATCATGAGCGCTATCGGCCCCACGGGCTTACCTATTTTGATGGACACGTTCGTGCGCCTAACGAAAGCGCCGGTCGTCAGCCTCGCAAGAATCCGGGGCTGCGTGCGCGGCGTGAGCAGCGAGTTCGTTCTTGCCTGCGACATGCGGTTCGCCTCGCGCGAGAACACGAAGCTCGGCCATCCCGAACTCGGAGTTGGCCTGCATCCCGGGGGCGGAGGCACAGAGCGCCTTCCGCACCTGGTGGGGCGCGGGCGGGCGCTCGAAATCGTTCTGAGTGCCAACGACTTCGATGGCGACACAGCGGAACGATACGGTTATGTGAACCGATCCCTTCCGGATGCCGAGTTGGACGGCTTCGTCGATGCCCTCGCACGCCGGATCGGCTCCTTCGATCGGCGCGCTCTCGTCGCGGCAAAGCATCTCGTCAACGAAGTCTCTTTGCCGCCGTTCGATCGGCTCCTCGACGCCTTCACTTCGTTTGGAACAGCGCTCGGGTGGCCCGAAGCTCAGAACCGTATAAGAACCGTGCTGGAACGCGGACTGCAACGCGATGCCGGGTTCGAGAAAAACTGGCCCGAGGTAATCGACACGCTTGTCGAGAGTGGTAATAAAGGTGGTCGGGATGATAGCCACAGTTGAGGTCGAGAGATTCAGTCTGATCTCGTCCCGGCCATTCGATGAAATATTGGTAGCGATTAAAACCGCTATAGGCCATCCGGACATAGTTGCGTTCGCGAAAAGGACAGCGGCTGCGCCGACGTTTACAGAGTTCGAAAGCATAGTTCGCGAAGGTTTGGCCAAGACGGGCCTGATGCTCTTCATGGAACTGGATCACGGCGCCGTGATAAGGAAAGCGACGGATCGCGATAAGCCTCGAATGGTGCGGCTCATCGTGGGCAATCCGCTCATCATGCAGCAAATGGCAAGGCACGTTCCAGACGCTGGGTCTTATGCCCCCGTCACGGTGCTTGTCGACGAACGCTCTGATGGCGTCCACATTTCCTATGACAGGATGGCCAGTCTCTTGGCTCCGTATCGGAATTCCGAGGCACTTGCGGTCGCGAGGGATCTCGACAAGAAAGTCGAGACCCTTTTGTGCGAAGTGGCAGGCTGACCCAACATCGCTGCGCCGTCGGGGCAGAACCGGCAAATTGAGGAGGAGTGATGACCAAGCGATTGCAGTGGGACGTTCTTGTCAGTGCCCAGATCCCGGTCGTCACAAGCGACCTTCCGCCCGGCGCAACCGAAATGAAATGGTCGCCCATTTCTTCGACGCTTATTTCAGGCGAGCGCGATGCCGTGCTGGTGGACACGGCGATTACGGTGGATCAAAACAAGAAACTTGTCGACTGGATCGCGCACAGCGGCAAGAATTTGACGGCAATCTACGCAACCCACGGCCACGGCGATCATTTCTTTGGCGCGAACACAATCCAGAAGAAATTTCCGAAGGTGCGGTTCGTCGCGACGAGCGAAGTCATCGCGGTTATGCGAAAGCAGGCGTCGGTTTCTGTGGTTGAGTCATATTGGAAACCACGCTTTCCCGGACAAATCGATTCGATGCTCTTGATTGCAGACGAACTCAAGGACGGTGTTCTCGAACTGGAAGGGAAACAACTCATAAGTATTCCTCTCGGGCATACCGATACCGATAGCACAACCTGTCTCCACGTCCCTTCCATCGGACTTGCCGTTTGCGGCGATGCGCTCTACAACGATGTTCATCTTCACCTGGGTGAGTCGAATGCGGAAGGCCGCAACGAGTGGATTGCGGCGCTCGATACGATTGAGTCGTTGAAGCCGGTGGCCGCTATTGCCGGACACAAGAGGCCCGGCGCACCCGATAAGCCAGATAACATCGAGGCGACACGAAAATATATACGCGATTTCGACAGGATTGCTTCCCATACGAAGACCGCGGTTGAGCTGTACAAACAGATGCTTACGCTTTATCCGGAGCGAATCAATCCCGCAGTCTTATGGAATTCGTCAATAGCCATTAAGCCGGAAGGTTAAATTTACCCTGCTTACCCATCCGCTGCAGCGCTGGGCACTTAACAACCGTTAACCGTGGCCGCCTGGAGGTCCAAAAGCGGTCGGATTCTTGTCGAGTCATTTTTTCGTTTTGATTGGTTCCTCTTCGAGCGCACCAAATTGCGCAGAGCGCGGCGTGGTCGCGACCTGTACCAACTCGAATTGTCTCTGCTACAATTCAGCAGAGAGCATGGACAGATGCTCGGCGTCGCGATAGCTTGCGGACGGTTTTGGGCGGTCTTTCATACTGTCCATTTACTGTCCATTTCGTACCGAAAAATGGTTATATTCGGTGGAACGGATTGAAGCAGGCGAAACGGTTGACAGCAAGAATAGACAGTAAACATGCGGGTTTAGCCCTAACCGTATGAAAAGTAAGAGGGGACGTAGTTCAGTTGGTTAGAACGCTGCCCTGTCACCGACTTTCAGCCCGGAATCAATCACGCGTCCGTCTGTTTCCCCTCATAGCACACACCTTTAGCCACTGAATGGCTCTCCCTTACGTTCGCGCAAATTGGCAGCTGCACTCCGTCGAAAGTCGCGCGTAACTTATTTGGAATCAATGAACGTTAAGAATGGACTTTCATCCCTAGGTGGGCCACAGGCCCATGGGAACTCAAAAGGGAGACCTGATGACGTCTTTCTTAGTTCACAACCAGTAATCATGCAATTAAGGCTGCTTGTCGTTCTCCGTTCGCCGAAGTCGTCCTCGGAGCACCGCGCCACCACGCCGTCGGCTGTCGTGTTCAGCGCCGGAGGGAGAACGTCGCACCCTTCGTTTCGGTGACCCGCCCGAAAGCCGCACGGGATACCTCTTTCTACTGCTCCCATATCACGCCACGACGAGGCCGCCGGAAAATCCCGCTGCCACGAAATTTCCGTCGCTCTCCTGCGGCCCGTTATCCGAAAACCTTCAACTCTCGGCCGATAGTCACTTCCCTTGAAACACGAATACTTCCTCTTCGGCGACCAGGAAGATCGGTGCGCCGCCTGAAGAAATTGCCACTGCATTCGCGAGCGTCTGTTTGCCGCCGTCCGATGCGGCGCAAGCTTGCAGAGCCTCCATGGAGGGGAAATGGATCTCTGCAATGCGATGGAAGGGTGGTGTCCCTTGCGGGGAGCCGCCTATTTTGCTCGCCACAATTTTTGTCTTGCCGCCAAGTTTTGCGACTGCCATGGGCACGTGGTCCCGGTTGTAAACTGTTTCGAAGGCTTCGATGTCGTCTGGGCGCGGATAAATCACCACTAACTTTACTGTCATTTCGTTCTCCTTGAAGAGGTTATGGAGACCACACCAGAAAATTGCCAATTCATCTTGTGTATCAATGACCTCTCAGCGTGCCACCGATACCAATCAGGAACTGCGGAATATTCCGGTTAAGGTACAGTATGAAAAGACCCGCCATATCGAAACGCGAGATGGCGGGCCACTCTATTGTTAGCCAGCCGACTCTCAATCGAGGCGCTGAACGATCGGGCAGTTGATGGAGAAACCGGCACTTTGAAATTTTCCACCATTTGGCCCCGTGATCAGACCGTCTTGCACGAAGGTGAGGATCTGGAACTCTTCACGGACCTGTCCCCGGAAACCTTGATCGATAGCATTCTGGGTCCACTCGAACAGCTGTGCATCCCAGTACGGGCTGTAATCGAGCGCGATGGTCGGAATCCCGCCGACGACATTGTTTGGCCTGTGTCCGTCCGCTAGATCTGCCGACAGACCCTGCCGTAGGGGGTTGTTGCAGCCGCCCTCCTCAGGTCCGTTGGTGCTGATGAAGATACGCTCGACAGAACTAGCGAAGCTGTCATCGTGGCCCAACAGAATTTTTTGCATCAGCGGAGCGAAGGTGTTGTGTTCGATGGCCGCTCCCAGCGGAATGCTTGTGTCCATTGAGAGATACCACACCGGTCGCCCGAAACTGAAGCCGTTGATCAGATTAAGGGTGACTGTCATGTTGACCGGATCGATAGCCACCACCTGGTCGTGCACTTTGCTATAGTCCACGTTGCCGTTGGGGAAGCTGATTTCATTGGCGTTCACGTCGAAAGCCACCATGGGAGCGTTGTAAATCACATTTGCGGCATTGACGATTCTGACGAGCGGACCATAGTTCGCGTCCCCAACCGACCCCGGGGTCGCAAACGCGGGAGGAAATTCGTGACCGGGAGGGCCAGGAATAATCTTCCGTTCAGGCGCAAAGTTAACCGTGCCTGCGTCAAATACGATATTTCCGTTTGCATCGAGGTTTCCTGTTCTGGCAGAATGCGACGCGAAAGTGAGTTTGGCGGAGAAGTTCAGACCTAATTCGGCAGCGACATTGGAGTCGTCAACGTCGGTCAGGATATACCACACATTCTTCCCGCTTCCTTTCAGATGGCCCAAATAAAGCGGTATCGTAATGGTCCCGTGCGCGACGTCAACCACGCCGGTATCCAGCAATTGAACGGGCCCGACCAAGCTGCGATTGGTGTCGGAAGGCGGTGGTCCAAAGTATGATAAAGGGACTGAAGTTCCTATGGAAGCGGGCGCCGGAAACAAATTGCATCCCGGGCCGGGACCGATCGGGCCGGGGCCAGGCCCCTGCTCGGAATTGAAAGTCGTCGGCGCTGGTGCAGTAGTTGATCCCAGCTCCAAGCTCGTCGGCGCTGTAGCTACTGGACGCTTGGCGCGAGCGTGCATTGCAAGGATTTCTGGCGAGAGCGGTTGCTTGACGAGAACCGACGTTTTCAGCGTTTGAGGCGAGTCTTGCGCAGCAGCAGAGTTAGAGAGCAAACCACTGACACCGAGAACGACTAGAGCAGCGATGGATAGCCTGCTCGCGGGGGAGTGCGACGACGCGGGTTGGCTACCTTTTCTTCCAAACGTTCGATCCAACGTGCAGACTACCTTTTGCATTTCCTAGCTCCTATTTTCATGAGTCGTGCGGTGTTACGAGCAGCACGTGTACATGGGATACGAGAGAACTGAGAAAGCTACAGGACAAGTTGTGGCGGAATTTGCTACTTGGAGGCGTAGTGTGTTGAATCGTGCGGTTGTGACATGTTTTGACGTCTTCTGAATTCAGTTGGCGTCAGACCACAGTAGTTTCTAAATTCACGACTGAAGTGGCTGCGGTCGATATTCCCCAGCGTCGCTCTAATCTCTTTCACGCTTAGGAACGTTTCCAACAACATCCTCTGTGCCTCTCGCATTTTCAAGGTCCTCATATAGTGCGATGGCGATTGGGACATTTCGGCCTTGAAAAGATGACAGAAGTGCCAACGAGACATATTCACAGATCGTGCTAAGTCAGCGACCGATATGCGCATGCACAAATTAGCGTGTAGGTGTTCAACGACCGCTCGTATTCGACGGTCTATTCCCGGATGACCAAGTCGCTCCAGCTTCAGCCGGCGATTGCCGGGAAACTGGCCGTCAGCCTGCAAAATATTTTGCATGGATACTCGCTGTGTCTGGCTGGAGCCAAGACGGCTCAGGAAGGACTGAGCGTCGTCAGATAAGCCGGATGACTCCTTGGCGCGCTTTCAAACTCCCTGCTCCTTGGGGCCTAACCGCGAACACCTTCCCTAACGCGGTTAAATTTACTTATGCCGAATCGCGTCGGGAGATCGTTCTCCATCCAGTGGGATTACTCGCACAACCCAAGAGACGCCAGGTTTCTGGGGCAGATAGCATTTCACGGTGTCGCAGGCCTGGTAGAAGAGTGTTCCTTTCAGGGTAATTGTTTTGGCCTCGCTGATTGAGCCGATGAACGTCCGGTCGGCCGACACTACTACGTCCTGCAGCAGACGGAAGTTACCTTCATAGACTGGTACTGACTCATTGATCACCGGAAGAAAGAGCACCTTTGCTTTAGGGTACCGCACCGGCAGCAACTTAAACTCTGGCGATGCTTCCATTATTAATTGAATTGGTTTGTACCCTTTTACTTCAGGAGCATAAACATGCGTGTCCGGCGGCAGTGTGACTTCAGTCGCCACGGTGAAACGGCTCCCCGGAATTACTGTCCCGTCGGACTGATCCAGAGTCAGTTTGATGTATGGCGCCGCGACTTCACGGCCGCTGGCTTCCACCAATTCCGGGAACAACTTTAGGATCAGACTGCCGGCGGTGTCGCGATCGGTGTACGCCGTCTCAAAAAACTTCTCCTTCACTGTGCCATCGGGCGTTACGTAAAAATATCCCGGACGTGCCATGCCTTTGGTGAACCCGGTTGCTTCTGTGTTTAACACTCCGTAACTCCGAATGATTTCGGACTTGGGATCCGCGATCAGTGGATACTCAATCCTGTGTCGTTGAGTAAAATTTCCGAGGATTGCCTCCGAGTCGTAGCTGATGGCAGCAAGCCCGACGCCCTGCTGGCGGAACTTTTCACGTGCACTCTGCAACTGAACCAGTTGCTGTTTGCAGAAGGGTCACCAATCGGCCGAGCGGAAAAACAGGAGCACCAGACCGTTGGGTCCCATCAGAGAGGAGAGTGTTTGCTCTTTGGCGAACTGATCTCGCGCCCGGAATGGGGGCGCAGGCTTGCCCGCGGGAACTGCGGGCAGGTTCTGGGCTGCAAGACTTAAGGCCGTGGCTAGCAAGACGAGTCCCACCAGTAATCGTCGCATAACCCTCCAAAACTGTCTCAATTCAGCGATGGTGCCGAGAGAACATATGTAATTCGTAGTCATCGGTTTCGAGTTTAGGGACCGCTATTCTTGCGCGAATTGAAGTCGAACCCGGGGAACACAGATAGGTTAGTTCGACCGCGTGATTGTTTCTGCCGCCGACCGAAACTGGTGGACGGTCGAGCGCTCTGCCCCTCCAGGTTTGATTCGTCACGCGATCACTAGACTAGTTCTGCTTTATGCTGTCGTCTTTCTTCAAGTCGTCGTCCATCACTCGCAGTCCTGTGCCTAATGGTTCAAGCGGTACGTGTGAATGAGAGCGATGCGCGGGAGAAAAAGTTACAGAGTTTGCGACTTTTTTGATGGACCACACAACGATAGGTTTCTGATTTTGTCACCGATCTCGATTGTGGGTACCTCGTGAAGGAGGGGGCGGCGCGGTGGGTCCAGAGTTCGGCCGGTGATAATTCGGCGTCCGCCCTGTAACGATCAGCGTGGACACGCCTGAAATGTCTCGCGATCTCTCTCGCAAGGCGGGCTATGCATGCGGCTTTCTCTCCGACCCAAGAGCCGAGGTCATTCGCCGCCATAATTTCCTGCAATCAGGCTGCTGCGGCAATGGCCAGGGCATCGCCCGTCCAGCGGGGCGAAAGCACTACGTTAGCCGGATTTCTGAGCCCGGTCGATCTGACTTCTGCAGTCAGGGATCAAGCCTTTCACCTTCATTCTGTTAGAGGGGTCGCCCCGACAGCAATCCGCAACGACAGGTCACTAGTTTACTGCTGGGTGAAAAGCCACCACCCAATAGGCGTCGTGAGTACTATCGCCCTTCAGCATTACCTATAGTTCGCTGTCAAGACGTTGGTTGGATCAGCGTACACGAAGACGTAAGGTGCAGGGTTCTATAGAAGGTTCGATACAGTGGACAATGCATCGCGTAGATCTCGTGGACGCGCTCTACGACGGGCCTCGCTTCTTCCGGCGCGACCAGGCGCATCTCGACATGGACACGCCGGATGACCAGCACACCGTCCTCGGTCTCAACCTCACCAGTAATCTCCCCTGTCAGACGCCCGTTGCTGGCATCGATGTGGCGCGCTTCCAGCGCACCTCCAAAGGTACCAAGCATTCAACCCGCAGTGGACGCGATGACATAATCGATCGTCGAAGCGTGAGATTCGGTCAGTGTCGCAGGATCCACTTTGTAGTGCTCCGCGATAGCACCGTGCACGCTGAAAATCACCGGTTGCGGTTCGCCCGCAACATAGGCTACACGCAGGGGGCCCCTCTTGCGTTCAATCCGTGATTTGGAAACATAGACCACACCGCCCATGGTTTCCCCCCTGGCCCGTCTAAAACGATTCGCTGCGCAAGTGGATTATAGCCTGCGCAGCGCGCTAGTTCTGCTTCATGCTGTCGTCGTGCTTCATGTTGTCGTCTTTCTTCATGTCGTCTTTCTTCATACTGTCGCCCTGTTTCATGCTGTCGCCCTGTTTCATGCTGTCCTGCTTCATGGCATCGCCAGACTGTGCAAAAGCCGAAAGCGACACTGCTAGAAGACACATTGCCATCAACCTGCTAATCATCTTGTTCATGAACTTTTCTCCTATTCACGTTCGAATTGACGCCGAGGAACTGGGTGCCTACATCGGATGTGAAGTACCGTGGAAAGTTACAGGATCCTTCCTCCAAATTATGCCTTTCGGAAGGTCCTCCAGTTGGTAGTGACAAGACTGCAAGAATTCTTCGCTGCCGTGCGACTTTTTGCGAATTGGTCCATCCGTGTAATATGGTGGAACGGTGTCCGAGAGCATCCACCTCTGAGAGCGCTCTATTCTTCAAAACATGCCGACCCACTTAAACAACGAGCAATCGCTCGTGGCCGCGGCCCAGGCTGGTGATTCGGACGCCTTCGTCACGCTGCTGAATCAGTACAGTCGCCACATTTATCGGCTTGGTGTCAGTATTACCGGCAACCACCATGACGCCGAGGATGTCCTTCAGGAATCGTCGCTAAAGGCCTATCGCGCGATAGCGGAGTTTCAGGGGAACTCGCGCTTCTACACTTGGCTGGTGCGCATCGCGGTGAATGTGGCCTTGGGCAAGCTCAGAAAACGCGCTTTATGGAAAGAGTCCTCGCTCGACGAGCCACGAGAAGGCGAAGACGGCAGCTACGTCCCCGTGGAGATCGAAAGTTGGGGCGATGATCCGGAAAGGGCCTGCCTGCACAACGAACTGCAGCAGCTATTGGCGGAAGTTATCCAGAAGCTGGACCCAAAATCGCGGACAATCTTCACTCTGCGTGATGTAGAGAAGTTCTCGATCGAGGAGACTGCACAACTGCTCGGCCTGAGCATCCCCGTGGTAAAGACACGACTCTTACGCTCTCGACTAAAGTTGCGCGAGGAATTGACCAAGTATTTCGGAAAGGATGCCCGCAATGCGATGCCGACAAGTCGTCGATAAGATCTCTGAATACATCGACGGCGACCTTGACCCCGAACTTGTGCGCGAACTTGAGCGCCACCTGCAGCATTGTGAGGACTGCCGCGTCGTAGTGGATACCACGCGCAAGACGGTAGAAATCTTTTACCATACCGAGCCAGCTGCTCTCCCGGAAGATGTGCGCGGACGGCTGAACCAGATGTTTACACAGAAGTTCCGTAAAGAGGAGCCGCGCTGAAGATCGGCACCGAGGGCTGCGCTAATCAAAGTCGGGAGTGAGGCCGAGGCCCGAGGAGAACCGGTTGGCGCAGGCGTAGAGCGACGTAACCAGGACAGCGTCGAAGATAGCAGCATCGTTCCAGCCCAACTCTCGCAACTTCTCGATGTCAGCCCGCCGCATGTCGCCTGGATTGGTAGTAAGCTTCTCGCAAAACTTCAACAACTCCATGACCTTTGGATCCAGCGGCGCCGACTTGTAGTCGATCGACAGCCTGCGGCTGAGAGATTTGTCCATACCCATGCGGCCCAGGATCTCCAAATGCGCTGGGAGGCAATAGCTGGACATGTTGATTCCGCTGACGACAGTGGCAATCTGCTCCTTGATAATCTTGGGCAGGCCACGCTCTTCATTCATTGCATTCGTGAAGAGATTCACTTGGTCTTGGAGAAGCTGGACATTGTGACCCAAAGCCTGGAAATAGTTAGGCAGGAAACCCCATCTGCGATTGATGTATTCGTAGATCTTCCTAACATCAGCGCTCGCTTGTTCCTCTGGCAAAACCGGTAGAAAAGGCATCACAACACCCCACAGGCAGATTGACAATCTCCACGTTAGGAAACGCAGCTCTCAAAATGGCCGGACCAGTCTCACGGTCGCGTGGGTGGATGATAGACGAATCTGGGGACGCTCCGCAATCAGAAGCGGCCCTCCTTTTTGAAGCGGCAATGATGCAGATTGAAACTTATTCCCGCCAGCCCAATCAGATGTTTCATGCGAAGGATTTTCGCGTTGGCGATTGTCTTGAGCTTGGCCTGGACGGCTGCCGCACCTGCGCAGGAGAAACTGAACCACCTCTCCGGCGAGAGTTCACCATACCTCAAGCGGGCTATTTCTCAGCCGGTGGATTGGTACCCTTGGGGCCCGGTGGCTTTCGGGCGCGCGAAAGAGCTGAATCGTCCCATCCTTCTGGATGTGGGAGCGGTGTGGTGTCCGTGGTGCGATCTCATGGATCGGGATACCTACACGAATGCCGCCACTGCGGACTACATTAATCAGCATTTCGTCGCGATCAAAGTTGACTTCGACGCTTCGCCCAAGCTGGTGGCCCAGTTGCAACGGGCTCAAGCCATTCTGAATCTGCCGGCGGGATTGCCCCTCACATCATTCATCACGCCGGAGGGCAAGCTGTACTTCGGCGCGGGCTACCTGCCCTCTAAGCACAAGGGAGACAAACAGTCTTTTCAAGAAGCTGCCGATGAAGCTCTTGCTCGCTACGCGCAGAAATCCAAGATCGACGAAGAATCATTTCAATTGGAGGTAGAGAAATAGCCATGAAAAAGACTTTGCTGCAATTGTCCTTGTTACTGACGCTGACGGTTACGACATCATTCGCAATCGACAATCTGAAACTCAACTCTCAACTCAACTATTCGAGTGATAGTCTCGACGGCCCGCTAATTACCGGAGACGACGCGCAGGCTGGCTTTGAGGCGGGGAAGACCAATTACGTCATCATGTATGGTGAAGGCTGCTTCAATTCAAAGCGCCAGGCTCGTCGGACCGTCGAACTGTACAACAAGTACCGGAATCAAGTGCATTTCGTGGTGGTTGACCTAGACGCAAAGCGTTCGCCCGAGCAGCAGAAACTTGTCAAGCAATTCTACAAAGGATACATCCCGCACGTCGTCGTGTTGGATGCGAACGGGAATCCTCTCTACAACTCCTCTGGTGAGGTTGAATCCAAAGAGATCGAAGCAATGTTCGCGAAATCATTCTCCGAATCTGCAGTTGATTCTCGATAGTCGGAGGAGCCTGATTCTGTCGCAGATCGGACTCGACTCTACCAACAGCGCTGACTCTCCGTTCGGCGCTTTCCAGCGCAAGCGTTTTTCATTCGCTAGTCAACTTGGGCGTGCGGAGCCGGCGGCGAAGGGAGTAGTAACCGATCCAGCAGGCAATCGCCAGCACCGCAAAGGATCCGAACTGAGCGGGAAAATCACGCATCAGGAAATGGAACTCTTTGATGTGGCCCTCGTGGAACGAGATTTCGCTAGTGAGGGCGATCGCCGTGAAACAGATTCCGAAGCCGAAAAGCCACCTCTGCCAGCCGATGAGCGCGCGCGTGCGCCGCAGCGATCGCAATTCAAGATCGGGTGGAAGCGCGGAGGGCGCGATCTTGCCGAGGTTGTCTGCCCATTGCAGGCGGATGCGCTGCGCCAACTCCGGGTCCTGCTCCATATATTCTTCGATAAGGGCACGCGTGGTCGGGCTGGCCTCGCCCGCAAGATAGACCGGCAGGAGATCCAGGATCACTTCCCGCGTAACGTTCATTTTCCACCTCCGTCACTAACATTCATGATCGGTCCGGCTATGCATTTCGTATCCCAGCCAGCGCGAGACGAGCCCGGTAGATCTTCACTTTCACTGCCGCAAGAGAAATATCCAGTACCCGCGCGATCTCTTCGTACGGCATTCCGTCCACCGCGTGCATTAGCAGCGCAGCCCGGCTAGCTTCCGGTAGTCTTTGGAGTTCGGCGAGCACGGAATCTAAATTTTCGTTCTGCTCGGCTCGCGCGTAGGGGCTGGCCTGCCGATCTCGTAAGTCGTCGTCGAGCGGTACGTGACGCGATTTTTTCCGCAGTCCTTGCAGAAACAGGTTGCGCGCAATCGTGAAGAGGTAGCCCTTCACCGTGGCCATCTCGATCGGCTCGGGCGAAGTCCACGCGCGCACAAACGTCTCGGAGGTTATGTCTTCGGCTTCCCCGCGCTCGTTGGACAAATACAGCGCAAATCGGTACACGTCCGGCGCATACTTCCTGTAGAGCGAGCTGAAGTCGGTCATTCGGCCGTCTCACCAGAACTACCCATATGGCCCAGACTGTTATACCAGTGGGGCCGCTTACCAGAACGCCGTTAGAGTCCGACGATTCCGCTGAGAACGTCCCCGCGGCATGCGCCATCATGCCGGGACGTAGGCTCCGGCGCCAAACTGCGAGTAAGCCATAGAGAGCGCCAAAGCACGCGATCTTCACGCACGCTTCGATTCCCTGGTAACCGTGCGCGATTCCGAACAGGACAGCCTGCAGGAACAACGCAATCCAGCGACTGTGTGTAAAAGCTTCGAATTGTTTCTGAAAGTAACCGCGAAAGACCAGCTCTTCGCAGAATCCGGCGCTAATGGAAACGCCAACCCACAGCAGAATTTCCAATCCTCGTTGTGGTAAGAAAGTCTGGATTGAAGCAGCATGGCCGACCCCGAACCCGCGATTCCAAGCCAGCTCCGCCAGAGTCCAAGCGGACCATAAACCGAGTGCGAGGCCGCAGTCCACGAGCACGTCTTTTGCGCTTGCCCACTTGCCTCCAATCAGTTCGCGAAGCTTGGTTCCGGTCTTGCGAAGGCCGCCTCTCCATACCCAAACGAAGAGCCCCCACTCCATTGCCATGAGCGAGAGGTAGAGCGGCACGACGTGCGGGTGCTGTTGCAACATCCCTGGGTCCGCGCGAGCGCGTCGCTGAAAAAAAGCCCCGCCTACCGCTAGCCCTAGGAATAATGCGATGAGCAATGCCGTATGCCACCACGGCGCAATAAGCCTTGAGCTTGGAGATTCGATTCTTGTCGCGGCGATCGTTGTTGTTGCCACAATGTCTCCTCAAACAGCCCACACGTATTCGGACTGGTAACAAATGGCGATTCCTCGTGGGAACGATGGCTCTGTACTCTGCTCTCGTAATAGGTATCCACGAGCGAGGGGAAAGTTACTTGAAATCGACCGAAATAACTGGATCTCACAGGAGGTCTAAGCGCACCGCTCGGGTTTTGGAAAGGCCGGGTGTGCTGCAGCCCGGCGGAGACGTTGGCGGATACCGGGTGGATTTTCTTTCGAGAGGAACCCACTATGGTTAAATCAACACCCGTCGAACAAAATGGAGCCGTCACCACACAACCGTCACCTGCAAGAGTTCCTGACCTTTCTCAAACACGAGAGAGGGTTCGCCGACGCCACGATTGTCAACCGCAAACGTTCACTGAAGCCTTCTTGGTCTGGCTAGTCCGCCCGTTCGCGGCCAACGCTTCTAGCGGGGATTGGTGCCGAGGTTGTCGGAGCGTCCGGACTTCAGGCGAGACCACTGCGCGATGGGACGTCCATCGGTGCGGAACTGGTCGGCGTTCGCTTCCCATTGTTTAGGCCAGCCGGTCGGCGAGTCCTCCCACATCTCCTGCCGCCCGTAGACCGTCAAGTCGAGCAACTGGTAGTTGTTATCCATCGCCTCGACGCCGCGCCCCGTCGTCCAGTAAGTCTCGAAGACATTGGATCCTTGTCGCAGGTAGCAAACGATGTGCATCCTGCCCACGCGGCGTCCAACCAAGAGGGTGTCGAGCGAGTCCTGGGCCGAGTACCAAGGCATCTCCCAGCCCATGAAGTCGCGGTACCGGGCACTCACCTCGTAGGGGCCTTGGCAAAACGTAGCGTAGGTGACGTCGCGAGAATGAATATAGGAAAGCTCGCGGACCTGCGATGTATCCCAGGTGCACCCCTCGCACTGCTCCGGCGCAGGGTGGCCGGTGTGCCACATGAAGTAGTAGGCGATGAGCATCCGGCGTCCCTCGAACGTGTCGAGCAGCGTCACCGGGCCATGCGGGCCAATCAGCTTCGTGGTCGGGTCGACTTCCACCATCGGCAGTCGGCGGCGGGCGGCCGCAATGGCGTCACCCTCGTGCGTGTGTGCCTTCTCCCGAACCCGCAATGCGTTCAGCTCGGCATGGAAGGTGCTCCGATCGACTATTTTGGGGGCTCCAGGTTCATCTTTCATCAAATCTGTCATCGTTTTCTCCGTAGCGCCTGGGGCGCCGTTTTCCTGCGGTCGCGCGCGAGTTCAATAGGCGAGCTTCGGCATGAACTTCTCACGGCCCTCGGGAGTCATGTCGAGAAATCCCCAGAGCGCATTCATGGCGTCACCGGATCGATGATGCTGGCCAGGGTCCATCGGAGCCCAGGTCAGTTCGCTCCCCCAGAAATGACGGACCGTGCCATTGTCGAGACGAAACACGTTGAACATCGTCTCGTCATAGTCCTTGCCGTCCTTGACGAGCTCTTTGCGTAACGCCGCGGGCAGCTTCGACGTATCGCCGAAATAATCGGCGTCGTAGCTGCTGCCGGCGGTGGAGAGAAAATCAAGATCATCCCACCCCCGCCCTCGCGCCCAAGCGACCAGGCGCGCGATGGGCGACTTCGCGACGATGTAGAGCGATGCGCGTTGGCCGGACATGGCGGGCCCCCCGTTGACGGAGTCAAGCAGGTGAGTGCACATGGGGCAGGGCGCCTCGCGTTCCGGGCCATACATGAAGCTGTACAGGATTAGCGTGTGGTGCCGGCCGAAGAGCTTCGACATTTCCACCTTCTCAGGCATGAGGTTCTTGCCGATCCGCTCAAAGAGATAATCCTGAGGCACTTGGCAGCCGGGCGGCAGGGCACGCCGCCGCGCGGCGACGGTCTCAATCTGCCTTCGCAACGCGATTTCTTCAGCAAGCAGCTTGTTTCGAGCCTCGCGGTACTCGGCGCTCTCGTTTGGATAGTTCAGATGAGACATGTGTCACCCCCGTAGTACTTTCTCCTCAAGTGGTCCACGTGGTAATTGCCTTTCCTCTACTTGGGCAAGCACTCTTGCTTGATCTTGCACTTCCTTAACAGCATCTCTCGGTTAGGCTCCGGGCCGCTGTTTTAGCTCGCTTTCTCCTCTGCGTCGCCCTCTCGGAAGGCGGCTTCTCCAGCGTCGGACACCTTGACCCACTTCGGGTCAGGCGAGGCCTCGGCGTCGTAGTTGTCGTGCCAGTTCCACCACTTGTACGGCGCGGTCTGCGGATATCCCTCGGGCGAGTCCTCCCAAATCTCCTGACGGCCGAGCGGCGTGAGGTCGAGATAGCTCCAGGTGGTCCCCATCGCCTCATCGCCGCGGTTGTTGATGAAGTATGTACGGAACACCCGTTCGCCGTCGCGGAAGAACACGTTGTGGCCGTGCCATTCATCGACCCCGAAGTCCTTGTCAAAGCTGTCGATCATGGTGTACCAGGGTATCTCCCAGCCCATCCGTGCCTTCAGGCGTGCGATGTCGGCTTGCGGCGCGCGCGACGCGTAGACGAGAGTGGTGTCACGCGCGTTCAGATGAGCCAGATGGGAAACCTGATCGGCGCCTAGGGAGCACCCGCGGCAGGCGTGGTCTGGCCAGCCGAACACTCCGGGCTCGAAAAACGCGCGATAGACGATCAACTGAGGCTGGCCCTCGAACAAATCGACCAGGCTTACTTTGCCCTTGGGTCCGTCGAACTCGTACGTCTTGTCCACCGCCGTCCACGGCATCCGCCGGCGCTCGGCGGCAAGTGCATCACGGGAGCGAGTGAAGGCCTTCTCCTTAACGAGCATCTGCTGGCGCGCAGCCTCCCACTCCTGCTCGGACACGATCGGGGGCGTCTTCATCGCGCGATTCGGGTTCTCAATCGTTCTGGTCGACATTTTGATTTTTCCTTTCATCTGAGTTCGGCAGGACTTCTCCTGTCTGGTTCTTCCGTGATACTTTCACGGCCAACGCTGCCAGCCCACTGGAAGAAACCGCCCCGGCAACGACTAATCCGATGGTTGTCAAACAGAATGGACACATCGGTCACTCCTCGGTGGCGAAGCGAATGCCGCACGGCCCGAAATCATTTGCGTCGTTACGTCGTGGCGCTACGCAACCTTCGTCGCGATCTCCGGTACGAAGGCTCTGAACTGCTGCTGCAGCGCCTTGACCGCGCCGCTGCGCCAGCCCTCCGCGATGGACCCTGACATGGGGTCCGGGAATATTTCCTCTTCCCGTTTCTCAAGTCCGTCGAAGATACCTCGCGCAACAGAGTCCGGAGAGGCCTTCGGGATGTCCAAGCCCCGGGACATATCTGTGTCCACGGGACCAGGCAGGACCACATGTACGCTTACGCCCTGTCTGGCTAAAAGAGCGCGCAGCGATTGTGCCAGGGAAAACGCCGCCGCCTTTGAGATCGAATAGGCGGGGCTGAATGGCACGGCGGCAATGGCCGCCAACGATAGAACGTTGACGATGGCTCCTCGAGAACGCGTCAGCAACGGCAGGAAAGCCTGAGTCACGCCATACGGGCCATAGAGATTGACGGCGAGGCTCTGTTCGAGCGCGGCACGATCGCTTAAGTCATCGTAAAGCGCCAAGCCAGCGTTGTTGATGAGAATATCCAGAGATTCGACTTTCTCGACAGCTCCCTGAATCTGCTCCGCGCTGGTCACGTCTAGTGTTAGGGGCATGACGCGCTCATCCGAATGTGCAAAGGGCTGGCGCGTAGCCGCATACACCCGCTTCGCCCCTCGCTTTAGCGCTTCCTCAACTAGCGCCCGGCCGATGCCTCGGTTCGCACCGGTGATCAAGATTGTTTTGTTTTCGATGTTCATACAGTTTTCCTTTCTATGGTTGTCCTTTGAGTCTCGTTGTTGCGGATCGGTTGCCGTTCGAGCACACGCCCCGGACCGATTTTGCGTTTACCCTGTTTCGGCTTCCGAAGGCCGCACCTCAGCGCTCACGTCCTTGCGGTATCGTTTTGCCCAGTGGCACATGCCTCTGAGTGGAGCGATGATTGTCCTCCCCAATTCGGTCAGCGAATACTCGACCGTGATGGCCTTCGATTGGGTCACACGCCTGGCGATTAGACCCGCGGATTCGAGATTGCG
The DNA here is from genome assembly GCA_963768265.1 of uncultured Acidobacteriaceae bacterium. GTDB lineage: Bacteria > Acidobacteriota > Terriglobia > Terriglobales > Acidobacteriaceae > Sulfotelmatobacter. The sequence continues at coordinate 34,205 of CAVYHM010000006.1, forward strand.
GAGAGTTTTGGTCAGCATGCGCTGGGAGACACTCCCGAGCTGGCGGCGCAACTGCCCGTGGCGATAAGGCCTGTCTCGTAGCGAAAACAAAATCTTGGGTGTCCATCTGCCGATGAATATGGACGAGGCCGTTCTTGATGCTGGTGTCGTATTCATGCCGCTTTTCCTTCTGCGAAACGTCTCCGCGAAATAACCTTTCGAATTTGCCCCTCACGCCCTCGCTTCGCCGTCGGCACCCTTACAGCTTGCCAATTCTTTCGCTCCAGGCGCAATTAGGAACATGTGTGTGCCTACTCGAACCTCTGGCACCATTCCGAACAATGCGGATAATGGGGTGCGTTATCCAAGCCCGGCTGCTGCCCTCGCAATCAAGAGCAGCCCTACCCCGACCACGACAACCCCGATAGCTCGCGCGACGCGCTCGCCGTTCGGCAGTGATTGCCGCCGTGACAAGAGCCATCACCCGCAGGTCCATGACCCCGATGACGAGTAGGATCGCCGTGAAGCCAGCGCAACCGTAAATGCAGTGGAGGCCGAGGCGCAGCCCGTGCCGCCAAGCCATGCCGGCATCTGCCGACAACATACCGCCCTGACCAGGCGTCTCTCGACAGCAGGCCAGGTGATGGGCGTTCCACGCGGCGAATTGGAGCGCTCCAGCGATCACGACCACAACACCGATCGCGATTGGAACAACGCGCGCCAGACTCGGCTGTTGCATCTCGATCTCTGCCAGCGCCGCACCCAATGGAAAGGCCGACACTCCGCACATAGTCCACACAAAGAAGTACCCCATCGCCACCAGTGCAGTCAGCCAATTCAGACGCACCTCACCTGTGCTGCCAATCGTCTGGCGGTAGCGCCACAGCGTGGGCACCAACGAGGGCAGCATCATCGCCACCATCATCACGACCCACATGCCAACGAATGACGCCGCGGCGCCCAGCCATGTCTGTCCCGGCATCGGCATCCATGCCATCGACATCGTCCAGCCGCCTGGCATCGGCATCTGTCCCATTGCTGACATCGAGCCACACCAGACAGTAGTCAGAGCTGCGCTTGCGACAAAGAGCAGCGCAGAGGTGCCGAGGAATGCTTGCTGTGAATTTCTCTCGAAAGTCATGGGTCATTACCTCCTGTCCCGCAATTGGTTGCTACACCGCTATGTAGCTCATCACTTGTCGTACTCGTCGTGTCGGCGCCACCAGAGGCCGGTCTCGTTACGCCCTTTCGGGGCGCGGTCGAGCCATGGGTACATGCCCCAGAGACCGTCGAGCCCTCGCGCGTAGGTGGAATACGTGTGGTAGACCACGCCGCCCTCAATGGCGAATGCGCTCATACCCGGCCTCTCGCGAATGTATGTCGCCGCGTCCGTTCCGCACATGGCCGCGAACGCCGCAGGCCCATCGGGCGTCGAGCGCGAGATATCGGCCCCTTCTTGTCCGCGCATTCGCAGTGGCGCCTCGCGCCGGTAGTTGTATTCGATCCCGCTCTCGCGCTGTTGCTCCTGGGTGTAAGAAGCGCAAAAGTCGAAATTGAAGTCGCCGCCGACAGAGGAGGCCCAAGGGAACGTCCAGCCCATCCGACGCTTGTACGCTTGCAGCTTCGCAAGGGGGGCGCGCGAGACGGCCCAGAGTATCGCGTCATGATTGGCCAGGTGTACGGCAATCCCGTTGAAGCCGTCTGCGATCGACGAGCAAGAGGGACAGCCCTCGGCGTAGTCAGGTCCGAACATGAACTGGTAGACGAGGAGCTGCGAGCGCCCGAGGAATAGGTCGGCCAACGAGACGCTGCCTTCTTCGGTCTCGAAGCGATAACCCTTGTTGACTTGGACCCACGGCAGTTCCTGCCGCTGGCGCGCCAGTTCGTCGCTGCGATGCGTGAGTTCCTTCTCCGCTTTGAGCAGCTCGATTCGTGCTTCCAGCCATTGTTCGCGTGTTCCGGTCTTGTGTGTCGTCACTGTCTTTGTCTCCTTAGTTCCATTCTCGATTTGAATTGGTGTTTGATTGCCATGCGCTATATTTACCGCAGGGTATCGAAACGGTGGGAGTGACAAGTGTGGCGGGATTCAGATGGACTCTCTGATTACAGCTGCAGCTCGCGCACTCGCGGCGGGCGATCCCCTCGGAGCGTTGAAGCGAGTCGCACTGCGCGACGATGCGTCTGCGCTCGCGCTTCGCGGCATCGCGATGGCGCAGCTTGGAGATTTCGCGCGAGCGAAGCAACTCCTGCGAAAGGCTGCGCACGCCTTCGGTCCGAAAGAAGCCGTGGCCCGCGCAAGGTGCGTCGTAGCCGAGGCCGAAATCGCGCTCGCCTCACGCGATTTGGGCTGGCCTGCGAAAACGCTCGCAGCAGCGCGGACGACACTAGAAGCACATGGCGACCGCTTGAACGGCGCTTATGCGCGCTATCTAGAAGTCCGGCGACTCCTTCTGGTTGGGTACCTCGATGAGGCGGAGCGTATGCTTACTGACCTAGATCCCAGTTTTTTCCCGCCCGCCTCGAGGACTTTCCACGAGTTGGTGGTTGCGGGAATCGCAATGCGGCGCCTGCGGACGAAAGAAGCGCGCGCCGCGCTTGCTCGGGCTGAACGCACCGCGCATCAAGCTGGCATTCCTGCGTTGATGGCCGAGGTTGAAAGCGGATCCCGCGTCCTGAATACGCCAGCAGCGCGCCTGATTGTGCGGGGCCACGAGCGTCTCCTACTGCTCGAAGACGTTGAATCTCTGCTGGCGTCCAAAGCCATCGTCGTGGATGCATGCCGCAACGTCGTGCGCCACGCAGGTACTCTTGTTTCACTCGCAAGACGTCCGGTGTTGTTCGCCCTCGCACGCGTACTAGGTGAAGCGTGGCCCGGAGATGTGCCGAGGGATGTGCTCCTGGCGCGTGCGTTCGGAGCAAGGTTCGTCGACGAATCGCATCGCGCGCGTTTGCGAGTGGAAATTGGACGTCTCCGTAAAGCGCTTCGGTCGCTAGCCGGCATCAGCGCGACCAAGCTTGGGTTTGCAATGACGCCCCGCGACGTGCGCGACGTCGTCGTGCTGGCCCGACCCGTCGAAGAGGAACATGCTGATGTGCTAGCGTTTCTTACGGACGGTGAGTCGTGGTCGAGCTCGGCCTTGGCGCTTGCGCTTCGGGCGAGCCAGCGCACCGTGCAACGGGCACTCGACTCACTTGCGGCAGTGGGCAAGGTGCAGTCGTTTGGTCAAGCGCGCGCCCGCCGTTGGATTACGCCGCCCGTGCCAGGATTCACGACGATTTTGTTACTCCCCGCTCCTTTGCCCATTGATTAAGGTGGAAGCATGAAACGATCAAACGCTGAAATCGTCCGCGAGTATGGCCCCTTTTCGGGTGCCGACCGAGTCCATGGTGTCACCTATGACGGTGAGAACGTCTGGTTTACCTCTGGCGACAAGCTGAATGCCTTCGATCCCACGAGCGGAAAGATGATGCGCTCGATCGATGTCGCGGCGCATGCCGGAACGGCTTTCGATGGCAAACACCTGTTTCAGATCGCCGAGGATCGCATCCAGAAGATCGATCCCAAAACTGGCCGTGTGCTCGCCACGATCCCGGCGCCCGGCGACGGCGGCGACTCGGGGCTAGCGTGGGCAGAAGGTACCCTCTGGGTCGGGCAGTATCGGAGCCGGAAGATCCATCAGATCGATCCCGAGACCGGAACGATTCTTCGCACCATCGAATCCAACCGCTTCGTCACTGGGGTTACATGGGTCGATGGAGAACTCTGGCACGCCACCTGGGAAGGTGAGGAGAGCGACTTAAGGCGGGTCGATCCTCGAACCGGAGAAGTTCTAGAGAGCCTCGACATGCCCCGCGGTGTCCACGTTTCAGGACTTGAGTCCGATGGCGGCGATCAGTTCTTCTGCGGAGGGGAAAAGACCGGAAAGGTCAGAGCGGTCCGGCGGCCTCGGCGACGCGCCATGAGGGGCAGTGGCACTGAAAGCCCGGTGGGCTCAAGAAGCGTTTAGTACCAGCGAGCCCCCAGTGCCATGCTGTCCTCCTTGCCAATTACATCGGGCGCTGGTGGATAATCGTCCAAAGCGCCCCGAATTTGTCGCGAAGCTGTCCAAAACGAGGAGCGAAGAACGTCTCTGCAATCGGCATGCCTATTTCGCCGGCCTCGGCAAGAACTGCCCAAATCCGGTCCGCCTCTTCCGACGAATCGAGAGCGAGAAACAGGTAAGAGCTTTGGATAGGCTTGAAGTGGCTCTTCGGGACATCATTTGCGATCAGTTCCACCCCAGCGATGCTCATGCGGGCGTGAACGGCAGCGTTCTCGGTGCCGGGCTCGACGCTGAATTGGCCCGGCAGTTGTTTTTTCTTCATCATCATTGTGACCTTTCCGCCAAGGTGCTTTTCATAAAAGTGGAAAGCCTCTTCGCAGTTTCCGCCGAAGTTAAGGTGAGTGTAGAGCTTCATTGCGCGTTCTCCTTTGAAGATGAAATTGTTCTCAGCGCCATCCGCATCAAGTGCTGGCGCTTCTATGTTTCATAGCGAGTCTTTTAATCCCTCGCTTTGTCACAGGTCGTCAGGTATTGCGACTGCCACGCGTCGAACATCGGTCCGCGAAATCTTTACTCCGGGGGCCGGCCAGGCAATCGCCGGCGGTACTGCGGCGAGTGCTAATTCGTATGTCTCAAAGAGGAGAAATCCGAAAACCCTGCCCGTCCACTGGATCAATCCAATATCCCGCGACAAAGCCGGGCGCGGCGCGAACTTTAGGCAATATCTCACTCGTGAACGCTGCCGCTGCAGCAGGCGCAAGGGAAGGGGCGATGGTGAGATGCACAAGTGCTGCGTACATTGTTGAGCCTCCTAAGGTTCAGCAGGTCGCTGCGAGAATTCCCTTAATAACAACGCCACTCGTGCGCTTTTTGATGCCACAGTCAGTTCTGGCTTCCTGACACATCACGATGCGCAGTTCTATGTCCTTCCAGAAGTAACTGGCGAATCTCCTCCCAGCTTTCAACGCGGCAATATCCTGTTTCCCGCCTGTTGTGCGGGGCCGAGAACAATATTCCGGTACCGCGAAAACCACGCAGTTGCCTGGCGTGATCGTCGATCAAGTAATCAGCGTTCACAATTGTTTTGTCCCCGCAAAAGACGAAATGGCTCGTGGGAATAAACGAGAAGTGCTTGAGAAGCCAGGCATATTTCGACGCGAAGGAACTCGGCACCTCCATTGCAGCCGAGACGATGTAAACATCGTGCTTGCGCGCGAGGTCTTGTATGACGTTCTGTGCGTCCTCGATTACTTCCAGATTCATGAAAAAGGAGGCGTTGTTGACCAGATTCCGGACAGCAGCGCGCTGCTCCACAGGCACCAAATCCTCGATATTGGAACCGTGCAACTGGTCTTCAGTCAGGCTCGCGCCGAAAGCCGCGTTGAAGCGAGCAATGTGTTCCTTGAGGCTGTTCGCAATCGTCTCGTCCATATCGATGGCGATGCGCAGCTTTCTAGGTTCGCTTTTCGCTCGTGTGACTGCACGCTCCTTCATCCACTTGAGAGATATGCAAACGCCCACGAAAAGTACGGAAGCCCCATTCGCCCAACTCAACGCTGCCGCACCAAGCGCAAGTCCATAACCCAGCCATAGAGAGACCCCTATTAAGTAAAGGGCAAGCATTGGGTAGGACAAGTCTCCTCCACCTGTCTTCGAGATTTTCTGTATCTGCGGCACAAACGCGATCGTGGTGCAAGTCGCGGCCACCGCTCCCAGAATTGTTGTGCTACTCACAATTACGCCTCTGATGCGATCCTCCACTGATTCCATTATGCCGTCCAATGATTTGTTTTCCACGTTGTGATAACCTTCGGTTATGGATGTGGAATTGCGAGAAATGCGCTCCGTAGTGGCTTTGGCGGATCATCTCCATTTCGGGCGTGCAGCCTTGGCGCTCCACATTTCGCAGCCCGCACTTACCAAGCAGATTCGAAAGCTTGAAGCGACTCTGGGCGGAGCGCTTTTTACACGAAGGCCACGACAATTGATCCTCTCGCGTGCAGGTCAGGCTTTTGTGGCCCGGGCCCGCCCACTACTTCAGGAAGCACAGCTTGCGGAGAAGCACTTTCGGAACGCAATGCTGGGTGAGTGTGGCCTGGTACGAATTGGATTCGGAATTGCATCCCTGGCGACTGGTCTTCCCGATTTGATACAACGCTTTCGCAGCCGCTTCCCGGGAGTGGAAGTGGCGATGCGCGAAATGTCCACTCCCGCTCAACTCGACGCTCTCGAGAATCGCACGCTGGACTTCGGCTTCGTCCGCATTCCCGTTTCTTCCGAGGAACTCGTGGTTTGGCCGCTTTTTCAAGACCGTCTGGTTCTTGCTGTTGGCCCTCACACAGGCAAGCGAGCTCGTGGCGGTCTGGCGTCTTTTTCCCGTGAACCTTTCATCGCTGTAGCACGTTCAGCGTCGGCAAGTCTCTACGATCACGTACTTCGGACTTGTCGCGCAGCGGGTTTTGCTCCTCGAATCGCGCAGGAGGTCAGCGAAATCTTTACCGCTCTTAATTTCGTGCGCGCGGGTGCGGGAGTTGCGCTGGTTCCGCGCTCGTCGAGAGTGATGCACGTGCCCAGCGTCCGCTACATCGAAACGGGTGTGCCAGCGGGCAGCTGGAATATCGGTCTTGCGTTCCACAAGTCGTCTCCTCCTGATCCCGTACTCGGCCGATTCTTGTCGCTGGTGCGTCAGAGTTACCGGATCGAACTGGTCAACCTTCAGGTGATCAGAACTCCCCCAATCCCGTGAATAGGCTAAGTGACCGCGATAAATCATGAGCGGGCGCATCCCGAGACGATACGATTCCCGAAGTCGGCTTGGATGAAGTTGGCTTTCGCGTCGGCCAAAAACTAGGAGATATCGTCCCATGCGTGTTCACACCGGTGCTTGCGAAGCATTCGAAATCGTTCCCGCCCATCGACAGCATCTCGGTCGGTGTCGACCGCATGCAGCGTAAGTTCGAGCCGATGCGAAAGCAAGTGGAAGCGCGGCAGGGGAGTGAATTGATGGATGTCACTGCGAAGGTGGTCATCTACGAAGCGTTCGTCGAAGGCAGACTGGAAACCCCGAAACATCTTGCCCGTACGGTCCATGATTTGTACTTCGAGCCCAATTACGAGGAATTCCGGTTGCGGACGATCTGGAGTCTCTCGAACGCCTTCACGTCTGCCTTCAAGGAACTGGAGCCGATTCCACAGTTCAAGGCTACAGCCAAACAGGGGGAGTTCCTCGAAGCTCGCTTCTCGCAGTCGTTCTAATCGAAGGGCGGTACCGGCCGGGACGCCGCACCCGATTATTCTCTTTTGCCTCGGAAGGCTGCGTTAGGCGTAATCAATATCAGCGCAGACGGATAATCGAGGGTTACGGTGAAGAACTTCAGCACGTCATTTCCAATCAGCTTGCTGGTCTGATCGGTGGCCCCGCAACAGCTCACACTAGGAGTCGGGAGCGTATAGCGGCCGAGCCGAAACGATGTCGCTTGTGCCGTCGCTCCTTGGACTGCACTCCCCAACCCGATCCCGCTCTGCGTCGGAGTGCGGGACTGCAGCTTCATCACTATCGGATGGTCTACGGCGTCGCCAGAACCGCTGTCGATCAAGAAGCTGTCCTCGACAGTCACCGGTCCGGGCAAGACCAGTTCTCCCTTCACAAACGCCCACCGATCTCGAAATTCAATGGGCAGCGCCTGCGTGGATTCACCGGAGTGAAATGCCTTTGGCAATGTGAGGATCAGCGTTTTTGACTCGTAATCTACGGTCACGACGAAACGTCTGAACAGTTCATATCCGAGAATGCCATCTACTTTCACTCCGAGGCTGGCCTGGAGCGGCTGAAGGTCGGCAGTGGAGAATTCGTATCCTGAACTCTCCAGTCCGGGCAGAGCGATGCTGATATTCTGAACGAACTCAATTGGGGTCCGGCCGGCCCCAGCGCCCTGCAGTGACCCCTGTCGGTAATCTTCAGACCCAGAGGTTTTGCGAGAGTACGATCCACGAGCATCCGCGTCGATCCGGTATCGAGCACGAAAGAGAGCTGGTTCGATCCATCGAGGCGAACCGGCACGAAGATCATTCCTTGTCGGAATTCGAAGGGGAAGCTCGATTCGTTCCCGGCCGCAAAGGCATTCTTGATGGACGGATCTGGCGTCTGGGAGCGTACAAGTACAGGAAGCAAAGTTAGCGTAGTCAAAAGGACAAACTGAAACACGAGATGAAAAGCAGGCTTCACTCGATCTCCTCGAACAGAAACTCGTCGCGCACCCACTTAGACCCCGAACAATCTGATTCGTGAGCGACTCAGCGGCCACAACAGGCCGCTGTTCCCGGTTCTGGACGGTTGAATCGCGGCCAATAGAATGAGACTCCTCATCCCCGGGCAGCCGTTCTCGTTCCGCCAGTCCCAATCATTGTTGTACTCGGCTGCAAGGGTTGAAAGGGAAGGTTTTCAGCATCATGCTCCGAGACTCCCGCAAGCCTACTGGCTTGTTCCCATACCGCTCGGGCCTTGGTTTCATCCCACGATTCGATGGACGATGGAATCTCCCTAGCTCCATCGAAATAACTTCCGCTTATGCCGGAGTACCTCGGATCCGTGATCAGGCCTCCGAGTGCTCGCGCCGCTGTCGCCTCGGTCTCGAGATGCGAACCCATGAAATTCACGAACCAGCGGCTCGTCATGATTTTCTTCATGAGGGGATTCATGTCTCTGCCGGCTTGAGTAGTGGGAACAACTCCCGGAGACCACGAGTTCACGGTAATCGCCTTACCCACCTTTCTTAATCTTCGATCGAGTTCATAGGCTACCATCATCGCGTACATCTTCGCCGTCCCGTATCGAGCCATGGGCTTCAGCCTGGCAGCTGTGCCCGTTCCGTAGGCAAGGTCCTCCACCGGTCCATACTTGGGGGGCATCACTTTGCCCATCCTGGTCGCGTCGGGATCATGTAGATCGCTGGACACGAAAACGGTTCGCGCTGGAGCAGCCATCTTTTCGACGAGGAGATTAGCCAGCAGGAAATGAGCCAGAAAGTTCAGTTGAAATGTTCGTTCAAAACCGTCCTCGGTGAACTCCAACGATTTTGCCTTCATGTTGATCCCGCCTGCGTTAAGGACGAGGGCGTCAACGGCTGAAATCTGCACCGACGCCAATGCTGGGGGCAATCGGCGAACGCTGGCCAGCGAAAAAAGGTCGAGCGGCACAAAACTGATGCGTGCGTTCGGATTGGCCCACTTGATGTCACGAATTGCAGCGTTCGCTTTCGACTCATTGCGACACGCCAGAACAACGTGCCAGCCGGGAATCCCAGCAAGGAACTTCGCAGTCGCGAAGCCGATCCCGACGTTCGCCCCTGTAATGACAACTGCTCTCATGGTCTCCCCCCGAATTGCTTTAATAGGCGGGTTTGTAAGACGAAGCCCAGCGTGTTCAGCATGAGGAAGACCATTTCGCCGATGGTTTTTACCCTTTGGTCGCCCATGGCCAGCGTAGTCCCGTCCGCCGCGAAGCCGAAGATCCGAACCGCCAGGATGAAACCCATTAGTGCGATCACGATTGCGTGACCCATCCGTAAACGCCGGCGGGAGAGCACAGACATTGCAATCGAAAAGGCGACGGTGAGCGCAAGCGCCCCCGCCTCGCGCGTGTCCGTTAGCGCTTCCGGCGTGCTGAGGGTCACGCCGGTGGCAGAAGCAGCGTGCGTTGGATTTCCGATGTAGTGAGCGCCAATGAGAATCATGATCAGCGTTGGAGGGATCATCACAATTCGACTCAGCCAGGGCCCAAGAGACTCCAGTCTTTGACTTCCAGCTCCGCTCACCCTATTGACTGAACTCGTTGTCATGCGTCATCTCCTCAATGGTCTTCATCCGAAGGTTGCAAGTCGGGCTTGTTCAACTGGGAATTTCACGACGGTGTTCGATTTATGCTCCAGAGCACTTCTGGATGCCGGAGCCAGGCGGCGAGCCAAAACAAGGCCAGAACGATGGCGGGAGGAAAAGGAGGCTGATTGTGACCAACATGCGTGGCAATGGCGCCGCCGAGATAGGCAGAAACCATTAGCAGACCGAGGGACCGGGTGCGAGGGTAAACGAAAAGAATGGCGCTAGCGACCTCTAGCACGGCGATGAAAGTCAGCCTGCTACCTTCAAATCCCATTGCCGCCATTTGCAATGCGACTTTTGGGATCTGCACAAACTTCACAACCGCGCTTCCTACAAGAACAAAGCTCAACAAATAGATAAGGATCGTTCCCGCTCGACCCCTTCCTCCTGTGCCACGCGTTGAGGTGTTCATCTCTTGGCTTCTCCCTTGAGAACAATCCATCTTCCCGAGATGGCTACTTTGCCGTGGTTTTATGCAAAGGTTCGCGCGCCAGATCGGCTTGGTCACGCCTTAGCTCCCCCCGCATGAAGTTTCAGCGCGCAGGAATGCAAACTACAAACCCTAAGACCGGACAACGAGAAGATTTGTGACAGTTGTTGCCGAGGACGGAATGGAAGTCTACGACTGCAGGGATGCCAAGGGCGGCAACCGCTTGAGTTTCTCGGGGTTGGTTATCACATAGATGCGGGAGACGAGCCCATCGTTAACATCGAGTGTGAACACGCTGAACGGGCGATCCTCGAGAAAGGTCACGATGCCCGGCTGTCCATTGATCTCGGCGAATCGACGCACCAGGTTTTTAGGAACCAATCTCCGGATCCCTTCGAGGATGCCTCGGGCAATGTGTTCCGCGCCGTGAATCGGCTTGGGAAGAGCGGGTGCCTTGCCGCCGCCATCCGAATAGAAGATGGCGTCTCTTGAGAGAAGGGCAAGGAGTCCTTGCAAGTCGCCTTGGGACGATGCTTCGCTGAATTTCCGCAACAACTCCTGCTGCTGCTCGCGAGAGGCATCGAAACGAGCGCGGTCCTCTCTGATGTGCCGTCGTGCGCGGCGCAGGACTTGACGGCAACTGGGTTCGCTCTGATCGAGGATTGAGGCTATCTCGGAGTATTCATAGTCGAACGCCTCGCGCAGAACGAGAACGGCTCGTTCCACCGGCGTGAGTCGTTCCAACAGCAATAAGAACGCCACCGAGAGGGATTCGCCCATTGAAAACGACACGAACGGATTGTGGCGTGGACCTGTAACCAAGGGCTCAGGCAGCCACTGACCAAAATATTCCTCACGTTTCACTCGTGCCGATTGAAGATGGTTGATGCACACGCGAGTCAAGATCGTCACGAGAAACGCCCGCGGTGATTCGATGTCGGTTTGCGACGTTTCTTGCCAACGGACAAACGTCTCCTGCAGCAAATCTTCCGCATCAGCTGAGCTTCCGAGCATCCGGTAAGCAAGACCGAACAAAAGTGGCCGGTAGTGTTCGAATGCGTCTAGACGACCTTTCCCGATTGACTCAGGCGAATTTCCTGTCGAAGTCGGAATGGACGCGGAATCTCCTGTGTTGACGGCATCGGCGTTTGTGAGATAGAGATCGTGGTCACTGGACACATGCCTTTGGATTCACACGTTCGAAACTTCGGTGCAAGATTCTCTCTCGATTTGTCAGAGACTTGGAGGGATCGCTATTTCTGCGCACACTCCATCTTGGACTAAGACCGGAGAGGCGGAGTTCCTGTGACACAATTTTGGTTAATTTTCCACCATTGTTTCTGGCGTGTTTCCGCCGGTGCTGGCCAAGCATTCGAAGTCGTTCTCATTGATCGATTGCATTTCGGTCGGTGTGGATCGAATGCAGCGCAACTTCGAGCCGATGCGAAAGCAAGTGGAAGCCTGGCAGAGAAGTGAGTTGACGGACGTCACGGCCAAGGTCGTGATCTACGAGGCGCGTTCGCGGAGGGCAAACTCGAGGCTCCGAAGCATTTGGCTCGCACGGTGCATGACCTCTACTTCGAGTCGAAATACGAGGAGTTTCGGTCGCGCACAATCTGGAGTCTTTCAAATGCGTTCACTATTGCGTTCAAGCAACTCGAAGCCATTCCACAATTCAAGGCCACTGCTAAGCTAGGCGAATTCCTGGAAGCTGGGATCTCACAGTCGTTTTAGAAGTCTCGTGGTACCGGCCGGGCCGCCGATCCTTTTACATGAACACTCATTGTTGACATTGTTCGGCTTGAGGTTTCCAGAGGATCATTCTCACTACTGCTGCGTGGAGTTACCGAAAGCCCGCTCTGGGTTGTGATGCTCGCGTCTCACGGGCGCTCTGGTCGCCGCAAACGAAAGCCAAGCTGCTGCGCAACCTTGTTTTGATAGCGGCTCATCCTAAGCTCTTGTCCATTGTGAAGCAACACCAAATGATAGCCGTGGAACCATGGATGCATTTCCTTGATGGCACGGACATTCACAATCGTAGATCGGTGAATTCGCAAGAATTCGCGCGGATCAAGTTTGCGTTCGAGCGTGTTGAGCGTCTCACGAATCTCATGCGTCCGCACGCCGACATGGAGCCGGGCGTGATTTCCATTAGCCTCGATCCAGTCAATCTCCTTTGTCCTCACGAGGACAATACGGCCGTTGTGTTGGACAGAAAGGTGTTCAACATACTCGTTGCCGCGTAGCCGCTCAAGCATTGCTTTGATGTTTTGGTTCAGATCGCACTGTGACTTCTCAGCAATTCTTCGTTTCGCCCGTGTTAGCGCCTCAGTAAAGCGCTCCTGCGCAACGGGCTTAAGCAGATAATCGATCGCGCTTACCGCGAATGCTCTCAACGCGTATCTATCGTAGGCTGTGACGAAAATGGCAACGGGCATCCGACTGATGCCGACAGTGCGAACTACGCTCAGACCGTCCATCTCGGGCATCTGTACATCAAGAAATACAAGGTCGGGTTTCGTCGAGAGAATCGTGGCAACGGCAGACTTGCCATCAAGACATTCATCAACGACTTCGACTTCAGGATCGTTTTTGAGGAATCGCAAGAGACCGCGGCGGGCCAGGGGTTCATCGTCAACGACCACCGCTCGAATCGTCATGCCGTTGCCATTTCCGAAGTGGTGTTCTCCGCAGGGTGGAAGCGACGCATCGGGAATGAAAGGCGTACGCGGACACCCTTTGGGTCAAGTTCGAACAGAGATAAGGATTGCTCCAGACCGTAGAGCTGCTCAAGACGCCGGCGCGTATTGGACAAACCGATTCCTCGCGACAAGAGTCTTTCGGGTTCGTCCTCAAGTTTGCTGCTTAGGTTGATGACTTCCAGACAAATCCGGCCCTCGTTTTCGGAGCCTCGAATCGTCACCACATCCTCTTCCTTATGCTTGCTGATGCCATGACGGATGGCATTTTCGACAAGGGGTTGAAGCACAAGAGTCGGGACGGCGCAGTCGAGCAAGGCGGAACTGATTTGAACCTCGAACCGAAGACGGTCACCAAAACGGCGTTGTTGGATGGCCATGTAATGTTCTAAGAATTCAACTTCCCGCGAAAGAGGCATTTCGTGCGTGTGCATCTCGTCCAAAGAGAGACGCAAGAGTTGACTGAGCTGCTGAACAACGTCCTCAGCTGCCTCCGGATCCTCTGGGATAAGTGTTGTTATCGCTTGCAGTGTGTTGAACAAAAAATGGGGATGAAGCTGGGTTCTCAGATTGTTAATCAGGGCTTCCGCCAGCCGCGCCTCCAGTTGCGCGGAGTGAACTTGACGCTGTCGCGATTGATCATGCATGCGGTAGAACTGCGCTGCGATAACCACCAGCCAATAGATCAAGAATCCGATCTGCGTGTGCTGGCGGAGATAGTGGGTCAGGGCCGCGGAGAGAGACCAGTCGCTCCCTGCACGCAACCAGTTGAGCGAGGCTTCCAAAGAAAGTTGTGCAATCGTCAAGAGTGCGCTGAAGGTCACGTGCACCGCGAGGCTGCGCGTCCATGTACCAGCCTCGATCGGATAACGGCGCGCGAGCCACAGTGCCAGAGGTGTAAGCACGCCCCACAGATAAAAAGACCAGCCCAGATAGAAAAGGAAACGGTCGGTCAAACTGTGAGCGGTATCGTACAAGTACCACTGAGTGGCGAATACAACGACGACTATCGCCCAACATGTGGACAGCAGAAGCCAGCGGCTATTTCTTGGGCGTGATGCGTTAGTGAAAACCGGCTTCATAATCGAGAGTCACGCACAGTCTTCTGCATATCCTAAGCCCAGAAACGATGCCATGGTCCAGGTTTCTGAGATCACTACGTTTCGTCACATCTGCACTACGATTCATCCCAATTTGATTCGGGAACACGCTAGGTCCGGCGTACTGTCGCTCCAATCAGCGGGGGGAGCTATGGCGCCGATCAGACTTAATGTGAATGGCAAGATCAACACCATAGATGTTGGACCCGATACGCCTCTGTTATGGGTTCTCCGGGACGCGCTCGGACTGACTGGCACCAAATATGGCTGCGGCATGGGATTGTGTGGTGCCTGTACGGTTCATCTGGATGGTGAAGCAGTGCGTTCGTGCCAGACTCCGCTTAAATCCGCTGTCACAAAAAGAGTCACAACCATTGAAGGGCTGTCGTCGGATCGTAGTCATCCGGTACAGAAGGCCTGGATCGCCGAACAAGTCCCGCAATGCGGTTATTGTCAGTCGGGCCAGATTATGCAGGCAGCCGCGCTGCTTGCGAAAAATCCACATCCCAGTCGGGGCGAAATTAACCAAGCCATGGACGGCAACATTTGCCGCTGCGCAACGTATCAACGGATTCGTCGCGCAATTCAGCGGGCCGCAGCGGGAGAACGCCATGAAATCTAACTCGGCATTCGACCGGCGCTCATTCTGTAAGGGTGGGGCGGCTCTCATCATCGGATTCTGTGTACCACTTCGCGGCCGTATCCCCACTTCCGGAACAGAAACTAGCTTCCGAGCGAACGCGTGGGTCACTATTTCTGCTGACGACAAAATCACTGTACTTACCGAGATTCCAGAAATGGGTCAGGGAACGCGTACAGCGGACGTCATCATGCTAGCCGATGAGCTTGAAGCGGATTGGGCAGCGATTCGCGTGGAACAAGCACCCACCATTCCGGAAATCTATAAACATCTGCACACAGGAGGAAGCGGCGGAACCGAAGCCACTTGGATGCCGATGCGCCGGGCGGGAGCTCAGGCGAGGGAAATGCTGGTAGCCACGGCGGCGCAACGGTGGAATGTGGCCAGAACTGAATGCCACGCTGATAACGGTAAAATTGTGCACGCTGCCACGGGACGGCATTTCCGCTACGGCGAATTGGTGGAGACCGCCTCCAGGGCACCTATTCCGCCGCCGGACGGAGTTCCTCTCAAGAATCGATCTCGTTTCCGTTTTATTGGCAAGCCCATGCCTCGCGTTGATACACCTGCAAAAGTGGACGGCAGTGCAATTTTCGGCATCGACGTCCGCGTCCCCGAAATGCTCTATGCGGTCATCGCGCGTTGTCCATATTTCGGAGGGGATCTCGCCAGTTATGACGATGCTGCGGCAAGAAGCCAGCCCGGCGTGCGGGCCGTTTTTCGCGTTCCTCCCATCGGTTTCATCAACGTCGCACCTGATAGTGGCCGCAACATAAATGTGGCTGCTGGAGTTGCCGTTGTTGCGGATTCGACGTGGGCCGCTATCCAAGGACGAAATGCGCTCAAACTGGACTGGAGAAAAGGGCCGGGGGCCGGGGAGAGTACTGAAGAACTGCGCAAAACATTTCAGTCGCAAGCTCGCGCTCCGGCGACCGTAGTTGCGGTGGATCGTGGCAACGCGAGAAAAGTCCTGGAACAGTCCCCGAAGAAAGTCGAGGCTGAGTACGAGCTGCCATTCCAGGCGCATGCAACCATGGAACCGATGAACGCCACGGTGCATGTGCGCCAGCACGCGATTGAGGTTTGGTCGCCCACACAAATCCCCGAGATAACGCAATCGGAGATTGCGTCTCTTGCTGGAGTATCGCCAGATCGCGTAACGGTCCACGCCACCTTCTCCGGCGGATCATTTGGCCGGCGTTATCAGTTCGACTATGCGGCAGAAGCGTGGCAAGTCGCTAGCAAAATAAAAGTTCCCGTGAAGTTACTCTGGACGCGCGAAGACGACATGCAGCACGATTTCTATCGTCAATATTGCCTGCAGCGTTTGTCCGGTTCACTGGATGAAAATGGGAAGATTGTTGCGTGGGCGCACCGGATCGTATCCACTCCGATTCGTTCGGTTTTCGATTCGGCAGAGTCCCTAAAAGATCCGAAACATGTCGCGAGCCAGGAAGTTCCTGAGGACCCTTTCCCCTATCAAGTTCCTCACTACCACCTGGACTATGCCCCGGTTCACTCGGTAGTGCCGCGCGCCTGGTGGAGGTCGGTTT
This sequence comes from uncultured Acidobacteriaceae bacterium, assembly GCA_963768265.1. Lineage (GTDB taxonomy): Bacteria > Acidobacteriota > Terriglobia > Terriglobales > Acidobacteriaceae > Sulfotelmatobacter. The sequence continues at coordinate 50,526 of CAVYHM010000006.1, forward strand.
CTTCTTCATTGACTGCTTTTGCCACGGAATGCTTTGTGGACGAACTCGCTCACAGCGCCGCGATTGATCCCTGCGAGTTCCGGATGAAGAACCTTCGGGTTGCTCAAGGGCAGAATACACAGAAATATCGTGCTGTGTTGGAACTGGCGGCTGACAAATCCGGTTGGGGCAAACCTCTGCCGAAAGGGGTTGGACGGGGTATTGCATGCTATATGTTCGGGCAGACTTGCGTGGCCCATGTCGCTGAGGTCCTGGTCGATGCCAAGGGCAATTTGAAACTCCTCCGCATCGTGAGCGCAGTCGATTGCGGCCTTGCAGTGAACCCAGACAGCGTCCGCGCGCAGATCGAGAGTGGTATCAACTACGCGCTAACTCCGATCCTGAGCGGTGAAATCACCGTCAGAGAAGGCGCGGTAGAGCAAAGTAATTTTCACGACTACCCAGTGTTGCGGATCACGGACGCTCCTGACGTTGACGTTCATATCGTTCCGCAAGGAAAGGAACCGGGGAGCGGGGTTGGTGAATCCGGTGTTCCTCCAACGGCGCCTGCGGTGGCCAACGCGATTTTTGCTGCGACCGGGATTCGCGTACGCCGTTTGCCTATTGACAGACAGCTTTTGCGGCATTCGTGATCCAGAGGTACGAAACTGCGAATTAGCTGATGGAAACATTGTTACGGGTGCGTTCACTCCGGTGCTCGCGAAACACTCGAAATCGTTCTCGCTCATTGACTGTATCTCGGTCGGTGTTGACCGAATGCAGCGAAACTTCGAGCCGATGCGCAAGCAGGCGGAGACTTGGCAGAGGAGCGAACTCACCAACGTCACGGCGAAGGTGGTCATCTACGAGGCGTTTGTTGAGGGCAGACTGGAGGCTCCAAAACACCTTGCTCGCAGCGTGCATGACCTCTCCTTCGAGCCAAAGTACGAGGAATTCCGGCCACGAACCATCTGGAGCCTCTCGAATGCATTTACGTCGGCATTCAAGGAACTCGATCCCATCCCGCAATTCAGAGCCACTGCGAAGCTGGGTGAATTCCTGGAAGCCCGATTCTCACAATCGTTCTAGCCTACGGGGCGGCGGTCTCGGCGCCGACCGCTTCTTCTTCACTAGCGACCGCGAGGATTGACGCGTTCCGGGACTGACTCCATACAAGCCCGTTTTCTGGATAGCTTCCAGTTAGCCAACGATAACCGGCCAACTCTCTGAATCACACCTCTGCAAGCTGTGGCCGAGAAGCTTTATTCTCTTCCAGTTGGATTGCTTCAGGAGGAGGAGCTCCGCTTCCGGCTCAGATCTTGGCAGGTCAACGCCGGCGGCAGAGCTCCAGTGGACTGCGAAGATGTTGGCTCTACGATGAGGCCACCGCCGCGAGGGACTGTAACGCACCGCGATCAGCAGTCCCAGACAAATGTTCGCCGTCGCCAGAAAGACAGTTAGCAATCCGACGTCGGCGGAAAGATCTAGCGCCGTCATTCCTTGCTGTTCTCCATGCCCCTTGCATATTGGATGCACTGAATCCTGCCGCAGCGGGACCCGTTCGCTTAAATCGCACACTCCACCGCACCGTGCTGCGCTTTTTCGCGTTGGTGACGCCTTGCTGTTGTTATGTATGTGGCGATCGAGATGATCACCCGGTCGGTGCAGATGATCGTCGCGGACGCGTGAGCCTCCGCGGGTTCCATCGCTGTCGCCTGAGCCAGATTTCTGCGAAAATCACCTTTTCGCAGAAGACGTAGCGATACATCCGCCGGATTGAAGTGGTACACGCCAGCATCCAGGCCCGCGAGAGCGCCAGTCACGAGGTACAGTTCGATTTCGTAGAGGGCTCCGGTGCAGGCTGCAGCGCGAAAGTAGATTTCTCCGCCTGGATGTGCGCACTGTTTGGTAATCCCGGCTGAGAAATAGAGGAGGCGCGCCAGATCTTGAAGATCAGGGACCGAAGCCGCCCGCGACGAAGGCGCCGGCTCTGAGATCGCGGAGAGCGCGGCCACCCCTGTTGGCGGCACGTCCCGCGGCAGCGGAAGCGGCTCTATCTTCGGATAGATTTTGAAAGGCTGCGGCCGATTCGCCCAGTCCAGGAAGTGAGGATTGTTACGAATACTCCAGTAGGAGTGCTTCGTGCCATCGTGATACTTCCAAGTCGCCTGCAGGTCGCGGGTGTTCATCTGCTACTACGTCAGACTAGCACCGGGGTCCACAGCAGTGAGGATTTAGACGCCAGCTGCCTGAACCCGAGGGTGAGTAAGGCCAACGTCGGGTCCGAACGAGAACAGGTCGGTGCGGGCGTCGAGTTCCTTCCCGCGTACCTGCTCGGCGACATGTACGCGACGGTTCCCAGCGCACTGCCGGGACTGGTCAGATGTTTCTCGGATTCAATGGTCGCCACGCTCAGGGCAACGCTCTCCGGCTTCAGCGAGACCTTTGCCAGCCCGAAGTCTAGAATCTTCGCCTGAGCTCGATTCGTCACGAAGATGTTCGCTGGCTTAATGTCTCGGTGGATGATTCCTTTCGAATGCGCGGCGTCGAGCGCATCGGCGATCTGGATGCCCAGATCGAGCACTGCTTCGACCTCCATCGGCTTGCCAGCGATCCGGCGCCGGAGCGTCTGCCCATCCAGCAGTTCCATGGCGATGAAGGTTCGCCCCTCGGCCTCGTCAATTTCGTAGATCGTGCTGATGTTCGGGTGGTTGAGAGAAGACGCAGATTTGGCTTCGCGCTGGAATCGGGCGAGAGCTTGCGCGTCGTGGGCAAGTTCGTCGGGAAGGAACTTCAGAGCAACGTGGCGACCGAGTTTGAGGTCTTCCGCCGCATACACCACACCCATGCCCCCGCCACCGATCCTGCTGAGGATGCGGTAATGGGAAATCGTCCGCCCCACGGGTTGGGAAGGCGTGGACACTGGGTAGACATGTTAGGTGGGGGCGAGGGGAAGGTCAACGCAGCAGTAGCGTCCCCGCATTGTTGTTGAGAAATCTTAGTTTCCTATCGACAAGTGCCCCGGCGGTGAGCTTCCGCGCGGAGCCAAGTGTTTCGCGCCGGGGCACTTGCGATAGGAGGATTTGTACGAAGGCGCTGGCGCGGCGGACGCGGGGGAGCTATGGGTTTTGCATGCGCGATTCGCGATTTGTTCGTCGCAGGGTTGGGTTGAGCGGACTGGTAAAAGGTGTCGGCGAGAGTATGGGTAGGTCCGAGGAGGCGATCCGGTGCGGGTAATTTACGAAAGTAAGTGGTGGATTGAGGTGGATTTCGGTGAGTACAGACACTACGGCTGTCGGAGCAGAAGCTCGCGCTGTGGAGAGCGGTATGGTTGGATGATTAGGAAGAGTCAAGGTACGCGCTCCTGGTCGAGAGTTGCCAAGCAGTAGTGACAGAGAATATTTCGACGATAAGCATGGGAGTGGAACAGTGTGGGCAGCGGAAACAAGTGGGCTGAGTGGGGGATGAAGTGACGGCTGCGGGGGTGTGCGCCGTGGGATAGTCGGCGAGCAGGCGCTGACAGAGCGGCAAGAGTCTGGCACGGCGGCGAGTGGCGAGGAAGCCGAAAGAGCGGATGCGGACAAAGCCGCGGGGTAGGACGTGAAGCAGGAAGCGGCGTAGGAACTCTTGCGAACCGAGCGTCATCATTCTCTTCTTATGTCCGTGGGCATAATCCTTCCAGCGGAAAGTAACCTGGTCATGCTGGAAAGCCACGAGGCGATGGTTGGTGATGGCTACGCGATGGGTATAGCGGGCGAGATAGCCGAGTACATGGTGGGGACCGCCGAAGGGCGGCTTGGCGTAGACGACCCAGTTCTGACGGAACAAGGGGCGCAAGAAGGAGCGGAAGGCCTTTTCGTTTTCCAGCGGCTTGAGAACTCCGGCGAAGGCGAGTTGGTGTTGCTGGAATCGTCGTTTTAAGCCGGCGACGAACTTGCCGCGGAAGATGCGACTGAGGACGTGGACGGGCAGGAAGAAGGGATAGCGGGGATGGATCCAGCGGGTTCCGTCGGGCGAGAGACCTCCGGCAGGAATGACACAGTGGAGGTGAGGATGAGCCAGCAAGTTTTGTCCCCAGGTATGCAAGACCGAAAGGAAGCCAATGTCTGCCCCCAGATGGCGGGGATCTCGGGCGACCTCTTGTAGAGTCTCTGCACTGGCGCGGAACAAGAGGTCATAGAGGACCTTCTTGTTCTGCAGCGCCAGTGCGGAGAGTTGGTGAGGCAGAGTAAAGACAACATGGACATAGGCGACGGGCAGAAGTTCATTCTGCCGAGCCATGATCCACTTGTCGCGAGCGCCACTCTGGCACTTGGGACAATGGCGATTGCGACAACTATTAAATGAGATGGCGCGATAGCCACAGCGCGGGCACTTATCACGATGCCCACCGAGTGACGCCGTACGGCAGCGAGCGATGGCGCGCAGCACTTTCCGGTGGGCCCAGTGGATCCAGCGGAAGTTGTGCTTGACGAAGCGATCACCTTGGGCGCGAACGATATCGGCCACCTCGAGGAGGGGCCGAGTCATTTTTGCTTGAGCCTCCGCGAGCGTTTGACGCCCTCGAGGCCGGAGACTTGCAGAGCATCGAGCGGATTGGGGATGGCGCGCAGATGCTTGGGCGAGAGATGCAGGTAGATGAGGGTGTGCTCCAGCCTGGAATGTCCGAGTAGGACCTGAATGGTACGCAGGTCGGCGCCCGCTTCCAGAAGGTGGGAAGCACAACTATGTCTCAAGCTGTGGGGAGAAAGGCGTTTCGTGATGCCGGCCCTTTGGGCAGCTTGCCGGCACGCTAACCACACTATATTGGGGCTGATGGGGACGTCGGCGCGCACTCCTTTCACGGTGCCCGGAAACAGGAAGTTGGTGGGCCGCATCCAGCGAAAGTAGACGCGCAGAGTCTCCAGCAGCTTGGGGCTCAAAGGAACCTCTCGGTCGCAGCCGCCCTTACCTTGGTTAATGCGAATCATCATGCGCTGACTGTCGATGTCTTGTACCTTCAGCCGGCAGAGCTCGGCCCGGCGTGCGGCGGTGGAATACAAGGTCATGAGGAGCGTGCGGTGATAGAGATTGCAGGCCGCGTCGATCAGTCGGGTCACTTCCTCCGGGCTGAGCACGGTCGGCAGTCGCTTGCGGGACTTCGGAAATGGAATGTACTCAGCCAGAAAATGCCGACGCAGTGTCTTTACGAACAAGAAGCGCAACGCGGACACATACTGACTGACCGTGGCAGGAGCCAACTTCTTGAATTGAAACAGATGAGCCTGATACTGCCGAATTTGCTCGGGCCCGAGCTTGTCCGGTGGCTGGTGAAAATACTCCGCAAAATCGCGGACGATGCGAACGTAGGTTCTTGCGGTACGATGGGAGTAATTACGACGCTGGATTTCTTCCAGCATCTGTTTGCGTAGTTGGGTCACAGGGACCTCCTTTTTCTGTGACCCAACTTACTTCTCACTTCAATCCCTTACCAACTGCCGATCCTCGAACACGCGGTAGCGTCCGCCGCGCCAGCGGCTTCGTACAAATCGCGATTTCACTCATCGACCGGTTCAGATTCGCCAAAAGGTGTTGCGACCGGGCTCCGAATCGCAACATCGCACACTATACGGTTAAACCGACGCGGGATCCCGGACCAGCTCGTGCGAATGCTTCGATAAGGGCGTTGACATCACTTTCGTCGTTGTAAGGAGCGAGCGAGATCCGAATGCGTCCGCCACGTGTACTGCACAGAATATTTTGACTACGAAGTCTTTCCACAATTGCTTGTACGCTTTCGCGAGGATGGCCCAGTGAAATGATGTGTGGACACCCGGCAGGATCGCAAACACTACGAAACGGTTTCCAACCATACTTGCTGGCATCGCTAGCCAGCATTGCTGCCAAACTCCGTGCATGTGACTCAATGCGAGCTTCACCTAAGGACAACAACTGCTCAATTGCTACCACCAGACCAGCCATAGAGGCATACGACATTGTTGATTGCGTGTAGCGCCGCGCATCATTAGCTAGTGACACGGAGGTCGCATCAAAGCCAAAGGGGTCCGACGCGCCCATCCAACCCGGTAAAGGGGGTATTTGCTCAAGCAAGAGTGGCGACATGACTGCCAGTGCAACGCCTCCATGTCCACCAAGCCATTTGTAGCCGCTGGCAACAATGGCATCAGCATCCCACGCCGCTGCGTCCACCCGCGTTGCACCTGCCGCTTGCGTAGCGTCTACAATCAAACGTGCACCAACCTGGACGGTGCTTTGGCGCAGGCGAGAAATGTCCACTACCGTCCCCGTAGCGTATTGGACACTGCTCACCGCAACCACAGAAGTACTCTCATTAATTGCCTCGATGAGTGTATCGGTCAAATCGCACGTAGGCTGGTCATCAACAAAGCGCACCGTATGGTCTTTTAGAGCAGCCAGACGAAGCCACGGCCGAGTTATCGCAGGAAAGTCTGATGAAACGGCCAGAACTGTGCTCTTTAGTCTGGGCTGAAGCAATATCGGAAGCTGCCCCAAGATTTCACTTGCGCTCGCGACAATTGCGACTCGACTGGAATCGCAATGAAATAATCGCGATGCGCGTTCGCGAAGCGTTTCGCAGTATGCCACCTCATCGCTGTCGGACATGTAGAGGTTGCCATGCCTAGCAACATTGTCTATGAAAGTGTGCATTGCGGTTACGGCAGGTTGACCGATCAATCCCAAGGATGCCTGATTCAAGTAAGCGCTTTGACGGAGGCTGGGATAATGCAATCGATCAAAGGGAGAGGAGATCATTATCGGTGACGACCTGCTTGTCAGCGAGTAGATCCTAAACTGTCTTGACTGCAGTTGGAAATGGAGAGAATTGTCAGGATGTACTGTGCTGCAACCGTCTGGCCGGCCACAGCGTCGAACCGCCGGTATCCGCGCCCGGCCCGCATTCTCGAAGATTGGTGGGCACCTTCGGAAAACAATCCCCACCGGCTTGGGGCCCCCTTTGACAACTGAAGGAACGTGTACGCGAAATATCACTTAGCGGACGAAGAGGCTCTCATGGCAGAGCACAATTTTCCGTCTTTGTCTTCGCACAGGGCTGCACACGAGCAGTTTGGTAAGCAGATCGAAGCGTTTCTAGCCGAGCACCGTCAGGGCAAGGTCGGAGTCCCGGCCCATCTACTGATGTTTATGCAGTCCTGGCTGAAAGAACACGTGATGCGCATAGACAAGCAATATAGCGCGTTTCTCAACGCTCGAGGGGTCCGCTAGATCCTCCGTCGGTCACGTTGGAGATCGATTCACCGACTCCTTCGCGTAGTTGACTGACTGACGTGACCATGGACTGTATGACTGCCGTGTGAAGGGACGAGGCTTCCGCCGTACACTTGCTCAAAAGCGCCTGAGTAGCGGCGTGGTCGCCTGGTCGGGCGAAGAAGTACCCTTGCACGAGTTCGCACCTTAGCTGCTTGAGCAAGTTAACTTGCTCTGCCGTTTCAGCGCCTTCGGCCACGACCTTTAGGCCAAGTTGGTGAGCTAGCATAATGATGATGCGCACGATCTTCCTTGTTTCGCGGTCGGTGTCAATCGCGGAAATGAAAGTACGATCAATCTTCAAGGTGTCCACCGGGAATCCTTGCAACCGGCTCAGGGAAGAGTATCCGGTCCCGAAATCGTCAATACTTATGTGAACCCCCAGCGACTTGAGCTCTGAGAGAATTAGGCTCGATCTTTTTGGGTCTGCCATCGCGATGGTTTCGGTGATCTCTACGTTGATGCTGCTCGGGTGGATTCCGACTTCGCCCAAAATAGTCTTCATCTGAGCCGCCAAGTCCTGCTGGGCAAACTCTTTTGGGGTGATGTTCACGCTCATCGTCAAAGGGGGATCAGAGGGAAATTGGGTGTGCCATGCGCGAAGTTGTAGACAGGCTTCGCGGAGCAACAGGCGGTTCATTGGTAGAATAATCCCAGTCTGTTCAGCGATCTGAATGAAATGAGCGGGTGACATGAGTCCCTCAGGCCGTTGCCATCGGCTGAGTGCTTCAAATCCAGCGATCCTCCCGCTCTGTAGCGACAAAATGGGTTGATAGTGGACTCGGAATTCACCCAGTTCCAGCGCTCGGCGAAGGTCAGTTTCGAGCTGCAATCTCTTGACCGCGACGGTGTGCATCTCAGTGTCGAAGACTTGGGAGCGCGCCTTTCCTTCTCGCTTGGCTCGGTACATCGCGATCTCCGCATCTCGTACCAAATCTTCTGAATTGATGTATGAGGTTGCGCAAAAGGCGATCCCGATACTGGCGGTTATCACTACTTCTTGTCGTTCCACAACAAAGGGAGTGACCAACCGCTCCTGAAGGCGCTCGGCAACTCGAATGGCATCGCCGCAATCTCTGATGTCCTCCAACAGTATGGTGAATTCATCGCCACCAACTCTTGCCAAACTTCCTTCGTTCGCAACCTGGCTTGTAGTTTGCATCAGGACCGAGCGTGAAATGGTATCGACACCCCGAATCGAGGCACTCAATCGGCGCGCAATCTGTATCAAAAGGGCGTCTCCCACCGCATGGCCCAAGCTATCATTAACGACCTTAAACTCATCGAGATCAATGAACAGTACAGCGAATTTGTAGCTTATATGCCTTTTGGAAAGCGCAAGGACATGTCGCACGCGGTCTAGAAACAGAGCGCGATTCGGCAGGTTAGTCAGAGCGTCATGTAAGGCATTGTGTGCGAGCGTCTCTTCTGCCCGCTTGCGGTCTGTGACATCACGATTGACGATGACCAGTCTCTCGGTCCAGCCCTGTTCATTTGGAATTGCTGTGGCGACTGATTCCAGGTTCCGCCAGGTTCCGTCCTTGTGGCGCATGCGGAATTCAAGCCGCTCACCGCGCCCGGTCACTCTTGCTTTGTCCGCCGCTTCCTGTACGCGCTGCCGATCCTCGGGATGGATTTGCTCGAGAGAGGGAGTCCTCTTCAATTCCTCCGACGAATACCCGAGCACTCTTTGGTACGCAGGGCTGTTATAAATCCGACTCCCATCGACATCGACGACCCCGATCATGTCCGCAGCATTCTCGGTGATGACTTCAAACAGTTGATTGCGCTCGTTCAGTTCGCGACGGATTCGGTGGAGTTGGAGTTGCTGGTAAACGGTGTAAACGTCGAACAAGAGTACAAGGCATGCCAGACCGCGTACCCACTCCTTGAGATCAAGCCACTCCGAGTTTTGTAAGAGATGATTACCAGGGAAAGTCAACGATACAATGCCCAATGTCAATACTAACGTGACAGCGATGGCAAATCCCCACAGCCACCACTCGCGTTTGTCAACTTGCTGCATCGGTCTGGTGCGGCGTTGCCTCTGTAGTGCGTTATTCAAGTCCAACCTCGCGTGATGAAGATATTAGGAGCTTAGTGTGAGAAGAACCCGAACAAAGCGAAAGTTACGAAAGGCAAACGATAGTTGTTTCGATCGTAATTCATGCGCGCGGCGAAGAGGCCCCAGCCAGCGGTGGATTCTAAGACTCTAGGGATGGCGTTCGATCACGTTTATTCTGCGCGTGTGACCTCGTACAAGCACATGCGCCTCTTGGGCCGAGATTCAACGTCTCGGCGCGACCTACCTCGTGGATGAGGCACGGGATGGACAGCTGCAACCAAGAATGTCCATAAACCGGAATGCTGTCCATGGCAAGAACAGTGCTTCCTGCTCGATTCCCCGCAACCGTCGAGAGAACCAGTTGAATCAGTAACCTAGCTGCCGTTTGAGGTTGGCCACCAACCTGCATTCGGTGTTGTGATCGAATGCCGCCCAAGGCCTAAAACCGGGCAGCGCCCGCTTTCCTCCCACATCTCGACCCGGCGAAAGCGACCTCACTGAGGAGTTCGCGTTGATTATCAAACCCATAGGACTCCGATTAAGCATCGCGTTTGCTGTGCTCATTGCCATTTTGCTCGGTGTTGGCCAGCTAGGGCTTCGCAGGATGCAAACCATCGACAAGACCCTGGGCGACGTCATGGGCAGGCAGTCAGCCAACCTACAGTTGGCACGAAGAGCATTGATGATCTCCAATGAGAACAGCCGCATCGCGATGGAAATTGTTCTCGTGGAGAACAGGGGACTCGTTAAGACGTTGTTGGCAACGCCTTTCGGTTCTTCACCGAGGACATGAATGCTCAGGTCGTAGAGCGATTGACCTTAGAGAACAGCTTGCGACTAGCTCTCGACAAAAGAGAGTTTTTTCTCGTGTACCAGCCGCAGATGGACATTTCCACGGGAAAGATCACTGGGTTGGAGGCGCTACTTCGTTGGCAGCACCCAGAGTTAGGTCTTGTGCCACCCGATAAGTTCATCCGGATTGCCGAGAACAGCGGTCTGATTTTGCCGATCGGCGAATGGGTGCTCAGGACAGCCTGCTCTCAAGCCCGGAAGTGGCAAGAAGATGGTCTTCCCGCGGCGACGATAGCGGTGAATGTGTCGGCGATTCAGTTTCGTCAAGAAGGCTTCTGCGAACTCGTCAGAACAGTGCTCTGAGACCAGCCTCGCCCCGCGGTACCTCGAACTGGAGCTGACAGAAAGCATACTCCTGACCAATGCAGACGTCATGTTATCGGTTGTTCAGGAGTTAAAGTCCATCGGGTTGACCCTAGCAATTGACGACTTTGGGACTGGCTATTCCAGCTTCAGTTATTTACGACAGTTCCGCGCCGACAAATTCAAAATCGACCGCACGTTTATCCAAGATGTCGCCACCAATCCTGATGACGCAGCGATCACAACCGCGATCATCAGCATGGCGAAAAGCCTGAATCTCAAGGTGATTGCCGAAGGGGTCGAAAACGAAGCGCAACTGGAATTCCTGCGGGCACAGCGGTGTGACGAGATTCAAGGCTATTAGGAAGCCTATAACAGATTCAAGAGCAAAAGCTTCACCATAGTTAGCATCTCGCTTGACGAGACTCCGGATGAGGTCGTCAGTTTCCGAAAGAGTCGTTGGAGCATGCCGTGGCGACATGCATTTTTGCCCCAAGGCACCACCAGTCAAACCGCAAAGGCCTACGAGGTCGACAGGATCGGTTTGCCTCGACTCGTTCTGGTGGCTCCGGATGGCAAAGTTGCAGCCGTACAGCCTGATCTCAGCCCGGAGCTGATCGACCACACTTTAGGGTATTACCTGGGATCTGCGCCCGGGCTTGCGACGCATCTCTTGTGTTACGAATTCGGAACACACGGGAGATTCTTCCCTATGGTATGGGATACCTCGTGCTATAGGTAAAGTGGTTTTCCTCCCCAAATCTAATGGACGGGGACGGATCACAAGGCACAGGTGAGGCCTTCTGATCTCCGTTCCCGCCTCGCTGCGACTTTTGAAAACGTCGGCAATTCGGAGAATCGGGGGTTGCATGGGGGTATGACATCACCGGCAATATCAGTTCCAGTTCATGATTTTCAACTTCTGTTTGAATCCGTTCCCGGTCTTTATCTTGTACTAAACCCGCAACTGCAAATTGTGGCGGCGAGCGACGCCTATCTGAGTGCCACCATGACCAAACGAAAGGACATCGTTGGTCGTGAAATTTTCGATGTGTTCCCCGATAATCCCAACGATCCTGCCGCAACTGGGGTCAGGAACCTCAAGACTTCACTAGGGAGGGTCTTGCGGGATCGCGTCTCCGACGTTATGCGCCTACAGAAGTACGATGTCCGCCGACCCGAGCCGGAGGGAGGCGAATTCGAGGAAAAGTACTGGAGCCCGGTCAATTCACCGGTGCTCGGAAAAGATGGCGGCATCCTCTACATCGTCCATCGTGTCGAGGATGTCACAGAATTTGTGAGGCTACAGCAATCAGAACTGGAGCAGAGCAAGGTCTCTGAGGAGCTTCGCACACGAGCCGAAAAGATGGAAGCGGAAGTCTATCTGCGTGCTCACCAGTTGGACGAACTGAACCGCAACCGCCTGGAAGCACTTGGGCGACTGGCAGGCGGTATTGCTCACGACTTCAACAATCTGTTAGGTGTGATTTTGGGGAACGCACAACTGTTGCAGGAAAAGATGTCAGAGGAGAACGCTTCTTCTAGAGGCCTCGCTCACATCATATTGGCAGCCAATCGAGCGGCGGATCTAACTCGGCAACTGCTGGCATACAGTCGACAGCAGGTACTCGAACCGAAAGTGCTCGACCTCAGCGAGGTGCTTGCGGGCTTGGAAGCAATGATCCGAAGGCTCATTCGTGAAAATGTAGAGATTCGGGTTGTCACAGACGCCAATCTGGATTTGGTGAAAGCCGATCGGGGGCAAATCGAACAAATCATCATGAATCTCACAATCAACGCGCGTGACGCCATGCCGGAAGGTGGCAAACTGATTATTGAGACTTCTCGGGTGGTGATCGATGAAGAGTATCAAAGGCAACATCCGAACGTTGCGGTGAAGACTGGACAGTACGTGATGCTGTCTGTCTCCGATACAGGATTGGGGATTGATCCTGAAACCCAAGTGCATATCTTTGAACCCTTCTTCACGACTAAAGCAAAGGGGCAGGGAACGGGGCTCGGACTGGCGACGGTCTACGGAATCGTGAAGCAGAGTGGTGGCTATGTTTGGGTATATAGCGAGCGGGGTAAAGGCACCAGCTTTAAAGTTTATCTGCCCCGAACTGAAGAGGCTCCGGCAGCAGTTGGCACAATCGAGAACAGCCATCAACCGCTCTCAGGATCAGAAACGATACTGGTCGTCGAGGACCAGCCGATGTTAAGGGAACTGATCGTGAGAATGCTCGACGGCAATGGCTACACTGTTCTCTCGGCTGACAAACCTTCCATGGGACTGCATGTTGCTCGATCCTATGCGGGTCCAATCCACCTGGTCTTAACTGACGTAATAATGCCTGGAATGAACGGGCGGGCCATGATCGAGCAACTCGCGCGAATACGACCCGACACCAGAACGCTGTTCATGTCCGCCTATACCGAGGACATCATCGACCATCACGGTGAATTGCTGAAAGGTGCAGGTTTTATCAACAAACCCTTCACCAAACAAGCATTGTGCACCAAAATCCGTGCGATTTTGGGCTAAGCCAACCTTATTGGAAGTCGTAACCGGCGATGCGGCTAATCAGTTATTCCGCGTGACGCCAAGTTTAGGCCGGAGGGGGCTTGCAGGAATCGGACAAATAATTCTGCGCAACAACTTGGGGCACTCCCGTGTTTACAACCACAGAAGGACTCATTCCCCCTGGAAGTGCGAGATGACCACTGACGAGCGCGAGCGTATGACCGCCCTCTGCGAACGCATTGCCACAGAGCAAGACCAGCAGAAATTCATAGAACTGATAAACGCACTCAATGACCTTCTGGATGAGAAGGATCAACGTCTAAAGGCCCGTTCCGCAACCGGCACCGCGGGGTCTTGATGGTCGCATCCGGGCCGCTCCTGATGCCCATTCCCGAGCATTGCGTGCGATTGGGGCGATGTTTGGGCCGGGGTGGGGCTGTTTTGTGGGGTGGGTGGTAATTTCGCGGAGCCATGTTGTTAGCAAGTTAAAATGTCCGCTTTTCGTAGCAAGTGAAATGTCCGGTTTTGATTAATCTCCCGCCGCCGCCGAGGCGGTGGGAAAGTGGGAATCCCGCGCACTTTGCGGGATTTCCAAGCGCGGTGGGAAAGTCGTCTTTTGGACTTTTCCACCGCGCGTCTTTTCCACGGCCTTGCCGGCCGCCAGTTTCGGGTTGAGGATCGGACCGCCGCGCTCATTCGTAGCGACCGAGGCAGTGCGGCCCATAGCTGAGACTCAAAGTTCCATCCAGGTGTGGGTGCGCCGTCACGGTGCAGCCCGCCAGCGTGCCCCGCCAGCGCACGGGTTCGATCTGCAGAGTCAGGTTCTGAAAGCTCACCGTATTGTCCCGGTTCACCGTGCGCTCGAATTGCAGCGAAAAGATGCGCTCCAGATCTTTGCCCCGATAGGGCACAAACGCAGTGCCCGCTTGCGCGGCTGCGACTTGAAAGCGGCGATTGAACTCTCCGATGTAATGCTCTCGCAAAAAGGTATTCGCCGCCTCCATCGTCCGGATCCCGCGCAGCCGTAATTCCTGCGGCAACCGGCCCTGCCAGGTGCCAAAGCTGCGTTCGCTCCGTCCCCGCGCTTGCGGCGAGTAGGCGGGAATCATCCGCACTCCCAACTCCCGCATCGCCCGCCCCACCTGCGTGAGCCGATGCCGATCCACCGCTTCACCGGCCTTCGGCGTCAGCCAGAAGTGACTGCCGCGATCGCTGTACAAGGCGCAGAACACGCCCTTCTGCTCGACCACTTCTTTCAGCCCCGCCAGCACCGTCCCCGTCGCTTCTTCTTCCACCAACTGCGCGTAGTAGATCTCGCTGTCGGCATCGTCCAGGATGACCAGCAAGTCGTACCAGCGCTCATCCTGAAACCAGCGATGCTCGCTGCCGTCGATGTGCAGCAGCATCCCGGGCAGCGGACGTCGGGGTCGCAGCTTGCGATGCACCCCACGCTTGCGCCCCTTGGCCACCATCCCCGCCCCTTGCAAGATCCCCTTCACCCAGCTGTAGCTGATCTCGACCTGGTGCTCCTCCTGCAACTTCTCGTGAAAGTGCCGCACGTTCAGATCGAAGTACTTCTCCCGATACAGCCCCAGGACTTTCTCCACCACCGCCACCGCCACCCGTTTCGGCGAAGGCTTGCCCCGCCGCCGGTCGAACAACCCTCGAAACCCGAACTCTTCATAACGCTCGCGCCAGCGCCGCATCTGCCGGTCGCTGATCCCTATGATCTCGGCCGCTTGCCACCACGTGATCTTCTTCGCCATGGCCCGTAAAATCACTTCCTGCACTTTCATCGCTCGCTCAACTGCGGCCTGCGTGTAAGACACCATGTCTTCCATGGTCTCCTACCCTCGCCGCCTGCAAAGCGGACAGATCACTTGCTATCTCAACCGGACATATCATGTGCTAACGACAGTAATTTCGCGGAGCCATTGCGAGGGGAGTCAGTTGGGGCCATAATGCGTCAATCAACGAGTAAAACAGGGAGAACGGTGACCGGCCAGCTCGCCCCTTTTCTGTCGCCGTTCATCCTGTTTTCGAGTGGCGAACGAACGGACATTCCCCTACACTTTGCTCTGCCGGATGTGGGATAGCCAAGTTGAGGCAATTCACACTTGGGGAAGCGCTGAAGCGCCGATCTTGGCTAAGAGGGGGTTCCGCTCCGGCGGCCCGCGTAATCAGGAAACTACAGCGTTTGGCTTGTCTTTCTATGTGCTGCTTCGTCCCGGCTGTCCTCGAAAAGTAGAGCCAGGACATGCGATTCGCAGTCCGAGGCGCGAGCAAAATGGGGGGAGGCAACATGACCCAGGTCCAGAAACACTATCTATTGATCGGCGGAGTTCTTGGCGTAATCTTGCTCGCGCTGATTGTTGGAGCCGTCCGGCCGAACAAGCAGGCTATGGGTGCGCCGCCAAGCACTCCGGATGTCGAGGTGGCGCAGGTTCAGAAGGAGGATGTTCCGATTTATTCGGAATGGATTGGTACGCTTGACGGTCTCGTCAATGCTGACGTCCGGGCGCAGGTCACTGGTTACCTGCTAAAACAAGGCTATCAGGAGGGGGCTTTTGTCCTGCAGGGTCAGCTCCTATTCCAGATCGATTCGCGGCCTTTTCAGGCGGCGTTCGACCAGGCTGAGGGCCAGCTGGCTCAGGCGAAGGCCGCGCGGGCCAACGCCGAAGCGGTTCAGCGTCGGACCGAACTTGACGTCCAGCGCTACAAGCCTCTAGCGGAGCAACAGGCTGCGAGCCAGCAGGATCTCGACAACGCGGTTCAGAACAATCTCGCCGCGCTCGCAACCGTAGAAACCGCTAAGGCTCAGATCAAGACCTACGAGGCTGCGGTGGAGACAGCGAAGATCAACCTCGACTTTACTCGCCTAGTTGCGCCTATTGATGGCATTGCCGGTCAGGCCCAGCTGCAGGTCGGCGCGCTGGTCAGCCCGAGCAGCGGGATCGTGACTTCCGTTTCTACAGTGGATCCGATCAAGGTTTATTTCACCGTGAGCGAGCCGCAATATCTTTCCTGGCGGAGACGTTTTCCGACCGAGGAGAGCCGCTTGCAGGCCGACAAAGAACTGCGGCTGCAACTGATCTTGGCCGACGGCTCAACTTATCCGCACGAAGGAAAGTTTTATTTTGCCGACCGCCAGGTGAACGAGACCACTGGAGCGATTCGAATCGCCGGGCTCTTTCCCAATCCAAACAATATTTTGAGACCTGGCGGCTACGGCAAAGTCCGCGCGGTAATCCGGACCCAGCCGGGGGCTTTGCTTGTTCCCCAACGGGCAGTCTCAGAGCTGCAGGGCGGCTACCAGATTGCTGTCGTTGGCGCCGACAACAAAGTTGACGTGCGAACGGTCACTGTGGGCGACCGGGTTGATAACCGATGGATCATCGCTGACGGGCTCAATCCAGGAGACAGAATCGTGGTTGAGGGAGTTCAGAGGATGCGCAGTGGTGTGCACGTCAATCCCAAGCCATTCATGGCCCAAAACCAAGGATCGGCGAATCGATAAGGACGGATGACCCATGTCAAAATTCTTCATCAACCGCCCCATCGTCGCCATAGTGATTTCCATCGTCATGGTATTGGTTGGTACGCTCACGGTGCTGAGCTTGCCCGTCGCACAGTTTCCGAACATCACTCCACCGGAAATTCAAGTGCTGGCCACCTACGTGGGAGCCGACGCGCAGACGCTGGAACAAGCGGTGGCTACTCCTATCGAGCAGCAGATGAACGGAGTAGACAACGAGAATTACATGTACTCGCTGAACGCCACCGGGAACAACACCACCAGCCTCATCGTGGATTTTGACGTTAAGACCGACCCGAATACCGATTTCATTCTCACCCAGTCGCGGGAGACCCAGGCTGCTTCTCAGCTGCCATCGGACGTTACCAACTACGGCGTCACGGTGCGAAAATCGGTGACCGCCCCGCTGATGTGGGTTGCGCTTTACTCTCCGCGCGGAACGTACGACGCAAGGTTTCTGGCGAACTACGCCTACATCAATCTCACCGACCCGATCCTTCGCTCGCCCGGCATCGGCAATGTTCAAGTATTCGGCGCCGGTCAATACGCGATGCGGCTTTGGGTGAAGCCTGACACGTTGGCGAAACTTGGCATCACGGTTCCGGAGATCGTAAGTGCGATTCAGTCACAAAACACCGTGAACCCGGCCGGTAAAGCCGGAGGCGAACCCGCTCCGAAAGGCCAGGAGTATACGTATACGGTCCTGGCTCAGGGACGCCTAGTGTCGCCAGAAGAATTCGGCAACATCGTCGTTCGCGAGACGCCTGACGGTGCGACTGTGCGCGTGCGCGATGTCGCTCGCATCGAACTGGGTGCTCAAGACTACAGCGTTGCCGGACGTTTCGATGGCAAGCCAGGCGCGATTATTGCAGCCTACCAATTGCCCGGATCGAACGCAGTCGACGCAGCTGCCGGGGTCAAGCTGCTGATGGCGCAGATGAAAGAGCGCTTCCCCGAGGGCATGGATTTCGCCGTTTCTCAGGACACAACTCTTTCCGTGACGCAGGGCATCAAGGAAATCGTTGAAACCCTTGTGATCGCGCTGCTCCTGGTCATCATCGTTGTTTTTCTTTTTCTTCAGGGCTGGCGCTCAACGCTGATCCCACTGCTGGCTGTGCCGGTTTCGCTTGTGGGAACGTTCGTGCTCTTCCCGCTGTTCGGCTTTTCCGTCAATACGCTCTCTCTCTTCGGGCTGGTGCTGGCGATCGGTCTGGTGGTTGATGACGCGATCGTCGTCGTCGAAGGCGTGGAACGGCATATCGAAGAGGGCATGACTCCTAAGAATGCAGCGCTAAAGGCCATGGAGGAACTGTCGGGTCCCGTGGTAGGAATTGCCCTGGTGCTCTCCGCTGTATTCGTGCCCACCGCGTTCATTCCCGGGATCACGGGCAGGCTGTATCAGCAATTCGCAGTCACTATCGCCATCTCGGTAATTCTCTCCGCGTTCAACGCGCTGACGCTCAGCCCTGCCCTGGCCGCATTGCTTCTTCGACCGCACGAAGAGAGCCATGGCCTGCTGCGGAGTTTCTTCGATTGGTTTAACCGGGTTTTTGAGCGAGCCACTGAGGGCTATGTGGGTTGGAGCGGTGTCTTGCTCAAGAAAACAGCAGTGGTGGTTGTGCTGCTGCTGGTCTTTTGCCTCGCGGCGGGATTCTTCGCCAATCGGGTGCCGTCGAGCTTTCTTCCCGACGAAGATCAGGGCTATGTCTATGTGAATCTGCAATTGCCCAATGACGCGTCGCTCGAGCGAACATCACAAGCCGCGACACAGATCGAAAACATTCTGGCGAACACGCCAGGTGTGAAGTACACGACCAGCGTCATCGGCTTCAGTTTGCTCAGTTTTGTTCGCACCAGCTACAACGCGTTCTTCGTCGTCACTTTGAAGCCGTGGGACGAGCGCACGTCCAGAGCCGAGCAGTTTCAAGCGATCAAGGCGCATCTGAATCAACAGCTTTCTAAATTGCCAGCGGGAATCGCATTCAGTTTTTCGCCGCCGGCCATCCCGGGCGTTGGCACTGCGGGCGGATTCACGTTCATCCTCGAAGACCGCTCTGGGGGCAGCATCCAATTCCTGTCGCAAAACTTGAGCACGTTTCTCGACGCGGCACGCAAGCGGCCAGAGATCGCCAGCTTGAGTACGACTTTTCTAGCGAGCGTTCCGCAGAAGTTTGTCGACGTCAATCGTGACAAGGTGTTAAAGCAAGGCGTCAATCTTTCAGACGTCTACCGCACCATCCAGGCGTTCATGGGTGGATATTTCATCAACTACTTCAACCGCTTTGGCCGCCAGTGGCAGGTCTACATCGAAGCCGAGAGCGAGGATCGTGCCAGCGCGGAGAATGTTGGACGCTTCTATGTCCGCAACAATAGGGGCGAGAACGTTCCGCTGTCTACGCTCACCACGGTGAAATCGCAGCTCGGCCCGGAATTCACCATGCGCTTTGACGAGTATCGATGCGCGCAAATCAACGGGAGCGCGGCGCCGGGCTACAGCGCGGATCAGGCGACCGCAGCCCTCGAGGAAGTTTTCAAACAAGCCATGCCGCGAGAGATGGGATTCGACTACTCCGGCATCTCGTATCTGGAACAGAAAGCACGCCAGGGAGTGCCACCCGCAGCCATCTTCGGTCTGTCGCTGTTGTTCGTGTTCCTGATTCTAGCGGCGCTTTATGAAAGCTGGTCGCTGCCGTTCAGCGTACTGCTCAGCACGCCCGTCGCAGTCTTTGGAGCGTTTCTCGTGCTGTGGCTGCGCCGCGTTCTGCTCAGCGTTTTCCTGCCGCCGTATATGGTGCAGATTGAAACCGACGTCTACTCGCAGATCGGCCTGATCATGCTGATTGGCCTGGCGGCGAAGAACGCGATTTTGATCGTCGAATTCGCCAAGGACCAGTACGAACACGGAAAACCACTGGCCGACGCCGCGCTCGAAGGCGCGAGGCTGCGGCTGCGCCCGATCCTGATGACATCGTTCGCGTTCATCCTCGGCTGCGTTCCGCTATGGACGGCGAGCGGGGCGGGCTCGGTTGCCCGCCAGATCATGGGAACGGCGGTGATCGGCGGAATGCTCACTGCCAGCGCGATTGGAATCTTTTTCATACCCGGCATTTTTTATATGGTCGAGAAATGGTCTGGCGCCGGAAAGGAACCTGCATCCGGCATATTGCCAGCTGAGCCTTCACCCGCGCCGGGAGACTGAAGCTGCTGCATGGTTGCGAAGAGAACGCGGGCTCAATGCGGTCGAGTGCTATGAACACCGGAAAATTGTTGACCGTCATTGTGGGATCGGCCATGTTGGTCGGTTGCATGGTTGGGCCTAAGTATCATCGTCCTGCCGTTCAGACTCCGAATTCTTTTCGTGACCTGGCAGATAATCCTCAGCTTCAGGCGCAGACTGCCTCGTATGCCGATCTGCCCTGGTGGCAGGTGTTTCAGGATCCGAAGCTGCAGGAACTCATTCGCACGGCACTCAAACAGAACTATGATTTGCAGATTGCCACGGAACGTATTAATGCAGCCCGCGCACAACTTGCGATTACGCGATCTAGCCTGTTTCCGCAGGTATCGAGCAACGGCAACTTCAGCGGCGGCAAGGAAAATCTCGGACAGTCCCGGTACAACTTTCTGACCTTGACCGCCGACGCGGCGTTCCAGTTGGATTTCTTCGGCCGGTTGCGACGCGGCAACGAAGCAGCCCGCGCCCAACTGCTGGCCACCGATGATGCGCGCCAGGTCGTCGCACTGACCCTCGTCAGCGATGTAGCGAGCGACTATTTCACGCTGCTGCAAACTGATCTGCAACTCGCGATCACGCGTGAGACAGTCAAGACTCAGACCGATTCGGTCAAGCTGACCCAGCTCCGGCTTGAGCACGGCGTCGCCACAAAGCTGGATGTTCTCCAGGCCCAGCAAGTTCTCGATACCGCGAATGCCCAGATCCCTGACCTGGAGCGACAAATTGCCCAGGAAGAAGACGCCATCAGCATCCTGCTCGGCAATTACCCGCAAGACATCGCACGCGGGATTCCGCTCGTCGAGCAAACACTTCCGCCGGAAATTCCAGCGGGCATTCCTTCTTCGATCATCGAGCGTCGGCCCGATATTCGAGAAGCGGAACAGATCTTGATTGCCGCGAACGCCAACATCGGAGTCGCCAAGGCTCAGTTCTTCCCACAAATCTCGCTGACGGGTGGAGGCGGCGGTTCATTTGGTCGAAGCTCCGCCTTCTCAGGCCTCATGACGACGCAGCTAGGCATCTGGTCCTATGGCGCCCAGGTTAGCCAGCCAATCTTCACCGGAGGCGCGCTGAAAGGGAATTTGCATCTGGTTGAATCTCAACACCAACAAGATCTAATCGGCTACCGGGAAGCGATCCAGCACGCTTTTGGCGAGGTCTCAGATGCACTCATCGGTTATGAAAAGCTTCATCAGGTGCGAATGCGCCAGCAGGATAGTGTCGCTGATCTGCAGGAAACCGTCCGCATTTCCACGCTTCGCTACAAGGGCGGCACAACGACGTATCTCGAAGTGCTCGACGGGCAGAGGTCGCTTTATGGCGCCGAACTGACACTCGCAGCTGCGCGGGGCGACGAATACCGAGGCCTCGTCCAACTGTACAAAGCGCTCGGCGGAGGCTGGCAATAGTAAACCATTGCGACCGATACTGCGCAAGAAAATCCCTTCCAATTAAGAGGAACCCGGAGTTGCTTTCGATACTCAAACAAAGCACCAAACGGAGGTTTGCTGTGGGGAATCCTGTTTATCGGCCTCAGTGGATGATCGTTCTCACGAGCGTACTCGTTGCCGGAATGTCTGTTGCCAGCGGCGAGACCTTCCCAGCATTCTTCGCGGAGCGGCATCCTGCTCTTGCGGGCCAGACGTTGTCTGTGTCGGGTGTTCCTGCGCTCCACGGTATTGTCGACTCGGGTCATAATGCCGATCTTTGCTGGCCCGACTTTATTCCCTAAAAAACAGAGGTCGCCAAACTTTACGAGACGAACGGTTATTCTTTGATTTGGGTTCAGAACGGCCGCGTCCGTCCCCAGGGGCTGGCCGTGATCGAGCTCTTACAAAATGCAGAGGCTAAAGGACTCGACCCCGAAGATTACGACAGCTCGCGATGGCAGGGCCGCCTCCTCAAGCTGGGTCAACATAAGGTCGATCAAAAGCCGTCCGAACAAGACCTTGTCTCGTTCGATACCGCGCTTACGGTCTCGGCGATGCGCTACATCCGTGCCATCCACTGTGGCCGCCTAAATCCCAAAGAATTTAAGTTTGAGCTTGATACCGAGGGGAAACTACTCCCATTGGCGGAATTCATTCAGACCCGGGTCGTGAATGCAGGCGATCCAGCCGCCGAAATCCAGACGCTGGAACCGCCTTTTTTGGGCTACCGGAAGCTGCTCGCGCTCTTGCCGGTTTATGAAGGATACGCAAACCAAGCTGTCGGAGAGAAGCTGCCCACGGTCACGAAGACGGTGCGGCCCAGCCAAACCTACGCTGGGGTGGTCCGCTTGGGGCGGTTTCTTCAAATTATCGGCGACATTCCTGCAGGAGTGCAGCTAGATCCAAATGCAACCATCTATCAGGGCGCGATCGTTGATGGCGTGAAGCATTACCAAGACAGACATGGGGAGTCTCCCACCGGCAACCTTGACGCGCGCACGATCAATGAGTTGAATACCCCTCCGGCCGCCCGCATTCGCCAGATCAAGCTGACGCTCGAACGGTGGCGCTGGCTTCCTCATTCCTTCCCACAGCCGCCGGTCGTGGTCAACCTTCCCGAGTATCGTGTACGCGCGATGAACCCGGATGGCACCGTTGCCTTCTACAAGAACGTCATCATTGGAAAAGCCTACGGTCACAAGTCTCCGACCCTTGAGAAAGAGATCCAATACGTGGTCTTCCGTCACTACTGGAACGTGACTCCCAGCATTCAGCGGAACGAAATCGTGCCCCACATCCAGAAGGATCCGGACTACATCGCCAAGCATAATTTTGAAGTGGTCACGCTCCAAGGCGAGGTCGTAACCGACAATCAAGTGAGCCCGGAGGTCTTAGAAGGCATACGGTCCCTCCACCTGATGGTGCGGCAAAAGCCGGGCGACACGAATTCTCTGGGCCTGGTGAAGATCATCTTCCCCAATCCGGAGAATGTCTACCTGCATGGCACAGACGCTCCGGAACTGTTCTCGCCGGACGTCCGCGATTTCAGCCACGGATGCATTCGGGTAGAGAAGCCTGCGGACCTCGTGGCTTGGGTGTTGCGAAACAATCCTGGCTGGGATCTAGAGCGGGTCAAGGCCACGATGAGCGGCGAGAAAAACAATCTTCAGGTGAACCTCGTCACGCGAATTCCGGTGCTATTCTATACGGTACGGCGACAGTGAACGAGGAAAATCAGATTCGGTTTTTCGACGATATCTATGGCTATGACGCAGAACTTGAGAAAGCGTTGGCCGCCGGTTATCCCTATTAAATAAGGCGCCCAGAAAACCGGACCTAACATAGAATGGACCTAATGCCGCAATAGATTTTGAATGGGAGTGAACCAACATCGGTGTCATCGCCGAGAACAAGGAACAAATCCAGCCTCCGTTGTTTGTCGCTGATTCTCTTGTTTCTGCTGGCGCCGCTGCTCGCGCACGGCGGCACAGAATCTGCTTCCCCGACCGCACACGAGTATCATCTTCGCTTCTATCACACTCACACGGGCGAGCGGCTGGATATCGTCTACCGTCGCGGCGATCAATACATTCCCGACGCTGGACGAGCTTGACCATTATCTGCGCGACCACCGTACCGGAGATGTGCGCCATTTCGATCCTCGGCTTTTCGATCTTCTCCACGACCTGACCGCGTCGCTCGACGATTCCGGTGGTGAAATCGATGTGATTTGCGGCTACCGCACGCCCTCGAGCAACGAATTCTTGCGCACGCGCAACCCGCACACCGGCGTGGCGCGCAGTACAGCCTGCATATGCAGGCCGAAGCTATCGACATTCGCCTGCCTGGCATTCCGACGCCGGAGCTGCGTCACGCAGCCCTGCGCTTGCATCGCGGAGGAGTGGGGTACTATCGCAGCTCTGACTTCGTTCACGTCGACGTCGGGCGTGTGCGCCATTGGTAGTTGCTGCCTAACGCTCCAATAAAAGAGAGCAGTGCTGATCTCGTGAGCCATCAGGCGCCGAGTAACAGAGCGTGCCCATAGACGCTGGCTATCCGCACCGGCAACGAAGCCTACAATGAGGCGGCGCGCTTCTGGACGAAGATTTTCGGCATCAACTTTACGCTGGGTGTCGTCACCGACATTCCCATGGAATTTCAGGTCGGCACCGGCTAACCGCGTTCACGTTCGACGTCACACATTTGCTCCATTTTATCCGAGTGCCTACTAGAGTTCTTACCAGCGTTTGATGACAAAGGCGGTCTTGTCATCGATGCGATCCTTTTCGTCAATCTGCTGCATGTGCTCGTCTTGCTTAACCGCATGATCCAGAATCGCATTGCAGATCCCTTTTGCCGGCTCGTCTTTGTGGTCACGGATCACTTGTTCAATCTTGAGCCGGTCCTGCTCATCGCTGCCATCGTAAACCCCGTCTGTATAAAGGAAGAGGATGTCACCGGGACTCATGAGTGTGATTTCTGCGAGGTCCGAGGATTTCATTTTCCGGGTCCTCCGTGCCATCGAAAGGTACTTGTTCCGGTCGGGATTGTCCTCGGGAATTTCCAATCCGAGCGCAAGGAATTGCATCATGTGAGCCTGACCGATCTCCATGAACCTTTTGTATTCTGCAGAGAATACCAGGGGTGGCGGGTGGCCGAAATTTACGAAGCGGAAATATCCACCTGGACGTGTCTCACCGTAGAGCATGGTCGCGATTTCGCGAGAATTGTCATCCTTGTTCCGCCCCAAGGCGTTCCTCGCAGTGACGGACTGCGCGAGGCGAAGATTTATCTTCTCGAAGATGTCGGGTGTTGTTTTTCCGTTCCGATCCAGCTCGGCAAGCATGAGTGCGTGGAAAGTGTCGTGCACGGTTGACGCAATTTTTGCCGAGATGAGCCCGTGCCCCTGAGCATCGACCAATAATACTCCGGCAGTGGTGTAGAGTTCTTGTAGGTTGTCGGCGATTCTCAATTGCTCTGAGCTTCTGGCCCTTCGGTACTCGGCGGCAGAGCCAGATTTGTATCCCGGCTTAGACTTCAACCACTGCACATGCTCATCCACCGAGTTTCGCGGAGTCTGGCCTTTGGGGAGAGGCTCCAGGTATTGCTTCGATCGCTTGAGGGCAGCTGCGATGCGAGCGTCAATGTTGTAACGCTGCTGAAAGTTGATGTACTCAAAAAGATCGCCCCCTACGCTTCCGGCAGGAATGGAATTGCCATACATATCGATGCCGGCCAGTTGGGGAATCACGCCCTCCACGGGCATCAATCTTTTGCGAAAGTACTCGCCAATGCTGGGTTCTACCGGCACCCCCATAATACGGATCCTGCGCTTCCTTTACCCCTCGTGCATCCTAGAGTCGACTATCAGACATAATTGAATTATACGGAAGGCTGCCGCGTGGCCCAGGACCACTGCCTGCAGTAGCAGTCTGATCTGGATCATTTGACTTGAATCCCCGATTATTTTGTCAGGCTAGAACGAGATGGCCAGTGCGGCCAACCGCCGATTAGTCGGCTTCAGGCCCATAGTTCTATTCAAATCATCTGACTTCAACGACTTGCCCACAAAACTAAGCCCGCACGGAGGTACCGTCGGAATGGCGCGGAATTCGCGTTTGCGACACGCAGAAGGTCCTACGGACGGACACGTTCGTGCCACAGTCACGCTGAGGAGATGGCGCGTTCAGAGCCGTCTTCGCCGGATTTTGAGCGTAACCGAGATGTTTCAACAGTCGGATCGAACGGCGGTTAGAATCGAGGACGTGCGTACACAAAAGCCAACGCTGAGAATCACGAAATGGCTACGCAGCCGGAGAAGGCCAATCCCATTCGAGGCGGAATGCAGCGCCTGCCCTGACGCTCAATTCAAAATCAAATATGACAAGCGTTCGGAAGGACCGAACCACGGTTTTTACGCTCCCTATGGTCCACCGGATCGGGACCGTTACATGGGTGCTAAAGAGCAAGTTTGAAGAACACGTGAAACTCGCACACTCCGACATCTTGAAACCCAGATCAGCTAAGCCCGCACTTGAGCGCAATCGGGGTGTTTCGCCAAACGATCATCGATTGATCCGGGACCGATTCATGCCCTCCCCGCAAACTCCCTGTTCTCCGTGGACACTTTCACCTTTTCCCCCTCTTTGATGAAGAGGGGAACGCGGATTTCCAGGCCCGTCTCCAGCCGGGCTGTCTTGGTCCCGCCGCCCGACGAGTCGCCCCGAACCGCGGGTTCCGTGTAGGCAACGTCCAGCTCAACGAATATTGGCAGCTCTAGACCAATCGGATTGCCGTTGTACTTGCGCAGCTCAATCAATGCGCCTTCGATCAAGAGGTCCAATGCATCCCCGACCATCTGACTGTTAAGGGTGACGGTCTCGTAGCTTTCTTGGTCCAGAAAATGAGAACCATCCCCATCGCTATACAGATAGGAAGCCTGTACCGACTGCAGGTCCGGCTCCTTGAATTTGTCGCTTGCCTTGAATGTCTTCTCAAAGACCGCGTTCGTAAGGAGGTTGCGCATCTTCAGGCGCACCAGTGTCTGGCCGCCACGAGCGGTAGGCGTGTTCACTTCTGCGTCCAGGCAACAGAAAGGAGTCTTTTCAAGCTCAAACAATGTCTTACGTTTGACATTAATGGCATCAATTAGCGCGGCCATGAAGTCCCCTAAAGGAGGTCGGTACACAAGCACCTGCCTCCCTGATCCCAATCCTTTTCCAGTATAAGGGTGAACTACTCCTCGGATGAGAAGGCTTTAGCGGGTTGCCCAGCGGTTGTGAGTGTTATGGGGATTTGTACGAAGCCGCTGGCGCGGCGGACGCTACCGCGTGTTCGAGGATCGGCAGTTGGTAAGGGATTGAAGTGAGAAGTAAGTTGGGTCACAGAAAAAGGAGGTCCCTGTGACCCAACTACGCAAACAGATGCTGGAAGAAATCCAGCGTCGTAATTACTCCCATCGTACCGCAAGAACCTACGTTCGCATCGTCCGCGATTTTGCGGAGTATTTTCACCAGCCACCGGACAAGCTCGGGCCCGAGCAAATTCGGCAGTATCAGGCTCATCTGTTTCAATTCAAGAAGTTGGCTCCTGCCACGGTCAGTCAGTATGTGTCCGCGTTGCGCTTCTTGTTCGTAAAGACACTGCGTCGGCATTTTCTGGCTGAGTACATTCCATTTCCGAAGTCCCGCAAGCGACTGCCGACCGTGCTCAGCCCGGAGGAAGTGACCCGACTGATCGACGCGGCCTGCAATCTCTATCACCGCACGCTCCCACGCTCCTCATGACCTTGTATTCCACCGCCGCACGCCGGGCCGAGCTCTGCCGGCTGAAGGTACAAGACATCGACAGTCAGCGCATGATGATTCGCATTAACCAAGGTAAGGGCGGCTGCGACCGAGAGGTTCCTTTGAGCCCCAAGCTGCTGGAGACTCTGCGCGTCTACTTTCGCTGGATGCGGCCCACCAACTTCCTGTTTCCGGGCACCGTGAAAGGAGTGCGCGCCGACGTCCCCATCAGCCCCAATATAGTGTGGTTAGCGTGCCGGCAAGCTGCCCAAAGGGCCGGCATCACGAAACGCCTTTCTCCCCACAGCTTGAGACATAGTTGTGCTTCCCACCTTCTGGAAGCGGGCGCCGACCTGCGTACCATTCAGGTCCTACTCGGACATTCCAGGCTGGAGCACACCCTCATCTACCTGCATCTCTCGCCCAAGCATCTGCGCGCCATCCCCAATCCGCTCGATGCTCTGCAAGTCTCCGGCCTCGAGGGCGTCAAACGCTCGCGGAGGCTCAAGCAAAAATGACTCGGCCCCTCCTCGAGGTGGCCGATATCGTTCGCGCCCAAGGTGATCGCTTCGTCAAGCACAACTTCCGCTGGATCCACTGGGCCCACCGGAAAGTGCTGCGCGCCATCGCTCGCTGCCGTACGGCGTCACTCGGTGGGCATCGTGATAAGTGCCCGCGCTGTGGCTATCGCGCCATCTCATTTAATAGTTGTCGCAATCGCCATTGTCCCAAGTGCCAGAGTGGCGCTCGCGACAAGTGGATCATGGCTCGGCAGAATGAACTTCTGCCCGTCGCCTATGTCCATGTTGTCTTTACTCTGCCTCACCAACTCTCCGCACTGGCGCTGCAGAACAAGAAGGTCCTCTATGACCTCTTGTTCCGCGCCAGTGCAGAGACTCTACAAGAGGTCGCCCGAGATCCCCGCCATCTGGGGGCAGACATTGGCTTCCTTTCGGTCTTGCATACCTGGGGACAAAACTTGCTGGCTCATCCTCACCTCCACTGTGTCATTCCTGCCGGAGGTCTCTCGCCCGACGGAACCCGCTGGATCCATCCCCGCTATCCCTTCTTCCTGCCCGTCCACGTCCTCAGTCGCATCTTCCGCGGCAAGTTCGTCGCCGGCTTAAAACGACGATTCCAGCAACACCAACTCGCCTTCGCCGGAGTTCTCAAGCCGCTGGAAAACGAAAAGGCCTTCCGCTCCTTCTTGCGCCCCTTGTTCCGTCAGAACTGGGTCGTCTACGCCAAGCCGCCCTTCGGCGGTCCCCACCATGTACTCGGCTATCTCGCCCGCTATACCCATCGCGTAGCCATCACCAACCATCGCCTCGTGGCTTTCCAGCATGACCAGGTTACTTTCCGCTGGAAGGATTATGCCCACGGACATAAGAAGAGAATGATGACGCTCGGTTCGCAAGAGTTCCTACGCCGCTTCCTGCTTCACGTCCTACCCCGCGGCTTTGTCCGCATCCGCTCTTTCGGCTTCCTCGCCACTCGCCGCCGTGCCAGACTCTTGCCGCTCTGTCAGCGCCTGCTCGCCGACTATCCCACGGCGCACACCCCCGCAGCCGTCACTTCATCCCCCACTCAGCCCACTTGTTTCCGCTGCCCACACTGTTCCACTCCCATGCTTATCGTCGAAATATTCTCTGTCACTACTGCTTGGCAACTCTCGACCAGGAGCGCGTACCTTGACTCTTCCTAATCATCCAACCATGCCGCTCTCCACAGCGCGAGCTTCTGCTCCGACAGCCGTAGTGTCTGTACTCACCGAAATCCACCTCAATCCACCACTTACTTTCGTAAATTACCCGCACCGGATCGCCTCCTCGGACCTACCCATACTCTCGCCGACACCTTTTACCAGTCCGCTCAACCCAACCCTGCGACGAACAAATCGCGAATCGCGCATGCAAAACCCATAGCTCCCCCGCGTCCGCCGCGCCAGCGCCTTCGTACAAATCCTCCTATCGCAAGTGCCCCGGCGCGAAACACTTGGCTCCGCGCGGAAGCTCACCGCCGGGGCACTTGTCGATAGGAAACTAAGATTTATCGCCAACCATCGGGAGTCGCATTGTCAGGTGCGCTTGACGGGCGGCAGGTCTGCGTGGAACCTTACGCGTATGAGATCGCGACTCGTTGCCCACATTCTGCTTGCCTTTTTGTACAGCGCTTCCGTCGCTGCTCTCCAATTGCCGAGCGCATCGAGCAGCGCGCAGACATCCGTTGCGCTGCCACAGATCCCATCGCCAACAGGTCCTTACGGTATCGGCAGGATTGGCTATCACTGGACGGACGCATCGCGTCCCGACGACTACGATCCCAAACTCCGTCGCGAGCTGATGGTCTACTTTTGGTATCCGACGGCGAAGTCAGAGCGCGCAAAAGGGCAGTACTTCCCAAGCGCGGCTCAGATGGACGCCATTCCCGAGATCCACAAGATCATGAGCGGCGAGTTCGGCAACGCCTGGGCGCAGATTCTTTCGGGAGAGATTTCCTCGCATACGATCGAGCACGCGCCCATCGCCAAGAGCGGCGGGCCATTCCCGGTTATCACCTTCTCTCACGGCCTCGGCAGCAGCGGGTTCCAATACACAGTGCTGATCGAACATCTGGTGAGTTATGGATATATCGTCGCCAGTATTGAACACACCTACACGGCTAAGGCGATTAGTTTCCCGGACGGCAGAGTTGTCACGCAAAGAAACGATTCGCCGCCTGACGGACTCTCCCCAACCGAGCGCCAGAAGTGGATGATGAGCCGAGTCTCGATCGGTATCAGCGAAGGGGCCGCCGACGTTCGGTTCGTGATCGATCGCATAGAGGAGCTTAACCGCGACAAGCAATCCGCGCTGGCTGGCGCAATCGACCTGAAGCAGCTCGCGGCCATGGGACACTCGGCGGGAGCGGAATTCGCCGCGCGCGCCTGCCAGCAGGACTCGCGCATCCACGCCTGCGTCGACCTCGACGGCGGCATGATGCCGGTCGCCGCTCTACCGCTCTACGAGGACGATCGAAGGATGCGCCAGCCGCTCCTGTTTCTGGAAGCCTACCAACCCGACGAAAGGATGGGTGGCATGTCCGACGAAATCGCGAAATACAAAAAAGTCAGGGAACAGCAGCTTCAGGAATTACCTCCGGGCTCCTATGCCGTGGTGCTGCACTCTCCCGGGATCGCCCACCCGAGCTTCAGCGATGTGCCGCTTCTCTTCCACGGTCAGGACGGGTTTCCCGAGACTCCTATTGTGTTGCACAATCTGGACCTAATCACGCGATTCATCCGTGACTTTCTGAACAAGACACTTCGCGGGGAAAAAGTTTCGCTATTCGATGGGCGTACCTCTCCTCTTCCCGAAGCTATCGTCACGGCGTATGGCCACTGATTCCGGGTTGTTTGATCTAGCATTAGCACTCATCTTCAACTGTTGAAACCGCATTATAAAAGGGCGCCCCTCTTGGAGTAGGTTGTGATAGTTCGCATCATCACCTACGAAAAGGAGCACCCTTATGAACAGCGAAAAGTATATTGGGCTCGACGTCCATCAAGCAACCATCGTGGTCGCAGTGACGGATTCCACGGGCAAGTTAGTCATGGAATCCATTCTCGAGACGGAAGCGGCTACGATTCTTCAGTTCTTTGCCGGCCTGCGCGGGAATCTGGCGGTGACCTTCGAGGAAGGAACCTGGTCGGCCTGGCTGTACGATTTGCTCAATCCCCATGTGGAGAAACTGGTGGTGTGTGCAATCCGCGCAAGAACGCGCTGCTCAAGGATGGGAACAAGAATGATTGCATCGATGCGCGCAAGCTGGCGGAGTTGCTACGCGGCAATCAGCTGAAGCCGGTCTACCATGGCGAGAACGGCGTGCGCATGCTGCGGGAGTTGTCGCGGAGTTATCTGACCATCGTCAAAGATCTGTCGCGGGTCATGAACCGACTGAAAGCGGTGTACCGAAGCTGGGCGATTCCCTGCGCGGGAAGAGATGTCTACTATCGTCGTCATCGAGCGCAATGGCTGGACAAGATCCGCGAAGCGGGCGTCCGGCGACGAGCGGAACGACTCTATGAGCAACTGGACATGTTGCAACACTTGCGGCAGCAGGCGCGGCGGGAGTTGCTTGCGGAAAGTCGCAAGCATGCCATCACTGCAAGGCTGAGACAGATTCCGTATCTGGGCCCGATTCGATCGGCGTTGGCGGTAGCCCTGATGCAGACGCCGCATCGGTTCCGTACCAAGCGACAACTATGGGCCTACAGCGGGCTGGCTTTGGAGACCCGCATCAGTGCGGAATATCGCATGGTCGAAGGTCAAGTGCGGCGCTCGAAGAAGCTGCTTTCCATTCGGGGCCTGAACAAAGACCATAACCATGACCTAAAAGGTTTGTTCAAAGGTGCGGCGACCATGGCCAGTGTGCGTCCCGGACCGTTGCAGGACTTCTACCAGGCTGCGCTGGCCAAAGGTATAAAACCGACCATGGCAGGGCTCACACTAGCGCGCAAGATCGCAGCCATTACGCTGACTCTGTGGAAGAAAGGAGAAAGCTTCGACGCCGAAAAACTGAAATCACAAGCCACTTGAGCGTCTCGGTGAAGAGCCCTTCCATCTCCCGTAGATCTTTCTGGTGGTGGCCAGTCGGTTCTCGAGACGCTCGGGTTCGAGGGTGAGTATGACAATGGCCTGTAGACGACACGATGCCTATAGCATCCAGTCTCTGTGTAACCCCTATGCCTCCCTCGGATAACCCGAAAAAGCACTAGGCCTCGAGCCTCAGATAGACCCATGGTTGACACCGTACAACCGCACGGCTTGATAGGTTTCGAAACTGATTGGCGTCGTCGCTACTAAGCAAAGATGCCGCTGCTGAGATGGAGCAACACAGGGCACGACACCAGACCAGCGTCTTCTCTGGTGAGAGGGGCTGGAAGTCGCGAACTAAACTCGCGCATCCGGCGGAGGGAGAAAAATGTTCTTGACATTCCCTTTTATAGATAGCGCTCAAAATCCCCGGATCGGTCGGTGAGTGTAACGGCGATGTTTCGCCAACTACTGTATTCGATCCGGTGTGTCAGGGGCCGAAGCAAGCAGGCGAACCTCTGGAGGCGCGTAAGCAGCAACGTCGATGAGGTGGTTAAGGCACACGAGCTTGTAATGTTGAAGCGGCTCGATATGGCCACCAGTATCTCTTGCAACATGAGCCAAAAAGTGGGACTGGCTGTACACGCGCAGAAGTCTGCCAGAATAACGCTCGTCGTCGTATCCGTTTTCAGCATTGGACCCGACCAATTCTTCGGTCACGAGGTATGCAGCGTAACGCTTCCAGTGTAGTTCGAACATCTTGCATCCCTTTACCGACTCAATCGGAGACGCACCCTCGCGGATTAGCGCGAGTTCGGGGAGTTCGAGCAAATCGGACCTAACAAAGCCGGAGTTATTCACAATGGCTTCTTCAACGACAATCTTCAAGGAATTGTCACGCGGCTCCGAAAGCTCCCGGAGATAGAGATACTGAGCCGCATTCAAGTGTTCGATTTCGGCAATGTCGGGCATGGCTGCACGGAGATTATCGCATCGAACGGTTGACGAAAGCAGGCCTTTACACTCATGTTCCTCAGTCGCGGGGGAAGATGAGCGCAATGGGGATGTTTCAACAGTTGAACGGCTGCAAGAAGCTTCAACTATTTGCGCTTGCACGACGGGGCGCGCTCTGGATCCAGCACGATCGGACTGCTATCCACGCTGAATTGCAAGGGGGAAATCGGGGTTCATCAACGATGCCCCACCATCTACGGCGATGACTTGGCCCGTAATCCAGCCAGCTTCTTCCGAGCAGAGAAGGGCCACTGCGTTGCCCATATCCGCTGGCGTTCCCAACCGACCCATTGGCGTCCAGCCAGCTCGGTGCCAAGCACGTATCCCGTCCTGCACCTCTTGCGGGAGGCTGTTGAAGATACTGTCCTCCGTAACCCCGGGGCTAATCGCATTTACAGTGACTCCTCGACCAGCTAGCGCGACAGCGAAGTAGCGAACCATCGATTCCAGCGCTGCCTTAGCTGACCCTTGGGCGATATACGGCTGCCAGCTAGCAGTGAGACCGCCGGGGCGGTAAGTGATGGCGACGATTCTGCCGCCTTTGCCCATAAGGCGGGCCGCCTCCTGGACCCCCACGAGGAACGCCTTGGCCTGGGAATCGACCGCCTTGTCCCACTGTTCTGGTGTGAGGTCCAGAGGAGGCTGATAATAGGTAAAAAGTTCGCCAAGAGCATTGCTCACAAAGATGTCCAACCCCCCGAATGCGGCTTGAACCCCCTTGACCATCCGGCGGATATCCTCGGGGCGCGAGACGTCGGCTTGGATGATCAAACCATCGGACCCGCGTTCCCGTACCTTCATTAGCGTATCGTTAGCGGCAGCCTCATTCTGGCGATAATTGATGGCCACTTTGACACCCTTCTCGGCCAGCGTCAAAGCAATGCCTCTTCCCAAGCCACGTGAACTTCCAGTAATCAGAGCGTGCTTCCCCTCTAACATAACGCCTCCTTGTGCTCAAGGTCTGTAGTTAGACGCGACCTACCCTCGCGTGCAAAAGTGGCGAGTTCGCGATGTGTCAGCCAGCCGCACAATAGTTCCGCGCGGAACTGGTCGCGGGCAGCAGCCAGGAAGTCAAGCCGAATATGCCAGCGATTTCACGCCGACAGTGTACCGCCCTCAATAAGTGAAGGAAAACTCAATTGTTGTAATCAGGCCTTAGCGCTCAAATTCCGACTTCTTTCGATTCAGTCCATTTGAAACTGGTCGGAAGATGAGCGTAACCGGGATGTTTCAACAACTATCGAAGTTTACGCTCAAAATTCCCTGCATGAGACGGGAACCATCTCAAAAAGTGTGTACTTTTGGCTGTCCTGAAATTACGCTGTGAGCACTCCGAACTTGATTTGGCTTCTGTTCGCGTTTCAATACATGCGCGTTGGCAACGGAGGACGTACCCATGAAAAAACAGAAACGAATCCTGCTCGTCCTGATGGCGGGCGCGACGCTGATCGCGATCCAGACAGGGTGCAGGCGAAAGCCGATCAAGAATCAAACCGCACAGAAAATCACCGGCCAGAAGCTGCACCTGAAAGGCTA
Source organism: uncultured Acidobacteriaceae bacterium (assembly GCA_963768265.1). Classification (GTDB taxonomy): domain Bacteria; phylum Acidobacteriota; class Terriglobia; order Terriglobales; family Acidobacteriaceae; genus Sulfotelmatobacter. The sequence continues at coordinate 84,646 of CAVYHM010000006.1, forward strand.
CTACCGGCGCTTCCCGTGGAAACAGGGTGGGCGTCAGGAAGCGATGACGATGGCCCTGGCGGGCGCTACCGTTCCCTTAGGACAATACTCCTTCACAGCGTCCAAGGATGGTCAGAATTACACAGCTGTGGTGGTCGGGACCAGCCCAGTCTCTCAGCCGCTGACCGGGTCCACGATCAATGCCGTGGTCGTGCCCGTGAAGGTAACGATCGGCTCGATGACACTTGATCCTACAGTACCGAATTCCTGTGACTCCAACATATCCGCGTTGACCCGGTTTCAACAGTCACCGCTTGTGAACGATGTTCCTGATCTCACGATGAACGGCATTGATCTGGGTAATGTGCAGTTCATCAACGGTCAGCGTCGGGCTGAGTTTTGGACGACGATTCAAGGGTCCCCGGACTATCAGAATGAGCTGCACTATTCTTTTGCCAGTCCGTACACTCTGACTGCTGCTCTGGTCGCTACGCATGGGACCACTGCGGGTAACGGCTGTGCGCAGATCGGAATCTTGTCGACAAACTGGCTCGACGGCATTCTGCAGAGCACGGTTCTTCCCGCGCTCACCACCTCCGGCGTGGTTTCTCCCACTGCAGTGGTGCTGTTTCTCTTCAATAATACCGTGCAATCTGACTCGGACCCGCCTGACACAACAAGTTGTTGCATTCTGGGTTATCACAGCGCGGTGGGAGCCCCGGTTCAAACGTATGCGACCATCGACTGGGACACATCAGGGAATTTCAGCGGCGTGTCCGATGCCTCCATCGCCAGCCATGAAATCGGAGAGTGGATGGACGATCCACTAGCCTACAATGCCACCCCACCGTGGGGAAACATCGGGCAGGTCTCCGGCTGTCAAAACAACTGGGAAGTGGGCGATCCGCTCTCGGGAATCTTGATGCCACCGATCACGATGAACGGAAAACAGTACCAGATGCAAGAACTCGCCTTCTTTAGTTGGTACTTCAACAAAAACGGCGATCCTTCAGTCGGCGCGGGCGGCAAGTTCTCATCCAACGGAACATTTCAAGGGCCGGCTAAGGTATGCCCACCTGGAGGAACGAACTGATGGTCGCCCCTAGCAGACGATTTTCGACCTTTTGTGTTTTTGTGCGGTCCATAGACTCTATTTTCCAGCCAATCGAAACCTGAAGTGGGCTGTTTCGCGGGTCAATGAGTGCTAAGGCGATGTTAGTGCGCCGGGATAAACCGGTGTGAAGCAGAGAACGAAAATTTCTCACGAGAAAGGAGTAGCGATCCACTCGGCCCCGAGTTTTGCGTTGGGCATCGCGAGGTGCACGGCGAAGCGTAAACAGGGGAATAGGCGGGGTGGGCAATTGAGCTGCGGCATGTCCAGAAAAAAAGAAAGAGAAAGGCTGATGTGTTCAGTGGGAGGTATCTTTGTACATTGGCAGATCGGGATGACTGGTGTGTTTGCCTGATGGGAGCCGAGTGAGGCGAGAGCTTCACGCTCGGTTCTGTGAGAGGCTGGCGGTGCAACTCCGCCGGCCTACTCGACCGTATGGATTTCGCCCGGGGCGCAGCCAGCATGATGCACTGGATGCGCTGTCATATGCGCTCCTCAAGAAGAAGGTGAACTACGTTCTAGACGCCGACATTCAAGGGTTTTTTGATAACCTCGATCACCGTTGGCTGATCAAGTTCGTGGAGCATCGCGTCGCCGACCCCCGCATCCTGCGATTGCTCCAGAAATGGCTCAAGGCTGGAGTGATGGAGGAAGGCAAGTGGTCGGAAGTGCAGACAGGGAGTCCGCAAGGTTCGGTGATTTCGCCGCTCCTCGCGAATATTTACCTGCACTACGCGTTCGACCTTTGGGTGGACGTCTGGCGCAAGAAATGGGCGCAAGGCGACGTGGCAGTCGTCCGCTACCAAAGAAAAACGGGGGGGAAAGAAAGTTGGGAATTCCCACAGTAGCGGATCGAATCGCCCAACAGGTCGCGAAAGCAAGACTGGAGCCGGAATTGGAACCGCTGTTTCATGCAGACTCCTACGGGTATAGACCGGGGAAGTCGGCGTTGGATGCAGTGGGCCAAGCGCGAGAGAGATGCTGGCGCAATGACTGGGTTTTAGACCTGGACATTAAAGGCTTCTTTGACAATCTCGACCAAGATCTACTGATGCGGGCAGTGAAGAAACATGCCAAGGATCGGTGGGTTGTTCTCTATATCGAGCGCTGGCTGAAGGCGCCAGTGCAAGAAGAGGATGGGCGGTTGGTTCACGCGGGAAAAGGCACTCCGCAAGGGGGAGTGATCAGCCCACTACTGGCCAATCTGTTTCTGCATTATGCATTAGATCGGTGGCTGGCGGTCAACTATCCTCAAGTGCCATTTGAGCGATATGCCGATGATGTCATCGCGCACTGCAGAACGGAAAAGCAAGCCCAGGAACTGAGGAAGGCCATCGCGGAGCGGTTACGAGCCTGCGGACTGGAACTCCATCCGGAGAAGACGAAAGTCGTCTATTGCAAGGACGATCTTCGCCGGAGAACGCACCCGAACGAGAAGTTTGATTTTCTTGGCTATAGTGTGCTGCAGAAGCACACGGATAAGGAGTTCATTATGAACTAATCAACCGTGTGAATAAGCTGCGCGATAGATGAGGGAAGGTCCCTCGAGATCGGCTTTCAGGAGCAGGTCTCAAACTGCCTCCAAGCTGCTGCGGTAAAGAGCCGTGGTGGTGAGCGTTGGAGGAAAAAGCGCGGGAACAAACTCGTGCAAGTGAGCGTCCGAGAGACGAACGAAAGTGAACCCTTCGAAGACGCGTCGTTAAGAAATCAAGTGTCGTCGAAACCAGGAGCGTGTAGCCCACCTGGGACAAGTCCGCAGGGTGCCTGATGACCGAGCGGACGGCGACCGGCGTAGAGGGGGCGTGAAGCGGATGCAGGCCATCGCGTGGAACCGCAGGAACCAGTCGCTCTGATGCGAAGGGAGAAGTCCAAGCGGCGAAAACCGCGAGGCGAGCGTACCGATGCGGAGCACTGGGACGGACCGACTCGTAGGAGCGAAGAAGGCTCGTAATGGAGCTGGAGCGAAGGGGGCGGGTCAAGTGGTCGCATTTAGCGAAACAACTGGCAACAGGATGAACTCGATGCATGCGACAGACAAGCCGTTCAACATCGATAAGAAGCTGGTGTATGAAGCGTACAAGGCGGTCAAATCCAATGGAGGAGCGGCCGGGGTGGACGGACAGACGATCGAGCAGTTCGAGACCGACTTGAAGAGTAATCTCTACAAGATCTGGAACCGGATGAGCTCGGGAACCTACTTTCCTGCGCCGGTGCGCGCCGTCTCCATTCCTAAAAAGTCTGGAGGACAACGGACTTTAGGTGTGCCCACCGTAGCCGATCGCGTGGCACAGATGGTGGTTAAACAAGTCATTGAGCCGATTCTGGACCCGTATTTCTGGCAGACTCCTATGGCTATAGGCCGAACAAATCGGCTCTCGACGCTGTAGGGGTTACGCGTGAGCGGTGCTGGAAGTACGACTGGGTGCTCGAGTTCGACATCAAGGGCCTGTTCGACAACATTGACCACGAGCTTTTACTACGGGCCATTCGAAGACATGTGACGTGTAAATGGGCGCTGCTGTACATCGAAAGATGGCTGAAAGCGCCCATGGTGCAGGAAGATGGAACCACAATTGAGCGAGATCGCGGCACACCTCAGGGTGGTGTGGTTAGCCCAATTTTGGCGAACGTTTTTCTCCACTACGCGTTCGATCTCTGGATGGCACGGACACACCCGGACCTCCCGTGGTGTCGGTATGCGGACGATGGTTTGGTGCACTGTCGGAATGAGCAAGAAGCGCAGGTACTCAAGTCTGAGCTTCAAACTCGCCTGGCGGAGTGCAACCTAGAGATGCATCCGACGAAAACCAAAATCGTCTACTGTAAGGACAAGAAGCGCAAAGGCAGATACCCGAATGTCAAATTTGATTTTCTCGGGTACTGCTTTCGACCTCGTCTGGTGAGACGTTTCCGAGGTAACTCGCTATTCTGCGGATTTAATCCCGCGGTTAGCTCCTCGGCAATGAAAGCCATGCGGTCGACGATTCGGGAATTGAAACTTCGCCATCAAACACAGCTGTCTTTGCAGGCCATTGCCCGGCAGCTCAATCCGCTCCTGCGGGGGTGGATCGAGTACTACGGGCGATACGCCCCATCGGCGCTGTACCCCTTACTGCGGCACGTCAATCAGACGCTCGTAGCCTGGGCGATGCGAAAGTTCAAGCGCTTTAAAGACCATAAGGTCCGGGCGAGCCAGTTTCTACAACGGCTTGCCGCGGAACGAAGGGCTCTCTTCGTACACTGGGATATCGGAATGACCGGAGTGTTTGCTTGATGGGAGCCGGATGCGCCGAGAGGGTCATGTCCGGTTCTGCGAGAGGCTCGGGGTGCGACTCCCCGGGCCTACTCTCCCGTTCGGGCCCAGGAGATCAAAGAATCGTAAGGGGAAGTTCTTCATCAATTTCAGTCCGGGAGTGTCGAACAAAGCAGCGAAGGCCATCCGGGACACTATTCGTAGCTGGAACCTGCCTCGGCGCAGTGACAAAGCGATCGAAGATCTGTCACGGATGTTCAATCCGATGATCCGTGGGTGGCTCCAATATTACGGGCGATACTATCGCTCGGCCCTCTATCCCGCGATGCGCGCCCTGGATCGAGATCTTGCCTTCTGGGCCAAGCGGAAATACAAGAAGCTCCGCGGCCATCTTCGCCGGGCAACGCACTGGATCGACCGCATCTCGCGGCGCGCTCCGGAGTTGTTTGCCCATTGGCAGATGGGAGTGCGGCGTGGCTCCGTGATGGGAGCTGTATGAGTCGAGAGGCTCACGTACAGTTCTGCGAGAGCCTCGGGGTGAGATTCCCCGGGGCTACTCACCCCATTGCGGGATTCCAGTATCAGACGGACGCAGATCACTTCCTGGAAAACTTACGGGAGCGGCTGGGGAAGTTTGGGCTGGAACTCCATCCCGACAAGACGCGTCGGATTGAGTTCGGTCGGTTCGCCGAACAAAACCGGGAACGAAGAGGGGAAGGCAGACCGGAAACGTTCGACTTTCTGGGATTTGATGGGCGACAATCATACCTCCCGAGCAACGACAATTAGAATTCCCGATCAGCGACAATAGCCAGGCTCTGATTTTTGGGCTCTGAACGAGAATCTGGAAAACTATGCATATTACGCGGCTTTCTGAAGAACGAGGAATTCAGTCTTCGTGGCCGCCAAGCGCTGCGCTTTGAGCAGCAGATAGTTCATGTCTCGATAGCCGCGGCCGCGTCGGAGCAGCGCTTTGATGTTGCCGTTGACGGCTTCAATCACTCCCATCGGTACTTTGGTCCGGCAGTAGTTCAAGATGCCATCGAGATGATCGAGTAACATGCGAGCTAGTTTCTCCATCGGTTTCAGCCGCTGCCAGCGCAACTGGTCGATCCAACTCTGCAGGTAACGCAACATGGCCCCTTCGTAGGTGTAATTCCACAACTGCGAAAGGCTCTCCTTGAGGAGATAGGCTTTGAGAATGCGTCGGTTCAACGCAAACAGTGTGTTCAACTGACGCCGCTTGCCGCGATCCAGGTTGAGCCAGCTGCTCAGAAGCAACCAGCGCTTGCCTCGCACCAGATCTCGCGCTGCGCCTCCTTTGCGGAAGAACTCAGCCCGTCGTACTTCATCCACCGCTTGGCTGGCATGCTGCAGAATGTGAAACTTGTCGTAGACGATCCGGCACTCCGGCACCCACTGCTCCAGGCTTTGCCGGAACGGTTCCCACATGTCCACACACACCGCTCGAATCGCAGTTCGTTGAAATGCACTCAGGTGCTTCTCGAAAAACTCATCCAGCGTCTCTTTCTTCCGTTCCCGACCAAACCACAGCGGTTCTCCCGTCTCCAGGTTGGTCACCACCGTCAGAAACTTCTGTTTCTTCCCCAGATAGATCTCGTCGACTCCCATCTGTCGCAGCGCCGGTCGGCGTCGCTCTCGTGCCCAGCGCTCCAGATACCGCAGATCGATCGCCCGCACCGTACTCGCCGCCAAGCCAAACTGCCGGGCCACTCGTCGTACCGGTGCGCTCTCACAGGCTTGCCCCACCGCCTCCTCAAAGCGCTTGCTGAACGGTGCCTTGCTCGGCAGCAGTGCTACTTTCTCAGCCTTGATCCCGCAGTCCGGACAGCGCACTCGATACACCTCGATCACCACCGTCGTGCGGTACTCTGACCACGGCAGATCGCGTACCTCGCGCTCGTAGACCTCCGCAATTTCGTTGATTTTCCGACCACAGCCGGAACACTCCAGTTTGCGGTTCCCGCGCTTGCGGCGCACCCACAGACGCAGAGTCTTGGCGCTTTCGTTGACCTCGCTGCGATAGACCCGGTATCCCGGCCATCCCAGAATCTTTGTCCATTCGCTCTCGCTCATCCTCCCGAGCGTACTGAAAAATCCCCTCCTCGAAAACCCCCGTTAATCGAAGAGTTATTCAGATTCCTGCGCAGAGCCGATTTTTGGTTCTTGGCGACACTCACAATTTGGTGACAGACAAGCAGGTGAGGAGGTTGTTTGCCTTGGGGAAAGTGGAAACGAATCTGGAAACTGCGGCGGCGAAAGCGGGTATGGATGCGAAGACGGCGCGGAAGTACCGTCGGCTGGGGCGAGTGCCGAGCGAACTGACGCCGGAGAAGCGGTGGCGGACACGAGAGGACCCGTTCCAGGAGGTTTGGGAAGAGGTGCGCAGCCTGCTAGAGGTGAACCCTGGGCTGGAAGGGAAGACGATTTTTGAATATCTGCAGCGGCGTTATAGCGGGCGATTTGCCGAGGGGCAACTGCGGACGCTGCAGCGACGAGTGAAAGTATGGCGGGCGACGGAAGGACCGGTGAAGGGAGTGTTCTTCGCGCAGCGACATCAGCCCGGGAGGCTGAGTGCCAGTGACTTCACGCACATGAGTGAGCTGGGGATCACGATCCAGGGACAGAGTTTTCCGCACCTGCTCTATCACCTGGTGCTGACGTACTCGAACTGGGAGTCGGCCACGGTGTGTTTTTCGGAGAGCTTTGAAAGTTTGTGTGAGGGGTTTCAAAACGCAGTTTGGGAACTCGGGAAAGTGCCGCAGCGGCACCGAACCGATCGACTGTCGACGGCGGTCAACAACATGAGCACGCCGGCGGAGTTCACCGAACGGTACGCTGGGCTGCTGCGTTATTACGGAGTGGAGGGGGAGAAGATCCAGGCGGGGCAAGGGCATGAGAACGGAGATGTGGAACAACGACATCATCGTTTGAAACGGGCTCTGGCGCAGGAGTTGATGCTGCGCGGGAGCAAGGATTTTGTCAGTGTGGCGGCCTACCAGGAGTTCGTGGCGGGATTGCTGGGGCGCTTGAATGCCGGACGAAAAGCGCGCTTGGCAGAAGAGATCGCGGTGATGAAGGAGTTGCCAGAACGACGTTTGGAATCGTGCAAGCGGGAGCGAGTGAAGGTGGACTCGGGGAGTCTGATCTATACGGACCGAAATGTGTACTCGGTGCCCAGCCGGCTGATTGGGGAGCAGGTCGAAGTGCGGTTGTACATGGAGCAGGTGGAGATCTGGTACGGACAGAAGAAGGTGGAAGAGATGCCGCGGTTGCGTGGGCGGAGGCGACACCGGGTGGACTATCGCCACATCATCGACTGGCTGGTGAGAAAGCCGGGGGTGTTGGAGAACTATCGCTACCGGGACGAGTTGTTTCCGACGAGCCGATTTCGCATGGCGTTTGATGAACTGAAGGACAAGTTGGGCCCGCGGGGGAGCAAAGAGTATCTGGCGATCCTGGAGCTGGCGGCGAAGGAGAGCGAGGCGAAAGTGGATGAAGCGCTGCGCGGGCTGCTGGAAAAAGGCGAAGGATGGGTGAGGGCGGAGGCGGTGCGCGAGCGGCTCAGGGCGGCGGAGCGAAAGGGTAGCATTCGCGAGGTCGAAGTAGCCAGCGTGGACCTGCGAATGTTTGATGAACTCTGTGGGAGTGGAGAGGTGCTGCAATGAATGGGGAGACGGGGCAGGTGAGAACCGCGCTAGTGGAAAATCTGAAAGAGCTGGTGCAGCGCAAGAAGCCGGTATGGATTCGGGGCTTGAACAAGGATTACAACCATGATCTGAAAGGCCTGTTTAAAGCCGCCGCCATGCGGGCCAGCATACAGCCCGGACCGTTTCAGGAGTTCTACCAGCGCTCGCTCGCCAAAGGCATCAAGCCGACCATGGTGCGCCTGACGCTGGCGCGCAAGATAGCTGCCATTACCTTGACGGTATGGAAGAAAGGAGAAAACTTCGACGTCGAGAAACTGAAGTCGCAAGCCGCTTGAGCGTCTCGGGTGAGAACCTCTTTCCATCTCCAGCGATTCTTTCTCGGGGGTGGTCGATCGGTTCTTGAGACGCTCGGGTTCGAGAGTGAGTATCCTAATGGCCTGTAGGCAGGAAGTGCGCACTGCGCACTCAGCCTCCGTGTAATCCCTATACCCTCTCGGACAACCCGAAAAAGCACTAGGCCACGAGCCTCAGATAGATCCATGTGTTGCCCACCAGGCAACCACCCGGCTTGCCAGCTTCGCAAACCGATCGGCGTTGTCGCTACCTAATTAAAGATGCAGCTGAGATGGGACCACGCAAGACCTGCGGCCGGAGCAGAGGGCAGAAAAACAAAACCCAACCGCTCGCATAACGAACAGGGGCTGGAAGTCAAGAACGCGCTCTCCCCTTCCGGTCGAGGGAGAAAAATGTCCTTGACATACCCTCTTATAGACCAGGCCATTGCGCTCAAGTTCCCCTCTGGCGGGGGGATTTAAGTGCAATGGGGATTTGTACGAAGCCGCTGGCGCGGCGGACGCTACCGCGTGTTCGAGGATCGGCAGTTGGTAAGGGATTGAAGTGAGAAGTAAGTTGGGTCACAGAAAAAGGAGGTCCCTGTGACCCAACTACGCAAACAGATGCTGGAAGAAATCCAGCGTCGTAATTACTCCCATCGTACCGCAAGAACCTACGTTCGCATCGTCCGCGATTTTGCGGAGTATTTTCACCAGCCACCGGACAAGCTCGGGCCCGAGCAAATTCGGCAGTATCAGGCTCATCTGTTTCAATTCAAGAAGTTGGCTCCTGCCACGGTCAGTCAGTATGTGTCCGCGTTGCGCTTCTTGTTCGTAAAGACACTGCGTCGGCATTTTCTGGCTGAGTACATTCCATTTCCGAAGTCCCGCAAGCGACTGCCGACCGTGCTCAGCCCGGAGGAAGTGACCCGACTGATCGACGCGGCCTGCAATCTCTATCACCGCACGCTCCCACGCTCCTCATGACCTTGTATTCCACCGCCGCACGCCGGGCCGAGCTCTGCCGGCTGAAGGTACAAGACATCGACAGTCAGCGCATGATGATTCGCATTAACCAAGGTAAGGGCGGCTGCGACCGAGAGGTTCCTTTGAGCCCCAAGCTGCTGGAGACTCTGCGCGTCTACTTTCGCTGGATGCGGCCCACCAACTTCCTGTTTCCGGGCACCGTGAAAGGAGTGCGCGCCGACGTCCCCATCAGCCCCAATATAGTGTGGTTAGCGTGCCGGCAAGCTGCCCAAAGGGCCGGCATCACGAAACGCCTTTCTCCCCACAGCTTGAGACATAGTTGTGCTTCCCACCTTCTGGAAGCGGGCGCCGACCTGCGTACCATTCAGGTCCTACTCGGACATTCCAGGCTGGAGCACACCCTCATCTACCTGCATCTCTCGCCCAAGCATCTGCGCGCCATCCCCAATCCGCTCGATGCTCTGCAAGTCTCCGGCCTCGAGGGCGTCAAACGCTCGCGGAGGCTCAAGCAAAAATGACTCGGCCCCTCCTCGAGGTGGCCGATATCGTTCGCGCCCAAGGTGATCGCTTCGTCAAGCACAACTTCCGCTGGATCCACTGGGCCCACCGGAAAGTGCTGCGCGCCATCGCTCGCTGCCGTACGGCGTCACTCGGTGGGCATCGTGATAAGTGCCCGCGCTGTGGCTATCGCGCCATCTCATTTAATAGTTGTCGCAATCGCCATTGTCCCAAGTGCCAGAGTGGCGCTCGCGACAAGTGGATCATGGCTCGGCAGAATGAACTTCTGCCCGTCGCCTATGTCCATGTTGTCTTTACTCTGCCTCACCAACTCTCCGCACTGGCGCTGCAGAACAAGAAGGTCCTCTATGACCTCTTGTTCCGCGCCAGTGCAGAGACTCTACAAGAGGTCGCCCGAGATCCCCGCCATCTGGGGGCAGACATTGGCTTCCTTTCGGTCTTGCATACCTGGGGACAAAACTTGCTGGCTCATCCTCACCTCCACTGTGTCATTCCTGCCGGAGGTCTCTCGCCCGACGGAACCCGCTGGATCCATCCCCGCTATCCCTTCTTCCTGCCCGTCCACGTCCTCAGTCGCATCTTCCGCGGCAAGTTCGTCGCCGGCTTAAAACGACGATTCCAGCAACACCAACTCGCCTTCGCCGGAGTTCTCAAGCCGCTGGAAAACGAAAAGGCCTTCCGCTCCTTCTTGCGCCCCTTGTTCCGTCAGAACTGGGTCGTCTACGCCAAGCCGCCCTTCGGCGGTCCCCACCATGTACTCGGCTATCTCGCCCGCTATACCCATCGCGTAGCCATCACCAACCATCGCCTCGTGGCTTTCCAGCATGACCAGGTTACTTTCCGCTGGAAGGATTATGCCCACGGACATAAGAAGAGAATGATGACGCTCGGTTCGCAAGAGTTCCTACGCCGCTTCCTGCTTCACGTCCTACCCCGCGGCTTTGTCCGCATCCGCTCTTTCGGCTTCCTCGCCACTCGCCGCCGTGCCAGACTCTTGCCGCTCTGTCAGCGCCTGCTCGCCGACTATCCCACGGCGCACACCCCCGCAGCCGTCACTTCATCCCCCACTCAGCCCACTTGTTTCCGCTGCCCACACTGTTCCACTCCCATGCTTATCGTCGAAATATTCTCTGTCACTACTGCTTGGCAACTCTCGACCAGGAGCGCGTACCTTGACTCTTCCTAATCATCCAACCATGCCGCTCTCCACAGCGCGAGCTTCTGCTCCGACAGCCGTAGTGTCTGTACTCACCGAAATCCACCTCAATCCACCACTTACTTTCGTAAATTACCCGCACCGGATCGCCTCCTCGGACCTACCCATACTCTCGCCGACACCTTTTACCAGTCCGCTCAACCCAACCCTGCGACGAACAAATCGCGAATCGCGCATGCAAAACCCATAGCTCCCCCGCGTCCGCCGCGCCAGCGGAAACTAAGATTTTGCAACAGTAGGCAATTCGGGGAGTATGCTGTTGTCCTATGTTCGGCTCACGTCGGGGTGTTTTCTACGTCTATTCCGCATGTTCCGTGTTCTCGGCTTCTTGCTCCTATGCGTTTCATTCCTAGCCGGTCAAACGCCCCCCAAGTTTTCCAAGGTTGGAGACCAGATTCGCAGCGTAGTCGCCACAGGTGCCGTACCCGCCATCTCCGTGGCTGTCAGCCAGCACGGTCGGGTAGTCTGGGAGCAGGGCTTTGGCTGGGCTGACCGCGAGCGACACATTCCTGCAACAGCCGAAACTCCGTTCTATCTCGCCTCGGTAACGAAGTCGCTGACATCAACGGCACTTATGGTACTGCGCGAATCGGGCAAGCTTAACTTAGACAACCCGGTCAATCTATATCTCGGAGCGGTCAAGGTACACAGCCCCATGTGGAGTGCCAACGAGGCGACTGTCCGGCGAGTCGCCACCCACACGGCCGGTCTTACTACTTTCTATCGCGCCTGCAACGTCGGCGATTCGCGTTGCAAAATCTCAATTGATCAAGAAATCGAGCGGTATGGCATTCTGTTCTGGCCTCCAGGCGAACGCTTCGACTATTCCAATCTCGGCTACGCGATTCTCGGCGAGGCTATGGCGCACGTTTCCGGGCGGAGCTTCGCTAAGGTTCTGGAGAACAGCGTATTCGAGCCACTGGGGATGAATCACTGCAGTCTGGGTGGAGCAGGCGGTGCAGCGGCGAACTACGACGAACGTTCGCATCAGCGGAGTCATCAACAAATTTCGGGCACGCCTGGCGCTTCGGCGGCGTATTGCAGTGCGCATGACTTGGCGCTGTTCGCGCTGCTCCAACTGAAGGACCACTGTCCAACGCAGCGGCAAATACTGTCTGATGCAGCGATCGACGAACTTCACCACCCGGTAGCCGACGTCTCCGGCCAGGGATATGCGATTGGTTGGTGGACCGAGGATCGCGATGGTGAACGTGTCATTTTCGGCCAAGGCGGAACCACCGACTCGTTTACTCTGCTCGAATTATTCCCGGCGGAAGATCTCGGCATAGTGATCTTGGCAAACTCATGGAGCGATAGTCTGAAGATGCCGAATGCCATTGAGCAGACGCTCCTCGCCGCCTTGCGGCCGAACCTCGGCGCTCGACTGCAAACCTCGTCTGCTGTGCTTCCGGATTCGCCGCCGCCGCTTGCTGCGCAACAGTTGGTGGGCAAGTGGATTGGCGACATTCAGACGCATGCCGGCAGGGTTCCGGTGGAAATCTCAATTTCCGGTTCGGGCGAAGCCCGAGGGCGAGTGGGAAGCGGGGCGCAAGCGGAGTTGCGCAGTCTGTCGATTGAAGGAGAGCATGTCTACGGCGTCTTGTCCGCCGACCTTCATGAGCCTGAAGCGCCACCACCACCCTATGATGTCGAGTTCGACTTGTTCTTTCGCGGGAACACACTCGCCGGAGCTGTGACTACTCGTCCCGGAAAAGCCAGCACCACGCAGCTGCCGCACTGGAGCGAGTTGCAAAAGATTAGGCCGTAATCGAGATTCGTCTACTGGTTGTTTCAAGCAAGAAGACTCGAAGGCGAACCTCAACTGTCGTAACCAGGCGATCACAACTGAGCCGGGAAAAACAACCTTGACTAGGAGTTGAGTGATACGGGGATTTCTCGACAGCTATGTCCAGAATTCGGTGTTCATTGCTGGCTAGTCGTCAGGTTTGCCGTGCTGCAGGATGCTGGCAACGCTCGAAACAGCTCTATTAGCATTGACCCCAACTAATCGTACGGTTCCGACAACTAGCACGAGGATAAATGCCAACAACATGACGTATTCGGTAATACCCTGACCATCATCGTTCGACCAGAGGGCAAGTAGACGTTGCAGCATGGCACGCCTCGACAAGGTGCAATCCTGGCTGAGTCTACTCCGATATCAGATTGATATATTTGCGCCTTAGCAAAAGCGGCCCTCAGAATGATGGCCGTGGCGATGGCCCCGGCAAAGAATATCCCCGCCGTGACTCTGCCCTGGCGCGTAAGTACCCCGAACCGCGTGCGTTGGCCGACTTTAGGTAATCACACTGTAACCAATGTCTCGTAATCTGTCGCCAGCTCTCCACCTAACGTAACGTCTATTCATGGCCCGACTGCTCTCATGGAAAGTGCTAGGCGCTGTCCTTCTAATCGTCAGCCTCCTGGGCGGCATCAAGTACCTTTTCGACACGATTGAGAGAAACCGGGACCGATGAGTTCCCCAGGTGACGCGTCTTTTGCCAGCAACCCAGAGTTCTGAGCCCGATCTAAACAAGTCTTTCTTGCAGCCCGGCGATGCACTCCAAGGTCCGCTCATCAGGCATCGCCCGGAACCCTCGCCATCATACGAAAAACGGACGACCACGCCCGTAACAAACTCAATCACCATGGGACGAAGACTCGATCTCGAAGGACTACATTTTGGCCGCGTGGCGGCGATTCGACCGGGCAAGCAAGAAGTGCAAAGGGGCATCTGTGTTGGCCTTGCAGATGCGATTGCTGGAATTACCCGATCACGACAGGAATTCATCTCAAGTCGGGACATTCTCAAAGCTGCGGTTGCATCCGGCCGAATATGTCCGTGAGATGGGCCACTGCTACAAGCATCTGCTCGTACACGGGAAGCATGAGGAACCTCGCATCATTTCGGAGGAAAGTTGCTAGGCGGCGCGAACAGGTTCCACAGTTGACTGAGAAGTTTTGTGAGCGTTGAAAATAAAAAGCCCGCCGATTTACTCCCCCACTGTCGGCGGGCCGAAGTCGTACACTGTCAGCTTGCGGGGCAAATGTTAGGCGCGAATCATAGACGTTGTCAACCTTGCGGGTATAGAACTGGTTCTTGGCCTTTTCGCACCTACTCGCCGGTGTTCGGATAGCGGGGTGGTGAGAGAAATGAGACGCCGATAACGCTCAACTCAAAGAGAATGAGGGTTGTTCGGTCAGCCGGGTCGCTCACCCGAATACTACCCAGCGGGGGAAAAAAGAAGATGGAGAAGGTGGCTTGCGACCGACCCACCGAGGATTGCCGCCATCCGCCCCCAATGGAGTGAATTCGCGATAACAATTAAAGAGGCACATCAGTGGGGCTACAAGCCGGACATCCTCGTCGTTATTCAGAACAAGGGATAGCAGCACTGCAGCGCAAAGGCAGAAACCAATTCCGGGTAGAGACTTTAGTGAGATGCGCAAGGGTCCATCCCTCTCTTTTTATCTAACAGCCCGTGGCAGAACTGCTGATATTCCGCGAGCGGTGACGAGACATGCGGCAACGGAAAGATGATACGAGGGGCTGACCAACAGCGGCAGTAAGTCGTCGGGCAGGCGAAACGGTGGTCATTAGGCACAGCAGAAAGCGCAAGAGTCGCGAAAGCGCCTGGCCCGCGCGATTTTTCAGCTCCCGCGGTGTGCCCGCTCCCAGCAGCTTTCGCAGAATCAGACTCAGGTTGAACGCCCCCACGTGCACCAACTGCCGCTTCAGAATGTTCTCCCGCCCCCGCAGATGGCAGCGCCGCATGCCCCCCGTCTCGTAGCAGTGCGCGAAGCTGCGTTCGATCAGCTCCCCGCGCCGTCGCAGTAAACTCTTTCCGTACGCGCCCCGCACCCGCCGCCGGTTCTCGTACACCGCCTGCTGCTCGGCGCGTTTGCCTTGCCAGTCGCGCCGTCCCTTCTGCTTCTTCTCCGGAATGTAGCTGCGCACCGCATAACTCTTCACCCGCTGGACCACCGCCCCGCTGTGGTAGCCCTTGTCCGTCACCAACTCTTCGATCCCATTGAGGTTGATCTTCGGCTCACTCTTCGGCTGCAACTCGGCTTCGCGCCCGATCTGTTCCGCCACCTGCTCACCGGCCTCGCATAACGTTTCATCCAAGGTCGTGGTATCGCCCTGGTCGGCCGCCTGCAGCGTCACGGCCACGATGGCGCCCGTGTCCATATCCACGGCGTGCTCGGCCTTGTGGGCCAGATGGGTGCGCCCGTCTTTCATCTTCGCGATCCGCGCGTCCTCATCCACCGGACTCTTCCACTCTTTGTTCGACGTCCGCTTCTTGCGCTTCCGATCCAGCCGCGCCAGATCCTCCCCCGTCGGCGTCTCGATCCCAGACGCCTTGGCCAATCCCCGCAAGAACTCTTCATACGTCTCGCCGGTGTCGCGTCGCACAATCGACCGCATCGCCGCGTTCGCCTCCAAGGTCGTCGCGTCGATGCCCATCCGCTGCCCCTTCAGTAGTCCGCGTTCCGCCAGCAGCCCCAGCACCCACGAGAACACCTCACGATGCGTGTCGATGTCGATCAATCGCCGGGTCCGCGATATCGTCGAGTGGTCCGGCGTCCGCTCGTCCAACCCAATCCGCAGAAACCGCCGCAGCGCTAGCGAATCCGCCACCCGCCACGCGATCCCACGCTCGCTATCGATCCCCTCGAAATACCCCACCAGCAGCGCGCGAAAGTAAACCCCAGGCCGCAGCGATGGCCGCCCTAGTCGCGCATGATAGAAGCGCGCACATAATCCTTCCACCAACTCGTCGAACCCGGCACCCTCCAGTAACTCGTTCAACCGCTTATAGAAAGGATGCCCCGGCGCCACCGCCAACTCCCTGTGCGCGATCCAGATGTCTTCTTGCTTCTCCCCGCCACTCCGCTTGCTCATTGCCATGCGCGCATTCTACGAACCATCCCTGTGGATCACACCATCTTTTGTTTCAGGTACCCAGACTTGCACCACGGCCTGCTAAGGGAGCTTTGATAGACCCCATATCACAATGGCCTCCGCTGTACCAGCACGCTGGTCAATGTTCTCTCTTCTTTTTTCACTCATCGCAGGAGGAGACCTGTCTGCAAGGGCAGGACAAGCACATGATCCATTCCCGCCGATGGTGTGGACGGGCAATGTCCGAAGCGACTGATGGCGCTACACAGTCGAGACGGCCGCGATTTCTGGGGGAATGCTCCGCCGCGCATTCACATATGGTTTCGACGGCCCGCAATCAACTCTCTGTCCGTAAACCAACGGGCTTAGCCCGCGAGTGATATCCTCCTGCTAATGCTTGGAGTGCGGTTATGTCAACAATCGAAGAAGTGCGGGTCGCGGAGAAGAGGGTACAGAACATTCTGGAGGCGCTCAAGAAAGCCCTGGCGAACGATCCAAACCATTTGGCCGATGAACTGAGGAAAGCAACCGACGAGTACGCGAGAGTCGTTCGCGAATTGAACAACAAAGGCGGGTGACGGAGGCTGTAAGGAAAACCGACGAAGATACATCCATTCGGAAAACATACAGCCGGGAGCCCGCAAACACAACCTTGCCCGTAACCAACTACGAAGAGGAATCACTAAACTTCTATTATTCCCGGATGGGCGGCTTTTATTTCCTCGCTCAATTGGGAAAGAGCTCTACGAGCTTCGGCAAGTTCGCTTAGAAGTTCGAAGCCGGAAGTCTTGTTTTCCCGGTAGGCTACTAGTCGGGCGTACAAACGCCTCACTCCGTGGGCAAGCAGGCTGTCTATACGCTCGATAATCTGATCGCGAAGAGGCCTGTCCAGATCGATGATGGTTTCGTTCCAACATGATTTAGGTAGATCGGGTAGAACGAGCATTGGTTTCATGACAGTCTTTTACTATGTCAGGTTTCCGTACCGACGCCCGCAAACTGAGCATAGGTCGCCCGGAACCAATCTAGGCGTCTTAGACAGCAGAGAGTCAGCGAGCAACACAGCAGATAATAAGTCAGACAGGTAGCAGAGTCTATTCGGCAAATGTACCTATTTCGCGGAGCGCGTTAGCGCGGAGTGGCAGGCAGCCGATGACACCTGTTAGTCCGCGACATAGCGGGCTTCGTGAACAGCGCTGCCGTGCTCATCAGTACCACATTTCTCCAGCACAATTTTCCCGCTGTAAATCCAGCAGTAATGTTTGGATGGGTATTTAGTCGCCATTGTCGCGCCTCCAGGCGTGCGAAAATGCATCATTTGCACAGGAAACCGACGCCCAGGGCGGGCACGGCGGATAGGTGCATAGGTGACCAGGTGCTTCTACCACCGCTGGCACGTCTTCGAGAAGACCGCCTCTCAACAAGAACGGCGACAGGTCCTCTCACTAACACCCGTCGCCGTGGGGAGGGCTCCACAGCCCTCTAAGCGCCTTCGGCCTCAAGCATAGGCCACCAAGCGCCAAGCCAACCTCGCCGCGCAAGTTGTCCGGATTTCGTAACACTTTAAAGGGTAGTAAACGGAGTTCGCAAAACGTTTGGCAGACTCTTTTTCGCAAGGAGGGGGAGAAGGGATGCCACACGGATGGCTTCCGACAGAGAACCGCATGAGCCTGCGTGCATGATTGCGCACAACGTGAAAAGCAAACTAGCTGCGATTGTTGGCCGTTGTGATCTGCTCAAGCAAACAAGACAGAGCATCGAGTCCAGAAAACATATAGCCGCCATTCGCGAAATAGCAGAATCGACCATTAAGGAACTAACCGAGCATCAGCAGATGGTAGAGAAGCGGAGAAGCGAAGAGCTGGATAACTGTTCGTCGCAGCGGGGTGTAGGGCGTCAAACATCGCGATGAACGGTGACAGGAAGGGGCGAGCCACCCATCACCGTTCACCCGTGATTATTAAAGTGACAGGCATTCAAATGTTGAAACTCTCGTATCGACCATTAAATACTCAAAAGACTGTATTTCATTGAACAAATTACCCTGCCACTCTACTTCGGTGGCTGAGCGAGACTTTCACGAATTGGAACATGACCTCGAGGAAGCGAGGTCAAAACTCAACGTAGCCGAAGACCCCAGCGTGCGGCGAGACCTGCTTTTGGAAATGGGACGCCTGCTGGTGGAAGTTGACAGCCTCAACAGACAGAAATGAGCGGAGAATTTCGACCATTCGTTGGCCACTAGTGTTCCGCGTTGAGTGAAGGCCGCTCCGTTACAACCGAATCGGTGCCCTCATCCCGAAATAACGGATGTGGAGTGAATGACTCTGAAAGCTCGTTCATTTCGAACCTCAGAACATCTGAGGCTTTATAGCTCGCCTCTTTGCCGCACTTATCGCACCGGCCATGAAGGAGCCAGCAAGAACCGGGCAAGGACTGACTGCGTCTGTCTCCCCAAGTGCGATTCTGTATCTGAAGAAGAGGCTCAGACTCTCCCGAATGTGAAACCACTTGTACTTGCAGAGGACTACCCAAAAGTAACGGTTGTCTTCCCAGATGCGAGGCTCCCCAAGCGGTCACGAAGTGGGCGTAGTTCAGTGACGTGCTCCAGCAGGACGAACGGCGAATGGCCATCTCTCATGCCACCCATCGCCGTAAGAGGGCTTGCACTTTCGGCCCAAAGTCTGAACCTCAAGACATCGGCTGTCAAGTGCCAAAACCCGGCAAAGAAGAGAACGGCGACTGGTCCTCTCGTAACACATAGCCGCGGGGGAGGACTCCAATCCCGATGCGCTTTCGCCCCCGAGTCTGGATAGTCAAAGCATGGGCTGTCAAGCGCGAACTAGACCACAGTCTGCAGTTTGTTTGGATTTCGTAAGGTAAGTCAAAGTGCTTACTAGGATCGTTCATATTCACACCAGATTGAAAAGTGAGGTGCTCATGCAGTCAGTACCAGAATCTGGCAATCGAGCCCAAAAGAAGACGTACACTCCACACATCACCACGATTAGATTACGCCCGGAGGGGAAGCAGTTCTCTCCCATTGCAAGATAGCGGGCGGGTCGGGGCCGATCGGCGTATCGTGCAACCTCTTGATAATGGCTTGTTCCATCATCGGATCGTAGGGACTGTCACAAGCGGCGGGGAAAGCAGTTGGCTCGCAGGTTAGGCTTCCCAGGTGTCCGGATTTCGTAACACTTTCAGAGTAGTAAACAGAGTATCCGAAAACGCCAGCAGACTTTCGTGGAGGGGGAGAAGGGATGTACACGGATGGCTTCAGAAAGAGAGCCGCACGAGCCTGCTAGCGTAATTGCGCACAATCTGATTAACAAACTAACGGCAATTGTCGGCCATTCCGGTCTGCTCATTGAAAGCACAGAACGTGGCACCGAGTACGCGAGACGGCTAACCCTGATTCGCGACCTAGCCGAATCCGCCGCAAAGGAACTAGTCGAGCATCGCAGGACGACGGAAGCGGAGAAGCGAAAAGGTGGGTAACCGTTCCGTCACTGGCTACGACAGCCGCCTTGACGTAGCCTGCGCAATAGTGTTCATCTCAATGAACTCTCCTCAGCGGCCAGAACGTCGCGACGCTCGCCATCCTCTTAAACTTCCCGTCTCAGTCAAGCTGGACCACGAGGAAATGCGCGTTCAGTCGGAGAATATCAGCGTTGGCGGGATTCTCCTGTCGAGTGCTTTTCCAATCCCAGTGGGCTCCACTGTCGATTTGGCGATTGGAGCCTCGCATCGGACTCTCTTGAGCGCTCGGGGCAAGGTCGTTCGCGTCGAGGCTAAGATCACCGGGAATTTCTCTGTGGCCATCGCGTTCGAGTGCCTGTCCGTGGCCTGAGTAGCCGACTAGAAACAATCCTTTGGCGGATTGCCCAACAAGTACACGGAAGTACATGACCAAAGTAATGAGACCCTCGTCGAACGAGATGAAGTATATGGCAGGGGCTTGTAAAGTTGCCCGCAGGAGCCTAGTCTCTGGTTGATCAAAGTACCCCTGCTGTGCCCCTCCGGACTACGGTCTCTGGTGCAACTGATTAACGATACGCTGGAGACCCTATGACACCCCTTCTTAGAGCAACTCCATACTGCTGCTTGTGTGGCATGGCCGTGCAGCTTGAAAGCTGCAAATTCGACGAACGCGGGCACCCCGTGCATGAGGATTGCTACGCGGCCAAGTTCGCGCCAGACAGCGGGACACACAAGTTCCCGTCCTTGCCCAGCGCATACAAGACTTCTGCTTAAAGCAGGAGCTTGGGCTTTCTCGCCCACTGCTCTGGGTGTTACCCCCCACCCTTGAGATAAAACCTCAGTGATCACCTGAAAAGCGGCCATACATGATCAGTTCAAAACCGGCCATACTTTGGAAGCCGTCCACGACATAGGTTGTTCTATCCTGCCGCCTGCTGTGGAGGCAAGCCTGTTTTTGTGCGCCAACTGCGTGGGCCACATTTCAGAACGTGGCCATGATGCAGCAGGCGATCGAGCATGGCGGTCACCGCTGCGCTGTCGCCCAGCAGTTTCCCCCAGTCATCCACCGGTCGGTTCGAAGTGATCATTGTGCTAGCGCGCTCATAGCGTCGCATGATGATCTCCAGGAGTTCCTCGGCGGCGGTGAGGGATAACTTGCGCATGCCCAAGTCATCGATGATCAGCAAAGGTACAGTGACCAGAGACTCGATGTGCTGTTTGCGCGTCCCGTCGATGGAGGCTTCGGCGAGTTCATCGAGCAAGGTATGGGTCTCACGGTAGAGCACACGATAGCCCTGTTGAATGGCGGCTTGTCCAATGGCCTGGGCAAGATGACTCTTCCCGCTGCCGGGTGGACCGACCAACAAGGAGTCTTCGTGGCGGGCGATGAAGGCAGAGGTCGCGAGATCGAAAACCAGACTGCGATTCATCTTGGGATTGAAGGTGAAGTCGAAGTTATCGATGGTTTTTTGTGGATCGCGAAACTGAGCTTGCTTGCGCCGACGTTCCAGCAAGCGGTCGCCACGACGGGTGAGTTCGTCGGAGACCAGGCCGGAGATCAGGTCGATGGGCGCCATGGATTCGACCTGGGCCTGGTGCAGACGCATCTCGAGCACCGCCGCGATTCCACCCAGCCGCAGTTGTCGTAAAGCACGATTCAACTCGATGAGATTCATTCCCTTTGCTCCTTGGTTTTGATTTGGATCAGATCACGGTAATGCACCAGTTCGCGGATCAAGGGATCGACCTGGCGCAAACTGAGGGGGGCTTGCGGACAACGCTCCAGATAGCGACGCACGAAACGGTATTCGTGCACGCCCATCTCGAGGGCGGCCGCGCAAGCTTCATCGACGGCAGCGGTACCGTACTTTTTGGCAAGAGAGAGAACGCCCAGAATGCGCCGCACGCCCACTTCGCCTTGCTGGCTATGGATAAGGTTGCAGAGTGTACCGACATGGGTGCCCACTCGGCCGGCGCGGCCGAGTAACTGCACCACACGGAAGGGAGTTTGCTGCGGATGATCCTCGGGCTCAATGCGGTACCAGCCGCG
This sequence comes from uncultured Acidobacteriaceae bacterium, assembly GCA_963768265.1. GTDB lineage: Bacteria > Acidobacteriota > Terriglobia > Terriglobales > Acidobacteriaceae > Sulfotelmatobacter. The sequence continues at coordinate 106,150 of CAVYHM010000006.1, forward strand.
CTTCTGACGTATATGTTCTCGCAGAAGTAGACCGGTTTTGGGATCGAGGATACGAACGCAAAGTTCATCCCATTGGACTTTCACCCCGCGTCCAATCCAGCCTGGCGGTAGACCATAATAGGCGGCTTCGACTTCGACACAGCCATCCAGATGCACCACCCGTTCTCCGTACTGGTAATAGCGGAACGGTTCCACCGGCAGCGGGAGCAAGGTTGGTTTTTCTTCTGCGAACATGGCCGCGACCTGCCGTTTGGTGGTGCCGTGAATGCGCGTATCCGCCCAGCTCGTTTCCCAGCGATCCAGATAGGCTTGCGCTTGTTCCAGACTTTCGAAGCGTTGTCCTTTGAGAGGAGTTTTCTTGGCGTGTCCCACGGCCGACTCCACCTTGCCTTTTCGATCTGGATCCTGGATCCGGCAGGGCAGAGCGACCGCACCGTAATGAGCGAGCACGTCGCGATAGAGGGGATTGAGCGTGGCGTCGTAGACGTCGGGAACGAGTACGCCTTCGCGGAGATTGTCCAGCACCAGTATGCGTGGAGTTCCGCCTAATCGACGAAAAGCTTTCTCGTGCAGTTCGGCCCAGACACGTGTACTGGATCGGAACGTCAGCAGCCGTACTGCCTTGCGGCTATAGCCCAGCGTAAGCACGAACAAACGGGTGCGTCGATACTTGCCGCTCTTCGCTTCGCGCACCATCGGCCCGCTGCCGTAATCAACTTGACCCTCCTCTCCTGCAGCAGTGAGGATCACCGCCCGCGCTTGTGGTACTTGGGCTCCGCGCAATTTGTAAGCGAAGCGTCGAACGCTTTGATAGCCACCCTGGAATCCGTGATCGGAAACCAGATCCTGCCAGATGGCCCTGGCATTGCGATCCCGACTCAGGCCCAGCTCGATGATTTCCCGGTAGGGTGCACAGGTACTGGCCGAGCCCACGCCTTTCGAGTTGACTGGCTCCTGGCCGCTCAAACCCACGCCAAAGCCGGTGATCACCGCTATGGCCGGGTTTGAAATTGCTTTTGCTTTTCCCTTCGTAGAAAGGTTTTCGGGGTTGGGGTTGGGCTGACCGCCGGACTCCGGAATGGCCGATTTTGCGGCCTCCGAGCCGGTGATCACTTGTATGGCCGGTTTTGCCTTACCTTCGCGTTTCCATCTTCCCGGCGGCCATATCTCCACACCCGCGCCACGCAGATAGGCGCTGATGGTCTCGCGACGAACTCGCGTGGTCTCCTGGATCTTTCGCAGAGACCATCCCAGTCGCCCCAACGCTATGATTTGCTGTTTCTTTTCGTCCTTCAAGACATTCGCCATGTTGCGAGAGGTTACTTACCATCCCGCTGCTGTCAATGTCCTGGACGTTTCTTCTGAAAGTATGGCCGCTTTTCAGGTGTTCATGTATGGCCGCTTTTGGGTGTTCACTGAGGAAAACGACCGGCATATACGTGTGCGACGTATAGTGTTTTCAATCTATTAGCTTCTCTTCTGCCGTGGCAATATTCATGCAGTTTGTGATTTCAATCACATGAGTTAGTAGTCCTCCCCTGCTGTGGCCAAATTTATGGAGAAGCGAACCTATGACACGAGAACAGCACTGCCCATATTGCGTCACGGCTGGCTTTGGCTTCAGGCTGATGGTACGGAATACACAGAACGAACAGGTCTGTCCCGGTTGCGGCCATGTGTCCTACGGTGATGGCTCGGAATTTCGCTGTTCCTGTGATCGGTGTAGGGTCGGTAATTTGCGAACTCGCGCTCGGAGCCAAACTCAAACCGTGAGTCTAAAATGAGCGTCGTGTACGGAAAGCGGATTAGGCTTTACCTGTCTTCTTTGCCGCTTTGACTTTTGCCCAACGCGCGAGTTGCGCGGCTGCGATTCTTTTCCGAGCCGTTGCCGATGACCCAGCCCCCGAAAACTGGACCACGTAGAATGTGAGTTCTCCCGAACTCCATGAGAGGAGAACCGCAATGAAAGGCACGCGACACAGCGAAGAGCAGATCATCGCGATCCTGAAGCAAGGCGAAGCCGGATTGACGACGGCGGAGTTATGCCGACAGCACGGGATCACGGAGCAGACTTACTACCGCTGGAAGGCGAAGTACGGCGGGATGGAGAGTGGTGACGCGAAGAAGATGAAACAGCTGGAGGATGAGAACCGAAAGCTGAAGCACGTGGTGGCGGACCTGACGCTGAACAACCGAGCGTTGAAGGACGTGCTCTCAAAAAACTGGTAGCGCCTGCGGGACTTCGGGCAGCCGTGAGCTATGTCGAGGTGGAATACCAGACACGCACCACCCAGAGATCCGTATTTGGGTTCGCCGGCTCGAAACTTTCGGTTCTACTTGTGTCCAGGTTCTTGCCTGCCTCGAAAGTATGTTTGTGGTGTGGTTCCCAGCATCGCCCGGAACATTTCAATGAAGGCACTTACACTGTTGTAACCGACTGCGATCGCGACCTCCGTGACAGATTTCCTTTGTGCCAGCAGCTCAAGGGCAGCAAACAGCCGCGCCTGCTGTCGCCAACGGCCAAATGCCATGCCTGTCTGAGCCGAAAACGCTCGCATGAAAGTACGGCGGGACTTTCCGGCAACCTGCGCCCAGGCGTCCAGCGTGCGGTCATCCGCAATATCATCCATCAGAGCATCTGCGACTCTAGCCAGTCTTTCTTCTCTTGGTATGGTCAAACGCAAGGGCTGCCGGTCAGGCTGTCGAATCTCATCACGAAGCGTTGTGATTAAGTGTTTCTGCGCCGTGTTGAGAGGTTGGCGGAGGTCCCAACCGACCATACGATCAACTATGGCGACCATTAGCTCCGATGAATTGAACATGCAGGGCGTCTTGGGTAGTCCGCGGCACATCTCCGGAGACAAGTCAACCATCGAGCCAGCAGCGTGTCGTTAGCACATGATATGTCCGGTTCAGTTAGCACATGATATGTCCGCTTTGCGGGCGGCGAGAATAGGAGACCATGCGAAGCATGGAATCTTACTTGAGGGCCGCGATGGAGCGGGCGATGAAAGTACAGGAAGTGATGTTGCAGGCCATGGCGAAGAAGATTACTTGGTTTCAGGCAGCGGAGATCATGGGCATCAGCGACCGGCACATGCGGCGGTGGCGGGAACGTAACCAGGAGGGCGGCTTTCGCGGGCTGTTTGACCGGAGGCGGGGCAAACCTTCGCCGAAGCGGGTACCCATGGCGGAGTTGGAGCGGGGGTTAGAGCTCTATGGGGAAAAGTATTTCGATTTTAATCTGCGGCATTTTCAGGAGAAGCTAGGCAGCGAGCACCAGATCGGGCTCAGCTACAGCTGGGTGAAAGGCGTGCTGCAGGGGGCGGGGCTGGTGGCGCGGGGACGGCAGCGTGGGGTGCATCGCAAACGGCGCCCGCGGCGGCCGTTGCCGGGGATGCTGTTGCACATCGACGGCAGCCGCCACCAGTGGTTTCAGGACGAACGCTGGTACGACTTGATAGTGATTTTGGACGACGCCAGCAGCGAGATCTATTACGCGCAACTGGTGGAGGAGGAATCCAGGGTGACGGTGATGGTGGGATTGCGTGAAGTGATCGAGCGAAAGGGCGTGTTCTGTGCCTTATACAGCGATCGCGGCAGCCATTTCTGGCTCACGCCGAAGGTGGGCGGCAAAGTGGATCGGCATCGGCTGACCCAGGTGGGACGGGCGCTGCGCGAGCTGGGGATCGGGATGATCCCGGCCTACTCGCCGCAAGCGCGGGGGCGCAGCGAGCGCAGCTTCGGCACCTGGCAGGGACGATTGCCACAGGAATTAAGGCTGCATAAAATCGCCAGCCTAGAAGCCGCCAATGTATTTCTACGCGAGCACTATATCGCCGAGTTCAACCGGCGTTTCCAAGTCGCGGCGGCGCAGCGGGGGAATGCCTTTTTGGCCTGTCGGAGACGCGATCTCGGTCTAGTGTTCTCTCTCCAGTTCGAGCGGGCAGTGAACCGCGACAATACGGTCAGCTTTCAGAATCTGAGCCTACAAATCGAAGCCGTGCGCTGGCGAGCCACACTGGCGGGCTGCCAGGTCACGGTGCATCAGCACTTGGATGGAACTATCAGCCTCACCCACGGGCCGCACTTGCTGGGACGCTACACGGCCGAAGGGGTGGCGCAGGGTGCGACAAAAATGCCGGCGCGACGGGCTGTGGAAAAGCCGCGGGGTGGAAAAGTCATAAACCCGACTTTCCCACCCCGCTTGGAAATCCCGCAAAGTGCGCGGGATTCCCACTTTCCCCCAGCCCCGACTGCTGCTGGTTAACTATGAAACCGGACATATCGTGTGCTAAGAAAACCGGACATTTTAACTTGCTAAGAACACCATCGAGCCAGCAGCGCCTCCGACAGAACGCGCCGCGTGCATACAATTTGGTGGAGTCCATGCGCAACGCTGCGAGGGAAACATCCATCGTTCGCTTCCGGCTTCGACGATGAGCAACCCCTCGGTCAGTGAGACGAGTTGCCCGCGCAGGTGACTGTGCTCTGGCGTCCAGCCTTCGACCGTCCGCCTCTTGAAGGGATATGCCAGTACTGGCGTATCTGTCGTAGAGACGGCGCAGTTCTTCCATATTCGGGACCGAGAACCGACATATATCGCCACTTTCCCGTTAGCGGAACAGCCAAAACTTAGCTAGAGTACGCGGTAGAAAATCGAAAGACAACACGGGGAAATAGGGACAATCAATGAGAAAGCTGATCTACACAATCAACATCACCATCGACGGCTGCTGCGACCACACCAAAATGGTTCCCGATGAAGAAGTACTTGACTACGGCGCGCAACTCGTCCGGGATGCTGACCTGCTCGTCTATGGGCGTAAAACCTATGAATTGATGGTTCCTTATTGGCCTGATATCGCAAAAAGCCAGTCCGAGACAAAAGCGGATATCGAATTTGCTCAAACCTTTGTCTCCAAGAAGAAGATTGTTTTTTCACGATCGTTGGCCAGCTCTGAAGATGAAAATATGAGAATTGTTCGTACGAACCTTCGCGACGAAATACTTAAGCTGAAGCAAGAACAGGGCAAACATATTTTGGTCGGCGGTGTAGATGTTCCTTCACAACTAATGGAGCTTGGCCTGATTGACGAATATCGTTTTGTCATTATGCCAACCATTGCTGGAGAAGGCAGACGATTGATGGAGGGCGTCAGCCTGCCCGAGAAATTGCAATTGAAGCTGGTTGAGTCAAAGCCTTTTAAATCAGGATGTGTTGCGCTTCGTTACTTGAAACAGTGAGAGAGAACTCTGCAAGGCTCTGCCGGCACTTAGCAGACTGGCGTTTTCGCCCGCGGGCGGGCGCGCTTCTGCTGAGCCCAGGGTGACCTAAACTTTACCGGAAACGTTGGCATGAAAATCGTCGTGCTGATTGTGAGATTGCTGCTCGGGCTGGTGTTTTGTGTCTTCGGCCTGAATGCCTTTCTGCAATTCCTCAAAGACCCTATACCCGGCAGCCTCGCCGGACAGTTTCTTCAGGCTCTATGCCGGTCGCACTATGTGTTGGCGATCGGCGCAGTGCAGGCGGTTGGCGGCGCGCTGCTGCTGATCAATCGCTATGTTCCGCTGGCGCTGACGATTCTTGGGCCGGTAATCGTAAATATCTTGGTCTACCATCTGCTGCTCAATCACGAAGAACTCGGCGGCGCCTGACCGCGGCGGTGTTCTGGTTCGTGTTGTTCTTCCACGATCGCCAGTATTTTTTCGGGATCTTTACCGCAAGGCTTCGTCTGCGTCGTGACAGCGAACGCTTGCGGGTTTGCGCGGACCTGAGGCGCTGATCACTGAGCCGTGATCCGTTTGTGATCCGTTAGCACTGCTCACCATCGTCTTCCATCTGCTTTGCGCTGCCCGCCGTGCGCTCTATGTTGTTGAAACTACGTTTTCGAGTAAATTCGAATCCCACTCTCTCCGCCATATTATTAAAACTAAATGAGTTACTAGGATCCCAAGACCCACTCTCAGGGCCTCTTTTCGTGTTTGGAATGATTCCCAATCAGTCGGTTTTAACCTTAACGGCACGCAGATGCAAAGGAGGAATTTTGGAGACCCAGGTCGGTGCGTCTCCTTCTGGAGCGCCGAACAAAATGCCACACCGTACGTCGCGCCGATTGCGGCTCATGGCTTGCAGGTTCGCTGCTCAGCTCCTAGGGCCCTGGGCAGCGGCCGACAACGCGTGTCACTCCCGCGCAGGCGGGTGGGGGTTCAGTTTCACGGCGCCATCACGCGATCTGCACGTTCCTAATCGTGATCTCGGCACCGTGGAACACGTCAACTCTAACGGCGACCTTGGAATCCGGATGAACTCCAATCCTATGGGGACTTAGGCCTGGCCTGAACGCTGATTTCTCCGTCATCCGAGATTTTTATTTCTTGATGGGGAGCCTTGCAATTATCGCCGAGTTTTCTCACCCGAAAACCTGCTCCCATTTTCCAATGCAAGACCCCGCTCCATACACAGTTTGGTCCTTCGGTCGGGTACGGGTCTGAGTATTCCGGCTGGAACTGCCCTTGAACACGGACCGTAGCTTCCGCCGAACCAGTCTTCTTGCGGATGAGCGAAGCGGTAGCCTCGAAAAACTCATGTCCGCAACCCCCGTACACGGAACTGTTGCCGGCAAGGCGCACCGCGTTCGCGATAAGCTTCGCGCTTACAGCTTCGAGGCCAACCCAGTAGACAATGCGCGGGGTATTCTGATCGTTCTGAGGGGCCGTAACAATCACGTCGAACGCGCTAAAACCCGGTCGCCGCTCAAGGATGTGTGTGCGGTAGGCATCGTGTGCAAGGGGGACGTAAGGGGAAAGATCTTCCAAATCGTTTGCAGTGAGGGGAACAACTTCCTCCTTGCCGAAAACCCTCTTGAATTCGTCGGTCTGGTCGCCAGCAATTCCCCACTTGGGAATCGACTGGATCACCGGCTTGTCGTTGCCGTGCAAAGTGACCACGGAAAGATGCGCATTCATCATGTCTCCAGGGCCTGCGCTGGCAAATACGAATATTTCACTGTCGGGCATTACGTTTTTGAGGCGCTGAAGAAGAGTCGTCGAACCCAATGTAATCGAGGGAAACTGCTGGGAATAAGCATTCGAAACAAAGGCGTCGTTGGTTTCAGTCGTGTGGTTGTCTCGAATCCTAAGTGCGAGTTGACCCACATCTGCAAAAGCCTCGGCATGATGCGCAGATGGTTTGACTGGTTTGCTGGAGAGCAAATAGAACTCTGACCGCGCGGTACGCGCTGCGTGGGGACTGCCGTACGGAGTCGTCAAGGTGCAGTGAAAATCAGTCGCAGCGGCATCCCATGGACATTCAACCGTGTCGTGGCCCTCCCAAGCCTCATCCTGCGCGGAGCATGCGCCACCGATTGGCTCGAAAGTCTTGCACGTCATTACCGTAATAATCTCCGGCGTACCTTTGCGCAAATCGAGAAGAAGATGATGATCGATGGTTTCGGTCTGATATACCCCGCTGGAGTCGTGCTGATAAACGAGATGAAAAAGGGGCATTTTGGTGTCGGGCGTAGCGAACTGGAGATGTAGCCAGCCGGCCATTTCGTCAGACTCTGAAGATACCCCCTCCTTTGGACTTGTATCGGATGGACTGCTGTCCGAGTCGTGCAAGCTCCATCGTTGAATGAAGAGAGATTCGTCGGACTCTTGCTCCACGTTTGCAACCTCAAACCAGCGCTCAACCTTCGGCCCAACCACATGAACTGCGAGCGCGAGTCGGTCGGTGGAGTTACTCATCGCGCCCTGGTCGTAGCCTTCACGACTGGGCACGGGCACATGCCAGCGGTAGAATTCCACGCGCGTGAACCCAGTCGTTGTCGCGTCGAATCCATCAAACCGGACGGCTGTGCGTGCTTTCCATTGCTGGATGGCGTCTGCGGAAGTAAGCTCGTCGAATCTGAGATGCTTGTCGTCGAATTCCGCGCGTAGCTTAGGGTCGCAACTGAATTGGCCGGGCGCGTTTGTTTGAGCAACCGCGCACCCAGGCAGGAGAAAGAGGGCGATCCAGAGCAGGCCATCCATCTTCATAGAGTGAAGTCCAGTGCCTAAATTGGAGGTGGCCAGGAATCGACCAAAGCAATTTTATATATTTCTGACGGGGTGGTCACGGTCCCCAAACCGACTTCTGACCCGGAGTAACTGGTTAGTCGGTCACCCGGACAAAGTGAAATTTATCTGAGCCTAAATTCAATGTCGATGATGCAGGAATGTACAATCGGCGCGTTCTAGATTTGACGAGCGGGAGAGAATATGCGTGTTCTTCTGGCGGGTCCGGACTTTGAGGAGAATCTTTCCATCCGATATTTAGCATCTTCACTGCAGGCGAAGCGGCACGAGGCGTTATTGGCCGTGTTCAATTCGGCGGACGATGTGGAGGCGGTCGCCGAGCAGGCAGGCGGGGCGGAGATCGTCGGACTGTCGGTTTGCTTTCAATCGCGCGCGCAGGAATTTCTCGCCTTGGCACGCCGGATCAAACAACTCCACCCTGGAAAACTGATTGTGGCGGGCGGACATTACGCTTCGTGCGCAGCAGAGGCGCTGATGGAGCACCATTCCGAACTCGACATCATCGTGATTCACGAGGGAGAGCAAACACTGGGGGAGATCGTTGCGGCTGCTGCGAACCTGAAGGATGACTTGCCGAAGATTACTGGAATCGCGTACCGGGAAGATGGCAAGGTTCGATTCACGCCGAAACGCCGAACGCTGGACGACCTGGATACTCTGCCGTTCCCCGTGCGGTCCGGGCGGATTCACAGCATTGCCGGAGTGCCCACCAGCTTTCTGATGGGAAGCCGCGGATGCTATGAGAACTGCGCGTACTGCTGCATCACAACCCTGCACAATCTGGCGCCGGGCAAAAAATTTCGCCAGCGCAGTGTGCAATTGATCGCCGACGAGATGGCGCAGCTCTACGGCGAGCGGGGGACGCGGCAGTTCGTATTTCACGACGACAATTTCCTGGTGCCGTCGGTGGCGCACAACCAGGCGCGAATCGAGGGATTCGACAAGGCGTTCAAGAGCCGCGGCATGGACGATATCGCACTCCTGATCAAGTGCCGCCCGGCCGATGCGAATCGGGACGTACTGGGTAGATTGAAGAAAATGGGCCTGGTACGCATTTTCATGGGGATTGAATCAGCCACGGAGGCGGGACTTCTCACATTGGATCGGCATCAGACCGTGGGGCAATCGATCCGCGCTCTCGATATCTGCGGCGAACTGGACGTTTCGGCCCAGTTCACAATCATGACGTTCAATCCCGACGCGAATTTGAACACGTTACGGACCGACCTTGCCTTCATGCGAAGGTTTGCGGGAAACCCACTGAACTTTTGCCGTGCCGAAATCTATGAAGGTACGCCTCTGGAGAAGCGGATGGTGGCGCTGGGACGTGCACGCGGCGACTATCGCGCGCGGGAATACAGCATGGACGACCCGGTAGCGGACCTCGCGTGTACCATCTCGCTCGATCTGTTCTACGACCGCTGCTGGGGCGACGGCAGCCTAATGCAGAAGACGATTGGACTCGATCACATGATCGCCGTGCGAAAACGGTTTCACGGCCGCGACGACTTGTGCGAGCGGGCTCACGCCTGGGTACGGGCGGTGAATCTCGACACGCTTAACCTTCTCGAGGACGTGATCGAATTGAGCGCGGCGGGGGTGGGAAAGATAGATGCCGCCGCCCTGCGAACGGTCCATGCGCTGAGGGAGCGGGAGGTGTGCGGACGAAATCAGTTTCTATTGCAGGGGCTGCGATTGAAAACCGAGCTGGACGAATTCTGTTTGCCCAGTCGAACCATTTCCGCAGGAAGCGCGTCGCGATTCCGATTGGGCCGCCAGGTTGCGGCAGCCGTACTGGCGATAGGAGTGCAAGCCACCTTGTCGACCAGCCAGGGGGTGGCGGAGCAAACGCCTGCCCCGACGCAACAAACAGGAGGCGATCAGGAAAAATGTTGCACGCTCGGCGGGACTGTAACCGACGCGTCCGGGGCAGTCGTGGCGAACGCGTTGATTACGATCACAAACACAGCCACGAATCGTGCCATCCCCCTGACGACCGACAAGGCTGGGCAATTCACGGCGAAAGATCTGGAAAGCGGCAAGTACGACGTCACGGCTCTGGCGAAGGGGTTCAAGACGACCGTCGTGAAGGGTGTCGAAGTCAATGCAGGCAAGGCGGCGCGGCTCGACATCCGCCTCGAAATGGGCAACTGGGGTGGATGCTGCGAATATGCCGCGGCTCCAATGAAAATACAAGAGGACTTCGTCGTGAGAATGAAGCCCTTCAGCTATAGCGTCGGCGAAGCCCAGGACGGCGGCACGCTGAGAGGACTCGCAAAGCTGATGTATGGCGACACAAAGATGTGGACACAGATCTATGCGGCCAATCGGGATGTGGTGAGCGACCCGAACGCGCTTCGATACGGAATGTCGCTCACCATTCCGCCGTCACACCAGCCGGCGCCGAAGTTGGAGACGAGGGTTCTTCCGCTCTATCCCTCAGAGGCTGCCAGCCGGCATGTGCACGGCGACGTAGCCATGGATGTGACGCTCAACAACGACGGTACAGTGCAAGAGGTGAAAGTCATTGAGGGCAATCCGTTGCTCAATAGCGCAGCGACCGATGCGGTGCAGCAATGGAAGTACCGGCCGCTTGCGGTGCACGACAAGCTAGTGAATAGGGTTGTCGTCGTGCTCACGTTCGACAAGAACGGAAAGGTGCGTTAAGTTCGGGGCAGAGCCAATTAAGCTCCAATTTCTGGCGGCGTCTTTGGCGGCAACGGACCTTATGTACGCAGCACTATGCGGAAACAGGCCGGTGGGAAGTTGTGAGAGGATTGTTGGCATAACCGGAAGTTGGAACCCTGAATTGGACCCAAGCCATACAGACTTGGACCTGCCTCGTCAAGAAACGACACATGGTAGAACATCAATGTTTCCGGCCACCTTCAGATGCGCTTTTCAAGTGATCACGGAGCCGTGATCCGTTAGCACTGCTTACCACTGTCTTCCATCGCTTTTACGGTGCCCGCCGTGCGCTCTATGTTGTTGAAACTACGTTTTCGAGTAAATTCGAATCCCACTCTCTCTTGCTGATGCGAAGGCTTTTCACTGATGATCTGGCGCCTAGCCACAAAGAATAACCAAAGAAAAAAGAACAACCAAAGAAAATTGTGGCCATTTTGTGGCCAGAGCAGCCATTAACTGCCGTTAATGGCCACAATTTCATGCCTATCAGAAGGAACCCTGCACGTCTCTAAGCGAAAGCGAACTGGTTAGTTTTCTGTTAGTTACAAAACGGCAGCTCTAGCGTGATTATCCCGGCTCTCAGATTCTCAATCTTCAAACCCGGGTTCGATTCCCGGTAGCGCTACCAAGACTCTGCTGCCATCCCCTATTTTTCGTTTACTTGCTGCTCCGTCCCCTGAGGTGATCAGGTTATCCCGGAGAGATAAGCCAGTCGTGTTCGGGTTCGGCTTGTTGATCCCAGAAGCCTCACTTCTGTGCTCACCTTCCTGTCAAAATTCCGTCCCATTAACTACTGGCGAAAACCATGCCTGCCTTCACGCTGAACGTGAATGGAAAGCGGCATCTTTTGGATGCCGACGCGGATATGCCTCTGCTCTGGGCTCTACGCGACTTCCTTCGTCTTACCGGTACCAAGTATGGCTGCGGAATGGCTGTGTGCGGCGCCTGCACCGTTCATGAAGATGGCGTGGCGGTGCGGTCCTGCCAGATTCCACTCTCCGCCACACCGGGGAAACATTATGTGACCATCGAGGGGCTGTCGGTTCACGGCGATCATCCTTGCCAGGAGGCGTGGCTTGTGGAAGACGTCTCGCAGTGCGGCTTTTGCCAGGCCGGCATGATCATGCAAGTTGCGGCGCTGATACGGCGAAAACCCAATCCCACCGACTCAGATATTGACGCCGATCTCTCCGACCATGTGTGTCGCTGCGGCACCTATCAGCGGATACGAAGAGCAATTCGTCGTGCGGCCAGCCAAGTGAGCAAAACATGAGAGCGACACGGCGGTCTTTCCTTAAGACCAGCACGTTCGCTGGTGCTCGCCTGGTTCTCTGCTTCGAACTGCCTCCATCAATCGCCGGCGAAGTGTCCGAGACTTTCAAGCCGAATGCATATGTCGGCGTTACTTCCGACAACGTCGTTCGTCTCTGGATTACTCGGTCGGAGATGGGGCAGGGCGTTCGCACCACACTCCCCATGATGCTCGCTGAGGAGTTGGAGGCGGACTGGACGCAAATCCAATACGAACAGGCTATGCCCGGCGGGCGCTTCAAAGGTATCCGTTTGCGTACCAGCGGAAGTGGAAGCACGGTCGGCACCTACGACGCGCTGCGAAAGGCGGGGGCCACGGCACGGGAGATGCTCATTGCCGCTGCGGCGGAAAGATGGGGCGTTGATGCTTCGTCGTGCCGCGCAGACCAAGGCAGTGTTGTCCACCTCGCCACCGGGCGCAAGTTGACCTATGGAGAACTCGCTGCTGCGGCCGCGCGACAGAGGGTACCCGACAATCCGCCGCTGAAGCATTTCAAGGATTTCCGCATCGTCGGCAAGCCCTTGAACAGAACCGACGGCGGCAGCATCGTGACGGGACAAGCTATCTACGGAATTGATGTGCACGTTCCCGGCATGCTGTATGCAGTCATGGCCAGGTGCCCCTTTGTTGGCGGAAAAGTGTCTGGCTTCGATGCTACGAAGGCGTTGGCGGTGCCCGGAGTTCGCCACGTAGTTCCGGTCATGACTGGCATTGCAACCGGAGTCGCGGTTGTTGCGGACAACACCTGGGCGGCGATGAAGGGACGCGATGCACTCAAGGTTGAGTGGGACCACGGCCCCAACGCCGACTTCGACTCCGCACACTTTCTGACCCAAATGCAGGACCAGGTGACGCAGCAACAAGAAGGATACTTCGTCCGTGATGATGGGGACGCAGGAAAGGCGCTGGGCTCGGCCGCAAAAAAGCTGGAGGCGACGTACGAATTTCCTTTCCAGGCGCACGCTCCGCTCGAGACCATGAATTGTGTGGCCGATGTGCGCAAGGATTCCTGCGAAATTTGGGTACCGACCCAGTGCCCTGAGGTCGCTCAATCGGAAACGGCCAAGATGCTTGGGCTGCCACAGGATTCGGTCAAGGTTCACATCACACTGCTGGGAGGCGGTTTCGGCCGCCGGCTTTTTGCGGACTACGTCCCAGAAGCGGTGGAAGCGTCGCGTGCCGTCGGCAAGCCGGTGCAGATTCTATGGACGCGCAGTGACGACATGCGTTGCGGATTTTTCCATCCTGCCGATGTCGAACACATTGCAGGGGGATTGGATGGGGACGGGCGGCCCGTGGCTTGGGTGCAGAGATCCATTGGTTCCAACCTTTCCATGTTTGGCTTTCCCACCGAAGAGCAGAAGAAGAAACCGCGGTTTTACTTCGATGATGGAAGCCCCTGGGGTTCGTTTGATAACCCTTACAATTTCCCAAACTTGAAAGCCGACTTCATCCCGCTTAATTCACCGGTGCCGACCGGCCCCTGGCGCGCGGTGGAATACCCACCTACGGTGTTCGCACGGGAATCGTTTCTGGATGAAATGGCGCACGCAGCGGGGCAAGACTCACTCGCGTTTCGTCTGCATTTGCTCGCACCAGGAGATGTTCTCAAGATCGGTGATTCAAAGATTGACCGGAGCCGGCTGATTCGAGTTCTGCAGGTGGCGGCGGAGAAGTCGCAATGGAAGCGCCCGCTCGCACAAACCGGTGACCGTCAATGGGGCCGCGGCATCGCTTGCAATGTCTATGCAGAGGACTGCTTCATCGCCCAGGTGGCCGAAGTCTCTGTAGGCCGGCAATCGCAAGACATTCGCGTGCATCGCATTGTTTGCGCGGTGGATTGCGGGATCGTGGTCAATCCCTTAGGCCTCGAAGGCCAGGCGGAGAGCGGGATTACCTGGGGACTCTCGGCAACTCTGCACGGGAAGATGGACTTCAAGAACGGGGCCGCGGTGCAGGAAAGTTTTCAAGACTTCGAAGTAATCCGAATGGAGGAGGCTCCCGAAATCGAAACACACATCGTCGTAACCGACCATCCACCCGGCGGGTTCGGCGAAACCGCAGTGCCCCCGGTGGCTCCTGCAGTGGCTAATGCCGTCTTCGCCGCTACCGGGAAGCGAATCAGGAGCCTTCCTATTACTCCGGAGAAGCTCAAAGCGCGGGGTTAGCAGGGCCGTCTTCCTGCCAGATGTTGTGGGAAGACTCCGTCGATGGCGCAGTGACCTGTCTCACTTCTACCCGTGACGCTCTTTTGAGCGGATGCCTTAGGCTCGAAGTTCGGCGGCCGAATTTGGCATCCTTTACGCAGCCCAGTTATTCTAAAAAGAATTCACCTGTGAGGAAGACTATGCACTTAATTGTGAGCAAAACGACCGCCGTGGCTGTTTTCTTCTTTCTTTCTTTTACGAGTTTGCAGGCCATCGACAAGAAGTTTCATGACGCGCCGGACTCGGCGAAGGCTCAGAAGAATCCGTTTGAGGGTCAGCAGGAAGCTGTGGACGCGGGCAAACCGTTGTATGCGCGGAACTGCCTGGCTTGCCATGGGAAGTTGGGAAAGGGCACGGGCAATGTGCCGTCTCTGGTGGATGGAAAGCTGAATGGTGTCGCGCAGGGTGAAGTTTTCTGGTTCATCACCAAAGGAGATACGGATAACGGGATGCCGTCGTGGGCATTTCTGCCGGAGCAGAAGCGGTGGCAGATCGTGAGCTATGTGGAGTCGCTGGCAGCGGGGAAGGTCAATGGTGGGGCCGCGAGCGCGGCTCCGGCAGCAGCGGCGACGGGCACGCCGCTGAAGGATCCCTCACCTCATGCGCCGTTCACCGACTTCCGCTATGAGTCGCCCGGGATGACGCGCAAGATCACGGTGAGCGATCTTCCTCAGCCGTTCGCGACGCAGTCGTCGAACAACGGCGCGGAACCGGTGCCACGCCCGGCCAACGCGTGGCCGGTGGCGCCTGCCGGCTTCAAGGTGGAACTCTACGCATCGGGACTCGACAATCCGCGGTGGATGCGGACCGCTCCGAACGGCGACATTTTTCTGGCGGAGAGCGAGCCAGGACGCATTCGCGTGTTCCGTGGCATGACCGCCGACGGGAAGGCGGAGCAGATGCAGATTTTCGCCGAGGGATTGCAGCGGCCTTATGGGATCGCGTTCTATCCTCCCGGGCCGGATCCACAGTGGGTTTATATCGGCGATGAAAACGAGGTGATTCGGTTTCCATATCATCAAGGCGATTTGAAGGCCAGTGGTCCGTCACAGCACATTGCGGGTCTGCCCGCGGGGGGCGGGCACTGGACACGCGCGGTCGAGTTTTCTCCGGATGGCAAGAGGATGTTTGTGGCGGTGGGCTCGGCTTCGAACGTGGATGATCCCGACACGCATCCGGACGAGAAAGACCGTGCTGACATCCTGGTGTGTGATCCGGCGAATTGCGAACTTAAGGTGTATGCCTATGGCATACGCAACGCCGGGGGCGGCATCAAGGTGAATCCGCAGAATAGCGAGTTGTGGTGCTCGGTGAATGAACGCGACGCGCTTGGCGACAACCTGGTGCCGGACTACATCACGCATGTGGAGGAAGGCGGATTCTATGGCTGGCCTTGGTGGTACATCGGAGCACATCAGGACCCGCGGCACAAGGGCAAGCATCCGGAGTTGAAAGATAAGGCGATCGTTCCCGATGTGCTGTTGCAGCCGCATAATGCGTCGCTGGAACTTCTCTTCTACGACGGCGACAAATTTCCGGCGGAGTTCAAGGGAGATATTTTTGCTTCGGAACATGGGTCGTGGAACAAGTCGGTGCGTGTGGGCTACGAGGTGATTCGCGTGCCACTGCATCAGACCGGGCACGCCAGCGGGGAGTACGAGGATTTTTTGACAGGGTTCGTATTACCGGACGGGCAGGTGTGGGGACGTCCTGTGGGGATCACGGAGGCGCCGGACGGTTCGCTGTTGGTGAGCGACGACGGATCGAATTCGATCTGGAGGGTCAGCTATACGGGGAAGTGAGATCGACTTCACCACAGAGACACAGAGGCACAGAGAAATGTCGCCACGGATTTGCACGGATTGTCACGGATCAACAACAGCAAGAAATGGGATTCCTCTGTGACTCTGTGGTGAGGACGTTAGTGGAAGTCGTGCGAGACGGTTTCGGCTTTCGTGACGAACAGGGGCTGCACACGTTCGGCTCGGACCGAGATGACGTTGTCCTGATGCTGCAGAATGCCTTCGATGGCGAGGAAGCGCTCGCTCGCCAATAGCAGGCGGTTCTGATGAAACAGGTCGGGCGTGATGATGGCGTTGGCCACGCCGGTTTCATCTTCCAGGCTGATAAAGACGAAACCTTTTGCGGTGCCGGGACGCTGACGAGTGATGACGCAGCCTCCGATGCGGAGACGCTTGCCGTTGGGTATGTCGCGCAGTTCGACGGCGCGGCGAATGCCCATGGCATTGAGCCAGGCTCGGCGGTAAGCCATGGGATGGGGGCCGACAGTCAAGCCGGTGCCGTGGAAGTCGGCGACCAGGCGCTCTTCGTGGTTCATGGGCTGGAGCGGGGAGGCGGAGTCGGGCTCGGGCTGGGCTTCCAGTAACGGGCCGGAGGGGCGGACGGCGCGTTCGACTTGCCAGAGGGCGTCGCGGCGGTGGAGTTTCGAGGTGCGTGTTTCGGGTTGTGAGTCGGCGAGCAGCGAGCAGCGTGTACCGAGTACAGAGCCACCCCGAGATTCCTCCGCCCCTCGCGTTCGCTCGGGGGTCGGATTGACAAAGGTTTTATTTGCGATGGCATTCAGCGCGCCGATTTCCGCCAGCGTGGTGAGTTCGTCTTTGCGCAGTTCGGGGACGCGGCGGGTGAGATCGTGAATGGAGGTGAAGGGAGAATGAAGGCGTTCGCGGACGAGGGCTTGTGCCGCTTCTTCACGCAGGCCGCGGACGTAGCACAGGCCCATGCGTAGCGCGATTTTCTTTCGCCCCTCCGGGGCTTTTTCATTTCCGGCGTCTAACCCACGGCTTGCGCCGTGGGCTGCATTCTGTTGCCGCTCCGCGGCTGGGCTTCTGACATCTTCTTGTTCTTGGCCAACAACTAACGACCAACGACCAACGACATTACTGGCTACTGACACCTGACTCCTGACTACGGTTTCCAGCGTGCAATTCCATTCTGACTTCGTCACGTCTACCGGCAGCAGCTTCAGGCCGTGGCGCTGGGCGTCTTTGACGATGGTGGCGGGAGAATAAAATCCCATGGGCTGATTGTTGAGCAATGCGGCGGTGAAGGCGGCCAGGTAGTGGCACTTCAAATAGGCGCTGGCGTAGGCGATCAGGGCGAAGCTGGCGGCGTGGGATTCGGGGAATCCGTAGAGCGCGAAAGAAGTAATGGAGAGAATAATTTCTTCCTGCGCTTTGGGCGCGATGCCGTTGTGCGTCATGCCGGCGCGGAGTTTGGCCTCGATTTCCTTCATGCGGGCTTGCGAACGCTTGAAGCCCATGGCGCGACGCAATTCTTCGGCTTCGCCGCCGGTAAAGTTGGCTGCGATCATAGCGATGCGCAGGAGTTGTTCCTGAAAAAGCGGGACACCGAGCGTGCGTTTGAGAACCGGTTCCAACGAGGGATGTGCATAAGTGACCTCTTCTTTTCCCTGGCGGCGCTGCAGGAACGGATTCACCATCTGGCCGACGATGGGGCCGGGACGGATGATGGCGACCTGCACCACGACGTCGTAGAAGCGCATTGGGCGCAGGCGGGGCAGGCACGACATTTGGGCGCGGCTTTCCACCTGGAACATGCCAATGGTATCGGCTTGCTGCAGCGTGGAATACACCTGCGAGTCATCTTGGGGAAGATGCGCCAAGTCGACTTCTTCGCGGTAATGGGCGCGGATGAGTTCGAGGGAATCTTTGAGCACGGCCATCATGCCGAGGCCGAGCAGATCGACCTTGATGATGCCCATGTCGGCACAATCTTCTTTGTCCCATTGCACGACGACGCGGCCGGGCATGGAGGCGGGCTCGAGCGGTACGACGGAATCGAGTTGTCCTTGGCAGATGACCATGCCACCGGAGTGCTGGCCGAGGTGGCGGGGCATGTCCTGCACGGCGAGGCAGAGTTCGTAATATTTGCGCAGGCGAGGATGGGTGAGGTCGAGGCCGGCGTCGCGGAAGCGGCGGTCGAGGGCGTCGTTTTCGTCACGAAATTCCCAGGTGGCGACGGCGGCGGAAATTTTGTTGAGGGTTTCGGGATCGAATCCGAGGGCCTTACCCATTTCGCGCGCGGCCATGCGGTTGCGGTAGGTGATGACGTTGGCGGTCATGGCGGCGCCACGCTCGCCGTATCGCTGGTAGACATACTGAATGACTTTTTCGCGCTCGTCGCCGCTGGGCAGGTCGAGATCGATGTCGGGCCACTCGCCGCGCTCTTCGGAAAGAAAACGCTCGAAGAGAAGCTCCATGCTGACGGCGTCGACCGCGGTGATGCCGAGCGAGTAGCAGACAGCGCTGTTGGCGGCGGAGCCGCGTCCTTGCACGAGAATGTTTTGCTCGCGGCAGTAGCGGACCAGGTCCCAGACGATGAGGAAGTAGCCGGCGAGTTTGAGTTTTTCGATGAGCTTCAGTTCTTTTTCGATTTGGAGGCTGGCGCGGGTTTGCAGGTCGGGCGGCTTGCGGCCATATCGCTGGTGGAATCCTTCCCAGGCTTTTTGGTGCAGAAAGGAATTCATGGTCTCGCCTTCGGGCACGGGATAGAGCGGGAATTCGTAGCCGAGATCATTGAGAGTGAATTCGAGGCGCGAAGAAAGTTCGAGAGTGTTGGTGACGGCTTCGGGAAGGTCGGCGAAAAGTTGTCGCATTTCCTGCGCAGATTTCAAAAAGCGTTCGGAATTGCAGGACAGCAGGCGTCCGGCGGTGGAGAGAGTGCGGTGGTGACGAATTGCGGTGAAGGCGTCACAAAGTTCACGGGCTTTGGCGGTTGCGTAGCAAACGCCGTTGGTGGCGAGCAGTGGGAGATTAAGTGAGCGGGCGAGGGTGATCGCGGCGTGGTTGCGGGATTCTTCTTCGCGCTGGAAATGGCGCTGCAATTCGACGTAGACGTTGCCGGGGCCGAAGATGGCTATGAGTTGATCGACTTGGCGGCGAGCTTCATCGAAGCCGCCTTGCTGCAAGGCTGTGGCGAGCGGGCCTTCGGCGCCGCCGGTGAGGCAGATGAGACCTCGGGCGTGTTCTTCGAGTTCTTCTCGGCGGACGGCGCCTTCGCCTTTCTTGGCGCGCAACTTCATTTTGGTGATCAGGCGGCAGAGGTTCTGGTAGCCGGTGCGGGAGGAGACCAGGAGGGGCAGACGAAATTCACCACAGAGACACAGAGGCACAGAGGAATGCGATTTTTGATTGTTGATTTTTTGTTGATTTGTCTTCTCTGTGACTCTGTGCTTTTGTGGTGAAAATAACTTGGCAGACACTTCCGCGCCGATATGTGCCTTGAGGTTGATTTTCTTTGCGGCGAGGTGAAAGCGCGGGGCGCCGTAGACGCCGTCGGTGTCGAGCAGCGCCATGGCGGGCAACTTGAGTTGAGCACACGTAGCTATCAACTCCTCGGGCAGGGAAGCGCCTTCGAGAAAACTGAAAGCGGAACGGGCGTGAAGCTCGATATACAAGTTCTCAGTACTCAGTACTCAGTACTCAGCACTCAGTACTCAGTAAAAGGTGGGAAGGTTTTAACTGAGTACTGAGTACTGACAACTGAGAACTTCCCTTCAGTCATACGTTCCTTCCACGAACCAGCCGCCGCCGAGTAAATCGTGCACGAGGCGGTAAAGAGCGATCGTCGCGCCGTTTTTTGAGGCGCTGTTTTGAAGAGCGATGTCCCACTCGTCGCGGGACCAGGTTTCGCGCTCCCACCAGTCGCCGGAGAAGCGCCAGGGGCCGGCTTTCCAGAGCACGTTGCCTTGCACGTCTTTTTTCTTACACACCAAATGCGCAGGCTGGCCGTTTTCCAGAGTTACATGGGCGCGCAGTGGCGGGCGGAAGCGACGCAGAGCCGTGACAATCGATTCTTCGGTTGAGGTGGCAGTTTTTTGGGGCTTCTCTGGTGAAGTTTGTGCCACGAAATGCTGCATGCGGAAGCCCTCGGGATGGTGTGTGTCAAGCAACTCCAAGGCTCCGACTTTTTGTTCGCCGACCATGGCTGCGATGCGGGCGAGGGTGAGTTCTAGTTTTTCCGGTTCCGGCGTCGGAGGCAGGAACAATCCTCCCTGGGCCGAACGCTGCTTGGCTGGCTCGGCGGCCAAGTGAATCTTCACAATGGGTGCGCCCGGAGGATTGGCGTTTAAGTCCAGTTGCAGCAGCTTGAGAAAAAGCTTGGCGTCGAGCATGGGTTGAGGCAGGCGGATAGTGCGGCGGAAATGGGTTTGTCGGTGGCGAAGCAGCGGAGCTTCGCTCCGCCGGACAGCCCCCTTCGACAGGCTCAGGGCAGGCTTAGGCGGCTGTTCCCACATGGTCTCATTACTCTTTACTCCATCACTCTTCACTTCATCACTCTCGCTTGGCATTCCGATGTTTTCGAATTCATCGTCGACACCTGTGAGATTTGAAAGTTGCAACGTGAGGCGCAGTTCTTGCGTGGCCAGGGCGCGCGTCGCCAGGCGAGCGCAGAGTTGTTCGAGCAGGCGATTCAGGAGGAAGGCCAGCGGTTCGAGCAGGACGATGGGGTGCTCAAGTTCGACTGCTTCTTCGAACAACAATGGGGCTTCGATCGGGACCAGCGTGCGCGGAGCGGCGCCGCGCGCCAATTTTTGCAGACGCAGGCCTTCCTGTCCGAGACGCTCGCTGAGCGCTACCTCCGGCAACGCGGCCAGCGCGCGCAGATTACGAATGCCCCAACGGTCTAGTGTTTCCAGCAGTCGGGTGGCTTCTTTTTGCTCTTCGCCTTCGAGGCGGTTGGGAAACAAAACTTCTACGGGCAAAAGTCCCAAATATTCCGCTTCTTTACCTGCGGGAATTACGGCGACGCAGACGCGGGCGGGGGCGCCCGCGCCACACAAGCCGCGGGTGGCAAGCACGGCCGCGTCGGGGTTGGAGGCTATGGCAATGTTGGCGTCGAGTCCGAGCGTGGTGGCGCGGTGATGGATCGCGCGAGAAATTTCCGGCAGCGATCCGAAGAGAGATTCCATGCCGGTCAGATCGAGAAGAGCTGTGTCGCAGGCGGTGTCTTCCACACAGGGGGAGAACGATTGGGCGCAGTCGAGAAGGGCTGCGTGCGCAGTGGATTCCTGCAGCGGAGAGCGCGGGCGCAATGCCAGGTCCGAGCATAGTTCGGCTCGGACCTTGGTCATGGCGGGCGCAATGCCCATGCGGCGGGCATTTTCATTGACGGCGACAATTTTTTCGAGCGGAGGGGTGCCTTCGAGAATGGCGACAGCACGTGACTGCAGTTCCGGTTCGGCACGCAGGGCCGCCGCGACGGGAAAATTCGGGACGTAGATGCAGGCGAACGGCATGGGGAGGAAATCATTTAGTCATTGGGTAATTCAGTCCATTCATAGCGAATTGTTTATCCGGCCCATGCGGTTTTGGTTTCGAACCTCACGGAGTGCGCGGGTTTGCGGTCTAGACGAGAGCGGATTAGTTCCGCATTGATATCCATTCCGGTTAGCAGGTGCGCGTGCGTGGGATGATGAGCAATTTGCGGGGCATCTTGTGCGTCGTGCGTTGCATTGTCCCTAGCGGCAAGTTCAGTGCCGTCCCTACGGGACTTGTTCTCTTTTTCCGTGCCTACCCGGCACTGCCGTGCCGGGCTTTCCCATGCCGCCGCTTCGCGGCTGGAGTTTGATTGTGCCAACTTCATCATCTCTTCCGGATTATTCTGCGCGCCAAGTTGCAGCAGCAGGGAAGAGCAACTGCCGGCGATAGGGTGCTGCTCGATGGCCAGCAGGATCGTGGAGGTGTGCTCGATGGCGCGGCGGAAGCGGAACCATGTGGTCAGCGGTATACGACGGGCGGCGTGGGGAGGCAGGTCGGCAAGGTCGAGGACGATCAGGCCGAAGCCTCCGCTTTCGAGCAGCAGATCGGTGGCCCGCAGCACTTGTTCCAGGCGGCGCTCTGATTTTTGGGATTCATTGGGGGCAAACTTGAAAGCAGTTTGGGAAATCCCCACCCGTTCGACAAGCTCAGGGCAGGCTTCTCGCGCAAAAGACGCGCGAGAAATGGGGCACCCTGTTTGTTTGGCGCGTGATTTTTGTTGGGAACCTTTTTGCGGTGAATCTTCGCCGCAGCGCACCCATAGGAGGCGGTCCAGGGCCACGCCGGCGGCGGCGGCAGAGTGGGGGTCGAGGGCGTCGCTGGCATCGACGAGGGTGCAGAATTCTCCGCGGCGGGTGGCGGCGGCCAGGGCGGCCAGCAGGAAGGTGGTGCGTCCCGAGGATGCGGGGCCGCAGATTTCGGTCAGGCATCCGCGGGGCAGGCCGCCGGTCAGGGCGTCGATGGCGGAGATGCCGCTCGGAACCATTTCGGGCGCCGGGCGGATCTCGATCCGCGACGCCGGGGTGACGGCCGAGGGCAGAATTTTGGATGTTGGCGAGCGCCAGTCGAGCTGCGCTCGACCAGACAGCCGGGGCCGGCTGTCCCCACATGAAGCTTCAGCCTCAGCCTCATCGTCAAAGACAAAAGGGCGGCCTTGGGCCGCCGAAGTGGAAACCACTGCGGAAGACATAGATTCCTCGGGAAAATTTCAGGGAACGCCGGGCTGGTGCCGCGGAGGCGAATTAATTTCGCTTTTTGTTCGCCTACAAAGAGTGTGCTTTGCCGGGGGCGGATTGTCAAGTAGATAAGGAAAAACGGACTTAGTACTCGGTTATGAGGCGATTTTTCGCAACAACGTCAACAGCGATATATTCTTTGGATACCGTGAAACGAAAATCGGTCGCCACTGTGGGTGGAGTTATCCTCGCTGTGCTGATCATCTGTGCCGTTGTATGGATCGTACCCTTGGCATTGGTCAGATCATGGACCGAAGTAGTTGGCGATGTGCCTTCGCCAAATGGTAAATGGGATGTCGTGCTGATGGTCCGGAACGCAGGCGCGACCACGGATTATAGTACGCAGCTCTCAGTCGTCCCGGCAGGTGGGCGACTGTCGCGGGAAATTGCCTTGTGCCGTCCGGGGAACGTATTCATCGCAGATGGCAATCACGGCGCAGTTGCAGTAACCGATAGAGGGTTCATGCATCTCGATGTCGTCTGGCAATCGGCCAATCTCGTTCTAATCACGATCCCGCCGAGCGCCCGTGTGTTTAAGCAGGAACGCAGGTTCCAGTCCGTTCTCGTCAACTACGACAATTAGGGCCAGAAGCAAGCTGCCGCAGGCCGTTGTTGTTGTAGACAAGCCATACACTCATCAACACTGCGTCGCGATCCCTGTCTCCCTTGCTCACCTCCCCTTCCTCTATCCGTCTAAGCCCAACGGCGTCCCGGTCCACCTGTGTTCAATTTTGCGATTTCCAATCCAGATTCTGATTCGGTCGGCTGCCGATCGCGGCAGCGAGAAGGAGATTTCATGCACAAACTTGTGAAGTATGAAGTTCGTCTGCTCGCGTTGTTGACTGGTGTTTTGTTGGTTGCGAATATTTGCCAAGCGCAAACTGCCACCGGCGAGACCCTTATGCTCACTCTGCCTCGGCAGAGCCAGCATGCGCTGATTACCCAACGCATCGGCCTCACCGACATCACCATTAACTATCACCGGCCGCTGGCCAATGGGCGCCAGATTTGGGGCAAGGTTGTGCCTTATGGACAGGTGTGGCGCGCGGGGGCGAATGAGAATACAACGATCTCATTCAGCGATCCGGTCACGATCGAGGGGCAGGCGCTCGACAAGGGCACTTACGGGCTGCACATGATCCCGGGAGAGAACGAGTGGACCGTCATCTTCTCGAAGAATGCGACTTCGTGGGGGAGCTTTGCTTACAAGGAGGACGAAGACGCCCTTCGTGTCAAGGTGAAGTCGCAATCGGCCGACGCCCACGATGCGCTGGCTTACGATTTCGACGATGTGAAACCGAACGCGACGGTCGTGACCATGCGGTGGGATAAGGTTGCGGTACCGTTTAAAGTCGAAGTCAATGTGAACGAACTGGTCATCGCCAGCATCCATCGGCAAGTACACGGGCTGAATCAATTTTATTGGGAGGGATGGGACGACGCTGCCGGTTATTTCCTGGCCAACAAGATTAATCTCGACGATGCGCTGAAGTATGAAGACCAGTCGATCCAGGCCGAAGAGCGCTACGACAACCTGCTCAACAAGTCGCGAATTCTGGAGGCTCTGGGCCGCAATGAAGATGCCAAGGTGTTCCACAACAAGGCCATGGACGTGGCCAGCCCGCTGCAACTTTATTTCTATGCTCGCCAGTTGCAGGGGCAGAAAAAGCAGGATGAAGCGCTGGCGGTGTTCCGTTCGACGGCAAAGAAGTTTCCTGACTACTGGACTTCGCACATGGGCTTGGCCCGCGTCTATAGCGCTCAGGGAGACTTTGACAATGCAGTGAAGGAAGTCAAGCTGTCGCTGACGGGAGCTCCCGATTCCAACAAGGCCAATTTGGAGAACTACGTGAAGCGGTTGCAGAACAAGGAGGATATTAACCGGTAGAGTGGTCGTGCAGATGGCGCGGGGCTTCGCCCTCGGTTGGACGGCCGAGGCGGCCGTCGCCACATGAGCATCTTTGTCCACTAGAGAAGGGGAAGGGCCAGCGTTGCGGCTGGCCCTTTCAACTTGAGCGACTAACTACCAGACCCGGCAGGCGTTGGCCCTCACCATGCGTTGTCCGGCTTTGCAGCCGAAGGCTTGCTGGAATTCCGCCATGTTGGACATTACGTTGTCGATGCGGAAGACCGGGAGGGAATGGGGGTCAGTGGTCACAATGAGGCGCGCGACTTGCGGGCGGACATTGGCGCACCACGAGTACGCGTTCGACAGGAAGAAGCGCTGGCGGTAGGTCCAGCCGTCGTCGCCTTTGTCGTCGAGCGATTTGCCTTGCTGTTTGAGAGCGGTCTCAAGGGCGAACAGCGCAAGGTGGAGTCCACCGTTGTCGGCGGTATCTTCGCCTTGGGTGAGCAGGCCGTTCTGCTTGACGCCATCGCCGGCGTCGGGGACGTCCTGAGTATATTCGTCGGAGATGCACTTGCCACGGTCGTCGTATTGTTTGCCGTCATCGGTGGTCCACCAGTCGCGCAGGTTTCCGTGGGCGTCGAATTTGCGGCCCTGATCGTCGAAGCCGTGAATGATCTCGTGTCCGATGACCATGCCGATGGCACCGTAGTTCACGGCATCGTCCTTGGTGGGATCGAAGAATGGCGGCTGCAAAATGCCAGCAGGAAAGTTGATGGTGTTCAGTTGGGGATCGTAGTAGGCGTTGATGGTGGGCGGAGTCATGGTCCACTCACCGCGGTCCACGGGCTTGCCAACTTTGGCGACCCAGCGCTCGAACTCGAGAGACGTTGCCTGCGCGACGTTATTCAGGTAGCTGTCGCGCGTGATCTTGACGCTCGAATAATCGCGCCAGTGGGTGGGATAGCCGATTTTATCTTCGATTCCCTTCAGCTTGACTATGGCCTGTTCCTTGGTCGCTTGGGACATCCAGGCGAGGCCCTGAATATCGGAGGTCAGAGCGGTTTCGATGGAGTGCACCATCTGGATGGTGCGGGCCTTGCTTTCGGGCGGAAAGGCGCGGTCTACGTAAGCCTGGCCGAGCGCTTCTCCGAGATCGCGGTCAGCGGCACGAACGCAACGCCGCCAGCGCGGTTGCGGTTGCTCGGCGCCCGCCAGGGTGTGGGCGAAGAAGTTCCAGTTTTCTTCAAAGAACGATTTGCTGAGATATGGCGACGATAGGTGCAGTACCTGCCAGCGAAGGTAAGTCCGCCAGTGGCCAAGCGGATGCTCGTTGATCAGTTTCTCTTCGGCGCGGAAGAACGCGGGTGAGGTCACGATGTAATGCTCGCTGGCAGGGGCTTTCACTGCCTTCAGATAGGCGTCCCAATCGATGGAAGGCGTGAGTTCGCGAACCTGCGCCAGCGTCATTTTGTTGTTCACGTTCTTGGGATCGCGGCGCGTCACATTGTCCATCTGGGCCTGGGCTAGGGAGGTTTCCAGTTCGATCACGGTGCCGGCACCGGCAGCGGCTTGAGCTTCTGATTCTCCCGCAAGGGTGAACATCTTCTGTACGTGGGCGCGGTACTTGGTGAGGATCTCCTTCGACTTGTCGTCGGTCTTCAGATAGTAGTCGCGGTTGGGAAGGCTGAGGCCGCCCTGATCAATCTGCGCCACGACCTTCGACGCGTCGTCGTAGTCTTGCTGCCCGGTGAATCCAAAGAACGGCGCGTTGGTCTGGTTGTCGCTCTGCTCCCAGGCGCCAGGAAATAGGTGGTGCAGGCGGGCGATTTCGAGAGTGATGTCTTTCTTGGTCTTCATTCCGGCGATGCGATCGAGTTCAGGCTGCAGCGGCTTCATCCCGGTGGCGTCGATGCCGCCTACGTCCATGCACGCAGTCCAATAGTCCCCAATCTTCTGGTGGACGGCGTCGCGCTTGGGATCGTTGGTACTGGCGGCTTCCAGCGTTTCGCGCAGCACAGTTTCGTTCCACACTTGCAGGCCGCTGCCGGTGCTCCAGTAGACCTGGTCGGGGGGGATCGGGTTGGCGCTCAGCCATTTGCTGCAGGAGTACTTGTAGAAGTCGTTGCAGGGATCGAGATCCTTGTCGACCAGGTTGGGATCAAAGCGCTCGAGTTTGGGCTCGCTGGGCTGATCGGTGGGCGCGCCGCCAAGCGCGGAGTTGGAGAGAACCGCCGGAGCAGGAAGGGCGTGCTCTGATGCATTCTGCGCGAACAAGGCTCCAGGCAGGGCTAGACACAACACAAACAATGTTGCGAAGCACGAAATGTTCATATCACCTCTCGGGGAAATTGGATGACTGGGATATTGCAGACAGGGCCGGTGAAGGCTACGCATATGCGGACGAACAAGTTCCATGGCGAGTGGAGACACACTGCTGCCGACGGAACACGATACTACAGACGGACGGGGCGGCGCGACGTTAGCAAGGGGCGCACGGAACTCTAAGCCTGGCGCCTGGGCTTCTATCCCGTGTTGTGCAGACCGGCTGCGATTCCGTTGATGGTTGCGCCCAGGGGGTACTCGAATTCTGAGCTCTTCTCTCCCTGCTGCTTGCGCCGCAAAAGCTCGACTTGAATCAGGCTCATGGGATCGACGTAGGGGTTGCGCAGGCGGATGGATCGGGCCAGGACGCGATTGCGAGCCAATAGTTCGCGCTGGCCAGTCACGCGGAGAATCAAGCTCCGCGAGCGAAGGAATTCCTCTTCCAGCATGGAGAAGACGCGATCTCTCAAGGCAGCGTTTTTAACCAGTCCAGAGTAGACGCGCGCGATGCCCAGATCGGCTTTCGCCATGCCGAGTTCCACGTTGCGGATCAGGTCCGAGAACATGGGGAAGCTGCGCGCGATGTGGCGTAACAGCTGTTCGTGGCCGGGGCCCCGGTTTGCGAATTGTTCGAGAGCGTGGCCCACGCCGAACCATGCGGGCACGGCGTGGCGGCTCTGCATCCAGCCGAAAACCCAGGGAATGGCGCGCAGATCGTCGAGCCGGCGACCCTTGGTGCGGCGAGCGGGACGCGATCCGATGCGGGCGGCATCCAGTTCATTGACCGGAGTCGCTTGCTCGAAGTATTCGAGCACGTCGGGATTCTCGGCGATCTCACGGCGGTAGATGCGATACGCATCCGCCGACATTTCTTCGATTGCGTCTTCCCAGGGCGCCGGATGCGGAACATGCTCTCGTCCGGGCAGGGTGAGAGCTTCGAGGCTGGCAGCGATCATCAGTTCCAGATTCCACTCGGCAAGGACAGGGTCGGCGTATTTCCAGTTGAGGACTTCGCCCTGCTCGGTGAGACGAATCTGGCCGGAGAAACAGCCGGGGGGCTGAGCCAAGATGGCGGAGTGCGTGGGTCCGCCGCCGCGGCCCACGGTGCCACCGCGGCCGTGGAACAGGCGCAGCTTCACACCGGAGTCGCGCGCGGCGCTGTGCAGTTCCCGATGCGCCTTGTACAGTTCCCAGGTGCTGGTGAGCATACCGCCGTCTTTGTTGGAGTCGGAGTAGCCGAGCATGACTTCCTGCCAGCGTCCCCAGGAATCGAGCAGCGGCTGATATTCGGGATCGCTCCACAGGCGGCCCATAACGCCTGCCGCCGCGCGCAGCGAGTCGATGGATTCGAATAGAGGCACGGGCATCAGGCCGGGATCGGCGTCTGATCCGGCAATCTGCACGCCGCCGGCTTTCGCGAGGCGCACCACCGAAAGCACGTCGCTCTCTGACTCAGCGCCGCTGATGATGTAGTGACGAATCGAGCCCGGGGGGTGGGTGCGTTTCAACTGCGCGATCGTGTGGAAGGTTTCGAGTAGCTCGCGAACTTCGGCCGACTCGGCCTCACCGCTGAGCGCTGGGCCTAGCTCGGCGATCACCTTCGCATGCACCCGGGCGTGCTGGCGGATGTCCAGCGTGTGAAGGTGTACGCCGAAGGTGCGCACCTTGCGCAACAATTGATCGACGCCGGTTCGGGCCAGGCGTTCTCCGCGGTTCGCCTGCAAACTGAATCGGATCAGTGTTATGTCATCTTCGAATTCCGCTGCGCTGCGGTAGGCCGCTGGAGCGTCGCTGGATTCGCGACTCTGTTGCAGTCGGTGAAACACGTAGGAGAGAAACCGGCGGTAGCTCTCAGCTCTGTTGTGCGGCCCCCAAGCCAAGTGCACGCCCGGAATAGTGCGCTCATAGTGCACGAGGCGCGTGAGCAATTCCGCCGAGACGGCGGTTTGCCGGCGTGAAGAACTGAGGCGGTCGCTGAGAGCATCGATGTCGTTGAGATACTCGCGGAGGATCAACCCGCGGGCATGATCCAGGGCGTCGCGAATGCACTCTGGCTTTACCAGCGGGTTGCCATCGCGGTCTCCGCCAATCCACGAACCAAGTTGCACCAGGTTCGGCAAGACGGCCTGGTCGAGTTCGACTCCGTAAACGTCGCGGAACGACTCCACCAGTTCGGCGTAGATTCGCGGAAGCGCGGCGAACAGGGAAAGACGAAAGTAGCGCAGCCCCATGCGGATTTCATCGTCCACTGTGGGCTTGGCCAGGCGGACCTCGTCGGTCTGCCAGAGGGATGTGACCTCAGCGCGAATCTGGTCTTCGCAATCTTCGGCTTCGTCGGCCGGGAGCGGGAGGCGGTCGAGGCGCTCCAGTTGTCTCGCGATGCGCCGGCGCTTCAGCAGAACGGTCTGGCGCGCGACTTCGGTGGGGTGCGCGGTGAAGACCGGAGTGATGATGATTTGTTTCAGCGAGGCGAAGGCATCCTCGGCGGAAATTCCTGCTTCCTTCATGCGCAGCAGCGTGCCTCGAAAGGAACCGGGAAGTGGAGGATGGTCGCGATCCAATTTACCGGCGCGGCGTCGTCGCTTGCGATGATTCGTCTCGGCCAGATTGGTCAACTCGAAGTAAATCGCGAAGGCCTTGGTGACCTGGTAGGCACGTGTCACCTCCATCTTGGAGACGATTTCTTGTGCCCTAAGCATCAATTCGGGCGCGGAAGCCTGATTGGCAGCACGGCGCGCCGTCTCGCGATATTCGATCAACAGACGGCGCAACTCTTCCACGGATTCGAACAAGTCCTGACCTGCTTGCTCGACCAGGACCTGGCCGAGAATCGCGCCCAGAGAACGTACATCGCGCCGCAACGGGTTATCTTTCGTGGGTTCGTCGGAATGCGCGGTCAACTCGGCCAGCCGAGCGCTCTGGTCGGCGGGATTCCATAGCGGCTTGGGCTTGAGGGCCATTCGAGAGGGATGCAGGACAGAATAAATGACTAGTGTCCTGTCTCTGAAGTTGATGTAGCAATCCGCACTGACCAGATGCTCGCCAGCATTGCCCGGCTTTGTTCCGAACATCAGAGAACAGGACGTTGATGAACGGCCACCCATACCTCATGAATCGCCGAGATGACGACCTCCGGATGTTCGGTTGGCATTTCGTGGCTGCTGTCGACAACGATCTGCTTGCCACGGGTCGAGAGACGAGCCAATTCCGGCTGTAACTGGTGGACCCAAAGATCCTCATCCGTCTGTGCGTCCTTGGGCGGGATCTCCGAAGGGATATCGTCCTGTCTCGTCGCGGTAAGCACAATAAGTGGGCGATCCCCGAGGTTTCCGGCGCTTCGCACCTGTGCGGCGCTCAAAGTGGAGAACACCTGATCCTCATCGATCATAGCGAATTGATGTTTGGTGGGAAGCGTCAGGAAATCTTCTTCCTCCCTGAATGCTTTCGGCCAGAATGCAGGCGCATCGCGATCCGCCATCAGGCGAGCCCAGCCAAGATGGAGCTGAAAGAAATATTTCAGCTTTTTCCAGCCAGGGTGTTTGCGGTAGTCCTGTGACCATTTGCGGATGGACTCCGGCGCTCTCAGGTCTTGATCTTCATGGGAAGCATCAACTAGCACCATTCCCGCAACATCATTTGGATATTGACCGGTGTAAACCCTGATGTCGTATCCGCCTATAGAGTGTCCCGACAAGAACGTACGGACCTTTTTCACCGGCCGCCTGCAGCAACAGTTTCAGTTCGCGCGCAATCCGCAGGCTGCTGCGCGGTTCAGCGCCGGAGTCGCTCCAGCCATATCCGGCGCGGTCGTAGGAACATACGCGGGAGAACTTCGCGACCTCTGGTTGTACCATGAGCCAGTCAACGGAAGGGCCGCCCGAACCGCTTTCCAGTATTACAGTGGGCGAACCCTGCCCGCTGCAGTCGATGTTCAAATGGATCGACCCAGCTTGGACGAGGTGGCCGCGCTGCGGGAAGCGTTGCGCGTCACGCCAACTGCCGATCATCTCGTAGAGCGCGCCGACGATCGCCAGGGAGCAGTAACGAGCAAGAGGCAAGAGCGTCGCGCGGGCGATTGGCGTCATTCGAATCAATTCTAGCGTCCTGTCCGTGAAGTTCGTGAAAAACCGGAGCAATGCTGGAGAGGATCTGGTCAGCCGTCTTGGTCAAGTAGGAAATGCCGCCGGGCGCGTTCTACCGCGGCACTTCGAGGCGATAGCCGATACCTCGCAAAGTTTTGAGGTATTGGGGGTGGCGCGGGTCGGGCTCGATTTTTTCGCGCAGGCGGCGGATGTAGACATCAATGGAACGTGGTGTGACGAACGGAGTCTCTTTCCACACGGCATCGAGCAGTTGGTCGCGCGTCAGGACGCGGCCGCGATGCGCCGCCAGATATTCCAGCAGGCGGAATTCACGTACGGTAGTGAAGACATTGCGGCCTTGCACCTGCACGGTCATGGAAGCAACATCAATCTGCAAGTCGCCGAGGCGCAGGACCTCGGTAGCCACGGGCGATTGGCCTAATCCGCGCAGCACGGTGCGGATACGGGCTACCAGTTCGCGCGGGCTGAAAGGTTTGGTGATGTAGTCGTCGCCGCCCAGTTCCAGACCCTTGACGCGGTCTGCCTCAGCGGTTTTCGCCGTAAGAAAGATGATGGGAATGGCAGAAAGCGCCGGAGTTTGACGGATGTGGCGGCAGAGTTCGAAGCCGTCGGTGCCGGGCAACATAACGTCCAGAAGGAACAATGCCGGCATTTCGCGCATGGCTTCGGTCAATACGGAATGTCCACTGACAAAACTCTGCACCTCGAACCCGGCGGCCTGCAAATTGTGGGAGACGAGGCGGGCAATGTCCTCATCATCTTCAACAACAAAAATGACTGGATGGAAGGAGTTGGGACGAGGATTGCTCCCGGGGCGGTCGTAGGGTTCGGCTGGCAGATGCATTTTGGCTTCGGGGGACCCTCCTTGGCACACAACAGGCAGCCGATTTAAGGGGAGGGGCGCCAATCAAAGACTCTATTGGTCGAATGTTGCGCGAATGTTGCTCGTTTGTTAAGGAACTATGAATTTGTAAGGAAAGTTCTCAGGTCCCGAGCCCAGCCAAAGAGGTAATTTCTGCTAATTGGCCTTCTTCTTGGGGGCGTGCCGCAGGCTACGGCCTTCGATCAGGTTGTAGAGTTCTTCGGCCAAGTTGGTGGTGTGGTCGCCGGCGCGTTCCAGAGCCTGTGCCATCAGCAACACATCAAAGCCGGCCGGATCCCCTTGGGCGCCGCTTTCCGCCAGGTGTTTCTGGAACATGGCATGACAGATGCGGTCGACTTCCTTATCCATTTGCAGAACCTTGCGGGCGCATTCCAGGTCGAGGGTGGAGAAGCCTTTATGAATCAGGTCGAGCATTTCGCGCAAGACGGAGGACATTTCCACAAGCTGGCGCACATCGGAAGCAGGCATCTTCGCGGTTCTGGCCTGTACCCGCATAGCCACGCTCATCACCAGGTCGCCGATACGCTCCAGATCGGTCGTGCACTTCAGGCTCGAGAGTAACTGGCGAGCGCGGGCCTCATTGACTCGCGTGATAGCCGCAGGCAGCCGCTCATCAATTTGACGCTCAATAAGGTCGAGTTCTTTTTCGCAGTCTTTGATCGCCAGAAAAGCCATGCGAGAAGAATTTGTAATCAGATCTTTAACATTGAACGCGGCATCGCGGGCGATCAGGCATCCGTTCAAGGCGAGCCGTGTTAAGTCGTCGCCCGCGGCCGGCCTGGCGTTTGCCGGCGTCACGGACCTGGTTTCCATCTTTTCATCGGAGCGAGGCGGCGGGGCTTTGCGCGGCATGGGAGCTGAGGGAAACTTTTGCTACAGAACCACAGTTGCTCAGTTTAGTCCAGAAATGTGAAAGGATGGTTACAACGTTGCCGCGGCAACAGAACTGCCATTACATTGTTGCATTGCCGGGATTCTCCAAGGAGGTCGGTTCGTGAATCTTGCTGACTATCTGCGCCGCCAGTTCGCCTACGACGAATGGGCCAATCGGGAAGTTCTTGCCGCACTCCGAGCCAGTGGCAACGCGAGCCAGCGGTCGTTCCAACTCATGGCCCATCTTCTTTCCGCGGAACGCATATGGCTGGAGCGGCTGAAGCAACAGCCGCAGAGCTCCCCGGTGTGGCCGAAATTAGGCCTGGAGGAGTGTGAAGCGCAAGCGGCCGAGATGGCCGGCCTGTGGCGCGAGTATCTCGATCTGATCACGGCCGGCGATGTGAATCAGTCGGTGTCCTACAAAAACAGCAAAGGCGAGGAGTGGTCGAGCACGATCGTGGATATTCTGGCGCACGTTGTGACGCATTCGGCGTATCACCGCGGGCAGATCGCCAGCCATATGCGGGAGAGCGGACAAACTCCGGCCTACACCGACTTCATTCATGGTGTGCGCCAGGGCCTGGTCACTTAGGCGAGGCGAATATGGAAGGCCGACGATTCTTGGTTTTCACGGCGATTCAGATCGTGTCTGTCGGCATTCTGCTTTGGCTGCTGGCTACCTGGCAAACCCCCTGGAACGTGCAACGCTATATCGGGACGGTGCTGGCCGTGGTTGGCGTAAGCTTCATCGGGCTCGCTCGGTACCAGTTGGGCAAGTCGTTCTCGATCAAAGCAGAGGCGCATGCCCTGGTCACGACCGGACTTTACTCAAAGATTCGGAATCCGATCTACGTGTTTGGCCTAGTGATGCTCATCGGCCTGATGTTGGTGCTGCAGAAGCCGCGTCTGTGGATCGTGCTGGTGGTTGTAGCAATCGGTCAGACGGTGCGCTCACGACAGGAAGCTCGGGTTTTGGAATCCGCCTTCGGCGAGCAATATCGAGAGTACCGGCGGAAGACCTGGTTCTAGGTCAGTTTCATAATTGCTGTATCCCAGAGCCATCGATCATCCCGAGTGCAGCGAGGGGTCCCGGTCCTTGCCTGCGCCACCACTGTCGCCCGTGCCAGGAAACACCTAGATCCCTCGCTTCACTCGGGATGACACTATGGTTTGGCCCACGCTATACGTGGTCTGATCCACGCTTTGCATGAAAAAGGATTAGGTAGCGCCCTTTGCCGCGGCCTGCGCGAAGCGTAATATCTCAGCGATGAAAAAAGTGGCTGTCTTCTTCTTCCCGGTGCTGTGCGCTGTTTTTCTGCTGGCCGTGGACCAATCGAAAATTCCCCCCATGCCGGCCGCGGTTTCTGACAACGCCGTTGCGGCGCTTAGGGGCGGCCTCGATGTTTATTCGCTGATGGGTATTGGGGCCAAGAGGACATGGGATGACGTTACCAATAAGGTTTATGTCCTGCATATCTCCTCGGCGAAGTGGAGCGAGGGCCGGGCTGTGCCGGGGGTCGGTGGCCGGCTAGGCGCCACCGCGGTTGGCGTCAAGGGACAGATTTTTCTTTTCGGCGGATATCTGGTGGATGGCCAAGGCGGGGAACTCACCGTCTCGGACGTGAACGCGTATCTTCCCGAAGAAAAGCGCTGGTACCGGGCCGAGGATATTCCGCTGGGGGTGGATCGGGCTGTGATCGGGGTGAATCACGATCGCTACATCTATCTGGTGGGCGGACGATCGAAGAACGGACCGGTCAACAATGTGCAGGTCTACGACGTCGAGAAGAACACCTGGAGCCAAGCCACGCCTTTTCCGGGAGCGCCGGTGTTTGGCCACGCTGGAGGATTGGCCGACGACGCGATCGTTTACGTTGATGGGGCTAAGAAAGGCCCAGCTGGCGGTGCGCCTTACGTGGCGTCCGACGAGTGTTGGATCGGTAAGATTGATCACAAGGACCCGAACAAGATCGAGTGGAGCAAGGTGCCGGCGCATCCGGGGCCGGCGCGCTTTGGCACTGTGTCGGGTGAGAAAGACCGCCGGATATTCTTCTCCGGTGGATCGGCCAGCCCGCACAACTACAAGGGCTTGGATTACGACGGCAAGCCAGTTGAGTTCTCCGGTCTTACCTTTGCCTATGACGTGCGTGCCAACCGATGGGAGACCATAAGCGAGGATACGTTTGACGTGCGCAGCGACACTCGCGGGATTGTTAACACTCCCATTGGACAAATGACTGTTGGCGGCTTGGTGAAGAACACGGCCGCGACTGCGAGAGCTATGCTATTGCCGAAGAAGTGAGAAGCCAGCAGTCGATCCGTCTGTCAAGAATCCCCCCGGCCTTCCTGCTTTGGAGTTCTTTCCGTAAACGAGACTTTTTCGGCAGTTTCCGCCGGGAAAGTACCTTCGTTATCTCACAGTTCCAGGCTCCAAAGGTTAGCATCGTCTTGTTGCAAAGAGCGAACACCGTTTCATACCTCCTGAGGGAAGCGGCGGATTGGGGACCTCCAACCATCCGCCGTTTCTGTTTCTGTTTTTTTCAGTTTTTCTTGGCATAGGTCACAGCTTTGCGATAAAATCCGGCGGTAGTTGTTCGTTTCCCCGTGGGGACCTGCAGTTCATCTGATCCGCACTGAGGGTAGTTATGTACAAGCCTCGCTAATCCGCCCTTCTGCGTTGCCCGCGTAGCGCGGGCTTTCTGATCCAACTCATTATTCTTCTGAATGCATTGCGTCCGCAGGTTTGCGGATGCGGTTGCAGAAAGTCAAAGGTTTTTATGGAAGCGATTTCTGTTGCCTCCAAACCGCAGCATTCCTTGTGGTCGTCGCTGGTTGAAGCGGTCCGCGGATCGCATCAGGACTACACAGAAGGCAGCTTGAACCGCGCTATTCTTCTGCTGGCCGTGCCCATGGTCTTGGAGATGGTGCTGGAGTCCTTGTTTGCCGTGGTGGATGTGTTCTGGGTGGGGCGTCTGGGGGCCAATGCGGTGGCCACGGTGGGGCTGACGGAATCGATGCTCAGCCTGGTGTTCGCCGTGGGCATGGGGCTCAGTCTGTCCACGACCGCGATGGTGGCGCGCCGCATCGGCGAGAAAGATCCGGAAGGAGCGGCCGACGCTGGCGTGCAGGCCATTGCTCTCGGACTGATTGTTTCGCTCGCGATTGGACTGCCTTGCCTTCTGCTGGCTCCGCGCCTGTTGCGGTTGATGGGCGCCAGTCCCGAGATTGTCGCGGTGGGCAGCGGCTATACGCGAATCTGCCTGGGCGGCAGTTGCGCGGTGCTGCTGCTGTTTCTGAACAACGCCATCTTCCGCGGCGCCGGAGATGCCGCCATCGCCATGCGCCTGCTGTGGGTGTCGAACATCATTAACTTGATACTCGATCCCTGCCTTATTTTCGGTTGGGGGCCGTTTCCCAGACTGGGCGTGACCGGGGCCGCGCTGGCGACCTTCACCGGGCGCAGCATTGGCGTGCTCTACCAGTTCTATCGCCTGCTGAAAGGGACGGAGCGAATTCACATTCTGACCCGGCAGATCCGGTTGCATTGGAGTGTTCTGTGGCGGCTGGTGCGGGTTTCGCTAACGGGAATCCTGCAGTTTGCCATCGCGCATACCAGTTGGATCGGGCTCGTGCGAATCGTGAGCTTCTTCGGCGCGGCTGCGCTCGCGGGATACAC
Source organism: uncultured Acidobacteriaceae bacterium (assembly GCA_963768265.1). Taxonomy (GTDB): domain Bacteria; phylum Acidobacteriota; class Terriglobia; order Terriglobales; family Acidobacteriaceae; genus Sulfotelmatobacter. The sequence continues at coordinate 142,678 of CAVYHM010000006.1, forward strand.
GATCGCCATTCGCATCGTCATCTTCGTGATCCTGCCTTCGTGGGGGTTGAGCAACGCTGCAGCCACGCTGGTCGGCCAGAATCTGGGCGCGGGGAAGCCGGAGCGCGCCGAGAGCGCGGTCTGGCGCACCGGTCTCTACAACATGATTTTTCTGGGGGCTGTCGGCGTGTTCTTCGTGCTCTTTGCCGAGTCGGTGGTGCGCCTGTTCACGCACGATCCATCCGTCGTGCCGCTGGCCGCAACCTGCCTGCGCATTGTGAGCTACGGCAACATTGGCTACGCCTACGGCATGGTCATGCTGCAGGCGTTCAACGGAGCGGGAGACACGGTGACTCCCACGATCGTAAACTTCTTCGGCTTCTGGCTGTTAGAGATTCCACTTGCCTACTGGCTGGCGATTCCGTTGCACATGCAGTCGAACGGGGCGTTTTGGGCCATTGTGGTGGCGGAGGGAGCGATCGCCGGGGCCAGCGCCATCCTGTTCAAGCAAGGTCGCTGGAAAAAGAAGAAAATCTGAGGGGCGGAGGGTCTGGGGCGGGAGGAACGGTATCGAACCGTCATCTCCGGGATGGAGCCCCGGGGCATTGCCGAAGTTATGCTACTCCCGCGTACGGAGTTGTAAAGACCGAGGCACCAAGGTATTGCATGCGTGTTGTTCTGTCAACACGAGTTGACAAGCCTTACCGAGCTCGAGCCAGCACGAGCGTGACGTCATCAGGCTGTTCTTTGTCGCCGATCCAGTCGTCCACCGCCATGGTCACGATTTGACTGATCTGGGGCAAGGGAAGATGCCGATTTTCGCGGACGAGATCAATCAGGCGCTGCTCGCCAAATTCGCCAAAGTCGTTCTCCGGTTCGGTGACGCCGTCGCTGTAGGCCAGGAAAATTTCGCCGGGGCGCATTTCGACCGCGCCCTCATCGTAGGTCATGTTGTCGAACAAGCCCACAACCGTGCCCCCGGCCTCAAGCCGCCGAATGGTGCCATCCTCGCTGATCAAGATCGGCGGCAGATGGCCGCCGTTGCTGTATGTGAGCCGGTGCACGCGGCCATCGTAAATGCCGACGAAAAGCGTGGCGTATTTTTCCGCCGGAGTGCTCTCGAAGAGTTGGTGATTCAGCAAACTGAGCAGGGCTGAAGGAGAGACTTCCACCCCTTCCGGCCAGGCTGCCATGACGCGGCCCGATCCGGCAACGGCGCCGACCGCGACCGGTTCGCGCATCTGCGGCAGGTTTTCCACGCTATAGGCACGGACGGCGGAGTGGATGGTCGCCATCAACAGAGCCGCGGAGATGCCTTTTCCGCTGATGTCGCCGACCGCCAGAATTAGCTTGTGGGAACTCGCCGAAACAAAGTCGTAATAGTCACCGCTCACGGTGCGAGCCGGACGGCAAAAGCCATGCACTTCGAGCGACTCGAGCTCGGAAACCTGGCGCGGGAACAACTGGGCCTGGACTTCCTGCGCGATGGCCAGTTCGTTTTCGAGGCGCTGCTTCTCTTTCTGCTCCTGGATCAGCTTCTCGATGGAGGCGGTCATCGAGTTGAACGAGAGCGCGAGATCCGCCAGTTGATCGCTCGATTTCACGGGGATGCGATGACTGAAGTCGCCGCGATCCACATGCCGGGTCGCGTCATGCAGTTGCGCGACAGCGGCGGTGACCGTGCGGGTCATGCGGGTGCCGATGATGAGCGCGATCAGTTCGATGATGGCGAAGAAGATTCCCACGCCCAGCAGGATGTAGGCGACTCCGCGAACGAACTCTCCCAGCGCGGCGAAAAGATGGCCGTAGAGAACCGCGGGCCGCGTGGTCACTTGCAGCACCGCGCCGACGAGTTGCGGCTTGCCGGTCTTCCAATCCACCACCGCCAGTGGTGTTCCGAAGGTGATTTCGCGATCGAAGGTGCTGCTCGCGCTCGGCAGCGCACCTACGGTGAAGGCCGGATGCATCACCTGCCGTTCCGTCCGCGCCGTGGGGTTTTGCTTGGTATTGATGACGATTCCACTCTTGTTCGTCGCGGCCGCACCGGCATCAGAACCGAGTTTTTCTTCCGGTTTTGCAGGTGGTTCGTCAAGAGTGATTGAAGCCGAGTAAAGCGTGATTTCGCCGAGATTGGCGGCAATGTTTCCGACCAACTCCTTGTCAAACGGTTCGCTGGTGACCACGGTCAGCCGGGAGGACCCGATGGGCATGGAGGAAGCGACCCGCAGGTGCAGTTGATCGCGCTCGCGGACGATGTCCCGGAACGTCCCATTCACAAAACCGGGGGCAGAAAGAGCGGTGCCTTTGATCTCGTTGCAAAGGGGCAGGGGTTTGTCGCCGTACCAGGCGCACACCTGCCGGCGGCCCCAGGCCCGATCGCGCTTTCTCAGTCCGGCCAGGGACTCCGCAGTCGGCTTGTCGCCGCGCTCCAGGCGGGCCGCCAGTTCGTTGCTGACTGCGGCGTTGACCGCCTCCATGCTTCTCAATTGGGAGTGGATTTCGGAGGTCACGACGAAGACTGCGAATTGTCCGGCCAGCCCATAGAGCGTGATCACCGCCATCGCAATCAGCAGCACGGCGGGAATCACCCCGATGAATACATAGGTGACGATCAGGCGGTTGCGCAGGCGCCACAGGATTCGGCGTCGCACCCAGCGGAACGCGAGGATAAAAAACAAAACGCCGGCGAGGAAGGTGAGGAATCCGACCCAACCTCCCAGGTGCTCGCCCCAAGAGGCGGCGAATAGTCCCAGAAGCTTTTGCAGGACGAACAACAGCGCGGCCATCCCGGCCAAATAGCAGGCCAGCCGGGCCATCCGGCCTTGGGGCCACAGTTCGGCCTTGATAAGCCGCTGGCGCAATTCTGGATAGGACCATTGCATGCGATTCGTTACGAAGCTCTAAGAAGATCAGAATTCTAGCGGCGACCGGAGGTCGACCTCAACTCCAAGGCCGCCGAACCCCTTGCTCGAAACCAGCGGCCCGTGATCGCTCCGTTCGATCAGATCTCAGGGTAGAGATCGAAGAACGCCTCCAGGCTCGTGCGCAACTGCTTCTCGATGTCTTCCTTGCTGCCTTCGAGCACGTGCATGGTAACGTGCGCTTCGTGGCCGTTCGTGAGCTTCACCAGAGCCTGGCCCACCTCGGCCACGTCCTCTGACGGTAGCAGCCTCATGCCGTAAACCAGAGTCAGATTCGCCATAAGGGAATTCTAAGTCTTTCTCTGCTTTCTTGGCGAAATCGTTTGCGGCCTCGCACCCGAAGATTTTTCGATGCTTCTCATTTAGAATTCCGCCGTGCCTAGAATCATGGTTCTTCCCCTGTTGGCCGGTTTTCTTGCCATAGCATTGCAGGTTGGAGCGCAAGAGCAGCCCGCCAATCTGCCCTCCACCCAGCCGCAGGTGAAAGTCAACATGCTGAACGTCTGCACTCCCTCGGCCGAGGAGCAGAAAGAGATCGCGGCGGCATTGGCGCGTATTCCGAAGCAACCGCTGTTTGGGAACGATTTCGAAGTCTCCCGCGGGCGCTCGACGCTTGAAGACATGCCAACTTTCCTGCAGCCGGGACAGGGGGGGCATGTGGCAGGTGAACCTCCGGTGGCGAGTTACGTCCGAATCCGCCGCGAGTTTTCGGTGCAGGCGTTGTTTGCCAGCGTCCAGTATTCCTTCAGCAACGACGGGCAGACCATGATCGAAACGCTGGTGCTGCACGTGCGTGACCCCAAGGATCTGATCCAGGTGTCGCTGGAGGATAGCGCCTCGTCGGTGGCCAGCGCGGAGGCAATGCTCACAGTGAATACCCCGGCCAGCCGGGTTCGGCTGGAGCGATTCGGCAAATCCTCGGTCGCGCTTGCCCGTTGCACGGCGGCGGAAGACCGTCCGGCGCCCGATCAGAGCACCTACGAACCGCTGTTTCGTGGTGCGTCGGATGTGCTGGCGAACTATCGCAGGCTGTTGGGCGTAGGTGTGATCGTTCCGGAGGAGCTGGCGAAAATCAGCGGAACATCGAAGCCGAAGGCCGCACCTAAGGCGAAAACTGCCAAGCCTGCGGCGGGGAAGCAGTGAAGAGAAGAAGCAGTGAAGTCCGCTTGCGCTGCGGTCCGAGATGCCGTGCATCAAAATCTGGCCCTAGCCATCTAATCTGCAACTACCAAAAATATCTATGAGCGAAACTCGAAATGTTGTTGTCATCGGGTCCGGATGCTCCGGACACACTGCCGCTCTCTACACCGCGCGCGCCAACTTGAAGCCTTTGGTGATCGAGGGCCACGAACCCGGTGGCCAACTCTCTCTCACCACGCTGGTGGAGAATTTCCCCGGATTTCCCGACGGCATTCTGGGACCGCAATTGGTAGAGAACATGCGGAAGCAGGCGGAGCGCTTCGGCGCGGAATACCGCATGGCGCATCTGACCAGCGTGGATCTGAGTCAGCGCCCGTTTCTGCTGCATCTGGGCCATCAGCAGGTTCACGCGCAGAGTTTAATCATTGCGAGCGGGGCCTCGGCGCGATGGCTGGGTCTGCCGCATGAGCAACAACTCATCGGGCACGGTGTTTCTTCTTGCGCGACTTGCGATGGATTTTTCTTTTCCGGAAAGGAAATTGTGGTGGTGGGTGGCGGGGACTCCGCCATGGAGGAAGCGATCTTTCTGACACGATTCGCGACCAAAGTGACGGTGATTCATCGCCGCGACGCCTTTCGCGCGTCGAAAATCATGTTGGACCGGGCGCAGCACCACGAGAAAATCCAGTTCCTGCTCGATACGGTGGTGGAGGACGTTTATGACGCGGGCAAGCAAGAAGTCACCGGGCTCAAGCTTCGCAATGTGAAAACCGGCAAGGTCTGGGATTTCCCCACCAGCGCGTTGTTTCTCGGCATCGGCCACGAGCCCAACGCGAAGATGTTCGCCAATCAGCTCGACACCGACGCCGATGGCTACCTCAAGACTCATAACTACGTTCATACGCGAGTCCACGGGGTCTACGCTTGCGGCGATGTGCAGGACAGACGCTATCGCCAGGCGATTACGGCCGCTGGCACAGGGTGCATGGCTGCCATCGAAGCGGAGAGGTTCCTGGAAGAGCACAGCAAGTAGTATTGGAAAGGTGATCCTCTGGGCGAACCTTCCTGCAGACCACGTAGGCATTAATGCCATTACCATGGTGACCTTCTTGGCGAGATGAGTGGTCGATTAGACTTTTCTCATTATGAAGACCCTGATGCGGCATGGTGTTATGAAAGCGCTGCTCCTTGCTGCCGTACTCGCTTTTGTTCCCGCTCACTGCTTGGCGCAACAGACCTCAGAAGCCAGGAAAGTCTTGGTCAAGACTCCGCCCGCCTATCCCACTCTCGGCCGGTCCATGCATATCCACGGTGTTGTCAAAGTCGAGGCCCAAGTCGCGCCGAACGGCACGGTCAAGTCGGTAGAGGTGAAGGGTGGGCACCCGATCCTTGCCCAGGCCGTGGTGACCGCCGTGGGGCATTGGAAATTCGAGCCCGCCGCTCACGAGTCCACAGAGCTGATTGAAATCAAGTTCGATCCGGAGTGATCGCGGTTTGGTTTTGGCCTGTCCTCTTCGGCGTTGGTTCGCGGGAGATCCCTTCGGCTGCGCTCTGTCTAAAATCCCCACTTCTCGCGCCAAGAACGCGCGAGAAATGGGGCACCCGCGATTTTCATCCTTATTGTTGGATTGTTGGGTCGCAGGCCCATGTACAACTCAGGGAAGGCCTCTTCGCTCCGCCTGAAAAACGGCTGCGCTGGAGGATGGCCCCCTTTTACTCAACGTGATCGTGGTCCTACCTTGGATGTGCCCGGTTTGTGATACAAATTTCTGTGATCTACGTACGGGTACCCAGCACTCCTTCCCTTACCATTTCTGACCTGGCAGGTACTGCATGCTGAGGACGTTCTTCGTCCGCCTTTCCGAAAACCGATCTCTGCGCGGTTTTGCCGAACAGTCCGCAATCGGACGCCGGGTATCCGGGCGCTTCGTTGCCGGGACCGAGATCGCCGACGCAGTCCGCGTCACCCAAACCGTGAACCGTGCGGGCATGAGCGTCACCATCGACAATCTGGGAGAGAACGTCACCAATCCCGACGAAGCCCGTCATAGCGCCGAGCTGTATCAGCAAATTCTCCACGCGATCGCAGCGAATCAACTCAACGCCAACATCAGCCTGAAGCTGACTCACATGGGTCTCGATGTGGACGAGGGGCTGGCCCGGGAGTTGGTCGGAGGCCTGGTAGCCAAGGCGGCATCGATGACTCCGCCCGGGTTCGTCCGCGTCGACATGGAAGGTTCGCCCTACACGCAGCGCACCCTGGACTTTGTCCACGAACTGCACCGGATGCCGGGAAACGGAAACAGCGTTGGCACCGTGATTCAGGCTTACCTGAAGCGCTCCGAGAGCGATATCGAAAAACTGCTGGCCGAAGGCATCCGCATCCGCCTGTGCAAAGGCGCCTACAAGGAACCGCCTAGCATCGCGTTCGAGAGCAAAGCCGATGTGGATGCAAACTACATCAAGCTGATGAAGATCCTGATGAAGAGCGGCGTCTACCACGGCATGGCGACCCACGACGAGAACATCATCCGAGAGGCGCAGGCGTTTGCCACGAAGGAGAAGATCGCGCGCGATAGCTTCGAGTTCCAGATGCTGTACGGGATCCGTCGCGACCTGCAGCAGAGCCTGGTACGCGATGGCTGGCGCATGCGTGTCTACATTCCGTTCGGTACAGAGTGGTATCCCTACTTCATGCGGCGGTTGGGAGAGCGCCCGGCGAACGTGTTCTTCATCGCCCGCAACCTGCTGCGCGCATAGCTGGAAGTGCCAGGCGATAGCACCTCCGGGCCAATTTCCGGAGGTGCGTAGTTTGTTAGCATCAGTACGTGCATTACACGATCTCGCCTGAACTGATTGAATCCTTCTCGATCTTCGTGGGTCCCGACATTGAGGATGAGGACATCGACCTCATCCGGGCCACTCTGGTCATCGCGCGCACGGAGTATCCGAGCCTCGACCTGGAGGCCTACGCAGCACGCATCGAAGACCTCGCGCGCCGGGTCGCCGGGCTGGTGCCTGAGCTCGACCCGCACCGGGCGCTGCCTGCGCTCAACCAGGTGTTGTTTGGGGAAGTGAAGCTCCGCGGCAACCGCGAAGACTACTACGATCCGCGCAATTCGTTTTTGAATGATGTGCTCGACCGCGGGCTAGGCATTCCCATCACGCTCTCGATCGTCTATATGGAAGTGGCGCGGCGGATCGGACTTTCCTTATCCGGTGTAGGCATGCCTGGGCATTTCCTGCTCAAATACAACTCTGAGGATGGCAAAGAGACACTCATCGACTGCTTCAATCGTGGGGATCTTCTCAGCCGGCAAGACTGCCAGAGTCGCCTCGACGAGATCTATTCCGGAGAGATGAAGTTGCGGCCGGAATTTCTGCACCCCATCAGCCGCCGCCAGATTCTGACGCGGATGCTCAACAATCTCAAAACCGTCTATCTTTCCACGCGCAACTTCCGCAAGGCGCTCGCCGTTGCCGACATGATCCTGGTGATCTATCCGCAATCGGCGGAAGATGTGAAGCAGCGCGCGCTTCTGCGTTATAGCCTCAGATTGCAGAGACTCGCTGCCGAGGACTTGGACGAATACCTGAAGATGTCGCCGAATGCGTCCGACGCAGAAGACATCCGGCAGATGTCGTTGTCGATCCGACGGATGCTGGCGCTGATGAATTGAGGATCTGGGAGCTACTGCGGTGGTCCGACTTCGGCGCCTTCCGCTGGAGCCAGCGGCAAACGAGTGGCCCCGCGCATCATCTCGCGCTCCTGATCGGAGAACATGCCCTTGAAGCGTTCTGAGTTAATGATTCGCTCGCGCTGTTCCGGCGTCATCGGCCGCAAGTCGTGGATCGCGGTGCCCACGGCACGCTGACGATCTGGCGGCAACTGCCGGATCTGTCCGAAAATCTGCCTCGCCTGCTGCTTTTGTCCAGGGGTCAGATGCTCCCATGTTTCCATGCGGTTCAGCATCCGCATCTGCTGTTGCGGCGGCAGGCCGGAGAAATGCTGCAAACGTTGCCGAAGTTGCTGCTGTTGGCCAGGTGGCAAGCGGCGGAAACCGGGGTCATTTTGCAGCGCGCGTTCCTGCTCTGCGGGGGGCAGATCTTTATAGCGCCGCAGCCAATCCCCGGCATGGCCGCCCGGCTGGGGCCGCACCTGAGCCTGTCCCGGGCGGGGAGGCTGATAAGCCGGAGGACGCCGCTGCTGCGGTGGTGGATGATACGCTGGAGCGGGATGCGGCGGCGGATGCTGCTGCGCCGCATGCTGCTGCGCCGGGTGGAAGGTTCCTTTTTGTGCCACGCAGGGAAAGGGAACGGCCATCGCCCACGCCAAAGCGGCGCACCCCAGCCATTCCGCGATGTATTTTCCCCGGATCACCTTCCCCGTCCTTTTTTCGTTGCCAGTCGCCGCTGAGTGACTACTTCGCCGCAATTGCTCAGAACTTCCTTACGGATTCGCTACTACATCCTGCTGCACATCCAGATCATCGAGCAACTCGAAATCCGCATACAGTTCGTGATTATTTTCTAAAGCTTGAAGATCGCCCACTGCGCTTCCGGGTTCCGGAGGCCCGGGCGTGAAATTGCTTGATATCGAACTCTCGACCGTTCTCGGGTTGCTTCTTGTGAACAACAAGCCGATGCCAACTCCCATCAACACCGTCAGGGCCGCCGCCAGCACCGGGCGGCGGAACCACTGCAACCAGCCCGCCGGCGGCTTCGCCATTTCTTCTCGCAGACGAGCCTGCAGCCGTACGTCGAAGTACGGCGAAGGCTCCGGTGTCTGCCACTCATCGAGCAGTGCCATGGTCGCGCGCATTGCTTTCAGCTGTTCTGCGCACGCCTCACAGGTCGCGAAGTGCTTTTCCTCGTCCGCCGTGGGCTGGGTGAATCCAGCCGCTAGGTCGGGCATTCGTTCTCGAATTTCTTTGCAGTTCATGACTGCTTTCCCTCAACTCTCTGCTTCTGCGCTCCAAGAAATACTGTCTTGCTACACATATTCTTTTAACTGTTCCCGCAAAGTCTCATAGGCCCGGAAGAGCAGCGATTTGGTTGCCGACTCGCTCTTCTTCAGTACATCGGCAATTTGCTTGTAATCCATCTGCTGGTACTTATGCATGATCACGGCCAGTCGCTGAAGTTCGGGCAAGGCCTCCACCTTCCGCCGGATCGCCAGCATGCGTTCCTTCTGCACCATGGCCTGCTCGGCGGTCAGCTTCCCGTCGGGCAGTTCGACCGTGGTGCCGGTTTCCTCGTCCGGTTCGTCCAGACTAACGGTCAATTCCGGCCGCTCGTGACGCGTGTCGCGGGCATGGTTCACCGCCAAGTTGGTCGCGATGCGATACAGCCACGTCGTGAACTTGGCGCTGGCCTCGTAGCTCTCGCGCGAACGATACACGCGCAAAAAAACTTCCTGCGCCAGGTCCTCGGCCGCGGCCGCATTGTGCGCCATCCGATACAAAAAACTGATCATCGGCCGGCGGTACTTCTGCACCAGGTAGTCGAAAGCCGACTGGTCGCCCGCCTTGACCCTCAGCATGATCTCGGCGTCTGAAACAGCTTCTCCACCGATCCGACCGGTTGAGAACGCAGCGCCCCCTTGCGGCGTTGCCGCAGCCATCAGCATGCCTCGATCAAGTGCAGCTGTGCTCACCCCTATTTCAACCCCGGCGGAATCGGAAAGTTGCGTCTCTTGGCTGCCGGGGGACGCTGGGGAAGTTCCTGCAGATGAAGGAGATAGGGGTGCGCCAGCGGGTTTTGGTTCGAACGCCATGCCTGGGGAAAAGACGGTCACGCGGCTCCAAATCGAAAGCCCGAGTCACGCCCCTGCAGCCGATAGGCTAACATGCCCGGGCAAAACGCCGAAACCGCGGCCATGGCTGGCGAAAGATCAGCGAAAAGGGTCGACGCTTCTTCGCAAAAATATTTCGATATTTGGGCGTAGGTTGCATAATCTGCAGCTAAATGTTTGAATAAAACTCACTCTGCGTGGGCGCTTAACTCAGCGGTAGAGTGCCATCTTCAC
>CAVYHM010000007.1:0-224806 GCA_963768265.1 uncultured Acidobacteriaceae bacterium
CAACTTTCAGGAAGTGCCAAGTACGCTCTTACTCTAACCATTCCCACATTGTTCAGAGTACCAAGGCTCATTGTTTCGGTTCCCGGGAGCCGCAAGGCTCGAATTGTCAGGCGAACGCTAGAGGAACCGATCACGACTGCCTGTCCGGCTACCATCCTTCGAAAACACGCCAACGCTACCCTCTATCTAGATCCGGAAGCAGCCTCCGAACTGAACTGCGCGATGGGTTGAGAGGAGGTCCGACGCCTTCGGAGACACAAGTGATTCGCTTGTGTCAAGGCTAGCAAGAACGCCCTTCTCTCGGACGCCTGCTCCCGTTGACCTCTCATACTGCGACGCTGCAGGCCAAAGGCATTAGGGCACCACCGTTTTCTCGCAAACAGTACTTTGTGGCTGGACCTGTGGTAAAAGGGGGGGGGCCCGGCAGTAGACTGTAGGGGTGCTGGCTCGTGCGCACAAGAAATCAAGAGCCCTGCGGTTCTCGGTGGCGTGCCAGGAGCTTTCCGCGGGCACCGTTTTCCGGAGAGCTGGCGTGATCAATGCAGGGTTCGGTGTCCTCGTTTTGTTGCCGACTGCGAGCAGAGGTAATCAGACAAAAGGACGGCATGACTACCATGCGCCAGAGTACTGCGTGTGGCCTACGGGGTGCGAGCCGGATTCTGCTTCTGTGCATTGTGCACGTTCTACATGCTGTAGCAGCCGAACCGCGAGTAATTAGGCTCCCAATTGCGGAAGGTAAGGACATCCGGTTCACGCATCTCTCTACGGAAGAAGGGCTGTCGCAAAGCCGCGTCGACCACATCCTGCAGGACGCCCAAGGGTTCCTGTGGATCGGTACTTACAACGGGCTCAACCGGTACGACGGCTATCGCTTCCAGCACTACAAACCCGAAGCCAGCAACCCCAACAGCCTCGGCGGAGTCTTCATCTACGCGATATTTCAGGACCGCTCCGGCGCTCTGTGGATCGCCGTCGATCAGGGCCTGGACAGATTTGACCCCGTCACCGGAAGGTTCCTCCACTTCCGCTCCGATCCCGGCGATCCCACGAGTCTGGCCGGGCACGTCGAGCACATCACCCAGGACAGCGACGGGATGTTGTGGCTCGCCACGCGCAACGGACTGGATCGACTGGATCCCAGTTCCGGACGATTCACCCATTTTCGCAACGCTCCAAACGATCCCCAGAGTGTGAGCAGCAACGACGTTCGATTCGTGCTCCAAGACAGGCAGGGCATACTCTGGGTTGCGACCGCCGCGGGGCCCGACGCGTTCGATCCGCGAACTGGAAGAGTCATTCGTCATTATCCGAGTTCTCAGCAGCCACCGCTGGACCGGATCTTCGAAGATCGTTCCGGGACGCTCTGGCTTAGTGCGACACGAGGTGGCGGCCTGACTTCGCTTGATCGGGAGACCGGGCAGTTCACAACATACATCTTTTTTGACGAGTGGCCTGGAACGCCCGGCGTGCGCGGCTGCTCAGCAATCCTCGAAGACCGGCGCGGGATGCTCTGGATCGCCACGAAGCCCGATGGCGTGGTCCGATTCGACCGCACACGGGGGCTATTCACCAGGTACCGGAATGATCCTGCGAATCCGGCGAGTCTGAACAACAACGACGCGCTCTCGCTAATCGAGGATCGGGAAGGTGGTATCTGGGTCGGTACGGACGGCGGAGGAGTGAACCGGTTTCCGAGCGAGCCATCGCCATTCACCACGTACCGGAGGGAACCCGGGAATCCCAACAGCCTCGATCAGGACTATGTTCTATCGGTCTTTGAGGACAGCCACGGGACTCTCTGGATTGGCACGGAGCAGCTCAACCGGCTCGATAGGAAGACGGGGCGGTACACATTCTACCGGCACGATCCGGCAAACTCAGGAAGCATCGCTGCCAACTCTGTGTCTGCAACGCTCGAGGACCGCTCAGGAATCCTGTGGTTCGGTACTTGGGGCGGAGGGCTGAACCGATTCGATCGCAGGACCGGACGGTTTGAAGCATACCGGCACGATCCGGCGAATCCGTCGAGCTTGAGCCATGACTACATAAGATCCCTGCTCCTCGATCACAGCGGCAACGTCTGGGTCGGCACCGAGGACGGTCTCAATCGCCTGGACATGCGCACCGGGCGCTTCACCGTGTTTGGCTTCGATGGTCCGCTCGATAGCCGGATCTACCGGGTACTGGCCGAGGACGCGGATGGATCGATCTGGATGGGCACCTACGAGCAGGGGCTCCAGCGACTGGATGTCCGCACGGGCAAGATCGTCGCCTACAAACATAATCCTAAGGTCCCCAGCAGCCTCAGCAACAATCGCGTGAATGCCCTATGCGTGGACTACGCGGGGACGCTGTGGGTCGGCACCCAGAACGGGTTGAACCGCTTCGATCGCAACACCGGAGAATTCACGATCTTCAACGAGCGCGACGGGCTGCCGAACAACGGTGTGGAGGGCATCCTGGAGGACGCGGCCGGCAACCTGTGGCTGAGCACTGGCAACGGGCTATCCAAGTTCGATCCGAGAGCCCGAACGGTGAAGAACTACTTCACCGATGACGGCCTGCCGAGCGACGAGTTCAACGATTCGAGCGTCTACTTCAAAAGCGCGCGGGGTGAGATGTTCTTCGGCGGCGTCAAGGGTGTGACGGCATTCTTTCCGGATCGGGTGACCGACAGCCGGCTTGTCCCACCCGTCGTGCTGACGGAATTTCGCTTATTCGGGGAACCCATACAAATCGGCGGCGGTTCTCCACTCCTAAGATCGATTTCCTTCACGGATTCGTTGTCGCTCTCGCACCGGCAGAACATCTTTTCGGTGGAGTTCTCGAGCCTCAGTTATGCCAGCCCTCTCCGGAACCGCTACCGGTACAAACTGGAGGGTCTGGACAAAGACTGGAATGACGCCGACAGCAACCACCGATTTGCGACATATACCACGCTGCCGCCCGGCGACTACGGTCTTCGTGTGCAGGGTTCCAGCAACCGTGGAGTGTGGAACGACCGGGGAGTTTCGCTGCGCATTCGCATCCTGCCACCCTGGTGGGGAACATGGTGGTTTCGTATCGCGGCCGGCCTTGTTGTTCTTGCTTCCGTGTGGATTGGATATACGCTGCGCGTGCGGAGCGTGCAGAAACGGAATCGCGAACTCGTTAAGTTGAACCTGGAATTGCAGCAATCCCAGCGTGCGCTGCAGGAGAGTGGGGAGGTGCAGCGGCGTCTGAATCGGGAATTGCACGCAATCAGCAACTGCAACCAAGCGCTGATGCGAGCAGTGGATGAACGAACCCTGCTGAAGGAAGTCTGCCGCATTATTTGCGAGGACGCGGGGTACCGCATGGCGTGGGTGGGATTTGCCGAACACGATGAGGCCAAGACCCTTCTTCCCGTAGCATGGGCCGGAATTGAAGATGGATACCTGGCGAAGGCTGGACTTCGGTGGGACGATACTGAGGCCGGGCACGGTCCTGCCGGAACCGCAATCCGATCCGGGGAGCTAGTGTATGAGCAAGATCTGGCAACGAGTCCCTCATTTGCACGTTGGCGCAAGGGGGCCCTGGAGCGTGGATATCGTTCGATGATCGCACTCCCGCTGAAGGACGAGAGTTCGGCTGTGTTCGGAGTCCTGGCAATTTACTCTTCCGACGTCGACGCTTTCACGCCCGAGGAAATCCGGCTTTTGGAGGAACTGGCGGGCGATCTGGCGTTCGGAATCATGGTTCTGCGCGCCCGCATCGAACGCAATGAGGCGGAAGAATCGCTGCACCAGAGTCAGGAAAAATACCGCGCCTTCTTCGAGCAGAATCTTGCCGGCAATTACATCGCGACCCCCGAGGGTGCGTTGTTGGCCTGCAATCCCGCATTCGTACGCCTGTTCGGTTTTGCTTCCGAAGAAGAGGCCAAGCGGACAAATCTTGCGGCGCTTTACCCTAACCCCGCGGATCGAGAGCGGGTGCTGCAGCAATTGCAGCAAAAGGGCAATCTGGAATTTTTCGATCAAGAATTCCACCGCAGGGATGGGAGCCCGCTGTATGTCGCGGCGAATGCCATTGGATCCTTCAACGAACACGGAGAACTGGTCGAAGTACACGGTTTCCTGATTGACCAAACCGAGCGCAGAAAGACCGAAGAGCAGTTACGACAGGCGCAGAAGATGGAGGCGGTCGGAAGTTTGGCAGGCGGGATCGCGCATGACTTCAATAACATTATGGCCGTCATAATCGGACACAGTCAGCTTCTTGTGGACCAGCCGGAAATCGGGGTGTCAGCGCGGCGACGCGTCCAGGAAATTCTCGATTCCGGCCACCGGGCCGCCAATCTCACGCGCCAACTTCTTGCCTTCAGTCGCAAACAGGTGCTGCAGCCCATGGCGCTCAACCTGAACCGGGTAATCGAGGGCATCGACAAGATGATTCGCCGCCTAATAGGGGACGATATCGAAGTGAGGACCTTGTTGGCTGCCGATTTGCAGAATGTCAACGCCGATCCGGGTCAAATGGAACAAGTCATCATCAATTTCTGCGTCAACGCCCGCGACGCTATGCCGGAGGGGGGCAGGGTCACCATCGAAACGCTCAATGTGGAAGTCGATGAGCTTTTGGCCGGGCAACACTTCCCCATGCAGCCGGGCCGCTACGTTCGGCTCGCGGTGAGCGACACTGGCATCGGAATGAGCGAGCAAACGTTGTCTCAGATTTTCGAGCCGTTCTTCACCACTAAGGGACCTGAAAAGGGGACGGGCTTGGGCCTGGCCACGGTGTACGGCATTGTGAAGCAGAGCGGCGGGTACGTGTGGGCGTACAGTGAACCGGGCCACGGATCGACCTTTTCGGTCTATCTGCCGACCGTCATCGAAGTGGCAGAATCTTGCGAGCCGAAGTCCGAGCCGCTGAATATCAAGCGCGGATCGGAAACCATTTTGCTCGTGGAGGACGCACCCTCATTGCGAGCGCTGATTCGTGAAGTCCTGGAGGGCTTCGGCTACACCGTTCTGGAGGCAGAGGACGCTGCGCGAGCCCACCAGATTGCCGATCACCACAAAGACATTGCTTTGCTGCTGACCGACATTAGCCTACCGAAGACCAGCGGCGTAGTTATGGCCAAGTCTCTGCTGGAAAAGAGACCCGGCTAAAAGTACTTTACATGTCAGCCCATTCCACTGGGGTCGTGGACCGCAAGGTCCAGCAAGCGGGCACCGATTTTCTCCAGAAGCCTTTCACTCAGGAAGCCCTCGCACAGAAATTGCGTAGTCTATTGGATAGCGACATAGTGAAGGATCGTACCGCATAGTCACTGCGGTCGCCGACACAGTCAGCCCAGTGGAATCCTCGCCTAGCAAGTGTCATAGAGCCCGGAACCATTTCTTTCAGCACCGTTAGTACGGCGAACGCTCGCGGCTTTTGCTGCTGGCCGGTCACGAATACTACGCTCACCAGCACAACAGCAGCGATTTGAGCGATTCTAGCGCTGCGACGTAATCTTCTTTGGGATGCTCGACACTGGGCCGATTACCCGATCCGTCGCGGACGCACCGACACCGGTGGATCGATTCGTCTGCCCGCTGCCTATTGCGGCATCGTCGGCATCAAAGCTGGCTTGACAACAGAACGAACCGCTCGGTTTCTAATAGCGGAAAGATTGTCTCGGGCTCTCGAAAGATAGGTTGGTCCCCGTAGCACGCGCTTGCTTGCATTCCCTCGCCCGATTTCGACGGAAGGGGCGGGAATTCTGAACCAGCGAAAGCTTCGCTCCAAAATCGGAGGACCAATGTTGTCACATTGTCCCGGCGTGTTTACTCCGGTTCTCGCCAAACACTCGAAGTCGTTCTTCTTGATCGATTGCCTCTCGGTCGGCGTGGATCGAATGCAGCGAAACTTCGATCCTATGCGCAAGCAGGTGGAAGCTTGGCAGCGGTCGGAAGTCACCGACGTGACGGCCAAGGTGGCCATCTACGAAGCTTTCGTAGAGGGCAAACTGGAAGCTCCGAAGCACCTTGCTCGCGCTGTGCATGACCTTTATTTCGAACCAAAGTATGAGGAATTTCGGTCCCGGACAATGTGGAGTCTTTCGAATGCATTCACGTCGGCATTCAAAGAGTTGGATCCAATCGCACAATTTAAAGCAACAGCGAAAACTCGGGGAATTTCTTGAGGCACGGTTCTCGCGGTCGTTCTAGCTCCTGCGGGTCGTCGTATTATCCTTAAATCATACCGTCCGAATGCGGTACGCGCGAATGAGCTCGCGGGACAACTTCACCTGAAGCTTGGAAAGGTTAGAGTAAAACAAGCGCCACGTTCCGCGTTGTTTTCCGCCGTTATCACGCCTCCGTGGGCTTCGGTGATCCGTTTCGCGATGCTGAGACCCAAACCATAGCCACCGGTCTTTTTGGAACGGGATGGATCAACCCGGAAGAACGGCTCAAAGATACGCGCGACCTGCGCCTCAGGGATGCCTTGGCCATCGTCTCTCACGCGAATCACGACCGCCTGTCGATTATGTACAGCGGAGACATCGACCGGTTGGCTGTCGGGAAGCGAATACTTGAACGCGTTCTCCAGCAGATTGCGCAGGACGACTCTGATTCTCTCGCCATCAATGTTCAAAAGAATATTCTCGGGTTGTGCCGAGAGGCGAACGCCGGGAGAGCGACGGCCAAATGCTTGTGTCACTTCGCGGAGTATGGAGATAAGATCCTGGTTTTGCTTGCGCAAGCCCTGTGGATTGCGCAGGCGCTCTAGCTCCAGCATTTCCGAGATCATGATTTCCATCTCGCTGACATCGGACTCAAGGCTGGTCTGATTCTCATCAGCGGGCATGAGCGCGAGAGCCACCTTCATGCGCGTCAGAGGCGAACGGAGTTCGTGACTCACATCGAGGAGGAGTTGATCGCGCGCATGGATCATCTCTTGTACACGGCTGACCATCTGGTTAAATGCAGTTGTCAGGGCACCCAGCTCGTCGTGACTGACTACCGGCAGGACAACGTCGAGCTGTCCGGCGCTCATTCGCGCCACGCCGTCGCCTAACGATTGCACCGGGCGTAGCAGCCGCTTTTGAAACCAGTATGCGGTCAACACAACGCCTACGATCATCAAAAGCAGCATCCACAGTAACTTCTGGTGTGCGGAGTGCATCTGGTCGCGTACGTCCCAAGCGAACAAATAGGTACCGCCGTTCGAAGCCGTCACAAGGTGATACTCGTGTCCGAAAGAGGAGTGCGCTTGCCCGTTCCGAACCAGTTCCACGGTTGGCAGCTTGTCAGAAGTCGCCCAAGCGCCGTCCGGTCCCTCATACCGGATATCGAGGCCGATTTCTTTGTGAATCTTGTTAGCCGCCTCAAGGCTTGGCTGAGTTGCCGCCAGTAACTGTGTGTATTGCCGGGCTGCATGCTCGGATGTCGACACCGAAGTGGGGAAAATCAAAAGGGCGAAGATAACGGTCACGATGGCAAGCAGAATCACGAGCGTGCCCAGCATGATGGCCAGGAGCTTTGAGAAGATCGAAAGACGCCATCGCGCCCTCCAAAGACTTCTAGTCATCGCCGCCTCCAATGAAGAGGTACCCGGCCCCGCGCACTGTGCGGATAAAGGCAGGATGCTTGGGGTCGTCACCCAACTTC
Organism: uncultured Acidobacteriaceae bacterium; assembly: GCA_963768265.1. GTDB lineage: Bacteria > Acidobacteriota > Terriglobia > Terriglobales > Acidobacteriaceae > Sulfotelmatobacter. The sequence continues at coordinate 7,617 of CAVYHM010000007.1, forward strand.
TGGCGAAGACGGCTGATCAGCACGTCGATTGAGCGATCGAAGGCTTCCCAATCGATGCCCCGCGTCTCGTTGATGATTCGGTCGCGGCTCAGCACCCGGCCGCGATTCCGGACGAGCAATCCCAGGAGCTCAAATTCAGCACTGGTGAGAGCAAGATCACGTCCGGCCATGTGAGCCGAGCGTGTTGCCCAATTCACATCAAGGGAACCGACACGTAGTCTCTCCTGGTCCTCGCCGCTCGCCCCCCGGCGCAGGATGGCTTGCATACGGGCCATGAGTTCACGGGGTTCAAACGGTTTTGGGAGATAGTCGTCGGCGCCCAGTTCTAGGCCGACGATTCGATCGGTGACGTCTCCACGCGCCGTAAGCATGACGATCGGGATTCGGCTGGACTCGCGAATTTTGCGACACAAAGTAAATCCATCAATATCGGGAAGCATGACATCAAGGACGACTATATCTGGGGGATCACTCCTAAGTAGTCGCAATCCCTGTTCTGGATGGGTCGCGGAGCGAACGTTAAACGCGAAGCGTCCCAGATAGGTCGTTAACAAGGAATTCAAGCGCTCGTCGTCATCAATAAGGAGCACTCTTTTGTCGGCTGGCATTTCAGCTGTCGGTTCCTTCCCTAACAACTCTATTCCATGCGCAGTGCTCGGATGGGCGGCATCAGCGACGCCTTACGGGCCGGGTACGCCCCGAAGACGAGGCCACTGGTCATCACGATCGACAGCGTGACAAACTCCAGACCCGAAGAAATGCTCGTCGTCCAGTCGGTCGCTCGGCCAATGATGCCAGTAGCGGCTGCCGCTATTGCCATTCCTGCCAGCCAACCGCCCGCAGCGATGGACGTGGCTTCCAACAGGAACTGTACGAAAATATCTCTCGGCTTTGCTCCAATTGCCATGCGCAACCCGATCTCTGCCGTTCTTTCCTTTACCGACATAAGCATAAGCGCGAGAATACCCACACCTCCAACCACCAACGAAGCCGCCGCCAGACCGGTCGCGAGGAGTGTCAGAGAATCGGCGAGTTGTTTTCGGGCAGCGAGCACTTTCGTCTTGTCCTGAAGGGAGAAGTCGTCAGGCTTGTTTCTCTGAACCAGTCTATGACGCTCTCGCAGTAGCGCATTCACATCGGTACGAGCTCCATCCATCTCGCTCACATCGCGCACGCTGATAAATATCGCATTGAGCCATGTGGAGTTGAACACTCGTCGTAAGGCGGTGCGGATTGGAATAACAATCCGGTCATCTTCATCGGACCCGTCCGCCAGGACACCTTTCGCTTCGAGAACCCCAACAACCTCGAACGGAACATTGCGTATCCGAATCTGCTGACCGATGGCGTTCTGCTCACCAAAAAGCATCTCGTTGACGCGCGCTCCGAGAACCGCCACCCGATTGGCGCTGAAGTCATCATCATCTGTCAGGAAGCGCCCCTGGTAGAGCCGGAAACGACACACGTCGAGATAAGGGAAGGTTGTTCCGAGCACCATGGCGGACATCGAGAGATTATCCGCCTTGACGACGACAGAGCTTTCGAAACCCGGCACCGCTGCTGAGACTCGCGAGATCTGAGTGATTGCTTGATAGTCGTCCAACCTGAGAGTGGTTACAACGCCTTTAACATTTTTCCGGGCAGCGGAGTTGCTGACTTGCGCCGGCCTCACCACCAACAGATTGGTTCCGATGCTCTCGGTTTGGCGAAGCACTTCTTCTTTGGCGCCCTGGCCAATCGACCCGGTTACGACCACCGCCACCACTCCTGCTGCCACACTCGACACCGCCAGGGTCGCCCTCATCCGATGAGCGAACAGCCCGCGTGTCGAGACCCGCAGGGCACGCAATACTCTCATCGAAGTGCTTCAGCCGGATGTAACCGCGCCGCACGTAGGGCCGGAAGAACTCCAGCCATCAACCCGACCACAGTTGACGCGAGGACGCCCAACAGGGCGGCCATCCAGGGATTGACTCCGTCCAAGTGCATTCGGCTGGCTCCAAGTTGGGCCACTGCGTACCCTAACACCACTCCTCCGACACCTCCGGCCAGCATCGTGATCATGGTCTCCAAAAGGAATTGCAACCGGATGTCCTGGCTGCGCGCGCCGATCGCCCTTCGTAGACCAATTTCCGCCACTCTCTCGTTCACGGAAACGAGCATCAGACTGGCCGAGACGATTCCGCCGATAACGAGTGCGACCGCAGCAACCAGCGGGAGGTAGAAAAATAACACCCGCTGGACCTGGCCTACCATGCGTCGAATCTCTGTGGCCGTTATGATAGAGAAATCGTTCGGTTGCCCGGCAGCAAGGCCGTGGCGCTCCCGCAGAATCCTCCTGATTTCTGTCTTCATTTCCTCCGAACGCACCGGATCCGTTGTCAGTAGCTTTGCGGCGGAGATCGTATCCATGTTCGTGAGCCGCCGCATGAGCGTGGAGATGGGAACGATCACCTCGTTATCGCGGTCCATCCCATGAGGATCGGTGCCCCACGGCGCGAGAACTCCAATGACCTTAAAGGGGACCGACCCGATCTGGATGTCGGCGCCCACCGGGTCGTCCGTTCCGAACAACTCCTTTGACACTGTTTCGCCTATGATCGCAACGCGCGATGAACCCGTGATCGCCGTTTCATCGAAGAGATCACCCCGCGCTGCTGTTCGGTTCCAGACCTGTGGCCATCGCTCGGACTCGCCCCGCACCAAAGCGTTATCGGCTGAGTCGCCGTGACGGACGGAGGTCGTAACCGTCTGCATCGGGTCCCAGGCTTCGATGCCTGGTAGCTCCTTGGCAATGGCCGCGATGTCGTCGATCTTCAGGCGTGTGCCAGGTCCGTGCGGTCCGCCCATCATCTCCCCTCCACCGTCGTGAATCACGATGCCGGAATCGCCGAACATTTGGGCGACCGTCTTGAGGATCTTCCGCTGGGCTGATTGCCCGACGGAAATCACGAATGTCAGGCCGGCGATGCCAATGACACTCCCCAGCATCATGAACCCTGTACGAAGCCTGTATCGGCTCATCATTTGCAAACTGTGCCTTGCCAGCCGTGCATTCTTCATTGCGCCTCCTGCGCGACTGCTTTGGTTTCGATCACTCTGTTGTCGCCGATCATGGTTCCGCGCTCGAGCCTGACGATGCGGCCTGCGAAGCTCGCAACCTCCTGATCATGAGTGATGAGAACGATGGTGCGGCCCGCGCGATTGAGGGTTTGGAAAACCGAGATGATGTCCAGCGCCGACGCTCGATCGAGATTGCCCGTCGGCTCGTCAGCGAGCAGTAGATCCGGTTCGTTTACAAGCGCGCGAGCGATCGCAACTCGCTGTTGCTGGCCTCCCGAGAGCTCCGATGGCCAGTGGTGGATTCGATCCATGAGATTGACTGCTTCCAGTGCTTTCCGGCTCAGGTCCTTGATGGACCCCCGGTCCGAGTAAAGCAACGGCAGTTCGACGTTCTCGAGCGCAGTTGTTCGTGGCAGGAGGTGGAAGGCCTGGAAAACAAATCCTATCTTCTGATTCCTCATCTCGGCCTGACGGTTCGGGTTCAGAGTCGTTACATCTTCTCCATTCCACGAGTACCGTCCGGACGTTGGCAGATCCAAGAGTCCAATGATGTTCATGAGAGTTGATTTGCCCGAGCCCGAGGCGCCGACAATGGCCACGAACTCGCCGCGCTCGATATGGAGGGAGATGTCCATCAGAGCCAAAACGGGCTCTCCCGTGGGCCGCTTGTAAGCTTTGCTGATCTCTTTTAGTTCAATCATTTGCTTTTACCCTCAATGTTTCTCTGTCTCACCCACCAACACCTCGTCGTTCTCGCGGAGGCCATCGGTGATTTCCCAGTAGCTGTCATCGCGAAGCCCCGTTGTGATCCAGCGGCGCTCCGGATGGTCGGCGACTCGCGACATGACAAACTGCCGTTTCCCCTCGCGATGGATTACACGCACCGGCAAGGCGAGCACATTCTGGCGCTGTTCCAGCGCGACGCGCACGGTAGTCGTCATCTCCGGACGCAGGATTCGGTCTCGCGGAGGTTGAAAACGAATGACCGTGACATAATCCACGACGTTGTCACGAATCTGGGCCTGCGGATAGATTGCCGTGACCTTTCCGGCGAACTCATAGTCTCCGTAGGTATCGACCGTGAAAGATGCGTTCTGTCCTACGTGGATCTTGCCGATGTCGGTTTCGTCTACATAGGCCCAGACTTCCAGCCGCGAGAGGTCCAAGAGCGTGACGAAAGTGGGCGCAGCGAAACTGGCCGCGACCGTTTCCCCTTCCTGGGTGGATACCGACTCCACCGTGCCGGCGATCGGGGCGAAGATCTTGCCGTAGCTCAACTGCGTGACGGCATCTGCGAGGTTGGCCTGCGCCTGCTTGTACTGTTGTTCCGCGACCCCGTAAGCCTGCTGCGCGAGCTCGAGTTCGCTCGGCGCAATCACCTTAACCGTGCCCAGTTCCTGCTTTCGGTGGAGGTCCGCGTGGGTATAACTCAGATTGGCGCTTGCCAGCCGAACGGCTGCCTCCGCTGCGTCACGGCGGGCGACCAGCTCGCGGGCATCCAGTTCGGCGAGCAATTGTCCTTTTTCGACTCGGTCACCGATTCGCACGAAGAGGCGCGAAACCACACCGGAAACGCTCGACCCGACGCGTACTTCTGCTCCGACCATAGGCTTGACGACGCCGTTGGCCTTTACGACAGAAGCGATATCTCTCCGCGTTACACGAGCGGCATCAGCAGTCTGGGAGACCTCATGAGCTTGCTTAGCCGACACTCGTGTGATGACCAGAAATGCAACGGCAACAGCCACCAAAGCCGCGGCCATCAGGAGGAATTTCTTCATCGAGTTCCACGTCGCAGGCGTAGTCCCTGCCCCTTTCACCGCCTGATCTAGTGTCGGCGAAACGTCTCTCGGATTTATGTCGGAAATGTAACGGAATGTAACAACGCGACGAATGATGTGTGCAACGGCGTGCAGCCAGGAATCTCTCGATTCCACTCGCGCACCGGTTTGTCACGTTTCGTTATGGAAGGGTCTGGCAGCCTTGTTGGAGACCTTGTAGTTGAGAACATTGTCCTATGCGACTTCACGCCGGTGCTCGCCAAACACCCAAAGTCTTTCTCGCTCATCGATTGCATCTCGGTCGGGGTTGACCGAATGCAGCGCAATTTCGAGCCGATCCGAAAGCAGGTAGAAGCGTGGCAGAGGTTCGAACTGACAGACGTCACTGCCAAGGTCGTTATCTATGAGGCGTTTGTGGAGGGCAAGTTGGAGGCTCCGAAGCACTTGGCACGGACCGTACACGACCTCTACTTCGAACCGAAGTACGAGGATTTCCGGTCGCGAACCATCTGGAGCCTGTCGAATGCATTCACGTCCGCTTTCAAGGAACTCGAACCGATTCCCCAATTTAAGTCGACAGCAAAACTGGGAAAATTCTTGGAGACGAGGTTCTCGCAGTCATTCTAGCGAGGCGTGGCGGCAGCGGCCGAGCCGCCGCTTTACGGAGCCTCTACCGTGACAGAGAACTGATCACGCGTGTACTGTTTTCAAAGTGGCTCGCAAGCGTCTGAGTGGCACCTCGCAAATGTGGACTTGACCCTGGAGTGTAGTCCAGAGTGTATGATTTGTTTATGCCACACAGTTTGGCGAGTCCGCTCAGCACGATCCAAATCGGCGAAGCAGCGCAGCGGGCCCAACTGACTATAGACACAATCCGGTTCTACGAGCGCAAGGCGCTGTTGCCGAGGGCACCCCGGACAGCGGGACAGTTCCGGCTTTACACAGCAGACGACGTAGCGCGACTCACTTTTATCAAGCAAATGCAGGGACTCGGCTTCTCCTTGCAGGAAATCAAGCAACTTCTCGATTTGCGAGACCGTGGTGGACATGCCTGCCGGGAAGTCAGGAATCTGCTCAGCTCCAAACTTACCGAGATTCGGAACAAAATCCGGGACCTGCGGAACTTGGAGCGCGAATTGGTAGGCGACCTCCAGAAGTGTGATCGGGAACTGAAAAACAGGCGACGTCACGAAGCGCAACAGTGTCCGATTCTCAGCAGCGCGAACGGAAGGAAATAGAAGTTCATGGTCATTGAAGTCTTTTATGTGCCGGGGTGCCCGAATCACCAGGCTGCAATTGACAGGCTCAGAAATGCGGTGCGCTCTGCAGCAATTGACGCAGCGATTCAGGAGATCGCCGTGACAGACGACGCAATGGCACGCCAGCTGAAATTTCCGGGTTCTCCGACAATACGCATTGAGGGGCGAGACGTGGAATCGACCCCGCAGGATTCTTACGGGTTGGCGTGCAGACTGTATTCAAACGGAACAGGAGTTCCATCCCTTGAAGCGATGCAGTGGGCGGTTGCCGGAGCAGGAGAGGGAGAGGTCTAAGAAATGGGCTCAACTGAGTCAACTCGAACCACGCCCCACATCGCCGAATCCGATCCTAAACGGCAAGCTTGTTGTAGCTCACCTTCTGCAATGTGCTATTGGTGCTCACTGTCACTCGCAGCCTGGGGTCTGCTCAGTCTTGTTGGTGTCTTCTGGCCTCCACTTCACACCACGTCGACAGCCACAATTCTGTTGGCTGCGGCGGTCGGCTGCTTTGCCAACTGGCTCAAGAATCACACTTTTCACTGCTCGATAACGGCATGGTTATTTCTTGCCGGCGCCGCAGTCTTCTTACTTGCAGATACTGGTCGAATTCGAATCGCACCACGTTTCGTTTGGCTGTTTGTTGCAATGGGAACCGTTGTCTCGTTCATTCTAGAATGGCGCTACGCACGCCGGTCCGGAAGCTAACGACTCTATGCAAGTCTCGGAAAAAAGCGCGCCCACCGCAGCCATAGTGACCGCCCTTTCAACCCTAGCCTGTTGTGTCCCGTTAGGCTTCCTTGGCGCTGTCGGACTCGCAAGCGTTAGTGTTTGGGCGCAGCAGTACAGATTGTGGCTGGTTATTGCGTCAATCGCGTTCTTATGCGTAGGTGCAGTTCAGGTCTACTTCAGGAAATCCTGCGTTAAGCGAAGTACCACAAGCCTTGTTCTCTTCTGGACTGCCGTTGTTGTGGTGGTGTTAGTGATCTTGTTTCCTCAAGTGATCGCTAGCCTGATTGCTGGCTAGACGGAGCATCTCACATGGCGACGAAATATTCGGCATGGCTTCTCGGGTTGGCTCTCTTGTTGATGTTTGGGTGGTATTTTTTGTGGTCTGCAATCACTCCCAACGGCCAGCCGCCGCTCACGCGCCTGACTAGCGAACAGCAATTCATAAGCCGATTCAACCAGGCCGCCGCAGAGGCCAAAATGGTGCTTCTCTTATCCCCGACTTGACCAGGTTGTTTGCGGGGGGCCTCCGCAGCGGAGGAGGTACTGAAGCAGGAGAAATCCGACAAGTTGGCCGTTCTGGTTGTGTGGGAGCCCATTTTACCCTCTGACTGGAGCAGGCCAACTCGCCCCGTCATGGCTCGCATTTCTGATAAGCGGGTCACTCAGTTCTGGGATAAGGACTACTTAATCGCTAAACAGTTGAGCGCCCAACTGCACACGCAACACCCGAATTGCTGTCGGCATTCGGGCATCCTGTGGGATTTGGTTGCCCTTTACCCCAAAGGAACGAACTGGAACGATTCCGAGCCCTCTTATGTTGACGGACCAGTTGTGAAGGTCGAAGCCGAGCTCCAAAACCAAACCTTCAAACTGCTGCAATAACCGCCTCCAAAGACATCCTATTCAAAACAATCGGTAGTTTTCCCAATTTCTTCTTTTATCGCCGAGCCCCCGCTTCATGGCTTCATGCGGCTTTATGCAGGACCAGCCGAGACGCTTTTCGCAACGATAGCTCTCCCCAATTCATTGACATTCTTCGATGAATCTGGCACTCTTGTCGTCGACACCGCCGTGCCAGCGACCACAAAATGCGCGACTGCCAATTGTTGCCCCTCGGTAAAGTCTTCCAAGATCACTGAGTCCCGCGCGAAGGAGTACGCCTGTTGCTTCAAAGCCCTTGCCGATCCGATGCGTATTCGCATTCTCAACTTACTGGCCAACAATAACGACCCTGTTTGCGTTTGCGAGATCGTGAAGCATTTTCCCATTCAACAGTCGTCGATATCGCATCATCTGAAGATCCTCCGCGACTGTCGTTTCGTTCTGGCAGAGCGACGCGGAACATTCATGTATTACCGGGTGAACCGCAAGTGCTTGTCTGAATTCCCCCACGCCGCGCGGGTAATCATGAACGTGTAATGAGAGGTGGACCCAGATGGGAAGAGGGACTGAGCACATTCATCGATTATCGTCAATATTCGATGAAGGGAGGCAATCGTGACCCAAACTCGACTCACTAGACGACGATTCCTAGCGGCTACCGGCGCAACAATTGGTGCCATTCATATCCCGGGAACGGGTTTCCCGAAGGACTTAGGTGCGGGGCCGCGCGCCTACGGCGAACGCTCGCCGTTCGAACAATCGGTTCGCTTCCTTCCAAAGACAAACACACCCGCATCCAGCTACAGCAGAACACCTCTCCAGGATCTGTTTGGAATCATCACACCTTCGGCTTTGCACTACGAGGTTCATCATTCGGGGGTCCCTGAAATCGACCCTCGCCATCACGAAGTGATGATTCACGGCTTGGTGGAGCGACCCTTGATCTTCACGATGGAAGATCTCCATCGCCTGCCTTCGGTTTCGAGAATTCACTTCCTCGAATGCGCTGGTAATAGTGGAGGGGAGCAGATAGCCCGCCCCGCCATCAACCCGCAGAGAAGCCACGGCCTTTTGAGTTGCAGTGAATGGACTGGTGTGCCACTGCGAACCCTGCTCGAGCAAGTGGGCCTGAAACCGGGCGCAAGCTGGATGGTTGCAGAGGGAGCGGACGCGGGCAGGATGGCGCGCAGCATCCCTCTTGAGAAGGCACTTGATGACGTGCTCGTCGCCTACGGCCAAAACGGCGAAGCGCTGCGCCCCGAGCAAGGATATCCCGTGAGGCTCATCGTTCCCGGTTGGGAGGGCAACGTGAACATAAAGTGGCTCCGCCGGGTGCAAGTTGTCGCTCAGCCTTACATGACCGCCTATGAAACGGCCCACTACACCGACCTCATGCCCGATGGGACCGCCAGGCAGTTCACATTCGTGATGGAGGCCAAGTCTGTGATTACGCGCCCTGCCGGAGGCCAGCAGTTGTCGGGCCCCGGATTCTACGAAATCACTGGGTTAGCTTGGTCCGGCAGAGGACGAGTCACCAAGACCGAGGTTTCCTCCGATGGCGGAAAAACCTGGCAGGAGGCGCAACTCAATGAGCCGATTCTGCCGAAGGCACTCACGCGTTTTCGGCTTCCGTGGTGGTGGGACGGAAAAGAAACTTCACTTCAATCGCGCTGCACGGACGAAACCGGCTATCTGCAGCCTACGCGAGTGGAACTCGTCGCGGTTCGCGGACCGAACGCCACCGACCACTACAACGGAATCAAAGTCTGGTACGTCCACGCAAACGGAGAGGTCAGCCATGAATAAAACCGCACTGCACATTATCTGTCACATCACCTGCGTTCTCACCGCCGTAGCCATAGCCGCGCTCGGACAAAGCCAACAGTACAAATTGGGAAGACCGTCGACACCGGAAGAAGTTCGCGAACTGGACATCTCCGTCGCCCCTGATGGCTCCGGCTTACCCAAGGGACGCGGCACGGTCGTACAAGGAGAGCGTATCTATGAGACCCTCTGCGCGAATTGTCATGGAGATCGCGGTCAAGGAATGTTGCAGTATCCCGCGCTGGCCGGAGGCCAAGGCACGCTGAAGAGCAACAACCCACTCCGGACCGTTGGAAGTTACTGGCCCTATACGACCACAGTTTGGGACTACATCCACCGGAAAATGCCTTATGCTCGCCCCGGAACCCTTACCCCCGACCAAACCTACGCCGTTACGGCGTTTGTTCTTTACCTCAACGGAATTCTTGACAAGGAAGCTGAGCTAAATGAAACGACGCTGCCTCGCGTAAAAATGCCCAATCGGAATGGTTTCGTTCCCGACCCTCGCCCCGACGTACCATACCCAACCAAAACTCCGCGCCAGCAGTGAGCGTTGTCAGCAATCTGCCGGAAGCGTTAACGTGCCGCCACGATCTCTGCCTGTTGCTTCCCGGATTGCGGTTTCAGTTGTACCAAGCTATGCGTTTACGCGCTTCAACAAACTATAGCTTCACTTACCTCTTAAGAAAATATGCCTATCTGGATGACGCGGTTTTCAGGTCGTCAATCGCGTGCAGGACCACTACATTAGGCGCAACAGCCGGTAGGCCCGGAACACCGCCCTCCAAAAGCGAGGCCGCAAACAATTTGACGATTCCGGGCAACCCAGAAATTGAAGCATGTGGAGCCAGGCTCGCCCTAGAAAATAATACTCATGGGGCTCGAATCTGGAAACATTGTCACTGGCGTGTTCACTCCCGTGCTTGCGAAACACTCGAAGTCGTTCTCTCTCATCGACCGCATCTCGGTGGGCGTTCACCGAATGCAGCGCAACTTCGAACCGATGCGAAAGCAGGTTGAAGCTTAGCAGAGACGTGAACTGACTGATGTCACCGCCAAGGTGGTGATATACGAGGCGCTTGTCGAGGGCAGACTGGAAGCCCCCAAGCACCTTGTCCGCAGCGTACATGACCTGTATTGTTCGATCCGAGATACGAGGACTTCCCGGCCACGCACGATATGGAGTCTCTCGAATGCCTTCACTTCTACTTCTGGATTCAAGGAACTCGAAACCATCTCGCAGTTCAAGGTGACAGCCAAGCTGGGCGAATTCCTCGAAGCCGGTTCTCACAATTGCTCTAGCTTGAGGGGTGGTCTCGGCCAGCCGGCCCCCTTCCGCCGAAGGACGAATGTCGTCCTGATTCAGTGCTCAACGAGGGAATGCGGTGGGTGGGGCTCTTCCGACGATCGAGTGTTGGTCAGAAGCGTAGGAAGATCGGCAGCGCATGTACGTCAAGTTTTGTTGCTATAAAACTTGACACAGTCTCCTCATGCACAGAATTCTGTAGGCGGGGAACGCGTCTGCAAAGCGGCCTACCGTGTTCACAATCGAATGCGGTCTCCATCAGGAGTTTGGGCGGCGTCTTAAGGCCCGCACAACGGCGCAGAAGATTGTGAAAGCACAGACTATTGGAAGATAAAGGCTTAGCCAATGCCAGGCAAGTGGCTGGAGGAAGACAACAATGCTTACAAGCAACACATTCAGACCCCCGTAAAACTTTGATTTCTCAAAGAATAAAGAATACACAGCACTGAGGATCGCAGGCGGAAACAGAAGAAAGAGGACAGAAAACACAGAAAGCACCCTTCTGAGGGACGGCGCCGTCCCACCAAATGATCCTGCCAGCGGGAAGAGGATCACACCGAGCACAATAAGAAGTGAGCTGATTGCGCCGAGCGGCGCGTCGCGGAAGCGCATTGATAACCAGTTCCTCATCTGCAGAAAAGTCGACACAAAGCGCGAAGTTTGGCTTTCGATGACGCCGTACACGACGCTCCCATCTAGCGGCAACCGCGCGCTGGGGATGCTGAACGATCACGTCGCTTCCTTTTGCCCTTGGACTTGTTTTTGGCTTTTTCGCGGACAAATCGTATCGCCGAGAATGCAAGGAATGCTACGAAGCCAAACCACAACACAAGCAGAACAACCTCAAAGACGCGCTCTCCTTGATCGAAGACGCGGTCCCAGGGAAATGCAAATACTGCCGTGATAAGGAAGCGCGGTTGATCTCCAGACACTCCACTGGTGTAAACCGGAGGGCGGATACTGAGAACCCTATCTTTTAGACTTGGGGAGCCATCTTTCGGGTGTTGAAGGCTATCTTTCGGCCAATTCCTCAAGGAGTGCGGACGCATCCGTGGTCTCTTGCGTCGACCGAAGATGGAAATTCTAGTGATGGTGGTTTGAGAACACGATGCCATTAGCCGCGATGAGCACGCCTGCTAGAAAAGGAAGGATTCCGAAGGCACGGTACCAACGTATGAACGTAGCTCTGCGTTCAGGAGCCAAGTTGGCGAATCGTATGGGATCCCGAAATCTTAGCTGCCCGAAGAGATGAGGCCGCCACAAAAGTTCCGAGTGCCCATGGCGACAGCACTCACTAAAAGGTTCGCTGCCATTGTTCTCTGCCATTGAGCATCGGTGTCTAAAGGTGCACCTAGTGGCCTGTCGCAGAGTAACCATTACTAGTTGTTATGCTTCTAAGCTGGTATGGCGACCAGCAGCAAAGTTTCCCTTACCCGGGAACAGCGTTTCGAACTGAACAGCATTGCGCAATCGCGTTCCTTGCCCGCGGGCGATGTCTTTCGCGCGAAGGTCATCCTGATGCTGGCCGAAGGAGTGTCCTTCAACACCATCAAGGGCCGTCTGCAAACCACGGCGCCAACCATCATCCGCTGGAAACAGCGCTTTCTCGAATCCGGGCTCGACGGACTCGATACCTATCATCCCGGGCAGAAGGCCACGGTTCTGACTCCAGCGTTGCGCGCACGGATTCTGTCGGCCACGCGCAAGAAGCCCCGGGACGGTTCTACGCATTGGAGCTGCCGCAAACTGGCGGCAGCGCTGGGCGTCAGCAAAGACGCGGTGCATCGAGTGTGGCAAGAAGCTGGCCTCAAACCTCACCGCTTGGAGCGTTATCTGGCCAGCGACGATCCGGAGTTTGAGAGCAAAGCGGCCGACATTCTCGGCCTCTATCTGAATCCGCCGCAGCACGCCGCCGTGTTCTCGGTCGATGAAAAGACCGCGATTCAGGCTCTGGATCGACTCGACCCGGTTCTGCCGCTCTCGCCCGGCCGCGCGGAGCGTCATGGCTTCGAGTACTACCGACATGGCACGCTTTCTCTGTATGCCGCGCTGGAAACGAAGACCGGCCGCGTCCACGGAAAGACTGCGGCTCGCCACACTAGCCGCGACTTCGTGGCCTTCCTGGAAGAAGTGGTGTCGTTGTGCCCGCCCCGGCAGCAGATTCATATCATCCTCGACAACCTCTCCGCTCACAAAACCCAACTGGTTCGCGATTTCCTCCAAAGGCATCCACGCGTGCAATTTCACTTCACGCCCACCTATTCTTCCTGGCTCAATCAAGTTGAGTTGTGGTTCGCCAAAATCGAACGCGAAGTCATCGCCCGCGGCATCTTCACCTCGGTACCCGATTTGGCTCGCAAACTCCGCCGCTACATCAACACCTATTCGGCAAACGCTCGTCCCATTCAGTGGAAATACTCCGACCCTTCTCGCCGCCTACGTGGTAACGAATTCACTGCGACAGTCCACTAGTGAGCGTGTAAGCGCCAGTCGCGAGGCCAAAAACCCAACTCGAATGAAGCGGTGACGTTCGATCTAGCCGACGAATCCAGCACGGGGATTTGCCACTTCTCGTATTGCACCGAACCCGACAACCTCATCTTCGTATTCAACCAAAAATCGGCTTTCACGCCTCTGTCGTTGACTGTGCCCCCGTTTGGGATAAATTGAGTGTCGAGTTTGCGATGCCGATAGTTGAACTGGATCGTGTTTCGGGGTGTCAACCAGTAGGTGCCGGTCGCCTGCTCTCCCTGGCTGGCGCGACCGATCCAGCTTCCCAGGAGGTTGCCAGAATTTGTCCATCCATTCAGGAAGCGGTTGCTTGCGTAAAAGCAGGCGTTACAGGTGCCTGGCTGCCAGTCCGCTGGTGACGTGGAACCGCCTTCTACATTCAGATCGAGTTTCCGGATGCCCGGAAGTCTTGGCATATAGATGCCGCCTTGAAAGACGGCTTTGCGTGGATACCCGAGCGGCGAGTATTCGTCTTGTGTGAATGCGTCACCGTAAAAGGTTAGCCATTTCCGCAGTCCGGGGACTCGGTAACTGAAGTCCACGCTTGAGCGTCGATCTCCAGGGTCGCAAGGGCTGCCGGGGCTACACGTCCGAAGAGCAGCCAAGCTCTGAACAAATTTGTGGAAAGTGAACGGTACGCCAGGTCCTCCGATCATGGTGGTTAAGCCGACGCCAAATTCGAAATCTCGAGTGGGCTTGAAGTTTAGTTTCACACCGTCCATGAACGGCTGATCACTCAGTGACTGAGTCCACTGCCCAACCAGGCCGGTGTTTACACCATATGCGAACTGATGACCAGAAAGCCGGGCAACGAAAAACTGCCCCTTTATAGGCCCGAACAGCCGAAGAATCCACGGAAGCCGAAATGGTGTTACGCGGTCGATCCGAAACATCGTGATCGGCAGTGCGTTATCGCTGAACATCAAGGGACCATCGTGGCTCGGTCCCCACCACAAACTTTGTTTGCCGAAGGCCAACTGCCAGTTTTCGAGATTTAGCGCGACGTAGGCGTCGAGCACTTGAAAACGGTTCACTGCTGGTGTCGGGATATCGGGAGGCACGGGCAAAGAACCGAACGAATTTGCGATGAACTGCAAAGCTTGTGATGAAGGCGCTGGAATTGAAGGTGCGTGCTGGTACTCGCCGCGGAAATACCCTGTCAGCGGTCCTTCGGAGGCCCATCCTGAAAAACCGCTTACCGTATTAAACCCTTCACCGAAAGACCGACCAAAGTCATTTATGACAGTTTGACCGAAGTGGTATCCGTCCGTGAGAGGCCGCCCCGCGATCCCTGTGACGCGTGTGTAAATTGATCCCACTTGAACATTGCGGTTGGTTTGACCATCCAAGAGAGCACTCTCGTATGAGAATTCTTGCGCGAGAGCATCATAGATATCGCGCGCCTGGTCATCATCAGCGTCCGCAGACTGCAGAAGGTCGTTGGCTTCATTCAGTAGTCGCGTACATTCCAGGCGGGTCCAAGGCCGTTGGGCAACAATTGCCGACCGAACATAGCCCAACGCAATCAGGCGATCAAAAGCTGGATAAATCCAGCTATCTAACGGCACGTAGGGTGAGCCCATATTGTTCGGAATCCCAAAAACAACAGGGCTGTCCCACGAACTCGTCGGCGCCTTTTCGCCATTGCCACCCGGAAGCGTTTGGGCAGACATCCCTTCCGCCGGACGCGACACCGCCGGTTGGACGGACTGGGCTTCGACTGTCATCGCGCCGACAACGAAGAGCATCACTCCTATTCCGCTAGCTAGACTTGGAAGCACAATCGTACATTTCCGCCTGGCGTTCCCACCGTTCTCGTACTTCACGCTGTTGCTACTCCCCTCATCTGGGTTCCCCCCGTGAGACCTCGCCTCATTCGGCTCTTCGCTTCTTCTCGGTTTGTAGTGAGCGGTTACCCGGCAGATCAGACGTAAGTCGGTACCAAGAAAAGCTTATCGGCAGGCCGGTGATTAACGTACAAATCTGATTCTGCGTTGGTGGACCGGGCTGCGATTCGAACGCGCATCTGCGAGGCGAACCCCGCCGTGTTCCCTTACACCACCGGCCCTAGTCCACGTGCTCTCCCTCTTCAAAGTTCCCGTCAGCAGCTGGGAGCACATCTCGCTCGCCCGCGATCCAAACGTACAGCGTCGGCAACAGAAAGATGCTCATCACTAAGTCCGCAATCAACCCGCCAACGATGACGATTGCAAAGGGGCGCTGAGAGTCGGAGCCAATCGCGTGCGATAGAGCTGCTGGCAGTAGGCCTAGAGTCGCCACCAGCATCGTCATCATGATGGGCCGCAGTCTCAACACGGCCCCCTCAACTGCGGCGTCCTCGATGGAATAGCGTCGAGCACGAAGCTGATTGATGTACTCCAGCATGATGACTCCGGTTTGCACGGACACGCCAAACAGCGCCAGGAAACCTACGCCGGAGGAAACGCTGAAATTGGTGCCGGTAATCAGAAGCGCCAGCAGACCCCCGATGCGTGCCATGGCCACGTTGGCCAGAATCAGCAACGCCCATTTGAAGGATTTGAACATCGTGTAAAGGATGATGAAGATGATAAGGATGGTGATGGGGAGAACGATGAGTAGCCTCTCGTCCGCCCTCTTCTGGCTCTCGTATTCCCCCTCCCAGTCGATGTGATATCCGGGCAGCAGTTTGACCTGTTCGTTGACCTTCTTCATCGCCTCTTCTACCGCGCCGCCCAGGTCACGGCCGCGGACACTGTACTTGATGGCAACATAACGCTGATTGCCTTCGCGATAGATTTCAGAACCGCCGTCGGCGACGATGATCTTGCAGAGTTGCGCGAGTGATACCCGTTCCCCGGAGGGCGATAGGAGACGAATGCTCTCGATCGCTTCCTTCGTATCCCTGTATTTCGGGAGATAGCGCATCGTAAGGTCGTATCGCGCCTCGCCCTTGAGGACTTGCGTGAGTGCGTTCCCGCCCACCGCGGTCTGAATCGCATCCTGCACGTCCGCGACGTTGATTTGGTAGCGGGCGGCCGCATCGCGGTTCACAGTCACGTTCAGGTTGGGCTGGCCGAGCACATGAAACACTCCAAGATCCTCGATTCCCTTGACACCTCGCATGATGCTGACGATTTGTTCGCTCTTTCCTTCCAGAACTTTCAAGTCATCGCCGTAGATCTTGGTGGCCAGCTCGCCCTTTACACCACTGACCGCCTCTTCCATATTGTCTTCGATGGGCTGAGAAAAACCCCAGACCACGCCAGGAATTTTGTTGAGTTCGCGATTCATGGCGGCGATCAATTCGTCTTTGTTCTCGTGAAAGACAGGTCGCCATTCTTCCTTCGGCCTTAGATCAACGAAGTACTCGGTATTGAAAAAGCTGGTTGTATCCGTGCCGTCATCCGGCCGCCCGGTTTGACTGGTGCATTGCGGGACCTCGGGGAAAGAGCAAAGTATGATCCGGGCTTGGTTTGACACCCGGATTCCCTCGTCCGGCCCGGTGCTGGGGGCCAGTGTGCCCCGCACCCAGAGCGCACCTTCATCCAGGTGGGGTAGGAATTCCGAACCGATGACGCCGCTCAGGGCGAGGTAAAGCGCTACGAAAAGCCCGAGCACGCCCGCACCGACCACGAGCACACGCCGGCGAATGGCCCACCGAACCGCGGTGCGATACCGTTCAGTCAGGAAGTGCATGACTGGGTTATGCCATTCTCGCGCTCCTTTCTGGAAAGCGAAACTGGCCAGTACGGGTGTAATCAAAATCGAGAAGAGCAAGGCCCCGAGCAGTGCAAAGGCTACGGTCCAGGCCATGGGATGAAAAAGCCTGCCCTCGACGCGCTGCAGCGTAAAAATCGGCAAGTAAGCGGTAATGATGATGGCGATCGCGTAGAACACCGGGCGCTGCACTTCGTGGGACGCCTCACTGATTCGTTCGCTTGGCGTTTTGGAATTCCCATTCATGTGGCCTAGGTGGCGCACGATGTTTTCCACCATCACTACTGCGCCATCAACCACCATGCCAAAATCCAACGCGCCGAGAGAGAGGAGGTTCGCGGGAATGTGCCTCAAGTCTAAACAAATGGACGCAAACAACAGCGAGAACGGAATCGTTGCCGCAACGATCAGCGCGCCCCGGACATTGCCGAGGAATATAAAAAGGATGATCGATACCAGGATCATTCCTTCCGTGAGGTTGCTCAGCACCGTGTGACTGGTGAAGTGAACCAGATCGCTGCGATCAATGAAGGGAACAACCTTCACGCCTGGAGGCAGAATATGATCGTTCAGTTCCTTGACTTTCTTGTTGATGCCTTGCAGGGCCGTGTCTGCCGCCGCGCCCTTGCGCAATAGCACGATGCCTGACACTACATCGTCGTTATCGACGATCTTTCCGTCTTCGTGGTGAATGGCTCGGGCAAACTGCCCGAGCCGAATCTTCGGACCTTGCGAAACGACGGCAATGTCCTTCACCCGGAGCGGCGTGCCATTCTTGGTCATGACGACCGTGTGTTCGATGTCTTGGGCACGATCGACCAATCCCACGGAGCGCACATTGATCTGCTGCAACCCTTCTTGTATGAAGCTCCCGCCAGCGTTCACGTTGTTGTTGGTGAGTTGCTGCTCGACCTGGGCCAGGCTTAGGCCGTAAGCGACGAGCTTGTTCGGGTCCACGCGAACCTGATATTCGCGCGTGGGGCCGCCGAAGCTAGCGACGTCGACAATGTCGGGGACTGCTTTGAAATTCTTTTCAATGACCCAGTCTTCAAGGGATTTCAGCTCCATTGGGTCGTACGCCGGATTCGTGCTGTGCAGGGTAAAGAAATAAATCTGGCCGACCGGGCTCCAGTCCGTGCCCATTTGCGGCACCACGCCAGGCGGCAAGGTGACTTGGGCCAACCGCTCCAGAACCCGCTCCCGGTTCCAGTCGTTGTCCGATTCGTCGTCGAAAATCAGCTTTATGTCGGAGAGCCCGAAGAGCGAGAACGAACGCAGATGCACGACATGCGGGATGCCGTTCATGACGACTTCGAGCGGAATCGTGACCTGCTGTTCGATCTGTTCTGCCGAAATCCCTGGCCATTGCGTGATGATCTCGACGTAGTTATCGGCCACGTCGGGATACGCCTCAATGGGCAGTCGCTTGAACGAAACAATCCCCCCAGCAAAAAGGATCAATGCCAGAGCCAAGACAAGAAGGCGGTTGCTGAGAGCGAAATCAACGATTCGGCGAATCATTTCATTGCTCCACAGTGTTTTGCAGTGGCAAAGCGTTTGAGACCACTTGATCTCCGGGCTTGATGCCTGAAACAACTTCTTGCAGCCTGCCGGGAAGCATGTTTCCTGTGATCACTTCTAGGCGTTTGAAATGCCCCGCTCTCACCGGGGTGTATACCCACTCGCGATCATGCAAGTGGAGTATGGCCGTTGCAGGAACCGCAGCCCGCGATTCAGCCTGTTTGCCGTAGAAGGTGGCAGTGACAAACATTCCCACCCGCATGAGTCCTGGATTCGGCACTTCCAGCCGAATTTTCGCGGTGCGAATGGTGGGATCGAGAACGGGCAGGACGTTATCGATTCGCCCTTTCAAGACCTTGTCGGGATAAGCATTCAGGCGGATGTCCGCGTACTCACCGATGTGTGCAGCGTCGAGATCATTTTCGTAGACGTCACAGATAATCCAAACGTAAGAAAGATCAGAGATGGTGAAGGGGGTCGGGCCGGACAGACCCTGAACGCCTGCCGCGTTCGTGACCTGCTGGTCGGTAATCACGCCGGAGATGGGCGCGGTGACATCCACAATCCCCGAAGGATGGTCCTTGTCCACGCCCAGAAGCCGCAACTGTTCGATTGCGGTATCGAGATCGACTTTGGCATCCTGTTCGGTGTCTTCGGCTTGTTCGAGAGCGCTCTTTGCGATCGCGCCCTTGTCGTAAAGGATTTGTGCCCGTTCGAGTTGCTGCCGCGCCAATCGCTCATCGTTCACGGCTTTCAGATAGACCTGGTAAGCTCCGGAGACATCGTTGCTGCGAACCCTCAGCAACAACTGGCCTTTCGATACGAGATCGCCCAGCCGGGCCTTAATTTCCACCACCCGTCCCGCGGCGAGCGAGATCACTGGCACGGCCCGCGCAATGTCTGGTTGCACCACGCCGGTGACATCCAGGGCGGGTGCCGCTTTATGCTCAACCGCCGCCACCAAAGGAAACTGGTCAGGGTGATCCACTTTGAAGTTGTTGGCATCCAGGTCAGGCTCAACGGTAGCCGCCGGCGGTGCCTCGGCCTTCGGGTCGGCTTTGCCTTCATTGCAGCCTGCGAGCACAGCCATCAAGAACCCACACGCCGCCAACATCAAGAGCCGGAGAAACCATCGGATGTTCACTGGATCACCTCACGCCCCACCGCCATGTTCAATTGGGCCGCCACCGTCAAGTACGAGCCAACCAAGTTCACGTAGTTCAACTGCACGCTGCGGTACTCTGCCTGTGCGTTCAGGAAATCCAGCAGCGACGCCCCGCCGTGCTGGTAGGAAAATGTAATCGTGTCCCGCACTCGGACAGACTGCTGCAGGTACTTGGCCTTGTAAGGGCGGAGCAGAGTCACATTGCTTTCGAGCGTGGCGTAGCTCGAATCTACGTCGCTGAACACTTGTGCTTCGGTTGCATCGCGCAGTTTTTCATTGCGCCTGATATCGAGCTGTGTCCGCAACTTCTCGCCCTGGTTGCGATCGAAAATGCGTAACGGGATGATGACACTGACGCCGAGCGTATTTATGCCAAAGGGATTATTGTTGGATGAGTTGTGCGTATACCACGCACTCCAAGTCGGATCGGTTGAGCCGTTGGCAACCGCGAGTTTGTGATCGGTTTGGGCTTTGTCCACGGCTTCAGCAGCGGCCTTCAAGTCGGGCCGTGTGTCCAGAGCGATCTTCCGAAACTCGTCACGGGGCATGAGTTGGTCGTTGAAGTCGTATGTCCCGGTCACGTCGATTTGTTCAATCGGAGTGCGGTCGTTTAGCAACGTGAGGAGTAGGATTTTTGCGTTTTCCAAGCTCTCTTCGGCAGCTTGCAAATCCGATTCGTACTGCACACGCTGCAGTTCTAGTCGGTCGAGATCGATTTGTGCGATGTCGCCGGCATTGAAGCGATCTCTGCTGATATCAAGCACGCGGTCGTAGTAGGCAAGGTTGTCTTTTGCAAGCTGGAGCACCGCTTTTGCCTGCAACGTTGCCACAAACGCGTCGCGCAAGTTGAAGAGCATGTTTCTTTCCAGGTTGGCATGGCTCGACTCGGCAATCAGAGTCCCCTTTTTTGCGCTCTCCAGCCGTAACTCCCGCTTGTGCTGCCGTTCGTGCAGATAGCTAATGCTGGGAGTTTCGTATGTGCCAGCGAGCGGTCGCCAGACGTCGTTATGAGGCGCGATTTGGGTTCCATCGGCCGACAGGGCGAACGTCGGGTTCGGGCGTAGAAACGCCGTGACCTCCTGCGCCTTGGATTCGTCGATATTCAGCTTGTCTGCCAGCAGAGTCGGATTTGCGGCTTCGAACTTGTCTCGAATCTCCTGCCACGTGAAGCTCTGCTGCTGGGCATGTGCGCTCTGGGCGAGAAAGGCCGTGATCAATAGGGTCAGGAAAAAGAGCTTGACCGATCGCAGGATGGCTAGTTTTTCAGGCGCCATCCTTACTACCGTCGCGGATCTGACCATCGAGGAGTCGTGCTTACGGACTGCGGATGAATCGGGTTTAGCGGTCAGGAATATCCCTTGCGCCACCGGAAATGTTGGATCATGAAAGGTCATTATGGTTTTCAGCAACACTCACGAAGGGGATGGAGTGATGGGGAAGGCTGCAATCTCGTGCTTCCACTCCAGACCCCTTCGCTAAACTCCGCTCCAAGATCTGGCACAACGCCTTTCGACCCGGGACTCGGTTCAGGTAGCGTCGTAGCGCCTGCGGAATCGATACTTAGGCTCGACAGCTCTCAGGCCTCTAAAGATGTCAGTACTGGATGCGGCTGAGGAGATTGTGCAAGCCACAGTGCGCAACAGGGAATCCTATCTTTGAGGCTCCGACACTATCTTTCGATGACCCGTGAGCCTATCTTTTGGCTAGTTCTTGACAAGCCAGTTTCCTAGCAGGCGAAGATAGCGCACCATTAGAGTGGGCATGAAAGACCCATTGTCCATCTACGCGCCGGCCAATCGCGCCAGACTGATCGTTGTTGCCGGTCTCTTGATATCAGCACTTGCGGTAGTCGACTGGGCGACGAAGCCCTACATCTCCCTGGGTTTCCTTTACCTATTTCCCATCATGATTCTCGGCGGGTTCCTGTCAAGAACTCAGATTTTAGGGGTTGCATTGGTTTGTGCAGTTCTTCAGGAAGCGTTCAGCAATTTGCCTGAAAATGAAGCTGTGGTCCGCTTGCTGTTTAGTTCAGCAGGATTTGTCGGTACTGGATTGTTTATTTCGGAACTGATCCGCAATCGCCGAATTGCGATGACTCACGTCGAAGAACTCGAAGGGCAGATCAAGCTACGCGAGGACGCGGAGGAGCAATTGCGTTCCCTCGTGGAAAGCAGTCCAGCTGCGATCGTCACAATTGACTCGGGCGGCAGCGTGTTATTGGCAAATGAGGCAGCCCAACACTTGCTGGCGCCTGAGGGGAGGCCCTTGCAAGGGCAGGAAATCAACTCTTACCTCCCAGCTTTGCAAACGGTCCTCAAGACTCAACAGCCGCGAGTATTTCGGACGACTCTCCAATGCACGGGGAAAAGGAGTGACGGAGAAGTCTTCTTGGCCGGCGTTTGGTTTTCCACCTACAGCACAATATCGGGTCCCCGCTTGGCGGCCATTGTTGTTGATCTTTCTGAGGATCTGCGGAGTCGCGAGGATCTCAGCCTAGACTATCTATTGAAGAATACGAGAATTCTGATGAGCGCTGTGGCACACGAAATTCGCAACCTGTGTGGTGCGGTTCTTGTACTGCACAAGAATCTCGCCCAAGTTAAGGAGCTAGAATCGAACGAGGATTTCAAAGCTTTGGGCAGCTTGATCCAGAGTCTGGACAGAGTATCGGCGCTGGAGTTGGGGTCAACTACGGCTCAGAATGGTGAGGTGGTCGAGCTAACATCTGTGCTGGACGAACTCCGGATACTGATCGAAACCGCCTATCACGAATCGAAGATCGATGTGCAGTGGGATATTGAGAAATTGCTGCCCTTGGTTTGGGCGGACAGGTACGGACTCATTCAGGTCTTCTTGAACCTCGCCAAGAATAGCCAGCGGGCCATGACCGCTACGGGAAGGAAGCAACTTCGAATCTCTGCACGACCGGAGGGAGGGACAGTCGTAATTCGATTCGAGGACACAGGAACGGGTATCGCTGCGCCAGAAAATCTCTTCCGACCCTTCCTGAGCAGTGCCGAGTCCACCGGTCTCGGACTGTACGTTTCGCGGGCGATCATGCGCAGCTTTGGGGGCGAACTTGGCTACGAGCCCAGTTCGGAGGGTTGCTGCTTCGCTCTCGTGTTGCCTTTGCGGGCCGCGGCGAAGGAGGCAGTGAGTGCCTGAAACCGCAGAAAAGATAGTCCACATCTTGTTGTTGGACGATCATGCCCTCTTCCGGGAAAGTGTAAGTCGACTCCTCGGTGCAGAGCCCGGATTCCGCGTCGCCGCTCACTGCGGGACGATTCAAGAAGCTCTGGAAATCGTGAAACAGAAACCCATTGACGTGGTACTCCTCGACTTCGATCTCGGCGAGCACGATGGCACAGAGTTCGTGCGACAGGCAGAGACACAAGGATTCAAGGGAAAGATTCTGGTCGTGACCGCAGGCGTGGATCAAAGAGCGGCAACAGAACTGATCCGTTCTGGGATTTCGGGGGTTTTCCTGAAACGTGACTCTGCCGCGTTGCTTGCGCAGGGAATCCGTGACGTGATGGCTGGCAAGGTGTGGCTGGACCAGGAGCAACTGCGGACTGTTCTCACAACTGAGGCCGCAATTCCTCAGGAAAATCGAAACAAACCATTCACCGAGCGAGAACAGCAAGTGCTCTCCTGCGTATTCGAGGGTCTTGCGAATAAGGAAATTGCGGATCGAATCAGAGTCTCCGAGAGCTCGGTCAAAGCCACACTTCAGCAACTCTTTTCGAAGACCGGCGTCAGGACGCGCAGTCAATTGGTGCGTATCGTCTTGGAGCAACATCGGGATCAGCTCTAGAGCCCGGCAGATGACTTTGTCGCATTTTTGCTTGACGCACAGGCGGCGACAATGGCCTACTACTACCCCTAATCGTATTTCCAACATACACAAACATCTGTTCACCTCACCCTATCCGTAACTTGTGTGACTTAAGGAGACAACGCTAAATGAAATCGTCCAGGTTGTTACACGTCATTGGCTCTCTGATGGCCGGAGCGGCGCTCATGTCGTCACTGGCGGTAGCGCAGCTCTCGGTGGAGAAAGTGACCGCGACGAACAAGATTCTGCAGCAGATTCAAGCCACAGTTTCCAAACTCCCCCCAGCGCAACAGAAGATGCTGGACGGTTACGCCAACATCAATCACATCGCGACGAAGTGGCAGGCCTATGGAATGAGGTTGACCAGTCCGACATTCCGGCCTGCCCCGCGTACGGCGGCGAAGGCCGCGGTCAAGGCCGCAGTTGCGGCGGCGGCCTCCGCTGACGGCGGAATCGTTCCCGTCTCCGATCCTTCCACCGATTACGCCTATTCGGCGTTTGCCGGATACACGCAAAGCGAAACCTCGACGGCGCGCTGCGGCAACACCGTGGTGGTGGGCTTCAACGATTCGGGCAGCGTGTTCGAGACTCCCTATTTCTATAACGGCACGGGCGGCCAGAGCTTCAGCGGATCGGCCTACTCGACCGACGGCGGCCGCACGTTCACCGACATCGGTCCGGTCAATCCCGGCCCAACTATCTACAACTTCCTGGGCGGCGATCCGGGCGTCCTCTGCACGGATCCGAACACCTTCTACTTCACCCAGATTTTCGACTACGACGATGCCAGCCTGAATCCGTGGGCTGCGATTTCGATCAACACCTCGACCGACGGCGGGCAGACCTGGGGCAACCCGGTGGCGGCGATTGCCAAGAGCGCCTTCTACCACCTTCTCGACAAGCCGTGGTCGACGATCGATCCCTCGAATCACAACCGGATTTTCGTGTCCTACACGGATTTCGACTATTCGGGCACGGTTTGCGGCAACGACCAGTATGGATTTCCGCTGTTCCGCAATGCCATCGAATTTGTGGAGTCGGATGACGGCGGCAATACCTGGGGCGCGCCGAACGTGGCAGCGTATTCCTGCGCCGACCCGATCACCTATATTCAGAATGGCTTTCAGGGATCGCAGATGGCCGTCAACTCCACGGGCACCCTCTACATTTCGTGGGTGAACCTGGGGCCGAACTTCCCGCTGGGGCCGCGGTCGATTCAGATCTCCGGCTTCTCGGGCGGAACGCTTTCGTCGGCGGTAACTGTGGAAAAGAACGTTCAGCCGGGCGGAGACTCCTATTATCTGCAAGGCGACTTCCGCGATTTCCTGGATATGGCGATGGCGGTCGACCACTCCGGCAGGAAGTTGGATGGCGCCATCTACATCACCTGGGCTGATGGACGGAACAAGATCACTTCCGATCCGTTTGCCATCCAGGGCGCATATGCCGACGACGATGTTCTGCTGCGCGCATCCTATGACGGCGGGCAGACCTGGGGATCGGCGCCGCTCAAGGTCAACAGCGATACCCAGCCGGGTACCGGCGGCGGGCACGACCACTACCAGTCGGGCATCGCAGTCGATAAACACGGCACGGTTGGAATCTGCTGGTACGACCGCCGCAACGACTCGGAGAATCAGGCGATCGGCCGTTACTGCGCCTCATCCAACAACGGCGGCGCGAGCTTCGCCGACTTCAACACCGGTCTGCGGCCGTTCGCTCCCACGCACGGCTCAGACGCCTTCATCAACCCGATTTACATGGGCGACTACGATCAGTTGACCAGCGACTTCCTGAATCACAACTCCGGCTTCGTCGGAGCGTTTGAAAATCAGGGGAACACGGGCAACCCGGACGCAGATGCCTTCTCCTTCGGCGGCGACGACTAGGCTGCTCGCGGAACAGAAAACCACGGGGCCGGCCGAGAGGCCGCCCCGCTTGTTTGTACGCCGTGCATGTTCGACAGCTTGGAGGTGAAAGTCCTCTACCAACCTGATGGAGGTGAAGGGTAGCGAAGCGCAAGGGCGTCATCGCGAGGTGGGGTCCGAAGGAAGCGTGGAGCAAACGCGCGGGCTGATGAACAAGAACCGGATGAGGAGGCCTACGGTGCCGGTGAGCGAGCAAACGATCGGGAAGCCCATATCCA
Source organism: uncultured Acidobacteriaceae bacterium (assembly GCA_963768265.1). Lineage (GTDB taxonomy): Bacteria > Acidobacteriota > Terriglobia > Terriglobales > Acidobacteriaceae > Sulfotelmatobacter. The sequence continues at coordinate 33,338 of CAVYHM010000007.1, forward strand.
ACAAGGGCACTGGTGGTAAATCCGGCAGTCGTGCGTGGAAAGCGGTCGAGCTTATCACGGGAGGCCTGCTGTGTGTCGCGGAATCGTGACTGAGGAAATCGAGAGGTGTTCTGACCGCATGGCAGAAGTCAGCCGAGGGTGTAGTAGTCGCGCGAGCGGCGAAGGCCTGAACGATAGGAAGGGTTAGTAGTGCTTGGGTCTCGATGTGGGTATTGCACTGGCCATCCTGCCTCGGCAGGCCTTGGGTATGCAGAGCGCGGTGAAGCCGCAACGGATGCTAACCCGAGAAGTGAAACCCACACCCTGACCGCGCCCCCCCAGCCCACGGTTTGTTCGCGGGACTGTCATCCCGATGAAAAGAAGTTGCGCTAGTTGGACTCTGTTGCTTTTGCTCGCAGTCGTATGCAGGCCATAAGGATGCTCACCCTCGAACCCGAGCGTCTCAAGAACCAACTGGCCACCACCACAAAAAGATCAGCGGAGATGGAGGGCTCTTCCCATGAGACGCTCAAGCGGCTTGCGATTTCAGTTTGTCAGCGTCGAAGTTTTCTCCCTTCTTCCATAGAGTTAGCGTGATGGCTGCAATCTTGCGCGCCAGCGTGAGACGCGCCATCGTTGGCTTGATACCTTTGGCCAGTGATCTCTGGTAGAAATCCTGGAACGGGCCGGGCAGTACACTGGCCCTGGTGGCCGCACCTTTGAACAAGCCTTTCAGATCATGATTGTGGTCCTTGTTCAGACCGCGAATGGAGATCTGTTTCTTAGAACGTCGCAGTCCGCCTTTGACATAGCAATATTCCGCACTGGTGCGGGTTTCCAAAGCAAGTCCGCTGTAAGCCCAAAGCTGTCGCTTAGTGCGGAAACGATGCGGGGTCTGGATCAGCGCTACCGCCAAGGCGGAGCGAATCGGTCCCAGTGAGGGAATCTGCCGTAGTTTGACGGTGATGGCATGCTTGCGACTCTCCGCCAACAGCTCGCGGCGCGCTTGCTGGCGCAAGTACTGCAGCATGTCCAGTTGCTGGTAGAGTCGTTCGGCTCGGCGACGGACGCCGGCTTCCTTGATCTTGCCCAGCCACTCGGCTCGATGACGGGGATAGTAGACGTCCCGGCCGGCACAGGGGATCGCCCAGCTGCAATAGACCGCTTTCAACCGACACATGACTCGGGTCAGATCTTTGACGATGGTCAGGTAGCTCCGGGCTAGCTCGCGCAGCATGCGCACGCCCGTCTCGCCATGGTAGACCGAGCTGAGCTTGTTTAGGTACAACAGTTCGGCCAACTTGTGGGCGTCGATACGATCACTTTTGTTTCCGTCTTTGAGCAGAGCATTCTTTCGCGGATTGCACACCACCAGCTTGGCCACATGCGGCTTCAGTAAATCGTACAGCCACGCGGCCCAAGTTCCTTCTTCGAAGGTGACCGATAAAGTTCCGCGCAACCCCGCAAAGAACTCCAGAATGGTGGCGGCTTTTGTTTCCAGAATCGATTCCATGACTAACTTGCCAGTGGAATCCAATACTGCCACCGAGATAGTTGCTTGATGAACGTCGAGCCCAATATACTTTTCGCTATTCATGGAGGGTGTTCCTTTCGTAGGAAATGATGCTTGCGCTCATAACCTACTCCTAAAGGGACGCCCTCTTAATAATGCGTTCTCAACAGTTACTGTCTGAGCGCGTATAGAATTAACCCGTGACTGATCCTGATTTCGTTGGATACGTTGGCATTCCTGATCTCCACGACGGGATTGTGTTGCGAGTTTCTTTCGAGGGCAAGACTGCTGAGGTTGTTGTCGAAGGCTACAGCGGGCGCGAGCACGTCATTAGGTTTCAAGGGGTAGATGCCGTCGAAATGAACGCGCCCGAGGGAATGCTCCTCTATTCGCTGTCTGAGATGCGAGGATCACCACCGTTGCGGAGATTCGTATTTGCCAACAACGAGGAAGGCCATCCCGGTTTCCTGACTATTCTGGCTAGAGACTTTTCCATCCATTCCAACTGACCGGGGGTTTTGAGTGAAATCGCTGATAGCGTCAGTTGACTCGGGAAAGTCCCCGCTAGTTTTCCTTCGCTGGCTTGAGTGGCAGCAGGGTCCCGTCCTGCCTTGGCGAAGAACGGACGGGCATCGGCAAAGGAAGAGCCCACCCTTCCGAATATGGCGAAGGGTGGGCAGTTGATCAGCCGAGATTCAACGGAGCCGCTGCGATCGTGGAGCTTGCTGAGTTCTGGTATCTTTGCCAGCATTGGCCGCCGCCCCGCCGTTCCCGCAGTCGTTGCGTAGCTCGTCGGGGGCGCCGTCCGGTGGCGTGCTCGTTGTGTTGTCGATGCAGGGGATGGCGCTCAGATATACGTAGATGGCCTCGATGTCGCGGTCGCTCATTTGCGAAAACGTCGGCCATGGCATGACTTGCAGGAGATTACCGTCGGCTGTATTGCCGGGTGAAGTGGGAATGCAAACCGGCGTGGCACCTGCCTCAATCTCCGCCAGTTGCTCTGGCGTACAGGTTGGATGGATCTTGTCGAAATCTTTGCCATGCCTCATGATCTGCTTAAATTCCGAAAGGGTGTGACCGCCTTCCGGCAGCCCATTCTTATCCGGCGTCAAGTTTCGGGTAATCATGGCCGGACCTTGGTAGCCGTTAGGCCCGGTTGGAGTCCCGACAGGACCAAAGTTCTGCCCACCACTCAGGTAGATCGTCGGATCGGTCACCAGCGGCTGGTTAAAGTAGGGGTTTCCGCCGGGCGCGTAGTTAAAGTTTGGAGGCCCGCCCGAAGTGTGGCAACCATTGCAGTCGCCCACCGCGTTAACCAGATAGCTGCCGAGTCCCACCAGGTCCCGGTCTTTGCCATCCAGATTCAGGTGGACGGGCGCTATCTTGAAACCGATTCTAACTCTGGCGTCGGTGTCGTCATCGTCCGCGTGAGCGCGGGGGGGCTTGATCGACATTCCCGCAAGAACGATCGCAACAAACGTTACGACGGCTCCTGCGATTTTTGCACAGGACTGTATCGTCATTTGGTTTCTCCTCTGCTTGCTAGATCAAAATTCTAGAATTTCCCGTGGGTTCGGAACCGATGTGTCACTTTGGCCCGGACTTTCGACTGGCCTGGGGGAGGAGTTCTGCAGTGCGCTGACACACTACACCCAGATGCGGAATTGTCAAGGAGAATCCGCGCTGGGCACTGCAATCAGACTAGGAGCCTCCCAAGACTCAGACCGGGGGCGTTACAGATCGTTGGCGTAACCTCGCGATTGTACTCATTGACCCAAGCAAAGGAGTGATCTGGCTGCGCCTTTGGGCCCGAGCGCGTTCAATCTTTTCCTGGAAAACGTCGCGCTCCACCTGAGCGCCATTAGAGATGGAGGACACCCTAGCTAGAGTCCTCGACTGGCTCGCTTGTTTTGAAAATGGCTTACTACGGCGATAATGAGCAGCGCGAGAATCGCCGCTGTAACAAGAATAGGCAGAATCCAGCGCGTGCGACTGGGTTCAGGGGATCGAACTGGCGGGGGAATGGCAACCACAGCGGTGGTCTGTGCCGGTCTTGTTTCGGCAGCCGGCGTGGTTGTGGCCGCAACTGGTGCGGGTCCGGGCCCAGACTCGCCGCTTAACTTGACCACAATCGTATTCCCCATCGACAACACGCGATACTGTGTGGGCGATGTGAGATCTAGCACAACGCGCGCAATGCGCGGACTCGCGCTGAGAACCCCGACGCGAATATCTATCAACCTTCCACGATTGACGAAGATTTTGCGCAAACCTGCGCCGGGCAGCGATTCTGGGAGGTCGACAATCAACCGGTCAGGGTCGGTGACAGTCTGAGTGCGAGCCGTGATGGGCACGGTGGCAGTAATCTCGACGGCAAGATCGTGATCGCCGCCGGTGACAGCAATGTGGCGAATGGTCGCGACCTGCTTGTCCGCTTGAACTGGACTGCCGTCCAGTTGCAGGCAACAGGCAAGCAAAGCCGCACAGATGGGCAGCGTTTTCAATGCCAAGGAGAACCTACAGAATTTATAAAACAAGCAACACGTCTACTCCTAACCGCCCACGGCTCGCATTTAAGCGGGCCCGGCATCCCGGACGGTCACCGGAGATGCGATGCGCTGGCCGCGAAGGAACCGCTGCACCACAAGAACTTGGCGGTAACGCACGCGCACAAGTTCGGGTACAGATTTTGTCGGTATTTTTCGAGTGGCACGCGCGATTGTAGCACTCTGCTGGGACGACCATCAGGATATGCCTCGGGTCGGTAGTGGGCTAATTCCGAATTAGCCCAGTACCCTCGGGTCCGACGTAATATCTGCTTACGTCGACAATCATCTTGAAACCAAGGTCGCCCGGTACGGCGGCGCTGCGGCTTATATCCAATCCTTCCCCGACCCGAATCGCAACATGTCGTTTGCTACGAATTGCGTCGAAAAGTGCACTGTCCGCATCAGAAAACCGTCTACCCGATTCGTGCTGTGTATGGAGAAACTGGTGTGCCCGAAGCGAGTTCGATTCCCAAGCGTCCGGATTTCGTAACACTTTCAGAGTAGTAAACAGAGTATCCGAAAACGCCAGCAGACTTTCGTGGAGGGGGAGAAGGGATGTACACGGATGGCTTCAGAAAGAGAGCCGCACGAGCCTGCTAGCGTAATTGTGCACAATCTGATTAACAAACTAACGGCAATTGTCGGCCATTCCGATCTGCTCATTGAAAGCACAGAACGTGGCACCGAGTACGCGAGATGGCTAACCCTGGATTCGCGACCTAGCCGAATCCGCCGCAAAGGAACTAGTCGAGCATCGGAGGAGGACGGAAGCGGAGAAGCGAAAAGGTGGGTAACCGTTCCGTCACTGGCTACGACAGCCGCCTTGACGTAGCCTGCGCAGTAGTGTTCATCTCAATGAACTCTCCTCGGCGGCCAGAACGTCGCGACGCTCGCCATCCTCTTAAACTTCCCGTCTCAGTCAAGCTGGACCACGAGGAAATGCGCGTTCAGTCGGAGAATATCAGCGTTGGCAGGATTCTCCTGTCGAGTGCTTTTCCAATCCCAGTGGGCTCCACTGTCGATTTGGCGATTGGAGCCTCGCATCGGACTCTCTTGAGCGCTCGGGGCAAGGTCGTTCGCGTCGAGGCGAAGATCACGGGGAATTTCTCTGTGGCCATCGCGTTCGAGTGCCTGTCGGTGGCCTGAGTAGCCGACTAGAAACAATCCTTTGGCGGATTGCCCAACGAGTACACGGAAGTACATCACCAAAGTAATGAGACCCTCGTCGAACGAGATGAAGTATATGGCAGGGGCTTGTAAAGTTGCCCGCAGGAGCCTACTACCTATCTCATAAATGTCGGATTGGCACTTTCGAGGAGATCCATCTCCCTTACAGTCCGGATCCTTGATGTTATGTGAAACGATTCCCGAGATTCAGCGAAGATTGCTCAGCAGGACGACATCACTGCTGACTTCGCCACGGCACATCAGGAGCCGCTTACCATCGCGGGACCAGTGGAAGTCGAAAATGCGGCCGGAACCGAATCTTGTCAGTTGGCGGGATGCGCCTTCGTTCAAGGGCTGCTCCCAGATATTCGAAGCTCCTTTTTCAGTCAACATGTACTGCAGGCTTTTGCCGTTCGGAGACCACAGCAACGAACCCCAGGCGTACGCCCCCCCGGTGCAGTGATGACTTTCGCGGGCGGGCCCCCTTGAGACGGGATGATCGCTAGTTTTAGTGTCGGTGCTGGAGTGTACTCTTCGTAGGGATACGCAAGGAATTTTCCATCCGGCGAGATGCTCAACCGGCCCACCAGAAACCCAACCACTTGCGCGATCTTCTCCGGCGTGCCGCCTTCGACCGAAATTCGCAAAATCGTGTGTGGCGGACTGTAATCCGCGTAGACGATGTACTTGCCGTCCGGCGTACACACCAAGCTAACGATGTCCCCACTTGCCAGTCTGGTGGCGTCGGTTCCGTTGCTCTCGACGCGCATCAAGTCTTTCGTACCTGCGCGAGACGAGGTAAAAACCGTGTACCGGGCGCAGGGTGTGGGCTGACTCACGTTCTCCAGCCCAGCAAAAGAGGTTCGCTCGCTGCCGTCTGCTTGGAAGCGCCAGAGTTTTCCATCCTGGCTGGCCGCCAACAGGTGGTGACCATCGGAAGCCTCGGCCACTTCGAACAGAGGCAACGCGATCGAGGTAATTTGCTCGGCCTCCCCAAGACTCTCGGCTTGAGCCACCCACACGTTGGAGACTATGTGATTCGCCACAGAGACCATAGTTTTGCCGTCGTGCGTGAGGTCCGCACGCGTACGATAATCCGTAAGGTCGTTGGTGACCCTCCGTAGCTCCCCTTTCGGGTAGGAGACCGTCCATAACTGTCCGCGGATGTTCTGGTCACTCATGACCAGCAATAGAGTGTCTCCTTCCGGCATCCACAGCGGCCGTCCAATCGCATTGGAACTGGAATACAGTTCGTGCACATTGCCGTCAGAAACAGACACAGCATAGAGAAGGAAAGACCGTTTCCCAAGGCGTAGTGACGAAACTGCAATGATTCGCCCGTCCGGTGACCAGGTCGCACCCGGCTGGAAGCCGGGATAGGTGTTTGGTACAGTCGCCAACAAGTGGTTCCCGCTGCCGTCAGCGTTTGCGATCCTCACTTCGGTGGCATTTGGCGCTGGCATACCGCGTGTGTAAACAAACCGGTTGCCATCAGGGGAGAAGCTGACTGGTGAGTCAATGTCCTTGACCAGCAATCTAGAAGGTCCCCCGAGCACCGGCATTACATGCAAGTACTTGAACCCTGGATCGTTCTTGTCTGCGCGCACGTAGTAGATGTAGTTAGCGTCCGGAGAAAAGCTCAGCCCATCAAACGCGAGGGCGTCCGCAGGCAGGATCTGCGTGTCGCTACCTGTCGCCACCTGGTGCAACCACAAACCCAAACCGCCTCGGTCCCGCAGCGAGTAGCATACATAGCGACCATCGGGAGAGATCGCCGCCAGGTCAACCTTGCCGCTATCGGTTAGTTTGGTAATCTGCAAATTTTCTTGGCTGATTCTGTGGTTTCGTAAAATCCAGCGCCGCGCTCCGAAGCCAAAAGCAATAATCACCGCCATTGCTACTGCCAGCACGGTGAAGACCTGTTTCCTGCGTAGCTGCACTTTGATGCTGCGGATCAACTGCTGCAAATCAAGCTGGATCTCTGAGGCCGACTGATAGCGATTGTTCCGGTCTTTTTCTAGGGCCTTGCTGATGATGGCTTCGAACCCGTCCGGCAGATCGGGGTTCGAGCGAACTGGCGAGGGCGGGGTATGATTCAAAATCCCATCGTGAATGGCAGCCACGGTGTCGCCACAAAAGGGTTGGCGCCCCGTGGCCATTTCGTAGAGGACAGCACCGAAACTGAACAGATCGGTCCGCGAATCCAGCGGCTCACCGCGGACCTGCTCGGGCGACATGTAGGAGGCGGTCCCCATGGTGGTTCCAGTTCGGCTAAGGTGAGGATTAGAAGTCCGTGACCTTTCCGGCAGATCGTGACGCGAGATTTTCTGATTTTGCGCTTCTGCAGAGCCGGTGGGTTGCTCAATTTCGGTGACTTTGGCTAATCCGAAGTCCAGAAGCTTGGCGTCATCCCGATTTGTAATAAAGATGTTGGCAGGTTTGATGTCACGATGGATGATGCCTTTTTGGTGGGCTGCAGTGAGGCCGTCGGCAATCTGAAGGACAAGGTGAAGCAACTCGTCCGTTGCAAACGGCACGCCCTTGCTGGTCCGGGACTCAATTCTCTCTCTGAGGGTCTTGCCCTCCAGAAGCTGCATTACCAGGAAGGGCTGGCCCTCGTGCTCTCCGAACTCATGGATTGGGCAGATATTGGGATGGTCGAGCGCCGAGGCGGCCCGCGCCTCGCGCTCAAATCGCTCGACCACCTTCGGATCATTTCCAAGTTCCTCGGGAAGAAACTTTAGTGCGACGCGGCGGCCCAGCTTGAGGTCCTCGGCCTTGTACACGACCCCCATGCCGCCGCCGCCCAGCACCTCCAGTACTCGATAGTGGGAAACCTTCTTGCCGGTCAGGTTACCGGCGGTCGATTCCGGTCCTGACGGAATCGTTACACCGCTTCCCTGGAGGTCGGGAGTAGCTTCCCTCCATTGCACGGGAACCATCCAGCGGTAGCCGCGACGGGCCAGAGTTTCGATATATCGGGGGTTTTCGGCGGAGTCGCCCAACGCTTGCCGCAAGCGGTTCATGGCGGCGCTGATGCTGTGCTCAAATTCGACGATGGTGTCGTTGGGCCACAGTCTCTTGCGGATCTCGTCCCGTAATACGACCTCTCCCGGATGTTCCAGCAAAATGAGCAGAATGCGGAACGGCTGCCCGGAAAGGCGAGTCTTTATCTCGCCATTTTGGCGCAGTTCCCCAGCTCGGAGGTCAAGCTCCAAATCCTCGAACCGCGCAACCCCTTGAGGCTGGTCGACTGCCGGCACTTCGCACCTCGCGAGTTTCCGCAATTCTAGCACTTTGGAATCGCGTGGCAATCCCGTGCTGGTCCGGCCGTCCCCTAGAAATGTCGTGCCCTCGCACGCTTCCGCCGCCCGGTGCGGGTAAGTTATTCCCGATACAACAGACCAACTTGTGATCTGAAAATGACGTATTTATGACCCCGTTTGCATGGAGCCCCCAGCACCCTCTCAGGTAGGTTCTCTTTTGCGATAAACACGAGGGTTAGTGCCGACGCCGTCAGCCGGTGAGCGTGACGCAACCACGAGAGAACCGCCGCGAAGAGGAAGCCATGAAATGCAAAATATTTGTCGCAACAACGGCGAGCTTGTTAGCTGCGCTGATACTCTCGGTGCGGCTCGCTGCGCAGGAACAGCCAGTCGAGCCCCAGCATACAAAAGAGCCGCCTCGCTACGTGCTCGTGGACTTAGGAACCTTCGGCGGTCCCAACAGTTACCTGGCCTGTTGTGGAGCCCTCCCGCCAATAATCAACAATCGCGGAATCGTTGTGGGTGAAGCGGACACAAGCCTCCCCGATCCATATTCCCCAAACTGCTTCCAGGATTGCTTTCTTGCGCCCGCCTTCGAATGGCGTAACGGCATTCTGACCAACCTGGGCGCGTTGGCTCCTGGTGTTGACAGCTTCTCCTTTTCGATTAATGCCAGTGGCCAAATCGTCGGAATCTCCGAAGACGGTGCGATCGATCTGCTGACGGGCTTCCCCGAAACCCGTGGCTTCCTTTGGCAGGACGGTGGGATGGTCGACTTGGGAACGCTAGGAGGGTATGACAGCATCGCCAACGCGATTAATGATCGAGGCCAGGTAGTCGGTGGAGCACTGAATACGACGCCTGACAGCTTTAGCAATTGCAACCAGCCCTTCGGTCCTTATCCCACGCAAGTTCACGCGTTTCGCTGGCAGGACGGAGTCATGCGCGATCTCGGGACGCTGGGTGGCAACGACAGCTGCGCCCTGTTCATAAACGCGCGCGGCGAGGTAGCAGGCTCTTCCTTTACCGACTCGACACCGAACCCTATGACCGGAGTGCCAACCCAAGATCCATTTCTTTGGGAGGGCGGCACAATGATCGACCTCGGCAGCCTGGGGGGCACCCTTGGTTACCCGAATAACCTCAATAACAGAGGGGAAGTTGTCGGTCAGATGAATCTGGCAGGGGATCTTACCTATCACCCTTTTCTTTGGGATCGGGAAGTCCTCAAAGACCTGGGAACCTTTGGGGGCAACAAGGGATTTGCGGACTCGATCAACGACGCCGGAGAAGTCGTCGGCCGCGCAGATCTGCCAGGCAGTCAGGTACACCACGCGTTCCTGTGGAAAAAGGGAAAGATGACTGACCTTGGGATTCCTCCTGGCGGCGGACCGTGCAGCACCGCGTATTCCATCAATTCAAAAGGTCAGGTGGTGGGCGATTCGGGAATATGCAATGTGGGTGGTCCTCCGTTCCTCTGGGAACACGGCGTCATTTACAACTTGAATGACTTGGTTCTTCTTGGGGCTGATCTGACACTGGAAGACGTGGACTTGATTAATGACCGTGGCGAGATCCCTTGCGTGGGGACGCTCGCCAACGGGGACACCCATGCTTGTCTGCTGGTTCCTCTTGACCTTGCTGAAGAGGAAGGGTTGGCGCGCGTGGTCCAAAACAGACCTGCATCCGGTCATCCAGAGCGTAGTGGGACGACCGCGTCTATTCAGGCATACGGGAAGACCATGACTTCCTTTCGTAACCGCACACCGATTCGTATTCGTAATTATCACGCGCGTGCGGCTGCGGTCGACTTGCTCACAGATCGAAGATTGAGAGGTTCACATGCGAAGAACAATCGATTTCAGATCCACAATCGCGTTTGCTTTGTTAACCGTCCTGAGCGCGCCCTTTCCACTGGAGGCGCAGAATAAACCCACCAAGAGCGACGATGCGCAAGGGCATCGCTATAGGTTCGTGGACTTGGGCACGCTCGGAGGCCCCAATGCGGGAATCAACTGTTGCGGGATAATTCCACCGATCTTGAACAACCGGGGCATATCTGTCGGTAGTGCGGACACATCCCGTTCCAATCCCAACATTCTCATCGAGAATCCACTTTTCTTGTCGTGTTGCCCCACCGGACCCGCAGATCCATTCATAAACGTAGCGGTCGCCTGGTACGACGGTTTCCCGACCAACCTCGGTGCGCCGCCGGGTGGATATAACAGCGGTGCCGGGGCGATAACAGCGAACGGAACCATAGTTGGGGTCTCGGAGACCGGCGACATCGATCCGCTGCTGGGAGTGGTAGAGGCTCATCCTACGCTTTGGACGCACGGTGAGATCATAGATCTGGGCAGCTTTGGAGGGGGTGAAGGCTTAGCCAGTCAGGCCAACAATCGCGGCCAGGTAGTCGGGTTCGCTCAGAACAGCATACCTGATCCGTTTGGCTATTTCGGTTTCGGAACCCAAAGCCGCGCGTTTCTCTGGCAGAAGGGAGTGCTGCTCGATTTGGGCACCTTAGGGACGGGCAACGATGCTGGTGCCGTTTTTACTTTTATCAATGATCGTGGCCAGATAGCTGGCGCTTCGTATACGAACACAACGGCAAATCCCACTACCGGGGTCCCCACTCAAGACCCATTCTTCTGGGAGGACGGCACCATGCTGGATCTCGGCACCCTCGGCGGTGTTTATGGTGCGCCCGCAGCACTCAACAGCCGTGGCCAAGTGGCCGGCAATTCGGATCTCGCCGGAGACATGACCGAACACGCCTTCCTCTGGGACGGGGTAGGCGGCATGAAGGACCTGGGGACGCTCGGAGGAGTCTTCTCACAGGCAGACGGTCTGACCGACGCAGGGGCGGTCGTTGGTGCTTCCACCCTCACGGGAGATCAGGTCTTCCACGCCTTTCTTTGGAGAAATGGCGAGATGACAGATCTCGGAATGTTGCCCGGTGACTGCTACAGCGGTGCATACGCGATTAACTCTAGCGGGCAAATTGTGGGCGACTCGTTCTCGTGTGCTTTTGTGCCGCGCCCGTTTCTGTGGGAGAGCGGCCAGATGATCAACTTACAAGCTTTCGTTCCACAAGCTTCAGGATTCACATTGTCGGAGCCGAGTTCTATAAATGACCGCGGAGAGATCGTCGGCTACGGATTCCTCAGCAATGGCGACGAGAATGCTTTTCTTCTGATACCGTGCGCCAAGGATGAGACGGAAAGCTGCGAGGACGGAATCGCAAACGCCAGCACTGCACAAGGTGCTTCAACAACGAGCAACCAGACCACAACAACCGAATCCAGTCGCAGCCGTGAAGAGATCATCTCTGCGCTTCGTACCCGTTTAGATCGTTGGAATAACCGGTTCGGAATGATGCCAAAATGATCCGGCCGACTGAGGGCGGGTGCTCCCTTGGCCGACGCGTCAGAAATCGGCGGAGATTGCTAGCAGGACGACATCGCTGGTGACTTCGCTGCGCGGGATAGCAGCAGCTGTTTTCCGTCAATGATGAATCTCGGGACGCCGGAGCCATAATGTGTGGCTCCGCGCCTGCTTCGGTCTAATTGACGGTCGACAATGCAAGCAGAACGACTCCCACCAAGTTTGCATCATCAAGCCTATGCCTCACATCTCACGAGACCTGACCGACGCCCAATGGGCGATTCTCGACGCTATGATTCCTGAACCACTGCGTCGCAGAGACGGACGGGGAAGGCCATGGAAGGATCGACGCACTGTCCTAAACGGGATTCTTTGGGTCCTGCGGACGGGCGCTCCGTGGGCCGATGTTCCCAACCGCTATCCGCCATACCAAACCTGCCATCGCCGCTTCCAGCAATGGGTCCGCTCCGGAGTGATGAAAGGAGTTCTGGAAGCTCTTGCTCTTGAACTGAAGGTCCGTGGTGTTCTGGATGTAGAGGAAGCCTTCATCGACGGTAGCTTCGCTCCGGCGAAAAAAGGGGATCGAAGGTCGGGAAAACCAAGCGCGGCAAAGGAACGAAGATCATGGCAGTGGCAGATCGAAATGGTCTTCCCGTCTCTATTTGCGTCGAAAGCGCTACCCTCACGAAGTGAAGTTGGTGGTTCCCACCCTGGTCGAGATGGTGATTCCAGAAGCCCCCAGAATCTAATCGGCGACAACGCTTACGACTCGGACAAACTCGACGAGGAACTCAGCCGCTATGGGATCGAACTAATTGCTCCGCACCGCAGCAATAGAAAAAACAGAACACAAGATCTGCGTCGTTTGCGTCGCTACCGTCGACGTTGGAAGATTGAGAGGCTGTTTGCCTGGCTACAAAACTTCCGCAGACTGGTTGTCCGGTATGAACGATATGCTGAGAACTTTCTCGGGATGCTCCATCTCGGCTGCTGCCTAATTCTGCTGAGGTATCTGTGAGATGAGTCCCAGTCTGGCAAACGCTATCCACCTTCGGCATAATTTCCCACGTGGAAAAACTGATTATCCGCATCGTCCGTTTAGACTTGCAATTCGCCCGCCCGTTGCTAGACTTCTTGCCCAAACAAGCGGGCCTAGTCTCGCCTTTGGCCAGAAAGATAGAAAGGGGTCAGAGGCGAGGCTTTTGTGGCAAACGAGTTCAGTGGATTGCAAAACACGCCGTATCTAAGACATTTCACCCCGAACTCTACGGAGCAGAGAAAGAAATGAGCATCGACTCGGCGTTGGTCTGGCTGATTCCTACAATTGGCTCGGTGGCGGATTAAACAATCTTCTGCCCAGCGAGACTCTTCCGAAAGCGAAAGCGGCAGCGCCGAAGGCGCCGAAGACCCTCGATTGCTTGTCCGCTCAGGCTGTCCACAATCGTTCCGTTGATCGCGGAAGTGGTCAAGGTTACTTCGCCAGCGTGCAGCACCGGCTTGAGGCGGAACTTCCATTGCCCTCAGCTCGATGGATGCACATGCATTGAAGACAATGTCCAAACCCTGGGTTTTTCCTGTGGCGACGACAAACCGCCCACGCGCGATCTGACCGGATGGAATCTTTAATCCGCTTTTCGCTTGGCTGGAGGGCAGCAGCGGCTGCGCTGTGCTCGTCGGGTCGCTGCCGAGCATCACGCAATTGGTATTGCCGCCGCACTGGTTGCCCAACACGAGCGTGCTTTTGCCCGCCAGAAAGATGCGGATTTTCTGGTAGCTGCCCGGTGGAAGCTCAGTGGTCGATCTCAGTCGGCAAGAACCCACTGATTGTTGGCCTGTCCAAGCAGATCGGCCTGCTGCGGATGCTGCTGGCTGAGGCGTCAGGTCGATCCAGGCCGGTCCATTGTCGCCAGCGCTGGAACTGTAAGTGGCATTGACCTGGATGTCGGTGATCGTTACATAAATGTGACTGAACGGTCCTTGCGGCCCGGAGCACGTGGCCGCGTCGCTCGCCGTCATGTTCAACGTGGCTGGCCCGCTGGAACTCATGCTGGTATTGGATTTGCCGCTACAATGTTCCCGCTCCGGTAACCGGAGAGCCGATCACGTGAACTGTTCGACGCCGGTCACAGGGAGTGTGTTACCAGCGTTACGCCATCCGCTCCTTCGTAGACTTGCCGTCTTCGACAATGCCGACATGGCTATGAAACCGCGGAGGGAAGAACGGTTTCGTGTGCCTCGTCGAGCGATCGTGGATGTCATATTTTGATTCCCGGAGTTCTGGAATCCCAAGCTACGGAGTCCGCTCTGCTTCTATCCGCCGGCGGTGCCAAGCTCAACAAACCAAGTTCAATCATCGAAGAGTGGAAAATGGCGCTTGAGCCTTCGGTCGCCCATGCACCTTCTTTGGCGAGCGTGGCTGCTTCCAGGGTAATCACCAAAACGCGGCGAATTGAGGCAATCAGTCCGACGATCAGAAAGGGTTCTGTAACCAGAACATGGGAGCGAATGGAGATACGTACTGTATGCAGAATCTCCACCAGCATCAGCACAATGAGGAGTTGGTTCAATACCCTCAGAGTCTGGGCTGCAACCGTCCAATGACTGAGACCGATCCACAGCATTTGGCCCGCGGTTGCGAGGTCACAAAGGCCGTGACAGCCAGCAACACTGCGAGAACGGAGTAGATGACTATCTCGGTCTTGCCCAGATAGTAGTCAAAGTGGTGGCGTAATCTGTCCTCGACCATGTCAAACTCAAGTTTGAAATCGAAATACGAATTGGTATCCGTGTGAAGGGGAGCGCAGACATAAGTGTCTGCGCTCCAAACCCCTTCTTTTCCCTTCTTTGCAGTCTCGGTAGTCTGTTTCAGAGCGTCCTCTCAGCACTCTCTGCCCTGAAAGCAAGTTAGCGCGAGCGGTGATCGCGGTGTTCTTCCACGCGGGGGCGTCCCTCCCGCGCCGCCGTGCGCTCACGCTCAGTGCGCTCGTGCAGCACGTGCCGTTCGGGAAGCCGCTCTCCCACCCCGTATCGCCGGACGGCGTAAGGATGAACGTATTCGTACCGGTTGATCCAGGTCCGCTGCCAGGGTGCGTTGTTGATAATCACCATGTGCGAGTCCCAATCAAAGCGGCAATACCCCCAACCCCACGGGCGAAAGAATTCTCCGATGGTTACGAAGAAGTCAAAGCGGATCGCGCCGCCGATGACGATTCCGGGCTCGGGCGGGAAGAAGACAATCGCCGGGTCATAGTACGGCACCGGGATGTAGGCCGGATGCACGGGCACAATCGTGATGTACGGCCCATCGCTGACGATGATCTGGGCGTTGCTGCTCAGATATCCGTAGTCCTTGGCCTTCCTGCGCTCTCTTTGCACTGCATCCATCACGTCCTGCTGCTGCGACAGAAATGCGTTGCCGAGATCGGTGGTCCAGCTCATGTCGTTGGCCATCATTTCAAGCACGGAAGGGAATGGCAGGAGCGCCTGCACGCTGGGATTCCAGGAAAGATGATCCGCCTGGATCGCATCGGCCAGGGCTTGCCCGGTGAGGTAGTGGTGCTGATCGGCCCAGCGCGCCGCATCCGGAATCTGGTCGGAATACGTCGCGGCCGCAAGCACCTGCGCCAGTAGCGCATCCGGATACAGCGCAATGCGCGCTACCAGCTTGTCGAGTTGCTCCGGCGTGAACGACGGAGCAAGCGTGTCCTGTGCAAAACTGAGAACGGGAGCAACTGCTAAAACAACCAGAACTGCAAGGATGAGAATTAGTTTTATAGTCTGCATACAATCCTCCTAAAATCAAGTCAAACACTCTGACGAAAAATTAGAAGACGAACCTCGATTCACTGATTGGCTACCAGCAGGTGATTCTCGACAGAGAACACCCCGATCACCTCGCGGGCACGCATCTCGGCGATCTGCTTGTCCATCGCGCTATCCACAACCCCGTACAGCTTTACATTTCCGTTTTCAACCACAATGCGGATGGGAGCTTGTGGATCCAGCGAATACTTCTGGAGCGCGGGATCGCGGTAGATCGCCATAGCCGTGCGTACGCGCAACTCATCGTCAAATTCAGAGAGTGGCAGAACGTTAATTTCGTCCTTCACGTCACGCACGCCAGGAGTGTCCTCGACAATGCTGAGGGCGGAAGCTTTGTCCGGATAGCTCCGGGCCTCGCCGGCGATGGTTACGACGCCAGCTTTCACAGCTACTTCGAAATTGTTGAATGTGATCCCGTAGCCAATGCGGTCATAGCGAAGCCGATTGGCAATGGTTTCACGTAGTTCTTGGTCGGAAACTGGAACAACCGGTTGCACCGCAATAAAATCGCGCACCCCCTCAATTCCATGGTGCTTGCGCGCTCGACGCTCGGCGTCCATTTTCTCGCGATAGGTCTCAACCGAGCCTTGCAGCAGTGCGACTCGATCGTCAACCGCGACGGTGACGTTGCGGAACTCCAGGCGGTTGCTGAAGTCTTGCTGTAGTTGCTGAGTAAGAACGGCGTCCCTACTACTCGCCGCGGCTGTAGTTGCTGCATCGCTCCCCAGCGCAGAGATAGAAATCCCCAGCAAGAGCGCGAGTAGGAAGAACCAGAGAAATCGGTTCAGGGTCTTCATATTCAAACCTCCAGGCTAAGAAATTCCTCTTCTTGAGTTTCCAGGCAGGCGACCCTACCTGTTTTTTTCGATTTGAATAGACGCACGGACAGCGGAAAAGGTTGCAAAATCTTAGTCGTTTAATAGCAGATTTTATTAGTGTATTAGCATAATGTGCTAGGGTATTTACTGCCAATGTAAGCTATTGATAATACTATAGATAATTGGTTTTACCCCGCCACTACACCCTCGACATTTCCTGTACCTTCGAGTTGATTTCCACAGCGCATCGGAGCAAGGAGGAACACACGCTCGCCGACTTGGCCGAGCGGTTGAGACCTGGCGTTATCTGGGCTAATCCATTGAAGCGGTTTGAGATCGGCGCTACTGTCTCTGTAAGCCCAAGAAAGAGATCTATCTGACTGTGACGAGGCGAATGAGGTGTTGCAAACTGCTGTTCACTTGACGCTATGACGCCCTCCCGATGGTCGACCATTCTTCGTAGGGTCACGACCGAAGGCCCCTACATCAATGAGAGGATGAGCGTTCTCGTTCTCACCGTTGTGGTGCTGGCGGGGGTCTCTGCCGTGGCCTACGCGGGCAAATCCGTGGCCTCAGCTTCGCTCGCTTCTCTGTATTTCCTGCCGTTAGCTCTGAGCGCTCTGGTCCATCCGCTTCGCATCAGTCTTGCGCTTTCGATTGTCTGCCTAGTTCTGCACGATCTTGTCGGTTCCGTGCGCGATGTCGGAACCGAACACTTGTTGAAGGACGCGATAACCCTCCTTGGATATGTTTTCGTTGTCGTCGTTGTGAATCAACTGGGAGCGCAGCGACGACGGCTAGCGGAATTGGCCGAGAGACAACGCGACGAATTGGCAAACGAAATTGAGTTGGCTGCCGAGGTGCAACAGGGCATCCTGCCTCGTTCCATTCCACGGGTCCCGGGTTTTGACTTCGCGGCGCGAATGTACCCAGCCAAGATAGTGGCGGGGGACTACTACGGATTCATTGAGTTTCCCGCAGGCGAGATCGCCGTGGTGGTTGCTGATGTTTCCGGAAAAGGGGTTGCCGCGGGTCTGTTGATGCCTTCCATTGAGGTTGCTTTGCGTATGGACGCGGCACGCTTTTCGAGCACCAGCGATCTTCTGCAAATTTTCAACAACGTCGTTTGTCAGATCACCGGCGGGCACCGGTTCATTTCGCTGTTTTATGGAAAGCTCTACCCACAGTCGGGTTCCTTGGAATATACAAACGCGGGGCACAATCCGCCGCTGCTGATTCGCGCCGGCACGGATCCGAGTCCACTAGACAGAGGAGGCCCAGTGCTGGGTGTGCTTCCCGATTCGAAATACGAGAGTGAGAAGATCAGTCTTCGCCAGGGGGACGTTCTCGTTTTGTATACGGACGGTGCGGTCGAAGCTGAGAATCCCGCAGGAGAACAATACTCGCCAGAACGGTTGTCAGAGACCGTTCGTTTGCATTTGCAACAGAACGCGAGCGAGCTCATCGAGACGATTTATGGATCAATCATCGACTTTCGGAAAACGACCTCACTCGCCGACGACCTCACGTTGGTCTTGTTGAAGAAGTCGTAAACCACTCTTCGTGTAATCGCCTATAAAATCGCAGCAAAGTACGGCAGTGGAGCGCACGGCAAGCGCTTGCATGGACTCCAACACGGTCCCGGCCGACCCTCTCCGTCCTCTCCCCTTACAAGCAGCTTGGCTCCCGCCTTGGCAACATTGTCCCAGGCGCGTTCACTCCCGTGCTTGCGAAACACTCGAAGTCGTTTTCGCTTATCGACTGCATCTCGGTTGGCGTCGATCGAATGCAGCGAAACTTCGAGCCAATGCGAAAGCAGGTACAGACTTCTCAGAAGAGCGAACTCACCGACGTCACGGCCATGGTAGTCATCTACGAGGCTTTCGTCGAGGGCAAGCTCGAAGCTCCGAAGCATCTTGCCCGAACCGTGCACGACCTGTATTTCGAGCCGAAGTATGAGGAGTTCAGGTCTCGAACGATCTGGAGCCTCTCCAACGCGTTCACTTCTGCGTTCAAAGAACTCGAGCCCATCCCGCAATTCAAGGCGACGGCGAAACTGGGCGAATACCTCGAAGCCCGGTTTTCGCGGTCGTTCTAGCCTTTGGGGCGGTGTCGGCCGCCCCTTCCCAACCAGTAATCAAGAGGCACTGCGCAGGTAGAGTTCAGCGACCCGAACGGCCCGTCGTTGTGCCTTCTCCACAACACGGTGAGCCAGAATGTGTCTCAGTTTGGAAATTGCCAGGACCCCGTGCTAGCATCCCTTCAGTTTTGGATTCTCGCACTTTCAGTCCGCAGTTGCCGCTGCAGATCAACGAAAGCACCCTTTGCCCCATGCAGGACGGCGCTGAAAGGATTCGACTTGGCTCTTGGCGACATTGCGAAACTCATTGATTCAGGAAAGGAAAAGGGCTATCTCACCTACACCGAGGTGAATGACCTGATTCCGCACGACGTCAATTCCCCAGAGGACCTGGACGACCTGCTCGCCACAATCGGCACGCGGGGGATTGATGTGCTTGAGGGGCAGCCCAAGCTTCGTTTCTCGGCCTTCGAAAAAAAGCTTGATAAGGAAGTGGAGGGCGGCAGCGAAGTCGAACTCGATCCCAGCGGTGAGGCCCTTGAAAAGACCAACGATCCAGTGCGGATATACCTGCGTGAGATGGGCGCGGTACCTCTGCTCACTCGAGAAGGGGAAGTGGATATCGCCAAGCGCATCGAGCGTGGACAGCTGCGCACATTGAAGGCGCTCTCCCGCTCTCCCATTGTGATCCGACAGATCCTGACCGTTGGCAATGATTTGCGGCGCGGCGTGCGCTCGATCAGGGACATTGTTGTTTTCGATGAGGAAGAGGTTACCGAAGAGATTCTGCAGAACCGCGTCAAGGACCTTACGCGCCGCATCGACGAACTGCAAAAGCATTACAAACGGGCGGGCCAGCTGGCGGAACGGTTACCGACCATTCCGTCACAAAAGCAAGCATACCAATACAGTCGCTGCCGATGCAGGCTGGGCCGCGAGATTGTGCGGATTTCGCTCATCATCCGCAACCTCGGTCTTACGAATTTCGAGCGCAAACGCCTGATCGGTCAGATGAATAAGACCACGGACATCATGCGCTCGCACGACCGCCAGGTCAGCAACCTGGAAACGAAGATTAAGAACACGCGCAGCCAAGAACTGAAGCGAGATTACCGCAAGACGCAGCGACAGCATCGCGCCGACCTGGAAAGGCTGGAAAGCGATGCCGACGTGACGTTCCAGGAGTTGCGGCGCACTCAGCGCAAAATCATCCAGGGCGAGATGGACGAGGAGAAGGCCAAGCACGAGCTCGTTGAAGCCAACCTGCGCCTCGTGGTTTCCATCGCCAAAAAGTACGGCAACCGCGGACTGCAGTTCCTGGATCTGATCCAGGAAGGCAACGTCGGTTTGATGAAGGCGGTGGACAAGTTCGACTATCGCCGAGGCTATAAGTTTTCCACCTATGCTACGTGGTGGATTCGCCAGGCAGTCACCCGAGCCATCGCCGATCAGGCGCGCACCATCCGACTCCCAGTGCACATGGTCGAGATCGTCAACAAGCTGATTCGCGTCTCGCGGCAACTGGTCCAGGAGTTGGGCCGCGAACCTACCTCGTTAGAGATTGCCAAACGTATGGACATTCCCGCAGCCAAGCTCCGCAAAGTGCGCAAGATCATGCAAGTACCGATCTCGCTAGAGACGCCAATTGGGGAGGAGGGGGATTCTCATCTCGGCGACTTCATCAAAGACAGCGCTGTGCTCGCACCGGACGAGGCTGCCATCAACGTGAACCTGAAGGAGCAGACCTCTCACGTGCTGCACACTCTGACTCCGCGCGAGGAGAAGATCATGAAGATGCGCTTTGGCCTGGAGGACGATTCGGAGCACACGCTGGAGGAGGTTGGTCGGGCGTTCGCTGTCACGCGCGAGCGCATTCGCCAGATCGAAGCCAAGGCTCTACGCAAACTGCGCCAGCCTTCACGCTCCGGCAAGCTCAGGTTATTTCTCGACGGCGTGCACGAATAAACGCCGCGGGCGAGACGTTCACGCAGGGAGAACCCAGGAAACGGATGGCGCAGCATCTCCGAACTGACCTAGGCAGCCTCACTGCGATGCGGTATGCAGTGGGTAGTTGGCGATGTGCTCCGCAGAGCATGCAAGGCGTACATCGTGTCATCCAGGGCTTGTTCCTCTTCGATGTTGTCTCCGGCCATATGAAACAACTCCCGTGCCCGTATCACAAGTGCTTCCTCTGCTTGCGCACTGCGGTCTGGGATTCTGGTCTTATCAACCTCAAAGAGCGCGGCCTTGTACAAATCCCTCCACGCTCCGCTGTCCGGAGATTTAGAGCTGCCTTTAGTCACAGTCCCCCTGTTTCGCTTGGCAGGCCGGTCTGAAAGTGTGTCGAATTCTCCCGAATGCTTCCGCAGGAACGGCCTACAACATCGTCTCCAGTTTAGATACGATGGCGCCGGTGATCCCTACTGGGAAGTGACCCGAGTTCGCCACTGCAGTGGAGCTTAGGGCGAGCTTCATTGACAATCAAAGCGCGCCCACCGTGGACCGAACCGTTCAGGGTGCGAATAGCATCTCGCGCCTCCCGACCATTGGTCATCTCAACGAACGCAAATCCCCTCGGTTGACCCGTGTCGCGATCATTGACGGTCGTGACTGTTTTAACGGCTCCGTACGCCGCGAATAATGTCTGAAGCTGGTCTTCGTGAGTGGAAAAATCTAAGTTACCGACGTAGATGTTAGTCATGGCTTATCTCCGTGGTTTGAGCATCGCTCTCCACTACGTGATCGTCCAACCTGTCAGGCTTCACCAACGATTTTCACAGTGATCTTTGAGGTTGAGGCCAGGACGGCTTTTAGTCCGTTGCCTCCTGCTACTTCGCTTTCTGCCTGAAGCCAGTCTTCTTCCGCATGGCCATCTATTCTGCCGCGCACCTCATACAGCTCGTAAGCGCGAGCGCGCACGTTCTCCTCATCAGGAGTCGCGATAGCTGCGTCTCTTTTGGTCAAGAGCTCCGATTTCATGGACTTTTCTCCTTGATTTATTGTCTCCATCTGGCTGCTATCGGTCTGTAAGGCCTTATGCGACAAGCGGGATTCCTGGCCTCCGCACCCAGTCTTCAGGAACCTCGTCGCGGGCGATGACTTCGTCGGCGCAGGTGGGAGACAGGTACGTTGGGGGTCCAACTAGGAAACTGATCCGCTGCCGTGGATGCTGGCGCCGAATCGTTCGCCAGAACTCTACTGCTTCTTTGGATCGCTGGCGCACGTCCAGCAGTACCAAATCGAAAAAATCAGGCACCCAAAGCAACTCTGCTTCCGTGACGCTTTTGGCCGTGTGCACGTGAACTCCCCGGCTTCTCAGCACACGGGCGCGCAACTGCTGCATCGCTTCGTTACCATCGATGATGAGCACGTTTTTCGTGCCCATTGGAAAGGAAAGCGGCGATTGCTGGGGCACACTACACCTCCAAGCCTTCTGGAGGCGGGCGTTTCGGAAAGCAGGTTCACCTTTGAAAAGCGGGCGTCACCAGAAAGATCTGAACCTCGACTCTTCATTGTTTCTTTCGTGAGGGGGGCGGGATCGGCCGCCCCCACCGAACGCGAAAGCTTGCCTCCTTACCTCAGGCTGCTACGCGAGCAACGGTCTTTTGCAAGGTCGAGTTGGCCACCTCAAAGTTTCGGACCTCAGGCGTACCGTCGATCACTTTCGCCAGGGCCTTCAGCACCTCTGGATAGCTGCCTCGGAGATAGGCTTCCGCGTCCTCTTTCTTGTCCCAAAGACTGATCGCGACCCCTTCCGTTCCGGATCCGGGAGCGACGAATACGATTTCGTCTTGGAAGCCGTGCTGTTTTCGAAGGAGGGGGAGAATCTCGTTCTCGATTGTTTGAGTAAACTCCGCGCGCGTATTGGGCTTCAGTTGCATGGAAACGTGACGAGCAAACATGTCAACCTCCTGCTGGGTTGTCGTTGACTAAGAGGAGGGAACTTCAGATGAACTGCCTTAGTTCAGAGGATCTGAAAGGGAGAAGGCTTAATTCGCTCTGTCTAACAGCGTATGCCGAATCCCAGTGTTGTCAAGTCGGAAATGTTCGGGGTCGCGGATGGCAACGCCTTGACAGACGGAACAACAAAGCTAGGAGACATTGTCGCAGGCGCGTTCACGCCCGTTCTCGCGAAACACTCGAAGTCGTTCTCCCTCATTGACTGCATCTCGGTGGGCGTTGACCGAATGCAGAGAAACTTCGAGCCTATGCGCAGGCAGGTGGAAGCCTGGCAGAGAAGCGAATTGACGAATGTCACGGCGAAAGTGGTCATCTACGAGGCGTTTGTTGAGGGCAAGCTAGAAGCTCCGAAACACCTCGCCCGGACCGGCTGAGAGCGCACGAGGCGCTTGATGTTTTGGGCTGTCGCTGCCAGCAAGAACTGCTCCCGAACAAACTGCAATCGCCGCAGGCGCAATCGACGTAATCCGATTTGATTCTTGAGTTCGGCAAACAATGCCTTGACTTTTTTTCGTTGGCGTTGTGCCTGGGCGAACTGTGAGCCTTAAATGCGCCAATTACATAGCGTCGGTTTGTGCACCTTCAACATGAATCTGAGCATTTCCGACTGAGAACAACTGAACTCGGAAATCCTCAGGCGGTCGGAAGCCGAAAACCTGCGCAATTTCTGACGTAAGTGCGAACATTATCAAATCCGTGTCGCAGCAGCGCAAAAACGCAATTCTAAGCGTTTGTAGATCCCATGAACTTGTAGCCGACTCCGGCGACAGTGATGATCAGTTCAGGGCGCTTTTGGTTGGCCTCCAATTTGCCTCGCAGGCTCGCTATATGCATATCGACAGTGCGAGTCATTGTTATCGTCGTATATCCCCATACCGCACTCAAAAGTTCTTCTCGGGAAATGGTGCTCCCGGGCCGCTCGACAAGATAACGAAGTAGCTGGAACTCGCGCGCCGCAAGATAAACAGGCTTGCCCTCCTTGGTCACCTCGGCTCGCTGCACATCCACCCGAATTTGACCGAACTGGTGAACACCGTGGCCGGAGCGGATCGGCACACGCCGCAACAGAACTTCGATACGCGCGACGAGTTCCGCCGCCTTGAACGGCTTGGTTACGTAGTCATCGGCTCCCAGCCTGAGACCGGTCACTTTGTCCAAGGTTTGGGTTCGCGCCGTCAGAAAAAGGATGGGCGTTGCCATGCCCGCCTGACGAATGTCGCGACAAACGTCCCACCCGTTACGATCCGGCAACATGATATCCAGAATGATCAGGTCGAAAGGCTGGGTGATAGCTTTCTCGAAACCTTCAATACCACCGGAGGCGATATCAGTGACATAGCCCTCTCCGAGCAGGCGAACGCTCAGAGTGTCCCGCAAAATTTCTTCGTCTTCGATGATCAGGATGTTTTCTTTCACGCTTCTACTCCTTTATCAATTTTTGGGACCCTGGATGCCAGGGCTAGTTCCTTGGCGGCAGCTAAGTGCAGGGTAAAAACGCTCCCGACACCCTCTTCGCTTACTACAGTGAGCCTTCCTCCGGACGCTTCCGCACTCCGCTTTGCGATAGACAATCCCAAGCCCGTACCACGAATCTGAGCGAGTACAGCGCGCCGACTACGGTAAAAAGGTTCGAATACACGCTCCAAGTCTTCCGCGCTGATGCCCAAGCCATGGTCGCAAACGCTAATCTGAACTTCCTCCGAGGCCTTGGCCGTCCCTGCAGCAAGCTGCACCGATATTCCGACCCAGCGACTCTGCCCGCTATACTTCACCGCATTCGCGATCAGGTTTTGCAGGCATTGGGAAAGCACAGACAAATCGCCGGCCACCGGAGGTAGTCCAG
Organism: uncultured Acidobacteriaceae bacterium; assembly: GCA_963768265.1. GTDB lineage: Bacteria > Acidobacteriota > Terriglobia > Terriglobales > Acidobacteriaceae > Sulfotelmatobacter. The sequence continues at coordinate 57,719 of CAVYHM010000007.1, forward strand.
ATTGCATTTCCTGCTCGACCGTGAATCCTCCTTCTCGGAGATGGATCGAGACTTTGCGAAGCGCGTCGTCGACGATGTCTGAGACCAGAAGTGGACGCACGTCGTGCCACGGCTTGTCTTTCGTAGTGGCGGCATAGAGAAGGACCTGATCTACGAGATTCATCAGTTGAACGGCCTGTCCGGTGATGATCGATCCCTGTCTCTTGAGGCTCTCCTCTCCATGAACCAGACCGTCTCGGAAGTTTTCTCCTGCAGAAAGGATGGCGGTAATGGGCGTGCGCAATTCATGGGACACGGAGGCAACAAAGTCTATTTGCAAATTTGCCAATTGCAACGCGCTCCGCATACTCCCGCGCTGGATAGTCCATATTGCGATACTTCCAAATAGAAGGCCGAACCCGAGAGCAGCACTGAGCTTGATGGCCGAGCGCCGGGAGAAACCGGCGACTGCGGCAACTCTTTGCGAGGCATGCTCGTCGTCAAGGCGTTTTACGTCTTCGAGGTCTTGACGCACGCGGTCAAATAGTGGCACACCCAAAGAGAGATCCAAGTCTACCGCTTCTTTAGTACTGCCTTCCAGAATCAGTCCCAGCACTTCGTTCCGGATGCTGAGGTATCTGCTCCAGTCGTCGGTGAGGCGCTGTCCGACCATACGTTCTTGGGGTGTTCGTGCCTGCGCCAGAAATTCCGCGATGCCTTCGGTCACGCGGCGATCCGCTTCGCGCGATTGGTCAGCATAGTCCACCTGCAGATTGCCATTGCTCGTGGTCAAGGCGTAGAGCGTGCTTCGGCGGGTCTCCTGTGCCTCGTACTGACACTCTCCTATCCGTCGCAATCCGCGCACCGATCTGTCGTAAATTCCTTCTACTTCCAGATAGGAATTGTGCAGGTCCCGAATCACGACAAGCACAACTACACCCTCAACGACGAGAACGAGCAGCAGGATAAGGCTGGAAGCGTGCCGGAAAAGCCCGCTCTGGACAGGCGACTTGAACAACGGTCGCGTGCCGTCGGCCGGCATTCTCCAGGCCGCGCTGGTTGATTTCTTGATCACGTCATGTCACCGGGTCTTCATCGATCTGAAGTTCATAGTTCTTATCGTCGGGCTCAGGGGAGCGCGAAGCGCTGAGGGCTTTGGTGTGTGCGGACTTCATTGCGTCCTCCGATCACTCGCTCTGGCATTGGAATGAGCGGAAGGGCGGTGGGGGATACGGATCGAAGCAGCAGGGCCGTGGGTCCAACTGCACGCCGTGTTACTCGCACATTGCTATCCCAGCTTGCGGGAAATGTTATCTGACATCAACCATGAGCCGTTACTCAGTTTAAAGGAAACTAACCTAGCGCATTTCGAAGCGGCTTTCAATCGAAATCCATCCGACCGAAGTGCCCTGCAAAAATTGTAAAGCACACCGCACGCTAGGACCGCGACCTCCGCAGGGTTTCCAACTTTCTTGTGAAACGCACTTGTCAGACGCGTGAACCGTCGATGCTGATTCGCATGGAAACAGTCTGGCTCTCTGCGAAACTTGGCGCTGGTGCTTCCATGCTTGGTGTTGCTCACGTTTGTGTGACGTCCTGAGATCTTTCATGCTGCGATCGCTGTGTCGGATGTAAGGCCCAGTAAAAGGTGCAAATTCGAAGCATAGTTTGCGCCGCGTCAAATCGGCTTCAGTGCGTGTGGTTCAAGGTTGCCCTCGTTACCGCGATTGTCCGACCGGACTCGAATGGGCGGCGATTGCAAACGATGTCGATTGCGGCGGGAGCGCACACGCACAGTCTTGTAAGACTCTTCCCCACCACTCACGTGTCGAAATGAGGCGCCGCGTGCGCCGGTACATTCGGATGGAGGTCAGATTGTCATGAGAGCGCTGCTCAAGATTTGTATACCGATACTTGCGCAGATGGCGGCGAGAAGACCTCAGATTGAAAAAGGAGGCTGCACAGCCATGAGGAAGTCTTCCCAGGTTTGGATCCCCGTTCTTTTCGTCGCTTTCGCGACGGTCGTGGCAAGCGCCCAGTCATTCCGAGTGCAATGCCCAACCTCCACCATTACGCACCCGCTGACCGGGACCAATTGCAGCGCGAACCCAACCGCAGCGGGGTGCAACAACACAGAACCTCTGTACAACGGCCCGACGCAATTTACGATCCCGACTACTCCACCGGCGGGCACGGACGGGGGTTTTGTATTGCCGACTCTGGGAACAGTGAACGGCGCCATCAGGTGCATGCAAATCTCGGGTGGCGACGGTTATTCGACGATGGCCGACGGCACGCAGATTTTCATGTTCTCGTTTGGACCACTGTCGGGCTTGGCGGACATCGCGGCCGGCCGCCCTGGCCCCCAGTTCCCGTATGTCTTCAACGTTCCCTATAACCAGTGGCAAAGCGCCGTCCCCTTTCTGGTGGCCGGTGACCCCGCCACAACCGACGGAGCCGCCAGCGGTGCGTCGCCCTGGACTGGCTGGCCGAGTGCGACGTCGAGCCCTCTGACTAGCCCGGCATTCACGTGGAACGGCGCGGTCGGCTTGACCCCCGACATCGTGGCGGACGTCACCGTTGCTAACCTGCTCGAGGGGCCATTTCCCCTCACCACCCCTGCCACCTCTGCTGGGACCTGCCCCGCTCCTACCGCGACCACGGTGACCGCCTGGACGGACGCCCCTCTGGGCCTTCCTACCGGAGCAACGATCGTAATCTCCCCAGCGGTTGCTGAGGGAGGCACCGGAACCCCGGCTGGCTACGCGGGCACCTGGACAATTACCTGCGTCTCCTCGACGTCCGGTATGAGCCCGGACGGAGTCAGCGAATTTCCCTTCCAGTACACCGCCGCTACGGCAGGACTCGCGTCCGATACCGGGAACGACTTGGCTGCCTACGCCTCTTCACCCCCGGCAATTGATGGGCATGTGGATCCCCGCCAAATCATGGATATCGGCGTGATGAACGGCAACATCCCAGCACCCCTGTTCGCGTTTGACGAGGACGACGAGTTCTTCCTCACCCTCACCAACGTGGGCATGATCATGCGGCCGGACCTGTTCGAGCAGCACACGGTCCACTTCCACGGCTACCCGAACGCTTCGTCCTTCTATGATGGCGTGCCTGACGCTTCCATCGCCATCAACATCGGCGCCAGCTTCACCTATTACTATCTCGCGCCCGATGCCGGGACTTACTTCTGGCACTGCCACATCACCCCGCCCGAGCACTTGCAGATGGGCATGGTGGGACAGCTTTACGTGCGGCCGCGGCAAGATCGAGTGCCTACGGGCCAAAGCCTCTATACGTATCTCGGATACCAGAATGGGGTCTCCGAGCCCGCAACCAATCCTGTAGTGGATCTGCGCACCGTCTGCAATCCCGCTACGGACATCCTGTGCAGCGCTACCATGCCAGCCATCAACACCGGCGCCCTGCGACCCGCGGCCGGTACTCTCTGTAACGGTACGACGCCCAGCGGCGAGGGAACGCAAGCCCAGTATGTTTTTAACGACGGCGACGCCACGAGCTGTTACGACGTGGTTTACCCCCTCCAGATGCACGGATTTGATCCGAACTTCCACTTTGTCGGTATGACCTTCAACCCGGAATTGTTTGCGGACATGAATGACAAGTACTTCCTGCTGAACGGGCGGAGCTATCCCGATACGGTTGCGCCTGGCCCACAAGCCACGATCTCAAGTGATGGCAAGCTGCACTACTCGCAGCCCCTGCCGTCCATCATCAACATTCCGGCGGGCGGAAAAGCTTCTCTGCGCCTTGTCAACCTGTCGGTCGCCGAGTACTTCACTTTGGAGAGTCTGGGCGTTCCCATGCATGAGGTCGGATTCAACGCCAAGCTGTTGCGGGACCAGGATGGCAACAACACCGAGTTCTACACCAACTCGATCACCCTTGGCGGCGGTGAATCGCTCGACGTGGTTCTGGATGCCAGTGACGATGGCTGCAGCGCCTACTTGGGCACGGGATGCGCCGCGAAGCTGTATCCAGCGGGCACGACCTTCTATCTCTTAGAACCCGACCTCTACAGGCTGTCGAACGACGCTGAGAACTTCGGCGGGATGATGACCGAGGTCCACATTTGCAACAGCGTGACCAGTGACACATTTGGAAACACCTGCAATTAGGAGAGCAGCAATGAGGCCGATGAACATGAAAAACGCGACGTCAATGACACAACTGCTCCTTGCGCTAACGGTGGCGATAACGCTGCTTTTCACGCCAGCCGCTTTCGCTGCGGCTCCTGGCATCACCAGCACGACGGGTACGGCCGGGACCTTTAATTTGACGGTCCAGGACGGTTATCTGAATCAGCCGGACGGAGAGGCGGTGTACTCGTGGGGATACGGCTGCGTGACCGGCTCCACGCCGGCCTTTGTGCCAGCGGCTATCACAGGCGCCTCCTGTAACAACATGCAGGTTCCCGGTCCCACCATGGTCGTGACAGAAGGCCAGACGGTCACGATTAATCTGACCAATAATCTGCCCACTGCCGCCGGCAACACCTCGATCCTGTTTCCCGGCTTTCTGCTCACCTCCACTTGTGCTAATAGCGCCACAAATCCGCAAGGCTTGTTGGCGTGCGAAGTGGCTCCGGGCGCGACGATAACCTACACGTTCACCGCTTCGGCGCCGGGGACGCACCCTTATTACAGCGGGTCGCAAGGTGACCTCCAGATCGAGATGGGCCTGTATGGCGCCATCATTGTGTTGCCGGCTACTCCGCCTACCAACTGCGCCACCAGCACAAGCGTAACCAACCTGTACGGAAAGTCGGATTACGGGACAACAAACGCCGTCCCTGGATTTCCTGAGAGTGACTTCCGTTTGTCTACCGCAGCCTACGACCACCCCAAGAGCTGCTACGACCGCGAATACCTGTTCCAGTGGGCTGAGATGGATACGAGAATTCATCGCCAGGCACAAGCGCAAGTCCAGGCAAAGATCGGCTGCACGGCTGGTATGCCGGGATGCAGTCTCGACGTACAAACCGAGCCTTATCATCCCGCGTACTTCCTGATCAACGGCCGCTCCATGCCTGATCTGATGGATCCCAACTATGCATCCGAGTATCCGCACCAGCCCTACAACGGCAATCCGCACATCCATCCAGGCGAGTTGATGTTGATTCGCACCATCGGCCAGGGACGCTGGCAGCATCCCTACCACGAGCACGCCAACCACGTGCGCATCCTGGCGCGTGACGGGAACTTGATTCTCAGCCCGACCAATCCGACGACGAGTCTCGCGGGCCAACTAATGTTCAACACCGACACTACTCCAGGGGAGTCGTTCGACGGGATTTTCTACTTCACCGGCAGGGGATTGAACTGGGATCCCTACGGTCACCATGCCGGTCCTGACGTCGGTACCTCCCCAACTGCCAATGGCACCCCATACACCGACCCTCTGGCCCATTTGCCCTGTACTCCGGACGTGAACGGCTACAACACATTGAATGGCACTTCGGTCCTGAATTACTACGAGTGGTGCCAGGATCACAACAAGCCGATAGAGGTGAATCCCTTCGGCGATGTGGGGTCGGGCGGTCCGGCTACTTTCCCCGATCCAAATGTCTTCACCAACGGCGCCTGGTACAGTGGCACGCCCTATCTGGGTCCGGACGCAAACTTGCGCGCGAGGATGCCCACCTGCACTAGTACCGCTGGGACCAGCACTGCGACCCCCCTCACCAACTGCACGACGTTGCAGCCGGCGAACCTGCAGGTCAATCCCCCCAATGAGCGTGGTTGGGCCTTCATGTGGCACTCCCATAACGAGCGCGAAATCACGACGAACAATGTCTTCCCGGGCGGCATGTTGATGATGCTGCTGGTCGATACACGGGAGTTTGCAATTGACGAATCGAAATAGGGGGAGGCTGTTTGCCTGCCCTGCAAAGCCGTCAGTTTGAGCACCCCCGGCCGGCGGATGGCGAACAAGTATTCAGGTTTATGTCCAAGGCGCACCGACAACGACGAGAGGCGAGAACCATGATCCGGATCAATAATATCGAGTGCAAAGCTACGTTGAAGGCCGCAGCGAGCGTGTTCCTTCTCTTTCTCTTTGCGACCGTGATGGGCTTCGGCCAGGTCAACTTGACGGCGGGGCCGGCTTCCATAACCCTGCCGGACGGCACGACTGTGCCTATGTGGGGCTACAGCTGCGGAACTGCCGTTGCAACTTCGACCGCGACCTGCGCGCCGTTGAGTGGGACCAGTCCCATCGCTTCTCCCGCCTACATGGGTGCACTCGGCGGAGTCTATCTGCTCAGTGGTGGATCGGGCTACTCGTCTGCGACCTCCATCACTATCAGTGCTCCGACCGGTGTCATTACCGGCGTGACGAACGCTACGGCGATGGCATCCCCGGTGATTAGTGGCGGCGTCATTGTTGGCATCAATGTGACCAGCCACGGAGCTGGCTACATCGCGGCTCCCACCGTCACAATTTCAGATACTGGCGGAGGCACCGGCGCCGTGGCGGCGGCCAGTCCAGCATGGTCCCCGGTGGTGATTACCGTTCCTTACGTCTCTGGCGGCGGGACGAGCTTGGCGATCAACCTCACCAACAACCTCTCGTTCACCCCAGCCGCTGGCGGCACGGCGTATTTAGTTCCCACATCAATCGTGATCCCGGGCCAAGTGGGCGGAGGTCTCGGCGGCACACCGACAGTGACGGCGAGTCCCAGCCACGCCACCGCGCAGGGGTGCCCCTCCTGGTTTATCGCCGCTCAGCCCCCAGGTACCCCATGCACGGCCGCGACCATGGCAACCCAGCCAGCTGGCACTTCGGGCACGCCGCCGCTCCAGGGGAGTCGCGTGCAATCCATGGCCACGGAGGTTACGGCAGGAACAACGACGACGCTAACCTGGTCAAGCCTTAAGCCGGGGACTTACTTGCTCGAGTCGGGCACGCATCCCTCGATTCAGGTTCCTATGGGTTTGATTGGCATGCTGGTGGTTACCACCGCACCCGCAAGCACTGTGGCGGGCACAGCTTATCCCGCGGTTGCCGCTACTGCTAAGACTGCAGCGCTGCCGGCGGTGTCGTACAACGCCGAGGTTCCGCTGGAATTTAGTGAAATCGACCCCGTGCAAAACAAAGAGGTCGACCAGGCTGTCCGGACCGCCGGTTTCAGCGAGACGATGGTCTGGTCCGGTCTGCCGACCGGCCCGCAGGGTACGCCGGGCTGCGGCAATCCGGGGTCAACGACTTATCACCAGTGCTATCCCCCGGCGGTGAATTACACTCCGTTCTACTTCCTCATCAACGGGCTCGCGTTCGACAAGGCTAACGCTTTGCCCTCGCTGTTCGCGGCAACGGCTGGTGTCAGCGGCTCTCCCGCGGTTCCTGTCACGACCGGAATCACCGGCACCGTCCTGGTGCGACTGGTGAATGCCGGCTTGCGCATGCACGTGCCTTCGATCGTAGGGTCGCAAACCACTGGGTTTAGCGGCACGGGTGCGTCTGCTATGGTGAATGGATTCACCCTGATCGCGGAAGACGGCAACCTCGTGCCGAACTCGGCAATGGGAGCTCCGCGTGTGCAGACCCACGTGTTCATGGCTGCTGGTAAGACTTTCGACGTGATGGTCAATGTGCCAGCAACTCCAGCCAGCGCCACGGCACCTCCATCCCTTCCGATCTACGATCGCGAACTAAGCCTGTCCGCCAATTCCTCCGTGCGTGATGCCGGAATGCTGGCCTACATTGGCGTCAATGGCGCCGGGCTTCCGGTTACGCAAGGGTCTGGCGTATTCGCAACGGCGGCAGCCAACCCGGATACCTACAACTCCGTTGTCGCATGTGCGACCGGGGCGACCTCGTGTATCCCATTGGTCATTACAGATCCCTCCAAGGGCGTGATGGCCAACGACGTTAATGTGTATGGCGTCCAGTTGTCTACTCCTCCCACCGGCGGCACACTGACTTGCAACGCGATTCCGGGGAGCCCGGTCGCAGGGATTTGCGCGAATGGCACCTTTACCTATACTCCCAATCCGGGCGTCTTCACCATTAGCGCAGGCGTTACTAGCGGTGCAGATTCCTTCGGATATTGCGCCAACGGTGCGCCAGCGGGCACTACCGGCCTGTGCACAACGGTCGCGCTGAACGCGTCAACTCTTACTGGATCCCCCGTCGCGAATAGCATCACCTACACTTCGAGGATGGCCACGTTCCTGAAGATTCCATCGCCCGGCGTCCTTGATGTGGACTCGGACCCCAACGGGCTTCCGCTGAAGGTGGTCACGACTGGAACCAACGCGCCGGTTGCATCCGGTGTAACCCTCAATATGGACCCCAATGGCGGGTTCACGGCGATCGCAGCAGGCGCGGGCACCTACACGTTTACCTACGTGGCGCAGAACTCCGCGGGGGCGCAGAGTACCGCCGCTACCGTCACCCTGATATTCCCTACGCCCAGCAATCTCAAGGTCAACGTGCTGGACGCCCAGGCGTACAACAACTGCAACGGGAATAGCACCTGCATCAATGCGTTGATACCGTTTCCCGACTATCGCTGGATCATCGAAGAAGACAAGACTTTCTGGGTCGACCCGAACTGCACAACCAACAGCAGCATCACCACTCCGGGCTGCCCCGCCATCGTTGGAGGAGGATCAAGCACTAGTGGAAGCACACTCCCTGCCTTTGGCGTGAATTTCCACACCAGCAACATGGATTTCGTGGCCCAAGGCTGCACCGGCCCGCTCTCGTGCGAAGGCGGCCAGACTTTCCTCAATCCGGCCACGGGAACGCATGTCCCGGCGGTGTGCGACGTTGGCAACGGCGCCTGCCGGCCTGATCCGAATGGAGGTACGGCGTTGGCTGGCTACACGGAAGTGAATCCCAGCCAGGTCGTCCTGGATCCCGCCAAGCGCTATTACATCTCGGTGTTGCCTGGCGATGCGGCCAGTCCGTTCCCCGCGTACCTGGGCCAGCCTGCTTGCCCTGCCAATGGCGCAGAAGTAGCTGTGGGTACTGGCTCGACATGCGGCCACACCATGAGCGGCGCTCCCATCCCACCGGCCTGCAACATACTGGGTGGGCCGAATGCATGTACCACAAGCTCCGCCTTTAAACCCGTCAATGTGCTGTCGCTGCCCACACCGCTGCCCACGGGTAAGCTTTCGGTGATCGTGTTCGAAGACGACTTCCCGCTGAATGGCGAACAGGATGGTGGAGGCGGAAACGGCACGGTTGCACCCGTTGAGCCCGGCCTTGGCGGTTTCAACATCGTCCTGTGGGATACCTATGGCGGACTCGGCGACGTGACCGGACAGGATACCTTCGACGACTTCAACCAACCCTTGTCGAATAGCCTGGCGGGGACTATCGATCCCTCTAGTGGGCTCGACGCCTGCCCGGTTACCGAACATGCGCCGGTTCCGGTCAACGGCGGCGCCGGTCCAGGTGCCCCTCAGACGGGCGGTGTCACCGGCATGATCGTGACTTGCCCGAAGTATGAATCAGACGGGCATACGCTATCCCCGCTGGCGGGCCAGGCCGTCATTGCCGGCCTCATGCCAGAGAAATTCAGCGTCCAGGCCTACCCCGGCGCGGACCGCATTGCGCGCGGTGAAGAGTGGCTCCAGACCAACACACTGGATGGGCAGCATCCCCACGATTCATTCATCCGCATCGGCGAGCCCAGCTACTTCCAGGAGTACGGTCCGGCGGGATATCACGTGGCCATCGGCTTTGCCAACCCTGCGATCATCAACGCGCGGCACACCGATGTTTGCGCCGGCAACGGCAGCCCCGGTGCAGTCGGACCGTGCACCAACACCATCACGGGCCAAGTGGATGTCGAACGCCTGAGCCGAACTCCGGACCAGAGACTCTATCCCAGCGGTTCGCGCGATGCCTTCACCTGGACCCAGTGCTGGGTCAGCTTGGGTGACCCCGATGGCGAGGACTTCATGTTCACCAAGTGCGATGCCAACGGAAACTTTCAGTTCACCGGTGTTCCGGGTGGCAACTGGAGAATCACCCTTGGCGATCAATGGAACGATCAGATCATTGATGGTCTGTCGACGCCGGCTAACGTAGGTTGCATCCCCACGCCGCCTGCTACCACCTGCAGCGGCGGAATTACCAACCTTAGCATGGGCAACATTGGCGCCCAGCAATGGCAGTCGAACATTTACACCCGCACCTTCATTGACGACAACAAGAATGGAATCTGGGACTCGAACGAGATCGGGATTCCGTTCATCTATACGATGATTCACTACCGCGACGGGCACAACTCCAACGCTCTGACGACGGACTTCAACGGCGTTGCCAACTTCAACGAGACGTTCCCGCTGTTCAACTGGTATGTCGTGGAAGCGGATTCGGGCCGCTACAAGACGACGGGCATCCACACCGTTTATGACGCGGGTGGCCCTGCTGACGGCTCACCCTCCTGCGGGGATGGTACGACTGCCCGGAAATGCGGAACTTCGACTGCCTATAATTTCCTGGCCAACACCTTCGAGGCGGTTCCTCTGCCTGCCGATCTATCCGTGCCTGGCGCCGTCTATTGCGTCGCAGCGGATTGCAAGACTGAGGGTGGTTCGAACACAAATGGCGCTCTGTTCGGCACTCCGAGCGCGCAAGCCGCCTCCACAGGCCGCATCGATCCGCCCTGGGTCATCGGGGAGGGCTGGTCGGGGATGACTAGCCAAAGCAACTGGATTGATTTCGGCAAGGCGCCGTATGCAGCTTGCAACACCACTATGTCGCCGACCGCGACTGGAAATTACTGCGCGGCTGTCACCACGACGCCCCCCGGATCGACCACGGCCACGACCACGCAGGTGGGCGAGAACGGCGGTATCCATGGACAGGTCGCCTATGCTTCGACGCGTCCCTTTGACGATGCGTCGCAAATGATACAACAGCCCTGGGAGCCGAATGTTCCGCACGTCAACATCAACCTCTACCAGGAAGGCTTTGCAGCGGATGGCGTGACGCCAACTCTCACGCTGGTGGACACCACGCAGAGCAGCAGTTGGGATGACTGGGCGCAAGGGTTCTACCCGAACAGCACCGCAGGCACAGGGGGTGCTTCTCTAAAGCCCTACATGAGCTGCCCCGGTCAAGGTACGGGTGCAGCCGGGGCTGTCAACCAGGATCTCTTTTTCTTCTCGTTGTATGACCAGCCGAATTTCCTTGACTGGTACAACTCTGTACACAACGGCGGCACGCTGCACCCGCTCCCGTATAACTCCCAGTATAAGTGCTATGACGCGATGCACATCTGGAACCAGCTGCAGCCGGCGCCTTACGACGGCCAATACTCGTTCCCCAGCGTGCTCGGCATCAACCCGACGACCGGAGCGTTACTGGCACAGAAGGGGGCTACGAATGGCGTTGCCTCTTCGATGAACGGGACCAACTGCACGGTCTGCGTGGCGAATCCCGATTCGACTGACAAGTATCGGTTTGGTACTCCGATGCTGCCGCCGGGCAAATACGTAGTGGAAGTGATCATGCCGCCGGGCTACGAGGTTTATAAGGAGGAGGACAAGAACCTCCTGATCGGCGACAACTACGTCGCGCCGGTCACGCAGCAATTCGCTGGACTGGGTACGGACATCTTCATCATGCCCGACCAGGCCTCGACGGCTTCCATGTACGATGAGAGCGGAGCAGGCTATAACGGCACCAACTACCAGAACCAGACTACCGGCGAGGGTTTGGCGAATGAACTCTCAGGCGTCCCGGGTTTCCCCGGCTTTCAAGATCCTAACTGGCCGTGCGTGGGCGAGCAGCGCGTGGTGCCCGACTACCTGAGTATCTACCCTCAGGCTCACGAAACGGCGCCATTTGCCGGAGCGACTCGGCCTCTCTGCGACCGCAAGGAAGTGACCCTGCCCAGCCAGATGTCGGTGAGTGCGAAGTTCTACATCTACACCTCGACCCACATCGCCTCCAAGTACACGGGCGTGGTCACCAACGATTTCGAAGCGGAATTCGATCCGTTTTCGCCTCAGTTCGGCGAGAAGTTTGCTCCGCCCAACATGCCAATTTCCATGCGGGATTATCTCGGGAACGAAATCTCGCGCGTATATTCCGACCACTGGGGAGCCTATGACGGGTTGACTTACTCGAGCTGGGAAGTGAACCCGCCCAACATCACCGGCTATTCACCGACGATGATGGTGCAGTGCATCAACGACCCGGGCCCGATCGTGGACAACAACATCGGCTCGCCGACTTATGGGCAGTTGATCACCGATCCTCTATTCAACTCGGCGTATAGCGACTTCTGCTACGAACAGCCGTTCATGCCCGGTTTGACGAACTACACCGACACTCCCGTTGTGCCCACGCAAGCCTTCGTGGGTGCGGCATACAACAATGTCGATTGCAGCTATCCGGACACAACCCCAGCGATCAGTGAAGTGGACGGCGACGGCATTGGACCCTGGGTCAGCAAGACCGGTGTGACCCTCACCATCACAGCGCTTGGCGATCAGCAGGTGAATAACAGCGCGTATTCAGGTCCCTCGGCCAACGCGGCTCCTTTCAATTTGAAAACCATCACCCGCCACTATGGCTTTGGCGCTCAGTGTTTGAGCCCCACGGCAGGCAGCACGACTTGCAACACGTTGTCCTCTGTAACCATCGGTGGAAGGCCGGCCACCATCGACAGCTGGTCGGACACGAGTATCGAAGTAACAGTGCCGACCGGCGTGCCCAACTGCGCGATACAGCAACAGGCGCAGTACGGGGGCTCGACTGCGCAGTGTGGCCAGTTGGTCATCACAGCAGGCAACGGTAAACAGTCGATCGATACGGTGACCGTCACCATCGGCGGCAAAATGCCCACTCACGTTAACGCCTCGCAATCGCTCCAGAGCGCGATCGACGCCGCTCTTCCGGGCGACTTGCTCATCGTCGACCCGACTTGCACAATCACCACCGGAACCGGAACCACAGCCACGACCACATCGGCTCCGACCTGCACGACGGCCGGGGTTAACGGTAAGGCTCCAGGTTCTCACACCGAGCTGCTAATTATGTGGAAGCCAGTCCGGCTGCAGGGCGTTGGCGCCGCTACATCCATAGTCAATGCCAATGCCCAACCGGCGGGCAAGCTGCTCGATCCCTGGCGCCGGCATATCAACTGCCTGTTCGGCCTTACGCTGCAAGGTGTGCCGCAGGGGGCAACTATTCCCAATCCCAATGGTGGGACCGGCACTGCGGCAGTGTATGACTCGACGGGCGTCTACAGTTGTCCTGACACGGGTTGGAATCTAAACACTTGGAGCGGCGTTGTCAACGATCCGCAGATTGACCGCTTGCCGCTCGAGGCAACCGTGGGATGGGACGCTACACAGAATGGCAACCTGGCCGAACAGTTGCAAGAGCCCTCGCTGATGGGCGCGTTTGAGGGAGCGGGAATTACGGTGCTGGGGAAGGGAGTCGATTTCCACGGAGCGAACCCCTGGAGCGACGGCAACGAAGGGGGCGCGTTCCCGACCGGGACAACGCTGCTGACGGGAGTGGGTCCTAATCCCACCGCGCTTCCGACAGGCGATGCCAACCCGCTCTGCCACACCAGCGCGACGGTTACGACGAACCCGTTCCCGAGCGACTACGCCTGCAACCCGTCCTCGATCGACGGCCTTACCATCACCAACAGCTCCCAGGGAGGAGGCGGGATATTCGCCCACGGCTGGGCGCATCACCTGCAAATCGCCAACGACCGGGTCTACAACAACGCCGGTACGCTCACGGGCGGCATCGGCGTCGGCCAGGGCGAATTTCCGACCCCGTATCTTGTGGGAAGTACCACCAACGCTGCTCCTGGTTCTTGCAGCGACGGCACGGGACTCATAACCAATCAGCATGAGCCGTACTGCTTGCAGTTGGAAGTGAACGTACACAACAACTTCATCACCAATAACTCCTCGCTCGGTGATGAATTGTTCTCTGGTACTCTGTCGGGCGGCGGCGGCGTGACCTTCTGCACCGGCAACGACTACTACCTGTTCAACTACAACTGGGTGTGCGGAAACCTCAGCTCGGGTGAGGGCGGAGGACTCGTTCACCTCGGGGAAATCCAAAACGGCGACATCGAGCACAACTCGATCGTTCTGAACCAGAGCAACAACCCCACCATTCCCACCAACGGCGGCGGTATCCACGTGCAGGGCACGCCGGACACCGATCCGATTTGCGGAACGCAACTTGACACGGATTGCCCGCCGGGACTGAGCGACGGCAGCGGACGTGGACTGACGATTAATGGCAACCTGATCCAGGGCAACATGGCCGAGAGCGGTAGCGGCGGCGGCATCCGTCTGCAGCAGGTCAACGGAACGGACGCTTCCACCTTCCCCACGCAGCCGGCACTCTGGAACGGCGTCACCATCACCAACAACATCATCGTGAACAACGTGGCGGGTTGGGATGGCGCGGGAATTTCGCTGCAGGACTCGTTGAACGTGGCAATCATCAACAACACGATCGCGAGCAACGATACCCTTGCCTCTTCCGGTGTGCTTACTCAAAGCATCGGAACACCGCAGGCCAGCGCGCCGGCGGGCAGCTGCGTAAACGCCGCAGGTACAGCGTCGTGCCCGCAATCCGCAGGCGTGACCAGCACGCAGAACTCAACATTGTTGGGTCCGACGTTAGTCGGGATTACATGCCCATTTGGAGCGGCATACCCGTGCACTGCATTCTCGAACCCCCTGCTGCAAAACAACGTGATCTGGCAGAACCGCGCGTTCAACATCGGGGTGGGCAACCTGGGTCAAGGGAACCTGAACCAGCAGAAACTAATCTCGCTGTTCAACGCCTTCACTGAGTCAGCCGCCCCGGTGCAGGCCACTAGCGGCGCCTGCACTTCGGGCGTCAGCTACTGGGACATCGGCGTCCGTGGCGACACCGGGCCAGGCAACCACACCGGTGGCCTGCTCAACCCGACGTATTCGGTACTGGACGACCCGGGTTATGCCACCACGAACTTGACAACCAATCCCAGCATCGTGAGTCAGTACTGCAACGGCTCGCGCGTGCCGCCGGAGTGCACCTCGGCAGATGGGTGCGCGGGCCCTAGTGGGTATGGCGTACCTCCGGGAATTGTCGACGCGGCGGCTCCGAATCCGGTCTTCAGCCTCACTCCATCTGCGACGGTGGACGAGGGCAACAACTGGATCAACGTGAGCTGGGGTCCGCTCGAACTGAGCAACGATGCGGTAAATACTGGTATAGGTAATACGACTGGGAACTACGGTGGTGGGACTCCGTTTGCCAACTACGTGTTGGCGGCAGGCTCGCCGGCCATCGATTACGTTCCGCTGAATTCAACCACTTTCCCCGTAGGAACGACGCCGAATCTTTCCACGGACTTCTTCGGAAATCCACGGCCCGATCCGGCTAACCCGAGCCACTTCGATGTCGGTGCGGTCGAGTTCCAGAACGGCAGCGGAGTCGCAACGCTCACTTCGATCTCGCCCAACTCCGGAGCTCAGGGCACGGTCGCGAACGTGACCATTACCGGCACCGGCCTCACCTTAGCAAGTGCGGTGAATGTGAGCGGTGGCGGGATTACCGTCAGCGCTGTTACCGCAGTGAACGCCACTACGGTCACGGCAACCTTCACCATCGCGCCGAACGCCACGTTGGGCGCTCGGAACGTAACCGTTACGACTCCGGCGGGCACCAGTAACGCCGTAACCTTCACGGTGGTTGCACCGCCTGCGCCAACGCTGACGTTGATCGCACCCGCCACTGAAGTGCGCGGCACGTTCCAGAATGTGGTGCTCACGGGAACGAACTTCGTGACCGGGGCGACGGTCGTCGTTACACCGGCGGCACCTGGCGTCACAATCAGCAATGTGGTGGTCGTGAGCAACACGACCATTAACGCAACCATCACCAGCACCTTAGGTGCGGCGATCGGTAATGTGAATATCGGCGTGGTCACGGCAGGCGGAGCCAGCAATACTTTGCCGTTCGCGATCACCGGTCCAGTGCTCACCGCGATTTCGCCGGTCTCGGCCAATCGCGGCACCCTCGGCGTTCCCATAACGCTGACCGGCACTGGCCTGACCGGAACCGTTGCAGTGAACGTGTCCGGAAACGGCATCACCGTCGGCAGCTTGTCGGTTGTTGGTGACACCACGGTCAACGTGACGTTCGATATTTCAGCGGGCGCGTCGGCCGGGGCCAGGAATGTGACCGTTACGGCACCGGGCGGAACCAGCAACGCCGTGACCTTCACGGTGACGGTACCGCCAGCTGGGCTGTTCTCGATCAACCCCACCCAGGGCGCTCGAGGCACCACCCAGGGGGTAACGCTCACTGGCATCAGCTTCCTGACGGGGACAAATCCCGCAACTGGAATCGCTGTGACCGGTGGCGGCATCACCGTCAGCGCCTTCACGGTCGTCAATGACACCACTATCACCGCGAACTTTACAATCTCGGCGACGGCGGCATTGTCTGCAAGAAACGTAACCGTAACCACGGCTGCCGGACCCACCACTCCCGTGACCTTCACGGTGGTGAATCCGGGAACGCCGATTATCAACTCGATCACGCCCAGCTCCGGTCTGCGTCGTACGGCTGCTGCAGCCAACCCGGTTGCAGTCGTCATCGCCGGTAGCAACTTCACGGCGGGATCGACCGTTAACGTAGTGGCGCCGGCAAATGGCCTCACCGTCACGGGAGTGACCATTGTCAGTCCGACGCAGATTAATGCAACCTTCAACACCACCACTACCGCAGTGATTGGTCCGAGGAGCATCACAGTGACCAACCCCGGTGGCACCAGCGGCCCCGCGACTTACACGGTGCTCGGCCCAGTGCTCACGTCGATCGTTCCAGCGTCGGGACCGCGCGGCGAGGGGGCTATCCCTGTCAGTATCTTCGGCAGCGGGTTGACCGGAGCCACGGCAGTCGCCGTCTCTGGCGGCAACGTCACCGTCGGTCCTGTCACGGTGGTCAGCGCCACGCAGGTGTCTACCACCTTCACCTTCACCGCAGGTGCGACGGGTACGGCCAGGAACGTGACTGTGACGGCGCCGGGAGGCGTCAGCAACGCGGTTGCCTTCACGGTTACGATTCCGCCGACACCGACGTTAACCTCGATCAATCCACCTTCGGGCGCTCGCGGCTCGGTGGTTCCAGTGACGCTCACCGGCACCAACTTTGTAGCCGGTGAAACGACAGTTGCGGTCTCTGGCGGAGGGATCACCGTCAGCGGTGTGTCGGTAGCGAGCCCGACGACGCTCAACGCAACCTTCACCATCTCGGCCACCGCCTCAACCACGGCGGCCCACAACGTAACCGTTAGCGTGGCGGGCGCTGCTGCTGCCAGCAACTCCGTCCCCTTCACAGTGGTGGGAGCAACGCTGACTTCGATCAGTCCGAATACTGGGCTACGTGGGACAACGGTGCCTGTAACCTTCACTGGAGCCAATCTGACCGGGACAACCGCGGTGACGGGCCTCGGTGGAGGCGTCTCCCTCGTAGCCGGCAGCCTGACCGTGGTCAGCCCAACCTCGGTCACAGCTAGCCTCGCAATCTCGACTACCGCGACGGTTTCGATCAGAAACATCGGTCTGACGACACCGATCGGGAATACCAACACGATTCCGTTCACGGTGCAGGGGGCGACGTTGGCATCCATTAGTCCCACGTCGGCAACTCACCCAACCACCGGAACTCTCGCAGTTCCGATAACGATAACCGGCACCAACCTGACGGGTACCACGGCTTTGACGGGACTCGGCACAGGGGTCACCGTACTTGCGGGTAGCCTTAACTCTACCTCGACTACGATTAGTGCAACGCTGAATGTCGCGAGCACCGCAACCGTCGGAGCCCGCACCATCGGCGCAACAACCGCAGCAGGAGCCACCACGAACACCGTCACCTTTACAGTGAATTAGAACGCCGGTGGCGACCGGACATTCAAACCTGGATGTCCGGTCGCCTACCGCCAAGTGGTTCCCCCCGTGTTACTCATGGCAGCTCGCGTCAATTCTGGCACGGGAGTGGCATTGACCGGGGTGAGGATTGGAGGAAAATAACAAGATGTTGAATCAGGGAATTCTGCGCATTCGTCAGCCTCTCGTTGCGATACTTCTTGTGTCCTGCGTGGTGTTTTCTGGCGCTCAATCGGCGCCCCCCCAGTCAGCCAAGCCAGCTCAAGCATCCACTCCCGCCCAGTCGAGCGCCGCGGCCGGGCGGCCAGCACCGGCTTGGGCAGGCGATCAGCTGAATCGTCTTCCGCGCCGAGCGGAAATGTATTACGAGGGGGTCTGGGGAGTTGGCGAGCTCCGCGTAAAGACATCAGAGTCGGGCAGCCTTATTCGATTTAACTATCGGGTGTTGGACCCGCAGAAGGCCGCGGCCCTCAACGATAAGAAGGCCGAGCCTACGTTGCTCGACGTGCAGGCCGGGGTCAAGCTTGTGGTCCCTCAGATGGAGAAGGTCGGACAACTACGCCAGAGCAGCACGCCTAAGGCGGGCATGACTTACTGGATGGCTTTCTCGAACCCGACCCACGCGGTGAGACCCGGCCACCGAGTTGATGTGGTCATCGGGTCATTCCGAGCAAACAACTTAATTGTGGAATGAGGGATGCGATAACTGCCGGTGTGCTGGTGTGACGAGACACTAGAAATCGCCACGTAGCGAGACACAAACTGGGCAAACGCTCGGGACACCACCATCCGGGATCTGCGGCAACTGTTATTGCCCTCCAGCACGGAAAAGACCAAGGACATTCTCGCCCAACTGGGGGTAAGTGTCGACCGGGGAGCGAAAGTCGGAGAGCGGTTCCCAACCACCCCAGCCACGAGAAGACCACGCGCCACACGCAAAGCGTCCCGATGTACTTTGGCAACCTTGAGGACGCGCCAAGCTGCCCTCGATCGCAGCCCGCGCCTAGCGCCAACGCGAACGAGGTTTATGCCGTGCCGGCAAATTATACCCAGACATCCGGGACCGCAAATAACGCGACGGGCGTCATAAACTTTGATTTGTCTTGGTTCAGCCTGAAATGGAGAAGTGACGTTCTCCGTTAGTGAGTATTCCGCCCTTCGGGCGGGGATTTTCAAGGCCTGGGGGTCTTTCGATCCGATAGAGGTTGGGCGGCGCGAGAACGAGTCCTCACGCCCCCGTTCATCGTCTCGATGAGCCCAGCGGGATATCCCTCGGGATGGTTGCGTCACCGCAGTGCCCGCTTCCGTTTCGCCCGGCAAGATTATTGTAGCTCCGCAACGACCTGCCGTCCGGTTGGCCCGTGATTCCGCCAAAACCCAGATCGTGCCAGACCCGAATCGTGAGTGTAATCGCAGTCGAACGGAGATAAGAAACCGGCGGCGGCATGCTAGCAGATGAAAAGGCCTTCTGTTGAGGAACTTTTTCAACACCCACGCCTTGTTCTCAGAAATTGACTCGCAGACGTTTCCGGCGGAGCATAAAACAGCTAATTCCCCAAGCTAGGATGCCCGTTCCAAGAACAACTGGAGCAAAGACTGCGTCAAAAGGGCCTATCCACATCCATGTTGTGACGGCACCCACGACGAACGCAAAGGTTGGGGTTCTCCACGAGGCTCGTCCGTGTAAGTGCATCAGAAGCGTTAGGGCAACAATGAAGAACGGGAGAATAATGTTCGGTATGGCAGTGATAACGAGAACGCCTGCGCCGGGCCCTGATTGACCGAGGTGATCGAGAACTTTCGAAATTGCGAATACGCCTGCAACCGCGACAGCCACCGCAGCGATAGCAGCTCCCAGTGTCGCGAGAACGAAGGCTGGAAGTGCTGGAATCTTGCGATAAAAGGCGAGGATTGTGGCCATTGATCGAGACTACTGTACCGGATCCTCTAGTAGAAGATAACGCTAGGCCACGGGCTCTGGTCTTTCGGTTGGCAAAAAAATCCCCCATATCAGTCATCCACTGTGGGTCAAAATAGCTTTCCTTGGCTGTCCGACATCGCGGTGGTTGGCCGCTTCGCTCTTCACGCGGCTTGCTGGCGGTGACTCTGGCGCTGCTGTCTGGCGGCTTCCAACTTGCGGTCGCGTTCTGCGTGGATCTCCTGCTGACGCCAGCACGTCCTTCGCCGTGATGTAGCCGGTGGCGCTGATGCGGTTGCAGCGGCTGCTCGAAACCGGTGCCCTTGCGCGAAGGTTTGCTCTTCCACCGGGATAGTAATCCAGCTTTCTTCAACACTCGCCAAACACTCGCCGGACTAACCGCCACAACGTCAACGTCGAGCATCATGCGTCAGTCGCCGATAGCCTTCCAGCGGGTTCTTCACATGGGACTCGATGATCGCTTCTTTTCTCCCACAGCTCCAAGCAGAAATCACGGGGAACCCAACCGTTGTGCTCGTTGACGCACCCGTAATGCTGCCGCCAGTCATAGAACTTGCTGGCTGTCACTCCCAGCCAAGGGACGAACCGTCCGACGCCGATCTCGGTCTTCTCCGACCAGCGCCGGACGAAATCCACCACTTGGTCCCGCACATCATGCGGCACCCAGATACCGGTTAGAGTTCCCCAAGACTTTTTTTAGCGCGATGTGCTCGGCCATCAGCTCAGCCAGGACCTGGTCCTTGGTCTGCACCTTCTTCTCCAAGAACTCGATCCGTTTCTGCTTCTCCTCCACTTGGCGGTGGGGACGCTCCTGAGACTGAAAAGCGGCAGCTCCGTTCTCGAACAGTTCCTTCTGCCAGCGGTAGAACACCGTTGGGCGCAGACCCAGCCCTTCACACAGCTCCGAGACGGGTACTTTGTCCACAAGATGCCGCCTCAGGATGGCTACTTTTTCTTCTGGAGTGAAATGCTTCCGTTCCTTCCTCATACGTTCGCTCCGCTATCTTAACGGACGAACGCCTTCTCCATTTCCAACTGAGGCACGACATCACGGCCACCCGGGATTCCAAAAACCCTACCAATCCGCGTCTCTCATTTGCCACACAGTACTATGAGTATGTGTGCCCTTGCGCCAACCGTGGACAACCAGTGAATCTGATGGGCCTGCTGTATATCTTTCGCTCTGTTCAGAATTCAGGCAACACCTGGACTTATACGGTAACCAAGTCTGGGGTATCGGCAACTGAGACGCTTCCTTGAGTAACGGGGGCTATGAAGTGTTGCAAACAAAGGGGAAAGTGATGCAATCCGCAACAGGTGCTGAAGACAAACGAGAAAGTGATGTATTCCACAACACATTTAGCTCGTTTTGGGGTGGTTTGGAGCAGGTTTAGGGAAGGTTGGGCTGTGGTTTTAAGGTTGAGCAACGGGCAACAAACTCGTTTGTCACAATTCTGTGAGGTTCCTCAGCATTGAAGCTGCCTAGCGGTCAATCGTCTGAATCGTGTCCACTATTTGTCAGGACATGGAAACGCATCCGTCATCGCCTCTACGACCAGATACCGAGTCCGCTTGTCAGTCTTTTCAGGGTGCGCTTTGAGGAATTTCACGACGATGCGATACCGCCGGCCCACGGTCACATCAGGATCCAGACAGAATACGGGGTTATCCGCGCCTTCCACAACGCCTTGGACATAACCCGTGCAGGCCCCGTCGATGTACGACGCTGGTTTGGCGGCGCCACATATCCGCAGAAAGTCATACCCACTATGAGCGAAATTTACATCTAAATTCTGTGCGGTTGCGACAGAACCCAGAGCAAGGGAACACGCAACGAGGAAGATCAGATGCTTCGGCACTATATACACCCTCCCGTTCCTCGGCCATTCTCCTCCATCCTCTAGCCTTTGCAAAGTGCTTTCGATTGTCGCATCTCCTATGCGGCTAACAAAGAACACCGCTGATTACGGCCTGCAAGTCGCTGGAACCCGGCCCAGATTGCTCTAGCCCGCATTATTCGTGAAGACATCGCGAGCGGCCAGTCATTGGGTCGAAGTGGGTTGTAAATCCGGATAGTTGGGGTTGGTCGGGCAAAGGAGCAAAGGAATCGAAGAGTTCGAAGATCGGGATGTTCAAGTTGCCGGATGGAGAGACAGGGGCGCCGTAACCGTCGTCGGTGTGGAATTGGGTTGAGCGGGTAAACCAGGAAATGGATTTAGCCGGTTGCCGCGCCGAGCGCCAGAGCCACACGACGGAAGGGGGGTAGAAACGGGAAGGAAGCGGGCAGATGGACGACGACGCGTCGTACCGAGACCAAGACCCGAGCACCTAGCTTCAGCAATCGTTCGCGCAGCGTGCCAACTTGGGCGCGGGCACAAGCGGTGCCGGCGGCGCGCAAGCGCAACTCCTGCATGAGCACGTACGCCGCGGCGGTGAGTAGGACGCGAAACTGGTTGGCCCAGAAGCTGGTGCAACTGGTGCGGTCGATCTCGAGCTGGTGCAATTCTTTGATGCGATTTTCGATGTCCCCGCGCTGGCAGTAGACCCGTTCGTAAATCCATTGCGGGCTCTGTTTCATGTTGGTGATGACAAACCGGGGATTGTCTTTGGGGTCCTTATCGACAGCGCGGACGACCTCGGCTTTGATGATGACGCGGCGCAGGCCTGGCCACTTTCCGGCTTTGTAGCGGACTTCCCCGTAAATATGTTCGGTCTTTCCGCTGCGCCGCGAGAGCTGGCGCGCTCGCCGCATTCCGCTTTCGACCACGCGCTTCAACAATGTATTCTTGGCCATCGCGACTACATATTCCAGGTTCGGCTGGGCGTCCAGAAACTCCAGCACGGCAGGATGCGCAAACCCGCCATCCAGTCGTACCCGAATCTGTACTCCAGAAAGATGATGACGAATCATCCTCACCAAACGCCGCAGGATGCCAACTGCTCCCGCCGCTGCGGTCACGTTGCCGGGCCGTAACACCGCGGCGCAGAGATACTGTTCGGCTTCGTCGTTGAAGCTGACAAAACCCATCACCGGCAGGTAGCACCAGGTGTCGTAATGTCCATTGAAGAACGACAACTGCTGCGCGCCATGCGTGGCATCGTCGGTCGGGTCCAGATCGATGGTGACGCGATACGTGCGATGACGCAACCGCTTGGCGTGACGCCGGATCACACTCTCGGCCATGAACTCGCCCGAACGATAAAGTTCCTTTACCCCAACTCCGTTCTCGAAACGCGACAACGTCGGCTGCGAAGCCAGAGCGCGACCCTCGATCGGATCGCGATCCAGAAGTAGTTTGTGAATCGGATCCTCGGACAGGCGGGCTGAATCGTTGGCGTCCGGGTAGCCACAGGCGATCGCAAACACTCGCTGCGCCACCAACTCGCGCAACGAATGATCGACCTTGCCCGCTTGCCGATCATCTCGAAGGCAGGAACTCAGTCCAGCCACCAACCCATAGTGTCGATCCGCGGCCTTCAGCAGCAGAGCCCCGCCGTCGGAACTCCCCTCGCGCTGATCGAACTGGGCAACGATGGGCTTGCGAAAAATTTCTGGGAACAACAAACACTGTGTTGTGCTATCGTCTGACATTAAGGAAGCCTTTTTTGTTACTCAAACATTGTCTAGTCAACATGTTTGTAACAGAGGAGGCTTCTTTTGTCTTCCCATCTCTTCATATTCACGAATAATGCGGGCTAGAAAACCGAACCACCCGCTGCTCTGTGAACGTGAGCAAAGAAAGGAGGTGTCTTCATGTCTCGCAAGTTAGGCCAGATCATCGCAGTTCGGGAGAACACCTGGATGATTCGCATTCCGATGGGTTGCGATCCCCATACCAAACAACGCAGCTATTACAACCGCACTGTTCATGGCTCTCTGCGCCAAGCGCAGAAGTTTCTCGGAAAGAAGATCAATGAACTTGGCGGCTACATTGAGAGAGACGGCGCGAAGATTCGGCTGGATCAATACCTCGATCAGTGGCTCAAGACCATCAAATCGCGGATCTGCAGCAAAACATACATATGAGAGCTACGAGAGTCTGCTTGCAAAATACATCCGTCCCTCGCTGGGCAAGAAGCCGATCGTAGCAATCAGGCCACTGGACGTCCAAGCGATTTACCAAGAAATGACAGATCGCGGACTTTCACCACGAACGGTCCAAGGCGCTCATTGGGTGCTCAACGCCGCGTTCAGACAGGCGCTGCAATGGGAGATGATCTTGGAGGTGCCGACCAAAGGCGCAAGGCTGCCACGCATCCGAAGGCGTGAGATGCGAGTCTTCACCGTGGAGGAGGCAGAAACCTTCCTGAAAGTTGCGCTGCCCACGATGTACGGGACTTTGTTCGCCTTGGCCGTCACCACTGGAATGCGTCCCAGCGAGTACATCGGGCTCAAGTGGCAAGACATTGACTGGGAGCGCAGAACTGTCAGCGTGAAGAGAACCTTGCGAAAAGGGCCAACGGGTCAGTGGGAATATGGTGAGACGAAGCGCGCAGGAAGCCGGCGAATCATCCGGTTGCAAAATTGGGTCCTCGCGAAGTTAAAAGACTTGAAGCAACGCCAGACCGAGAATCCGGTCGTTGATCCAGAAGAGTGGCCTGAAGCCGTGGATCTCATCTTCGTCACGGAGTTTGGAAGACCGGTGAATGTGAATAGCCTGGTCTACAAGCACTTCAAACCAATCTTGAAGAGGGCCAAGCTGCCGAACATACGACTCTATGATCTGCGTCATACTGCTGCGACGCTGGCGCTCACAGTTGGCGTCTCGGCTCTTTGGTATGCCTTGTCTTTCGGATTCACGCTTTGGCAGGTATAAGCAACACGCGAGCGGTTCCCCAAAATAGGGAATCACCGATAACCAGTCGGAACCGAGAGGGGGCATACTACTCGGGTGGGGCACCAAAAAATGAAACCGGCTACCGATAGATCTTTGCGAGCTTCCGCAGTTCGACATAGTCGAGTCGCCGCTCACCGAGTTCACACTTCGAGATGAACGAAGTGCTTTTGCCCATCTTTGCCCAGACTTCACGCTGAGTCAGACGGGCTTCATCGCGCGCTCGTCTTAAGCGCTCACGAAATTCTCTGTAGGCCTGCTGATACTCGGGATCTTTAGGGTTCACACCCTGGACATATATTCACCTATTGACTAATTCCCCAAAATAGGGAATTATGCGAAGCGAACGGATCCCCAAAATGGGGATACGATTTGTTCTCGGTTCTCAGGTGAGTGCACAATTCTTCGCATAGGGAACTTTCATCGTTCCAGGCCCTTTTCCAAGATTGCTGAATTCATTCAATTCTGCCAGAAAATACGGTAAGCTTGCCTCGCCATACACTACTTTGACGAGTCGGTCGAGCAGTGATCTTGATCGCGCCGGAAGCCGCGAGCCCGTGAGCCTCAGCGTGGGCAGGGCTCGGAAAGGCGCCGCTTACGACGCGGCGGAAGGCGGCTTCTGGAAAGTTGAGGTGGACCGCCGAGCTACACGGAACTTACTGCCAATGTCGGGAGCGCTGTTTTCGGTAACCTCTACGGGAAGTATCAAATAATCTTCAATTCCGCATGCCCGGGACAAACATCCATCGGGAACTGGTGCAGATTTGCGACTTTGCCGCACTTACGCAGACCACACTAGGCGAATGATTGCCCCGATATAGTCGGCGGCTCGCTGGGAGACTCTGCCTCCGTGTCACCAAGATGAAATCGGATTCACTTCTTGGATTATGGGCTTTCGGCATTGATCAAAGCAGCGACTCTGGGCCTCCGCTGGGTGTCGAAACTGTATCGGGCTCTCCTGCGAGCCGTCCGAATAACATTGGCAAGCCGCGCGGAAGATTACATGCGAAGGCATCAGCAGTCAGTCCAAATTGAAGACTCCTGTATTGGAACGAGACAGACATCGACGTCTAGGACATCAGGACAAATGACATAGACTGTCGATGATATGGCATCTTAAATGCTCCTTACCATTGACCCCTCCCCTAGCAGGAAGGTCTAAATGACACCGGAAATGCGATTTGATTGCGTCCTTGTTTCTACGGATCCTGCAGCGCTAGGTACGATGGACACAATATTGCGTGACTTTTCAATTTGTAGCAGCGTCTGCCAAGACCCCTTAAAAACGGGCAATTGGCTGGGAGAAGGCAGCACGGACCTCGTCGGAGTTGACTTGGACGACGTAAAGTCATCGGATCTGTTGCAACATCTCGGCTCTCTCAGCCGAGGCAGAAGCCCACTGTTTTGGCTATTTCTGCGACAGAGCTTGCCGTGCCGGGTGCGGATGTAATGGTGCGCAAGCCCGGGACGCTCGAATCGATGTCTGAGAGGCTATTTCGTTGCATCGGAGTTGTGACATGTCGGATCGTATTCGATCGATCACGGAACAAGGCAAGCAGATTCTCGTTGTGGACTTCTCAAACTGCGCAGCTAGCGAAGTCGCACATATTGCCCGAACAGTTCCCAATCACGTGACCCTGCAGCCCCGTCGATCCGTTTTGTTATTGGTTGACTTTGTTGGAGCTTCTTTTGATTCAGAGGCGATTCGTGCCATCAAGGAAAGCGCCGTCTTTGACAAGCCATACATCAAAAAGGCGGCATGGATCGGTCGAAACGTCACCCTGGACAACATTCTGGATGAGATACGAGATTTCTCTCGACGGGAGTTCCCGGTATTCGCCAGCTTTGCGGAAGGCCTGGCTTGGTTGGTGAGGGATTGAGATCCCACGTATGAGCAGTTTCTCTCAAAAGCCGCGATCCCCGGAGGACACTCCCGGGATCCGTCCATCGCAACTGCACGGGAGTTCTTGCGCTGGGCCGGGCGACCCAGTGGAAACTTGCCTAGAACAATTCAAAATAGTGGTCGCTGATGACTCGAAGGTCTATCGAAGACTGGTAGAAAGCGTTCTGGCCGAGCACGGATACACGATTTACTTCGCAAGCGACGGCCGCGAAGCCGTCAATGCAATGGCTGATCATCAACCGTCGCTGGTGATCACGGACTGGGAAATGCCCGACACGACCGGAATCGAGCTATGCAGCAAGGTACGTCACAACCAAGGCGCATACACCTACATTATCTTGCTCACCAGCAACACTGAGAAGAGCCAGATCGTAGAGGGCCTCGCCGCCGGGGCGGATGACTATCTGACCAAACCCTTTCATCCTGGGGAACTGCTCGCCCGCGTGGCGGTCGGTCGTCGAGTCACTGAGCTCCATCGGCAGTTACAGGCGAAGAATGCGCTTTTAGAAGTGTTGGCTCTCACAGATTCTCTCACCGGTCTTCCGAATCGCCGAGCGATTGAAGACTGGACAAAGCGAGAATTGTCTGGAGCTGCGCGGTACGGATTCGCGTTCTGGCTCGTGATGGCAGATTTGGACCACTTCAAGAGCATCAACGACAAGTATGGACATGAGGCAGGCGACATTGTAATCAAGAGGTTTGCGGAATTAATCCGGCAAAATACGCGAGCGTCGAACTTGTGCGGCCGTCTCGGCGGTGAGGAGTTCGTTCTAGCCTTAGCGCACGTCGATCGAGCGGGCGTTCAAACAGCTGTCGAGCGGATTCGTCGTGGGTTTGAAGCTGAAAAGCTCACCTTCAGCGGAACAATGATGAGGGCAACGGCCAGCTTCGGGGTTGCGGGCTTCCAGGGAAGTGGCACCCCTGATCTCGATCAAATACTCCGAGATGCGGATGCAGCCCTATACACAGCGAAGCATAAAGGCCGAAACCGCATCGAATTCGCCTCCTGAGTTTGCTGGGGTCTCGACCACTGAGTTAGAACCGGCGCGGGGGGCCGGTTGCAGAATCGTGCCCTGCCGCGGACCATCTGATATGAGGGGATGAATGTGCGCCGAGCTGTCTCACCTTGGTTTGCGATAACAGTCTTCTCTGCGGTGGCGTTTGCCCAAGGCGACTATAAGGTTATTACGGTCGTCGACGGAGGGGCAATCTCCGGCACCGTGAAGTGATCTGGCCCCGCCCACCCTTGATTTCCCCGTTACCAAGGATGCGCCGAGCTACGACCCGGATTCGAAGAAGACTACCGACCTCGAACGGCTGATCGTGGGGCCAGATGGAGGCGTGGCGAATACGATCGTCTACTTAAAGAACACTACCAGCGGCAAAGCGTTGGAACTGCCGGAGCAGCGGCGTCACCTCGACCAGAAGCGCTGCCACTACATCCCGCATATTCTGCTGGTCCCCAAGAATGGCTCGCTCGACATGATGAGTTCCGATGCGACCCTGCACACCGTTCACATGGACGGTGCAGCGACTTTCAATCTGCCGTTTCCCTTCATAGACCGCGTGACGTCGCGCACCATGTCTACGCCCAGCTTGGTGCACCTGCGCTGCAACGGAGGCCACGTCTGGATGAATGCGGAAATGATGGTGGTCCCGCATCCTTACTACGTCGTCACCGACAAGGGCGGACGATTCGAATTCACTGACGTGCCGCCCGGAACTTAACAGATCGTCGCCTGGCATGAAGGCTGGAACCTGCTTGGGAAAGAGCACTCCTACGACGTTCTGACCGAACGGAGCGTGGAGCGCCCATTGTTCTCGGAACCCCGAAAATGGGAAAAATCCGTAACGGTGAGCGGTAATCACGTAAGCGCAATCAACTTCGTGATCTCGAACAAGTAAAAGAGGAGCGTTTGGTCCGCAGGAAATTCCCGAATCTCGACCAAATTTCCTAAATCAAACGAGAGCAACGGGAAAATCCCAAGAAGATTAAGTGGCTTGGGTCAACCTGCCAAACGGACTTAGCGCAAGATTCATGTGGCCGGATGAATGGGCGCCGCATCCGTAAACTCCGATAACTTAATCCTCTGTAATATCCTTCTCTGGACTTGTCTGTCCGAATGGGGCATCTATCGGGCCTGCCGTAATCTCACGACAGAGACTCAAAATACCCGCGCGATATTTTCTCTCTATTGGATTTCTCGTGGCGGGGAGTCGGCTTCGTAGAGCCAGAATCTTGTTAGCGTATTGCGTCCAAATGTCTTCCATACATTTGCCTCGAGCTTGCTGATACAAAATTGCGTGAACGAAGGTTACGGGTTCTTTTGTACGTTCCCGACAGCATGCATCGAGCAGGCATGGGTGGGCTCGGATAGTGCAGGAGCCCCAATGACCCCGCTTATTACACGTCGACTCAGGTGCGGCCTGCGACACCAACTGGTTACCCGTCCGGAAATTCCTGCTCCGAGAAATGCTATGGACACGTCAGTTGCGCTGTACCTGTAACTTGGCATTCGCCTGCGCCGCCGCAAGGGTTTGCGGGGAGCGAGCCGGCGGGGCCGCAGGAGTCGCCACCGCGCTCGGCCACGGCCCACACTGTATAGGTGCCAACCGCGCCGGTTGCGCATTGGGCCAGGCCGTCGGCGCTAACCGAGACGGCGGTAGTCGGTGTGTACGGTTGATTCGGATTGCACGCGCCCCAAGCAGGCGCAGTGAGTTTCTCGGGCGAGGGTTGTTGGTTGAAGTAACCCGTGGCTCTGAACTGGACTGGGCTGCCCTGGGCAGCCGCGGTCTGGGGGCTGAGGCTTACCGACTGCAACATACGCGGAGACGAGCCGCACGCCAAGGTAATAGAGATAGCGAGAATAGTAAGGAGCAAAACGGAAAGGCCGTACTTTCTCATGACGAACCCCTGGCGCGTAGGACTCCTGGCAACATCCTCGGGTTGCCTGCTGAGTATTATCTTAAATATTATCGTGTAGCCCGTAGTTAGCGGAAACCAAAACGACGAACTACACAATCGCAACATCGAACTCGATCGGGCCTTCCGACTCGACTTCCAAGCGTCCTCCTAATTCGCGCAATCGCTCTCGCATGCCAGCAAGTCCGATCCCGGCCCTTCCGCCGCTCCGGTTGAACTGGCGTAGGGCAAATGCCACTCTGATCCGCGCGGTGATTCCGCTATCGGCATCCATTGAAGCGAAGGAATCGGGTAGAGCGGCGTAACGCAGTCGACGTCAGACAGCAAATGAGGCTCCTAACGAGGAGTAAACTGACGGCATGCGGAAACGCCTCATCACACCGACTCCAGAGAGTATCCGGACCCAAGGACCAGGGTGGCTAGACATACAGCGCTCTCCGTCGGCCGGAGCACTTTGCGGTGATGTTCGATGCGCCGGTTGCGAAGCGCGCGAGTTCGGACCAGGCCGAAGCCGCCGAAGAGGCCTTCGGAACTCTGTTGGGCTACGTCAAGTCATGCCAAGACAAAAGACAACCTGAACGGAGGCCCCATACAGAACTACGCGTTTGATGGGAGCCAGACTGAGTTGCAACGCCTGGCCTGTTATGACTCTCGCGGTTTCACCTTCATCGGCTCGGCTACCGGAACTGGAGCGTATTTGGTCGGCGCGAAGCCGAAGTAGATAGAGTCTTCGGAGCTTGTCAGCCAGATTGCAATGCGCGCAGTAAAAGGGGCACCGCGCGCAAACCGTATACCCCCCAGACGCTGCATGTCAATCACCAAGAATGAATCACCAAGATCGAACTCACGGAACTACTCACGGAGCTGCGACTTCCTGAAACACGGTTTGGCGCAGGTCGAGATGGCATATCGCTTCAGGATCGAATCGCGGCCATATCTACAGATGGAAAACGGTAAGAAAAACGTCTCCCTGCCGATGCTGGAAGTACTCGCGAGAGGGTTTCGCATAACGGTTTCAGAATTGATGAATGGCGCATGAGTTTCCTGCGTTCGTTGCCGAGTGTAGACTAGTCGCAGCCTGTCACGATCACGGCCGCGGCCGTAGTTCTGAATGAGAACTGAGAAACCGTCATGAGGCCACCTGCAATTCGTAGATCGCACGTGCTTCGCGGGCAGTGCCACCGAGAGCGGGGCTTCACCATGGTGCTGGTCGCGGTGGCCATGGTGGCCATCCTCGCCATGGCCGCGCTGTCGATTGATGTCGTGGCGCTTTATCTAGCGAGGGAGGAGGCACAACGCTCCGCGGATGCGGCCGCGCTTGCCGCCGCCCGAGTTCTCTCGCTCAGTGGAGTGACTGGAGATCCGAGCAACGTCCAGGGTGGTCTGCCGGGTCCGCCCTGGCCTGCGGCCTGCAGCGCAGCCACGCAAGTGGCGCAGGCGGTGGCAAACGAGAACGCCGTCGGCAGTACCGTCCCAAATACCGTAAACGTGACTTACCTTTATAACGGCGCGACGACAGATTGCACCTCCATAACGGGAGGCTTCGCGATAAATCCGCAGGTGCAGGTCAAGGTTATCCGGCAAGGCCTTCCCACGTTGTTTTCTCGCATCTGGAGTCGGAGCACGAACAGCGTGAGTGCCACGGCGACCGCCGAGGCGTTCAATCCCTCCAATTCTGGAAGCATCGCGCCGAATGGTATCGTCCTCCCAGTGAATCCGCGCTGCGTTAAGCCGTGGATCGTGCCCAACAGCGACCCCGGCAATGCCGCAGCGACCTTCGTCAGCCTCGCCGACGGTTCGATTACAACACCCGGAATTAAACTGAGCGGCGTCGGCACGGGAGTAATCGGCGAATCCTTTAATCTGGTCCCCGATTGCAAGCCCGGTGGAGGGCCTTGCTCCAACCCTGGACTGGGAAATCCGCTACCCAACAACCCCCCCGTCGCCAACCCCGCCACCGGACAGCTCCAGTTTGTTCCCGGCCAGCTTCCCGCCTCGGTTACGGCCGTTCCCTCCTGCAGCGGCGGCTCCTCCCTGGAGGAGACCATCACCGGATGCGACCAGGCCACCGTGTATCAATGCGGCACACAACTGCAAAACACCGTGGACCTGGGAGTGATGAATGTGTCCAGCGACACCACTTCGGCCGGCCAGTGCATCACCCATTATCAGTCGGCGACCACTGACCAGGATTTTCTCGACACTTCAACTTTTCCCTACAAAATCATATCGGGAACCAACAATCCCTTGAGTGGCGCCGGAATCTCAGCTGGCACGCCCATCACCGACAGCAACTCCATCGTGACCATTCCCATTTACGACCAGACCCCCGCTGGAGGCTTGAACGCCACCGGTACAACGGCCGTCACCATTGTGGGTTTTCTCCAGGTCTTCATCAACAACGAAGATCCCGTCACCGGCGTTTCTGTAACCGTGTTGAACGTGAGCGGCTGTGGCAACGGGTTAACAACGGTCGTCAGTTCGACCGCCGTCACAGGCAGTTCCCCCGTTCCTGTCAGGCTGATCACGCCTCAGTAGGCGCACGAAGGCCTCCTCCAGCAAAGCGCGAACCACGGCCGCAACTGGCAGCGAAGACCACCCGAAGAAGTCGGGGAGTCTGACCACCTTCGTATTGAAGGTGCAGCCCATGATTGTCGCGCCCTATACGTATTTGCAGGGACTTGGCAGTCTTGCGCAAACCTGTAAGTCGTTGTAAGTTCAGGTTGGCCTAGGTCTGATTTGTCTTGCGGTTGCTGCGGGCGCGGGTTAGTGAATGACAGGGAAAATCCACTCCCACAGGTTAGCTATGGCGCACCTAGAAGAAGACGACACGTTCGACGAAGACGCAGCGATAGAAGCGGTGCGGGAACAAAGCGCCGAGCCTCACCCGCGCGACATCCTGAAAAGAGAGAACGACAGGCAAAAAGGGTATCGACGCGATTTGGCGCTGGAGAAGTGGGGGCCGGTGATTGATGAGATGATAATGCGCGATCTGGATCTGATGGAGCGGAAAGCACAGCTAGGTTCGCGCACTACGCAGTAGGATCAGGAGCCGGCGCACGAACTTTCGACCCTTCGCATTCTCCCGCGCATACACTCGGACAGGAAACTCTGCTTCCTCCACCCCATCAGGCACGCTCGTACTTACGAAGAGTCGCCACGATTCCAGATCGTCTTTATCCTTGCCAGGTTTCTCCGCACCTAGTTCCGCAGACGGTTCACCAGAGCCTCCGCGAAACTTCTGAAAATCCCGGGCCTTGGCCTTAGCGGCCATCTTCGCAACCTGCTCTCGAACCCGTATCATCTCTTCAGCCGTCTGCTCTGCACTCTCTTCGACCCTCGCTCCAGCCCGCTTCAGAGAATCGAGATTCGCAGAACTCCGCCATTCCGCTATCCGGTCTTCAAACACCAACCAGAGCAGCAGGAAAGCTCCCGCGATGCTAAAGCCGATCAGGAAGATGGAGTATCCGTTCACTTAAATCTCCAGCAGAAGGGTGTACAAGGCCAGGAACTCTTGCTGCAGTCTGGCTATTCTGAAACGGCAAAAGCCATAAATACAAGCATATGCAAGCGTACCGGCAGCTACCACGGACCAGAAATGAGGTAATTTCAGCGTTTCTTTATAGGCTTCGACGAGAGCGGAAGAAAGCAGACCAAAGATGGCGGTTAGAATAGCGTTCGCAAATGTTGCCCATTGCGCAATCCGCCAATCGTATGCTTTCTGAATCTGGGCACTGGATAGCTCAACGTTATCTGCCCATGTAATCACGTCGTGGACGGTAGGTCCCATCGGGCACCCGCAATTCAGTGCAAATGGTCTACGAACTACGCCAGGAACGTAGCATATCGAAAATCCGCTGACAAATCAAAGACCGGACTGGCTGGAAATTGCAGGTCCCGTAGTTGTGGAGCTTCAGGTGAAAAATGGCGGGTTGCCGCCCGGAGCTACGCCTGCAGAATGCCGTAATCCGGATATCTCTCCTTCGGGATCGCATATTTTGAGGCGGTTGCGACAAGACGATCCTGGAATAGAGCGAAGAAGCGGGACACGTCGCGAAGCTTGAACCAGTAGAGGGCCGGCGTGCCGCGGCGGTCAGGAGCTTTGATCCCGACTCCTATCTTGCGTCCGCGGAGCACTAGGGAGAAAGCCGCATCGGGGACATCCCATATATCTTCGAGATACTCCGGAATCTTCATATTGTTGCGCAGCCGGTCTTCATCAACAACAATGCGCTTTCGTCGCCGCCAGGTGATGGCCGCCATGTCGTCGGCGGTCAGCGGGTCTAGTCCCATTACGATGTCGATATTGTTCCGTTATCGGACAGATCGTTATGGGCCAAGGCTATGAAACTTACACGTGTTGGCTTCCATGCGTCGGCCCGCAGCTATGCCTCTCGGCGAGAAATGCTCCATCTACTTCCAGCACATCTTCAGGAACTCAGCCAATCCCCTTTCATTCCTGAAATAATATTCCACCGTTTCCCGAACGGCGTTGGAGTTATAGCCCCATAGCGCCACTTGAGGCAGGCCTTGGTGATTCGTTCGAAAAAATCCGGTCCCGATTTGCGCACCTGAAACTGGTATGGGATATGCTCCCTGCTTGGACGGAGGATTGGGTTTCCACTGAGCGAATTCAGCGGTGAGTCGATTGGTTTTGGGACCACCGACTGCAATCACGGGGTTGTTGCCAATCGCGGCGGCCTCGGTCGGTTCGTACCAGGCGTCGTGGGTGACAACGATACCTCGGCGAAACGGGTTGCTTCCGCCCTGATGGTCAATGTGGTCACGCAGCAGTTCGGCGGTAGGGCGGTCAAGCAATTCCGCAATGAGGCCAGCGCCCACGACGATGATGACCGTCTCCTTGTTGATCACCGCGTCTTTGTTGTAAGTGCGATCCAGCTTGAAGATGTCGTCAGCGTACCTTGGATTGGACATAGTTTTGCTCAATTGCTCCAATGAAAACGCGCCTGGCAGCGAATCTTGGTTCTTTTCTCGTGCAGGCAAGCTCCTGAGTTTGCCGAGCGGAGGTTTGTTGACGAGCGGCTGGTTTATAAGACGGCGATAGAGTGCGTCGTATCCCGCTGCGGTGTCAGCCCGATAATGGGTGAAACCTTTGAGAGGCAGCGGAATATCGTCGGGAGACGTTCCCTCAAGGAGCACCGGAATAAATTTATCGCTGACCAGCTTGGCCGAATAGAGCCGATTGTAAATGCTGTTGATTTCCCAGACGATTCCCTGTCCTTTGCTAGGTTCTTCTTTGCCCTCGACCCTGCGGAGGTACGTCGCGGAACATACGACCAGGACAAAATCAGCGTCGCGGATTTGATGTTCCATCCAGAATGGCCAGCCTTCGGCCGGCGCACTCTCATATTGATCGAGGTTGGCGTCCACTCCATCACTGCGAAGCCTGTTTGATAACGCCAGCACATGCTCCTCGTGCTCGGGCGAGTCGTGGCTGTAACTGGTGAAAATGACTAGTGGCCGTGGGGTGGTCATCGATGTAGCAGTTTACGCTCAATGTGAGCAAATCGGTCAGTGTGGATCTTCAGGATTATTTTGCCCCCAATCTCCAGAGATAAATTGCACCATTATTATTCCGTTATCAGCGCACATGAGGAACGACTGCACCATTTATTGATGAAAATTAACGATATCTGTGATTTCCTGCTCGACCGATTACGACCCATGAAAGAGGTTATGGGTGGCTAAAACGCCTCAGCAAGAGCATCTATTTCCATACTGCAAATCCGTTAACAATCGTGATTGCTGCAATTTCCAATAAAATGAATGTTAACAGAATGATTCCGCCGTATTTTACGGCCTTAAGAGTCGCAGAGAGGCGTGACACTGAAAGCTGATCTGCCAGAACTGCTGATTCAGCCCACAAAAACCATAGGCACGCAAAAAGGAACACCACGGTTGAAATATAAGTAGGGATTCCATCCGGAACTTGGTTGTAGCGCAACACGAAGAAAACAGTCGGCAAAAGCAATATATAAACTGGTGTCAAACAGTAGCACTGAGCACTGAACGGCGAGCGCAATGTATCTCGATCTACCACGTGTCCGGTTTCCTTTAGCACCTTCCGCGCAATGGCGAGTGGCCCGGCAATCGCCGTAATAGCGATTACTATCAAACGTGTCGCGAATGGTTGCTTCATAAACGAAATCCATTCTAGTTCAGTCGAAACCCTGCTCGTTGGGATCGTAGCCAGGTAATCCAACAGCATCAGGTGGGGCACTATTCCAATCAGGCACCAAAACAACATGGGAGACATCATTTCCTTGAACCGCTCTTCTGGAAGCTGCTTTGATTGTGCAGTGACGTATCGATTGATTAGTTGTGGGCGACGCATGACAAAAAAGAGAGTTCTCGGAACCAAGATAATCCATAGGGCAATTCTGTATAGAAGCTCTTCAACGGATTCAATAATCTTCAGAAAGTCCATGGTGTTCTCGCCTCACCGCTGAGGATCAAGGAGGCACCCGATGCATTTGGTTGCGGCGAACCCGCTTCCCGCCAACGAAAATGGTTCAGGCGCTATGGATGCTTCTCTTCGGTATTGGTCAGCGTCGTGAACAGCTGTTGCATTTCCTGTCTCAGGTATTGGCGAAAAGCGACCTCACTCGACAATCGGGTCGCGCTCTATACTAGCGCGTGATAAAGGACGTTTGCTTCAATAACCCCAGATTAGAGCGTGCAGGCCGAAAGCATCATTGAGGAGAAAACTGTGGGCGCGGCCCGAAAGGAGCCGCTCTCTATGGTTCCTCAAAAGGACTGCCGGAAGAACACAGCAGCCCGCTCGCTTGTGCGAGAAATTGGCGATAGCCTACTAGGACTCTATCGCTAGTGCTCAGGCGTCAACATCTCCGCAATCCCTGACAGCATGTTGGCCTGAGCACTAGCGATAGAGTCCTAGTAGGTTATCACTCACGATAAGACGGGGATGCATGGATGCATTCGAGCAGGTCGTCAGCGAAATTCTCTGGATAGATGGCTTCTGGGTACGCACGTCCGTGAAGGTCGATCTCACCAAAGAAGAAAAGGTTCGCATTGGCCGGCCATCGTCGCCGCGATGGGAACTCGATATTGTTGGGTACAGCGGCCGTGATAACACGCTGCACGTTGTTGAGTGCAAAAGCTACCGACCTCTGCTAATGAGTGATCCTCCACGCCAGCAGTGGTGAGGCGCAGATGAATACGAAACCGTTTTCCATCCGAGTTCTGAAAAATGCTCTCCATGTCTGCGTGATCGAATGCTTTCAGCCAGAGAAAACGGCCGATGCCTTTTCCGCCGATATTAGCCTTTTCTCGAGCGGGCAGGAGACCGTGCTGCACACGTTCTCCAATGGCGCTGACTGAGCCAATCCCGCCGGAGATCTGATTCGGGACGCAGCCGGAAATCTCTATGGAACGACCAAGCTGGGTGGAGGCGGAGCCACGACGGGATTTGGAACGGTGTTTGAGATCTCGACGGGCCTTGGGGAGTCGGTTCTGCACGGATTCACCGGAAACAACGACGGGGGCGATCCGGTCGCAGGCCTGATTCGAGACTCAGCCGGCAATTTATATGGAGCCACCACGGCAGGCGGATCGGCAACGCAAGGCCTCGTGTTCAAACTGACGCTGTAAGGGGTAACTCAATCCGGCACGTATCACCCGGTCACAATTCCACTCCAACACAAAACGGAGGGTCTATGAAAGCTCTATCGTCGATTTTTATCCTGTGCGATTACTGATTATGTGGAAGTCGGTAGTGGTGCAGTGAAACTGCACCACTACCATTTGACGACATTTGACGAAGTTACTTGACCACCTGCTTAAGCACCGCCGAGGTACTGACCTTGAAGTTGGAATCCCCGAGGTAGTCGGCGGTGATGAAATGCGTGCCGACGGCCAAGGTGGATATCGTTAATCTGGCGTGGTTCGCCGAGTTGACAGTGACCGTACCCAATGCGGCCGTGCCGTTTCTGAAGGTCACCTTTCCGGTTACATTGCCGCCGAAGGACGGCACAATGCTCGCGGAGAAAGTGACGGACGTGCCGTGGTTGGACGGATTCAGCGACGAAGTGAGGTTGGTTTTCGTCACAGCTTTGTTCACAGCTTGAGCGAGGGCAGCCGAAGTGCCGGGAGCATGGCTACCGTCGCCGGCATAGACCGCCGTGATGGAGTGGGCTCCGGCGGCCAGGGCATTCGTGGCGAGTGCGGCAACGCCGCTGCCGTTGAGCGTTTGCGTCCCCAGCGTGACAGCTCCGTTTTTGAACGTGACCTTTCCGGCGGGTACTCCGGCCGACGACGTCACCCTCGCAGTGAAGGTCACCATTTCGTGGTAAGCGGACGGGTTTACCGAGGACGTCACCGTGGTGACGCTCGCGGCCGGGTTTACGGTCTGCGGGAGAATGGCGGAAGTACTGCCGGCGAAATTGGCGGATCCACCATAGACCGCAGTCACCGCGTGCACGCCGCCCGATAAGGCGGCGGTTGTGAGCGCTGCCTGGCCACCGGACAGAGTGGCGGTGCCCATGGATGTCGCACCGTTCAGGAACGTTACCGTACCGGCGGGCGTACCCCCACCCGAGGACACCGAGGCCGTGAAGGTGACCGAGCGCCCATAAGCGGAGGGATTCGGCGAAGAAACCAGGCCGGTCGAGGTTGGTGCTGAGCTCACCACTTGCAGCACGCCATTACTGGAGCCCAGATACAGCGCGTCGCCACTGTAGAAGGCGGTAATGGCATGCGTCCCGATGGACAGGGCCGAAGTCGCGATCCAGGCATAGCCGTTGCTTTCGAGTGCAATGGTGCCTAGTGTGGAGGCTCCGTCGTAGAACGTCACAGTTCCCGTAGGGACGCCGGCAGTCAGCGAAACCACTTGCGCAGTAAACGTCACCGACTGACCATAGGCGGAGGGATTCAAGCTAGTGCTAAAAACGGTCGAACTGCCGGCTTGGATGCCCGTGCCCGTCAGAAAGGCTTGGCCAGCTCCGGTTGGACTGTTGTCGTTGATGACCACGTAGGCATTGGACACCCCCGTGGTGGTGGGATAAAAATAGATGCCTTCTGCGCAGCTACTGCCAGGTTGCAACGTAACCGAGTTGCAGCCATCGAAGTAGATGTGAAAATAAGTGTTCCCAAAGATGTAGGTCGAGTTGGTAATCAGCGCCGCGTTGCCAGTATTGGTGAACGTAACGTACTGTACCGCACCGCTGGAGTAGACAGCCTGATTGCCAAAGCTCAGCGAGTTGGGCGAAGGCGAGTCGATCGGATAGTACGAGTTGTAACTGGGCTCCACATCGGTGGACCATGTGTTGAGCGCCGACGCGTATTCTCCCTCCACCCAAATGCCGAGCAGGTCGGGATCGGTTCCGGCGCCATGATAGTCGCCCCAGCGATTGTTTTGATTGGGGTCGTCCACCACATAGTTGGCGGAGCCGGCCTGCATGGTGACTTCGCCTCCGGCGCAGTAGGTGCAGATGCTCGAGTTGGGAATCGTGATGTAGTAAGCGCCGGGATACACCGACGACCCATCCGATCGCGTGTAGACCATGGTCTTGTCACTGTTGAGGTTTTGATCCACAAAGGGATAGTAAACGTCTTCGCCGGCCGGCTGGCTCAAATACCAGTCGTTGATATTGGCGATCGCGGGGAACCCGCTCATATCCATTTCTGTGAAAGCGGCGCAGGAATCGGTGGTGGTGTTGCCTTGTGTGCAGGCGATGGTCTGTCCGACGGAGAGATGACCAAACTGGTAGATGGAAAACAGAATGCGCGTGTCGTCGGTGTCAATCCCTTGCACCGGCTGCCCAAAGTTGAGCGGTTGCCCAGCCACGGGCGCAACCCCGTAGCTGCCGACAGGTTGCTCCACGCTGCTGAGCGTGGGCCCTCCGCTGCCGTCGCAACAAGCCGTCGGGTTGGATAGTTGCCATACTTTGAACGTGTTCCCCGATCCGCCTTCGCCCTCGGCATCCACCCAGAAATTGCCAAAGCCGTGGCCGACGAACCGCTCCAGAGTCGGGCGTACTGAGAAAGATGTTGAGCCGTTGTTGTTGCCCTCCTTCAGGGCCCACATGTCCCAGGCGGCGCAGCAGTTGTCATTGATGAACTCGTCCCAGGTCGAAATGCGGACCTTGGCGTACTGGAAGCTGCCGGGGTTCTGACCGGTGCGGGGAAAAGCCACCTGATTGCAGCTGATGTAGACGGCGTCGGCGTCCATGCCCAGGTGCGGGTAGTCGCACCAGTTGCTGCTGGTGTTCGGCCCGTCGAGGGTCGCATCCGTCCAGTATTCAAGCCATCCCTGGGTTACGTCGTTGGCCGCCGAGACCGCAATCAGCAGGCTCGATCGGTTGGGGTTATCATTCTCCGACGTCGCCAGTACCCAAAACCGTCCGGTGAAAAAGTCGAAGTAGATGGATGGGTCGAAAATGAAGTCGGAACCAGGAGTGCCCAGCGAGCTGAAAAAATTGTTCAGCGTCTGCGAGCTAAGAAGATTTCCGTTCTTGTCATAGACGTTGATGCTGGAGTTGACGACCTCAAGAACCTGAAGAGGTCCCGCAGCGACGCCGCCATCCGGCGGGGAGAAGCCGGTGGCGCCGATGCCGGGAAAGTCCGTGCCGTGCTGCGGAACCGAAGACTTCAAGATGCGTTTGTCCGCTCTGGCAGCCGGTTCAATCGGTGCCTTGAGCAATTCCGACCCCATCATTGGATTCTCCGCGACATTCAGACTGTTGGGGCTCCAGTGCAACAGGTTGAGTTGCTGCGAACTGAGCGAGGCGGAAGGCTGCTTGTTGGTCAGCGTGAAGATTCCGGATTTTGCCAGCTCCCGGCTTAGCTCCACTTCGGGCGTCTCACTCTCGTTT
Organism: uncultured Acidobacteriaceae bacterium; assembly: GCA_963768265.1. Lineage (GTDB taxonomy): Bacteria > Acidobacteriota > Terriglobia > Terriglobales > Acidobacteriaceae > Sulfotelmatobacter. The sequence continues at coordinate 98,075 of CAVYHM010000007.1, forward strand.
GGAAATGAAGCGAGGGCTTTCGGAACCACCGGATGCACCTTACCGTCCGGGCCGAAGGGACCGGGCTTGAAGGGCACCTTTCCGGCGTGTATGCGATGGAAGTGGCTGGCTCCTTCGTGGTCGGTTGGCGTCACTGGCTGCTGCCCGAGTGCCGGGACGAGGGTGGCAACAAACAAAAGGAGCGCACTCAGCCCGAGGGATCCCGGTTGCGAGAGTGGGTGGCGGCGCACGAAAAGAGACGAGAAGCGAAATTGGGTCATTGTGGTCCTCCTGCCAGCCTCGGCTGGCGATGTATTTCAGATTTTGTTTCCGCGCGGTGTCCTAGGGAGAAGTCTCTTGAATTTGGTTTGCGGTCATTTCTTAGTCTTCACGGGTGCAGTTGCTTACTTTCTTGCTGCGCTTTGCTTTGTCGTTCTTTGCTTCGCTGCTCCTGGGCATAGCGAATGCCTTCTTCCTTGGGCGCGCCGTAGAGCTCGGGAAGGGTGTAATAACCACGTTCGAACTCCGGCTTGTCCTGCTCGACCACGTAGGGATGGGCTTTCATATAAGCATCGTTACGGCGGGCAGTGACCTGCCAGGAGACCTTCATGCCTGACCTGCCGCCGGCGATGGTGAAACTGTTGTCCTTGATTTCGTCTGAGACGTAGAGATTCGGCCCAGGCGCTCCAATCGCTGTGAGCTGATAGCGAAAGTCTTCGTTGATGGCGGCAAACCATGCTGGAAATTCGACCCGGCCTTCTCCCTTGTCGTCGAGGACAACATTGCCGCTGTATTGGTTCAGCACCTCAGACGATTCAATCGCGGCGTGCAGCAGGTATTTGTTTTTGGGGTCCAGTGGATGGTCAATGCGGAAGTTCTTACTGCCCGAAACGTAGAGTCCGCCCTCTATTTCGGTGAAACCCCAGAAAATGGCGGCCAAGTTCTCAGGAGATGTGCAGCACCCCCCGCTCACGGTCAACGGGTAAAACTGGCTCGGGGCAGCGTTTCCAATTACTACGCCTCCATAGCCGTAATTTGGACTGGATTGATTGGAAATGATTCCGCTGGGATTGAGGTACGTATTCGACTGTGTAAAACCGTTCACGTATAGTGGCACGCCCCACGACTCTAGATCGACGGCCGAGCCGGTGTCGCGCAGTTGCAATCCCTTGTTGTAGTTTCCGATGAGCAGCGCGTCGTTGTTAGCGCTATCGCCCTGGTTTAGATTGAGTTCCACCTGCGGATTCGAGGTCCCGATGCCCACTAAGTTGAAAAGGTAGGTGGAATTTCCCGTAGCGTAGTTGACAAATAACGGCACGCCAAGGGACTCCAGATCCACGGCTCCTCCGGTGTCGCGGAGTTGCAGTCCCTTCGTGGCGTTGCCGACCAGGAATGAGTCGCGATTGGCCGTGTTGTTGTAATCGAGGTTAAGCAGCGCTTGCGGTGCGCTGGTTCCAATTCCTACAGGACTGAAAAACGTTGCGTTGCCGACGGTAGTAAGAGTCGACCCGACGGTGATCTCACCGGCAGCGCTAATGTTGTTGATATTGAAGCTGCTCGTGGAGTCGCGTTTAACGATGGCGTTGGCCGTGTTGCCGCTGGTGGGAGCGATATTCCAGTTCAGGCCCACTGTGCCACTGCTGGTGATCGGCGAACCAGTGATCGTGAAGTCCGATGCGGGCGCACTCAGGCCGACACTGGTTAGCGTTCCGTTCCCCACTGCCTGGCAAGCCCACGCCGAGCCATTCCAGCCCAGGGTTTGACCGGAAGTACATTGCGTGGTGAGGCTCAGATTCAACGCGCCGCTGGAGCCTCCGCCCTGCAACCCGCTTCCGCTGGCCGTCGTCACACCAGTGATCGTTCCGGTTCCCGCCGCGGAGCAGGCCCATGCCGTGCCATCCCATTGCAGAACTTGTTTGGCGCTGCAGCTCTTCATCAAACTCAAGTTGAGCGTGCCCGTCGTGCCGCCGCCGCTCAGTCCGCTGCCGGCTGCAGTCGTGACGCCGGTGATGGTTCCAGTTCCCGGGAACTTCTGCCCAGCTACAAAGTTGACATTGCCCGTCTGGTCAACCTTGAACGTGGTGCCGCTGATGGCCAGAGTCAAATCGGTTCCCTTAGGGAAAAGGGTCAGCGTATCTCGCACATCCGCCTTGCCATTCACGTCGAGAGTGGCGGCAGGAGCGGTCGTTCCGATACCCACGTTGCCGGTCTTCTGGAAGATCAGCGAGTCGACAATGTCGCTGGCGGTGTTCCACATGGGGATGAAGTCGGCCGCACCCTTGCCAGTGACGGTGGGATTGGCTGGCGGCGGAGCCTTGGCGGAAGTTGCGGCCGAAGGCGCGCTGTTTTTCGCATTGCTCAGGGTCGCTTGCGTGCCGTTCGCGAGCACGAAGGCCGATGGCGGCAGTCCGCCGATGGTGGCGGCATCCGCTGCTTTTAACGCATACGGAACTGCCACCAGCAGAACGCGTGGCTGTTCTTCCTGTCCCGCAACCTGCGCCGCTAGCCATCGCGCCTCACCCGATGCGAACACATCTTGCGGAAGTCCCTGGCTGGTAGTGGAGCCCAGCACGACCGAGTAGTGTCCGGTCCTGTCGGGATGCACGTTCTGGGTTTCCATCCACAACGGCGCACCACCCTGCGCGTCTTTGTAGAGAAGGAACGTCACCCCCGTTACGCCAGTGATCGGTTTGCCGATCACATCTGCAAGTGTGCCGGAGTAGTTCACCAGCTGTGGCACGGTGCTGGTGCCCGATGTGGCCACTGGGGAGGCAACATCTGCGGCAGCGATTTGTTGCGCCCGGGTGACGAGAGTGAAACTCAATAACACTGCCATCAAACTCAAGCCGTATTCGCGACTCTTGAACGTCATGTGCATGCTCCTCTTCTCAGTGGCATTCAGGGACACAGTCGGGATGAAAATCTCAAAACCCGGTGGTGCTCGTCCGGGGTTTTGTCCGGTTCGGGTGCGGAAGGCCGGAACGGTTTAACGGTCTGGATGCAAATGAGGAGTTGCCGATCAGAATGGCGGAGAGTGATCCGTTATTCACGAAATCGCCCGTGCCGCCGTCGCTGTAGCACCCCAACTGAATCGAGTCGCCAGCGTTGAGGTACATCACCTGGGCGAGACCGACGCTTCCAAATTGACCCGGTCCGCCAAACCCGCCAGTAATATTGGTGTGTTGACCGGTGATCACGATCCAGCACACAATACCGAGCGCGTTGAACGGACCGGCAGTCACCAGGGCGGTCGCGTTGACGTAGTAGGCCCCTGCGGTCGCAAACGGGGCAGTTTGCAGATACACCACCGAATTGCCCAACGCAACGGGAGTGGTACCTTGAGCGAAATACCCTGTCGTCACCGCCGCCGGGCCCGAAGGTCCAGCCGGCCCCACGGGTCCGGATGGTCCTTGCCCTCCTCCCGGCCCTTGTGAACCCTGAGTACCGGCGGCGCCCTTCACCCCCGCCAGCCCCTGTGGCCCTGGAGCCCCGGCTGGTCCCTGCACTCCTTGCGGTCCGGTCTGGTTCCATTGAATCTTGTGAGATCCGGCTTTGCAGGTTGCAGTCGCGCTCACCATGTCGACGGCGCCGGTTGAGTTGTTAACGCAGGCGTAGTAGGTCACGGTGGCGGCGTGCACCGTCGCCAATGCCCCGAACTCCAGTGCCAAACCCAGCAATGCAGTAATCCATGTTCGTTTCATACCAACCCTCCTAGTCGCAGAGTTTCCCCGAGCACACATCGGGGAACTATTCTTAGTTCGCCACTTTCAATCGGTTCGGGTGAGCGACGCGAGACTTGGCCGTCCTGGAGGCAGCCAGCGGCTTATCGATCAGAACCATCCACAGGGATGCGTTCGCGACCAGATCGTTGGTGTCATTGCTGTAGCACCACAACTGCATCGCGTCTCCGGCATTGAGCGGCCAATAATCGGTGATACTCATCTGCCCGTACTGGCCCGGAGTGCTCGCCCCGCCGTACAGACCATCCGGCCGGCCATCACTTGCGGGCGTCAGATAGCAGAGAATGCCGCCCGTGTTTGCCGGGTCGACCGACAGGAGAGCCGTGGTGTTGATGTAGTACGTGCCGGCCGTCTGAACTGCGTTGGTTTGCAGCACCAGGACGGATGTATTGAATCCCAAGGAAACTGGGTTGGGGTTCACGGTAGTGGTGCCCGTCGAAATTCCTGACGGCCCCTGGGGTCCGGCTGGTCCTTGGGCCCCGGCGGAACCCTGAGATCCTGCAGGTCCTTGCGGTCCGGCCGCCCCTTGCGCCCCGGCTGGCCCCTTCGGGCCTTGAACTCCAGCCGCTCCCGCGGGGCCTTTCGGTCCTTGCGGGCCCACTTGATTCCATTGAATCTTGTGAAATCCGGTCTTGCAGGCGGCAGTGGCGTTCACGATCGTGATGCCTCCCGTTGAGTTGTTGATACAGGCGTAGTAGGTCACGGTAGCGGCGCGTGCGGCCGTCGACCCAGCTAGCACCACCAGAATCATTCCTACTGCGATGGCGATCAGACTTCCCCAGATCCCTTCCCCCGATGGCTTCATTTGAGAATCCTCCCTCCAAAAGTTTGGTTACTTTCCCTTGCCGTCATTGCCGTCATCCAGACCGGTGACGATTACTTCTCCGCTTGCATCGTGCGCAGCGATCTCCGATGAAACATTTGCTAGCTGGTGGACCACCGCATCGCCAGCGACACAAATGCGGTTGAGGTATTCGCGGCCTTTGAAGCTGGTAAAGATCAGCCGTGACCCCGAGGCGGCGAAAGTTCGCGATTTCTGGCCCGAAGCGGTGACCAGCACCTTGTAGACGTGCTGGTCATTTGCCTTTAGAACAATGACGCGCACTTCCGCCGAGCCTGTGGGCTTTCCCAAGAAACGTTGCACCAGGTAAGTGCCCGCCGGCAGCGTTTCACTTCCGACCACGAATGAAAAAGGAACTGTCGCTCGAAAACTGGAGACCTGCGGTGTTGCCCCAGGCGACGTCGACTGGACCATCGCCAACGCGACCATCAAGCGTCCTATCGCCGCCAGTCTCCCGAAGTTCATTTCAGCCCTTCCGCAGTTGCTTGCCACAGGCGGCAATCTGAAGCAGCCGCCAGAAAAAGACAACGAAACTGTTTCCGAATCTGAGCTAACCAGATAAAACACAGAAGAAAAAGAAGTTACACGCATGCCTAATCTCGCGTGCTAGAATCTCCGACACCCTTTCCGCGAACGGATTCCCGGGGTGGATCAAAGCAATGCAGCAGGAGACGGGAAGACGAATCATTCGCTTTGGTTCCTTCGAAGCGGACCTGCAGGAGTCGCGGCTTACTAAGTCGGGCATCCGAATCCGTCTGCAGGAGCAGCCATTCCAGATTCTGGCCTTGTTGCTGGAGCGCCCTGGGCAGCTCGTCACGCGGGAAGAAATCCGTGAGAAACTCTGGTCCGACAATACCTTTGTTGAGTTCGACGACGCCTTGAACACGGCGGTGAGGAAATTGCGCGCGGCGTTGAACGATTCGGCGGACAACCCCCGGTTTCTGGAAACAGTTCCGCGCCGAGGCTACCGGTTCGTCGCTCCGGTCACTTCACCGGAGGTACAACTCACTCCCAGCCCGGTGCAAATTACGACTCCGGAAACCGCTCCGTCTTCCGATCCTAGAGGTGTCATGGTCGCCAGCCGGCCCCGACGAAACCGTTGGCGGAGACTGGCAGGGATCGGCGTTGCCGCACTGGTGCTGGCAACCGTGGCCGGAGTGTATTGGTATCGCATCCGTACGCGGTTCCAGATCACTGCGACCGACACGATCATTCTGGCGGACGTGGTGAATACCACCGGCGAAGCTGTCTTCGACGACGCGCTTCGGCAGGCACTGGAGATCGGGTTGAAGCAGTCTCCGTTCGTGCAAGTACAATCTGATCGGAAAACCGCCATGATCCTGAAGCAAATGGGGCGTGAGCCGGATGCACGAATGACTGGGCGCACGGCCATGGACGTATGTCAGCGAACCGGCAGCAAGGTAACGGTACAAGGTTCGATCGCCAGCCTGGGCACAACCTATCTCATTGGAGTGGCTGCAATTCGCTGCGACAGTGGGGAGCCAATTGCGAACGAGCAGGTGGAAGCTAAGCGCAAGGAGGATGTGGTCGACGCGCTCGGGCGAGCCTGCGCGCAGTTACGCGCGCACCTGGGAGAATCGCTTCCGTCAATCCAGAAATACAACGCTCCTCTGGAGCAGGCCACTACGCCTTCGCTGGATGCTTTAAACGCCTACGGCTTGGCTCTCTCCACCTGGGACAAAAAGGGCGATGAGGCGTCACTTCCATTCTTCAAGAAAGCGATCGAACTTGATCCCAACTTTGCCATGGCTTACGGCGCGTTGGCGACCATCTACCATAATCTCGGCGAATCCGCCTTGGCGAAGGAGAACACTGCCAAGGCTTACCAACTCCGGGATCGTGTGACAGAAGCCGAAAAGACAACGATTGAATCGCGATATTTCATGTACGTGACGGGGGAACTAGAGAAGGCTGCCGACGCATACGAGGTCTCAGTTCACAACTATCCGCACTCAGCCTCATCCTTAGATCAACTGGGCTCACTCAACGGGGAACTCGGTCGCTACGAACAGGCAGTCGGGAGCCTGCACGCGGCCTTGGTCTTGGATCCAACCCGAGCCACTATCTATGCGAACCTGGCCGGCGACCTGCTGATGCTGAACCGGCTGGAAGAGGCTGATGCGGTCCTGGCAGAAGCCGAGAAGAGAAAGCTTCGGACCGACTTTCTGCTGCAAGTCCGCTATTGGAGAGCCTTTCTTCGCGCAGATGACGCGGCGATGCAACAGATCCTGGTGCAATCCTCCGATATTCCAGGGGCGCAGGCCCTCATACTCACCCAGCAGGCCAATACCGAGGCTTCCCACGGCCGGTTCGAAAAAGCGTTTGAGCTTTCCGGCGTAGCTGCAAACCTGATGCAGCACGATGGCGACAAAGAGCCGGCCGCTACTTGCCTTGCCGAAGCGGCGGTGCGCGAGGCCGCGGTCGGAGATTCTACGCGGGCGCAATCGCTGATTGCGCAAGCCCGGAAGATTTTGCCCGGAGAGGACGTGCAGATTCTGACGGCGCTGGTCGCTGCACAGGGCGGAGACCTTAAACAGGCAGAAACACTCACTCAGGAAATGAACCGGCAGCGGCCGGAGGATACCTTTGCCCAGAAATACTGGCTTCCCGTCATTCGCGCGCTGATCGATATTCGCGAGAAGCAATGGTCACGAGCAGTTTCCGACCTGGACGCAGCCGCGCCATTGGAGTTCGCTGGGCCTTCGGCGCTGTCCGTCGCAAGCATTTATCCAGCCTACGTCCGGGGTTATGCCTACCTTTCGGCTGGCGATGGCGCCAGGGCCGCAGCGGAATTTCAGAAGCTGATCGATCATCCCGGCATGGTGCTGAATTTTCCCCTCGCCCCCCTGGCTCGTTTGGGGCGGGCCCGGGCCTACGCTCGCAGTGGCGAGTTGGAAAAAGCTCGGGCTGCGTATCAGGATTTCCTGCAACTCTGGCATGACGCCGATCCCGCCTTGCCCGTTCTTAGAGAAGCGAAAGCTGAATTCGCGAAGCTCCAGCCAAACGACCATACAATAAAGACGGCCAACTAGTCGCACTTGGTCGACGGCGAAGGCCGCTAACTCCCACCAAGTTCTTGACTTTACGAGATGGTCGGGGTGCTGTTCTCGGCCAAAGAACCCGATGTGGGCGGCGGGCGCAGCTTGAACTCTCCTTCCAAGTGACGGAGTTGCTTGCCCGCTGGAAAGAGGGCGATGCGGAGGCACGGGAAGCCCTGATCGCGGTGGTCTACCAGGAATTGCGCCGCCTGGCGGGTCGGTGTCTGGCCGGACAACAACATCAAACTCTTCAGAGTACCGCCCTGGTGCACGAAGCTTATATACGGCTGGCGGGGCAGTCCTCGCTCGGGGCCCAGAACCGCGCCCATTTTCTTTGCCATCGCCGCGCGCCTCATGCGTCAGATCCTCGTGGACCACGCCCGCTCGCGCGGGGCGGCGAAACGCGGGCTCCAGTTGTGTCACGCTCAGTTTCGATGAGACGGTCGCGTTGCCCTTCAAACCTCAAAGCGATCTGGTGGCCCTCGACGACGCTTTGAACGAGCTCAATACGATGGATCCGCGCCAGTCCAACATCGTCGATCTGCGTTTCTTTGGCGGTTCATCCATTGAAGACACTTCGCAGGTGCTTGGGCTCTCGCCGGCGACCGTGAAACGCGAATGGACCGTCGCCCGCCTGTGGTTACAACGCGAATTGCGCGGGGGGGTCGGTCTGGCGAGTCCGGATACGGGTGTTAACGCTTCTACTTTTGGGTGTGTCATGAATGTGTCGTAGACTTTGTGTCGTGGCGCGCAAATGCGCCATTTCTCAATGCTTCACGCGATCGCTTCCGTGCGGGGCTTGGTTGTGGGCAAGTCATTGATTCGCATCTGATTTTGCGGCGGAGAACCCTCTACTTCGACTTACGGCCCATTAGCCCACCGGTCTTTGAAGCAGCGTTAGATCGGTCAGTGGCCAGGTTGCTGTGTGCCAATGGTGTGCGTGATTTCTGGTCGGGCGCGCCCGCGTGTACAACGGAGGGTCATCTGGTTCGTGAATGATACCATTCGGTCTCTTCGAAAACAAACAGTGCTATGTTGGGCCGGCGAGTATACCCAGCGAGAGCATCGAATCGAAGTTTAGTTTATGGATTGTACGTCACGACACTAAATAGGCAGAGTGAGGATAACGTTGTTGACGCGTTTGTCTGTGAAATTATCAGCTGGCAGTTGGCCGATATGGACTGCGGATCGACCTCCCATCGAATCTTTATAGCCCGAGTTTTTCACGGATCAACTTTCCAAACTGCGTACACCTACATATCTCTAGCGAGCTCAACACTTCAGTAATCGCGCGAGGCTTCCTCAACTCCGCACCTTGCTGGTGAAGTTCATGGATCACAATCTCACCATCAATGTGGTACAGATCGATCAAGAATTCATCTGGATGTTTTACCGAGATGCCAAACGGGCTGACGGCCTTTTCGGGGAAGTCTTTGAGATTGTATGTGACTATGACTTCGCAAGGTGTTTTTACGGCTGCAGCTAGGACGTGTCTGTCCTTTTCTTGGTTGGTCATTGCAGGAATCAGTTCCCGGTAACCCTGCTCCACCCAGGCGTCGGGAAAAAACGTGCGTAGTTCATTGACCAAATGATCCGTTTGTTCCGGTGTGCGGCCCGGCTTGTCTTGAAGCGTGCGCACCGTTTCTTCGATGATCTCATCCGTTCACCTGGCCAAAAACAGGCGCCGTTCGAACAGCCTTATGAGGGTGTCTCGAACGGCGGCCTGAACCAGTACACACGCATCCACGATCACGGGGAAATCAGAAATCATTTATTCCTCGGGCGGGATGAACTTGTCATAATCGCCAAGTTCCTCGGATTGGCGAGCGATACGGACAATCGACTCGCGACGACCCTGTTCTCGCCGCTTCTTGTAGTCGAGCAAGTCTTTCAATAACACACGGCGATGCGTTCCCGTGTAGTGAAAAGGAAGCTTGTGCGCTTCACACTCGCGCACAAAGAACTGCCGCGACACACCCAAAAGGTCGGCTGCCGCTTGGGTACTCAGTTCTTCCATTAGCGGCAAAACGGCGATTGCCTTACCCTCCTGCATTCTTTCGACGACTCGCATTAGGATTTCGTGGATCGACGCGGGTAAATCGATTCTTATCCCGTCTGGACCGATCAGCGCCGCCGGCCCATCGAGCAGCAGAGTTCGATAGAGTCTGGATGCCTGCTCAATCTCCTGCTGATCGTGTGGTGCGATCTGGATTGCCTGTGTCGCAGCTACCATAGAGTCCCCCTCATCGCGTATGCCGACATAAACCAACAATCGCTACAAACGCAACTGAGTGATTATGATGCATCGACGAGAGGCGCGTCAAGGATAATCGCTACAATCGCAACATGGCTGTAAGTAGCTAAAATACAACAGCTTAATGCATCTTCCATCGGGCCTCTTCGCGAAAATCTTCAGGTTTCGGGACTCCAAACTTCCTCTGAATTAATTGCCGATCTCGACTCAATCGCCGCGGGTCCTGAACGATGAGACCGCTCTTGCAAGGGTTTGGATGAGACGCCGGACTACATCTTATTAAGCAGTGCTGCAGCGCGAGCACGAACCGATACCGAGGATAGGAGTGAATGGGGAAAGTTTTTTAGCAATAAAACTTGACATGTTTATCCAACGTGCGGACTCTGCCGTGCTGCGGCACCGGCCAAAACCACGGCCCTGGCTATGGGTTCGTAGGGTTCGATAACCGTTTCCGAGGGTGTTTTAGGGTACTCATGGAGCCATCCGCGCCCTTTGCTTTCAATTAATTACGGACCCTGGGTTCCCTGTTACGGCAGCGTTCTGAGGAACCAACTACTTGAATGGCCGACTGACAGCTGCGACAACGCGCTTCCCCGAAGTTTCGTGACCATTTGTGTGCCGGGTGTGGGCCGATTCAATCACCAGATTATCGGCGGCCGGAAACGTGGGCCCCAAGACGCTGTGATCGTTTTCGTAACAAACAAACGGCTAGCCCTTCATCTATCGACGGTCAGCAAACCGTGTTCGCTATCTATTCGCTCCCAGTACACATAGGCGTGACATGAATCGAAGGCGATGGCACAATTGACTAGGTGAAACCGAGATGAGTTCGCAAATCACAAGCCCCAATACCGAAGCGGCGATTCTCTCCCGCGTGATTCAGGTCGAGGAAGGGGCCTTGTCGCGCGGCGCAGCCGAGTATTTGTTGTCCATTCGCTTTGGCGAACGCGATGTCGCACGCATGAACGAGTTGTCTGAGTTGGCTCGGCAAGGCAAACTGACCACTGATGAACAAGCTGAGCTCGATAGTTACCTCCACGTGAGCAATGCTAGCTGTCATGCAATCTAAAGGACGCCGCGCCTTGCAGCGCCCCACTCAGTAATCAGACATCTTGAACGCTGATCTCATCCGCCGGGTTTGGGAGCGCGCCGGGGATCGCTGTGAATACTGTCAGTTGCCCTCAGCTTTTCCTCCGGCGCCCTTTCAGATCGATCACATCATTGCAAGACAACATGGTGGCAGAACTGAACTTGAAAATCTCGCCCTCCTGTATCCATTGCAATCGCTTCAAGGGGCCGAACGTAGCTGGGCTTGATCCTGACACCAGAGAGATTGTTCGCCTTTTCCATCCTCGACGCGACAGCTGGGCGGACCACTTCGTCTGGAACGGGTCCGAGTTGAAGGCCCGAACATTGATTGGGAGGGTAACGCTCGCGGTGCTGATGATTAACGCCCCAGAGGTCGTTGCCGTACGGAGAGCCTTGCAAGACGAGGAAGTCTTTTTGAGGTAGCGAGCCAGAACCGAACGTCAGATCCCGGCTCTCTCTATGACTGACGGCCGATCAATCAGAACAGAATGGTTCCCGCACATCCTCTCTAAAGCTGCGTGCAAAATGTGTGCCAATTTGTGGCTCCTTGTCCAATAAGAACGGCTCCTCATGCGACACAGCCCTTTTGAGTGTGTAGAAGAGAGGCCGCGTCCCGCACAAGGGGTCAACAAGTCTGGCTCGACTCGAAGCCAAACACGAAGGGCGACAACCGGACCTGGAATCTGCGGTTCCGTGGAGATGCAGGTGAAGAACCGAACGTCTGGAATGACTGCGCGACCAAGTGGGCAGAGTTTCGTTTGAATGGGGCAGCGACGCAGCCGACTGATGTGACCGTGAATCTCGCTGGAGTCGGTGATGCCGTCCATGTCGGCCACATTGGCCGCGCGTCAGACAGTAGGCTCGAAGTCGGGCACTGTCCGGAAGGAGAATTGAATAAATGACGCGTTCTTTGCTGATTTCGTTCAACGGAAGTTCAGGACATCACCCGAAGGCGATGAGAGGAGGCAATCGTGGCATAAATGAAGCGCATCGAGGGATTATGGCAAAGACTCCTTACTGAGCCAAGTATGGGAGTTGCATCGTGATACGCCGCCCGCACCGCGATAGCCGCTCTCGCCGTACGCTCTTCCTTCCGTGAACGAATACCCGCCAAGCCGTAAATCGTGCAGCGAATACAAGGCGAAATATGTAGAATTCCCTCGCATCGCTCGCCGCCTCAGCGATCAGGCAAAACCGGCCAATAGAGATCACCTCAAAACCGGCCAATGAGAGACCGGGACGTTGACAGCGACGAAGGGCTCTATACCCTTCGTCGACATGAGCAACGCCTTGAGCGAAGAAAAAAGACAACAACTAATCGCGTTGGGCCGATTGGGCTGGCCCTTGCGACGCATCGAACAAGAAACTGGTGTGCGCCGGGAGACGGCCAGCGCCTACCTGAAGGCCGCCGGCATTGGCGTGCGACCGCCAAGAGCTCTTCTGAAGATGCTGTGGTGCGCTACGACTCCACCGGTGGGCTGGCTGGCAGTGAAACCGCTTGCCAGAATCTCGCGCCGCTCAACTAGTTGGTTTGTTCTTGGGCTCCGAACCAAGGGCAGTGAGCTTCACGCTCACTGCCCGTTTCGTCGCACCAAGTCCCCCCTCCTGATCAAATGGCGAAATTCCCCATTTCACTTAAAGCCCTGATTCGTGTGGCGCTTCCTGCAACCAGGTCCTCCCGAAATCCGTGCCCTTAGCGATCTTTGGAATACCCAGTTCACCTTATATACGGTGAGCGACGAGAGGCGTACTGTACTTTATTCCGCTCGGATCAGTGAAGTGGTGTAAAGCAAGTCCCTTCCCGGAGATGCTATGGCTGGACGCACACTTCGTGTGCTCGTGGTGGATGACAACGAAAGCGTCCGGCGCAGTATCTCCCAAATTCTCCGTTCACAAGCTGACATCGAAGTAGTTTGCGAGGCGATGGATGGGGCTGATGCTGTCCACAAAATAAGAGACCATGAGCCTGATGTCGTACTCCTCGACATCACTATGCCGACCATGAATGGCTTGGAGGTAGCTGAGATTATCAAGACGGAATTTCCCTCCATTCAGGTTCTCATCGTCAGTCAGCACGATTCTCGGGGATTTCAATGGGCCGCATTAGCGGCTGGCGTGAGTGGCTACGTAAATAAGAGCAATGTTGGCAGAGACCTGATCCCAGAGCTGCGAAGGATTCAATGTTTACGCAGGTCCGCATAAAGGAAACGGACACAGCCAAACTCGAACGCAAAACCCCGCAGGATACAGAGCCACGCCGCAAAACGAGAGCCGAGGTACGTGCGATGACATCATCCTGGCAATCTGAAACTGGACATTTGGCATTGCGGTGGACCGAGGTCGGTCGGCGTGATTAGTACCATCCGCCGTGGATGCTGGAGAGTTCAGAAGCTCCGGGCGGTCGCATCCCGCCCCTTCCCAATTTTTCAAGCCACAGCCCAGGAGCCTAGGCACCTTGCACCTGTTCGAGAGTGGGTTCCTTGGCCTCACGGTCGTCGATGAGATAGAGGGCTACTTCGCATCTAGTTCACGAACTGCTCTTGCGTACTCGTCAGTCGCTTTCCTCATTTGGTCGCTGAGGTGCTTCCGGTCTTCCGCATCGGCCTCCGCAATGGGGCTTCGGCCTGGCGACTTGACGACTTCACGTATTGTGAAGTATCCTTTGTAAGTGCACATCGTTACGCGTAAGCACCTGAGGCAGGCCATCGAAGCCTACCCAGATGCAGCGAACGAAATCAAAGCCTGGACCGCAATAGTCGAGGCGGTTCGCTGGCGCAATTTTGATGAAGTCCGCAGAACGTTCCGGGATGCCGATTCTGTAGAAGGCTACGTCATCTTTAATATTAGGCACAACCGGTACAGGCTTGTAACCGTCATTCACTATGCTAAGACGACAAGAGAACGGCAAACGCAAGGGCATGTCTACGTCCGGTCTTTCTTGACGCATAAGGAATACGACAATCGCAGCAATTGGGACAGGAGGTACGGAAAACAATGAGCACAGTTCTCGCAGACCCGGCGGAAATGATTGCGCATGGCGCTCCCCACGTCATACACAATGATGCAGAACTTGAAGTGTATACCGATGCGCTTTTCCGACTAACGGCGCTAGAAAGTCCATCGAGCTCTGAAGTTCAAGCAATCGAACTCCTGACCTTGCTGGTGGAGCGTTACGAGCAAGAGCATTACTCAGTGCCCAAGGCTGATCCCGTTTCCATTGTGCGATTTCTCATTGAACGGCAAAATCTGACCCAGCGCGACCTCATACCTCAATTTGGCTCGGAGAGCGCGGTTTCAATGTTCATGACCGGGCAGCGCAATCTCAGCTTAGAACAGGTACGGAAATTGAGCACTCGGTTCAAACTTCCCGCGGACCTTTTCATCCCCAAGGTGTCCGTCACGCACAGCCCAAAGCGACTCGCGAAACGGGCCTCACGTTCTCGATAGTTGTCGCTCCGGACCAGCCACTGAGATCAAAGCAGAAGTGGGCGACTGACGGCCGATCAGTCGTCCTTCGCGATCAGGGGTAGCTAACTCGAGCCGCGCTCATCTGACAGCTCTGAAATCCGTGCTACTGTGCGGCATCGGGCGGGCCTCGTTCTTGTAGACCACTCCATCTTTCATCACGAAAACGACGCGGCGCACGGCGGTGATGTCCTTCAGTGGATCACCATCAAGCGCAATGATGTCGGCCTCGAGTCCAGGCGCGAGCGTGCCGATCTGCTCAGACATTTTCATCGCCTCGGCGGCAAGTGAGTTTGCGGAGACTAGAGCATCCATTGGGGCGATGCCACCCTCGACTACTCGGTTAATCAGATCTTCGGCATTGTGGCCATGCATACCAGCGAGCGCATCCGTACCGAAGACGATCTTCAGACCGGAAATCCTGCGCGCGCGTTGGATGACTTCGTGGACGAGGGGCAGCAGCTCCTTCATCGGCTCGAACTCTTGCGGCGTCTTGGGAAAAAAGGGCGTACCGGCATAACGCGCACGGTTATCCAAGTAATTCTGGATGAGCTGCCCAGCTTGGGGGTCGAAGTAAATACCTTTCTCGGCCATCGCGTACAGGTCGGCATCCGTGGCGCCGAGGCCATGCTCAACCTGTGTACAACCGGCGGCGATGGCGCCATGCACAGCTTCGTAATTCGCGTGGACAATCGCACGCAGGCCGACCTTGCGCGCTTCGTCACAGGCCGCGTCCAGGACGGTTTGCGGAATCGTCTGCGCGGTTTGGCGCATACCACCCGAGGCATAAATCTTCACGAAGTCGGCCCCTGCCTCTTTTTGTTTACGGACGAAGGCCCGGACTTCCTCAGGCGTTCCGGTCTGCTCGCCGCGGCCCACGAGTGGCTCGACGATAGACACGATCCGTGGTGCCGGCAGCCCGCCGCGAGCAGCCGCCTCGCGAAGTGCTACCACGCCGTCCATGCTCTGGATCGTGGTGAAGCCGCAGAGCAGCGTCGCGTAAGCATTTGCGGCGGTGCGATATGCGGATTCGGGTGTGGCGTCGCCCATACCGGCGTTCTTGCCGTCCGGTCCGAAGCTCGACGTGATGTGCACATGCGCATCGATCCAACCTGGCATCACCGTCAGACCGCGTAGGTCGTAGTCGATTGGCGAAGCGTCACGATCGATGGCGACGATCTTTGAGCCAGAAACGACGATGCGCGTATCGTGCAGGACCCTCCCTTTGCCGTCTAGGACAATGCTGACGGCGATGACAACGCGATTCTGCGCTTCCGCAAATAGGCTCCAGCCAATCATCACCAGCAAGAAAAAAGAAGTCGCG
The DNA here is from genome assembly GCA_963768265.1 of uncultured Acidobacteriaceae bacterium. Classification (GTDB taxonomy): domain Bacteria; phylum Acidobacteriota; class Terriglobia; order Terriglobales; family Acidobacteriaceae; genus Sulfotelmatobacter. The sequence goes on from CAVYHM010000007.1 coordinate 113,826, forward strand.
GCACGCATTCCACCTCCGCGCGAGAGAGACATTAACCCCGAGTACCCCCGTTCTTACTCGTAGGTCTGTGTGCGAATATTGTGCCAGATTGCCGTGGATCTTTCTGCTGCGTCACTGTGCCTGTCTGACTTGCGGCCCATCAGTCGTGACTCCTTCAGGAGCCTTGTCACTCTTGAAGAGATGTGCGAGTTGTGTGCCACCTCCCCGGGCGCTCACCTGAATATATTTGGCGCGTTTCTCATCCGAGCTAAACTCGCCCCGAAGCGACCTTTTTGCGAATTGAAGGTATGAGCGCATCTAATTTCGGTTCAGTGTCGTTGACTGCTTCCTCACCAAATCATCACTGTGTTGGTACCATTGGGTACACACACGGAATGGTACTATACGGTACCAGCGTCGTCAAGGAGAGGGTGATGGCTACGGCATCGATGTCAAAACACCGCCAGGAACGCGGCGATGAAACCGCGGTGCGCGAGCGCATCCTTGAGGCGGCCTTTGCGGCGTTCATGAAGGGTGGTTACGCAACGACCAGCACACTTGAGATCGCGACGCGCGCGCGCGTTTCGAAGCGAGAGCTTTATGCGCTAGTTGGCAACAAACAAGAAATGCTGATCGCCTGCATAAGCGAGCGCGCCAAGCGATTTGACGTTCCCGCTGACCTGCCAGTGCTGCGCGATCGCGAGACCCTGGAGCAGGTGCTGGCTTCTTTCGGGACGAAGCTCGTCCGCGAGATAAGCGATCCCGCAGTCATTGCGGTATTCCGACTGGCGATCGCCGAGGTGGTCCAGGCCCCCGAAGTGGCGCGTGCGCTCAACTCTATAGGACGCGAGGCAAGCCGCGCCGCCTTGCGTAAAATCATGGCCGAGGCCCAGACGTCCGGACTGCTCGCAGGCCGTCCTGCCGAACTTGCCCAGCAGTTTGCCGGGCTGCTCTGGCGCGATTTAATGGTCAGCCTGTTGCTCGGCGTCGCCGAACGACCGAACCCCCGCGAAATCGCGGGTCGTGCCCGAGACGCCGCAGCCGCCTTCCTGCAACTTCATCCGCTGCCGAAGGAACATGCGCCTCAATAGACGTCCGAGCACCCGCTCAATTCCAAGTAAGATCCACAATCTGCAATTGGAAAGTTAGGTGCGATTCGATAGTTGGCATCAACTCGAATTACACTCAGTCTCCCGCAGTCAGTTCGTGAATGGTCGGCAAATAGACAGTTATCTAGATCCTGCCTTAGGATGGCAGCGCGAAAAAGCCATCACTCCGATCTTCCCCGGCTATTCCCGTCAGGAATAGCTGTCCGCCGAACATTCATTGGACAGCGTGATTGAGTGAGGTTAGCTTTGCGCCAAAAGCAGCCAGTTTGAGCGGTTGCTGGAGGTGCATATGCCACGTTGCTTCCAAGTCCATCTTATCCGCCGAAGCGAGACCATTCCTCGCTCGAAGTGGGCACGTCCAACCGACGCTCTTCTCGTCCTGCTTTGTGTCATGCCCGTGGCCGCGATGGCACAGGGTTCACCCTTCGACACGGGCTTTAACGCGCTACAAACACTCTTCACAGGAACGGTCGCGAAGGTTGCAAGCCTCATCGCCATCGTGATCGGCGGCTACGGCTTCGCGCACGGCGAACCTGGTGCAAAAAAGGCGCTCGCCGGCGTTGCCGCCGGAACGGGTATTGCGGTTCTCGCCGTGAATGTCCTGAGTTGGCTCTGGGGCGTGTAACGCCCTTGAGTCCTGCTTAGACGAGGGACTTATGTCCGACAGCGCACAGCGGAAGCAACGCACAAATCGGGTCTTCAAGAGCCTGCATAAGCCCCTTACATACTTGGGTGTGGAACGGACGCTGTTCTACTTCGTCTGCGTCGGCGCGGTCGGGGCCTTCAATCTCTTCAATTCCATCCTTGCCGGTATCGCCGTCTTCATTGGCGGTTTCGCCTTCGGCCATTGGGTTACGAACAGCGATCCTGCGTTCCTTCGCATCCTAGCCAAGTCCGAACGGTACAAGCTGCGCTATGACGCCGCGAAGCACCAAGTTCCCCGCGTGGAGATAGTGTGATGCTGCGCCTCGACAAGGTCATCAAACCGTGGAAAGAAAGTGCTGCGCTGAACGACCACATCAACCTCTACGGCTTCTGGAGTGAGACGGCCTTCCTTACCAAGAGCGGCGATCTAGGAATGGTTCTCAGTGTTTCCGGTGTGGACTACGAAAGTCTCGACCGGTCGGAACAGGAGTATGCAGTGAAGCGGTTGGAAGCAGCCCTGAAAGCGCTTGGCCCAGGTTTCCATGTTTACCAGTACCTCTTCAAATCGAACCGCCCGGACATACCATTCGCAACGTATGACGACCCTGTTGTGGATGCAGCCATCGACCAACGGCGGAAGTTCTTTGAAGCGAAGCGAGACCATCTTTATCAGGTTGAAATCTTCTATTGCATCCTGCTCGAAGGAGCCCGGTCGAAGACCGGCATCGGCACGGCGCTAGCTCGGATCTTGCGCGACCCAGAAGGTGCCATTGCCGAACTCAAATCGCAGTTCACCAATGACAACATCAAAACGCTCTTGCGTGCGCACATCGAGCGCGATCTTCAACGGCTCGACCAGCATATGCAGGCGTTCGCTCGGCAACTTGCGGATCTCATGCAAATCGAGGTCCTGAATCAGCTGGGGCAGTTCCAGTTCTTTCGTCGTTTGCTGAATTATGACGACTGGCGTGTTGCCGGGCGGCCGCAGTCCACGCAGTTCCTCGACTATCAGGTCGTCAACTCCGACATCGAAGCGGAACGCGATCATCTGCGGATAGGCGATCACATCGTCCGTGTGCTGACAATGAAAGAGGCCATCACCGAAACGAGGCCTCTGGTACTGGACGCGCTGTTGAAGATCCCCGCCAACTTCTATGTGGTCACGGAGTGGACGCCGCTCCCCGCGGACAAGGCCCGCAAAGAAGTGAACAAGCGCCGCCGCCACTTCAATATGTCGAAGACGGGATTCGTCTCGCAGATGGGCAATGACACCACCAAGACGAACCCACGCGATGTGCTGGTGGACGAGTCAAAGCAGGCCGACATCGAAAATCTTGGGGATTGCCTTCGCGCCCTGGGTGACGGTCAATCGCTCGGCGACTTCTCGCTCACGATTGTGCTGTATGGCCGGTCACGAACGGAACTCGATCAACTCGTGGCGGAATTTACTGGCGTCTTCACCAACGCGGACGGCAATCTGTTTGCGGAAACCTATAACCAGCTGAACGCCTATTTCGCCACCGTGCCCGGCAACTATGCGCTGAACCTTCGCAAGTTGTATCTGCTGAACACGAATTACGCCGATCTGTCTTTTCTGTTTACTATCCTTCCCGGCGAGAAGACAAACGCGCATCTCGGCACCGAGTATCTGGCTGTGCTCGAAACCGACAACAGCACGCCCTACTTCCTCAATTTACATACCCGCGACGTTGGTCATACGCTAATTCTCGGGATGACCGGCAGTGGCAAGTCCTATCTCTGCGTTTTTCTGCTGCAGAACGCGCAGAAGTACAAGCCGCTGACTTTCATCTTCGATATCGGCGGCAGCTTCCAGTCGCTTACGACGATATTCAAGGGCTCGTATCTCAATGTGGGTCAGGAAGCGCGGGACTTCACCATTAACCCCTTCTCGCTGCCTCAGACCAAAGAAAACCTGCAGTTTCTCTTCAGCTTCTGCCGCGTGCTCATTGAGGGTAACGAGCAACGTTACCGGATCGACTTCAAGGAGGAACGCCGATTGTGGGACGCGATCGAGCGCATCTACGTACTAGAGCCCAACCAGCGCACCATCTCGAATTTTGGGAACATCATCGGCGAGTTGAAAGAACGCCTCCACCGCTGGACCCGCGGTGGACAATACGGCTTCCTCTTTGACAACGCCGAGGACACGCTTTCGTTCAAAAGCTTTCAGACGTTCAATTTCCACGGCTGGAACGATGCGCCGGAAGTCTTGGAACCACTGCTCTTTTATGTTTTGCATCGGGCATCGAATGAGATCACTGACCCGAAGAACCTCGGCACCTCCAAGTTCTTCCTGCTCGATGAGGCGTGGCTCTTCATCAAGAACGAGACCATTCGCAACTACGTGGTGCAGGCGCAGAAGACCTGGCGCAAGCACCACGCGGCGATGATCCTGGCGACGCAATCCATCAAAGAGCTTGAGGAGTCGGGGATGCTGGCGATAGTGGCCGAGAGTTGCCCGACAAAGATCTTCCTCGCCAACCCGGATATGAACCGGGACGTTTACCGGGAAGCGTTTCATCTGAACGACACCGAACTGGACCTTATCGACGGCCTTGTTCCGCCGGGCCAAATGCTGATTCGCAAAGCCCAGACCTCAAAGAAAGTGCATTTGAACGTCGATTCGGTCTCGCACTGGATGGCAACCAACAATGCCCGCGACAACCTCAAGAAGCAGGAGTATTTCGACCGCCACGGTTTTGCGGATGGCCTTCGCCAGCTCGCGGAGGAGTGGCCATTCCAGCCGCGCGCTCTGGCCGTATCAACTTCGAACAACAACCGCTAAGGAGAGCTCTATGCGGCATCTGAAATTCGTCGTCAATTGCGCTTTGGTTGCTTCTTCCTTCGGTGCTCTTGCCCAAGACTCTGCGCGCACTGTGCAGTATCACTCCGAGGACATCGTTCCCATCCGCGCAAAGTTGAAATATACGACCCTGATCGAACTACCCACCACCGAGAAAATCATGGAAGCCGCCACGGGTGACAAGGAGTTCTGGATCGTCGATGTGGTTGGCAACTTTTGCTTTGTGCATCCGGCGAAGCAAGGCATCAGCTCCAACTTGAATCTCATTACGGACAAGGGGAACATCTACAGTTTCACCCTCCAGGATATCTCTGCTTCATCGACGACGCCTGATCTGAAGGTGATCGTCGAGCCCGCCGACCGTTCTGCGATTGTGGCCGCGAGCGGCCCTCCCCAGTTCGTGCCCGCCGCCCAACTCGAACAATCGCGGCAGCAGCTTGCCGCTCTGCAATCGCATGTTGAACAGGCCGTGGACGAGTACAAAAGCGCCTATCCAACACAGCTCAAGTTCGACTATGCCTACAAAGCGAACAAGTCTCCCTTCAACATCCAGTCGATCTATCACGATGACAAGTTCACATACATCAAGACCAACGCGCCTGAAAAGTTCAGCGTGTACGAAATGAAGGACGGCAAGCCCAACCTCGTCACCTATGACCTGAGGGAAGGGACGTACATCATCCCGAAGATCATGGACAGCGGATATGTGGAGCTGGGCAAGAAGCGGATGGAATTCACGCGCAAGGGATCACCGTCATGACCGAGAATGCCTTCACTCCCCGCACAGAACCGCACGCCGAGCCAACGTTGCGCCGCAACCTCGAACTGCCAAAGGGCGTCTTGCAGAAGAACATCAAGACCTTCGTGTATCTGGGCGCGGTATCGCTGGTGATTGTGGCGGCGCTGTTCAGCTCGTCCGGTAAGAAGACGCCTGGACAGCCGACTGCCACGAAAGGGCAACCACCACAACCAGCCTTGCAGGACAACACCGACAGCAACGTGCAGGAGTTGAAAAACCAGCTTCAGGCCGAACGTCAGAAAGAGCAGGCAACAATGGCCGCTGCTGCGACAGCAGATCCGACACTCGCATCTGCGACGCCGCAGCAGCGCTCCGCAGCCGCGGCCTACGGCCCGACCGGCGTTGCCGTCCCGTGCGTTCCGGGCCAGCCTTGCGCGCAAGCGCAGCAGGGCAATATGCAGATGCAACTCACGCCTGTACAACAGCAGGCACAGTTGATCGCTGCGAAAGAACGCGAACGGGCTGACAACTCCCGTTTCGCTTCCAATCTGGTGTACTCCCGCTCTGCCGATCCGCCGCAACAACAACAGCAAGGCCAGACGATCCCCGCCCAATATGGCCCTGCCGAACGGCAGACAAACAACAGTCTCGTCTCCCCACCAGCCGAAGGAAAACAGGAGGACACATCCGGAGGCTATAAACGCCCGCTAGAAGCCAATGTTGATTCAGCCGTCGGTCAGCCCTATCTCGTCTACGAGGGTTCGGTTCTCGACACGGTTCTCATGAATCGCCTGGATGGGGATGCCGCAGGACCGGTCAAAGTCCTGGTCTCAAATCCGTTGTATTCCCACGATTATCAACACGTGATCATTCCCGAGGGAACGGTTGTTTTGGGCGAGGCAAAGAAGATTGGAGCGGCAGGGTTTGGCCAACAGCGGCGCATGGCCGTTGTTTTTCACCGCCTGATTATGCCTGACGGTTACTCCGTCGATCTCGATCAGTTCCAAGGTCTGGATCAGATCGGACAGGAAGGGCTGAAAGATAAGGTCAACAACCACTACCTCCAAATTTTCGGCACCTCGATCGCTTTGGGTGTGATTGCTGGAGCAAGCCAGATCACGCAGGGTGGCGGCACCATCACCACGAGTGGTTCCCAGTCATTCACCAACGGGGCGGCGGGCAGTGTTTCGCAGTCTGCAACCACTATCCTTGATCGCTTTATTCAGATACCGCCCACCATCACGATTCGGGAAGGTCACCGCGTGAAAGTGTATTTCACGCAGGACTTGCTTCTTCCTGCGTACTCCAACCACACTATTCCACAGACGTTTTGAGGAGGCTGTCCATGCGAATCGTTGCCCTCTCCTTATTAGTTCTGTGGACTCTCACTCTTGCCGGCTGTCAGAGCAAAGCGGCAAAACTGAAGCAGTTGCAGGATCAATACAACGCCGAATACCCGGCCTATGCGAAGGAATGCGTGGATCCAGAGACCGCCGGAGTCCGCAAGAATGCTGACAGGAGAGAAGCTGTCCAAGGAACAAATGGCGGATCTCGAAACCAAGAAAAAGGAACGAGACGCACGGTGTAAGCCAGAGGCGGACCGTCTTGCGCAGATCCAGAGAGAGATTCTCGCTGCACAGCAGTAAGGCCGTACCGCTGTAAAGCATCACGAAACCAACGGCGACGAAGGGACGAGACAAATGAAAAAACTAACCCTTACCGTGCTCGCCGTTTCGTTTGCGGCGTTGCAACCGTTCGCAAATGCACAATTCGGTTCCGGCATCGTCTTCGATCCTACACAGGCGGGGCACGCCGTCACGCAGATCGAGAACGAACAGAGATCCATCGCCAACGAAGTCCGGCAAATCGAGCAGGGCCAACAGATCTTCACCAACACCGTTAAGATCGCCACGACAGCGCTGCAAGCCTACAACGTCGCAAAGCAGCAATACCAACTCACCCACCAGATGATCCTCGCGCCCAGGATGCTCTATGCGCGGTTTCTCTCTCCAACTTCTGATTTGCTGATGCTGCAACAAATCTCGAATACCTATGGCAATTCGATGGGTTGGCTCAATTCGGCAAACACCGGGAAGGGCGCCGCATCCGCGTACCAACAAGTTAGCGTTCCCAACACCAATAACATGATTCCCGGCTACGGCACGGCGAGTATGGCCGGGCAGTTGCAGATTGCCGCGCAGGGCGCCACCGTTGACATTACCGACTCCTTAATGACCAACAACCTCCAAGCCCTCGGGACCATTCGTGCCAACCAGACCGCAAGGCAAGCCGACATTGCCAACCTTGAGGCTGCGACACAAAGCCAGGACGTGTCCCAGCAGACCATCATGGCCGAACTACAGCGCATCAATCAGGCCCTGCTTCTCGAACTGCGCACTTTGCAGGACGCAAACCAAATCAATGCCAATCTTGCCCTGCAGCAGATCGTTGCCCAAAAGCAGCAGCAGGACGCGATGAAATCGGCCTTCCGTGACTCTTTTGGATATGAGAGCTATTACAACGCCAACATAACAACAACCAGCGGTGGAGCGGCGAATCTCCTCACGCAAGCGTACTGAGTAAGCCCAAGCAGAAGAACACTAGAGGGCATGGAACATGGGTACAGGGCTCTTCGAATTGATCGCGCAAGGGTGCCAGTCGCTTGCAGCCACGGCCGCTCCCTCCATTACAGCGATGGGAGTTCACATCGTCCTAGCATTGGCGACAATCATGCTGGTTTGGTTCGGCGTGCAAGAAGCACTGGCATCGGCGCACGGTGGGCCAGGGTTCAGCATGGGGAGGTTTCTGAACCTCTTCATGCTGCTCACCTTTGCCTATGTGATGGTGAACTACTACGACAGCTCGATTCCTGGACTAGGCTTTTCCATCAAGAGCTTCATCGACGGCGGAACAACAAGCCTAGTGAACTTGATTGGTGCCGATGGCTCTACATCGATGTTGAGCCAGATCCATACTGCATCTTCCAAGACAGGGCCGTCGATACTGAACAGCATGATGAATCCCTATTACGCGATCGTGTACTTCGTGGTGCAATTCCTATTAGCCATGCTGGCCGCAATCATCTCTGCCATCTTGGCCTACGGCGCAATTGCTGCAACGATCATCGGATTAGTCGGGCCGATCTTTATCCCGTTTCTTGTCTTCGACAAGCTCGATTGGCTGTTCTGGGGTTGGCTAAAGGCCTATCTCGGCTTCAGCTTTTATAAGGTAGTCGCTGCAGCCACGATGAATGTTCTGTCTCATGTTCTGACCAACTACTACATCCAACTTGGCCAGAGCTTGTCGGACCCTTCAATGATGGTTCAGACGTTACCGCTTCTCGTTCTGCTTGTATTGGTCAACATCTACATTCTCTTCAAGATTCCGACCATGACTCACAGCCTATTCACTGGCGGAACTGGCGGGCACGGTGGGGGCCTTGGATTGGCCATGATGGCAATCCGCGCCGCCATGTAAACCCCAAAGGGGAAAAACGATGCGAGAGATGACCACAGAAACAATGAACGTAGAAACCAAAGCGACCCCGGAGATCACGCGCGCCGCGGAACGCTACTTGGAACAGTATGGCGATCCACTGGTGATGAACACCTATTTGAAAGTGACGATTCTTGTGCTGGTTGGCGTCTGTACCGCGCTGGCGGCGCTGACATTCAAGAGTCAGCAAGCGCTCGCCAACATGCACCCATTGATTGTGCGCATCAACGACGTGGGCCACGCGGAGGCGATCGACTATCGCAACTTTCAATACCGCCCGCAGGAAGCCGAGAACAAGTATTACCTCACCCGCTGGGCGGAACTGTATTTCGGCCGCAATCGTTTCACCATCGAACGTGATCAAACGCAGTCGCTCTACTTCCTCAATAGCGATGTGCAACGCGCCGTGATCGACCAGGAACGCAAGGACAACAGCATTCAGAATTACGTCAAAGACAGCAGCTTGCCGTATATCGATGTGGAGATCAAGAACGTGATCCTGGATGACCTGCGACAGTCACCGTATTCGGCGCGCATCGAGTTCGAGAAGGTGTACACCAACCCCGCGGATCACAGAGAACTCAAGCGGGAGCGATGGACAGCCAGCGTCACCTACGTCTTTCGCGAGAGTGTCAAAAACAATGAGCTTGCCGTGAACCCCCTCGGTCTGACCATCGTGCGCTTCCGGGCCGACCAGGCGTTCAGCTAGGGATTCATCGACCTGCCCAGAGGCTTATCCATGTCCTTTCGCGCTGCTAATCCGGCTAGCTTTCCCGCCCTGTCTCTGTGCATCGTGCAGCAGGCAAAGAAGAGCCTTCGGACGCGCAACTGCGGTGGCGAATTGCGTCCTTCTTATGATGGACATGCCCGCTCGAATCGCACTGCGATGGCGGCGAACTTCCCCAGCCAGTGTGCAGATGAAAACTTTGCTCTGGCGCGTGTCTGCCGTTATGTATCCCGTCTTTTGCTCGGTCACAGCTTCGGGGCCTTTCCGGCGCCCGGCGGCACTCGGTCTTCTGCTTCGCATTGCGCGCCCCTTCGGGGTCTCGGCTCCTCCCAAAACAAGTTTGAGAACCACGGCAAAGTACGCCTCTCAAACTTCTTTCGGGCCCCTCCCAGAAAGCAGACCTTCGGCACTTGGGAGCCGGGCCCACTCGCTAAGCTCCGCCCAGTGTGACCCGAGCAACAACGGGCGAATTCAACAAACGGAGACACTCTCATGTACCAGAACAAAGTAACCCTCATCGGCTTCCTCGGCAGCAACCCAGAAGCTCGCACCAACAACCCGGACTTCAGCGTCACCACTCTTTCGCTGGCAACCAAGTCCTCCTATAAGAAGGATGGCAAGTACATCTCGCACACCGAATGGCACCGTTGCGTCGTCTTCGGCAAGCTCTCGGAGTTCGCCAAGACGCTCGCCAAGGGCGCGCATATCCAGGTGGAAGGCGAACTGCGCAGCCGGGAGTACCAGAGCAAGAAGACGGACACGATGCAGCGCGTTTGGGAAATTCGGGTCGCTTCGATCCTGAAGCTGGACCGCGCTGAGAAAGCCGCTCCGGAAGACCAGGAGCACGATGAATCGTCGCCAGAGGAAACGGCCGCATAGCGCCTTCCTCTTCACTCTGGGAAGCCCGGCTACGCGCTGGGCTTCCATTCTGTGAGGTTCTGACTGTGAGTTTTGAATTGATCCTGCCGTTCCTTCGACCGATCGAGCCGCTGCTGCTCGACGAAAGCGTCAGCGAGATCATGGGCAATCCGGATGCCTCGTGGTTCTGCGAGCGCGATGGAAAATTGTGCCAGGAACCGAATATTTCCTTCGACGCCGGCAGGCTGCGAACCGGCCTTGAAGTCATCGCCAACCAGCTGGGCAAGAAGCTCGATGAAGACAACCCCTTACTGGACGCGCATCTCCCGGATGGGAGCCGGCTTGCGGCGGTGATTCCGCCGGTCGTATGCCCCGCTCCGTCACTGACAATCAGAAAGTTCACCAGCCGCCATTACACCATCGATGACCTCATTGCTCGCGGCACGCTGACGCAGCCTGTTGCAGATTTCTTAGCCGAGCAGATTCGCACCGGAAAAACGCTGCTTATCAGCGGTGGAACAGGCACCGGCAAGACCACGCTTCTACGGATACTGGCTGACTTCATTCCGGACCAGGAGCGCCTCGTCGTCATTGAGGACACTTCCGAACTCCAGATCCGGAAGCCAAACATTGTGGCTGCCGAATGCCAGACCGATACCTTCAAGGCCAACATCTCGTTCGATAAGCTTCTAAAGTCCGCTCTCCGCTGGCGACCGGACCGGATCATCATGGGCGAAGTGCGTGGCATCGAGGCGCGCACGCTGCTCGATTCCTTCAACACTGGCCACACCGGCTCGCTCGCGACCATCCACGCCAACTCGGCAGCCAAAGCCCTCACGCGCTTCGCCAATCTGGTCATGCGCGACCACGCGCAAACCACCTTCTCCGACACCGAAGCTGAGATCGGAGAAGCCGTCGATTTTGTCGTCCATGTCGAGCGTCGACCACCGTGCCGCATCCTCCGCGAAGTCCTGGCGCTTCGCGGGTACGACCGCGATGCCAAACGCTTCCTGATCGAGCCGGTATTCGAGGTGAAACATGCCACACCATAGCACTGGAAATGGAACCAGCACCGCTGCTGACTTTCTCGCCCGCTGCTTCGCTCCGGATGAAACGATCGCCCTTCTCGTCCGGAGAGAATCTCCTAACCAGACGCTTCAGCGAATTGTTCCTTTGGAACATGCGCTTGCGCCTCGTTACCTCGGCTGGCTCGCGCACGAGAACTCTACCGGAGCGAATATCTATGTGGCTGCTAACCCGCTTCGCCGTGCCAGCCGCAAACGTACGAAAGAGTGCATCGCCGCCGTCCGGCATCTGTACCTTGATTTGGACACCGATGGCGACGCCCGGCTCACTTCGCTCCGCGCCTCGGATGCGGTTCCCTCGCCGAATGCAATCCTCTCGACATCGCTCGGTAAGTACCAGATCCTCTGGCGAGTTGACGGCTTCACTCTTGAACAGCAGGAAAGCGCGCTGAAACTACTTGCGGTTACCTTTGGCGGCGATCCCGCCTGCACGGACTGCAATCGGGTTCTCCGCCTTCCCGGATTCCTGAATTGCAAGTACGATCCGGCGTATCCGGTCACCGTTGAATACCCCGGCGTTTCCACTTGGAATTCCGATGACTTCCGGCTGGATATTCTGGCCGCCTATGCCGTTCTTTCGTCCCGTTCAATCACACCGCCAAAGCTTCCCGCTAACCAGAGCAATTCCGAGCACGATTGGGCATGGGTTCTGCATCAACTTGCCCGTGGAAAGGACGCCGCGAAGCTTACGCGCAAGCTTGCCTCGCGCCGCGCCGATAAACCGAATCCCCTGTACTACGCACAGCGAACCGTGGATGTCGCATCGGCCAGGCTCTGGCTCGTCGAAGGTATTCCGATAGATGACATTGTCACGATGCTCGAAGTCCGCCGGCGCTTCGAGATTCCCGCTGCACTTTGCCGCGCTCGTGCGCGGGAGATTACGCTGACGGCGCAGCGGATGACTGCCCGGAGAAAGATTGCATGATTCACCACCCAGAAGGAGAAGACTATGCCACTACTTGAAATCAACTTGAGTCGCTTCGTCAGTGCTTCTGTTCGGCTGGACGAGTCCACCGCCGAACAGGTCGATCAATATGCCGCTTTCGTCCACGCATCCGCAGACGATGTTGTGGACAAGGCGCTCAACTATGTCTTCTCGAAGGACCGCGATTTTCAGGACTTTCTGAAGACGCCTCAGGCCAAGCAGGTTGCTTCCGCGCTGCGCGTTCGTAGAGGTCCGAACAAGGATGCGGAAGGCGCGACGGAGCAGCCAGCGAGGAAGCTTACAGCCGGGGTGGAGTCCACGGCTTCTGAAAGGGTAATGAAGGCGTGATCCCGCATTCAATTTCGTGCCGGAGCAAGAACGGTGCTTCGCACCGGAAGAATTTTGACACTCCACCCCCTACCGGGCGCTGCCGGGCTACCCAAGGTAGCTCGAGAGCGATGGAAAGCGATCTGTGACTTAGGAGCGTGCGCTGGCTGTCTAGCTACGCCGGCGCGCTCGTCCGGGAGACCTCGTGATGTCTGACGATTACGAAACTTCGCTATTCGAAAAGGGAAAAGCCAAGACCAGGGAGAGGCGAACTCAGACGGTCAGCACCAAGATCACGCAAGAGGAGGAATGCGAACTGCAACGAGTCTCTTCCTCCGAAGGTAAGAAGATGGGGGAATGGGTCCGCGAGGTGCTGTTGCGAGCGGCTCGACCGAACGTCCCAGCCATCAGCCACGAGCCCGTCGTGCTGACCGAAGTGGTAGGAATTCAGTTGTTCCTGATGAACGTTCTTTCACCGTTGACGCGTGGGGAACGCCTCAGCCCGGAGCAGTACCAAAACATCATCAAAGGCGTGCAAGCCCACAAGGGTCGGACAACTCAGGAGCTTCTTGCCAAGCGCTTGAATACCGAGAAGGAGTAGCCGTGTCCAAGGTACAAAAATGGGGTCGAGAAGAATCGTTAATCTGGCCGCCACGAGGCTTCTACTACACGTATGGGGCGATCTTTCTCGCGGTTGTGCTGGCCGGCTTCCTGGTATACCTGCGCTTTAGTTTCGGGCTAAGCCAGCTCGAGAAGTATTACCTGCCGTACTATTTACGCACCGAGACGACTGGCATCTTGCACCCCACCGGTGTCTACCAGTTAATCTATATTTTCGATCGGCAACGCGCGCCGCGTCCGGCTCTCGACTCGGACCTGCAACCCGGACTCACACCCCAAATGGTCGGGAAGGCTCTGCCTTTCCAACTCTCGCCGGCGGCACTTCAGCAAGGGCCACGACTTCTCTGGCGAGAACCGCCTCGGGTATACCAAAACCAGGCTTTGCATGCCTATCTCGCGCAATGGATCTATGGTGGCGCCACTCCGTTGGACTTGTTCGAGACTCCGCTGCTTTGGGGGGCGCTCGCCCTGGTTCTCGAGCTGCCTTTCTCCCTCCGCAAAGATATCCGGCGCCGGCGACAACTGCGGTATGGTCGTCGCCTCAAAGGGCCGCTGCTCGTATCGGGGAGTGAATTCTCAAAAGCCCTCGGCGGCGATGGCATCGGACTCGTGGTCGACGGCGAAAAGAAACCTCTCCGCATCCCAAGAGCTGCCGAAAACAAACACATCCTGACCGTGGGCGATACCGGCGCGGGCAAATCTACGATCATTCGCCAGATCCTATTCCAGGTTGCGGAACGCGGGCACGGCGCGATTGTCTATGATCCGGCCTGCGAGTTCATCCAGCAGTTTTATGACGAGCGTCGCGGCGACATTGTGCTGAATCCGCTCGACTCCCGCTGTCCTTACTGGAGTCCGTCGGACGAGTTGCGTCGCAAAGCCGAGGCTAAGGCCATCGCAGTTTCCCTTTTTCAGCCCGCTGGCATGAGCCATCGCTTCTTCGTAGAAAGTCCACAAAAAATCTTCGCCCACCTGCTTAGCTTTTTGCCCGCACCGACCCAGTTGGTGGATTGGATGGCGCACCCCGAAGAGATCGATCGCCGGGTTAAGGGCACCGAATTGGCGGCGCTGATCGATCCCAAGGCCCCCAATCAGCGAACCGGTGTACTGGGTTCACTGAATATGGTCGCCGATAGCTTCCGGCTGCTGCCAAAACCAGAGGAAACAGCGTCCACCTGGACGGCCACGAAGTGGTCGGAGGAGCGTCGCGGGTGGATCTTCATCACCTCGCGTCCCGCGCTGCGGGAAGCCCTTCTGCCCCTCATCAGCCTGTGGCTCGACCTGCTAGTATTGCGACTGCTGACCGAACCGCATCCCCACCAGCGTCCAGCATGGTTTGTGATTGATGAACTGGCCAGCCTGCAGCGCCTGCCGCAGCTTCATACAGCGATCACGGAAAACCGGAAATCGAACAATCCAATCATCCTCGGTTTCCAAGGCCGTAGCCAACTGGAAGCTCGCTACGGGCCGGATGCTGAGGCCATGCTCTCCCAACCCGCAACCAAGATCTTCTTGCGTACAAGCGAACCGAGAGCCGCCAAGTGGGTGAGCGAAGCGATTGGCGAAGTCGAAATCGAACAATTGCGCGAAACCCATTACGACGGCAGGCGAAGCGGTAAAAACTTCGCCTTGGACCGGCAGACCGAGCCGCTGGTTATGCCTTCCGAAATCTCCGGCATGGACGATCTCCGAGCCTACCTGAAATATGGCAACTACGTGGCCCAATTTTCTTTTCCCTACATTGAAATGCAGACCAAGCACAAGGCATTCATGGAACGAGACATGGACGATTTTCTGCCTCGCGCCCAGACTCCGCGAGACCTGCCTCCGGAAGGCGAAGGGCCATCGCAAGGCGTGGGGAACGTGGAACCAACGACGATGGACTTCAACGCGGAACACCTGTAGGACAGTCGTGCTCACGATTTCAAAACCGCTCACCGCCGGGCAAGCGCAGAGCTACCACCAGAAGGAATTCACCTCGACGGAGCAAAGCTATTGGGCCGGAGGACAGGAAATTAAGGGCGCGTGGCAGGGTCGCCTAGCCGAACAGTACGGTTTGCGAGGGGCGGTGGGCGCGGAAGAGTTTTGGCGATTGTGCCAAGGCCAACACCCGGTCACGGGTGAACAACTGGTGCGACATCGCGGCTCTTTCCAATACGAAAATGCCAAGGGCGAGACGATTACGACCGCTGCGCATCGTGCCGGTTGGGATGCAACTTTCTCGGCACCGAAATCGATTTCCCTGACCGCTCTGGTCGGTGGTGATGAACGGGTCCGGGAAGCTCATCGCGAGAGTGTCCGCCTGGCATTAAACGAGCTCGAGCGTTATACCCAAGCTCGCATCGGCGGCGACCATCCGGCCAAGACGACTGGCAAGTTTATCGTCGCCACGTTCGAACACGACACGGCTCGGCCCGTCGAAGGCTATGCCGCGCCGCAATTGCACACTCACGCTGTGATCTTCAATATGACGGAACTGGAGAACGGGCAGACACGGGCGCTGCAACCGCGAAGCCTCTTTGCCTCGCAGCAGTTTGCCACTGCTGTCTATCAATCTGAACTGACCTATCGGTTGGCACGGCTCGGATATGAGTTGGAACGGGGCAGGAGTGGTGCCCCGGAGATCAAAGGCTATTCGCAGGAATATCTCGATGCCTCCAGTCCCCGCAGCCGGCAGATCCGAGCCCATCTGGAAAGCTTAGGGTTGAACAGCAAAGAGTCCGCCGAGATTGCGGCCCACTCGACGCGAGACCGGAAGCAAATTCTTTCTCCTCGGGAGGCGCTCGCTGCCCACCGAAAGCTAGCCGCCGAGTTCGGACACCAGGCAGCCCGAGTCGTCGCCGAGGCGCGCGTACGCGTCCGGAGGGTGGAACAAGTCAACCCTGCGCTGTCGGCGTTGCGGGCGCAGGAGGCAGTTACCTTTTCCCGCGATAGGCACTTTGAAAGGGAAGCTGTCGTGGACGAACGCGTGTTGATGCGCGACGCGCTGCGTCGCGGCATGGGCGAAATCACCTACAGCGAGGTACACCAGAATTTTGAGACACGCTTGCACCGGGGCGAGTTTCTTGCCGCTCCGAGCACCCCGAACCCGACCTTAAGGCTCTTTACCACCCCTGAAACCGTGGCTGCGGAACGTGCAGTCATTCAACAGATGCGCATCGGTCAGGGGCAGGTCGCCCCGATTCTGTCGGCTCGCGATGCCACTGCCGTGACCGACCAGCACTCATATCTGAATTCTCAGCAAAAAACCGCCATCAAGCATGTGTTGACCTGCCGTGATCGGGTTCTGGGAATTCAAGGTGCAGCCGGAGTGGGAAAGACAACGGCACTCGACGTCATTCGCAGGGCCGCCGAGGCCAGAGCATACAAGGTCGAGGGCTTTGCTCCCACTTCCCGTGCGGCCAAGCAACTGAGAGAGGCCGGTATCTCAGCGGGAACCCTGCAGGGGTTTCTCGTTCGGAGGAGCACCCCCGACCCTCCAAATGAAAAGCGCCTGTACCTGGTGGACGAGTCCAGTCTGACGAGCACACATCATGTGAAAGAATTTATGCATCGCCTTGGACCGCAGGACCGTGTGGTTCTGATCGGTGATATCCGGCAACATCAGGCGGTCGAGGCAGGCAAGCCCTTCGAGCAATTGCAGGATGCCGGTATGAGCACGGCAAAACTAGAGCAGATTGTGCGCCAGACGGACCCGGACCTGAAAGCGATTGTGGAACACTTCGCTCGCGGCGAGGTCAGCTCCGGAATCCAGGCCCTAGCGAAACAGGGCCGCATCACCGAGATTGGTGACACCGCCGAGCGCATTCGTGTGATCGCCAGGAGTTTCGTCGAAAATCCTGAGAACACGCTTGTCATCTCTCCCGACAATGCGTCCCGTCGGCAACTGAACGACGCAATTCGGACCGAGTTGCAATCGAGGGGAAGGGTTGGTGCCGAAAATCACTTGTTCAGTGTCTTGATACCGCAACAGGATATGACAGGCGCCGACCGGCGATGGGTAGCTCGGTACAACGTCGACGACGTTCTCCGCTACTCGCGTGGCAGCAAGTCCCTTGGGATCAGGGCGGGCAGCTACGCACGCGTGCTGTCAACAAATCTTCCGGAGAATCTTCTGACTGTCGAAACGAAAAGCCGTGGACAAGTGACCTACGATCCGAGGCGGCTAACCGGAGTGAGCATCTATCGTGAGAACGAGCAACGGTTCGCCGTTGGAGACCGGCTGCAGTTCGTGGCACCGGACAAGAACATTGGAGTCGCCAATCGAGAGCTCGGCACCATCGAAAACATCTCACCACGAGGAGATCTTACGATTCGCTTGGAAAAAGGCCGCAGAGTGGAATTGGATCCGTCGGAAAATCGACATTTTGATCACGGTTACGCGGTGACGAGCCACAGTGCCCAGGGCCTCACCGCGGATCGAGTGCTGATCAATGCGGATGCCAAGGCTCACCCCGACTTGGTGAATTCGAGATTTGCCTATGTCGCGGTTTCAAGAGCGCAGAGTGACGCCCGGATTTATACGGATGATAGGGCTGCGATGGAAGCGAGATTGGGTACTGAAATTTCGAAGTCCTCCGCACTCGCGCCATCCGTATCTCTAGAACAAGGAGCAGTCCGAGATCTGGCCATTACCTTGTAGATGCAGTCGTAGGCCTACACTTATCTCGGCAAGGACGTTTATATCCGCTTCTTCCTGCCTACCTGATCCCGCGCTACCGATATGAGGAAGACTTCATGAGGTAGACTTCGGAACCGGTGGCAACGGCTCGGCAGCCAGCCGCTTCCGAATCAGCCCGGCGAGGAAGTCCGCGAAGGGAACGATGTCCTGGCCGACGCTCGCTTTTTCGAGGGTATTCAAATAAGTATTGCGCTCGCCGACCGAGATGACTGTCCACGGGTATCCCGCAGACGCCATCCGTCGAGCAAATTAATGGGCTGGTCTGTAGACGAGGGAAGGGAGAAGTGAATCGACATAGATCTTCTACGGCTCGCTTGTGGAAGGTAAGAGCCGCCCAAGGATCAATCTTTGAAGGCTACTTGCGTCAACCTTGCCCCGACGATGACGATGTTGTCGCCCCATTTGGCAGACGAAACTCCCGGCGCGGCTATGGTCAAGCAAAACTCATTGAGTACCCGCTCGTTGGCCATTTCCGATCCGTGCACCGGTAATGCCGATCAATGGATCCACTCGTCCTCTTCGCTGTCTTCCTCGTCTGAAGCCACGTCAGCTGGCGCCACGGCCTCCTCAACGGCCTCAGCGATTTCCTCGTCATCGGAATTGGCCAGATCAACTAGGATTTCCGGCGCCTCATTGGGACGGATACTGCCCACGGCGCCGATGGCGGCAAGCAGAAAATGTTTTGGGCAGTGAGCGTCATTTAGGAGTTCGACGATGGGCGACCAGGCGGCGTCCAGTCCCCAGTTGCCCGCCGCGATGACTGCCTGGTATTTGATTTCGAGATCGCTGCTTTTCAAGGCCGCCAGTATTTGATCGTCAAAACCGCGAACCCATCGCATCGCAAACACGGCGGTCAGCATCCACTCTTTGTCTCCGCTGGAATAAGCCTGCTCGATCGCACCCTGATGCCATATCTGGGGTGCGCGCACCGATGCTTCCAAACTTCGCCGTCGCACTTCCTTGGGAGTGCTTTTACCGAGGTAAAGCTTCTCGAGCGATTCCTGGATGGTGTGAAACGTATTCTCAGTAACGGGTACGTCATCCGGATCCTCGAATCCATCGGTGTCCGCCTGTTCCAGGACTGGCCCAAGGGAAATTGCCGCCCGTGCGCGAAGTTGCTCTGGTTCGTCGGCACTACTTGCGATCGTCACTAACGTATCGGCCAATTCGTCGTTGATGACCGTAAAATCGCCCGCCAGTTCGGCGGCGACCAGGCGGTCGGATTCTTTGGATCGCGGATCAGTCAGAATCCTCCAAAATGTTCTCCCGGCATCTCCTGGCCAGTCCCATGGGGGGGTATCGAGCAGAGTCTTAAGGTCCATATGCGCTCCCTCACGATTGCGTTCAATTCCGCAATTTTCGCTCCCAAGCTCAGCCAACTCTATTATCGTGTACCCAGGCAGATCGGCGCTACCTGCCGCTATCTTGGGCTTGCTTAACACCGACGAAACGGAAGGATTTTCTCGTTTTCCAGTTCGACCGACACTCCCGGAATTATTCGTCCACATTTCCGGGTCTTCTCTGAGGTCGATCGCGGATCCATCGAAGGTGCCGCCTGCACGGGCTGACGATAGCGATTACCCGCTGCAAAGGAACGCCAAGCATCTTCCGCTCCCCGGTGATGACGACGCTTAAGAGAATTTGCATATGCTCGCCCTACTATTCACCATTGCCCTTTGCCGCCGCGAGGCTAGCAGCTACACCGTTCCCTCGCGGTTCGGGTGCCAACCTTGCGGTTAGGATTCGTTGTCGGAACGCACTCTGACCAGTTGTTGCTTTCCAGCCATAGCTCGTTGGGTACCCGCCATGGGAGGCGAGAGTCGTTTCGAGAGAGGGCTTCTCTCGATGAATGGCCACTTCAACAGCGTTCAGTTCGCAGCCTCACTATCAGGCCTAGGCCCGCTCCACCTCTATGCTGGCAGAAACACCGTTGCCTCACGGTTCCGGTGCCAACCTTGCGGTTGTGGGTACATTGTCCGAGGTCTCGACGACGAAAGTGCTGAGCAGGCCTATGCTGCCATTCGCAGGTGGACGAACGTGAGGGGGTATCGCCCCGCCGGGGCAAAACGCGAACTCAACCTTGGCCAAATGCTAGAAATCCAATTTCCCGTGGCGCAGAATTGGTTCAATCGAGAGTCGCTCGGCTCAGACTGGAACAGCTTATTGATCAAGCCAGTTGCCTCATGGTTCGTCTTCAGTTGCAGGCTCTCCGCGCAGCTCCAGAGGATGGACTACTTTTCAAGCCCGCGCCGGCGTTTGGATCCGACATTTGTGCTGTTAGCAAGATGGCCCGCGTTGGCGTGGAAACGAAACACAGCGCGGGCCACGCTCTTACAGCAGGCGTCCCCGAAAGGTTTTTCGACTATGTCCTGAACAGGCAGTTGAGTATAGTGATTCGGTTGGGCCCGAACCATTCAAAGCGAGAATCGATCGCCATGAATCTGACACGTAGAGACTTCGCCAGAGTCAGCGCGCTCGGCCTGGCAGTTCGGTTTGTCCCGAATCTGGCTGCCTGGGCCTCCGCCCCTCGGAAGACCGGCTAGTGCGTTATCGGCCTCGGCCGCATCGCGGGTCATTTCCTGCCCGCCGTGCGCAGCGCTACCACCTCGCAGATCACCGGGCTTGTAAGCGGCCATCGCGACAAGGCCGAGCGGATGGCAGCTGAGTACGGCATTGCTGCAAGCTCCATCTACAACTACGAAAACTTCGATGAAATCGCGCACAACACGGCCATCGATGCAGTCTATGTGGCACTGCCCAACTCGATGCACGCCGAGTACACGATCCGCGCCGCCAAAGCCGGCAAACACGTGCTTTGCGAGAAGCCGATGTCGACCAGCGTGGCCGACGCTGAGGCGATGATCGCGGCTTGCAAGGCAGCCCGCGTGAAGCCCGGCACCGGCAAAAGTCACCTAGCGCAAGCCATCGGCCACGCTGCCATCCAACAGGGTTACCGCGTGCTCTACCGCGAAACCCACACCTTGCTCGATGAACTGGCCGAAGCCTCGCTGGACGGCACCCGCAAAGAGCACATGCAGTTTCTGGTGACCGTGCCTTTGCTCATCGTCGACGATCTGGGTATGCGCAAACTGCCGCTCACCGCCGCCGAAGAACTACTGGAGATCATCATGCGCCGCTACGAACGCGCGAGCACCATCCTGACCTCAAATCGCCCATTTGAAGACTGGGGCAAACTGCTGGGCGACGCCGCCGCCGTTAGCGCCATGCTCGACCGCTTACTGCACCACGGACACGTGCTCAAATGTGGTCCGCGGAGCTGGCGAACTAAGTTCGATCCACGCGAACAGCAAGCAGAGTAGTATGAACGAACAATCGATAGGAGCTTTGCTCCCAAGTCGTAAACTTAGGCTTGGGTACGATATGGACGATCAACTAAAAGAGATATTTGCCAGACTTCGCGACACATGCGATTTTACCGATGCCGATTTTTCTGATGTAAATGCGTGTGGCAGTGACGGCGATAATGGCCTTCATTGCGTTGTCAGATGGGGTGATCTCACCGCAGCCAAGGCTCTCATCGACGCCGGCATTGATGTGAACAAAGCAGGTGATCTTGGCGAGACCCCTCTGCATGTTGCCTGCTTTAAAGGCAACCTTGAAATGGTCAAGCTTCTGGTGAGTCGAGGCGCAGATCTATTTGCGCTCAATGAAGGTGAGCCCCCATCCACAATCGCGCGGAGGGCAGGACAAGACCAAATATGCGATTTCCTGGGTCCATTGATGACGCAGGCACAATCTGGAGATCCAAAGATATGGGTGCGGGCGAGAATCGCTCAATTACAACGCGAGATCGCGCGCCTTGAAGCAGAGCTTGATGGTAAAACAATGTAAGTCCTGGACACCGCCATTGGCCGGTTTTGGGGTGATAACCGTTGGCCGCTTTTGAAGTGATCACTGAGGTGATTGAAATCACAAATTGCATGAATCTTGCCACGGCAGAAGAGAAGCTAATAGATTGAAAACACTATGCGTAGCCCCCATTTATGCCAGTCGTCTATTTCAAGGGTGGGGAGGAACACCCAGAGGAGTGGGGGAGAAAACCCAAGCTCAGGACCTGCTTAAGCGTAAGTCTTGTACTCACTGGGGAAGGACGGGAATTTGTGCGCCCTGCTGTCTGATACGAGCTTGGCCACGTAGCAATCCTCGTGCACGGGCTGCCCGCGCTCGTCGAATTTGCAGCTTTCAAGCTGCACGAGCATGCCACACATGGAGCAATACGGAGTTGCTCTCAGTAGGGGAGTCATAACTGCGTCTCCTGCGGGCGACTTTGCAAGTCGCGTGTCGAATGTCTCAGTCTTTGTCGGTGAAAGACCATTTAAATATTTCCTAAGAAATGACTTCACTGCACTGCTACAGGACAGCGCCCCGCAAGGAATTGTTTGCTTTGATGGTGTTGGCCAGTACGGATCACCGCGAAAAGAGGGCCAAAGGCGTTGACGTGGTTTTCGAGGAAGTGCTAGAACTCAAATTGGTTGAGGCCCTTCTAACGGAAACAGGGCACTGGCCGCCCGCCCCATTCACCGACAACCAACGATTAGAGGCTCTACGTTTGATTAAGGAAATGCGCATCAAAGAAGAGTCAACCTTTGAAATCACCGACCCGGCCAACAATAGACCCTGAGGTCCCCCCATCATTTCTGCCTGTTGAGGCTGTCAACTTCCACCAACAGGCGTCCCATTTCCAAAAGCAGGTCTCGCCGCAGAATGGGGTCTTCGGCTAGGTTGAGTTTTGACCTCGCTTCCTCAAGGTCATGTTCCAATTCGTGAAAGTCTCGCTCAGCCACCGAAGTAGAGTGGCAGGGTAATTTGTTGGATGCAATACAGTCTTTTAAGTATTGAATGGTCGATACGAGAGGTCCAAAATTAGAACGCTGTTCCCTTTAATAAACACGGGTGAACGGTGATGGGTCGCTCGCCCCTTCCTGTCACCGTCCATCGAGATGTTTGCACGCTTCACACCCCGCTGCGAAGAATAACCAACCTCTCCCACTCAACCACGAAGATCGCCGTTCAACAGCCTTCCCGACGTTTGGTCATCCAGCTTTTCGCTTCTCGGCCTCTATTGTTTGTTGATGTTGGTTAATTCGTTAATCGTCGATTCTGCTATTTCGCGAATGGCGGCTATATGTTTTCTGGACTCGGCGCTCTGTCTTGTCCTTTGCTTTATCGATTTGGATATGAAACGCCAAGTCGATCTGTTGGGCGATTCGCGGACAGCCCCAGCGGGGCTTACGTTGCTTCATGGCGAGGACCGCATCGATGAGTTCTGCACTCGGTCCTTTCGGGCCGGGCTTCCGACGGCGATTTGGTGAGAACAGCATGCGGTACTTTTGCTTGCTCAAGGCTTTGTGAAGGCCTAGCAGTGTTGACGGCTTCAGTACGATTGCGGAGCGGAGCAGACGAGTAGGACGTACCCAGAGCGCCATCAAACCCGCGAGGATGCGGTCCGAGGCGCATAGATTCGGCGATCGGTGCCGGGAGCGATTCAGGATCAGGAGTTGGTGCTTGACGAGAAGAGACTCCGCAACGATGGAACGAGCGCCGCCAGGTCCGAGCAGGCGAGCCAGGGTAGCGATGAAGTGGATGAAAAGAACGACCAGATCGCGCATCACAGAATCGTAGCAGGACGGGGAATCCCAAGGAATTATGGGCGAAACAACAATTCGCCAGCCTCAGGTAGCGAATTCCGAGAAATGTTGCGGGAACTCAAAGTCCCAATCGCTTCTCTACTCGTTCCAACAATTGGGAAGGTCGCAGGCCTAGCGCCTTAGAGAGGTTGAACAATGCGTTAAGAGAAGGGCTTTTTTCGCCGCGCTCTAATTGACCCACGTAGTTGCGGTGATATCCCGTTCGATGCGCAAAAGAATCTTGTGAGTCGCCACTCTGTTCGCGGAGCTGCCGCAACACAAGTCCGAAGGCAACCTTCGGAGTCGGCCTGTGCTGGCTGCGATATGGCGTGCGGGGCATTCATGAAACAATCTTTCACTTGACCACAATTGTGCGACCCACCTATAGTGTGCATTGACTGGCGGTTGATAGGTCATTGATCCAAGGAGCCGACCTGTGTCGCCGCATCTCACAACAGGGGTTAAGAGTGTATGTTGAAGAGAAAACAGGCTGGCAAGGTAAGACTGAGTCCGCCGCCAGCCGCGCAGGTATTCGAAGTTGTTGAAAGTAAATCGTTTCGGTGTGCTTGGCGTTTGTGCAAGAAGAACAGAGCCTCGAGCAGTCTTTGATCCTTACTAAGAGGCTCGTGCGAGCCGATCCGGCAGGCCGTGCTAGGGCAGGGAAGACATTGGTTTCAAAAGGCTTGCCGGACGGCTGTCCGCCATGAGTGGTTCCATAACAATTCGCCTGTCAGAACTTGGGATTCCCGAGAATCAAGATCGCGCGGTCGATTCGAATGTTTCGGAAACCATTCTCTCAGACGAGGCGTTGATTGCCGAAGTCTGCCTAGGGGGCAGGGAAGCGTTGGCAATCCTGTTCCGTCGCTACGCGCGTGTAGTCCGCGGAGTGGCCCTGCGAGTCCTGAAAGACGGGGCCGAAGCGGATGACCTTGTGCAGGATGTCTTCCTGCTCATTCACCGCCTCTGCAGGGCCTTCGACAGTTCCAAAGCGTCGGCACAATTCTGGATCCTGCAAATGACTTATCGCCGCGCCATTTCACGGCGGCGTTATCTCCATTCCCGCCACTTCTATACGCACGTCGAACTCGATGAGCAATCGTTCGAGCTCGCGGAACGCCGATGTGGGCATTCCGACGATCCAGTTGACTCAATCCTGGCTGAATTGGACTTGCAAAAGATGTTCGGAGCGCTATCGGAAGACCAGCAGAAAACTCTTCGGCTGCACTTCATCGAGGGCTATACGCTGGATGAGATTGCGAAGATGCTGGGTCAGACCAAGGGAAATGTCCGGCACCATTCATTCCGAGGATTGGAACGGCTGCGACGGCAGATTTTTGGTGGCAAATTGCCGGGCACGAGAGCAGTATGATACGGGATTGTCCAATCTAGGAGCAGGGGCAGTGTCACAAAGCGGACCCCATGACGAGTTCCTAGAACTCTGCGCTGCGTCGACCACCGGCAAGCTATCCGATGACGAGCAGAAACGGCTAGAGCAGCACCTTGCCGTTTGTGCGTCCTGCTGCGAAGCTCTGCGGCAGTATGAATCGATCGTCAGTCATGTGATTCCCGCGATCGCCGCCAGAGAAGCGCCTGAAAACGTACCGACGACTACTGGCGATTGGTCCCAGGAAAAGGCGGAAAAAGCACTACTCGACCGCCTGGCCCGTGAGGAAAAGGACCGAGCTGATCGGACCGATCGCCGAAACGGTTCTTCGTATTTTCCCCATCGCATCCTCCCATTCTCCAGCGAGTCCACCTGGCGGAACGTCTGGATGCTCTATGCCGCCGGAATTCTGCTTTTTGTGGCCATCGGTTTCTTCGCTTACCGTGTCGGCGTGCGGCGGGCGACTGAAACCGTCCAAGCCCCCTCAGCACAACCCGTCCAGAACGAGCACGGCCCCGCTCAAGACTCTCTTGAAGAACAATTGAGCGATGCCGGCCATGACAGCGTGATCGCCAAGGCAGAGCTCGCCCAACGCGACAAGATGATCACGGATCTTAGGCGGCAGCTTGCCCGACAGTCCGGGGAGATCGGCGAACTGAAAGTGTCGCAGACCCAGCTTGAGAGCAATCTGCGTTCCGGTGATGCAACGAAACAGGATCTCAGCGAGCAAAAAGCCGTACTTGCGCAAAAGCTGGAATCGGCGGAGAACAACTCCCATTCGCTACAGGAGAAACTCGACTCATTAGCTCAGCAATCTGCCCAGGATGCGGCCCGTACCAAAGCCTCAGAGTCCAAGGTCAACGACCTCACCCAGCAACTTCAAGAGCAACAGGCTGCTGTTGAGCAGCGAGATGAACTTCTCGCCCATGATCGCGATATCAGGGACGTAATCGGTGCCCGCGATCTTTACATCGCGGAAATCTATGACGTGGCTGGCACCGGCGTTACCAAGAAGCCGTACGGTCGCGTTTTCTATACCCGAGGCAAGTCGCTGATTTTCTACGCTTACGACCTCGACCAGCAGACAGCACTGAAACGGGCGAGCACGTTCCAAGCATGGGGTCTACGGGGTCCAGACCGGCAGCAAGCCATCAACCTGGGCGTTTTTTACGAGGATAATGCCACGAAAAAGCGCTGGATTCTCAAGTGTGATGACACGAAAACACTGGCACAAATCGATGCGGTATTTGTAACTGTCGAGCCCAACGGAGGCAATCACAAGCCCAGCGGCAAGTCACTGCTTTTCGCCTATCTTCGGGTTGACCCGAACCATCCCTGATTTTCGCTCCTCTGAAGTTCTCATCTTTGTGAGCTGAGGGATTTCGATGTCGCTAAGTCGTCAATCGACTCAAGGTCGAGCGAGGCACGCTGCTAGACGACCGCCTGGAAGGAAACTACCGAGACTTGGCTGCATGCTGCCCGGAGACCGTCCATGTTTTTTTTCGACAGTCAAGTTGTTTTGGCAGTATGGATGCCAACGGGAGTCCAATCGGGTAAGGACCCGTACGGATTCGCGCAATTCTAAAAACAACAGGACAGAACCTGTATCGCGGCAGACCAAATAGAACAAAGCCAACGAACTCGCCGACTATTGACGGTTTCAAAATTCACCATGTTGAAGCAGGCGAGGTCAGGTCGCATTCCACCATTCCGCATCGGCACATGCGTTCGGTTTGACCCTCGCTCTCTTGTTTCGAAGAATGGGCGTTAACTGAAGGGCAAGGCTAAGAGGTTGAGTCCGTAGCCACAGTCACACGCTTCGGTGGGGGTCTAACCCGAACGACTCCTGTCCCTAATATCGTCGAACTCTGGCCGGGATTTCGGCCAGCCTCGCAGGAGTCGAAATCAGGTCCGGAGCTCTAGACCGCCCGCCCAATGCCGATTTGAGACGTACATGGTCGGAGTTTCGACCAGCCTTATCAAGGATGTGGTTGCCGAAGCTGAATTGCGTTAAAGTCGGCGGCAAGAAAGAGAAAAGCCAGGTCTGTTCAGAAGGCAGGTCGCGCATCTGTCTCGCAACTTTACCAGAAAACGTCGGGTGAGAAGTGTTCCCCAACATCGAAGTCCGTCACTTACACGCAGTCATTGTCTTGGGCGAAGAGCTGAATTTCACGCGGGCCGCCCATAGATTGCACCTCAGCCAATCTGCGCTTAGCAGACAGATCGCTGAGATCGAAAAACAGCATGGAGTTCGCCTGTTTATTCGGGACAATCGGCGCGTTATCCGTGTGGAACTCACCGACGCCGGGCGGCTCTTCGTCGAAGAAGCCCGCTCTTCGCTCTTGCATATGGAGCGGGCGGTTCATCTGGCCCGTACCGCCCATGATGGAGCAAAGAATGTCCTGACAATCGGACACTCACACGACGCCGATCAAAGCTGGGTTTCAGCCATTCTTGCAGTTCGTCTACCGCTGTATCCAAAGCTAGGCATTCGACTGATAAGTCAGTTCCCAATCGAGTTGGTGCGGAGTGTCATGTCAGGCGAACTGAATCTGGCTCTGGTGACAGCACCGCCGAAGGATGATCAGATCACAGCCGTGCCATTCGCTCTGGCGCCTCTATATGCGGCTGTCCCAGAGACCCATCGAGCGGCGCAAAAAGAACAGATCGCCCTCCAGGATCTGGCAAAAGATGAATGGATTCTGTTTGCGCAACGAGTTCACCCCGTCGCTCATGAGGCGATTCTAGATGCGGCTCGGCGTGAGGGAATCGCTCCGAGGTACGCGCATGACACCATTACCTCTCAAGAGTCGCTTCACTTGGTCTCCGAGCGCGTTGGCGTAGCCATCCTCACCAAACCCACAGCCCTTGGGTTTTGCCCTGAAGGTGTAGTGGTAAAGCCGCTTTCTGATGCATCATTGTGTTTCCAGACGTGTGTGATTATGAGAAGCGAGGACGATTCGCGGTTAGCAAACGAATTCGTGCGCTCCTTCCTGCGCAGATATGTACCCCAGCGCCTTCCTCCCAAGCCAGTTGAATTGTCGGTATCGCCCCGAGTTGTCAGCATAAAAAAAGCAGCCCCGGAGCGCAGTTGAGACGACGGTGTCGCCCGGCGCGCCGCATGTCCTGTCGCAGGCAATTTTTGGACTGGGCCCCGTTCTTACCGATTTCTTGCCGGATTCTTTCCGCGCTGTCTCCGCTTTGCCTCAATGGGCGGTCGAGAGGGGCTGTACGACTTCTCGAGAGGCGCCCCCCTCCTGTGACTTCACTCCTCGAATGCTTTCGGCTCGGAAGGATGGAGGCCCGTGTAGTCGGCCTATGATTCGTGGGACGCCAAACGGCGAGCGGAGACCGGATCAGGTTTTGGTTGCGTTAAGCCAGCTATTTCCGCTGGGAATAGCTCTCGCCCGAGAATTCATTGGACAATCAAGGCGCCTGGAATCAAGTTAGTCAGCATCCAGCTGCGATTGGGGTCATGCCATGTCCGAATTCGCTCGAAAACCAGCAGAATCGTCCTACGCCCTCCACACGGTTTCCGGTCCTTCGGCTGCGCCGGCGATTGAATTAGCTCGCGAGAAGCACTACTCGGTGATCGAGATCGCCAAGCTCTGGGCACTTAGCGAGAAGACCGTTCGCAAGATATTCGAAAGGGAACCGGGCGTGATTCACTGGAGCACCGAAGAAAGGTTGCACAAGCGCGGATATCGGACCTTGCGGGTGCCCGAGACGGTTCTTTACCGTGTTCATCGAAAGTTGCGTAGAGCAAGCTAAAGCTCAACCGAAAAAGAACGAAACGTCAGTCGCTTTTCACGCGCTTCGGTGATTTGCGTCTTGCCGTTTTGTTGCCCGTATCGAGTACATTCCAGGCTTTGCGAACGTTGGCTGCGAGCTGTTCCTGCCGAGCCTTCACCCACGGAGCATAGTGTTTCTCGGTGATCTTCACGCTCTTGTGGCCCAGTAAGATTGAGACCTGTTCCAGTGGCACACCAGCTAGTAGCATCTCGACCGCGAATGTGTCCCGAAGCATGTGCGGATGGCAACGCTGTATTGAGCCGTCATCGCGGCGCAGATTGGCAATCTTGAACAGCCGTCGAAAGCTTCGCTGCCAATTGCCAACCACTGACTTAGGCGAGCCATTCCCGGACCAAAAGAAGTACCGGGGATTGGGGCTGGGGCCGGGCGGAATGTTTCGGAGGGACTCCGCTACATCCGGGGGGAGAGGAACGTAGACAGGACTACCGGTTTTGGCACGATATAGAAACAATTCGTCGTGTTCATTCAGCCGGCGTCGTTCCAGGGTGACAGCATCCCTGATTGCCAGTCCACTCCAACGCATGAGCAACGTGAGAATGCGGAGGCGTGTCGCTTGATTCCGGCATTCCACCCAGCCTTTGGGCTGATAGATGTAAGTTGCATCCATGATTTTCTCGAACTCGGGCGCAGGGAAGTAGTCCGTCGGAGGACCATCTGCTCTGATTCGACCCAGCAGGACAGCGGGATTGGACTTGATCCAGCCGAGTCGCAGACAGTAGTAAAAGAATCCGATTAACCGTTCCTGTTTTTTTTTCTTCGCGAGCGGGCCATCCGTCCAGGTGTCACGAAAGCCTTCCAGACCGGCAGTCGTGATTTCAGTGATGTGGGTGAATCCGTGAGAAGTAGCCCACCCCAAAAACTGCTTCTCGAAGATCGTAGTCAGCTTGTCTAGAGTCGAGTCGGCCAGATTCTCGTTACGCTTGCTGTTCAGAAATCGTGCCACAGCCTCTTTGACGGTGACCAGAGAGGACTCCGGGCGAGAAGCCTCTTCCAGTCTTTTCTCCTTCGCTTCATATTCCTCCTCCAGCTTCCGTTTAAGGTCCTCAGCCTTTTCCCAACTGCGGGTCTTCGCACTACGACGGATGAAGGGACCATCCGATCCGAGAATGCCGTTAATCCACTTAGGGCAGCGGCAGCGCTTGTAGTTTATGTCGTCGGAAGGGCAGGGAGGATAGTGGCGGGAGTATATCGAGAGCATGGAATCAGCACCTTGCCGAATCCATTGTACGTTTATTGTACGAATTTTTCTACTTCATTATAAATACATTATTATCAATAGTTTAGAGTGGTGGAGGCGGCGGGAGTCGAACCCGCGTCCGAAAATGTTACTGGTCAAGAGAACTACATGCGTAGTCCAGTTCATGCCCTCGGCATTACCCGAGGACGTTCGCGGCCCGCGCTCAGAACGGACAAGAAACGCGTTCCGCTAGCCTGAGATCTTAGCCTTCCGGCCCAGACGTAGCCGGAAAGAGCAGCCCGCTGTGCGACGTCCTTGGGAGGCCCACGGGCGAAGCCTCCTGGGACGGCTGCCTAAACTAGTTAGGCTGCGTATGCCATCTGTTGATTGGCAATTATCATTTTGCACGCGATTACGGGTGTGTGCACCCCGGCATGCCTCTTGGCCGCAAGCATCTCCGTCGAAGCCGTGACGCCCCCACTGGTGGGTTTGGCCTTGCAAAGAACTACTTCCAGACTAGGTTCTGAATGATCAGAAGTCAAACACCTGTCATTACATGCAAAGAATTGCACACGCGATGCCGGCAACGCGGCCGGCTCCGGCCGAATGCGGCTCCAGTCGCGCGGATGCGCGTTGTGAAATAACTTGCAACATCAACAATCTGTTATTGTTCGTTGACAGTCAAATACCCGCTGAGTAGAGTTCCGAGTGCGCGGAGTTCGTTCGTCCTATTTCCCTGCTGGCGAAGACTTGGGTGTAAGAACTTCGAGCTCCACCAATCGCGTCCCCTCAAGGAGATTAAATTCTATGAAGTCTCTCAGGTGTTCACTGTGGACAGCTCTCGCGGTTGTCATTCTGCCAGCGCTGGTGGCAGCTTTTGCCCTCGCTCAACCGAAAGGAACTGGAGTTACCAAGGCTCAGATTCTGGGCCGGGAAAATCCTTCCAAAATAATTACGGTCACGGTTTGGTTAAACGAACATAACAAGCCTGTGCTTGATGAATTGGTTCGTCAGATGTATCAGCCGGGGTCGCCGAATTTTCATCATTGGCTGACGCGCGAACAGTACTATGCCCGGTTCGCTCCCACAGCCGAAGACGCGGCTCAGGTTCGCGACTATCTGGTCGCGCACAACTTCACGGTAACTTCTGTCGAGGAGCATAACCACTACCTGAGTGCACAGGGGCGCGTTTCGGACGCCGAGAATGCGTTCAACGTGCAGATCAGTCGCATCAACAGCAATGGCACAATTCACCGCATCAGCAGCGCCGATCCTTCGATTCGTGGGCCAATAGGAAAGCTGGTGAAAACCGTGAAGGGTCTGCACGATTTCTACCCGCGCACCACGTTCTCTCGACCGATCGATCCCGATACCAGTAAGCCTGTCGCTATGAGACCGTTTTCGGCGAGGGAAGCCTTCGCCAACGCCGCTTCGGCGCAGAATCGCTGCCTGACCGGCTCCCAGACTATAACCCTCACTACAAACGGTGGGAACCCAACCGCAACTTATAAGGGCAACCGCTATGCGACGGATGCGACCAACACCTGCCCTGGCTACAATCCGACCCAGATGCAGACAGCCTATGGGCTGAATGGGCTCTACGCCAAAGGTTGGGATGGTACGGGACAGACCATCGTCATCGTCGATGCGTACGGTTCTGCGAGCATTCAGAGCGATGCCAATCTCTTCTCAGCCATCTACGGATTGCCGCCGTTGACCAGTTCGAACTTCCAGGTCTACTACCCGGGTGGCGTACCCGCGACCACAAACAGCGGCTGGGCAACAGAAACCAGTCTTGATGTGGAGTGGGCGCATGCGGTGGCTCCCGGAGCCAATATCGCCCTGGTCATTGCACCCGATAACAGCTCTCTGGATATCGCCGAGTTTTGGGCAATTGAGAATCCCGAGGTGTTTACGTCTTACGCCAACGGTGACCTCGGGTACGTGATCTCCAATAGCTGGGCCGGTTTCGAAATCCTCGACGTGCTCTACGGCGGAAAGTCTGCGCTGCTGACCGAATTCGGAATGACGGAATTGGCTGCCGCCCTCGGCATCTCAACGGACTTTGCGTCCGGCGACTGGGGAGACAACGTAGCTGAGATATTTAACGCGTTCGGAATCACTGTGCCGCCGAGCGTGTGTATGCCGGCGTCGTCTCCATTTGCCACTGGCATCGGCGGTACCAGCCTGTTCTTAACTAGTAACAACTCGATTCAGCTCCAGACTGGCTGGGGCAACAACTTGACGCGAATCAGCGACGTATCACCCAATCCTCCCCTTGTTCCTCCGCTTCACCTCGGTTTCATCTATGGAGCTGGGGGCGGCACCAGTGCGGCTTGGCCGGCGCCCTCTTTCCAATCGAGCTTGGGAGGCACGATGCGACAGGTTCCCGACATCTCCTATGTTGCCGATCCTTACACCGGAGTGAACGTTGTGGTCACGCTGGGCGGGGTTACGCAAATCGGAGCCGTCGGTGGGACGAGCCTGGCTACTCCGATGTTCTCGGCTCTCTGGGCGATTACCAACCAGGCGGCCGGAACGGCTGCACCGCTGGGACAGGCAGCTCCGTACTTGTATGCCTTACCGGCGGGGGCGATCAAGGACGTCAAGGCCATAAACGGAGGTGACGTCGCGGGAAATATCGTCAATCCGCCGAGCAAGGTGACCGTCGAGACGGCGCGGGGCCTGGCACAACCGCTGGATAACACGACAATATTCCTGAGCGCGCTCTATCATGGCAGCTCGACTCGCTGGTACGATCTCACCTTCGGAACCGATACCACGCAGGTAACCGGTACCGGTTGGGATAACGTCACTGGTCTGGGCACGCCCAATGGTTTGTCGTTTGTGCAGGGAGTCGTCACACTTGCTGGAGGATCGAAGTAAGGGAGCGAAGTAAAATCGATCTGGGATGCACAGGACGAAACGGGGCCGCTCGCAAGGGCGGCCCGGTTTTTTGCCGCCGCAAGTCTCTTAGACAGTCTGGGCTGTTTTTGCGCTTGCCGGGGGTCCCATTTGCTTGCGCGTTTTTTGCACGAGAAAGCTTTGAGCCTCTCGAAGGGTGGGGACTCTTCGTTCGAGAAGAATGAACTTTAACTAGCCCATCCGAAAAACACTGAAATCAATCCAAACGTGTCGATGAATCCGTGGGCTAATACGCACACCCACAAATTGCGTCCGGACAAAACATAAGCGGCCCCCAAGATCAGCCCGGCCATTCCGGAGTCTACGATTCCCGCTGGCCCCTTGTAGAAGTGCCCATACCCAAAGAGTACCGAAACCGTGATCACACCGGCCCAATACGCGAACGTCGATCGTCCGCCAGCGTCGGCCGCGCGGTTGATCCAATCGCTGGAGCGCCTTGGTGGTAGCCTTCATCGCAATGTCGGATATAGTCCGCCAAACATAAGCAGGACGTCGAGCGTGTCGGTAATGCCGTGCGCCACGATCGGGACGGCGAGGCTCCGCCTGCAGGCAAGATAAATCGCGCCCAACACCAGTCCATCGAATGCATTTTCCAATTGCCCCGTGATGCCTTGGCCGAGATGGCTGGCGCCAAAGACTAAACTGCTCACGACAAGACTCACGATCCATGCTCCTTTCGTTGGCGCGAGGAGTCCGGCAATCCGGTTCAGCAGGTAGCCGCGATAGATCATCTCTTCTCCGAAGGCCGCGAGCGTCCAGCTCCCTGCGATTGCAAGCGAAGTCCACATCACGTTTCCGCGCAGCCCGCGAAAAACCTCGAGATCCGGCGCCCGGCCCGTCCATCGCATCAGCAGCGGCTGCGAAACAAATAACTCAAAAAGCTCCATCGCCACGCCGCAAGCCACACCTATCAAAAACGTCCTTTTCCAGTTTCGATAGCGAAGCAGGCCAACATCCCTCCATCGCAAGCCTCGCATTCGCAGCGACACCGAGGCAAGAGGGAACAGGTACAAGGTCTTGCTCAAGAAGATGTGATGATGCACGTCTGCCCAGAAAATCACCGCGATCAGGCCACACTCGCACAGCGCCACCAACGGACTCTTAGTCCACGGGGGTGGGGTCACTTCGCCAGTAGTGATCACCTTGACTGGTTCAGCCATCTCTCCTCAATCGGCGCCAGCTGGCCGGCAATGCGAGCGAGCGGCGGTACACTCGCGCGCACCAGAGTGCAAACGTCGTGGTTGTAACCGCCAATCCGCAGCCAACCACCAATCCAAGGGGCACGATCCACCAGCCCAGCACTTCACGCCCGCCACCCAGTGCACTCCCAAACCCCATATGCAGCGAGTAAACCAGGTCGCCCGTGGCTTCCTGAGAGACCCACAATCCCGCAGTCTCCGGGTGAAACGGCTTCAGCGCCGCCACCAGAATGAAAGCCGCTCCCAAGAAGTAGCCCATGATCGATCCCAGCAGCACAAAAAAGCCAGCCACACTAAGGCTTCCCCAGCGAAACAGGCTGTTGAGGACGTGAATGGGCGACCGACTGACCTCCGCGCGGGCAAGCAACTCATCCGTCACATATTCACTGGCTAATTCTTCCGGGCTGCTGCCCAGCGCTTCCAATGCCTCGTCCACGGAGGCAGCACTCATTTCTCCGCCCGCCGCGGCCTTCTCTGTGATATGGCTGCGCAACTCGGCAAGAATTTCGTGCGTCGCCTCGCCGCTCAGGCCGCGCAGGCGACTCCGCATTCGGTTCAGGTAGGCGTCGATTTTTTGCTGTGCGTCGTCCGCCATTGTCCTTATTTCCCTTCCGCAAGTGGAACCAGCAATCGGCTCATGCTCGACGTAAACCGCGCCCAGATCGCAGCCATCTTCTGGGCTCTTTTTCTTCCCGCTGGCGTCAGCGCATGGTATTTGCGCGGATGGCCACCCTCCGACTCCACCCACTCGCTCTCGACCAGCCCCAACGCCTTCAGACGACTAAGCAGGGGATAGACCGTCCCCTCCGATACGATCAAATCCGAATCGCTTTCCAGCCTCCGCAGAACTTCGAGCCCGTAGCGTTTTCCGCCCCACAATGCCGCCAGAATCGCCAACTCCAGACAACCTTTGCGAAGCTGCACTTCCCACTTGTCGGTAACTGAATTCGGGCTGCTGGTGTCAAGCACCGTATTATGGTGCATTACAAGGTATAGTGTTGTAAACAGAAAAGTGGATTGCATATAGGTGAAGAGAGAAGTAGGTTCAAGGGTCGCCATCGAAACAAACAAAGATTTATAAAATCAATAATTAACAATTTACAGATTGATTTATTTAACATAATAGTGGGTAATGCACGGAAGAGAAGAGTGGCCCGGATGAATCCTCCCAAGGACTGGCAAGAACTAACCCAGATCACCCAAGGCAAGCGGCTCTCGGTAGAGCGAGTTCGCATCGCCGACAAGGACATAGCCATTGAAGGCAGTTTCGAACTTCCCCAACTGGCTCGCCTCGATTTGGACGACCAGATCTTCATAACCGCCTTCGTCCGCTCCCACGGTTCGATCAAGGAGATGGAGCGGGTCTTCGGCGTCAGTTATCCGACCATCAAGGCGCGGTTGACTCGCATCGCCGCCAGTCTGGAATTCGTTGAGACCAATCCCACTCCCTCCAAGGCCGAGATCCTCGAGCGTCTGCGCCTGGGAGAGATCACTGCCGAAGATGCAATTCAACAGATGGAGGCGCTGAAATGATTCCGTTCGTCGCTGTCGTCAGTCTGCGCAACCAGGAGAGCCGCACCTTTCGTTTGTGGATTCCGCTCTTTCTGGTTTGGCTCCTGTTGCTTCCGCTGGCCATCCTGCTGTCCCCATTTATTTTCATCGCCTGCCTGGCGTGCCGCGTGAATCCCCTACGCGGCGTTGCCGTGATGTGGCAGATCATGAATGCTCTCACCGACACCGAACTCGAAGTCGAGCATCGCTGCGCTGGAATGTCCTTCCATATTCTTTAGGAGTCGTCACCATGAGCGAACACCGTCGCCAAATTCTCGAGATGTTGTCCGAAGGCAAGATCAGCGCCGAAGAAGCGGAACGCCTGATCTCTGCCTTCGAAGGACCGGCCACAAAGTCGTCGCCGACCGAATTTCCTTCACCAGGAAAGAATCCCCCGAAATACCTTCGCGTCCAGGTAGATTCCGAAGGCGACGGAGGACAAGAAGGACCGACGAAAGTAAACGTCCGTGTGCCCATGCAACTGCTCCGCGCCGGAGTCAGGCTCGCGGGCTTGCTGCCCGCCCAGGCCTTGTACCGCGCCAATCATGCCATGCAGGAACAAGGCATCCCCATCGACTTAACCCAAATCAAGCCGGAAAATCTGGAGGAATTAATCGATCAACTCAATGATTTGACGGTCGACGTCGATCAGAAGGACGCGGGCACGAAGGTGAGAGTCAGAGTCTTCTGCGAATGAGAGGTTCAGACACAATTCGTGAGTGACGCATGACAAGACGCGCGGCCCCTCCCACCCCCTTCAAGTGCAGCCATTATCTTGCATCTTGCGGCCTTTTCCGGCATCTCAACTACGGCGCCGGTTCTCGGGACTTCGGTTCCAGACGAACTTCCGTTGACATGCGATGAATTCAAACGTCCAACCCTCAGTGCGTCAGATCCCAACAGCATCGTGTCAGGAGTGTCGTCCGTGAAGGCGCACTGTCTTCCTTTCTCCCAAATCCCGCACAGCACGCGCCTTTTCACAGACTTCCTGGCCTACTCCCCTAAAGTCCAACCTTTCTATCCCCGGCCTCCACATTTCCGCGATTTCCTGAAGGAAGAGTCTGCAAGCCTGCGTTACGATTCGGCACGTCGTCAGCGCGTGGCGGACCTTCTTGAGGGCCAGAACAAATCCCAGAACGGGGACGGCGCCGCGTCCCCAAGAACCCTGGCCAATCTCGACCGCTTTCGTAATGGCGCGGCCGCCGTGGTTACGGGCCAGCAAGTCGGCCTTTTTGGCGGGCCCATGTTCGACATCTACAAGGCGCTCACCGCCGTGAAACTCGCCGACGAGGCCAACGCGGCCGGCGTCGATTGTGTCCCCATTTTCTGGCTTGCCACCTACGATCACGATCTCGCCGAAGTGAATCACATTTCTTTCCCCGGGGCAGAAGGCAAGTTGCAGACACTCATGACCTCGAGCCAAGGTGTTCCCGGCGGTCCAGTCGGTAATGTGCGACTTGGCGAAGAGATCTTGCCCGTGTTGGAGCAGGCCACATCTCTGCTGGGGGAGAGCGAAGCGACCACGATGCTTCGCCAGAGCTATCGTCCAGGCGAGACCCTCGGCAGCGCCTTCGCCCGCCTGTATGCCAAGCTTTTCGGCGATTGGGGCGTGATCGTGCTCGACGCCTCCGATGCAGAACTCCATCGCGTAGCTGAACCCATCTATCGCTCTGCGATCGAGCGCGCGGGCGAACTGGCGGAAGCTCTGCTCTCACGCGGACATGAACTCGAGGCCTCCGGCTATCACCAGCAGGTGAAGGTCACGGCGTCATCGGTTCTTCTGTTCACTTTGCAGGATGGCGTTCGCACGGCTATTCACCGTCGCGGAGAAGGTGAGGCCGAAGAATTTCTGATTGGCAGCGAAGCCAACGCTCCAAGAATTTCTCGAGCCGAGTTGCTCCGCCGCGTGAGTGCGGCTCCCGAACAGTTCAGTCCCAACGTGCTTTTGCGTCCCACGGTGGAAGACTATCTTCTACCCACGCTCGCTTATACCGGAGGAGCGGCGGAGACCGCCTACTTTGCCCAGGCAGGTGCCGTTTATGAAATTCTCTTGGGCCGTGTGACGCCGGTCGTGCCACGTTTTTCTGCCACCATCGTCGAACCGAAAGTGCAGCGCCTGCTCGAGCGCCATGAAATCGCCGTCACCGACGTGTTCGCAGGTCCCGAGGCATTGAGCCGTCAGCTCGCGGCTGAATGCTTGCCCGAAGACCTACAGGCGGCGATCGACACCGCCCAGAAATCGATCGATTCTCATCTGTCCACCGTAAAAGAAAAACTGGCCAAGCTCGACCGCACACTTGTCGACGCCGCAGAGACTGCGCGCTCGAAGATGCAATATCAACTCGAACGCCTCCAGACGCAGGCCGCCCGCGCTGAAGCACAGAAGGGCGAACTCGTAAGCCGCCACGCCGAGACTCTAAGCCAGACGCTCTATCCCGACAAGGGCCTGCAAGAGCGCAGCATCGGCGCGATGTACTTCGTTGCCCGCTACGGCCGCGACCTCCTGCACCAGCTCTACGACGCCGTTCAGCCCGACTGCCACGACCACCAGATTCTGGAGCTGTAAACCGCCGGCGCTACTTGCTCTCGCTCGTCGCCAGATAAGTCCCCAGCCCAATCATGATCGCTCCGGTGACCGTCCTCTGCCGGCGGCGGAAGGTGGCCGACGAACGAATGCGCGCTCCCAGCGGCCCCGCCAGCGCTATCACAATCAGATCGGCCGTGGTATTCAGCACCACCGAGATCGTCCCCAGCGCTACAAATTGCAGGAAAACGTGCCCGCCGCCGCGATTGACGAACTGCGGAATGAACGAGAGGAAAAACAAGGCCGTCTTCGGATTGAACACTTCGGTCGCCACGCCCTGCCACAGGGGATTGCGCGCGGACGGACTCACGTCAAACACATTCGCCGTTTTCTCTCTTCGCGCATCAAGAATCATCCGCACCCCCAGAAAGCACAGGTAAGCCGCGCCCACGTATTTCACGGTGGCGAATGCTGCCGCCGACTTCGCCAGGATGATCGAAACTCCCAGCGCTGCCGCGATTACATGCACCATGCCGCCAAGAAAGGTTCCGAAGGCCGATAGCACGCCTTCGCGCTTCCCACCGGCGAGACTCCGCGCGAGAACGTAAAGCATGCCGGGGCCCGGCGCGATCGCCAGCATCATGGCCGCCGTTAGAAAGAGAAAGAACCGTGTCCAATCGAACATTGCTTGCTTACCTCACTATGAAATCCGTTATCTCGCCAGCCAGGTCTCGAGCCCCGCCATCGATTCCACCCGCGGAAACTCGCGGTCGCGGTAAGCGCCGGCCACGTCAAACAGTACCGCCTGCATGCCGAACCGGCTCGCCCCGACATAGTCAACCGAGTATACGTCGCCCACGTAAAGGCTCTCGTCCGGTTCGGCTCTCATCGCGCGCAGCGCCGCCGCGAAAATCTCCGGATGCGGTTTCTCGTGCCCCACAATGCCCGAGTCCGTGATGCTCGCAAAGCAGTCCGCAATTCCGCAACGCTCGAGCACAGCGTCAATCCTGCCGTCAGCGTTCGAGATCACGGCAATCGCATACCGCTCCCGAACCCGTTCGAGTGCTTCGCGCGTGCCCGGAAGAATCTGATCCCAGTTGGCTGAGTTTTGCGTGTTCTCGACCAGAGTATTTCGCACACCATCGTCCAGAGAGTTGAGTTCCTCGAGCAGATACGTATGGAATGTCCACCAGAAGCCGTGGTCGACTCGGCCTCCAATCATGCCCTGGTCGAATTCCTTCTTAGTGCGCCGCTCCAGCGCCTGCCAGCGCTCCAACGTGGGATGGCGATCCTCCGGCAGCGGCGCCAGCATCCGCGCTCGATTAGGAAACAGCAGCGTATTGCCCACGTCGAAGAAGATGAACCGGAGCTTGGCCATGAATCCATATTAACCAACTCGCTTGAATCCGGGGCCGAAGCTCTCCCCAAAATCGCTCTGTGTATTTCTGGGTAGTGACCTGGCAGAGAGCAAAGATGTAATATCCATTTTCAGCCCCGGCCCGCCTGCCAGGCCTTGGCCCCTTGACCATGGCTCTATCCACAGGATTGTCGCTAATTTCGAATGTCACTCGGACTACCCGGGCTGCGCTCGCCCTTTACCCCATTGCGCGGACCCAGACCGCCGTAGGCTTCGCGCTTATCGCCACGTTTGCCTCTCGCAACTCGAGGCAAGACGCGTACAACGTTCTCTGGGCCGTGGTGTTCGGTTTTGCGACCCTGAACATTCTGAGTCTCGCGGCCCGGCGCTTCGAGCCCACGCGCCGCGGTCTCAGTTTTGGTGAGTTACTGGCAGTTATGGTCGTGTTCATCTCAGTCTTCCTTCTGGGATGGGAAATGCTTAACTTGTTCCACATTTTCCCAATCAAATTGCACCGCTAACACAAGCGTGCATGTCCACCGTGCGGCGTCGTGCGCTCTACTTCGTGGTCCTTCGTAGTTCACCGCTTTTGCGGTATGATTCGCTTAAATGGCGAAGAATGCCCCCAGCTTCGAAGTAACCTGTCCTTGCTGCAGTGCGGTCCTCAAAATCGACACCGCGACCAAAGCCGTCATCGCGCACACGGCGGCAGTGAAACCGAAAACTTTCAACGACATGGAGGCCGCGGCCAAGGCCATGCGGGAACAGGACAGCCGCCGCGATTCGATCTTCCAGCAATCCGTCGAAGCCCAGAAGCACGCGAAGGACCTGCTGGAGAAGAAGTTCCAGGAAGCTCTGAAGAAGGCCAAAGAGACGCCCGACACCGGCAAG
Source organism: uncultured Acidobacteriaceae bacterium (assembly GCA_963768265.1). GTDB lineage: Bacteria > Acidobacteriota > Terriglobia > Terriglobales > Acidobacteriaceae > Sulfotelmatobacter. Next base: position 154,310 of record CAVYHM010000007.1, read on the forward strand.
CCGATCCGCGATTTCGATCTCGATTGATTCATCCGAGTTGATTCAGACAAGAATGACCGGCCTGAGCAGAGATCTCCAAAGTTCGTCTCGTCCTCTTCTCCTCGGCCACCGCGGCGCCCGCGCCGTCAAATCGATCCCGGAAAATACGATCGCCTCATTCGACCGTGCGCTAGCTGACGGCTGCGACGGCTTCGAATTCGATGTGCGCCTCACCGCTGACGGCGAAGCAGTGGTCTGTCACGACCCAAAGGTCGCCGGATTTCAAATTTCCCGCTCAACCGCGAAACAGGTTCCTCAGTTGCCGCGGTTCCGCGATGTTCTCCAGCGCTATCGCGATTCGTTCCTCGATATTGAACTGAAGGTCAAGGGTCTGGAGAGAATCACCCTCGACCTGTTCCTCCGGCACAAGCCGCGCCGGGGATTCGTAGTCTCATCGTTTGTGCCCGGAATCTTGAAGTCCTTGCGCGCAGAGGATGCCACAATACCGCTAGGTCTGATTTGCGAGACGAAGACCCAACTCCGCCTCTGGAGCGACCTTCCGGTCGAGTATGTGATCCCGCATCATGCGCTGGCCGATCCCGAGTTAATCCGGAAGGTAAGAGGTGCCGGGAAGAGGGTCATCGTCTGGACAGTGAACGATCCCGCCGACATGCAACGTTTCGTCGAGTCAGGCGTCGAAGGCATCATCTCCGACGACACGACCCTCCTCTGCCGAACGATGGGCAACTTCCCAGCCGGGATGAGAGTCCAAATAGAGTAGGATTAACAGAGGTGGTCTGCCCTCCCGGGCAGCCAACCCGTTGTTAGGTGGAAGGGGACTGATATGAGGAAATCCACCTTGCTGAAGGCTCTTCTCGCAGGAATCACGTCACTCACTCTCGTCGGTCTGCCCATGCCTGCTCTCGCCCAACATGGCGGCCATGGTGGCGGTGGTGGTGGAGGTTTTCACGGCGGCGGTGGTGGCTTCGGTGGAGGCTTCCACGGCGGTGGAGGTTTTGGCGGCTCCCACGGTGGCGGATCCTACGGCGGCTATCGCGGCGGAGGACGAGGAGGTTCGACGTATGGCGGCGGTGGCCGCTACGGAAGTACGCGCGGATTTTCGTCATCGCCACATAATTCCGGTGCAGCGCGCGCTTGGTCGTGGGAGGGCCGGGGCGGGGCTCGTAACGCTTCGCCTGGCTGGCATGCGTTTGCAGGATCGGGCAACAGGGCGGGCATGGCAGGGCGCTCCGGCGGTGCCACGTTCGCCGGCCGAGCAGGCGCTGGAAGCACCACCCATGCCGCCATTGCTGACGGCCACTGGCACTCTTTCGGAAGCCCCCACGGTGGATCGACCCTGGCGTTGAACTCACGATCGGCCTCAGGCACTTCGTTTAACCGTTTTGGCGGTGTGGGAACCAGCACCGGATTTCACGGTGGGCGCTTCTTTGGTGGGCGTGGCGGCTTTTACGGCCGAGGCTTCGGGTGGGGTGGCTGGGGCTATCCAGCTTTCGGTTTCGGTTGGGGGCTGGGTTGGGGCCTAGGAGGCTGGGGTTGGGATCCCTTCTGGTACTGGCCGCCGTACTGGTACGACCCATGGTGGTACGGCTATCCACCAAGCTACGTTTACCCGTATCCGTACTAGCAGAGTTGCGTTTGACTTCTCTTACCGTGTCCCGGCCGCGAAGGCGTTTCCTCCGCCCATTGCATTCTTCGCTTCTTTGATCCCCGACTGGATGTGCTGTTCCCAGTCCAGATGAGGAATCGGCGAAGCCGCAGCAGCCTGATAGAGTGCGAGGGCGTCCTGCGGACGGTTTAGCCGCTTCAGGCAGAGCCTTGCGGCACTGAGTTGCGCAGTCAGCGCCTGCCGCTCCACCGGATAGGTCGCCGCCAGTTGCCGATACTCGCTGAGCGCACGTTCGAAATCCTGTTTCTCTTCCGCGCCCTTGCACAACTCCAGCCACGTCGCCGCCGGAATCTTGCCGCCACCGCCATCGACAAACTCGGCGTAATCCTGGAACGCCGCTTCGATCTCATGCGCCCTCAGATGCAGCGCGCAGGTCTTGACCGTTGCATCGAGATAAGCCTTGGTGTCGTTCTGGCGCGTATAAATCTGCCGCAACATGGCCCAGGCATCGAGCGAATTCGGCTTCTTGGCCAAGTATGTGGTCAATTGCGCAACCGCATCGGCAAGCTGGCCGTGCTCCATATTGTTACCGGCCAGTTCGAGTTCCGGATCGTTGCTCCACCCAAGTTTTTCCTCGATTGCCTTGTTCGCCTTCCGCTCCAGTCCCGAATGCTGGATGGCCACGGCCGCGACCGCTCCGAACAGGAAGCCGCCCACGTGGGCCCAGTGGGCTACACCGCTCATCGAGCCAAACAGAGCGCCATAGAAAATTTCTCCGAGCAGCCACAGTGGCAGCAGCCAATAGGCCGCCGCCTTGAAACGATAAATGCGAAACCAGAACAGCCAGGCCATCTCAATCTTCATTTTGGGCAGGCGCACCAGGAACGCTCCCATCAGCGCCGCCACCGCACCCGACGCGCCGAGAGTCGGAGTAATGCTTCCCGGATTGGTCCACGCATAGAACTGCAGTGCCGCCGCCCCGGCGATCAGATAGAAGACGGAATACAGCCAGCGGCCCCACAGGTCTTCCAGCACAAATCCGGCCAGCCACAAAAACCACATGTTCCCAACCAGGTGGAGAATGCCGCCGTGCAGAAAGTTTGCCGTGAGATAGCTGATGGGCCTGGGGTTTGCCGGCACGAACGCATACTGTTCGGTAATCGAAGACGCCGACAGCTTTACGAGCTCTTCGTTTAGCGAATCCGCCTCCTGCTGCAGCTTCGACGCGTCCTCCATCATTTTGAGTCTGGCGTCGTAGACGTCGATGATGTCGCGGTAAGGGTCTTGCACGTGCTTCCACTGCTGAGGATGGCTCTGTTTGAATCCGTCGACCAGATGCTGCGACTCGGGTTGCAGCTTCACCTCGGGATGCAGCGCCGCCAGAATCAGAATGTGGCTCTTCACCTCGCCCAGTTCCGGGGCCTCGTCATTCATCGCCCCCATGGTGAAGAGAAAGACCACCGTATTGATGGCGATCAATGCCAGCGTAACCACCGGCCAGCGCCGCGCCGTCATGTTTTCGTGCTTGATCGGAAACAACATCGCGCTATGCCCCTGCGCAGTTTGAAAAAGCGCAACTCCGCGCCAGTGTAGTTTCGTAGCTGATTGATTCCCAGATGACGGCCGGCCACGGCCGATCTTTGGTAACCAGGGGAATTACGACAAGGCGATCGCCGGCCCGACTAATCGGCGGCGGCTTCCAGGGCGGAAGAATGCTGGGCCGGGCGCTTGAGGAAGCCGGCGCGCTCCATTTCAAACGATTCCAGATTCGATCCCAAGGCCTGCTGGTCCCAGCCCAGCACGGCTCCAATGCGCAAGGCCGCTTCGCGGCTGCAAGATTCCGACCAGCACGCGCCCAGTGCCACCGGCACACGCCGCAGCAGAACGTCGCCCAGGGTGACAGCGCACTCGCGTCGGTAAGCCTCCACGACTTCCGCCACGATGTGGGAAGAATGCGGGCAGATAGGCGCCCGCAGGTCGGCACTCACCAGGGCGGTGCGAGCGATGTCGATGGCGCGCTGGCCATGCCATTCCATCATGCCGCGCGCGGTTTCTTCGCTGACCGAACCAGCCCGCGCGATCTCAAGCACTTCCTGGTCGAGCAGCGGATCAAGCGCCGATCCCGGGCCCACCGCGATCGTCTTGGGCTCCTTGACCCCGATGCCAATCTTGCGCGCGCATTCCCGCGCCAGCGAGGCCGCGGTGGTCAGTTTGCCCCCGATCACCGAGATCATTTTCGCCGCGCCTTCCGCCGTGTGGTCGTGCAGGAAATGACGGCGCGTCACTGCCGACGGCTTGTCCTTGGGCGTACTTGGCAGCGGACGCACTCCGGCGAACGCGTACTTGATGTCATGTGCCGAGAGTTTGGCCTTGGGAAATAACTGCGACACCGTGCGCAGCAGATATTCAATCTCTTCGTTGGAGGGAGCCGTTTTTCCCGGATCCCCCGTATCTGGCACTTCAGTCGTGCCTACCAGCATCTGGTCATTCCATGGGATAACGAAGACCGGACGGCCGTCCGCCGCCTCGGTGTACAGGGCCGCATTCGGGGCGCCGGAGAATCGCGGCATCACAATGTGCGATCCGCGTACACCGCCGATCATTGGCTTCGTCGTGCGGATGGAAGACCGCTGGCAGATGCGATCCGCCCATGGACCGGTGCAGTTGAGAATCCACCCCGCATCTACACGCTCATCTTTTCCCGAGGTGCGATCCCGCAACAGCACGCCCCGCGCGCGGCCGTGGGCCACGTCCACGGCAAGCACTTCACAATGGTTGCGTACGATCGCCCCAGCGTCGACCGCTTCGGTCAACCATTCCGCCACCAGGCGCTCGGGAAACTCGCACTGCGCGTCTTCGTAGTTCAAAAGCGACCACTGATGGCCGGCGTCGAGCGCGCGCTCAATGCGCTTCAATTCCATCTCGGTCAACTTGCTCGATTTTCTGCCCGCAAGGCGCTGGTAAAGCCACAGTCCGGCGCGAACTGTCATCGCGCTGCGCTGGCTTTTTTCGTTAAGAAGAAAAAGGAAATGAACCGGATGCACCAGGTGCGAGCGTTCGCGCAGCAGCCGCTCTCGCTCCCGCACTGACTCCCGAACCAGGTCGATCTCTCCGTGCTCCAGATAGCGCAGTCCGCCATGAATGATGCGGGTCGAGCGGCTGGTCACGCCGGAAGCGAAGTCGTTTTGCTCAACCAGCAGTGTGCGCTTCCCGGCGCGGGCGCACTCGCGCGCCACCGCCACTCCGTTAATCCCGCCGCCAATCACCACTACATGGAAGTGCTGGCCTTCCAAGGATGGTCGAGGTTTAACTGCTAACGCCATGTTTTTAAAAGAGATGCTCTCGGCCCTATTGCGCTGTTACAGCGCCGAATACACGACTACCTGACTGATTTTGAACTTTCGCCGCAAGGACATAAAGGTAACGATAGTCCAAACCGCAATTGAGCAATCTCCAGATTACGGTCCCACTAAAGATGATACCGAAAGTAACCTGACCATGGGGGCAGCGTCTTGCCCAGAAATCTGGCTCGGTGATGATTCTTTCTACACCGCGATTCGCGGTCCGACTTTTGCTGTGCTTCGACGCATTGCGACTTGCCTCCGCCGTCATTTACATTGGTTCCCTCATGCCCAGCACAGGAGAACGTTTCGAGCGCGCCGTTTCCATCATGGAGCGGTTGCGTGCCCCCGGCGGCTGTCCCTGGGACCGCGAACAGACTTTCGATTCGATCAAGCCCTACACGCTTGAAGAGACTTACGAAGTCCTGGAAGCTATCGACAAACGCGACTGGCCTGAACTCGCGGGCGAACTCGGCGACCTGCTCCTGCAGGTGCTCTTTTATGCGGAGATGGCGAAAGAGCAGTCTTCGTTTTCGATTGATGACGTCCTCGACCGCCTCTCGGGCAAGCTTATCCATCGGCATCCGCACGTCTTCGGTGACGTGAAGGCCGATACGTCCGCCGAGGTCAAGCGCAATTGGGAAGCTCTCAAGGTCGAAGAAAAAAAGAAACGGCAGGCCGCGGAGAATGCACTTGCAGAAGGCAACGCCCCGACCGCGAAGAATGAAAAACAGTCGATCATGGAGGGGATCTCTTCGGCCATGCCCTCCTTGCTCGAAGCCTACAAGATAAGCTCGCGCGCCGCAGGCGTGGGATTCGACTGGCCGAACGTTGAAGGTTTGTTCGACAAACTGCACGAAGAAACCGCCGAACTACGCGAGCATCTCAAAGAATTTCCCGCACCCGGACCGCGCCCGCAGGGACGTGGCATCGCCGGGTCGGGCCGTACCCCCGTCCCCGAGGAACTGCAGGGCCGCCTTGAAGAAGAAATCGGCGACCTGTTCTTCGTGCTGGTGAACGTCGCGCGCTATTTGTCGGTGGATCCAGAATCCGCCCTGCGCAAAACCAACCGCAAGTTCCGCCGCCGCTTCCAGTGGATGGAAGACCGCTTGCGCCAGGCCGGCCGCGCCCCCGACCAGGCTCCTATGGAAAAACTCGAGACTCTCTGGCAACAGGCCAAAGCGGAAGAACGAGCGGAAGCGCGAGCTAAAGTCCGGCCAGCCGAGGAGAAGGCGTGACCGCCGATTCCGTTGTGATCCGCCGCTGTCACGGTCTCGAGGAGCTCCGGTCCTGTGTCACTTTGCAAAAAGAAGTGTGGAATTTCACCGACGCCGAACTTGTGCCTCTTCGCATGTTCGTCGTTGCCGAAAAAGTTGGCGGCCAGGTCATGGGCGCTTTCGAGGGCAAGGACATGGTCGGATTCGCGCTCTCGGTCCCCGGTACACGCTCCGGCCACGTCTACCTGCACTCGCACATGCTGGCGGTGAGAAAAGATCATCGCAACAGCGGTCTCGGACGCCGCCTGAAGCTTTTGCAGCGCGAGGACGCCCTCGCCCGCGGTATTGAACTGATCGAGTGGACCTTCGATCCCCTCGAGATCAAGAACGCGTATCTGAATGTCGAGAGATTAGGCGCCTTAGCGCGCCGCTATACGATTAACCAGTACGGCATCACATCATCGCCGCTGCAGGGCGGGCTGCCCAGCGACCGCCTCATCGCCGAATGGTGGCTCAAGTCGAAACGTGTCGAAACCCTGCTGGCGACGGGAAACAATCCGTCGTTCGATCGCCACTTCGACATCGCCGTCCCGGCGCGGATCTACGAGTGGAAGGCCTCCGCCGAGACTCGCATGAAGGCCCAGCAGGTGCAGGAGCGGAATCGCGAACAGTTCCTTCGCTCCTTCTCCCATGGTCTGGCCGTGCTAGGCTACGAGCGCGATCCCGAAGGCAACGGCAAGTTCGTACTCGGCCATTGGGAAGAGAAGTGGTCGTACGCGTCAGAAGCTTAAGTAGCGCCGCTGTTCCAGGCGGCTGTCGCGGAGGCGCCTCGCCTCCGCATGCGAGGGCAAGATGCCCTCGCGACAGCCGACAGGATGCCGGCGCTACATTACCTCAATCATGAAGATCGAAGCCATCACGCTCCGCGAAATTCAGATGCCGCTCGTCCATTTCTTCGAGACGAGCTTCCATCGCCTTTACAGCCGCCGCATTCTCCTGGTTACAGTTCACTGCGAGGGCGTCGATGGCTGGGGAGAGGCCGTTGTCGGCGAAGATCCCTTTTACAGCAGCGAGTGGATCGAGAGTGCTTGGCCCACTCTGATTCACTACCTGATTCCCGCCCTACTCGGCCAGCGCATCGAGTCTGCCCGCGAATGCCCCGCGTTGTTTGCGAGAGTGCGCGCCCATCGCATGGCCAAAGCTGCGCTCGAAAACGCGGTCTGGGATGCGGAGGCCAAGCAGAGGCAGCAGCCGCTGTGGAAGTTGCTCGGCGGCACGCGCCGCGAGATCCTCTGCGGCGTCTCGATCGGCATCCAGGACTCCGTCGAGCAGTTAATCGACAAAATTAACGCCGAACTGGCCGCGGGTTACCGGCGCATAAAGATCAAAGTTAAACCGGGCTGGGACCTGAATGTGCTCGAACGCATCCGCTCGCGCTGGGCCGACATCACCCTGAGTTGTGACGCCAATTCCGCCTACACGCTCGACCAGGTCGAACACCTGCGAAAGTTCGATCAGTTCAATCTCCTGATGATCGAGCAGCCGCTGTGGAACGACGACATCTATTACCACGCGCGCCTGCAGAAAGAGCTCCGCACCGCGGTTTGCCTCGATGAATCGATCGTGAGCGCCCGCAGCGCCGCCTTCGCCGCCGAGACTGGAGCCTGCCGCATTATCAATATCAAGGTCGGCCGCGTCGGCGGATTCTCCGAAGCGCTGGCCGTTCACAACGTCTGCCATTCGCACAAGATTCCCGTCTGGTGCGGCGGCATGCTGGAGACCGGCATCGGCCGCTCGCATAACATCGCTCTCTCCACGCTCGCCAACTTCAGCCTGCCCGGCGATGTCTCCGCCTCGAAGCGATACTGGAAAGAGGACATCATCGAGCCGGAGGTGGAAGTCTCTCCCAACGGCGCGATCGCCATCGGCGACGACCCGGGGACGGGCTACCGCGTCAGGCCTGATCTAATCGAGAAGCTAACCGTGCGAAAAGAAACGCTACGAGCGAGCTAGGCCGTTCTCACCGTTGCTGTATCGCAAGAACAGTCTGTCATACCGAGCGCAGCGAGTGATCTGGGCGTTTTGCTAACAAGGACAACACTGGTGGTGCTTGCCAAGACCCAGATCCCTCGCTTCACTCGGGATGACAATGTGGTTTGGTTGCCTGAAAATGGTCGAGCTGCTATTGTGGACCCTTCTTCGCCGCATCCACGTGCCCATCGTGGCCCAGCTTCTCCTGTTCCGCCCTCAAGAGTTTCACGCCATGATCAAACCTCAGATCGTTCGGCACGCTCCGGAAATCGCTAAAGACCTCATCCGACACCATGCTCAAAGGTTTGAACAGAAAGATCCTTCCAGTCATGCTGAGGCTCATTTCCGTGATGTCCCACGAGCCATCGCCAACGTCAGCCTGCTGCACCCGAAAGTGCCCGCCCTTGTCCAGATGGCCGATGATTCCCCATCCGAATGTGACTTCCCTAAACAGCGTCCCGTCGATGCGGGCAATCCGCATGCTCTTGCTGTCGATCAGCAGATACCCCTGCATGCCCGCCAGCACCTGCTCCACGTGCGAGGGCGGCGCGTACCCGGGGTTGGGAGCGAACTTCAGCCGCACCAGTTGCGCACCTTCCGCACCCAGTCCCACACCGCTGTTCTCAGTTCCAGCGTATTCGTAGCGGAAGGCATCAGGCAAGGCTTTCACCATGCGCAGAGTCCGGTCAGCGTCTTCCTTCTCTCGCGCCTGTTTCTTGCCGAGTTGGTCGGGATTTCCCACGAGCCACGCCAGATGGTTCGTCTCTGCCTGCTGCTGTTGCGGAGTCAACGGGTGGTCGTTGACGGCAATGAGCATTCCCGCCATCGCGCTGGTGGTCTCCACATAGAGTCTGGTTTGCGAGCCCTTGGGAGTCTCCTTGCGCGAGCGGAACATATGTTTGGCCGCAGCATGGTTAGCGGCTGCGACCTCGTTGGCTACCGCGGCCCGCACTAGTTCGCCGGGCGGCATGTCGGGCGGTTTCGGTTCCTGGGCAACAACCGCGGGCCCGCCCATCAGCACGAAAGCGGCACAGGCGGTCCGCAGCCAAGCCGGCCATCGTCCCTTCCCTGAGCGCTTCATCCAACGATTAGTTTAGCAATCAAGGGCAAAGGTTTCCTCCCGCCGTTCTTCTCGACGTTACGTGGTGGCTCAATTTGGACGCGCAGTAGCTGTTTCTACTCGGGCGCATCCTGCGAGTGGCCGTTTTTCACTCGGAGGGAAGGGCCAGCCCTCAGCGCCGCCGAAGGGACTTTCCGCGCACCAAAAGCGAACTGAGTCGTTACGCCGGGCTAGACGCCGCTTGCCGCTTGTGCGGACGGTTGGGTATAGTCGATGCAGTGACGCGGCCGTCCGGTACCTGCCTTCCCAGACTTTCGGTCGTGCAGTATCCCGCTTCCTGAAGGAGAACATCCATGAGTGCTCCGTTGTCAGGCGATTTGGCGCAGATTGGCAAATCCGTGGTCATCAAAGGTGAATTGTCGGGCAGCGAAGATCTTTATATCGACGGTCAGGTCGAGGGCAGCATCGCCCTCAAGAACTTCATCCTGACTGTCGGTCCCAACGGCCAGGTCAAGGCCGCGGTTGAGGCCAAGGGAATTGTGGTCCAGGGCAAGCTCGAGGGGAATCTGCAAGCCAGTGACCGGGTTGAGCTGCGCAAGTCCGCCATCGTTAGCGGGGATATCAGCACGCAGCGGATCTCGATTGAGGAAGGTGCCTACCTGAAGGGTAGGGTCGATATTCAGGGCAAGTCGGAAAAGGCTGCGGGAAAGTAACTTCCGCCGCTGATCTCCGCCGGTTAAGGTGATGGCGTCAGTCACGCAGAACTTCATGAAGCTTTTTCGCGGCTCATCCGGGGCATCACAGGCGGCAACGCCGCATGCCGGTGAAAAACTAACTCGCCGTTCCAGCGGCCTGGGCGAACTTTCCCGCTTGTGGACCGTTGACACTCCACTGTGCGTGCTCGATTTGGGCTCGACTTCACCCTCCAACATCCGTTTTTTCACCGAACGCAGTCACAAGATTTACAGTGAAGACCTGCTGGTCGCCTCCACCGATCCCAACCTCGTCACCAAAGACGAGGAAGGCAAGGTCGTCCTCGACAGCCGCAAATTTCTAGCCGACAACCTGGTCTACCCCGCGGCCCATTTCGACGTCGTGCTGTGCTGGAACCTGCCGGACTATCTCGACGAAAGCCTGGTCCGTCCAGTGATGGGCCGCCTCTGGTCCGTTCTGAAGCCAGGGGGCATGCTGCTCGCCTTCTTCCACACCAAAGACGCGGGCCCGGATTCCCCCTGCTACCGATTTCACATCATGGGGAAAGATACGCTTGAGATGCAGAAAATCGTGCTGCGCCGCGAGGCCCGCCGCGGGCCCACCGGAGCCGTCCACACCGCCATCACCGACGGCTTCCGCCTGCAGCGCGTCTTCAACAACCGCCACATCGAAACCCTGTTCCGCGACTTCGCCTCCATCAAGTTCTTCCTGGCCCGCGACAACGTCAGGGAAGTGCTGGTCGTTAGATAATTTCCGGACCAATCGAAAAAATGTGGGGACAGCAGCCCCCGGCTGTCGGTCGAGCGAAGCTCGACATGCAGCGTTAATAGTACGTCAACGTTCTTTCAACCGTGCTTGATGCTTGGAAGGTTCCATCAGGGCTGGATCGATATGACATTGTCTTCTCGATCCAGTTTTCGCGGTCATCATACTTGTAGGAGTAACGAACTTCGGAATAAGGCGGCATTCCTGCGAGAGGACTACTCCCTCCCTCTTCCGCACGAGTTTTACTCCGGGTAATTTCTGAAGACACGTCCCCGTGGTCGTTGTAGGTCGTTTCGATCTCCTCCTCCCGATCGAAAATCCGTCGACGCATCACTGCAGGGCGACCTTTGTCGTCGTAGCTAAAGGAGACCGTGTACGTTCCGGAGTGGCCTGCCATCAACTCGGTAAACTTCGTGCGTAGTTCTTCTCGTAGCTGATCGTAGGAGAGACCAGATTGTTCCACAATCTTCGCGCGCTTTTCCGGGGGAATCATCGCTTCGGGATGATCCAGAATTTGCTTTTCTTCGAGAATACGTCCTTGCGAGTCGTAGGTTCGCTCCGCCCGGTTCACTATCGTGCCTTCGGCATCCCGAACTTCGACTCTGATGGCCCTGTCATGTTCGTCGTAAATTGTGGTGGCGCTTCCTCCACCGGGCAGGTTGGGGGCGGTGTCTAGAGCCTCGAACGGCGATCCTCCCGTTGAGAAGTTGGGACGGTAGTCGGCCGCTCGGGAAATCTCGACCTTAGTTTTTCTTCCGTGCGCGTCGTAGCTAAACGTAGTCGGGCTCTCACTTCTCGCTCCGGTTCGTATGCTTTGCAGCTTGCCTTGGGCATCGTAGGAATAAACAGTCTCACTGACTTCCTGCCCCTCCATTCCCGAGGCGCTCTTAAGCAGTCGACCGGAGGCGTCATAGGTGTCGTGCGTTGTCCACTCCGAGCCATCGGGGTTGATGTAGCGCCTGGCCGTGACGCGGCCTTCGGTGTCGTATTCGGTCACCGATTTTGTACGAACCTGCTGAACTCTGCCCTCGCTATCCGCCACGCCCGGATAGGTGCTCTCTTCGGTGCAAGACCGTACTGGGCCACGTACGCCATCTCGGTCCCGATGGGACATGCTTTCCGTCCTCCGTTCAGGCGAATTGACCTGTGCTTTCATCTGAGGCACGGCGGAAAGCGAAACCATCAAAATGACGATTTCCGAACACTTCATAGTCAAGATTGCAGTCCCCACCAAGGGTTATGTCAAGGGTTTACGGGGCGTTGCACAAATTATCTGGAGAACAGCCGCCCGGCTGTCCCCCGAGCGAAGATCAACTGAGCCCATTTCCTCATAGCATTCGGGCTGCCACAGACGGTGTTCCGGTTCTTCTGCGATTTCCCCGGTGGTGATACGATATCGGCCCAGTGTCCAGACTGAGAGAACGTAATGGCGATCCGAAGTTCCGCCATGTTCTCCGCGAGTGCATGCCTTAGCAGTTCGGTCTGCAGTACGCAGCAGATTCCGTTCGCAAGGAGGTGGTTATGCAGTGGACTCAGGTCTACGACCCATTCGGCCATTGGTGGCTTTCCACGCTGGTAGCGGCGCTCCCCATCATCGTTCTCTTCACCCTGTTAGCCGGCCTCAAGGTAAAGCCGCACTGGTGCGCCATTTCCGGTGCATTGACCGCCGTGCTGGTGGCGATCATTTTCTTCAAAATGCCTCCAGTGCTCGCGGGACTAAGCTTTGCCTACGGCGTCGCCTTCGGCGTGCTGAAAATCGCCTGGATCGTTCTGGCCGCCGTATACCTCTACGACATCTCCGTAGAAACCGGACAATTCGAAATCATGAAAGAGTCGGTCGCCGGAATCACGGCGGACCGCCGGCTGCAAGTTCTGCTTGTTGCTTTCTGCTTTGGCGCATTCATTGAGGGTGCGGCAGGTTTCGGCGCGCCGGTGGCAATCGCCGGCGCCTTCATGATCGGCCTCGGTTTCAAGCCCTTCCATGCGGCTGCCTTGAATCTCATAGCCAACACTGCGCCCGTTGCCTGGGGAGCGATCGGAACTCCTGTCCATACGCTCGCGGCAGTAACCGCTCTGCCGGAATCCGATCTCAATGCCATGATCGGCCGGATTCTTCCTTTCACTGCGATCATCGTCCCGTTCTGGCTGGTGCGAACCATGGTCAGCTGGAAGGAAACCTTCGAAGTGCTCCCCGCAATCTTGGTGGTCGGCATTTCCTTCGCTCTCACCCAATTCTGTTGGTCGAATTTCGTTGACAGTAATCTCGTCGACATTATGGGAGGCGTGGTTTCCATTATCGCCACCCTGGCTTTTCTCCGATTCTGGAAGCCCAAGAAAATCTGGCGCTTCGATTATGACGACAAGGCGGCTGCCCTCCCGCCACCAGCCGCCGAAATTACCGATCAAATGGGCACCGAGTGGGCCGCGAAGGAATACGATGGATTTGTTCAACCCCGCCGTTACACCGCGGCACAGGTTCTGAAAGCGTGGATGCCGTTCGCGGTCCTCTCGCTTTTCGTGCTTCTCTGGGGCCTGCCGTCGGTGAAACTCGCCATGAACCGGGCTACCACGCCGGCTTTCCGCGTCGTGCTGGCGGATGGCAAAGTCCGTCCTGGGCCGCCGGGATGGGATGTGCCTTATTTACACAACGCCATCTCTCGCGCCACGCCGGTGGTGACCAAGCCTACCCCCGAGGCCGCGCGCTACGATTTCAACTGGCTCTCGGCGACCGGGACCGGCTGTTTCTTCGCCGCCATCGTTTCCGGATTGCTTCTCGGCCGAAGCCCCCTCCAACTGATGCGAACCTTTTGGAGAACCCTGGTGCGCATGCGCCTCGCCATGATTGCAATCTCATTCATGCTGGGACTTGGCTACGTGACCCGCTATTCGGGTCTGGACGCGGTATTAGGCCTGGCGTTTACGCGCACCGGATGGTTCTATCCTTTCTTCGGCACATTCCTCGGCTGGCTGGGCGTAGCGCTTACCGGAAGCGACACCTCCGCCAACGCTCTCTTTGGCAGTCTGCAAAGGATTACGTCACAACAACTCGGCATTGATCCCGTCCTCATGTGCGCAGCCAACAGCGCCGGCGGAGTGATGGGCAAAATGGTCGATGCGCAGTCCATCACAATCGCCACCGCGGCAACTGAGCAGGTCGGCAACGAGGGAATCATCTTCCGCTTTGTGGCATGGCACTCGGTCGCTCTCTGCTCGATCGTCGGAGTGATTGTGCTGCTCTACGCCTACATTTTCCGGGCTGCGGTGCCGCACGGGCTGGTGTTCGTGAAGTAGAACTAGCCGCGAGGCGGCGAAAGAATAAAGTCCACGGCGCAAGCGGTGGGTCAGCAATGGAAATGATCCAGCCCCTGCGGGGTGAAAGAGGCTTTGTGTCACGCTACGTCGCTATGCGCTATTTGGCCGGATTGCGGCCGTCTTCCAGAGGATGATGCCCATCCGAAAAAGATAATGTCGGCGAATTTCGAGCGACCAACCATTCGGACAAGCCGATGCAATCGCTGCGCGCATCTCCTCCGGCACGTAGGCCCGGCGCACCGAAGCCACGCCATCGGCCCGCGCCACATAGCTCCGCATCAGCGGAAAGCCCGCGTACACCAACGCCAGATGAAGAGGATGGCGAATCAGATCATTAATCAGCACTGCGCATCGGCTCACCCGTAACGCTTCGCTAGCGAATCGCGCGAGTTCCTCCGGTCCTAAATGATGCGCGAACAAATTGCAGCTCACAAGGTCGAAAGCGCAACCCGGGAAGGGAAGCGCAAGCGCGTCGGCGACGACCGAACGGTTCCCGGGCAGCAGGTGCGAGCGAGCGCGATCAAGCAAAGTCACCTCGACTTCGATTCCCGTGCGTGCGAGTTGCCGCGCCGCGATTTTCGGAACCTCGCCGAACCCCGCAGCCACTTCCAGCAGAGAGAAACGCATTTGTCCGGTTGCCGCAGCGACCCGCTCGATGAGTTCACGGGTCGTGGTCACGCCACCAAACCATCGGTTCATGCGAGACAGATCCCGTAGCGACGCCTCGACCTCATGGGGAGGGCACTGGTCTGAATCAAGAATTTCCGGAGTGTTGACCCGCTGCATGGTGGGACCGATGTTCCTCCCGGTGGCAGACAGCAATTGCTACCCGAGTTTAGACGTCGCGACTTTCTGTTTTGTCACCGATTGGTCACTGGGCCAGGGCAAACTCCAGCCGCGAAGCGGCGGCATATTTTAGCCCCGGACGTAAGTCCGGGGTAAAGCCATAAAAAATGGAACGAGAATCCCGGAGGGACGACATAAGCACGCTTTGCAGCCTCGGGGAACGCTCCCAGCGAACGATCCCGCGACCACCGCGCCCTGTCCCGCGGCTCAGACCTCCGCCAACTCCTCTTCCAGCAGTTGCTTGTTATACAGGTCGCTGTAGTAGCCGTTCAAAGCCAGCAGTTCGTCGTGGGTCCCCAGTTCAACAATGCGTCCGCCGTGGAGCACGGCGATGCGGTCAGCGTTACGTACGGTCGAGACGCGGTGCGAAATGAAAATGGTCGTTCGCCCCTGCATCACGTCGCGCAAGTGATTGAGAATCTTGTCCTCGGTGTGCGTGTCGACGCTCGACAGCGCATCGTCCAGAATCAGAATCTTCGGATTGCGAATCAGCGCGCGAGCGATCGCCGTCCTCTGCTTCTGCCCGCCGGAGAGCGTGATACCGCGCTCCCCCACCAGTGTGTCGTATCCTTCCGGGAAGCTCTCAATGTCGGCAGCAATATTGGCCGCATCCGCAGCGTCGTGAATCTCACGGTCAGTGGCTGAGTCCACTCCGAGCGCGATATTCTCGCGGATGCGGTCGCTGAACAAAAATGTCTCCTGCGGCACGAACCCAATATTCCGCCGCAGCGAGGCCACCGAATTCTCGCGGATAGGCCGCCCATCGATCAAAACCGTTCCCGGCTCCGCATCGTAAATGCGCGGGATCAAGCTCACCAAGGTTGTCTTTCCCGATCCCGTCGGTCCTACGATCGCCAGGCTAGTTCCCGCAGGCACAACAAGGTTCACACCGTGCAGCACCGGCTTGCCGTCGTAATCGAAATTCAACCCGCGGAACTCGATCTCACCCTCGATCTCGCGGTCCCGGGCGCCCGGCTCATCTTTGATATCGGGCGGTTCCTGCATGATCTCGTTGATGCGGATCAATGAGGCCGTCCCTCGCTGAAAAATGTTGATGACCCACCCGAGGGCGATGATGGGCCAGGTGAGCTGCATCATGTAGGTGCTGAACTTGACGAAGTCTCCCACGCTCATCGCCCCGGAGAGGACCAGCGTAGTCGTAATTCCCGGATTTGCGCCTCCCAGATTCGAAACCAGCGGCACGTGCACGTGGCCACTGAGAACCTCGCGTCCGCCCAGCCATAACACCAGCACGACCGCGCATCCCAGCATCAGTTCTAGCGTCGGCCACAGCATGCCCATAAGCCGGACCAGTTTCAAGCTGCGCCGTATGTACTCCTTGTTTTCCTTTTCGAAGGCGCGAATCTCCGCCTCTTCCTGAACGTAGGCACGCACCAGCCGCGCTCCGGAAAAATTCTCCTGCGCCCGCGCCGAAATATCGGAGAACATTGCCTGAATGCGCTCAAAGCGCTCGTGAATCTGCCGTCCAAAATATTGGATCACAATGCTCGCCACCGGCAGCGGCAGAAACGTATAGAACGTCAGCTTGGGGCTGATCGAGATCATGAACGCGAGCGCCCCCGCCGTGTAGATGATCGTGTTGGCTGAGTACATGATGGCGGGCCCGAGCAGCATGCGCACCGCGTTCAGATCGTTGGTCGCCCTCGCCATTATGTCGCCCGTGCGGTGGCGCTGGTAGTAGGAGTAGGAAAGCCCCTCTAGACGAGCAAAAAGATCGTTGCGCAGATCGAACTCAATATCGCGGGAAATGCCAATGACGATCCAGCGCGTCAGGAACTGGAAGATTCCCTTGCTTACCGCCACTGCCAGCAGCAAGCCGGCGTACATCAGCAACTTGTGGCGCGTTACGCCTTGATTAAGATCGTCGGCCGCATTACCGATAACCTGGGGAAAGAGAATCCAGATGCCGTTGGTCAGAAGCACGCAAAGCGCGCCGATGACGAAGCCCCAGCGATAGCGCTTCAGATAAGGCAGCAGCGGGCGCAGGCTCTTCGGTACCATGCAGGTTCAGTAGATGAAATTCTAGCAGGCGGGGTGCAGACTTTTCCTTTTCACCAAGCGCTGTGTGGAGCGGGCACTCCTGCCCGCTAACCTTATCGGTGCCGTGAACAAGCGGGCAGGAGTGCCCGCTCTACACTTCCGGTGAAAGATTCGCGGAGAGGCTGGGGCGTCAACGCGCGGATTCAGCGGGCTTCACCGGCTCGTGGGAACCAGTGTTTTGCGCGCGCTCGGAACGAGCCAGGGTAGGAAACAAGTCCTGGCCGAATGCCGCGAGGCTCACGATGAAAACCAGCGCGCTCCAGGCGGTAAAGAACACCCATCCGACATCGAACAAATAGGAATCGTTCATCGCAAGGGTCTCCGCGTGACGGGTTTCCGCAGCATGCGTCTCAGCAGTTTGAATCCTCGTCCGACGGCGCGAGGCCAGATGATCAGCCCCGCGCCTTGAACGAGCAACTCTGTTCTGGCAAGGTCTCACCCAGAAGACAGTCGGCGCCGTAGACCTACTGCTCGGGAGCAGCGGCCGGCGCGTCCTGCATGTGCTTGTGCGCCCGGGCCATCCGGGCTTCGTGGTTGGCCTCTACTTCTTTCATCTTGGCCTGCTGGTCCGAGGTCAGCAACTGGAACAGTTCGTTGTGGATGCGCGTCCTCTGCACCGTTAACTCCGTCTCGACTTGCGCCTTCTGGGTGGCGAGAGCACGGACTTTAGACTCATCGTAGGTGCCTTCCGCATACTGGTGAAGCTGCTTCTCGATCTGCCGCGACTGCTGCATCAGCGGTTTGATCGCCGGATGTTCCTTCTGCAGCACAGCTTTCATCTGCGTCCGTTGCGCATCGCTGAGGTTCAGCATGTCGGCGTAAAATCCCAGCATGTGCTCGCCCATCGCGAATCCGTGGCCGTGACCGTGCATGGGTGGTGGAGCGGGAGTGTCGGCGGTCTGCGACTTGGCGATTGCGGTTCCCAGCAATACCGCCATGGCCGCGACCAGTAAGCGAAAGCGTATGGATCTCATGTAGTGACTCCTAGATTCTTCCCCGAAATTCAGGGATTCTACGTACGCTAATAGGAACACAAGTCTGCCACGGAAAGCGGTAAAGAGTCGGTCAACCCGAGTAAAGTTTTGTCAATTGTTCAGCTCCGGCACGAGGCCCTCCCCGCTGCAAGCTTTTGACAATTCTTTACTTCTAGACATTTTCCGCATAGTGCACAATGATCTTTAGTGATGGAACGAATCCTGGTTATCGATGATGACGTCGAACTCTGTCACTTGGTGGCGGAGTACCTGCAGGCCGAGGGCTTCACCATCGAGTACGTGCACGACGGCGAGGGCGGACTGAAAAAAGCCAAGAGCGGGGACTACCTACTGGCTGTGCTCGATGTTATGTTGCCGGGCATGAACGGATTTGACGTGCTGCGCCAGATCCGCGCCACCTCGCGCTTGCCCGTCCTGCTGCTCACCGCGCGCGGCGAAGACGTGGACCGCATTGTCGGCCTCGAAATCGGTGCCGACGACTATCTGCCCAAGCCCTTCAACCCGCGCGAATTGGTGGCGCGCATCCGAGCCGTGCTGCGGCGGACACGGTCCGAAGGCAGCGGCTCCGCGGCCGCTCCTGACCTGGTGCGCGTCGGCGATGTGGAACTCGATCCGGCAACGCGTTCGGTCCGTCTTGAGGGCAAGCCCGTTGACCTGACTTCAGTGGAGTTCAACTTGCTTGAGGTTCTTCTGCGCGAGGCCGGTCGCGTCGTGCCACGCGAGCGCCTGGTGAACGCCGTCCTCAGCCGCAAGTTCTCGCCCTTTGACCGCAGCATCGACATGCATGTCAGCAAGGTGCGCAAGAAACTGGGGGACACCGATAGCGACGAGCACATCAAGACTGTGCGCGGTGTAGGCTATATTTTTGCCCGTCCCCGGGAGAAGGCGAAAACGTCCTAAACCCAACATGAAAAGCCTTTTTCTACGAATCTTTCTGTCGTTCTGGCTGGCGCAAGCCTTGTTTGTCGTGCTGGCCATCATTGTTACGCTCGCCTTCCGCCCGCGCAGCGCGACCTGGGAAGGTTTGCGCACCACCGCCCTAAACGACGCCGTGAATCTCTACGAGGAAGGCGGCCAGCCTCAACTGCGCCAGTATCTCGACAACCTCGAGGCGACACAGCATTTGCGCGCCTTTCTGTTTGACGAGAAGGGCATAGAAGTTTCCGGCCGCCCCGCTCCTGACTGGGCGATGCGAATCGCCATGGGCGGACCTCGGATGCCGCATGACGGATTCATCATCCCCGCCCCTGCGGTGCAGCGCGATTCGCGCGCGTCATCCGACGGAAGACACCGGTACACGCTTGTTCTAGGCATGCCACCGGGGCCCAGAGTATTTTTTGGGCCGCGCGGCATGCCCATCCCCGGACTGATCATCGCCATTATTTCTTCCGGACTCGTCTGTTATTTCCTCTCCTGGTACTTGACGAAGCCGATTGTGCGATTGCGCGCTGCCACGCGACAGTTGGCGGCGGGCGATCTTACGGCTCGTTCTGGCGCCCCTGCCAGCACGCGCCGCGACGAAGTGGCCGGCCTCATGCGCGACTTCGACGCCATGGCCGAACGGCTGGAGACGCTGTTGAAAGCACAGTCGCGCCTGCTGAACGATATCTCCCACGAACTCCGCTCGCCCCTGGCCCGCTTGAACGTTGCGTTAGGTCTG
This sequence comes from uncultured Acidobacteriaceae bacterium, assembly GCA_963768265.1. Lineage (GTDB taxonomy): Bacteria > Acidobacteriota > Terriglobia > Terriglobales > Acidobacteriaceae > Sulfotelmatobacter. Next base: position 173,918 of record CAVYHM010000007.1, read on the forward strand.
GCCCGTCAACGTTCCTCAGGCGAGAACGCCGACATGTTGGAGCGCATCGAACTCGAAGCCAGCCGCCTCAACGAGTTGATTGGCAGAATCCTTACCCTGGCGCGTCTGGAAGACGGCGAACAGCGGGTGCCTCAGACTCCCGTGCCTCTTGACGAACTGGTGCTGAATGTGGCCGAAGACGCCGAGTTTGAGGCGCAGGCGCGGCACTGCCACGTGGTCACGGTGATTCCCGAGGGCGATTGGGGTGTTCGCGGGAACGCCTCCCTGCTGCACAGCGCGATCGAAAACGTGGTGCGCAACGCCATCCGCTACACCCAGGAGGGGACCTCGGTGGAAATCAAATTAAGCAGTGAGCAAAGCGCCCATAGCCCCGAGGCGGTGCTCAAGATCAGCGATTGCGGGTCGGGCGTGCCTGCGCAGGCGCTCCAAAAGCTGTTTGAACCCTTCTATCGCCTCGACGATGCTCGCGAACGGCAGACCGGAGGCGTCGGCCTGGGCCTGGCCATTACCGAAAGAGCGGTTCGCTTCCACGGCGGAAAAGTCGCCGCGCGCAATCGCCCCGAAGGCGGCCTGCAGATCGAAATTCGACTCCCGCTGATCTCGGGCGGCCAGCAAATCAAGCCATCCCCCGAACCGGTGACATCGGCGCGAGAAGCAAAAAATCTAGCTGCGAAGTAAACTACTCTGAAACGGGCAACTCCTGGACGCCCCCAAGGTTCCAATAAGTCGTTGAGCAGTTTGCGCTTCCCGCGCTTTCCTGATACACAAATGGATTGAGATTTTCCCAGATTCTGGATTGCGAGTGCCCGACTCCGGCGGGGCGCCGGGGACTGTGTCCGCTCGCGTAACCTCACGTTAAGCATTGATTCAGCTAGACATGGAGATCATGCACAGAATGTCGAAACGATTCGCGTGGCTGCTCGGGTTGGTGGGACTGGTTGTGATTGGATTGCTGGTGGCATGCGGGACAACGTACAATTCGTCATCCGACGGCCTGGTTCTGACGAGCAGTCAGGGGTCAGCGCTGATGGAGACATTCAGCTACAGCCTGGCGAATGGTCACATTGCTGCCGTAGCCAATCCCCCTTCGTCGACGTCTAACTCGACCTGCGTTCTGCCCGGCATCCCCTCGTCGATTGTGTTGGACCCCGCCGGAGCCTACGCCTACGTGATCTTCAATTCCAGCCCCGTTTGTAGCGGGAGCAAGACCGGCATCGCCGCATTCAAGGTGAACTCTGATGGAACCTTGGCGTCGGTGGGATCGCTGACCGCGGACCCATCTCCCGTCGCACTGGCCATGGATTCGGCGGGAAAGTTTTTGTTTGTGGCAGAAGGTCTGCGAGGCGGAGTCTTGTCATACTCCATCGGCAGCGGTGGTTCGCTGACGGCTGTGCCGGGAAAATTTATCTTCACGCTTCCGCCCGGTTTCCAAACCCCGAACTTCGCGGCCTTGGCGCCAACTCCGACAGTCCTTCCTGGCAACGGCATAAACGGAATCCAGAATTCGGTGTGTTCAGATCCGGGCAACACCCCCCCGAAATCGGAGTACTTATACGTCGCTGATTCTGCCAACAGCGTAATCTGGCAATTTGGAGTGGATACCTCGAGCGGTGCTCTAACCAGTCCTGTCAGCTCAAGCTCAGTGCCCAACTATCCCGCCGGGACCGTGCCTTCCGGCGTGGCCGTCGACCCTTGCGCCCGCTTTGTGTACGTTTCCAACATGACCAGCAACAACATCAGCGCGTACACCATCTGCAATAGCTTGACGACTCAGTCGTCAACCTGCCCAGGCCTTCCCCCTTGGGCCCTGGTTCCGGTGACTGGCTCTCCCTTCAGTCTTCCCAGCAGCGGCAATGGCCCCGGTCCGCTACTGGTCGACCCATTTGGCAAATACGTTTACGTTCTGGACACCCTCTCGTCCCAAGTCTCTCCGTTCACCATTGCCCCGGTGTCAGGGAGTCTGACCGCTGGGACATCGGTGGTTACGGGCATCCAGCCGACGTCAATGGCGATTCGCGGGGATGACAACTGGCTATTCGTCGCCAATTTCCAGTCCGCGACCTTGTCCCAATACTCGATCACGCCCGCTTCCGGCGCCCTGTCGCCGCTCCCGGCCGTCACCACCGACAACAATCCCTGGGGCGTAGCCGTCAAGTAAGCGAGGGGCCAAGCCAGCCGCGAAGCGGCGAAAGAATAAAGCCCACGGCGCAAGCCGTGGGTAGCAACGGGGGAAAAAAAGCAAGCCCCGAAGGGGCGAAAGAAAGCGCGCGCCCGACACCGTTGCTCTACGTCGGTACCTTCAGAATCAAATACCCCCCCACCAGAATGAAAATCAAATCAGGCGACCACGCAGCCAGCGCCGGAGGCAGTTGACTCGAATCGCCCATTGCCTCAAACAGCCGCGACATAACCGTGTAGAACACCGCAATCCCCACCGCGACTGCGACTCCGCCGATCGCTCCCCGCTTTCCCGTCGAAACAGAAAACGGAATCGCAAGCAGGGCCATGATCAGCGTGATCAGCGGATACGAGAGTTTCTTGTGCAGTTCCACGCGCAGCCGGACCACATCGAATCCGCTCTGCTGCAAATCGCGAATGTAGCGCCGCAGTTCCTCGTAGTTCATCTCGGTGAACTGCTTGACTTCCTTCTTGAAATACGACGGCGTCTCGGGAAGTTCCGGGAACGTCGCTACCTCGAACGCCCGGTAGTTGGCAATCGCCGAGACGTTGAGAGAGCGGTCCCATCCCCGCTCGTAGATCCATCGGTTCAACTGCTCCTCCCAGTGCGCGCGCTCAGCGTGAATGCGGCGGGTGACGGAGAAACTGGCGCGGTCCAACTGAAACACGGTCAGATTCCCAAACTGATCGCGGTCGGGATCAAAGAGCTGGTAGTAGTAAATGTCATTGTTCTGCCCGAAAATCCAACTGCGATCCGGCCGCAGGTAGGTCTGCGCCGGCTTACCCTTGATCTGGTTGTGCAGCGCCTCCTGCCGCTTGTTGGTGTGCGGCAGATAGAACTGATCGGCCAGAAACAAACCGACAGCCAGCATTGCGGCCGCCACGACAACAGGCGTTACGATCCGGTAGATGCTGATTCCCGTAGCTTTGATCGCTGTGATTTCGTTCGACCGCTGCATCAGCCCAAACGTGACCAGGACGGCCAGTAACATAACCAGCGGGGCGACGTTGTACAGCAGATAAGGAGTGACATTAAGGAGATATTCCGCGACCACCGTGGGTGGAACCTGGTTGCGGAGAATATCTCCCAGCAACTCAAACAGTGTGAAGACGAGCACCAGGACAAGGAATGTAGACAGAATCATCCCCAGATAAATGAAGAAGTCGCGCAGGACGTAGTCGTCAATCAGAGTCGGGAAGCTGGCGCTGAACACTCGTCGCCGGCTAGCGGCGCGGTCGAAGGCATTCTCGCGACCGCGCTGATTGCTCGCGAGCCGCAGAGTGTTGCGCCCCCACGATGGCCGCAACGACGCCAGCTCAAACGGACGCCTTTCCGCATGCCACAGAAGAAACAGCGCCAGCGCCAGAAACACCAGATCGGCCAGCCATGCTCCAAACCACGGGGCAACTCGCCCTTGCCGGGCCAGCGAAACTCCCACCAGCGACACCACGTAATAGACAAACACCAGCAAGATGGTGAGCACGAATCCACCGGACTTGCCGCTCTTCTTCGACGACAGCCCGAGAGGAATTCCCACCAGCGCCAGGACCAGGCACGCAGTGGGCAAGGCGAAGCGTCGGTGAAATTCGATCAAATACCACCGTGCCGAGACGGGATCGACGCGAGCGGCTTTTTCCCACAGCGCCCCGGTCCGCATGACTCCGGCAGGCAGCGACTCGTCGGCCTTGCTCTCGGCAGAAGGCAACTCGATCGGGATGTCGGTTTGCTGAAAAGTTGAGATCTGGTAGTGACTCGGGTCCTTGGCGTCGGTTTCATGCGCCGATCCGTCAAGCAAATGCAGATGGAGGCGGTCAGGCCCTTCGCTGACCACAATGCCTTCCTTGGCCAGCGTGATTTTTGGGTTGGTGGCGTCGCTGAGATCGGCCATAAAAACGCCCTTCCACACCGCGGCCCCCTGCGCGCTCTTCACGTCCTGCACGTAAACGACGTACTTGGGGAAGCCCTCGTAGAAGACGCGAGGCTGAATCTCGAATGAAACCTGCGAGCTTTTGAGCCGCTCTTCCAGGTGTCCCAGCGCGGCCTGCGCTCGCGGCGCCACGTACAATCCGTTACCCAGCGCCAGCACCCACGCGGCGACCACAAAAATCGAGAGCACGCGCAGGAAGGTCCATACCCCCATCCCACTGGCGCGCATGGCCGTAATTTCACTGTCGGCTGCAAGTCGGCTCAGCCCGATCAGGATTCCAACCAGAACGCTCATGGGGAGTGTATAAGTGAGCGCGAGCGGCACCGTGAAGAAGAAAATTTCGGCCACGCTGGGGAGCGGCGCGCTGGCTCGTACCACTAGTTCGAGAATGCGTCCCAAGTCCCGCGTGAAGAGAACGAAGGTAAAGATCCCCACGCCAATCAGGGCGTGCGCCGTCACCTCGCGCAGGATGTAGCGGGTCAGAATCCGCATGGAACGCGCTCAGGCCGAGAATAGCACGGCTTGAATGCGGGATGGAGGAGGAACAATCGCCTAACTCGCTTTGAAGAATAGCGCGGCCAGCGGCGGCAACGTCAACTTCAGCGAATACGGCCGGCCATGAACGGTCTCAGCCTCGGCCTGCACGCCGCCGAGATTACCCATGCCGCTGCCACCGTATTCGCGCGCGTCGCTGTTGAGCAGTTCGCGCCAATAGCCGCCATGAGGCACACCCACGCGGTATCCGGTGCGGGGCACCGGGGTGAAGTTGCAGACCACCAGCACCGTCTCTTGGACCGACTCGCTCTTGCGCAGCAACGAGATCGTGCTGGCGGCGTTGTCGTTGCAATCCACCCACTCAAATCCCGCGGGATCATTGTCGAACACGTGCATCGCAGGTTCGCCCCGGTAGAAGCGGTTCAACTGCTCCATAAACGCCTGCATGCCCTTGTGATATTGATACTGCAGAACGTGCCACTCCAGGCTGGTGTCGTGTCCCCACTCGCGCACCTGGCCGAATTCGTCGCCCATGAACAGCAACTTCTTCCCCGGTTGCGCATACATGTAGGCAAACAGCAGGCGCAGGTTGGCGAAGCGCTGCCATTCATCGCCGGGCATCTTGCCGATCAGCGATCCCTTGCCGTGCACCACCTCGTCGTGCGACAACGGCAGCACAAAGTTCTCATGCCACGAATACAGCATGCGGAAGGTCAACATATTATGGTGAAACTTGCGATGAATGGGATCGTTCTGGAAATACTTCAGCGTGTCGTGCATCCAGCCCATGTCCCACTTCATTCCGAAGCCGAGGCCTCCCACGTAGATCGGCCTTGAGACCATCGGCCACGAAGTCGATTCCTCCGCCGTAGTCTGAATGTCGGGGTGCTCCTTGTAGGCTTCTTGATTAAAGCGGCGCAGGAAATCGATCGCGTCGAGGTTCTCGCGTCCGCCGAACTTGTTGGCGATCCACTCGCCTTGCTTGCGCGAATAGTCGAGATACAGCATCGACGCGACGGCGTCTACCCGCAAGCCGTCGATGTGATATTTGTCCAGCCAGAACATGGCGCTCGACATCAGGAAGCTGCGCACTTCCGGGCGCCCGTAGTTGAAGATGTGCGTCTTCCAGTCCGGATGAAAGCCCTGGCGCGAGTCGGCATGTTCATAGAGATGGGTGCCGTCGAAGTAAGCCAGTCCGTGTCCGTCGGAAGGGAAGTGCGACGGCACCCAGTCGAGAATGACGCCGATGCCGTGCTGGTGCAGATAGTCCACCAGGTACATGAAATCCTGCGGAGTGCCATACCGGGAAGTGGGCGCAAAATATCCGGTCGTCTGGTACCCCCACGAACCGTAGAACGGATGCTCCATCACCGGCAGGAACTCGACGTGAGTGAATCCCAGGCGCCCGACGTATTCGGCGAGCCTTGGCGCGGTTTCGCGGTAGGTGAGTGGACGGTTGTGCTCCTCCGGCACCCGCATCCACGAACCCAAATGCACTTCGTAGATGGCCTGAGGCGCGCGCAGCGAATTACGCCCCGCACGCTTCACCATCCAGTCGTGATCACTCCATTGGTAGTCCAAATCCCAAACCACCGATGCGGTGCGCGGTGGCTTCTCATGCAACAGTCCGATGGGGTCGGCCTTGTCGACACGGAATCCGTGCCGGTTCGATTCGATGTGGAACTTATACAGGGCCCCGCGGGCGGCGCCCGCCACAAATCCTTCCCATATGCCCGACGAACCTCGCGGCACCAGCCGATGGGTCTTGGGATCCCATTCGTTGAAGTTGCCGACAACCGACACCGATCGCGCATTCGGCGCCCACACGCTGAAGACCGTGCCCACTTCACCGTTGTGGGTGAAGGGATGGGCTCCCATCTTCTCGTGCATACGATAGTTACTGCCCTCGTTAAACAGGTAGAGATCCTGGTCGGTGAGAAGCTGAGGCGGGGAGGTGATTTCGGTGCTCATGCGGCTATAGAAAGTGTGCGGCCATTAGTGTACCGGAAGAATACTCCGTCAGGAGTCCATATAACTCCGTAGACCGGATTCCTGACGGATTAACCACAGCAGTGCCGGGTGCCGGTGCCCCCATCTTCACGTCGCACTTTTTGAGACGTCAGCGCGGAGTTTCGCTGATCCCCGCCCGCTCGAGGAGGCAAATCCTTCCGTGTCTTTTGACAAATTATTGACAATCGCGAAACACATCGCGGACGAAATTGCGATATAAAACTGCACCTCATCCTCGGAAGGATCAGCCATGAGTCGCAAATTCTCAGCGTTCATCTTCGCTGCGGTCGTATTGGTCGCCACTGCCACGGCCCAGACTCCGGCCCCAGCCATCACCCAATTGGTCGGTTTTCCGTGTGACGCAACGCTTACCAAGTGCCCGGACGGCAGCTTTCTGAGCGGATTCATCGAAAGCCCCGACGGCAACTTTTACGGCATCGCCTCTGAAGGCGGTACGGGACTCAACGCCCAAGGTACGGTGTTCAAGATCACTCCCAGCGGGCAACTGACCGTCCTCTACAACTTCGCCGAACTGCCCGACGGCAGCCTGCCCAACGGGGCCTCTCCCGATAGCCTGGTGGAAGGCACAGACGGATTCCTCTACGGGACCACGCTCGTTGACGGCGGCAACGGCCTGGGTACGGCGTTCCGGCTGAGCAAGACCGGCACCATCACCCTGCTCCACAGTTTTTGCAACACGATTGACTGCCACGACGGCGCCAACCCCGCATTCCTCACGCAGGGGATCGACGGCAACTTTTACGGGGTGACCGGCCCTACGAATCCGCCCACCAGCGTGTTGTTCCGCGTGAGCCGGACTGGCACCTACAAGGTTCTCCACACCTTCGACCTGAAGGCGCAGCCCGACGGCACCGGCGTGTTCGGAATGCTCCAGGCCCCAGACGGCAACTTCTACGGAACGACGGTGGCCGGAGACCAACTCAAGCCCTATAACAGCGTCTTCCGCTTCAATCCGGTCACCGGTCAGTACACCATCCTGCACGGCTTCAATTCGCCCAACATCAATTTGCCCAATATCGCCTCTAGCGGCCTCACGCTGGCTTCGGACGGCAAGCTTTACGGCCTTCGGGTCGGAAGCATTCTCTACCACATCACGCTCGCGGGTGCCTATCACGAAGTCGGCCCCGTCACCCCGACCCAGTTCTCCGACGGCGACCTCATCGAAGCCTCCGATGGCAATCTGTGGGGCGACTTCTTCTTCGGCAATCCTGGAATTGTTTTCAGTTCAACCCTCTCAGGTTCAGTTCTGTACAACATACCCTTGAACTCAGCGGTGAACGGATTCGAACCGTTTGGCCTTCTCCAGGCGTCGGACGGAAAGCTCTACGGCATGTCTTTCCAGAACGGCGCGCCCGTCAATGGCCAGCCTTCCAATGGCTCGTTCTGGGTAATCGACGCAGGTCTGCCTTCGCCTCGCGCGACGCTGGTCAATTTCCTGCCCGCGAGCGGCAAACCAGGTTCAACGTTTCTGCTCCAGGGATCCCACTTCATCGGTACGACTATGGTCTCAATCGATGGCGTGTGCGCAAAGTTCCACGTGCTCACGTCCAACTACATCCGTGTCACCGTACCCGCAGGCGCGACGACGGGAAAGATTTCAGTGACCAATGCGGGCGGAACGTCAACGAGCACGAGGGAATTCACAGTGCAATAAGGGGCTGAGTGACCAACCTGTCGAGAACAGGCCTGTATACGTTTGACTGCTGGTCATTGCGCGCAAAGAGGATATTTCATCACTTAGACGACGACGTGAAACCTCGATCAGTGCGGTCTAAATGTCTTGCCAGTTTCAAGGAGTGTTTTCAAGCGGGAGAGGATGCGCGGCCATCCGTCAGAGCAAAATGCGTACGCAGGATCCCCTTCATCCCACTCATCGTGGGTGACCGTGAGCTTCGTGGCTTCCGTCTCTGGCTGAAGCTCCACAGTCACCCGAGATTTCAATGGACTCTGCCCGAGTTGAAAAGTGTACTGAAGCAATCTGGGCGATTCAGCCCGCAGGATCTCGCTCTTCACCAGGGTAGCCGGCTTGCCATTGGCTCCCGGCCCGATCCACCTCATCGAACCGCCCGGTTTCATGTCCGCTTCAAAATCAGCGCCCGCAAAGATGAGGCGGTTCGACTCCGGTGAAAACAATCCCTCCCAGAGCTTCTCAGGCTTCACCGCAAAATAGAAAACAAATTGTAGAGGGATAGTCATTGTTCTCCTCGTAAGATGCTTCGTGGACCGACTATTGTAAACACGCGACTACATTCAAAATCTTCGACCGTTACTAATGCGCCAACTGTGCAACCCGTGGCCACTATGGCAGAATCATTTCATGACACGGCCCAGCCTCCCTATCCCGCACGAGCAGCGCAAGATCGAGCAGTTACTCATCGCACTGGCGAAAAAGCAGCCCATTTCCGCGAAGCTGGCACCGATTGCCTACGGGCAGTCTGCGACCGGCACGGTACACCCACGAGTCTTTTTCTCGACATAGCTACGCCCAAAAAGCTCAGAAGCATTGCGACTGAGTGGCGTAGGGTCATCCTCGCCGTTAGTGGAATGGGATGTAAGGCCAACAACCACGGCGCGGCGCGTAAAGACGCCGGCAGCGAAGAACGATCAGTGTGCCCATTCCGGCTCTTCGCGAATGGGAATGTACTCCGGGCGGAACCTCAAACGAATCCCCCTGTGTTTCCCTTTGGCATCTTTCGTCAGCTCGACTCTTAACGCGTGACGTTTACCGTCGATCGCTTGGGGAATAAACCCGAGCTCATAGCGAAAGTGTAATTGCGTCAGAACTGACTCCAGTGCGGCGGCGTATCCCGCCGGGGGCACAGAAGCGTACTCACCGCCGGTTTGCTTAGCCATATAGTGCATGATCTTAGCCTGCTCACCCATTATAAAGAGGTGCTTTGGGCCTCGATAGTCGCTTATGCCGAACACAATACCAGACGTTTCCAGAAAATCATCGATAAGGTTGTCGAGTTCTCCATGCGGTTGTCCGGTGTGATCTCCGTGCAGAAAAACAATCACCGGCAGCGGCTTTGGATTGCTCCGATAGGCGTCGCGGATGATCAGGCGAATCATCTTGCGAAAGGTCTTTTCTCCAACTTCGTCGGTCGCGCCTGTCCCGCCTTGAAATGAAATAGGTTTGAGTGTTTCAGCGAGTACCCGGATGGGACTGTCGCGATCGTCCGTGGGCAGCAAATCGAGTTGGGTCTCCCCGTTGTCGCACCAATGAGCAACTCCCACTGTTTCGTGGTTGTCCAAATGAGTGAGTGCAGACCGAAAGCCCGATTCCTCGCCCGAAAATTCTGCCGAGGCTCCAAACTTCGGGAGTCCGCCTTCGTTGCAGATCACCACGAGCCAAAGAGTGACAGGCCGCGTGTCATACCGCGCCCCGGTGTCAAATGTGCCGATCCGGACTTCGCGCCCGTTGTCAAACAGGCGGAAATCTTCCTTCTTGAAGTCTCGGACGGGCAGACCGCTCTTAAGATCCTGGCTAATGACATCGACCAGCACCAGAGACGATTGGACTCGAATTGTGGGTGCTTGCGCGGATGCTGAGGGCTGGGAGTCAATAGAGAATGACGTGCAAGCTGCAAGGAAACAAATCGACGCAACTCGGACTGTATTGCTCACCCTTACTGGATACTCCTTCAGAGGTAAAGACGTAGGGCAGAGCAGACTATTACAGTCAGATCAGCAAAAAGCTTGTGCGCCCTTCCCGCCGAACTCCACGCGCCAAAATCAGGTTCGTATAAACAACTCGCGAGAGTGCCGGGAAATCCCCATGCTAGACTGACCCTTCCAGCCATGCCCGCCTTGCGTGTCATCCTGCTGTGGCATCAGCACCAGCCGTTCTACAAGGATCTGGTCACCGGCGAATATCGCCTGCCGTGGACCCGCCTGCATGCGCTCAAAGACTACTACGGCATGGTCAAACTCTTGGATGAGTTCCCCAATGTCCATCAGAACGTCAACCTGGTCCCATCGCTGATGGAGCAGATTCAGGATTATGTGGCCGGCACGGCGCAAGATCCTTTCTTAAGCGTGGCCTCCAAGCCCGCCAAAGATTTGTCGGTCGAGGAACGCCGCTTCGCCCTGCAGTACCTGTTCCAGGCGAATCCGCAGAACCTGATCGGACGCTATCCGCGCTACAAGGAATTGTGGGAGAGGTTTCGCGAGCACGGCGACCACCCCGAGCGCGCCGAGCGCTATTTTCAGCCGCAGGATTTTACGGACCTGCAGGTTCTGTCGCAGATCGCCTGGTTCGACGAGTTCTTTCTTGAGGAAAAAGACGTCGCGGCGCTCGTGTCCAAGGGACACAACTACTCGCTCGACGATCAGAAATTCGTGATTGCCCGAGAACGAGAAGTCCTGGGCCGCGTGTTGCCCGCTCACGCCGACGCGGCGAAGAAAGGTTCGATTGAGATTTCGGCAACGCCCTTCTATCACCCGATTCTGCCCCTGGTGTGCGATACGGGCGCAGGTGCGGTTTCGTCTCCGGGCCTGCCGCTGCCGCAAAACCGGTTTCGACATCCCGAGGACGCGCGCGAGCAACTCACCCGCGGCCTCGATCTTCACGAAAAACTTTTCGGCGTGCGCCCTAAAGGCGTTTGGCCCTCCGAAGGAAGCGTCTCTGAGGAGGTGCTCGCCATCGCCGCCAGCCTGGGCATCAATTGGATGGCGACCGACGAGGGCGTGCTCGGCCGGAGCACAGGTTTATTTTTCGCCCGGGACGGCAATGGACGCTTGCCCGCCAATCTTGCCGAGAAGCTCTACAACATCCATCGCTATGAAAACGGTTCGACCGCGATGCACCTGGTCTTTCGCGATCACACGATTTCCGACCTCATTGGCTTCGTGTATTCCGGCATGCCTCCAGCCGATGCCGCGCGCCATCTAATCGGCAACATAAAAGAGGCCGCTGCCCCGGTGCTGGCGAAAGGCCGCGACGCCGTCGTTTCGATCATTCTCGACGGCGAGAATGCCTGGGAATACTACCCGAAGTCAGGACGCGAGTTTCTGCGGCGCTTCTATGACGGATTGCAGCGCGACCCGGGCGTGGAAGCCGTAACCATCTCCGAGGCCATCAAACGCCACAAAGATTTCGCCAAGATGACGACACTGGTTCCCGGTTCGTGGATCAACGCGAATTTCAATGTCTGGATCGGCGCTCCCGAAGACAATCGTGCCTGGGACTACCTCTACCACGCACGCGAGTTTTACGCCCAGAACGCCGCACGCGCCACCGATGCGCAACGTAAGCTCGCCTTCGAAGAAATTCTGATCGCCGAGGGCAGCGACTGGAACTGGTGGTACGGCCCGGAACATCATTCCGCCAACGACCGTGATTTTGACGAGCTTTACCGCAAGCATCTCTCGAACGTGTATCAAGCCTTGGGAGCGGCTCCCCCGGACTACTTGTCTCAGCCCATCACCGGCGTGGAAATCAGGCCCACGTTCCAGCCGCAGACCGCATATATTCATCCCAGAGTTGCTGGCGACAAAGTCCGCTATTTCGAGTGGATGGGCGCGGCCGCCTACAACGCCGATCACCGCGCCGGGGCCATGCACGGCAAACAGTTTCTACTCGACTCCGTGTACGCCGGCATCGATGCCGCCAACTTGTACGGCCGCCTGGACTTCAAGGGCAACATTCTAGAAACTGACTTTGACCTCGTGGTCAACGTCGAGTCATGGGCCATAGGCGAGCCGCGTCCGCGCCGCGCCCTTCGCCTGGAAGCCTCAGTGGGCGGACGCAAGCTCAAAGACTGGAAGATTGAAGAGGGTGGCGACGCCCGGCCCTTGGCATCGTCGGCGAAGCCGGACGAGAATGCGAAGCTGGCTTTGGTGCGCAACTTCGAATTCAAACTGCCTCTCGCCTGGCTGCTGGCGACTCCCGTCACGCCGGTCGAATCGGGCCCCAGCCAGAAGCCCGGTCAAAAGCTCGACCAGAAAATAACGAGCAAGCCCCCGGCCAGTGTCGGGGCCACCAGCAAACTGCGCCTCCGGTTCAGCTTGTGGCAGAACCGTTTGCCCGTGGATTCTTTGCCCCTCGAAGGATGGATCGAACTGCAGGTCGTCAGCGAAGGAGAGTTGCTCTTCGGGGCTTAGCGTGCCGCCCGCGAACTACGGCCTCAGGATGAAAAGGTTCTCGACTTTACCTTGAAGGGCTCGATCAAAAGTAACGAACTGCATCCCCGACACCCCGGCGAACGCTGCAAGATAGGCATCTGCCCAGTTCTTTGGGTTAGGGTGAACTTGGCGAGTCAGCCCGCGGAAGGCGGCTTCTACGTTAAGCGGTTCTTCGAGGAAGAGAACGCGGCCATCTTGCTTCCAGCGGTCGTACGCGGACCATGCTTGGACCTGCGTCATCACTTCGTCGGTACCCATGACCGCTGACGTGGTTAGGAGCCTCAATAAGCTGATCTGGGTGAAGCGGCAGAAGCAGACGCGGGCATCCATGTCCAGCGCTTCGAACCATGTTCGGGCTATCGAGTGGTGCTCGTGCCCTCCATAGGTGAGCGCGATCCAGACATTCACATCAGGGAAAAGGAATGATCTCGAAGATCTTGGCATTGTCTAGCTTGAGAGATCCCGGCCGTTTCGAGGGTACGATGGGAAGCGTAACCCGACCGGGGCGACCGCGCCGTCCCCTCAGTTCCTGCTCTACTCCGCGAAGAATCAGCTCTTTAACGGAGCGTCCTTCGCTGGCTGCTTTGCCCTTGAGTTCGCGATACAGGGGGTCCGGGATGTCAACCGTGGTCCTCACACATCCACTCTGCCATATTTATGGCTGTATGTCAAGGATCGAGCCGGTGCAAGATTAAAGCCGGGAGCGACACTGCTCCCGGCTTCGTTTTGTAGAGGATGGATAGTTCCTTTACTTGCTGCCGCCCCCCGATGCCGAAGCCGCAGTCGTCATCGTCAGCGGCCGATTCAATTCCAGCGTGAGTTGCGTCCCCGCAGGCAACGTCGCCGAACGATGCTTGGCCAGCCAGTGCACGGTCGTCGAGGTCGCGCCCACCGCACCGCCAATGAGGATTCCCGGCCCTCCGCCAATTAGTCCGCCAATGAGCATTCCGCCCGCTGTGCCGCCGCCGGTTTCGACAACGTCACGCCGGTCGTGGCCTGTTCCCTTGAACTGACCTTCCCCGTTCACATCGGTTCCCGGGATGTTGGTGTCCGTCAGACTCGCGTCGAGAAAGTAACGCTCGCCGGTAGGCATAATCACGGCCTCAGGAAGAATGGTGATCGTCGGCCTTCCCGAAATGCGGCGTGGTTCGCTCACCTTGGTGACCCGCCCTTCGACCGTCGCCCCCGCCGGAATTACGGCCTGCCCGTTGATCACAACCGCCTGCGTGATGCTGCCGCGGAAAGGATCTCCCGCCCGGTTGCTGAAGGTGGCGAGAGTCGTATCCAACCGGACCATCAAGGCGGTCCCAGCCGGTACCGGAGCGCTGGTCTGAGCCGCCAGCATCGTTGCCAGCAGCAGGCAAGGCAGTAGCATCCATTTTCTCATGGGGTACCTCCAAAACATCCCAAACATATTTAACTCTAGACCAGCCAGGAAGTCGCGACAATACGCGGTCGGACAGGGGAACCACCAGAGACAAGGGCCACGCGGCCTCGGCCAGTCGGACATTCCCGGAGGGGTTGTGTCAAGAACGCGCTTATAAGAACGCGATGCTGTGCTGGAGATGAAGGTAGGCCCTTCGAAGCCGGTTTGCAGAAACAGGCTTCAAACAGCCATGAGCTGCTTCGGTCAAAAGCCGCGGTGGTGAACGTCATGGTTAAAAGGCGTGAGTAAATCACGTCATGTGAGGAATAGAGAGACGAACGCAAGTGAACCACCGAGAAAGCATCGAAACGGATCAACAGACGACATCGAAACCGGAGTGTCCCCTCTGCTCTGGGAACAAGCATGGCGGAAATCTGCTTACTGGCCATGTGGTGTCCGGTGCACAGGTGGCGTGACTCTATACCGGGCTCTGGTACGGAACTTGAGAACCTGCCGGCGGTGCTAAGGGAAAAGGCACAAGCGGAAGCCCCGCGAGGCCGAAAGTACTGATCCGCTGGGCAGGGGCGCACTGTCTCGTAGTAGTGATGAAGTGGAGTAATGCCCACGGAGCGAAGGGGACAGGTCATCCATGTCGAGCTGGAGTCAACGGGCAACCGGAGGAACTCCTTTCTTTGACAGAAGGCGGCAGCCTTCGGTGGGTGGCACGAGCCGGATGAATCGAGAGATTCACGTCCGGATCTGTGAGCGGCTCGGGGTGAAACTCCCCGGGCCGACTCGGCGAAAACGTCACCAACCACTGTGCGCCGCGTCACAGAGCGTTGATGTCCATCCGATATAATCGTTGGTCTCGCACCACCGCATGGGCAAGACTTATACGGGCACAGGCTACCATACGGGACGCCCGATCTCGGTGAACAGCTACTTTCCCCGAGGTCGCGACTGCCCAGGCCGCCTTGTCATAATTGCTGAATCAAAGGAAACGGACTCACCTATGTCAAACATTGCAGGCATTCATGCACGAGAAGTTCTGGACTCCCGCGGCAATCCTACCGTAGAAGCAGAAGTACTTCTGAGTGACGGCTCATTCGGCCGCGCCATCGTCCCTAGCGGAGCGTCGACCGGCGAACACGAAGCCGTCGAACTCCGCGATGACGACACCAACCGCTTCGTCGGCAAGGGCGTCCTGAAAGCCGTCGAGAATGTGAACGGCGAGATCGCAGAAGCCTTGGCAGATTTCGACGCCTTCGACCAGCGCGGCCTCGACAGTAAAATGATCGAACTCGACGCCACCGACAACAAAGGCCGCCTGGGCGCAAATGCGATCCTGGCCGTGTCGATGGCTGCCGCCCGCGCCTCGGCCGACAGCTACAACACTCCGCTTTACCGTTACCTCGGCGGCGCCGGCGCGAACACTTTGCCCACCCCCATGATGAACATCCTCAATGGTGGCGCCCACGCCGACAACAACGTCGACTTCCAGGAATTCATGGTGATGCCCGTGGGTGCCCCATCATTTTCCGAAGCGCTGCGCTGGGGCGTCGAAGTCTTCCATACCTTGAAAGGCGTGTTGAAAAAGAGAGGTTACAACACCGCAGTCGGCGACGAAGGCGGCTTCGCCCCTTCGGTCAAGTCAAACGTGGAAGCCATCGAAGTAGTGCTCGAAGCCATCACCAAGGCCGGCTACAAGCCCGGAGAAGAAATCGCCATCGCCCTCGACCCCGCCGCCAGCGAGTTCTTCCAGGACGGCAAGTATGTCTTCAAGAAATCCGACAAGTCCGCCAAGAGTTCCGACGAGATGGTGAAGTACTGGGCAAAGTGGGTGAACGATTATCCCATCGTGTCGCTCGAAGACGGCCTGGCCGAGAACGACTGGGACGGCTGGCAAAATCTGACCAAAGAACTCGGCGGCAAGATCCAGTTGGTAGGCGACGACATCTTCGTGACCAATATCCAGTTCCTGCAGGAAGGCATCGACAAAGGCGTAGCCAACTCGATCTTGGTGAAGGTCAACCAGATCGGCACCGTCAGCGAGACTCTGGACGCGATCGACCTGGCCCGCCGCAATGGATACACGTCGGTGATCTCGCACCGCTCCGGCGAAACCGAAGACACCTTTATCGCGGACCTGGCAGTCGCGACCGGCGCAGGCCAGATCAAAACCGGCTCCGCCTCCCGCACCGACCGCATCGCCAAATACAACCAGCTGTTGCGTATCGAAGAAGAGTTAGGCGGAGCGGCCAGGTTCCTCGGTCTCAAGGCGCTGAATTACAAGGGATAAAGGGTGTGTCGTGTAGATTTCAATCGGAATGGCACTCTGAAGAATCTAATTGTCCATGCGCCATAGACGCGGTTTAATCGGCTTCATCGTGGTCATTCAAGCAGTTCTTTTCCTGACGCACCTTTTGCTCTATGAAACTTGGAGCTTTTCGGCGGGTGCGGCGGAGCGCGCGCTCTGGATCAAACTGATGGTCGGCGTCTTTTCGGTCAGCTTTGTTTCCGCTTCGCTACTGGCGTTTCGTTACACGAATCCCGTTCTGCGGGTGTTCTATCGGGTGGCGGCGATCTGGTTGGGCCTGCTGACGTTTCTTTTCGTCGCTGCAGTTTTTTCGTGGGCGATCCTGGGAGTCGCGACGGTTGCCGGGCAGCATGTGAACTTCCATCGCCTGGTGGAATGGCTTTTTGCGCTGGCCTTGGTGGCTAGCATCGCCGGAGTCGTCAATGCCAGTTGGACGCGGGTCACTCGCACGACCGTGCGTCTCGCGAACCTGCCGGATGCCTGGCGCGGGCGAAAGGCGGCGTTGATCAGTGACTTGCATCTGGGTCACATGCGAAACGGCAGTTTTCTGCGCCGCATGGTCGCGATGATCCTCAGTGAAGCACCGGATGCGATCTTTATTGCAGGGGACTTGTATGACGGCACCGCGATCGATGCGGACCGGGCGGCGGAACCGCTCAACCAGTTGACCGCTCCGCATGGCGTGTATTTCGTGGCCGGCAATCACGAGCAGTTTGGAGACGACAGCAGATATTTGAAAGCGGTGGAAGCGGCGGGCGTGCGGGTGCTGAACAATGAGAAAGTGGAGGCCGACGGACTGCAGATTGTCGGCGTTCCCTACCGGAACGCGACGCGTAGCGAGCATCTGGAGTCGGCGTTGAAGAGCCTTCGCCTGGATCGGGAGCGCGCCAGCATTCTGCTGGTTCATGCCCCGGACCATCCGGCCATTGCAGAGGCGGCGGGCGTTTCGCTGCAGTTGTCCGGACACACGCACTTGGGGCAATTCGTGCCCTGGAGTTGGTTTGCCCGGAAAATCTATCGCCAGTTCGTATACGGCCTCAGCCGGATCGGGAAGATGCAGGTTTTCACGTCCAGCGGAGCAGGAACGTGGGGACCGCCGCTGCGTTTGGGTTCGAATCCGGAGATTGTGGTTTTGCAGTTTGAATAGGGTGCCGCACTTTCTGACGTTGTTAGCAATCTTGACGTGGATAGCATTCATCTTCATAAGGAACCCTTCGAAAAATGACACGTCCTAAACCTCTGATCCTCATCATCCTCGACGGCTGGGGCTATCGCGCCGAAACCAAAGCCAACGCCATCGCGCTCGCCCACAAGCCCACCTACGACCGACTGCTGCGCGACTATCCCAACACGCTCATCCATACCAGCGGCCCGTTCGTCGGACTTCCCGAAGGCCAGATGGGCAACAGTGAGGTCGGCCACCTCAACATTGGCGCCGGCCGCATCGTCCACATGGACATCACCCGCATCGACCTGATGATCCAGAATGGCGAACTGTTCTCCCATCCCGTGCTGCTGGACGCGATGAAGCACGCCCGCTCCGGCGAACGCCGACTGCATCTGTTCGGCCTTGTTTCCGACGGCGGCGTGCACTCGCAGCAGGCACATCTGTACGCCCTACTGAAAATGGCCAAGCAGAGTGGCCTCGATCGCGTCTTCGTCCACGCCTTCATGGACGGCCGCGACACCCTGCCCACCAACGGCGCCGGCTATCTCGAACAACTTCAGCAGAAGATGCGCGAGTACAACTGCGGCAAAATCGCGACCGTCAACGGCCGTTACTACGCCATGGACCGCGACCGCCGCTGGGAACGCATCGCCAAGGCGTACAACGCCATGGTTTTCGCCGACGCCGAAGGCGGCAGACACGCCGATCCGGTCCAGGGCATGAAAGACTCCTACAACAAGGGAGTCACCGACGAGTTCGTGATCCCCTTCGTGTGTGAAGATCCGAAGAACGCGGGCGGGGGCGCCCGCGCCACATCCAACATCCGCGACGATGACGCCTGTATCTGCTTTAACTTTCGCGCCGACCGCGTTCGCCAGGTCACCCGCTCCCTCACCCGGAACAGCGGTTTGAACGAGAAAGGCGGCAGCGATCTTCCCGGCGCCGCCGATCTCGATGCTACCATCCCCCGGGACCGTGGCCCGAGGAATCTCCGCTACGCCTGCATGACTCAGTACGACAAGAATTTCAGCCTGCCCGTGGTCATTCCTCCGAAGTCGATGGCGAATATCCTGGCCAATGTGATGGGGAATCAGAAAATGCGCAATCTGCGCGTGGCGGAAACGGAAAAGTACGCCCACGTCACCTACTTCTTCAATGGCGGCGTGGAGACGCCATTCCCTGGCGAAGATCGCGTTCTGGTACCTTCGCAGAAGGTAGCCACTTACGACCTGAAACCCGAGATGAGTGCCGCCGGCATTGCTGACGCCGTGGTGAAGGCCACCGAGGAAGGCACCTTCGATGTCCTAATCGTGAACTTCGCCAACGCCGACATGGTGGGCCACTCCGGCAAGCTCGAACCTACGATCAAGGCGGTCGAAACCGTGGATAGTTGCCTAGCCCGCATCGAAACTGCCGTTCGCGCCAAAGGTGGAGCGATGCTGATCACTGCCGATCACGGCAACGCCGAAATGATGATCGATCCTACGACCGGTGGCCCGCACACCGCCCACACCACCAATCCCGTGCCGTTCATAGTAGTCTCGGAAAACGCGAAGCAGTTCACGCTGAAACCGAGTGGATCCCTCCGCGATATCTCACCCACAATTTTGGCCATGCTCGGCCTCGACGAACCGAAAGAAATGACAGGGGGGGATCTGCGGCTTCCGCTGAAGAAATGAGAACCCGGGAACGCAAGCACTATCTCGTCCCGGCGAAGTCTGTGTCGGTGTTTGAACGCTCAGAAAAGAGTGAAGGCTGCGACAATCCCAAGCCGCGAAGCGGCGAAAGAATAACGCCCACGGCGCAAGCTGTGGGTGAGTTTTTTTCTGTCGCCGCTTCGCGGCTGGAGATGTTTCCCCAACTCAAAGCGGCAATGCATCGCGCGTTCCGTTTTCTTCAGCGGCGTCGAGTCGAGACCACAGCCTTACGGGGCGCATCCTGGGTTCAGGGGCAGGATTGGGCCTCCTGTTAGGCGGGACAGGAGGTAGAGATAGCTGGTCAGAATGTGTTGGGCGGCGATGTCGGGCTTGATCAGGAATGCGGGCGGCGTGAGCGTGACGGAACTCAGGTCGTAGAGGCCAAGGACATGCTCGTAGAGTGGGGGCAGTGGGAGTTTGGGGACGAGATCGACGCGGTTGGCGATGCGGGTGGTGTTGGGGACCGCGTGGTTGTATACGGCAACAAACTGGGAGTCGCCGGTGCGCGGACTTGCGTAGGTGAACACGGCAGGGAAGAAGGGGGTATTGACGGCGACGTCGAGAGCGAGGAGCGTGGCGAGCGCACCTCCCAGGCTGTGTCCGCAAATAGTGACCGAGGTGACAGGCCTTTTGAAGGGCAGAGTGGATAGAACCTTCGCGACGCTTGGCGACGCTGCATCGACGCCTGTCTTCATTGACGAGTATATGGCGGTGAAGCCGTCTTCGGTGTTGCCGGCGGCCGGCATGAAGGGGCAGTTGACGGGAAGGAATTGGACGTCGTGAATCCATTCCTGAATACCCTCGGTGCCGCGGATGGCGACGACGACTTCACCGCCGGCGGTGGCTTGAGCGACGAAGCCAATCGAAACCCGGTTGTTGCCGTGCTCCGGATGCATGTCGGTGGCGAGGTCATTGCCATAAATGGTGGTGACAACTTCGTAGGTGGCGGCAGCGGTTCCCGCAGGAATGATCTTGCCTGCGGAATTGGGCAGATTGGCCGGGTCAACGTCGTAGGCCGCATTCACCAGCTGTGCGTAGAGGATTGCTTGGTTGAGGTCCATGGTAGTGAGGTTCCTTTCGTAGAATTTGAGGCCCGTCAATTTGCAAATCCGCGCTCGGACGAACATGCGGGGCGCACGCTGCGGAGCCGGAGGTGTGAGAGTGCCTCCCTGGGGCAAAACTGCGCACACGAATTCGTGCCGCAGGTTTACGTGTATTCAATTGAAGGGGGGAAGCCGCGAGCGAAGACTTCTGAATCCCGACTCCTCGACGGGATCATCGTCGCCCGATGGGCAGCAACAACTTAGATCAAGAGGAGGGGTGTGTCAACAAGAACGGCAGGACCGGTCAGAATCGACACGCCCATCGACATCGGCGCAGGTGGCGCCCCCCTCATGCCATCGTCCGTGGTGCCCACGCTTCGAAAATCGCGAAGCGTGGGGCAGCCCAATTCGTAGCGGTGGGCCAGCGCCTCGCTAGCCGAAGATGTTCGTGTCCAGGAACTGATTGCGGAATTTGGTGTGTGGATCGTAGGTCTGGCTCAATTGAATAAAGTCGGGCAACTTTTTATAGATGGATTTCAGTTCGCTGGGCGGGGTGGTAAACAACTTTCCCCAGTGGGGGCGGGCGTGAAATGGAGCTAATTCTTTTTCAATCACGGGCAAGAGTTTGCTGACAGCTGGCCAGTCCTGCTTCCAGGTGAAGTGGATGGTCACACAGGGTTGCTCGTAGCACGGACTCATCCATAGGTTGTCGGCGGCAATTGCGCGGATTTCCGAGATCAGCAGGTGCGGACTGACCTGGTCGTGCAGTCGTTCAGCCGCGAGGATTGCCTCGACGGCGTGCTCACGCGGGACGAAGTATTCCGATTGCAACTCCTTGCCGGCGCTTGGCGTGAAGCCCATGCGAAAATGCGGGAGGCGTTCGTACCACGGGCCGGGCACACCCATTTGCTCCGTGCAATTCTCGGCGGAAAGTTCTGCGATCGGGTGGAGATTCCTGGTCGCTCGTTTCGCCCCGAAGAATTCCGGGGTGGCGTCGAAGGCTTGGCCCTGCTCATCGCGGCTTTTGATCCAGACTTCGTTAATACGCTGGTTTTGCCAGTCAGTAAAAAGGCTCACACTATACGCACTGGATTCGATGGCGTCGAAGTGGTCTTTCATAGCGGAGAATGGCAGGTTTTCATATACGTACTGCCGCATCGTGTAGGTGGGCTGGATATCGAGGGTGACCTTGGTGATTGCGCCCAGCGCGCCAAGGCCCACAACGGCTCCCCGAAACGCTTCGCCGTCATGCGCGCGTGACAGTTTAACCACCTCGCACGACGCGGTGACGATTTCAAGGGCTGAAACAGCGGTCGAGAGATTTCCGTTCTTTTCTCCTGACCCATGGGTTGCGGTGCTGCACGCCCCGGCTATGGAGATATGGGGCAACGAGGCCAAATTGTGCAAGGCGAAGCCCTTTTCGTGCAGGTACGGACAAAGTTGCCCGTAGGACATGCCTGCTTCGACGGTTACGGTGTGGGCCTCCGAATTCAATTCAACTACCTTGTCCATCGGCTTCAAGGACAGAAGGCTATGCGTGCTGTCGGCAATGTTGTTGAAGCAGTGGCGTGTGCCCAGCACTTTTAGTTTGCTTTGTTTCTTGATGTAATTGCGCACCTCATCAAGCGAGTTGGCAGAGTACAGGCGGTCGGTGCTGTATTGGAGATTGCCGGCCCAGTTTGTCAATTTGCTTTTGGAAGCCCAAGTCAGCAGAGGAGAAATGACAGGGCTTGCGGCCACCGCGGCAAAGAGTTTGATGAAGGTTCGCTTATTCATGGCTATCGCCCGGTAGCTTGGACATGTCCGCGCAGTTTTCCGCCTTGTTAGGTTTGAGGACGCCGCAATTGTACGCTTTTCTCATTCTTTGACACGTCCCCGATTCAAGTTTGTTGGGCCGATCTGGTATCTTTCATCGTTGGCAATGGCAATGAATCGGCGCACGTTTTTGATGCGAGCTGTAGGTTTGGTCGCGGCTGCGATCGCCGAGTCAGGTTTCGACGGCACTCTCCAGGCTGCAGCAGGCGGAGCAGAGGTGCGGGTCACCCTTGAACCTGCACGGACCCTGGCTGTCATTCCGCCAGACTTCATTGGACTCGGCTATGAGATTTCTTCCGTGGCGCGTCCAGGGCTGCTCAGTGCTCAAAATTCAGTTTACGTTCAACTCGTCAGGGCGTTGGGAGCGCGTGGAGTCATACGCGTTGGTGGAAACACGTCGGACTATTCCTCCTATTCTGCAACGGGAAAGCCGCTTTCGTCGCCGGAGGGAAAAGCAGGATCGGTGGTCAACGACGCGGTGCTGCAGGAGCTTGGCTCTTTTCTCGATGCAACCGGGTGGACGCTGATTTGGGGACTCAATCTCGGCAATGTCGGGCTGGAAAACGCGATCGACGAGGCAAAGGCGGTAACAGCGGCGACGAAGAAACATCTGCTCGCTTTTGAAATCGGCAACGAGCCCGACTTGTTTCAACACCAAGGTCACCGCCACGCGGGCTATGGTTATGACGACTACATTCGTGAGTACCGCACATATCGGGATGCCCTGCGGAAGGCCATCCCGAACATTGCCTTTGCCGGACCTGATGTAGCAGTGGCGACCGAGTGGGTCGCGAGGTTTGCCACCGACGAAGGAAAGGACATCAAGCTTCTGACCCACCACTACTATCGTGAGGGCCAGAACCCCACGAGCACTCTGGACAAATTGCTCCATACCGATCCCAAGCTCGCTCCGATTCTTGAAAAACTCAGGACCGCGTCGGAGTCTTCGGGCGTACCCTGCCGCATCTGTGAGACGAACTCATTCTCGGGCGGCGGCAAACCTGGGGTGAGTGACACTTTTGGCGCGGCGCTCTGGGTGCTTGACTTCATATTTATTCTGGCTTCTGCAGGTTGCGCTGGGGTGAATATGGAAACCGGAGTCAACCAGCGCGGATTCATCAGTTCCTATTCGCCAATCGGCGACGATGAGCAAGGACATTATTGGGCGGCTCCGGAATACTACGGGATGCTGGCGTTTGCCCAGGCTGGCGGCGGTCGGATCATCGGGAGCAGCATCGATGCGGGAAGCAGGAACATCTCTGCTTACGCGACGCAGCCGACCAAGGGTCGCACCGTTCTCACCGTGATTAACAAGGAACCGTCATCCGACGCGGTCGTTGTTATGGACGCGGGCGCATCTGCATCTTATCGGACTGGATCGGTTGTCCGTCTTTCAGGGGCGTCGTTGGAAAGCAAGTCCGGCGTGACTTTAGGCGGCGCAAGTATATCTCCCGCCGGCCTGTGGAAGCCAAACCTTCCTGAAGAGGTGAGTACGTCTCGGCGAACTCTGCAAGTTCGCGTTCCGGCGGGCGGTGCTGCCGTGGTCACGCTACAGGGTTGAACCGGCACACTTTGCTGTGAGGGCGAGGTCAGAACCTCTGGTTGAAGCCACGTGATTCCTATCACCGGCATCGGTAACGACGATCACGGTTCGCCGAGTACTGATTCTTGTACAAGCATTGACAGCGCTGTAGCAGTCCCCCCAAGCCAGCTTGCTGGTGCAGCGCCAAGAAACCCTCGGCCCTGGTAATCCCCCTGCACTCTGTATGTACTGGAGGAGATCTGTACCTTTTTGTCAGAACCTCTAGAGCTATACGCGGCTTGTGCAATGTGGAGTTGCACGCACGTCCTGCACACTCCGTGCACTACATGATCCGCCCGCAGCACGGAGTGCCACTTCGTCGCGCCCTCCTCGCTGCGCAGTCCTAACTCTTTCGTCGCCTCGCGCAAGGTTGCGTTGCGCAGAGAAGGGATAGTTCTATTCGTTTTACTCGATGCTTCCAGGAGACTAAATGCCAAACAATAGACGAGACTTTCTAAAGAAGGCAGCTATGGCCGGCGCGGGATTGGCGTTGTACCCGACTTTCGGAGAGGGACGCGCATGGGCCTTCGCCCAGAGTCCCACCAATCTCCGCAAGTTCGTCACCTCGCTGCCTGGGCTCGGACCTGCAGCCAAGAATGAAATCGGCCAATATATTCCGCTGGCCACTAAACGTTCCATAAACTTCGCAGGCAAGTCGACAGATCTCTACGATGTTGGTGTTGGACAGTTCAGCGAATTGATGCATCCGGATTTGCCCGGAAAGACTGACTTCTTCGGATACAGTGTGCTGCAGAAGCACACGGATAAGGAGTTCATCATGAACTAATCAACCGTGTGAATAAGCTGCGCGATAGATGAGGGAAGGCCCCTCGGGATCGGCTTTCAGGAGCAGATCTCAAACCGCCTCCAAGCTGCTGCGGTAAAGAGCTGTGGTGGTGAGCGTTGGAGGAAAAGCGCGAGAACAAACTCGTGCAGGTGAGCATTCGAGAGACGAACGAAAGTGAACCCTTCGAAGACGCGTCGTTAAGAAATCAAGCGTCGTCGAAACCAGGAGCGTGTATCTCACCTGGGACAAGTCCGCGGGGTGCCTGATGACTGAGCGGACGGCGACCGGCGTAGAGGGGGCGTGAAGCGGATGCAGGCCATCGCGTGGAACTGCAGGAACCAGTCGCTCTGATGCGAAGGGAGAAGCCCAAGCGGCGAAAACCGCGAGGCGAGCGTACCGATGCGGAGCACTGGGACGGACCGACTCGTAGGAGCGAAGAAGGCTCGTAATGGGGCTGGAGCAAAGGGGTCGGGTCAAGTGGTCGCATGACCGAAGCAACTGGAAACAGGAGGACCTCGATGCGTGCGACAGACAAGCCGTTCAACATCGATAAGAAGCTGGTGTATGAAGCGTACAAGGCGGTCAAATCCAATGGAGGAGCGGCCGGGGTGGACGGACAGACGATCGAGCAGTTCGAGACCGACTTGAAGAGTAATCTCTACAAGATCTGGAACCGGATGAGCTCGGGAACCTACTTTCCTGCGCCGGTGCGCGCCGTCTCCATTCCCAAAAAGTCTGGAGGACAAAGGATTTTAGGTGTGCCGACAGTAGCCGATCGCGTGGCACAGATGGTGGTTAAACAAGTCATTGAGCCGATTCTGGACCCCGTATTTCTAGCAGACTCCTATGGCTACAGACCGAGCAAATCGGCACTTGACGCTGTAGG
This sequence comes from uncultured Acidobacteriaceae bacterium, assembly GCA_963768265.1. GTDB lineage: Bacteria > Acidobacteriota > Terriglobia > Terriglobales > Acidobacteriaceae > Sulfotelmatobacter. The sequence continues at coordinate 199,337 of CAVYHM010000007.1, forward strand.
GGTTACGCGAGAGCGGTGCTGGAAGTACGACTGGGTGCTAGAGTTTGACATCAAAGGCCTGTTCGACAACATTGACCACAAGCTCTTGCTACGAGCCATACAAAAACACGTAACGTGTAAATGGGCGCTGCTGTACATCGAAAGATGGCTGAAAGCGCCAATGGTGCAGGAAGATGGAACCACAATTGAGCGAGATCGCGGCACACCTCAGGGTGGTGTGGTTAGCCCAATTTTGGCGAACGTTTTTCTCCACTACGCGTTCGATCTCTGGATGGTGCGGACACACCCGGACCTCCCGTGGTGTCGGTATGCGGACGACGGACTGGTGCACTGCCGTAACGAGCAAGAAGCACAGGCGCTGAAGTCTGAGCTCCAAGCTCGCCTGGCGGAGTGCCACCTGGAGATGCATCCGACGAAAACCAAAATCGTCTACTGCAAAGACAAGAAGCGCAAAGGCAAGTATCCGAACGTCAAATTTGACTTCCTTGGGTACTGCTTTCGGCCTCGTCTGGTGAGACGTTTCCGGGATAACTCGCTATTCTGCGGATTTAATCCCGCAGTTAGCTCCTCGGCAATGAAAGCCATGCGGTCGACGATTCGGGAATTGAAACTTCGCCATCAAACACAGCTGTCGTTGCAGGCCATTGCCCGGCAGCTCAATCCACTCCTGCGGGGTTGGATCGAGTACTACGGGCGATACGCCCCATCGGCGCTGTACCCCCTCCTGCGGCACGTCAATCAGACGCTCGTAGCCTGGGTGATGCGAAAGTTCAAGCGCTTTAAAGACCATAAGGTCCGGGCGAGCCAGTTTCTACAACGGCTTGCCGCGGAACGAAGGGCTCTCTTCGTACACTGGGATATCGGAATGACCGGAGTGTTTGCTTGATGGGAGCCGGATGCGCCGAGAGGGTCATGTCCGGTTCTGCGAGAGGCTCGAGGTGCGACTCCCCGGGCCTACTCTCCCGGACTTATCTACTTTTGATCAGAAGTATCTTGGCGGGGCGATCGTGGCAAAACGTGGGACTCCAGTTCTCTTAACGGTCACGAACTTGCTGCCATCGCGGCACATTCTTCCAGTCGATCCCAACATTATGGCGGGACCGAACGGCCTGATGGTTCGCGATCTACCCACGAACCGGATCGCGACCCACTTGCACGGCGGTCTGACACCGTGGTTCAGTGACGGGACTCCGTTCCAATGGTTCACACCATCGGGACGGCACGGCTCGAGCTTCATGAACGTGCCCGGTTTCCCGGCGCTGCCAGGCACGGGAAGTTACTATTATCCCAACAATCAGAGTGCGCGGTTGGTGTGGTATCACGATCATGCGATCGGGATTACGCGGCTCAATGCTTATTCCGGAATCGCTTCGGCCTACATCATTACGGATGATTTTGAGACGGGGTTGGTGAGCTCGGGATTGCTGCCGGATCTGGTGGGAATTCCGCTTGTGATCCAGGACAAGGGATTCGTTGCAAGGAACATCTTGAAACAGGATCCCAGCTGGCGGTGGGGCGACCCCGGGGATTTGTGGTACCCGCACGACTATGAGGTCAACGACTTTCGACGCGGCCCCAATCCGAGAGGGCGATGGGACTGGGGACCGACCGTTGATCCTCCTTCCCAAGGGACAAAGCCGCTCCCGCCTGTCAGCGCCATCCCAGAAGCATTCTTTGACACCATCGTGATTAACGGCGGTTTGTATCCGAAGGTCAGCGTGCCACCAAAGCGGGTGCGTTTCCGATTGCTTAACGGCTCGCAGGCGCGCTTCTATCACCTGAACCTCTACGCGGAAAGCTCGTCGAATCCGGGCGAGGCCAGCGTCGATGCGCCGGGCCCGATCATGTACCAGGTAGGCACCGAAGGAGGATTTCTCCCAGCAGTGGCCATTCATGACAACAAGCAACCGATTCCGCTGGTCAATCCGGCCGATGAGACTACCGCTGTTGCAGACGGTCCATTCAACCTGCTGCTTGCTCCGGCCGAGCGCGCCGATGTGGTCATCGACTTCAACGGCGTGCCTGCGGGCTCCAATTTCATTCTGTACAACGATGCCCCGGGCCCATTCCCCGGTGGCGATTCGAGGAATGACTACTTCACGGGAGATGCGGACCAGACCTCCACGGGCGGTGCTACGACTACCGCGCTGGGCCGCGGGCCGAACACGCGCACGCTGTTGAGAATTGTGGTTACGGCCGGAAGCGGAGACACTGTGACGACTCCCGCGTGGCTGGCGCAAATTAATGTGCAGCTCAAGACTAATTTCCTCACCGGAAATCAGCCTGGGCTGTTGTTCAACAATGGGGACCCGTCCGTTCCGGCATTTCCGTTCAAGGGGGTACCGAGCCGGATGTTGACCCTGAATGAGGACTTTGACGAGTTCGGGCGTTTGATCCAGACCATGGGGACCTTTGACCAGAATGGCTCAAACAACCAGGGGCTCCCGACTTGGGGTCTGCCATATATGGCAGACTGCACCGAGAACCCCAAAGCCGGATCGATTGAAGTCTGGCAGATCATGAACCTCACCGGCGACACACACCCGATCCACTTTCATCTGGTGAATGTGCAACTAATTCAGCGGCAAGCCTTCGCAGGAGACCCAGGAAGCTGGAACTATGCCGGGCAACCAATGCCGCCTGATCTGAATGAAATCGGATGGAAGGACACGGTGCGGATGAACCCGGGAGAAATCACGACTGTGATCATGCAGTTCAACCTGCCGGAGCTGCCGACGGCGGCAATGCGTAATGCGGTTAGCCCGAGAACAGGGGGGAAAGAGTACGTGTGGCACTGCCACATTCTCGAGCACGAAGAACACGACATGATGAGACCGCTCATCGTCGAATAGCAGAGGACCCCACCCGGGAAGCATCCCGGGTGGGGTTTTGTTGTCACACGATCAACCGTTTCCGAACCTTGCCCCACTGCCCAAAATGTGGGGAGTGAAGCGACGAGCGGGCACGCGATCTCGTGCGACAGCGTGGGTCAGAAGTTCCGGGACCGGGGGTGAGACAAGTTGCCTGGTGCCATCGCCCGTGGTGCCCATGCTTCGAACATCGCGAAGCATGGGGCAGCCTACTTCGTGCCGGTGCATGCTGGTCAACCAGCTTTCTCCGTGGACGCGCCGCCGCGATACATGTTGAACAGCTTGGCTAACGTGCCGAGTGCGCCCAGAGCGGTCGTGACGTAGGCGGCAGAGGATTGCCACAGGGCGTTCTGGGTGGTGAGCAAGAAGGCGCCGAGGAGAATCATGGTAGTGAGGAAGGCGCCGTGCATTTTTCCCCAGCCGCTCAGCCGCGATTCGCGTGCCCACTGCTGTTTCAAACCAACGGACGGCGCGGAACGGAGGAAGCGACGGAAGCTCTCGTTCATGAGGCGAAACTGCGGGTCTGTGGTGATGAGACCTTGGCGCACTAACTGGCGTATGGCCCTTCCATTGGTTGGATTCAGCAGTCCATCCTCGGCGAGTTGAGTGAGCACGAATTTCTGTTCTTCTGAACATTCCTTCCAAACCAGGCGGTAATATCCATCCGCCCGCTCCAGGATCTCGGAGACAACCGTTTCCTCGGAGAAAATGTTTTCCTTCCTTATGTCTTCGGCGAGTTGCGCGCCGATGGGCCAGAGGGCAGCCATGGGGCCGCACTCTTTCCAGATGAAGTCCCGCGCCGGACCCTCGTATTGCTTCAGCCAGTGGAAAGGCTCTTCGCGAAGATCAACGAGTTCGAGAGTGGGGAACATGCGACCGTAATCCTCTGACGAGGCGGCGACGGTCATAATGACGGCGAGTTGGGTGTTTTCTTTTTTCTCAAGGCGCTGGAGGAGAATTGACTTTTGATTGTCGAGTTCAGGATCGTTCCAACTGTGTTCGAAATGGAGGATTTCGATCAGGACATTCGCGGGCACCTTGTCCATGTCGAACTCTTCGGCCCATTTTGAAGTGGCGGTGATTTCCCTCAGGTCCAGGGTTGATTTTTGAGCCTCGAGCTGCCAGTCCGAAACGGGTGGCACAAGAATGAGGACATTGTGACCCTCGCGAATTAATTCGGCCGCCTTCAGCGCGCCTGTGATTTTCAACGGTGCGACATGAAAAAGAAAAATGCGGCGGGCGAGGGCCCAGACAATGAATCCTATCGCTACGATCACGACAACCGCGACCGCAACCCCAGACAAGATCTGGGCGCCGGAAGAAGGCGGGATGCTGGAAGTGATCACGAAATCGTGTTCGAGTTCCCCTGGTTTGGGCGGCTCATTGCCGCTTTCCGGCAAATGGACGCCGTGCCAGCGAAGGGTAACGGTCGATCCGTCATTGTTCCAAAACCAGTCGGAGACGTTATCGGGTTTGGAATCGACGCGGTCCGAAAGGACGCCTAACATCTCCGCGGCCGTCTGGTTGTAGTCATGGTGAAATGCATAGATGAGATTGTGGAACCAACCCGCGTAAAGGTCGTGGCGTTGCTGATTGGACGAATGCTCGCGAACCGGGAGCTTGCCATCCGCGGGGAACAGAGGGTCGAGGACGATCGAGCGCCATGCGGGACTGTCGGTCTTCTTGAATTCTGCACAGGCGTCGTCGCCGAGTTGATCGATGCCCGGTTGATCTTTGCAGCGCTCGATCGTCGACATCAGGCGTTGATTCAAGGCGGAAGCCAGGTGCAGTTGCGCTCGTTTGATGCTTAATCCCCGCTCCACGTTGAGGCTGACGCGGAACAGCGCCAGAGGGGTCAGCACGCCAACCAGAAGGAGCAACAAGACGATGTTCAGAACGTAACACCGCCTCCAGACACTCGAATCCATTTCAGGGCGCGAGGAAAGATACTCTTCCACGGTGTGTCGATAAACGTGTTTTAACCAAATGGCCAGAGAGTGGGGCGGCCGGTCGAGCAGAGGGAGAGCAGCGATTGCTAGGAAGAAAACTAAAAAGGTAAATGCGCGCAAATACGGCAGCCGCCAAATCGCCGTCAACAGGAAAGCCAGAGCAATCAACATGGCGATGTTTGCGAGAGCGGAGCGAGATCTCTCTGCAATTGGCGTCACCACTTTCTCTGGCCTTGGAGCATATGCGCGAATACACCACACGGTTAGAAGAAAAGCGGTGAAAGGGATGACGGCGCAGGCAATCAAGTTTCGTTCGCTGGGGCCGGTGAAACCCAAAAACAGAAACAGGGTAATCAGGAGGGCGTAGGTGAGAATTAGATAGACGTAAGTGGTCATGCGGGCACGATTGGGCCATACCCATTCGGGAGCAAACCCCGGCCTGCGGATGGCGCACCAAATCACGATGGCGAGGAAGGGGACTGCCAGAATCGCCAAAAGCAACGTCGCTACCATCGTCGTGGCCTGCAGGGTAAGGGTCCGGACGTTGGTCAGGTCCCGGTAGACAATGAGGGACCAAGGCGCCTGAGAAACGCCGGTAACAGGGAGGACGTTCGCCTGGTAATCGTGGCCAAGATACTTGATGGTCAGGGAACTGCGGGTCGAATGGCCGAAAGCCTGGGCATAGAGTTGCTTGTTCCAATCCGTCTCCTGAAGGAAATTCTCGTGGAGGTTTCTGGTCTTATCGGCGTGGAACAAGACCAGGCCGCTTTGGTCGAAGAGGGCGAATCCGTAACCGACGGGCAGAATGGGGTCAATCAAGGAAAGGGGCTCGGCAGTCAGAAACGCTGACCCGTTTCTCACATCCTCTCGGATGTCGGAGGTCAGGACGCCTTGATTGCACTCCTCGGTGCTCATGATCATGGCGGCAAGATATTCGAGCTTGTTGGGAGGCAGAGTCGAATCGAAGTGAAAGGCCGGGGCCTGGTTGTCGAGGTAGGTCGACCTTGGTTGGGTGTAGGCCCGGAGGCGAGACAGATCGATCATGGGTGTGAGATATCCGCTCGTACTCCACTTGACGATTTGCATTCCGTCATCGTTCGTCCAGAACGCGTTGTTCACGAAATGGTAGGCGTTCGCGGCCGGGGTCTTGCGAGCAATGCCGGCGGCACTGGACCTTCTCCTAATCACTTCCGAACTGCCGCTCTCCACTAGCTTGAGGTCGTCGCGCAGGTCTGGCGCGCTGCACCACTGCTCCAGTTGTTCCCGCATCTGGCTAAGTTCTTCATGTATGTTGTGAGACAGAGTGCCGCCAAGGCGTTGTAGCTGCTCTTCGGTGTCGTCGTTCAGGGGAAAGCCGACGGCGTTGAGCCCGGATAGAGTAAAGACGCTGGTCAGCAGAACTAGGAAGAGCGCCAGGAAGCCAAGTTCGCGGAGGCGTAATCGCTCCCGCCGGTTGAGGAAAAGAACCTTCAGAATTGGGCCGCTCATCAGAATGGCAAGAAACAGGGCCGTCAACCAGACCATGGATGTGGAAGAAATTGACAGGGCCTCCCACTCCAAAGTTTTGGAGGATCTGAGGCCGCAAAGGACCCACTCTTGCGCTGGTTCCTCTTGGGTTGCTTCGTCGTTGAAGACATCGAGCAGCACCGGTTGAAGGAAAAGCTTGTAACGGGTGCCGGCGAGTAGGACATCGGTTAAGTGGATGGGGTTGTTACGCCACGCCTGATCCGAGTTGCGACGGACGGCACCGTGCCCGGAACCCTGGCCGCGTCCGGACGCCAGCGCTGGGTGCCGCTCCACGGATTTGCCCGAGGATTTTTCCGTGTCTGCGCTGCTTTCATCTGAGTTCGTCTGTTGCTGGGTCTCTGCCGCGCTGCTTGGCGGGTTGGCGGTTTGAACCTCGGTTTGGGTCTGCAGAAGATCGGCGAGAGTGGTGAACTGCGGGCCCGCCCTATTACTCTGATAGACAATGGTTCCGTCTTTTGAAACCAGGAGGATGTCATCAAAGGGCAGGGAGCCGACGAGAGGCGTCAGCACGCCGCTGAGTTCCAGTGAACCGACATAATCTTTTCGACCGACGCGTTCTTTCTTTGAGTCTTCATGTCTACGCGCGGCTAAGACTAACTCCCAGCGTCCGTTGCGTCGCTGCACCTTTAGTCTCGATCCGGACCTGGGCGGCTTGAGGAGCGTTTCCTCGTCCTCTGGCAACTCGAAACCTGGCGCCAGGTACTTCAAATAGTCCTTCAAAGCCTCGCTTTCCATCTCGGCTTCCTGTTTCGATAAATCCTCAATCCGGGGCACGACAAACTGCTTCAAATCCTCGTGCTTCCGGTTCGCCAAATCGGCGCTGAACTCAAGAATGCTGCCATGAATGGAGACCAGCGCCTGGACCTGGTCGCCCAGCACCGCAAGAGACCGAAAATTCCGGTTGATCAGATATTCGCGCTGCGCGGCGACGTAGACGAAATAATAGACGCAGAAGGCGGAGGCCAGAACGGCGACAGTGATGACGGGAAGAACCCAGGAGGTCTTGGGTTTTGCGCTTGGCTTCTCGGACTGAGAACTAGACTTTCGGCCTTCAGAAGGCGAACTGGCGTCAGAATCATCAGCCATGATTTCCTCCCTCGACGGCAGGCGGGGGAGGTCTGCTTGAGTCGCGTGAGCATATACGGATCACATAATACTAGCTGAGCGCGGCAACTGTCTGAGTTTTGTTACGAAATAAGGACAAACAGGCGCCTTTCCAGAATTCTTATTCCTCCTGAGGGAATTCCCGCGAGAACGTCGCTTTTGCAAGTGAGCGGGAAAGACTGCTCCGTCCAACCGCCGATTCAGAACGGAGTTCGCAGATCAAGAATCTCGGCTCCTGATTCAGCAATAGAAATCCGACCTTCGCGGTCATAAAAGAGGAACACCATGAACCTGGATCCCATCGCCCCGGCTCTCGACTTGGCCCTGCCGCCTTGCCTGTCGAATTCGGCGCCTGAGCAGTCGACTACAGCTTCGAAACGATCGAGTATCGCGGGGACAGCTTCACGCGGCTGTTGGGGATCAATAATGGAGGAATCACTGCCGGCTACCACGGAGTGAAAGCGAACAAAGGATTCATTTACGACCTGTCGACCAAGACGTTCACCGACGAGAACTTTCCGGGGTCGGCGCAGACGCGGGTCACCGGGATTAACAATCTGGGACGGACTTCCGGATTTTACGTTACGACGAGCGGGAGGACGCTGGGGTTTACGGCCAAGGCTGGAGTCCATACCCTGGTGACGCTTCGCGGGACGCCGTTTAACCGACTGTTTAGCCAGAACGACTTCGCGCAAGCGGCGGGGCATTACAACACTGAAACGGACGGCTCGGGAACGGACCACGCATATATCTATGACGAAGGCGGCGGGGTGTTTGAAACGTTCACGTTTCCGGACTCGGTGAGCGCGCAAGCGACGGGGATCAATAATCTGGGGGACGTTTGCGGATTCACCATCGATGGGTCCGGGAAAATGCATGGCTGGCTGCAGGTTTGGGGACGGGTCACGCAGTTCGATTTTCCGGGAGCCACGGCGACGCGAGCGCTGGAATTGAACAATAAGGGCCAAGTGGTTGGCTCGTACACCGGCAGTTCGGGCAATACCCACGGATTTGTCTACAGGGTGAGCACGAAGAAATGGCAGTCGATCGACGATCCGAGTGGCATCGACAGTGTGGTTAACGGGATCAACGATAACGGAGTGTTGGTGGGCTTCTACGGGACTTCGCCCACCAATAGCGGATTCGTGGCTACTCCCCGGTAGCTGACGAATCCCCCCATCGATGTTACGACAACTGAGGGCCGCCTCTGAGATATACTCTCGCGAATCGTGAAGGATAGCGCGCAAATCCACATCAATGACGCCACGAGCGAGATGCAATTGTTTCGCTTGGGTTCGAAAAGCGAGGGAAGAGCGAGGAAGGTATGGAAGATCAGAAAAACCGAGCAGCGTTGGATCACCACTGGGCTGCGTCCGCATCTGGAGACTTGGAGACAGAGCACAACATATACGATGACAATGTTCTGTGTGAATATCCTCAATCGGGGGAGAAGATTCGCGGCCGACGGAACCTACAAGCGTTGCGCGGACATCATCCAGGCAAACCTAGCGGCTTCAGCATCCGTCGCGTAACGGGTGCCGCCGATCTCTGGGTGACCGAGTACGTTATCAATTACGAAGATAAGCCTTTTCAGACAGTGAGCATCATGGAGTTTCGGAATGGCAAGGTCATCCACGAAACCCAATACTTCGCCGAGCCCTTCGAACCGCCGACATGGCGATCGGAGTGGGTCGAGCACGCAGCTTGAGGTTGCGAAGCAACTCACTGTTGCTAGCAGTCGAGAAATCCCTGTTGTAATCACGCCATACCGGTCAAAAGCCCTCAATGAGCGATCTGGGGAGTTTTCTCCAAACTAGTCGGGTACTAAAGGCAACAACGACACTAGGGGCACAGATCGGGAACTCCACGGGCTAGTTGTTTGACTCTGGCTGCAGGTCGTTACCAAGGTTCGTGCAGATAGTGTACTAGCGGACATCCCGCCCACAATCCTTTCGACTTTTCAGTTACAGACCAATTTGGAGTTAAGGTGGGAACTGCATGGTGCTTGCACTGGCCGACTGGCACCTAATCCTTCGGAAGCAAGGGACAGTGACATGCACAATGGAGCAACCCCCACAATACTTCGGCGCAGTTCGAGAGTACCGACTGCACTCCAGATCCTCGTTACCAGTCTAGATGGAACACACTTCTCAGAGGTGTGTGAAACCCTGGTGGTCAACGCACATGGTTGTGCCATTCTGACCCGAGTCAAGTTCGACGCAGGTATTCCTTTGAACCTTCACAGCAAGGACGGGCGCGAGACTACAGCTCATGTGGTCACATGCCAACCAATCGGCTCAGATCAAGCGACCTGGATGCTGGGAGCGCAACTCGACCGACCCGAGAATTTCTGGGGCTTGAGAGATTGTCCTAAGGATTGGGTACTTCCGGCGCCGGTGGTGCAGAGGCCTCCCCAGACTCTTACGTCCACGAACGCCTCGGTCTCTCAGCAGTCGTCCGGCCAAGAAAATCAGCCCTCTGCGGCCGTGCGTGATCGCGTCGCGCGGCAATTGGAAGAACAGGTGCGGAGGATGATTGCAGAATCGGTACGTCCGCTCCAAGCTGAAGTCACGGCGCTCAGGGAGCGTGTGGCGCAACGAGAAGCGAATCGTAGTCGCTTTGAGGTTTCGCTCTCGCAAATTCCTCCTGAGCTCGAACAACAGATCGAGTCACGTCTGCGAAAGGACCTCGGACCAAGAGTCCTCGACGAGGCGCGCCAACAGTCCGCACATTTGCTGGAATCAGCCAAGGCAACGATTGACCAGCGAATTACCGAAGGCCACGACAATTTTCTGAGCAGGGTCGGTGAAGAACTTGGCGTCGTCGAGAAACGCGCACAGGACATTTCCGCGCACATCTCCGAGAACACCCGGGAGCACCTGCGTCGCGGGTTGGAAGATTTTCAACAGAGATTATTGGACGGAGGCAACTCCCTCAAACACTTGAGCCAAGAGCTTCTGGAGTTTCTCCAACATAACTTGAATGCCGAGCACGATGCGCGGCGCGGAGACTTAGAACAACTTCGATCGGCGGTTGCGTCAGAATCGTCACGTTTGCAAGAACAGGTTGATTATCTGGACGCTCGCATCGCGAAACTGGACGAATCTACCCGCTGCCTGGAGTCAGGCCTGGACCATCGCCTGAGCCGGATGTCCAGCGAGGTCGTAACGGACACACGCAGCCAATTCGAGAATCTGGCGAAGGAGATTCTCGAGGAATTGACGACCCGCAGCCTCAAAGCGCTCAGCGATCAGCTCGATGAAGCCACCGAAAAGATGAAGATTGTCCAGAATGGAATCGTCGCCTCGGCTTCCGACTCACTGAAGGGCCAGGCCGCGAATGCTTCGCAGGCTTTCGAGCACTCCATGGAGCATCTGGCGAGACTTTCCATCGAACGCTGGCGGCTCAAGATGGAAGTAGGTCTGAATGCTCTGGCAAAGAGCCTTAATGAGTAATTTCGGTTGGAAGCAGGAGCGAGCGACGACGGAAGGCAGAGTGAGTCACAAGTGAGGCTTGGCAGCGCTGAGGCTGAAACATCTGGGCTACGCTTTGATTAAAAGTCGGCGCTAGTCGCCGCGCTGATGTTAGCTTTTCAAACCTGTCTGGCCCTGTAGTTCGGACGCCTGCCGACGCGTGCGGCGCATCGCGCCCCAGTCATACTCATAGACAGCCCCACAACGCATGCAGACCTGATAGTCCTGCCCGTAAATACCACTATGGGGCCAGGAAAATTGATGACGACAAAATATTTCGAGGAGCCGCTTAAGGAATTTATTTGCCATGACGCCTTTTGACTGGTGGTGATGGTATCTTGCACTATTCATGGAGCCGAATTCGCTATAGCTGGCGAAAGCCAAGGCTTTTCCGTCAGTCTGTGATTCGACGGTAGCACGAAAAGCTGGCAGAAGGATGCATCCCTTGGTTCAGCTGGCGCTGGGATGATGGTCAATGCGTAGTCTCATTACTCTGTTGCAGCACTACTGTTTCAAAGGAAAGTTGTCTCGATTCGCAATACTTTTTCGCCTCGTTCCCTGATCGTCCATTTTGACTCACGGATGATGAGTGCTATGGGATTTTGCGACAGTTGTAGAGCGGAGACCTCCTAAAAGAAGTGACCATGCAGCGCGGAAAGGAACTTGGTAGGCTGCAGGTGGCTTACAATGTCAGGCCATAAAAGGGAGGCTGCCATGAAGTGGTCACGAACGGTTCTGACGTTGGTACTGGCATTAGCCTCTACTTCCTGCATCCTGCTCAAAACGGATGAACGAGTCGATGTCGTGGTGGCAGCGACTGACCTTGGCGCGGGAAGGAAAATCACGGATAAGGACATCACGATTACCAGCATGAAGGTCAGCGCACTTACACGGGATATGCCACGAAAAAGTTCCCAGGTGGTTGGATACACAACCAAGGTCCCCATTTCCAAGGGAGAACTGATTCTGCTCTCGAAAGTGAAATGAGCGGAGAGAAAACTATTTCGCTCTGGAAAGAGGATTTGTCAGAATTCCCCTATCGCCGATCGCTCGAATTCCTTTCATGATTTCTCACTAATCCAATCGATTACGAAGGAGGATGTTCTTAGGACGTCTGGGTACTCCGCGAGGAGTGGATTACATTGAAGCCCGGAGGTAATCGTCGTGGAGTGCGAAGTGACACCAGAAACGGCTATTGCAAAACAGGTGACGCGTACCATTACGGAGTTGAAGGCGTTGCAGGAACCAATTTTAGCGGGAGAAGTTGCGCCCGATGTCCTTGAAGAATTTCGCGATGCGTTGAATCGGGTGCGCAACAGCGCGTGGGCCGCGCAGCAATCGGTGGCTGGGCTGCTGTTGGAGAACGGGGCGTCGTCGGTGGCGTCGTTTCTGGCGGCCGAGCGCATTCGTGTAGCCTATCAACTCTGTCGTGCCATTCAGGAGGATGTTCGCCGGGATGACGTTGAACTGCAAAAGGGAGGTGTGGCAGAACTTTACGGAGTAGTCCAGAGTCTGGTGGAAGAGTTGAAGGAGTGGCTCTGACGGTTGGGTTGGGGAAGGCCGGGATCTTTTAATCGTTATCGTTCGCCGCACTTCTGACATTGCATTGGGACGATAAGCATTGCATGCGGGACGGACCTTTTGGCACCAAGCTCATCGGTTTCACCTTATGCTTTCAAGGAATTCTTTATTCAGCGGGCTTCATAGGTTCTTCTAGGGGGCGGACGAGACCAATGGGCGCGGAGCAGCCTTTCGCCACGGGAGTGCTTGTTTTCTGCGTTTTACTTTAGGGTACGCGATCGCCAGAATCGGACTGCACGTTCCGGACGGGACGATGATTGTAACATTGTAACGGCGATATAAGGTCAACTGAAATTTGGTTCACCTGGCTGATTAAGCAAGATCACTGCTGTCCGGCTAACGGGCTAAGTGAGGTAGGCAAGTGATGGATCGGTAAGGAGTTGAGGCTGTTTTTGGCTTGCCGCGATTTGACCGCCGCGAGACAGGTTTGGGCAGTCCGGACAGCGCACAATGGCTCATGAATCAAGGGCGCGCAGTCTTCTCGCAGTTAATCAGTTTCCTTCCCGATCGAGAGTTTCGCCGTTGCGTTGAGCGCTATCAAGGCGACAGCCGGCTGCGCGGGTTTTCCTGTTGGGATCAGTATCTGTCCATGGCTTTCGCACAACTCACCTATCGAGAAAGTCTTCGCGACATCGAGGCGTGTCTGCACTCGGTCGGAGGCAAGCTGTACCATCTGGGATTCCGGGGCAAGGTGGCGCGTTCGACGCTGGCCGATGCGAACGAGTCGCATGATTGGAGGATCTTTGCGGATTTCGCGCAGGTATTGAATTCGCATTGCCCGGCCACTGTACGCGCACGACGAAATTGGTGTCGATCTCGATCAAAGTCTGTACGCTCTGGATTCGACGACCATCGATCTGTGTCTATCGCTATTCCCGTGGGCGAAGTTTCGTCAGCGCAAGGCCGCCGTCAAGATGCATACGCTGCTGGACTTGCACGGCAACATTCCTACGTTCATCCGCGTCACCAGTGGTGATGTGCACGATGTGAATATCCTAGACGAGATCATGCCAGAGGCGGGCGCCTTCTACGTCATGGACCGAGCCTACATTGATTTCCAAAGGCTCTTTGTTTTTACACTCAGCTCCGCTTTCTTCGTCGTCCGTACCAAGTCGAATGTGCTGATCCAGAGACGCTACTCGCATCCTGTGGACAAGACGACGGGCGTGCGCTCGGATCAGACGGTTATTCTGACATCGTTCGAGTCGGCGTCGGCGTATCCGGATGCACTGCGACGTGTCCATTATCTCGACAAGGAGACCCACAAACGGCTGAAATTCCTGACTAACAATTTTGTACTTCCCGCATTTACCATCGCGCAAATCTACAAGTGCCGCTGGCAAGTCGAATTGTTTTTTAAGTGGATCAAGCAGCATCTACGCATTAAGGCCTTCTATGGGACAAGTGAGAATGCGGTGAAGACCCAGATCTGGATCGCGGTGTCAATTTATGTGCTGGTTGCCATCGTTCGGAAGCGGCTGGGCCTGGCGGCCAGCCTTTACCAAACGCTACAGATTCTGAGCGTAACACTTTTCGAGAAAACGCCCATTTTATGCGCTCTTCAGGCACCCGACGCAGACACAGAATTCACCGAAAACGTTAACCAACTGATTCTCTTCGACATTTAGCCGGACAGTAGTGAAGCAAGATCAGCCCGGACTTAGCCTGCCTGTTAGGGTCAGCCTTTAGCGCGGAGGTTATTCGCGGTCTTCGGAGGATGAGCGCCATTCCGGAAAGATTTGTGCAATGGAATGCCCAACGAAGGCTGGTCTTCGTCGCCGCCTCTCTCGGAGAGTGAACATGATAGCAAGGAAAAACCCTTCTAAAGCCCCGAGGAATGCTTCTGTAATGGAGAGGCTGTTGAACGTTCGCAGCCCTTGGTTGGCCAGAATGAATCCGGTATATGCCATCGCTACCGTCCAGAGAACTACGCGAACCGAGAACATGGGGAATCACCTCTTGATTAGCAAATATTGCCACAATACGCCCTCGCTGAGCGAAGGTTTCTGCGGTCTACCCGAATGGATGGCAATCTTGGTATTTTGCATCCCGAGGACTGCTTGATCCGTCGAGCGGCCCACGGTCAATACATTATGAAAGAGCGCCCCGCTTCAGCAGGTCGAAGCCGGGTGAGGCGCCGCCTCCGCAGCGCTGCGCTGTGCAGGGCTTCGCTCCGCTACGGCGGCGCTAAAGAGTAACTGCAGTAGTAGTGTGCCCGGTGGGAAAGGACTACTGGAGAGCCTAGTCAAATTAGCTGGAGAATGGCATTTTACCTTGAGGGAAAGACAAGCGTCGAGACGAATGATCTTTCCCCCAAGGAGGCAACTCAAATGAGTTACGACGTCAAATATATCGGAATGGACGTGCACAAGGAAGCCATTGTGATCGCCGTCCAGAATGAGGGCGGGAAACTGGTGATGGAGTCGGTCATCGAAACCAAAGCCAGCAGCATTCTGCAGTTTCTCCACGGTCTACGGGGCGAGCTGCATGTGACCTGGGAAGAAGGCACCTGGGCCGCCTGGCTGTATGACCTGCTGCAGCCGCATGTGCAGCACATTGTGGTGTGCAATCCGCGGCGCAACGCCTTGTTAAAGGAGGGCAGCAAGAGCGACAAGGTGGATGCGCAGAAGCTGGCCGATTTGTTACGCACGGGGATGCTGCGACCGGTCTACCACGGGGAAAACGGACTACGGACGTTACGCGAGTTGGGGCGTAGTTATCAGACGATCAGCAAAGATTTGACGCGTGTGATGAATCGACTGAAGGCACTGTATCGCGGTTGGGGCATTCCTTGTGCCGGCACCCAGGTGTATGCTGCGCGCGCTCGAGAGGAATGGTTAAGCAAGATTCCGCAGGCCGGGGTGCGCCGCCGCGCGGAGCTGCTCTATCAACAGCTGGATGGATTGCAGGCCTTGCGGCGAGAGGTGCGACCGGAGTTGTTGGCCGAGAGCCGGAAACATAAGGCCGCGAAACTGCTGCGCCAGATACCCTGCGTCGGTCCGATTCGAGCGGCGAGATTGATCGCGCTGATGCAAACCCCGCACCGCTTCCGCAGCAAGCGGCAACTCTGGACTTACAGTGGGCTGGGCATTGAGACGCACGACAGTGCGCAATACCGCTTTGTGCGTGGGCAATTGCAACTCTCCAAGAAACCCCAGCAGATTCGTGGTCTGAATCGAAATCACAACCATGAGATGAAAGAAATCTTCAAGAGCGCAGCCACCCGGGCCAGCTGTGGCAGGGGACCGTTCTACGATTTCTACGCGGCTTTGCTGGCCAAGGGCATGGAGCCGGAGATGGCTCGTCTGACCCTGGCGCGCAAGATCGCGGCCATTACTTTGACACTTTGGAAAAAGGAGGAACGTTTCGACGCAAAACAACTGAAGACGCAAGCAGCTTGAGCATCGAATAGAACCCAGGTAATCGCCCAAGGTTTTCATGCCTCGGTGGTGGCCAATCGGTTCTTGCGATGCTCCGGTTCGAGGGAGAGTATCCAAACGCTCATTCAGGCACTCTGTGTGCTGTAGTCCAGCACCGAGTCTCCGGGTCAATCCTATGCCCCCTCGGATAACCGAAAAAAGCTATAGGCCTCGAGCCTCACATAGGATCATGGTTGGCACTTAAGCCAACGCTTAGCTTGCATAGCTTCGGAACCGAACGGCGTCGTGCGCCACTGACTTCATGAAACCGTCGAGTTGGGACAAGCAACTGGGGTTGGCATCGCCGCGGGGAAATGCGACGAGCCAAAGCGACCAAACCAATAACCCCTCTAAGAATGAGGTGAGGAGTGAGGTGGGGCTGGATGTAAGTCACCACGCCCGCATCTCCCAGAGGGGCGGGGAGAAGCTTTTTTACTTGACATCCCCTTTCATAGGATGAGCGATGTGGGGATTTAACAACAGTTACCGCAAAAAGTGATGCCCCTAACATCGGCTCTGGCCTGAATTTGAGTCTCATGACGCTACGAGAGTCCCGATCCTGTGCTAAGAAACGGAGGCAGGAGTCAGGATGGATTCGAGAACGTGAGATGAAGCTGGCCTCCGAACACGCAGGTTTTACAAAGCTTTTACACGATCATTGACTTTCGCGTGACAACGTCGAGTTTTTTGCAACTTACCATGATGGGCGCCTGGCTGGATACCCTGCACCTGGCTAACCTCAGGAAAATTTCACACAAGGAGGCGTTATGAAAACGCACAAGGAAAGGGTGTTCTTGCGTGCAGTCGTTTTGCTGGCAGTCGCTGCGTTAGCAGATGCTGTTGCGGGGGCCAACTTGGCGCAGGCACAGAGCTGTAACGTGGAGTGGACTGGGAATGCGGGCACGGACGCGTGGGGCACAGCCGGGAACTGGAGCACGAACAAGGTGCCAGGCGCGACGAGCAACGTCTGCATCTTCACCGCACCAGCCACTGGATCCGTCGACGCAACTGCAGTGCCCTCGATCTCTGTCGATTCGATTCAGCTAGGCCAGGGTGTGGGGCTCGCCTTTGGCGCGGGGACGGTGTCGATTGCGAACTCGCTGACCAGCCAGGGATACCTCACTCTATTTGGGACCACGCTGAGCGCCGCCTCGGTCGATATGCAATCGGGATCTTTGGTAGGGGGCGGAACCGTCGAGGGTTCGCTTACCCGACCAACGTGGAAACCTTGACGGTGACGGGCAACTACACCCAGACGGCCATTGGTGAGTTGAGCGTGCAGTGGGGCACGACGGCGCTCGTCGTCAAGTCGAACGCCACACTATCAGGCAGCCTGGTCGTAGGTATCAACCCCAAGAGACCCCCGCAGAAGGGCTCGACCTACACCGCCATGACGTTCGGCTCGCTCAGCGGAGAGTTTACGAGCGTCACGGTCGAGGAGGGAGGCACGGTGAAATACACTGCAAGCAGCGTCGTGGTGACATTTCAGTGAGCGGTGCGCGGCGCAAGTGCGTTCTGCTACGAAACATTGAGCTGACGCTGTTTCGGCCTCAAGAAATCCAGATTTGACGGAGCTCCGTCTCCGATGTCCGCGAATGGCAGCGGCTGCCCCCGCAATTGACAAAGGACCATCCATCTACTGCTCCGAGGGCGGATGACGTGCTATGGAAGTCGATTGTCGAATCAATTGTCGAAACCAAGCGTTAGCGCAAGTTTGCGCCGTCTGTTCGCCCTAAGCACAGGCGTGCCGCTACGGCGAGGGGATTTTGATCGCAATAGCGCAATCGCGACGTTACAACAGCGTGCGTCTGGCAGGTGTATTCTGAGTTTCGTGAGTCGATACGAAACAACGGCCTCACTCATCTGGCTCGCCCCTGGCTTCTCGGGGTGTTGCCTATGATCGCACTGTCGGGCTTTCTCGAAAATTGTGGCACACCTGGCGGGGAAAATGAACCTAAACCCAATCGGCAGGTGATGAGCGTAATGGGAGATATTGCGCCAACTGAGAAAGCAGTCATCAGCTCCCTGACAAAAACTATGCCGCCGCAACATAATGAATGTGACACGATTCGGCGACCCCAAGCTCGTCATCAGGACACAGCAAACACGAGTTCGGGACACGAACTTCAGTAACCTACATCCCGGCGCTCCAGCAAGCGCACAATCCTGTCTTGAACCACTACTCTGACCACATACCAAGCGAAGTAGCGTAGATGATTAGTATCCTACTCATCGGACTTGTGACCGCCCTGCCAGTGCTCGCTATATTGGCAAAAACATGCGGGCGTAAGCCGAAAAGGGTAGAGAAGCTGGAAAAAGGAGAAATCATCAAACAGCTCTTGGCACTGTCTGACCGCGAAAAGAGCGTTTCGGTAATCGCTCGCCAGCCCGCCAGAAATCCGCGACCTACCTCTACTCGCACCATTCGTATGGGCGCGTTGCGACCGTGCACGAGTCGCGAGCAGAATTCTAAGCGTAGGTACTCCCCCATGTGTGCCAGCCCGTCTATCTCGGTTAGATCAAACCGAACCGATGCCAAAATCGAAGAGCAAATCCGCCAACGGGCATATGAGTTGTATCAAAGACGCGGCGCTGGGAATGGAGACGCAACAGATGATTGGCTGCAAGCGGAGGAGGAAGTCTTGTGCCCCAACAAGGCCGAAGGCCGCACGACCTCGTCCTAGTTGGCACCACCAAAGCTTACTCGGGCACTGGAGCCGACATTATCACGGAATCTCTGCAACTTCGAGAAATGTGACATTGGTAATCTCGACTCCCCTTTCCGATCAGCGCACTCTAAAGTGATTTCAACCACAAGCCCGTCGCTCTAAAACGGCCTCCCCGTTGAAACCGTAAGCGAAAGACCCACAAACAGAAAATAATGTCCCTGGAATGTGGTCCGACTCTGCGCGGAATTTCCTGCAACTGCGGACGCAGGTTAATGGGTACGGAGCAAGTTGTACGGCCAAATCTCATGCTCTGGCGGCGTGTGGGCGACAAACGCCGGTAGCCGAGAGCATTAAGGGGACGGGTATGCGCCGATTTGTTTCACGATCGTTGCTTTTTACAACCTTCTTTGCCGCCACGGCTGTGGCGTTCGCGCAAAGCGACTACAAAGTCATTACGGTTACCGACGGAGGCACCATTTCCGGCACCGTACAATGGGCCGGGCCATCCCCGCACGCCCCGACTTTCCCCATCACCAAGGACCCCCAGATCTGCGATCCTGACTCTGTCAAGATTCGAGATCTGGAACGGCTCATCGTTGGGCCGCAAGGAGGCGTGGCCAATACCATCGTCTACTTGAAAAACATCACCAGCGGCAAGGCGCTGGAACTGCCGGAACAGCGCCGCCATCTCAACCAGAAACAGTGCCGCTACATCCCTCACATTCTTCTGGTTCCACAAAACGCGACGCTGAGCATGATGAGTTCCGATGCGACCTTGCACACCATCCACATGGATGGCGCGGCCACTTTCAACCTGCCGTTTCCTTTCACGGACCGCGTAACCACGCGCGCCATGTCTACGCCCGGGCTTGTCGATCTACGGTGCAACGGTGGCCACGTCTGGATGAATGCTGAAATGATGGTCGTCTCGCATCCCTACTACGCCGTGACTGACGAGAGCGGCAGCTTCGAGTTCACCGACGTGCCGTCGGGCACCTATCAGATCGTGGCCTGGCATGAAGGCTGGAACTTGCTCGGCAAGGAACACGCCTACGATGCTCTAACCGCACGCAGCATCGAGCGCCCGTTGTTCTCGGAACCCAAGACGTGGGAAAAATCTGTGACGGTGAGCGGTAATCAGGTAAGCACAGTCAACTTCGTAATCTCCAACAAGTAAAGGACGATCAGACCGCCGTGCTCGGAATCATCGCATCAAAACTACGCTCAAACTGTTTCTTCCAATTCCAGTCAACTGACGAAATCAGCGGTTACACTCAAAATCCCAGTGAATGAGCGTAACGGAGGACTTAGCGACGGTTAACGCTAGGATCCTGCAGCCAAGCGCGGTTCCTTGGCGCCCATGATCGCGAGCCACAGCATAATCGCGAGCTCTCCAAACAGGACTGGTTGAGCAAAGTTCCAGACCTTGTGTTCGTAAGCTGGAAGCAGCAGGCCGGTAAAGCTGAGTGCCAAATAGGCAAAACCGACCATGATCAGCCAAACTCCCAAGATGCGGGGCAGGAAACCCGACCTGTACACCAATAGCCCGAAGGGAACGTGGAATAGGATCCAAAGAAGCTCGCTAGCCAGATCAAGCTGGTGATGCAAATTCAGAAACAGCACAACGAACGCCTCACGCTGCGCCTGGTCCAAGACCGACAGAAACTCGGTGCCGCGAGCGAACAGCAGGGCGGCAACGTCATTCCCTGCGTTGACGAAGAAGACGGGCGTGATCACTACGGTGATGATCACCATCAACCGAGCAAGTGTCTGGTCGACTCCGTTAAGCAACCGATAGAGAGCGAATGTGACGAAAATCCACACAGCACTACACAGCAGGTAGCTGACTATGCCGAAGCGGAAAAGGAGCTCGTGCCTCGTAATATTGTTGGCCGTGGCCGCCGCGTTTCCCGATACCAACAGGGTGCTGGGAATGTAGATCAGGCGCACAATCCCAAACAGTGAGCTCAAAATGTACAGGAGCCCTGCGACTCTGGCGTTCTTGCTCAGCGAGGTCATAAAACGCTCCATCGTCGGTGATAGATTGGATGTGCTTGTACTCAAAGGCCGGAATCAGCAATGGGCGCGCATCGTGGATCATACGATAGAGGATTTTGACAATCTCTTTGCCACGAATGTGCGAAGTCCGTTTTTCCGAGTGCAGCAACTGCTGCCCATTCTAGGCGATGGCTCGAACATCATTGTGATCTCTTCGATCGTTCGGCGAAACAACTACCGACCGGCCGCCTGATCAGAAATCCCTTTGAGAGTGTGAATCTGTAGCGCGCCAGCATCCGCGCGCAGAACCTTGAGTTGTCGCGATGGATCCACGACAAGCCAACTTGCTGCACCGAGCAGGCACAACACAGCCGCCACCAGAAATGACATCGTCCAACCGAACCTGCCCGCAATCCAGGGAGTGAGCGTCGCCGTGAGCGCCGCCCCTATCTGGGCTCCCATATTCATAAAGCCCGATACCGATCCTGCGGACGCGCCAGCGAGATCGGCCGTTACGGACCAGAAAGAGCTTTGGGAGAGATAGAGCGCGCCTGCTCCACCGGCGAGTACGACGCTGGCCAGTCGGGCGCTTTGTACTTGCGAGCCAAAAGCAATGAATATGCCCGCAACGGCGATTGCGAATGCCGCAAGAGCGCAGCGTCCAATCCGCGGTCCCCGCCATTTTGTGAGCCGATCATTGATCGCTCCTCCCAAAAGGCAGCACACTAACATGGCCAGAAACGGCAACATGGTGTAAAAGGCGCTCGCCTTCAAATCCAGGCCACGCACTTTGGCGAGATAGCGATAGAACCAACTGAAGAAGATCCAGGCTACGTAGCCGTAACAAAAGTAGCTGACGGTGAGTGCCCAGACCTCCTTGCTTTGGAGAACGTGCCTCCATGACACTAGCGCTTTCGGATCGTGGATCGGTTGGGTTTGGGTCAGCCCCGAGCGAATCAGAGCTAACTCGGAAGCGGACACGCTGGGATGCTCGGCGGGCGTGTCGCGAGCACTGAGGAACCACACCACCCCAGCCGCGAATCCGACGGCGGAGCATACCCAGAACGACGATCGCCAGCCGTAACGAACCATGATCCCGGTTATGAGCAAAGGCGTAAGGCCGGCGCCCGCGCCCACACCGGCAAAGATCCATCCGTTCGCAAGGCCGCGCTCCGCTGCTGGAATCCAGCGAGCAATGAACTGATTGGCCGCGGGATAGATGACCGCCTCTCCGGCGCCCAGAAGAAATCGGACTGCGATGAGCAGGAAGAGCGCGCCTGCTCTCGCAGGGACTAGCGTAGTCAGGGCAGTGAAGATTCCCCACCATACGACGCCTCCGGCCAGCACCCGTCGCGGTCCGTAACGGTCAGCGAGCCTGCCACCGACGGTCTGAAAGAGTGCGTAACCGACCAGCATAGCGCTGAACACTTTGCCCAGTTCCACATCGCTGAGTTGATAGACCTCGGCGATGGAGCCACTCGCAATGGAGATGTTTACGCGGTCGAGATAAGAGACGGCACTGAGGACAAACAGCCAGAGAACCAGAAACCAGCGCACATAACTCATCCTGGCCTTGGTCATCGCGGACTCCAGGACACGGCCGCCGCTTCGACGGCTGGCGCCGCAGTCCGGCATGGTGAACGGTTCAACGCGGTCTTCTGAGGAGTGCGTGTCGTGGTCCCCACGACCCTCCTAACCATTCGGGTATTTCCGCTTACGCTGCGTGTTCGCGGAACAGGCGCGAAAGCTGTTCGGCAACGATTTTGTCTTCTCCCGGTTGCAGCATGAAGGCGGTCATGGCCAATCCAGGCCTTCCTTCACCGCCTCCGATCACAATGGAAGGTTTCGAACTGCGAAGCAGCTTTGAGGCCTGTTGTGGTGTCAAGGAAATGCGCGCCGCATCCCACGTAATTCTCATGTGGGGTACATGATTGGCGATGTCAGGCACAAAGAACGATGTGCTCACTCCCTGAATTTTCATGATTTCGCGCGAGATTCCTTCCAGCCGGGCTTGCCATTCTTTGGCCAGAGCCTCATGGTCTTCCGCGAGAAAAAGCTCAAGTGCCTTGACCATGCCCAGGACTTCTTCCTTGCCCACTTTCTGGCTGCGGCCTAATGTGTCTTCGTGCGGGCTATTGTTCAACAGGGCATTCGCCACCATCTCGTTGCGACCGATCAATAAACCGGCGCATTGGGGCCCGCGAATCGCCTTGCCACCGCTGAAGGTCACAAGGTCGTAACCCATATTGGTGTAGTCCCAAAGGTGAGAAACGGGTGGTGTATCGGCTGCGGCATCATTCATACAGGGGATGTTGTATTCCTTCGCCAGCTTAACCCACTCCTCCACTTTGATTTGTCCGGCGCCGTTGGCAAAGTTGGAGAAGTGCATCATGGCCGTGCGCTCACTTAGCGCGGCTCGCAACTGATCCTGCGTTTCGATCTCGATGAGCTTGATGCCCGTAGACCGAAGTTGATGATCAAACGGATTGCGATGCGACTTCTGAATGATCACCTCCGACTTCATACCCGTTAGATCCGGCAACTGCCGGATCAAGGCTTCGTTGCCGCCAGTCAAAATGCCTGCCAGCCCGGATTGAATCGCGGCTGCCGCACCTGAGGTTACTAGCGCCGTGTATCCCTCCGGCAACTTGAGCATCTCCGCGATGCGCTTGCCTGCGGCCACCTCTAAATCTGGAATGCTTACAAAGTGGCGCCCGGCCATTGTCATCACCGCTTCAAGTTCAGGGTGGGGGAGCGAGCCTCCCAGCACGGTCATGGTTCCTTCGCAATTGATAACCGTTGTAACCCCAAGTTCTTCGTAGGGATTGCCGGTTTGTCCGAAACCGCTCACTCGCGTACTTGCCCTCGCAGCTCCGTGATTCCGGGAAAATAACTTGCGTGGCGCCAGGATCGAGCCTGCAATCACTCCCACGCTGCCAAGGAAACCGCGCCGGTTCCAATTCGAATTGAGTCGCATGAGAGCTGCTCCTTGTGCGCCGGTTAAACCGGCGAGGTGTAGTGAATGAAAGAGTCACACGAATGTGAAGTAGCGACCCACATCGGCCCTGAGTCATGCGGAGCCGCTCGCGAGGGCGGCGTCGAAGCGTTGACAAGGGAACGTGCGGGCCGGGTATTCAGCCGCGTAAGACCATCACTCCGGGACGCCGACGCTGTAAGGAGACGCGGAAGGCCCCATCCGGTGCACCGATATCGCGAGGTGCAACGGAGTCCCGCGCGGTCACAGACCCCGTGCACGTACGGAAGCACCTCGAACGGGAACCGGGAGATCCCAGGCTCGCCCAGGGAAGCAGTAGCCCTGGGACGCATCGGGAAGTCTAAGGACGCACGCCGATGACGAACGGACCTGGGAAGTCGGACAGACCTACTGTACCGGAGAAGTCCCCGAACAACGCCGGACAACCGGCAGCGGAGGGGATGGAGGGAAGAGGCCTGGCCAAAGGGAACCTGCCCCAACAAAACGCGTCCCGGACACCGAGCCGGGAAGACGCGCTCAGCGCGCTGGAGCGGGTACGTCAAGCAGCAAGCAAGGATAAGAAGTTGCGGTTCACCGCGCTCCTGCACCACATCTACAATCCGGAAACGCTGCGCAGGGCCTACTTCAGTTTGAAGAAGGACGCTGCGTCTGGCGTGGATGGAGAGACGTGGCGGCACTACGGCGAGACTCTCGAGGACAACCTCCAGGATCTCGCCCATAGGCTGAAGCGAGGAGCGTACCGAGCCAAGCCGGTGCGTAGGGTGTATATCGACAAGAACGACGGGCGGAAGAGACCGCTCGGAGTTCCGGTGCTGGAAGACAAAATCGCCCAGCGCGCAACCGTCGAAGTGTTGAACGCCATCTACGAAACGGATTTCCTCGACTTTTCGTACGGATTCCGACCGGGACGCAGCCAGCATAACGCGCTGGATGCGCTCTACACCGGACTGCTGACGAAGAAGGTGAACTGGGTGCTGGATTTGGACATTCGCGGCTTTTTCGATGCGCTTTCGCACGAATGGCTGGTGAAGTTCGTCGAGCACCGGATTGCAGATCGGCGCGTCGTGCGACTGATCCAGAAATGGCTCAACGCGGGCGTGCTGGAGGATGGGAAACGAACCCGTACGGAAGAAGGAACGCCCCAGGGCGGCAGTGCATCGCCGCTGTTGGCTAACGTTTATCTCCATTACGTGTTCGACCTGTGGGTCCAAGCGTGGCGTCAGAAGCGGGCGCACGGCGACGTTGTCGTGGTGCGTTTTGCGGACGACATCGTGGTTGGATTTAACAGCCAAGCGGATGCCGATCAGTTTCGGGCGGAACTCACGGAACGCATGAAGAAGTTCCACCTGGAGCTGCATCCCGAGAAAACGCGACTGCTGGAGTTCGGTCCGTATGCGATCGACCAACGGCAGTGGCGTGGAGAAGGGAAGCCGGAAACGTTCAATTTTCTCGGCTTTACGCATATCTGCGTGAAGAAGAAGAGCAATGGACGGTTCACGGTGCGGCGGCAGACGATTCGGAAAAGGTTGCAGACGAAGCTGAATGAGGTCAAAACCGAGCTCAAGCGACGCATGCACGAACCCATCCCCGAGCAAGGCAAGTGGCTGCGGGCGGTTGTGGGTGGACACTTTCGCTACTACGGAGTGCCCATGAACCAACCGGCGCTGGCGATGTTTCGATTCCGAGTCGGCTGGTATTGGCATCGCTCGCTGTCGCGGCGGAGCCAGAACGGCCGCGTCCTGTGGGATCGCATGCGGCGTCTCATCACTCGCTGGCTGCCTTTGCCTTCCGTCTGTCATCCCTATCCTTTACGCCGCATGGGCGTCGTCACCTAAGGCAAGAGCCGGATGCGGGAAACCCGCTCGTCCGGATCCGTGGAGGGGGT